>NZ_SCMO01000001.1:0-1101687 GCF_005503735.1 Pseudomonas sp. 2FE | reverse complement strand
GGGCCGGTCACGAGGCGGGCCATAGCGTGGGGCATGGGGCGGCGACCTCGGCTGCCGCAACCTCGAAGGAAACCACGGGGCTGGCCAAGGCTACGGACGTGGTGGGTACGACGCCTGCGGCCGACGCTGCCGCGCAGGGTTTGCAGAATGCCGAAGCGGCCACTTCCAAACATGATGAAAGTGAGACGGACGACGGCGAGGATGGCGTCAGCGATGAAGGCACCGGTGACGAAGGGGCAGGCCTAGGTGAGGACGGTGCCGAGGACAGCGAAGCTTCCGATGAGTGAGTAGCCTGTCTGCTTAATTCGGTTGCCTATCGTAGTTTGTAGGCTGGGTTTCGCTAGAAGCGGCTCTACCCAGCCTACGTCCCTCGTTTCCTGCGCCAACGACACGATAGCTCGGGAGGGCCTGAGGTTTATCTGGAGAGCCAGTTTTCAGGGCAGCAGTTGGTTTATGGAAGGCGCGGGCATAAAACAAGCTCCGGCGTAAGCCTGGCAGGCAGTCATCCCCGCCAGCCGGTAAGGCTGGTCTTTCAGCAGCAGGCTCAGGGTTGCCGCGCTGCCGGCGCAGACGAGGATCAGCAGGGCTATCGTGGTTTTTCTCATGACGGGCCTCGGCATCTATGGGCCGCCGCAGTTCGGGGGGCTCGCCGCTGCGGCTGGCGCTTGGAGCCTGCCGGGCTTAGACGTCCGTAGAGAGGAAGTCTGGGATTGAGAGCGTTTTTTCACTCAGGCGAGGCGAATAGTCACTCTCTTTAACGAGGCTGAGTGGAAAACGGGCCAATATCCAGGCTTTCACAGTAGGACAGCTCTATGTCCGACAGCCTCCCAGGCTTTGTTGTTGTAGAACCACCTTAGAAGGGCCACTGGCGGCGGGCTTCGTCCGAATGGACTAGATTGCCAGGGGTGCCGACTAACGGTCTTGTGCGTGTGCCTCAGCCGCGTCGGGCGAGGGCGCCCAGGGCCATAAAGAGCGCGGCGATGGCGCGGGCCTCGTGCAGTTCGCCGCGGGCGACCAGTTCGGGAATCTGCGCCAGTGGCAGGCGAATCAGGTCCAGCGCTTCGGGTTCGTCGCCGGGCAGGTAGCAGGGGCTCAGGTCTTCGGCGAGCACGACGCTATAACGGTGGCACAGGTGGCCGGGCGCCAGGGTCAGTTCGCCCAGCTCGGTCAGCCGTTCGGCGCGCAGGCCGACCTCCTCGATCAGCTCGCGTTGTGCCGCCTGCAGGTAGTCTTCGTCCGGCTCGGCACCGCCCTTGGGCAGGCCCAGTACCTTGGCCTCCACACCCACCGCGTATTCACGCACCAGCAGCACGTGTTCGGGGTCGGGCAGCGCCACCAGCATCACCGAGCGGTAGCCGGTGCCGCGCAGGCGTTCGTAGACGCGTTGTTGGCCGTTGCTGAATTGCAGGTGCAGGGCCTCGATCTGGAAGTAGCCGCTTTCGGCCAGCAGTTCGGTTTTCAGGATGGTCGGACAGGTCCGCATGGCTAGGCCCCCTACGCTTGGGGATGGCGTCTCGGTTAGCGCACTCTGCGCGCCGACGTCCATGCCGCCATCGTCCAAGCGGACTACTACAAGGGCGTAGGGCGGACTCAGGAGCGTAGCGAACAGTCCGCCGTTCGAAATGGCGTACTGCTTCGCGAGTACGCCCTACGCGCTTTGCTTTTTGTGGATGGTCAGCGCACAAGTGGAGGGCTTAGCCCAGGGTCGCCACGCTGCGCAGGATCAGCCGGACCAGCATGGTCTGGCGGGTCACGCCGGTCTTGGAGAAGGTCGAGCGCAGGTGCGCGCGCGCGGTGTTGCGGCTGATGCCGAGCTGTTCCGAGGCCTCGTCGAGGGTCAGGCCGTTGGCCAGCAGCATGGCCAGCTGGGTCTCGGCCGGGGTGAAGTCGAACAACGCCCTGACTATCTCCTGGGGGGCGCTGGACTGCTGCTCCGGGTCGCTGATAAAGATCACCACCGCCGGGCATTGCTTGCCTTCGCTCCAGGCCGACAGCGGCACCGAGCGCACGATGATGCCCAGATCCGCCCGCCCGGACGGCCGCTGCACGCGCAGGGCCTCGACCACCGAGGGGTTGCTGCTTTTCTGCGAGAGCAGGGATTGTTTCACCAGCCGGCGGAATTCCTGGGTGTCGCGAGCGGTACCGACCTGCAGGCCATCGTTGACCAGCTTGAGGCCGTCCTTGGCCTGGATCAGACGGTCGGCGACCTGGTTGGTCTGCAGCACCTTGCCCGTCTCGTCGAGGATGATGGTGCCGACCGCCATCTGGTCCACCGCACCGGCGTAGAGGTTGCGTTCGGTCTCGATGCGGTTGAGCTGCATGTGGATCTTGATCGAACGCTCCAGGTGCGGAATGAATTGCGCCAGCAGGGCCTTGTCTTCGCTGTCGAAAGCCGGGCTGGCGCGGCCGCGGCTGATGCGGATGCGGCATTGCGCGCCGTCGCAGGTGTTGATGTCGGCGCCGAGGATATGGAAGACGTCCACCGGCTCGAGAAAGCTCTTGTAGAACTCGGAGTTGAGCCAGTCGTCCTTGGAGACGACTTCCTCGAGGGTGACGACCTGGCGGTTGGGTAGGTCGACGAAGGGGTCGAGGGCGAAGAAGTGCTTGTTGTAGGAGGCTGTCGCCTCGGCCGAGGTGCCGGTGGTGTTCACCATCAGCCCGTCCACCTGCGCGCTGGGTGGGCGCAGGATGAAGGTGACGTACTTGCTGTCCAGATACAGATTGAGCTGGTTGAGAAAGGTCGCCCAGGGGATGTTTTCCAGCGGCCCCTGGTAGAGGTTTCCGAGCATCTCACTAAAGGTTTCGAGACTGAGGGTGTGAGCCATGAGGGACACCGTTTTTTTGCTGTAACGGACACCGAGCATAAGCGGCGCCTTCTGCTGAGTGCAACGCCTTGGCTAGAGAGGAGGATGGCTGGCGGCAGGGCGTGCCGCCAGCCCAGGGCTCAGGCGAATTCGCGGTTACGCACCGCGAAGGTCTTGCGCTCGTTGACCTCGGCCGGCAGTTCGGCGATGTCGCTGTAGAACTGCTGGTACCACTTGCGCAACTGGTAGACCGGGCCGTCGCCGTCGCACAGCAGCGGGTTGTCGACGCGGGTCTTGCTGTGCCAGATCGCCACGTCTTCGTAGAAGGCTGCCTGCGCCTGCTGTACGTAGGCTTTGGCCATGGCGCTGTTCTGCTCGTCGCTGAGGCCGGGGATCTTCTTCACCAGCACGCCATAGCGCAGGGTGAAGCTGTGCAGGTCGATGGGCACATGGCAGTTGAGCAGGATCGAATGGATCGGCTGGCCGTCCATCTCGCCGGTCATTTCGGTGATCTGGTAGGCCGGGCCGAAGTAGGTGGCGACTGTGCTCAACTCGCTGTCGCCAGACAGGCGCTCGCTGCGCGCGCACATGATCTGGGTCGCCGTATGGCGTTCGAAGACGTTACTGAATTCCTCGACCGGGGCGCCATGCACCGTGCCGAAATGCGCCATGTCGGCGACGTTATCGATCAGTTCACGGCAGTTGGTCGCGATCTGTAGCTCGGCAACCTCCCAGTCGGCCCATTCGTCGCTGAAGCTGGCGTCGATCCGCGGGATGAGCTGCTCGGCGATCGGCGGGTTGCCCTCGGGATCGTTCCAGACGAACAGAAGCTGGTTCTCCTCCATGATCGGCCAGCTCTTGACCTTGGCCCGTGGCGGGATGCGTTTGGCGTAGGGGATGTCGTCGCACACGCCGTCGGCGCCCCAGCGCCAGGCGTGGAAGGGGCAGCGAATGGAGTTGCCCTCGACGCAGCCTTGGCTGAGGTCGGCGCCCATGTGCGGGCAGTAGCCATCGAGTATATGCAGCTCGCCGTCCTCGCCTTGGAAGGCCACCAGGCGGGTACCGAATACGTCCAGGCGATGGGCCTTGCCGTCGCGGTACTGGGCGGCCAGGCCGAGGCAATGCCAGCCCCGGGCGTAGCGGTCTTCCAATTGTTTGGTTTCGATGCGGTGCAGGGTGCTCATCTTATTGTTCTCCGGAGGCGTTGCTGATTGGGCTGCCGCAGGTTCAGGCAAACCTTGGGGCAGCGCTTTTGCACGCTAGGGATTCTGCAACGCCTGTAGCTGAAGGCATCGTCTGAATGGACGATGGCTGGCATTGCGCAGGCAGCTCTACTGGCAGCATTAGAACAATCGGCAGGAGTCGGCGATGAGCAGTGAACAGGGCCGCGTAGCGGTCATCACCGGGGCGGCCAGCGGCATTGGCCGCGGTCTGGCCGAATATGCTGCGGGGCTGGGCATGCGCCTGGTGCTGAGCGATGTCGATGGGCAACGGCTACAGGCACTGTGCGCCGAACTGCAGGCACGCGGTGCCGAGGCCGTCGCCTGCGTGACCGATGTCGGCGACCCGGCGCAGGTCGAGCGTCTGCGCGATGTCGCGGTGGAGCGTTTCGGTGGTGTCGATCTGCTGTTCAACAACGCCGGGGTAATGCAGACCGGCAACTGCTGGGAGATCAGCCATGAGCAGTGGCAGCGCATGCTCGGCGTCAACCTGCAAGGGGTGATCAACGGCATTCGCAGCTTCGTGCCGCTGTTGCTGGAGCAGGGCCGCCCGGCCCATGTGGTCAACACCGCCTCGCTCGCGGGGCTGGTCAGCAGCCCCTTGATGGCGCCCTACAACGTGACCAAGCAGGCGGTGGTCGCGCTCTCGGAAACCCTGCATTACGAGCTCAGCTTGCAACGGGCGCAGGTCTCGGTGTCGGTGCTTTGCCCCGGCCCGGTGGCCAGCGAAATCATGGCCTCGGACCAGGCCGCAGGCACCGCTGGCGCGCAGTTCAACGAGCTGCTCGATGCCAGCATTCGCCAGGGCATGACGCCGCTCGAACTGGCCGAACTGGTGTTCGCCGCCGTACGCGATAAGCGCTTCTGGATACTCCCGCACAAGTTCTTCAAGCCGGCATTGCAGCGGCGGCTACAGAGCATTCTCGAAGAGACCAACCCGGTATTCCAGTTCGTTGAAGTGCAAGCAGCCGATGAGCAAGGGGATAGCCATGCCGCTCGATAACCAGATTGCCGCGGTACTGCAGCAGTTCAGTGGCCTGCCAGCACCGGACTTCGGTCAGCTCAACGCCGCGCACTACCGGCAGTTCTCCGACAACCTCATGCCGCCCATCCCCGGCGAGCCCATGGCCGAGGTTCGCGAGCTGCGCGTGGCCGGTGCCGCCGGCGAGCTGGACGCGCGCCTGTATCGGCCGCTGGACCGGCCGAATCTGCCGCTGCTGGTGTTCTTCCACGGTGGCGGCTTCGTCATCGGCAACCTCAATACCCATGACAACCTGTGCCGGGCGCTGGCCAAACAGAGCGGCGCCGTGGTGGTGTCTATCGCCTACCGGCTGGCGCCTGAGAGCAAGTTTCCGGCGGCGCCCTTGGACTGCTACAGCGCCACCTGCTGGCTGGTCGAACAGGCCCAACAGCTGGGCTGCGATGCCAGCCGCCTGGCCTTGGCCGGCGACAGCGCCGGGGCCAACCTGGCGCTCGCAGTGAGCCGCCTGGCGGCCGAGCGCAAGGGGCCGCGCATCAGCTATCAGTGCCTGTTCTATCCGGTCACCGACGCTCGCTGTGGCAGCGCCTCCTACCAGGCGTTCGCCGAGGGCTACTTCCTCACCCGCGCGATGATGCAGTGGTTCTGGCAGCAATACCTGGCAAATGCCGAGCAGGTCGAGCAAGTGCTGGCTTCGCCGCTGCTGGCCGAGGATCTGGCCAGCCTGCCGCCGACCACCCTGATCACCGCCGAGTTCGACCCGCTGCGCGACGAGGGCGAGGCCCTGGCCCAGCGCCTGCAGGAGGCCGGTGTCGCCACGCGCCTGCAGCGTTATGACGGCATGATCCATGGCTTCGTCAGCATGGCGCCCTTTGTCGAGCGTGGGGCCGAAGCCCTGGCGGCGGCCGCCGCCGATCTGCGCGCGGCGCTTAACTGAGCGGAGACCGAGCATGCAACTGGATACCCCGCAGCAACTGCTCGACGCCATCCGCCGTGGCGAGATGGTGATCATCACCGACGATGAGAGCGACAGCGAAGGCTCGCTGCTGATGGCGGCCGAACAAGTCGATGCCGCCGCCATCACCTTTATGGCCGTGCACGCCCGTGGCTTGATCTGCCTGGCCCTGACCGAGGAGCGCTGCAAGGCGCTGGGCCTTGGCCTGATGGTGGCGAACTCGCGCGCGCCCCATGGCATGGGTTTTACCGTTTCGATCGAGGCGAGCACCGGCGTTTCCACCGGGATCTCCGCCGCCGACCGCGCGCGTTCGATCCAGGTCGCGGTGGACCCGGCCAGCGGCCCCGCCGATCTGGTCCAGCCGGGGCATATCTTCCCGCTGCGGGCCCTGCCCGGCGGGGTGATGCAGCGCGCCGGGCATATCGAGGCGGCCTGCGATCTGGCGCGCCTGGCCGGGCTGATGCCGGCGGCGACCCTGGTCGGCATCCTCAACGAAGAGGGGGAGATGGCCCGGGGTGCCGAGCTGCAAGCCTTCGCTCAGACCCACGGGCTGAGGATCGGCAGCATCGCCGAGCTGATCCACTACCGCATCCTCCATGAAGGCACCATCCAGCGCTCCGGCGAGTATCCGTTGCGCACCCGCCATGGCGAGTTCCGGGTGCTGACCTATCACGATGCCTACAAGGGGCAGCTGCATCTGGCGCTGGTCAAAGGCCAGATCAGCACCGCGCTCCCCACGCTGGTGCGGGTACAGGCGGTCGAGACCCTGCGCGATTCGCTCGGCTGCGAGCCCGAGAGCGGGCCGCAGCAGTGGAATCTGGATCGCGCCTTGATGCGCGTGGCGGCCGAAGGCTGCGGCGTGGTCGTGCTGCTGGCCCAACAGGAGACCCCGAACGGCCTGCTCGAACAACTGCTTAAGCAGGGCGCTGGCAAACCGAGGCCGCCGCAGTTCCCGCAGCGCACTCTGGGCATAGGCGCGCAGATCCTGCGCGACCTCAATGTGCGCAAGATGCGCCTGCTGAGCTTCCCGGTGAACTACAAGGCGGTTTCTGGTTTCGAGTTGGAAGTCGCCGAATTCGTCCCCTTTCATCCCACAACAGAATGAGGACGCCATGGCGACCGCGCTGGAAAAGCTCTTCGGTCCGGCGCGTTTAGCCGGGCTGACGCTGCGCAATCGGGTGATCAAGACCGCCACCTTCGAGGGCATGTGCCCCGGCGGCGTTCCGGGCGAGGAGCTGATCCGCCACCACGCCGAAATGGCCCGTGGCGGGGTGGCGCTGACCACAGTGGCCTACTGCGGAGTATCGCCGGACGGCCTGACTTTCCCCGACCAGATGTGGATGCACGACGGCATCTTCCCGCAGTTGCAGCGCCTGACCGCCGCGGTGCATGCCGAGGGCGGCGCCGTCTCCGCGCAGTTGGCCCATTGCGGCTTCTTCAGTGCGCAGGGCGGGTGAAACCCGCCAAATAAAAACAACACAACACTCTCAGCCGGTCATTAGTTTTACCGCGCGGGTTTCACCCGCCCTACAAGGCTCATGTTCATCCAGACGCCCAATCACCATGGGACCGAAGTGCACGTCCCTCGGTAATCCGGGAATCAAGAAAAAAGCCCCTGTCCTTCTTCAAGAACAGGGGCTTTTTCATATCTGCCGAATCAGGGCTTCAGGCCTTTGAACATCAGCTTGGCCTGCGCCTGTAGCGCCGGTAACGCAGTCATATTGCCGTCGATCACGGTGATCACCGCCTTACCCGACCACAACTGATAAGCATCGGCCTGTTGCTGGGCCGCGGTCGGCGTTGGCGGCGCCACTAGGTTGACCCGGACAACACCGTCCGCGCCACGCTGCGGGACGAAATTCACCGTGCCCCAGTCGCCGATAGGAGCATAGGCGACGTCGGTCACCTCGCTGGCCTCACGGGCTGGGTAGTTGATATTCAGCCCGGTAGTGCCTGGCAAACCGAGGACGTTCAGCTCGCAGAAGGGCTTGGCTTTGTCCTTGCTCTGTTCGCACTGACGCTTGGCCTCGGCACCGGCGGCGGAGGCCTTCTGGATCACTTTCACCGCGAAGTTGGCGGTGTCGTCCATGGCGTTCAAGGTCTTCAGGTAGCCAGCCTGCTGGTCGTGCATAAACAGTTCCAAGTCGATCGCGGTGGACACCGCTACCGCCGGAACTCCCTTGAACATGGCGCGCACCGCAGCGTTCACCGTGCCGGACATCTGCGTCAGCGGGCCGACGTTGTCGCCGAAGTTGGTCCCGGAGACCACCAGGTCCGGTGGGTTGTCCTTGAGCAGCAGGCCGAGACCGACGTTGACCGCATCCACCGGCGTGCCGATCGCCGAAGTCTTGCCGGCCGGCGGGGTGTAACCGGCGGGTGCGCCGACGCAGAACTTGCCCGGGGCCAGTTCGGTCACGGCCAGGGCCTGGCCCGGATTGACCACACTGGCGGCACCTATGCCGCTGCTGTCCTTCTCCGGGCCGACCAGGGTGACCTGGTGGCCGGCGCCGACCAGCGCCTGGTACACGAAGCCGATGCCGGGGGCGCGGCAGCCGTCGTCGTTGGTCAGCAGAATGTTCAAGGCCTGGGCCTGCAGTGACAGGCTCACACCGGCCACGCCCAGGGCGGCGGTTAACAATTTATTCATTATTGTTGTCTCCATGCGATCAAAGTAAGGCGCAACCACTGGCGGGGCGCAACGGCACCGCGAGGCTGGCAAGGCTTGGTTACAGTGGTTCGACAGATAGGCAGCAGGTCTACGGATTGTGCTGCACCGCACACCGGCTGCAATTTGGGCTCCCTGACCGAACGGGTCGATCAGGGAGGGGGGCTCAGCGCGTACCCAATTTACGCAGGTTGCCTGGGGTGAAATCGCTGTCCGTGAAGGTGCTGGCATTCAACTTTGCCGGTTGCTGGTCAACGAGCAGTCGGTCGACCAGATAGGAGCCGGCGATCAGGTCATGGTACATACCCAGCCGGGCGTGATAACGCTGGGTGTCGTAGGTGTAGATCGAGGCTTGCATGTTGGTGCGCCAGAACTGCCCACGGTTGTCGTAGTTGTCGGCCAACGCAGCCGCCCAGGAGTCCTCGTCGAGGTAGAGCACGCGCTTGGCGTAGATATGGCGGCTGCCTTTCTTCAGCTTGGCTTCCAGTACCCAGACGCGGTGCTTCTCATAACGCATATAGTCAGGGTTGATATGGCCCTTGGTGGCCAGCAACTGCTCGGCCTTCAGGCTGGGGTCGTCGAGCTTGTAGTTGTGGTAGGGGATGTAGAGCTCTTTCTTGCCCAGGATCGTCCAGTCGTAGCGGTCTGCTGCGCCGTTGAACAGACGGTCCTCGTCATAGACGCGAAAGCCGCCAGCACCGGTGGGCGAGTCATAGCCGACTGTGGGCGCGCGACGTACCCGCCGTTGGCCCGGTGCGTACATCCAGGCCTGGCGAGGATCGGCCACCGGGTTGATGAACTCGTGGCCAACGACCATCTCACCTTTTTTGCGCACGGGCTCCAGAGTGGTCAGCAGGAAGTGCGACATCACGCCATTGGCCGACTCCAACGTAAGGTTCGTGTCGGACCAGGTCGAGAGGATCTTGTAGTTGACCTTCTCGAAGACCTTGTTGCCATCGGCATAGTTCACGACCTGAAGGTAGTCGGCCTCTTCTTTCGCGGCGCGCCCCTGCAGGACGTGGTTGAACATCAGCTCGCTGCCGCTCTTCGGGATCGGGAAGGGCGAGGCACCGAAGGCGTTCTTGGTGCCGTAGCCGCCGTCGGTCAGCTCGGCGTTAAGGGCGTTTTGCTTGATGTTGTCTTCCATTTTCTGGTCGAAGCGGAAGTCGCGGTGGCTCGGATAAACCGGGATCTTGAACGTGGCGGGATAGCGTTTGAGCAGTGCCTTCTGTCCATCGCTGAGATTGTCGGCGTACTGCGCCACGTTCTCCGCGGTGATGATGAACAAGGGTTTTTCATCGGCATAAGGGTCTGGATAGGGCGTGCCGGCGCCGGCGAATTTCACCTGGGGCGGGGCGCCGCGCCATTTGCCGGACCAGGCGGGGATGCTGCCGTCGGCGCTGCCGGCTTTCTCCGCGCCCATGGGGGTCAGGTCCTGGCCCAGGCGAGCGGCCTCTTCGCTACTGACCTTGGCCTGCACGGCAAGGCTGCCGCTGAGCAGGGTAACGGCCAGGGCCGTGCGGAACAGGTTTTGCGTACTTCTGGTCATGCTGGGTTCCTCCGTCAGAGGCTTCAGAAACGGTATTTGAAGTTGAGAGCGATGTTGTCGCGGTCTGCCAAGGGGGCATTCTTGGAGTTGCCCAGGTAGGCGCTGTAGAGAACTTCCGCAGAGAAGTTGCCGAGGTAGCGCCAGGTGCTGCCGACACTCATGCGATCGTCACCCTCGCCTGAGTTGATCGAGCCCAGTAGCGAGCTATCGCGTTGCGCCGCGGTGCTGTAGGTAATGGGAACGGACATGTCCCAGCCGCTGAACACGTTGTTGTAGTCGAACGATGCCTGGACGGTGTAGCCCCAGGCGTCTCGGTCCTTGAACAGCGTGTCGGATTCCGGAGTATTGAGGGGGCCTAAGCCGGGAATGAAGACGGTGAAAGACTCCGCCTTGTCGTTGTCCATGACGTTGTTATAAACCACTTCACCGACCAGGGTGGTGTTGTCCGCCCAGGAGGTCGGGCCGACCACATGGATCATGGACATCTGCGCTTGCAGGGTTTGGGCCCTTACCGCGTGCGGTGGGAGCGGGATGGCGATGGGGAAGCCGAAGCCATTGAAGGTGGTGGCGGTGTCGACCAGCACCGGCTGGCCGTCGCGGTAGCTGACCTCACCCGAGAAGCTGGTGTCGCCGAGTACGGTGGCGAAGCTGGCGCCGTATTGGTCGATGTCGTCGAAGTAGCGCACCCGGTAGCTGCCGAAGTCGCTGAGGAAGTCCAGCGTCGGGGTCTTGTCGTGGAAGCGCGAGTAGTAGACACCGAACTCGGTATTGTTCAGCGACTCGGCCGTATAGGTCATGGCCACGCCGTATTGGCCGCTGTCAGACGGTTCGTCATCGTCCAGCCGCCTGAGGAAACCGCTGGCGTCGTTGAAGCCGCCTTCGTCGATCAGGTCGGTAGTGGAGAAGTAGCTGCCGACCCCGAACAGTTGGGTTTTTTCCCACTCGTACTGGTAGTAGGCCTGCAGGTTGAGGTTGTCGGTCAGGCTGTACTGGGCGAACAGTTGGCCAACCGGCAGGAGGATCTCCTTGACCTCGACGCCAGGGGTGGTCGCCTTGGTGGCGTCCACCGGGCTCTGCGCGGACGAGATGCCTTGGTAGAACAGACTCTCCCCCCAACTCACCACCTGGTCGCCGAGGCGCAGGTTGAGGTCGCGGCCGGCTAGATCCCAGGTGCCATAGAAGTAGGAGTCGAGCAGGCGCAGGTCCTCGCGGTGCTGGTCGATGGTGTCCTGGGAAAAGCGATCGGGCCTGGAACACTGACCGCCGGCGAAACAGTTGGAGGTGCCGGTGTCATTGTCGTTGCCCTGGTCGTAGACGTTATCGTAGAAGCCGGCGGCGCGAACGAACAGGCCATAGTCTTCGCGCCATTTGACGTTGGCTTCGGTGAGGAAACCGACGCGGTTGCTGATCAGGCTGCCCTTGTCGAAGGCGTTGTCGCCGTCGTTGCCATTGGCGTCACTGGTCAGCCGATGGTCGCGGTCGTCGGTGCGCCAAGCCAGGCCATAGCTCAGGGTCGTGTCCCAATCTACGGCCAGCTCATCGCTGGGCTGGAAGGACAGGGCCTGGGCCTGCAGGCTCAAACCGCCGGCCAAGCCGACCAGCGCCAAGCGAATGGCGCCGTTGAGCGGTGTACGGAGTTGGCTTTTTGTTGTTCTTATCATTTTGTTCCTCTCGGTGAGGCAGGGCATCGAGGCCTTGCGCTCAAGGTTCAGTTAAGTGAGGCGCGATTGACTATGTGGTCATGGGGGGAACCGCAACATCGTCCATAAAGACTAGTGAGCGCGGACGATCTCCTAGGATAAGTTTGGTTCAAATCCAGGTCTTCGGCTGCGGGAGCGCCGCCGGTGATCGTCTGCTCCGCCCAATGCCGTCGAACAAAGGACCGTAGGGCGCAATAGCGCAGCGTATTGCGTCGAATAAAAACAACACATCACTCCTAGCCAGTCATGTAAGCGCGAGCTCTTGCTTGATCGGAGTTAGCACGCGAGTTTCACCCGCCCAGCGACGGCGGCCCGCGACCACATCGCCAATACCCCGTTGCCCGTAGTCCCATCGGACGATGTTGCTCGCCGGGGCGGGGATAAGAATCCGCTTAACTGCCGCCGGCCCGTCCGGCGCGCGCCTCTTCATATAACAAGAAAGGAGCGAGCCGCATGAGTGACGGCAAAATCGACTGGGATGACTGCTGCGATGTGCTGGTCGTCGGTTCAGGAGCGGGGGCCATGACCGCCGCGTTGCGCGCCCATGACCTCGGGCTGAACGTGCTGCTGATCGAAAAAAGTGCGCAGTACGGCGGCACCTCGGCGGTATCCGGCGGCGGCATCTGGATTCCCAACAACCATCGGATCGCGGCGCTCGGCGGTGCGGACTCGGCGGAAGAGGCGATTCGCTATATCAAGGCGGTGACCCAAGGGGAAATCGACGATGGGCGGATCGAAACCTATGTCGAGCACGGCCGCCAGATGGTCGAGTATCTCGAGCGGCACAGCCGGGTGCGTTTCGAGGCGCAGCCCAGCTATTCCGACTATTACCCGGAAGTGGAGGGCGGCAAGCCGGGCTACCGCTCCATGGACCCGCAACCCTTCGACGCCGCCGAACTGGGCGAAGAATTCCTGCTCATGCGCCCGCCATCGCCCGGCACCCTGATGCTGGGGCGCATGGCCATGACCATGAAAGAGGCGCAGGTGCTGCTTTGCCGTGGCAAGGGGTGGCTTGGCCTGACCCTGCGGGTGATCTGGCGCTACTGGCGGGATCGGGAGGGCCGGCGGCTGTCGCGCCGCGACCGCTTCCTGACCCTGGGCAATGCGCTGATCGGCGCTTTGCGCGCCTCCCTGCTGGACCGCGCGCTACCCCTGTGGCTGAACTGCGCACTGGAAGAACTGATAGTCGAGGACGGCCGAGTGAGTGGCGTGGTCGCTAGTCGCGAGGGGCAGCAGCTACGGATCAAGGCGCGCCATGGGGTGATACTCGGCGCCGGTGGTTTCGAGCGTAACCAGGCGATGCGTCAGCAGTACCTGCCGCAACCCTCGCAGGCCGCCTGGAGTGCCACGCCGCCGAACAATACCGGCGACGCCATCCGCGCCGGCCAGGCCATAGGCGCGAACACGGCGTTGATGGGCCACAGCTGGTGGGCGCCCACCACCCATGTCGCGGGAGAGGAAAAGCAGCGCGCGCTGTTCGTCGAACGCACCCTGCCCGGCTGCGTGTTGGTCAATTCCGCCGGCCAGCGCTTCGTCAACGAGGCGGCGCCCTACACCGACATCGTCTACGCGATGTACGCCCACAACCGCGAAGGGGCGGTGAGCGTGCCTTGCTGGATGGTCTTCGACGCCGAATTCCGCCGCAAATACCCCTGCGGCGCGCTACTGCCCGGTTACGCCCAGCCGGATTGGCAGTTGCCCAAGCACCTGCGCGGTTATTTCCACAAGGCCGCGAGCCTGGAGGCCCTGGCCGCGCAGATCGGCGTCGACCCGACTGGATTGGCGCGCAGCGTGGAGCGCTTCAATGCCATGGCCGTACAGGGTCGCGACGAGGATTTCCACAAGGGCGAATCGCTCTTCGATCGCTATTACGGCGACCCCAATATGCAGCCCAACCCCTGCCTGGCACCGTTGACCCGTGGGCCGTTCTACGCGGTGCGCATCGACGCCGGCGATATTGGCACCAAGGGCGGCCTGCTCACCGACGTGCATGCCCGCGTTCTGCATGAGAGCGGTCAGCCCATCGCCGGCCTGTACGCGATTGGCAACAGCGCGGCCTCGATGATGGGCCGTACCTACCCGGGTGCCGGCTCCACCATAGGCCCGGCGATGACCTTCGGTTACCTGGCGGCGAGCCATATCAAGAGCCAGAGCCTGGTGACCCAGCCCTCGAGCAGTTCCTCATCCTGTTGCTTGTAGGCGCGGATTTATCCGCGAAGCCGAGTTCGAAAGCGGCACCGATGCCACAGAAGTAAGCCTGCGCTGGTTTTTTTGGGGGAGGGGCATTGGCCGCGATAACCGCGTTGAATGGGCGGCCCGATCGCGGCCATGGGCCGCTCCTACAGGGGCCTGTTCGGCCTGCGAAATTCGCAAAACCGGGCGCGCCCAGAGCACTATCAGAACGGCATGGGCGATGACTCGGCGCCGCCGTCGATTTCGAGGATCTTGCCGGTAACCCAGCGCGCTGCCGGCGAGGCCAGATAGAGCGCGCCGGCGGCTATGTCCTGGGTCTGCCCGAGGCATTGCAGCGGCGTGCGTGCGGCCATCTGGTCCAGCATTGGCTGCTCGAGAAAACCGCGCAGTGCCTCGGTGAGCACAGGCCCCGGCGCGATGGCATTGACCCGCACCGCAGGCGCGAAGTCCTGCGCCAGCAGTCGCGTCAGCTGCACCACGGCGGCCTTGGCCGTGCCATAACCGCAGAAATTCTTCTGTGCATAGCGCGCGGCGCTCGAGGCGATATTGAGGATACTGCCGCCGCCCCCTGTGCGCATCAGCGGCACCGCCAGCGCGCTCAGGCGCAGGGTGCTGGTCACGTTGAAGTGCAGCATGGCGTCGAACTCCTCGGCGCTCATGCTCAGCGGGTCGTTCATCCCGCCACCGCCGGCGTTGTTGACCAGGATATCGAGCCGGCCGAAGGTCTCCATGGCGCTCTGCAGCAGCAGCGCGCGTTGGGTCTCGTCGTTTACGTCGCAACGGAACGCCAGGGCCTGAGTGCCCAGCTTTTCGGCCTCCTGGGCCACCGCCTGTACCTCTGTCGCCGTGCGTGCGGCGACCACCACGCGCGCGCCCGCTTCGGCATAGGCAAGGGCGATGGCCCGGCCGATCCCCTTGCCGGCGCCGGTGACAACGGCGACGCGGCCTTCAAGGCTGAACAGATCTCGAATAGACATGCTGTTTTCCGCTCTCTGGTTGGCCGCTTGGCTGCGGCATGAGCGGTGATTATTTCCGAGACGGCAGCGCCTCGTCATAGTCCGCGCGGACGATGCTCGGGGGCTGGCCGTCCCCGAACAATGGCTGAGCACGGAACTAGCGGCAGGCCCCGGGCTGAGCCGTCCCTACGGAAAATCCAGGAGCAGCATATGAATACAGAACAACCCCAGGTCGCCGTCGTCACCGGCGCCAGTCGCGGCGTCGGCAAGGGTATCGCCCTGGCGCTCGGCGCCGCCGGCATGACCGTCTTCGTCACTGGCCGCGCCCCCGAGCAGGCCGGCTCCAGGTTGCATGGCCAGGTACTCAGCGGTTCGCTGGAAGAGACCGCCGAAGCCATCACCCACGCAGGCGGTCGGGGCATTGCGGTGGTCTGCGACCATGCCGACGATACCCAGGTCAAGGCACTGTTCGAACGGGTCGAGCGCGAATGCGGGCGGCTCGATTTGCTGGTGAACAACGCCGCCTTTCTCCACGAGAACCTGATCGACCCTGGACCCTTCTGGGAGAAGCCGCTGGAGTTGGTGCGAATCCTCGAGGTCGGGCTGCGTTCGGCTTATGTCGCCAGCTACCATGCCGCGCCGTTGCTGGTGCGTGGCGGTCACGGGTTGATCGGTTTCACCTCGTCGTTCGGCGCCGGCTGCTATATGCACGGACCGGCCTACGGTGCGCAGAAGGCCGGTTGCGACAAGCTGGCGGCGGACATGGCGGTCGATTTCGAAGGCGCCGGAGTGGCCGCGCTGTCCCTCTGGCTGGGGCCGCAACTGACCGAGCGCACACGCATCGCCGGCGAAAACCATGGCGAGCAATACGAAGCATTTCTGGCTCAGGCCGAGACACCGGAGTTCAACGGCCGGGTGATCCACGCGTTGCTCAACGATCCTGAGCTGATGAGCTATAGCGGGCAAACCCTGGTCAGCGCCGAGATCGCCCCGCGCTACGGCATCAGCGAGGCCCAGGGGCGCCAGCCGCCGTCCTACCGCGAGATGCTCGGCGCGCCGCGCCTGCAACATCCGGCGCGGGTGATTTGATTCCAGCCCGGCTTGGCCAGTTTACGGGCTGCGAGAGGGAAGGGGACGACGCCTGTGCGTGTCGGTGTTCAGAGGGTGCCGACATTCAGGCTGGCTGGGACATTGTGGGCATAGCACTTCTCCTCGGTGCGTCGGCTGATGCGCCAGCCGGCCTCGCTGCGGACGAATTCATCGAGGTACCACAGGCCCAGGAACATCACTTGCGAGCCGCCATCGGGCAAGTTGATCTGCATCGGGTTGAAGCAAATGGTGCGTCCTGTCGCAGTGTCGCCCCGCAGCTGGATTTCCGGATTGCCCAGCATGTGCTGGTAATGCGGGAACGCTTGCATGACCTCAGCCAGCCAGGCTTTGACCTCGCCGAGGGTGCCGGCGATACCGCCCATGGCCCGGTAGTCGATATAGGCATCGGCGCTGAACACGTTATCCAGCGCCGCGAAATTCTTCCGGTCTATGGCGCTTGAATAGGCCGTCATCAAATGCATGATTTCAAGACGGTCGGATATCTCCTGCACGCTCAGCATGGCTGTTCCTGCTCTCTGGGAATCGGTGATTGGACGAGGTCGTCCGGCTGCCTGCCGTAGGCGTTTTCAAAAGCCTCGGCGAATGACTTCAGATCGGATTCGGGCAGGTGGTTGATGCCTGCGGCGCGTTTGCGTCCGCCACCGGTGGCGAAGCGACGGCAGAATGCGTCTGCGGCCAGCGGATGCTCCGCCGGGACGCGAACGCTGACGGTGAAGCCACAGTCGGTATTGCTGGTGAGCAGCGCCAGTGCTTGATCCGGGCGCTGGCTCAGTAACTGGTTGGCCAGCACGCCGCTCACCCGGCGCGCCCAAGGTGCGGCGGGCAGGCGATACAAGGTGGCGCCTGGGACCTCGCGCCAGGGTGTCAGGCTGGCCGCCCTGGCCATGTCTGCGCTGTAGCCGTCACGCAGGGTGCTGAAAGTCCCGTTGCTGCGGATGAAGTCGAGCGGGTCGACAAAGGGCCGTAGCGCTTCGGCCAGATCGACCGGGTCGAAATGCAGGTCGGCGATGCTCTCCCCGTAGGCGTTGTAGTTCAGGTAGAGGCCCAGTCGCTCAAGCTCGACGATGGTTTCGACGGCCAGGCCGTACTGTTCTGCCAGCGCCTGCCCGAGCTTCGCCAGCCCGTCGCCGAAGGCCGCGACTATCGCCCAGCGGTGATGGCTGCCGCCCAGGTAGTGATTGACCAGGGTGCTGGTGCAGACGTCCGCGGCGGTGTCGATGTACGACTCGAACCCTGGATGCGCCGGCAGCTCCCCGGCGAAGTGATGATCGAAATAGCGGATGCTGGCGCCGTTTTGCAGCAGGCGGGCGACCTCCTCGCGGTTCTGCTGATGGGCGATATCCAGCACGGTGACACGGTCGCCGTTACCGGCCTGGACCCGCCGCAACAGGGCGATGTCGCGTTTGACTCCGGTAACCAGCAAAGCTTGCGGCGCTTCGGCAAGGCGCAGTTGTTGTAACGCGCACAATCCATCCGCATCGCCGTTGAAGGCAAAGTAATCGGCCATTTTTGCAAAGACTCCGTGGTGGGCGCTCAGCGCATGTATTCGCCGCCGTTGGCGTCGAGTAGCGCACCGTTTAGCGCGCGGGCGTAGTCGGAAACCAGGAACAGCGCAGCACGGGCACAGTCGCTGTCGGTCGGCATCCGTCCGCCGGGGATCGGTGCGCTGAACTGCTCGATCACCGCCTGCTCGGCAATGCCGTGGGTGGCGGCGGTCTGGCGGATGTGGGCCTGCACCGGTTCGCCCCACATCCAGCCGCACGCCAGGCTGTTGGCGCGAATGCCATGCGTCGCCAGTTCGTTGGCCAGGTAGCGCACCGCCACCGCCAGCGCGCCCTTCGACGCGGCATAGCAAGCCCCACCGGAGTAGGGTTTCTGCACACCGAGGGTATTGATGATGGCGATGGCGCCGGCCTGCTGGGCCTTCATCTGCGGCACTACTTCCTGGGTCAGCGTCAGGGTGCCGAACAGGTTGATGTCGAACACTTCGCGCCAG
Source organism: Pseudomonas sp. 2FE (assembly GCF_005503735.1). Classification (NCBI taxonomy): domain Bacteria; kingdom Pseudomonadati; phylum Pseudomonadota; class Gammaproteobacteria; order Pseudomonadales; family Pseudomonadaceae; genus Pseudomonas; species Pseudomonas sp. 2FE. Next base: position 1,083,560 of record NZ_SCMO01000001.1, on the reverse strand, counting down.
TGCGCCAGGTCGCCCGACTCCACGGGCATGAAGTCGCCATGGATATAGGCGCTGTTGATCAGGCCGTCGATCCTGCCGAAGCGTTCCACGGTGGCCGCGACGAAACGCTGGCAGGCGCTGCGGTCACTGATGTCGGTGGGCTGTCGCAGCACTTCGCAGGCACTGCCGAGGGCGCGTATTTGCGCTTCGGCATCGATCAGTTTCTGCTCGGTACGGGCGGCTATGGCTACGCCGGCAGCCCCTTCGCGAGCGGCCTCGACGGCCAGTTTCACACCCAGGCCTGGGCCGATGCCGGAGATCATGATCACTTTGTCTTTTAGCAACATGCTGACGAGTCCTTCTGTGGGGGATTCAGATCCGGGTTTCGGCGTTGAGGTGACGGGCGCGGTAGTCCGCGTAGTCGTCTTCCAGTTGGCGTTCGCTGAGGCCGAACTGGGCCAGGCTGTAGCCGTGTGCCGCGCGTTTCTCGCGGCCGTTGTGCGCCAGCCAGTTCGCCATCGCCGCGCGCACGCCATCGCCGAGTGGCAGGTCGGCGAAACGATAGATCCGCTCGATCACGGCCAGTGGGTCGGCCAGGGTGTCCTCGAAGCGCACGTCGAGGAAGCATTCGGCCGGCTTTCCGTTGCGCACTTGCATGCTGTGGCGGATGGCACGCGCCATGCGGGTGCTCCATTGCGCACCGACCAAACGTGGATCGGGGTTGTCGCTGTACATCTGCCAGAGGGTGTGGACGAAGCTGGCGATGGAGGGAATGGTTTTGCCCGGTTCGCGGTGGGTGAGGACCACCTGCGCACGGGGAAAGGTTTTGAACAGCAGTTCCAAGGTGTGCAGGTGTTGCGGGCTCTTCAGCAGCCAGCGCCGGCCTGCCGGCTGGCCGCGACGGCGCTGCTGCCACTGGAGGAACTGCAGCATCTTCTTCAGATAGGCGTACACCGGGGTCTGGTCCTGGCGGTCGAGCCAAGCGGTATAGCTGGGCACGTTGGCGTAGGAATCCATGGCGGACATGAAGGAGTGCTCCATGAGCATGAATTCCTCATCGGCCTGCAGCGCATCCAGTGGGTGGATTGTCAGTATCTGCGGCATGTACTCGATCATGCCGGCGACTTCGGCGCAGGCCCGAGCGGTGCGTTGCGCCGGATTGTCGAGTGCCTCGCCCGGTAGCGGCGCGGGATAGCGGGTTTCCCACCAGGCCGCGGAGTGGAACTGCGGGTCCACCGCCAGGGTGCGCTGCAGCAGCGTGGTGCCGGTGCGCGGCAGGCCGACGATGACCAGCGGATCGTCGAGCGGCTGCTGTTCGATCTCCGGATAGCGGCGGCAGTAGTCTTCGATCACCAGGCGATTGACCAACTGGCCAAGCAGTTTCTCGTGCATCAATACGCGGCCCTGGGCGGACAGGCCGGCCTCATCGCGCAGTGCGGCGAGCATCACCTGCAGCGCCTCGCGGTAGTTGCCGGGACCGAAATCGCTCAAGCCGCCCGCGCGGGCGCTGGCCTCAGCCAGCAGGTTGTCGAGGTCGAATTCCGCGGTCGGTGAAGGAAGGCTGGTCATAGGGACTCCTTGAGGCTGTCGAGCTTGACCACCCGGGTGCTCGGGTGGACGGGATGGTTGGCGCCGACCCAGCGCAGGCAGAGGGTGCCCTGGTGCTGGCCGGCGGTTTCCAGCCAGTTCGGCAGGCCGGGGTCGCGGGCGCTGAGTACCAGCGTGACGCCACCCCGGTCGTCGTAGTGGGCCGAGTGCTTGTTCAGGCAGATGCGGTGGTAGCGGTAGTCCAGCGACTCCATCCAGTAGTTGTTGATCTGCAGGTTCCAGAAGTCGCACTCGGGCACCGACTCGACTTCGATGAGCAGCGCCTCGTCGTCGTCGAGCGCCCAGTACGAGTGGTAATAGAAGATGTTCGGATCGCCGCCGACCGACTGACACAGGGCCTGGTTGGCCGGCGGCAGCTGGTTGGGGTGGCGCTGGTAGTCCCTGGCCCAGTCGGCGAACAGGCGGGCGGTGTTCTCCACGAAACTGGCGGCGCGCTGCAGCCCCTGGTGCAGGCGCTGCGGGTCGAGTGCAGCCGGCTTGTCGGTACTGCCGATGCGTTCGATGCGCAATTGTGCGGGCTTCTCCGCTTGGCGATCGAGGAAGGTCTGGCGGACGATCAGGGCATTGCTGGCCGGTTCCAGGCGCAGCCAGTTACCTGCGCAGGGCTGCTGGCTGAGGGTGAGTTCAAAACTGCCGTCGGGTTCGAGGGTCAAGCTATCGGCGTCGATAAAACCGGTGGGGGTCATGGTCCCGTCGCTTTCGTAGCCGCCTTTTTGGGTGCCGAAGCTGAGGTAGGCCACGCTGCCGCGCTGACCGCTGACGCGGTATTGCCGCTCACCGTTGAGGCGTGCGTATTGGTAGAGGTTGTCCGGGTTGTCCGCGCCGATCTTGGCGGTTTCGTGGGAGGGCGAGAAAAACCCGGGGAAGTCCGGGTCGGCGAACTCGACGTGCATCTCCAGGGCGATGCGCAGCAGCCGGCTCAGGTAACGGAAGCCTTCGGCGCGGGTCTGGGCGTCGGCCGGGGCCTCCGGGCGGAGGATCTGTTCGCCGCTGCGTTTTAGCGCATCGCAGAAATCGCGCCAGGTCTGGCCGCTGAGTAATTGCTCGTCGATCGAGTCTGTCGCCATGTTGAATCTCCTGTCGCCCAGAGCATCGGGCAGGGAAGGCTGAAACCGGTATGTTTCGCGGGTAAGTGGGGCGGTGTATGCCCAGACCACTGCTACGGACGATATAAAGGCCGGTCGCCGGCTTTCTTCGTCTGACCGGACTAACTCGGCGCAGGGCTCTGCCTGGCGTGGCGAGGCGGGGTGAAGGACGGGGCGCTGATCGAGCGAGAGTTAGTCCGGGTAGACGAGGTCGGCGGGACCAGGCGCTGGGCAAGATGGGCAGCGGGCGCTGCGCGCCCGGCTTATTCCCCACGTGCCCTCGGCACTTGCCAATGCGGTGAGCACACCGCGCCCAGGAGAACTCCATGTCTGTACAGCACGCTCAGAACCCATCCGTTCAGGACTGTCTCGTGACCTCGGTGACCGTGGATATCGCCGCACCTGCCGCACTGGTGTGGGAGGTGCTGGTCGATCTCGAACGCTACCCGCAGTGGAATCCCTTCACGGTCAAGGTCGAGTCGAACCTGCGCATGGGCGAGGCGGTGAACCTGTTCCTGCCTGACCCGACACGCCCGGGCGAGCTGCTCAAGGTGGTCGAGTACCTGGCGGCGTTCGAGCGCCCGACGCTGTTGGCCTGGGAGATGTACGCCACGGCCGATAACCCCGATGCGGCGCGCCGCGACCAGCACATCGAAGCCACCGGCGCGGCGAGCTGTCGCTATCACACCACTGACCTGTTCCTTGGCCCTACCGCGCCGACGGTGATAGCGAACCATGGCGCCTGGGTCAAGCAAGGCTTCGATGCGATCGCGCAGAGTCTCAAGCTCCGGGCGGAGGCGTTGTACCGCGAGCGCGCTTGAACCAGCGGTCGCTACTCGCCGCATCCCCGCTGATTCGGCGTGCGCGAGGGGGCTTCGGCTCGCTAGCGCCTGAATGCGTAGGGTGCGCTATGCGCACCGTTTGCAGCCGGCATTTGGTGCGCACAGCGCACCCTACGCATGCCACCTGCAGCGGCCCGAAAAATCGGCCATTACGGGCACTGAGTGGAGATTCCACGGCCCTCTTTTTTCGTCACGCTCTCTGCTCGACGCGCCTCCCGTCCTTCCGCGCTCTCTGCGCCCGCCACTGCGCTCTGCCCATCCTGAAATTCTTAGTCTGGTTAGACGAAGAGTCCGAATCGAGGGTTTGAATACCGTGTTCTCCAGCAGGGCCCGACCACAGGGGATAGGCCCGGCAAGACTGAGGAGATCAGAGATGTTGACTCATTTGCAAAGGCTGGAAGCAGAAAGCATTCACATCATGCGCGAGGTGGTGGGCGAGTGCGAAAACCCGGTGATGCTGTATTCGATCGGCAAGGACAGTGCGGTCATGCTGCACCTGGCACTGAAGGCGTTCGCCCCGGGTCGGCTGCCGTTTCCCTTGCTGCATGTCGACACCACCTGGAAGTTTCGCGAAATGATCGCCTTTCGCGACGAGACCGTCGAACGCCTGGGCCTCGACCTGCGGGTGCATGTGAACCCGGAAGGGCTCGAACGCAATATCAACCCGTTCAGTCACGGCTCGGCGGTGCATACCGACATCTGGAAGACCCAGGGCCTCAAGCAGGCGCTAGACCACTACGGCTTCGATGCGGCCTTCGGCGGCGCCCGGCGCGACGAGGAGAAGTCGCGGGCCAAGGAGCGGATCTTCTCGATCCGTTCCGAGCAGCATCGCTGGGACCCGAAAATGCAGAGGCCCGAGCTGTGGCGCCTGTACAACACGCGCAAACGCAAGGGCGAGAGCCTGCGGGTGTTCCCCATCTCGAACTGGACCGAGCTGGATATCTGGGAATACATCCACCTCAACGATATCCCCATAGTTCCGTTGTACTTCGCCAAGGAGCGCCCCGTGGTGAGTCGTGACGGCACGCTGATCATGGTTGACGACGAACGCATGCCGCTGCTCCCAGGCGAGGTGCCGGAGATGCGCAAGGTGCGCTTCCGCACGCTGGGCTGTTACCCGCTCACCGGGGCGATCGAGAGCACGGCGCAGAGCCTGCCGGAAATCATTCAGGAAATGCTCCTGAGCAGAACTTCGGAACGGCAAGGGCGGCTGATCGACAGCGATTCGGCAGGCTCCATGGAGAAGAAAAAGCAAGAGGGGTATTTCTGATGAGCCAGATCACTGAACTGTGCGCTGCGGATGGTCAGCGCAAGCTACACGCGCAGCAGAGCAAGGGGCTGTTGCGTTTCATCACCTGCGGCAGTGTCGACGACGGCAAGAGCACGCTGATCGGCCGGCTGCTGTATGAGTCGAAGATGCTCTTCGAGGACCAGCTCGGCCAGCTCGAGGCGGACTCGAAGAAGATGGGCACCCAAGGCGGCGAGCTCGACTTCGCGCTGCTGGTGGATGGCCTGTCCGCCGAGCGCGAGCAGGGCATCACCATCGACGTGGCCTACCGTTTCTTCTCGACCGACAAGCGCAAGTTCATCGTCGCCGACACTCCGGGACACGAGCAGTACACCCGCAATATGGTGACTGGCGCTTCCACCGCCGATGTGGCGGTGCTGCTGATCGATGCGCGCAAAGGCCTGCTGACCCAGACCCGCAGGCACAGCTATTTGGTGTCCCTGATCGGCATTCGCCAGGTGGTGGTGGCGGTGAACAAGCTGGACATGGTCGGCTATTCTCAGGAGCTGTTCGCGCGGATCGAAGCCGAGTACCGTGCGTTCGCCGCCCAGATCGGCCTGCACAACATCGTCTGCATCCCGCTGTCGGCCCTGCGTGGCGACAACGTGATCGAGGCCAGCGTGAATACTCCCTGGTATCAGGGGCCTACGCTGCTGGAGCACCTGGAACAGGTTCCCCTGGAAGACGAGAGCCGTGGCCAGTCGCCCTTCCGTCTGCCGGTGCAGTGGGTCAACCGGCCGAACCTGAACTTCCGGGGTTACGCCGGCAGTATCGTCTCCGGTGCCATTCGCCGTGGCGAGCGGATTCGCGTGCTGCCCTCGGGCAAGGAAAGCCGCATCGCCAGCATCATCACCCCGTCCGGCGAGCAGGAAGGCGCGATCTGCGGCCAGGCGGTGACCCTGACCCTGGAGGATGAAATCGACATCAGCCGGGGCGACGTGATGGTCCTGAGCGATGCGCCGATGGCTGTCGCCGATCAATTCGAAGCGACGCTGGTGTGGATGGGTGAGGAGCCGATGTTGCCCGGTCGGCCGTACCTGCTGAAGATCGGTAGCCGCACTTTGGGGATGACCTGTGCAACGCTCAAGCACAAGGTCAACGTCAACACCCTCGACCAGCTGGCGGCCAAGACCCTGGAGCTGAATGAGATCGGCGTCGGCAACCTGAGCCTGGATCAGGCGATTCCTTTCGATGCCTACAGCGACAATCGCGACACCGGCGGCTTCATCGTGATCGACCGCTTGAGCAACAACACGGTCGGTGCCGGCATGCTGCACTTCGCCTTGCGGCGCTCGCAGAACGTGCATTGGCAGGCGATCGACATCAACCGCCAGGCGCACGCGGCGCTCAAAGGGCAGACACCCTGCATCCTGTGGTTCACCGGCCTGTCCGGAGCGGGTAAGTCGACCATCGCCAATCTGGTCGAGCGCAAGCTGCACGCGCTGGGGCGGCACACCTATCTGCTCGACGGCGACAACGTGCGCCACGGTCTGAACAAGGACCTGGGCTTTGCGGACGCCGACCGGGTCGAGAACATCCGCCGGGTGGCGGAGGTGGCGCGGCTGATGCTGGATGCCGGGCTGATCACCCTGGTTTCGTTCATTTCACCGTTCCGTTCGGAGCGCGAGATGGCGCGTAACCTGGTCGGCGATGGCGCCTTCATCGAGATCTTTATCGACACCTCGATCGAGGTCGCCGAACAGCGCGATCCCAAGGGGCTGTACAAGAAGGCTCGGTGCGGAGAACTGATGAACTTCACCGGTATCGATTCGCCTTACGAGCCGCCGGAGCAGCCGGACATCCGCATCGATACCTGCAGCGACAGCGCCGAGGCGGCGGCCGAGCGCATTGTCGAGCACGTGCTGGCCAGGCTGGGGAACTGATGGGGACTGCCGGCGCGGGCGGGTTGTCCGTCCGTGCCGGCAACAGCGCCTGGACATAGGCTGAACGGACGATTTACCCCTGCCGGCCCTGGCGAATACTCAGGGTACAGGTCGCTCAATCCACCATCAGCCCAGGTTCGGAGAAGACCCAGCATGTTCAGTGAAGCCTCACCTGTTAGCCCAACGGCAACGCCGGCCCTGTATGAGCTGGCGGCGCTCGATCCGGCCGGCCTGAGCGAGTTTCTCGGGCGCATCTACCAGGGCCCGCAGGAGCCGATCCCTTGGTCGGGTTTTCTGGAAATGCTCCGCCAGCGCCTGGCCGCCAGCTTCGTCACCCTGGTGTTGCGCAACCCGGCCAGCGATAGGCCCGGGCTGATCGTCAACGCCTCGGCCTTCGGTCCCTTGCTGCCGGGGGAGCCTTCGTACAGCGAGCACTACTATTCGATCTGCCCATTCATCGACTGGCCGGTGGATCGGCTGGCGAGCGCCGACGAGGTGTTCGGTGCGGCGGCCTGGGAGGCGCACGACTTCTACCGCCAGTATCTGCAACCGCTCGACCTGCGCTACGTCCTGGTTGCCAATCTGCGCACCGCGGCGGGGGTGGACTGCGCGTTCTTCGTCTGCCGCAACCATATCGACTGCGATTTCGCTGAGGCCGACAAGGCCCTGGTGTCCGTCCTGCTGCCGCACCTGCAGCGGGCGGTCGATCTGCACGCGAGCCTGGACGAGCTGAATTCGGAGCGCATGCTCTATGCCGCCACCATCGACCGCATGCTGCTCGGCACCGTGATCCTCGACGAAAACGGCAAGGTGATGAGCCGCAACGCGGCGGCCGATCGCCTGTTCGCCGCCAAGGACGGGCTCTATAGCCGCCACGACAGACTCTGCGCGCACTCGGCGAGCGAGAACCGGGCGTTGCAGCAGGCGATCCAGACTGTCCTGCAGCAGCACCTGTGCGGCGCCAGCAACAGCGTCGAGGTCATCGCCTTGTCGCGCCCGACCGGGGAGATGCCGCTGAACCTGCTGCTGCGGCCGATTCCCCTCAACTACCAGGCCCATGACGGCGCCCGGCGTCCGGCGGTCGCGGTGTTCATCCGTGACCCGGCGGATTCGCCGCAGGCCTCGCGGCGGTTGCTGCGCAAACTGTTCCAGCTGACCGCGACCGAAACCGAGGTGGCCTTGCTGATGATGGACGGCCTGACCCTCGATGAAGCGGCCGACAAGCTCGGGGTGATGAAAAATACCGTGCGCGCTCATCTGCGCGGCGTGTTCGCCAAGACCGGCGCCACGCGCCAGGCCTTGCTGGTGAAAACCCTGCTGAACAGCGTGGTGTCGTTGGCCTGAGCCTCTAGCCGGCATGTGCCGCATCCAGCGCGAGTGATCCGAGAACGATAAAAAACGGGCCCCAGGGCCCGTTCTTTATTGCCGCGTCGGCGTTCAATCAGTCGGCCATGGCGGCCTTGAGCAGGTACTGGCTGGTCGGCAGCACATCGATCTTGTCGAAGTCGATGAAGCGCTGGCAGCTCTCCATCATCGCCGCCAGGTTGCGCTGGAATTTTGCCTCGTCGCCGACGGCGTCGAAGAACGCCTGTGGGTCGGTCATCGCCGCTGGCGGGAAGCACTCCTCGACTATGGCGTCGAACTTCGGCGCGTCCGCGTTCAGCGGGCGCAGCACCAGGTTCTGCACATACTGGAAGTTGTCCTGGGTGTCGATCGCCACCTGGGTGTGGTGGTTGTGCCAGATGTCCAACCAGGTCGCCGGATCCTGCCCGGCCGGGCGGGTCAGCAGGGCCAGCTGGGCGAAACCGTGGGTGCGTTCGCCCGGCACGGCCGGGAAGCGGGTGTTGCGGATCGGCACGGACTCGCTGACCAGATAGCCGGCCAGTCGCGCGACCGCCGACGCCAGCACTGCCTCGAACGGTTGGCGGAACTGGGCGATGGCGCTGTCGACCCACAGCGCCACGCTGCCGTCCATCAGCGGCTGGCTGTTGGCCTGGCGCAGACCGGCGGCGGCTTCGACCTGGCGGTCGACGACATTCACTTGCAGGCCGCAGGCGCCGAGGGCCAGGAGCTGGTTGGCGACTTCACCGCGCAGGCGCTGGGCGAAGGTTTCACTGTCGGTCTGGGCGTCGCGCCAGACGAGGTAGATGATCTTTTCCATTTCAGAGAGTCCTCGGTTGCGGGGTGGGGTTTTGCCAGTCTGTGCGCGTGGGACGAGCCTTAGGCTCCGGCCGCGGCCAGTTCGCGCAAGGCATTCTTGGTCACCTTGCCGGCGGCATTCAGCGGCATGGCCTGGAGCAGTTGCACCCGCCGCGGCACCTTGTAATTGGCCATCTGTTCGCGGCACCAGGCGAGCAGGGCCGGCTCCTCGATCAGGCTACCGGGTGTCGGCAGCACAAAGGCCATCGCCACCTCGCCGAGGCGTTCGTCGGGGATGCCGATCACCGCGACCTGGGCTAGCCCCGGATACTTCAGCAGGCATTGCTCGATCTCCGCCGGGTAGACGTTGAAGCCGCCGGTGATGAACATGTCCTTCAGCCGGTCGGTGATGCGCAGATAGCCCTGCGCGTCGAGTACGCCGATATCCCCGGTATGCAGCCAGCCGTCGTTATCGATGGTCTCCAGGCTGGCCTGGGGGTCGTTGAAGTAGCCCTGCATCAGGTTGTAGCCACGCACCAATACCTCGCCGGGTTCGCCTGGCGATAGCAGGTTGCCCTCGGCATCCACGCAGCAAAGTTCGATGCCAGGCATGGCCCGCCCGCTAGTGGTGGCGACCAGCTCGGGGGCGTCTCCGGGGCGGCAGATGGTGGCGAAGCCGCAGACTTCGGTCAGCCCGTAGGCGGTGATGATGGTCTGGAAACCGAGCTCATCACGCATGCGATGGATCATCTGCACCGGAATCGCCGCTGCGCCGGTCACCGCCACCCGCAGCGAGGACAGGTCGTACTGCGCCCGCTGCGGGTGGGCGAGCAACGATTGATAGAGGGTCGGTGGCCCCGGCAGCACGCTGATGCGCTCGCGCGCCACACACTCCAGCACCGCCTGCACATCGAACACCTGTTGCGGCAGGATGGTGCAGCCGCGCATCAGCGCCGCCAGCCAGCCGGCCTTGTAGCCGAAAGAGTGGAAGAACGGATTGACGATCAGGTAGCGGTCGCCCTCACGCAGGCCGACCACCGCGCTCCAGTCGCGCACCACCCGCAGGTTCTGCCCATGCTGGGTCATGACCCCTTTGGGCTTGCCGGTGGTGCCGGAGGTGAACAGCAGATCGGAGAGCGACTGCGGGTTGACCGACTCCTCACGCACCACCAGCTCGGCCGGCGAAACCTCGGCGGCCAGGGCGAGAAAATCCCTCCAGGCCAGAGCGCCGTTGCCGGCGCCGCGCAGGCTGACGATCTGGCGTAGGGCCGGTAAGGCTTCGCCTTCCAGTTGACGCGGATAGTCGACACCGAGGAACTCGCCTATCGAGAACAGCAGGCTGGCACCGCTCTCGCGCAGGACGAAGCCGGCCTCGGTGCCCTTCATCCGCGTGTTCAACGGCACCAGGGCGGCGCCGACGCTTTGCAGCGCCGTGGCCGCGACTATCCATTCCCAGATATTCGGCGCCCAGATCGCCACCCGTTCACCGGTCTGCACACCCAGCGCCAGCAAGGCGCGGGCGGCTTGGCGGCGCAGTTGGTCGAGTTCGCGGTAGCTGATCCGCCGGCCGGCCTCCTCGATGGCCGGGCTGTCGCCGTAGGCCCGTGCGGCGGCGGCCATGAGTTGCGGAATGGTGACGGCGTTTTCAACGGACGGCATGGCGCCTCCTCAGGCAGAGGATGGAAACGGATGAGAACAGCCGGGCAGGGTGCCCGGCCGGGAATCTAGAACTGACTCTTAAAGCGGCGGCGGGGCAAAGCGGCGGCCAGCGGAGAAACCACCATCGACGGCAATCATCTGCCCGCTGACGAAGGAAGCCTCGTCGGAGGCGAGGAACAGTGCAACGTTGGCCACTTCTTCCGGCTGCCCGGCACGCGCCAGCATATGCTGCGAGGCGAAGTAGGCATGGAAGGCCTCGTTCTCGCGGACCATGCTGGTCATCGGCGTCTCGATCAGGCCGGGGCAGAGGCCGTTGACCCGCACGTTGGCGTAGCCGTAGTCGATGGCCATGGAGCGGGTCAGCTGGTTGATGCCGCCCTTGGCCACGTTGTAGGCGACGTTGCCGTCGCAGCCCTGCAGACCGAAGATCGAGCCGAAGGTGATGATCGAGCCGCTGCGCTGGGCGACCATCTGCGGCAGCGCGTACTTGCAGGCGAACATGCAGCCGTTGAGGTGGATGTCGAGCATGCGCTGCCAACTGGCGGTGTCGGTCTGGGTCACGCTGCCCTGGCTGGCGACGCCGGCGGCGGTGACCAGCGCGTCGATACGGCCGAAGCGCGCTATCACCTCGGCCATCACCGCCTGGGTCTGCGCTTCGTCGGTGACGTTCAGGCGCAGGAACAGCGGCGCCGGGTCGAGACCCTGCAGGGCTTCGGCCGGCGGCTCGCCAAGGTCCAGACCGATTACTTGCGCGCCTTCCTCGGCGAAGCGGCGTACACAGGCCAGACCTATACCCGAAGCGGCACCGGTCACGACCGCTACCTTGTTCTGCAAACGTGCCATAACTGAACCTCATTATTGTTGTGGGCCAAGTTCTTCGTTCGGAGTCTAACCACAGCACGGCCGCCGGTGATCGTCCATTGGGACTAGCCGGCGATCAAGCGTCAGCCGACGGGACGCGACGAGCTTTTGTAGGAGCGGATTTATCCGCGATTGGGCCACCACAGCATCGCGGATAAATCCGCTCCTACAGAAACCAACACGGCCCCCATCTCATTCCAGCGGCCCATAAAAAACCCGGCCGAAGCCGGGAACAAAGGAACAGACGCTCAGGACAACTCCTCAATCCGGAAACTGTAACCGCACCCGTGCACTGGTTGGCCGGCTCTGGCAGGCCAGGGTCCAGCCTTCGGCCAACTCCTGGGCGCTGAGCACGTCGTTGCGCGCCAGCAGGGTGTCGCCTTCCTGTACCTTGCACATGCAGGCGCCGCAGAAGCCCTCCTCGCAGGAGGAGGGCACATCCAGGCCGGCGGCCTTGCAGCTTTGCAGCAATGTGTCGCCAGGCCGGCAGGCAATTTCGTGGAGCCGGCCATCCAGCTCCACGGCCAAGACTTCGCAAGCCGAACCGGCAGTTGCCGCACGCGCTTCGGCCTCCTGTGCCAGCAGCTCATCTGGGTCGGGCGGCGAGACGAAGCGTTCGACATGGATGCGCGCAGGCGCCTCACCCAGCGCCAGCAACGCCCGTTCCACCGTGTCCATAAAAGGGCCGGGGCCGCAGATGAAGAATTCGGCGCCGCTATGGCCGCGTACCAGGTGTCGGACTTCCTCCGCCGTCAGGTAACCGTGCAGCGAGTCCAGCACATGCACCACTTCCAGCCGCTCGCCATTGGCCTTGGCCAGCTGGCGCAGTTCATCGCGGAAGATCACCGAGCTGTCGTCGCGGTTGGCGTAGATCAGCTTGATCCGCCGCTGGCTGGTGCGCAGCGCCGACTTGAGGATGGAGAACACCGGAGTAATGCCGGAGCCGCCACCGAACAGGACTAGGTCGTGGTCGCCCGCAGTCAGATGGAAGTGTCCCGCCGGGGGCAGCACCTCCAGCCAGTCGCCGGCCTGTACCCGTTGGTTCATCCAGTTGGACACCCGTCCACCCTCGACCCGCTTCACCGTGACCTTGGGCAGCGCATCGCAATCCGGCGAGCTGGCCATGGAGTAACAGCGGGTTAGCAGCTTGCCGGCAACGGGCACGCGAAAGCTGAGGAACTGTCCTGGCTTGTAGCGGAAGCGCTCGTGCAGCTCGGCTGGCACGTGCAGCACCAGCGAGCGGGCGTCGGCAGTCTCGTCGATCACCTCGGCCACTTGCAGGCGGTAGCCGCCCAGCGTGGTCGCTTCGGCCGGGGTCAGGTTCAGCTGTTGTGTGCCCATGTTCACCTCCGCCTCAGAAGCTGTTTTCAAATTGTCTGCGCTCGGTCATGCTGCGTTAAAAATGGCTTCGGAATGCTCATTTACAGCTCGTAAACTCCGCTTCCTCAGCCATTTTTGCCTTGCCTGACCTTCGCTCGCCGAGTTTGAAAACACCTTCTCAGATCCCGCTGATCAGCTGGGCGTTGTCGACGCGGATCTCGGCGCCGTTGATGAAGCGCGACTCGTTGCTGGCGAGGAACAGCACCACGTTGGCGATGTCCTGCGGCGCGCACATGCGGTTCATCGGATCGGCGTCGAGGGTTTCCTGGGGGATCGGTTGACCACCGGTGAGGGCTTGGGTCATCGGCGTGTTGATGCCGTCCGGGTGCACGCTGTTGCAGCGGATGCGGTAGCCCTGCTGTTTGCAGTGCAGGGCCACGGAACGGGTCATGGCCGCTACCGCACCCTTGGAGGCGGAGTAGGCGCAGAACATCGGCATGCCACCCAGGGCCGCCACCGAGGACATATTGACGATCGAGCCGCCGCCGCTTTCCTTCATCGCCTGCACCGCGTATTTGCAGCCGAGGAAGTAGCCGTCGCCGTTGATCTTCTGCACCTTCTGCCACAGCTCCAGGCTGGTGTCCTCGATGCTGCCGAGGGCCAGGATGGCGGCATTATTGATCAGCACATCGAGGCGGCCGAAGCGTTCCAGGGTGAGCTTGATGACGTTCTGCCAGTCGGCTTCGCTGGCGATGTCGTGGCGGATAAACAGGGCGTTGGCGCCGATCTCGGCGGCGACCTGGCGGCCGGCCTCCTCGTTGAGGTCGGTCAACACTACTTTGGCGCCTTCGCGGGCCAGCAGCAGGGCATCCTCGCGGCCGACGCCACTGGCGGCGCCGGTGATGATGCAGACTTTGCCTTCTACGCGTTTCATTGTTGTTCTCCTGATCAGGCGGTTTCGAGTGAGGTGTGCGTGGCGATATGGGCGCCGGCGCGGCGACCGGAATAAACGCAGTCGGCCAGCGACAGGCCAGACACATAGAGGTTGGAAGCGATACCCACGGCGTTGCGTCCGGCGCTGTACAGCCCGGCAATCGGCGCGTCGGCGTCGTCCAGCACCTGGCCGCTGTGCTCGCAGACCTTGAGTCCGCCGAGGGTGATGGTCGGGCAAGGGAACAGACGGCTGTCGAAGGACAGATCGAGTGCGTACCAAGGCCCTTGTTCCAGGGCGGCGAGCATGGCCGTCGACTTGCCAAAGGCATCGGCTACCTCGCCGCGGGCGGCGCGGTTGTAAGCGGCGAGACTTTGTTCCAGTTCAGCCACCGGCAAGCCGCAGCGTTCGGCCAAGGCCGCCGGGCTGGCGGCGCGTTTGGCGTTGCACAGCAGGTTGAGCAGTACCGGCAAACGCTGGAACTGCCAGACTTTACCGGGCCCGACCTGGCGCAGCGCTTCGCGCACCAGGGCCTTATTGAGGATCAGGATGGCGCGGCCGCCCTGTTCCTCGACCATGGCGTGGCCGAGCGTGGCGCCATACACCTCTTCGTTGCAGTAGCGCTGACCGGCGCCGTTGACGATCAGCCCGCGGGCCCAGGCCAGTGGTGGGTTGATAAAGCGCCAGGCGCTGACCTTGTCCATCCGCTCCAGTGCGCCACCGGCGCTCTGCCCGAGGCGGATGCCGCTACCGTCGCAGCCAGTGGTACCCAGCGGCAGCCCAGCCAAATACTGCGACGCATGCTGGCGAACCAACGCGCGGTTGAAGATAAAGCCGCCCGCGCTCAGCAGCACGCCACGTTCGGCGCGGATCAGCCGGCGTTGGGCGTGTGCTCGTTCGATCCGCCGCAGACGCGTGCGCAAACCATCGGCCAGCGCCGGGGCATACATATGGATCGCCGTGGCCCAGCGGCTCAAGCGTCCGTGCCAGCATGCCGCGCGGCTGCCGGGCGGCAGTTGCCAGGCCTCGACGCCGAGCACTTCATCGCACTCGCTGAGGACCAGGCGGCGCACCTCGCACTGGCTGTGCAGGCGCACACCACGGCTGAGGGCGGCGGTTTTCAGCGCGGCGAACAGGCTGGCGCCGGACATCCCCGGGCCTTTTGTCCGGTGTCCGCGCGGTGCCGGCGGCGCTTGTTCGGCATAGGCCGGCACCGCTTCGTTGCCGGAGTAATAGAGGTAGTACTGGTCGCTCGGGTAGGAGGTTTTTTGCGGCGGCACGCTGGCCTCGAAGGCCACGCCCTGGCGCTCCAGCCAGGCCAGCTGCTCGCGGCTGCGGTCGCAGAAGTCGCGCAAAGTCGCGGCGGATACCGCCTCGCCGACTTCCTGACGCAGGTAGCCGAACATCGCCTCGCTGCTGTCGCTGTAGCCGGCCTGCAGCTGGTAGGGCGTACCGCCGCCGGCATAGACCACGCCGCCGCTGATCGCGGTGGCGCCGCCGCCGACGAAGCGTTCCAGGGCCAGCACGGACAACCCACGGCTGGCCGCCTCGATAGCCGCGCAGGCTCCGGCACCGCCGAAACCGACCACCAGCAGCTCAGCCTGGTCGTCCCAGGTCAGTTGCTCGGCGTTGGTCACCCGCAATGGTGCAAAAGCCTCTATCGCGCTCATACCACGCGCCTCAGCCGGCTGCCGCGAGGGTCGGCGCGGGCGCAGCGGTGGTGGTGTAGGAACCATCCAGATAAACCAGCGGGCTGATCGCCGCGCCGTTGTAAATCTGTTGGATACGGCCGATGAAGATGCTGTGGGTGCCGTAGCTGAACTTGCCGTCCTGGCGGCAGAGGATGGCCGACTGCGCATCGCCCAGATAGGGAATGCCTTCGGCGCTGCTCAGCCAATTGCCCTGTTGGAAGCGCGCCTCGCCCTTGATCGGCCCGCTGCACAGGTGCGAGAGCTGTTCCTGTTCCAGGCCGAGGATGTTCACGCAGAAGTCCGCGCCGGCATCCAGCACCGCGTGCAGGGAGGCGGTCTGGTTGACGCAGATCAGCAGTGACGGTGGCTCGGTGCTCAGCGAGTCGACCGCCGTGGCGGACATGGCGAAACGCTCGCGACCGTTGCTGGTGGTGATGATGGTCACCGACTTGGCCAGGCGGCGCATGGCTTGGAGCATCTCGGCTTTCAGGTTGGCTTCGTTCATCGCACGGCCCTCTGGTTGTGCACGGCTGGTTGTGCATGGAGTGCGATGGATTCTTGCAACGGCTCGCGGCGGCAACATCGTCCGAGGGGACTAGTCGAGCGCGCAATCCCAGTGGTTCGAGCTGCACACCGTAGGAGCGGCCCATGGCCGCGAAACCGCGTTGGTAAACGGTGCCGATTCGACAGGGGAAACCCGCGTTGCTTTTGTGGGAAGTCGGTGGCCGCGATAGCTGTGTTGAATGAGCGGCCCAATCGCGGCCATGGGCCGCTCCTACAGGATGCGTGTCCAGCCTGCGCGATGGCGAAAGAGCATATCCATATGGTCCGTTTGAGGGATGTCCGCCCGTCCAGGCATTGCTTGAATGCCCGCGTAGGCTCGGCCGCCGCTCTTCTGCAGCGCGGCCCGCCACCCGCTGAACGCGCGCCCCGGCGGACGGGGTGAACACAGGAGACCAACAAGATGCTCGACCAAGACCTGATTCGCCAGCGTCTGACCCAGCGTGCCCGCGAGCTGGTGCCGCTGCTGCGCGAGCGCGCGCCGCAGGCCGCGCAGCTCGGCCAACTGCCGGAGGAGACCATCCGCGATTTCCAGGAGGCCGGTTTCTTCCGCATCCTCCAGCCCGCCCGCTGGAAAGGTTACGAGCTGGAACCCAAGGACTTCTTCGAGGTGCAGATGACCCTCGCCGAAGGCTGCATGTCCTCGGCCTGGGTGCTCGGCGTGGTGGCCATCCACAACTGGCAGCTGGCGCTGTTCGATGACCGTGCCGCGCAAGACGTCTGGGGCCAGGACTCCAGCGTGCTGATTTCTTCTTCTTATATGCCGGTGGGCAAGGTCGAGCGGGTCGACGGTGGCTTCCGCCTGAGTGGTCGCTGGGGTTTCTCCTCCGGCAGCAAGCACTGCGACTGGGTGTTCCTCGGCGCCATGGTGCCGCCGGCCGAGGCGGGCGGGGCGCCGGACTATCGGACCTTCCTGCTGCCGCGCGGCGACTACCAGATCCTCGACAACTGGAACGTCATGGGCCTGGAAGCCACCGGCTCCCACGACATCCTGGTGGAGAACGCCTTGGTCCCCGAATACCGCACCCATCGCGCCCTGGACGGTTTCATGCAGAACAGTCCGGGCAACGCGGTGAACACCGCTCCGCTGTTCCGCCTGCCGTTCGGGCAGATCTTCGTCCGCGCCGTGTCGTCCTCGGCGATCGGCGCGCTGCAGGGCGCGGTCGACCAGTTCGTCGAGCACAACCGCGCCCGCGTCGGGGTCAACGACGGGCGCAAGATGGTCCAGGACCCGGCGGCGCAGACCGCCTTGGCCAACGCCATGGTCGTAGTCGACGAATGCAAGACGGTGCTGCTGCGCAACTTCGCCCTGATGCTGCAGCGCGCCCAGAACGGCGAGCCGCTGACGATGACCGAGCGGGTGAAGATGCGTTACGACTCGGCCCTGGTGGGCGATAAATGCGCCAAGGCGGTGTCCGAGCTGATGTTCAACAGCGGCGCCTCGACCATCTTCCGCAGCCACGTGATCAACCGCGCCTTCCGCGACATCCACACCGGCCGCGCCCACGTCGCCAACAGCCCGGCCAAGTACGCCTGGAACCTCGGCGGCGTGAGCATGGGCCAGGACAGCAGCGACTTCTTTCTCTGAAAGTCCTGCCGGCTACAAGGACGTAGGACGCTCCGCCGAGCGTAGGGCGTACTCGCGAAGCAGTACGCCATTTCCAACGGCGGACTGTTCGCTACGCTCCTGAGTCCGCCCTACGTGCTAGTCCGTTTGAGCGATTCCACCGCCGCTGCTATCCCCGAACATGGCTGCAAGGCGCACTCCCTGACCGCCGACCGACCAGCCAATTAAGTACAAGGATCAAACATGAAATTCTCACTGATCTATGAAGCCCAGACGGTGGACTCCAGCCGCGAAGGCGACCGCAAGATTTTCGAAGAAACCGTGGAGCAAGCGGTCCTCGCCGACCAGCTCGGCTTCGACACCTTCTGGTGCGTCGAGCACACCGCGCTGAGCAACTACTCGCATATGTCCGCGCCCGAGACCATGCTGGCCTTCGTCGCCGGCAAGACCGAACGCATCGGCATCGGCCACGGCGTGGTCTGCCTGCCGCCGGCGATGAACCATCCGGTCAAGGTGGCCGAGCGCATCGCCACCCTCGACCTGCTGTCCAAGGGCCGTGTGCACTTCGGCGTCGGCAAGGGCGGCACCCAGCAGGAAGCCGGCACCTTCGGCTACGACCTGGCGACCCTGCAGCCGCAGATCGACGAGGCCATGTACCTGATCCCGAAGATGTTCGTGCAGGACGAGATCGAGCATCACGGCGACTTCGTGCAGATCCCCCTGCGGCCTATCCATCCCAAGCCCTACCAGTATCCGCACCCGCCGATGTACCTGGCCTGCACCAACACCGAATCGCTCAAGCGCGCCGGCGAGCGCGGCATGGGCGCGCTGGTGCTGGGGTTTGGCGGCCCGGAGGAGATCGCCAAGAAGGTCGCCGTCTACCACGAGGCCTGGGACAACCGTGACGAGAAGGACCAGGTCGGCTTCCGTCCCAACCGCCATATCGCCGCCCTGTGCCCGGCCATCGTCCTCGACGACAACGAACAGGCACGCAAGATCGGCATCCGCGGCCAGCGCTACTTCATGGAATCCCTGGCCTATTGGTACGCCGGCGGCGAGCGTCCGGACCCGGAGAAGTGGAAGGACGACACCTTCGTCGACGGCAATGGCCAGAGCGTGATCAAGTCGCGCTTCGCCTCGGAAGAGATCACCGCGGACTTCTCCGACCCGACCATGGCGATGATGAACCCCAACCACGCCTACGGCACGGTCGAAGATTGCATCGGCTACGTGCAGCGTCTGCAGGACGCCGGCGCCGACGAGATCCTGTTCATCTGCCAGATGGGCACCGTGCCGCAGTGGGCGCAGTTGGAGACCCTGAAAAACATCGGCGAGCAGGTGATTCCCTATTTCCGCGGGCAGCCGGCCAAGGCCTGAGATTACCGAGCGTTTAACGGGCCTTAATGGCCCGTTTTTTATGGAGGTGCGGCGCGCGCGGGTATCGGCCCCCACGAGCGAGTGGCGCGGTTTGCTTTTGTCCGCATTTTGGCGGCCCCTCTCGGATAAATCCGCTCCGACAAGAGCGCGAGACCGGGGGCAGGGCGCTTGCCGGCACGGCCGTTGAGCCTGGCCAACGCGACGCTGGAGGTTGCATCTTCAGGTGAGCGATCCGTCGGCACTTCGCTTATTGCCCCAACTGCACGGGTTTGCGGAATTGCAGCGAAGTCCTCAGTGCCAGGCCGAGTGCGCTTCCCAATCGCGGAACTGCTCCGCGGGGATCGGGCGGCTGATGCTGTAGCCCTGGGCGATGTCGCAACCGAGCAGCCCAAGCTGGGTCAAGGTGGCCTGATCCTCGACGCCTTCGGCGACTACCGTGAGGTCCAGGTTATGCGCCAGTTCGATGATGGAGCGCACTATCTTCGCCGAGCTCTCGTCGCTGGTCATGCGGGTGACGAAGGACTGGTCGATCTTCAGCGTGTCCACCGGCAACCGCTGCAGGTAGGCCAGCGATGAATAACCGGTGCCGAAATCGTCGATGGCGAGGCGCGCATCGAGGCTCTTGAGCCGCAGTAGCGTCTCCAGCGCCGCCACCGGGTCCTCCATCAGGGCGCTTTCGGTCAGCTCGAACTCGATCCAGTCCGGTTGCGCGCCCCAGGTGGCGAAGGCGCCGTTGATCCGTTCGAGCAGCTTGGGATCGCGCAGGTCCTGGGCCGAGAGGTTGACCGACACCGGCCGCTCTATGCCTTCCTCGTGCCAGGCGTAGCGCTGGCCCAGCGCCGTGTCCAGCACCCAGTAGGTGAGCGGGGTGATCAGCCCGGTGCTCTCGGCCAGTTTGATGAATTCGTCGGGCGCCAGCAGGCCGTGCTGGGGATGCTGCCAACGCACCAACGCTTCCGAGCCGCACACCTTGTTGGTGGCGATCTGCAGCTTCGGCTGGTAATGCAGCAGGAGCTCGTTGCGTTCGATCGCCCGCCGCAGGTCGCCCATCAGCGCGACGCGCTGCGCGCATTCCAGATCCAGGCCGCCCTTGAACAGCGCATAGCCGCTGCTGGAGCGCTTGGCCTGCTCCCGGGCGATGCTGGCCCGGCGGATCAACGCCTCCGGGTCGGTGCCGTGACCGGGATACAGGGCGATCCCGATGCTCGCCCGGGCATCGAGGAACAGCCCGGAAAGCTCGATCGGCTCATACAGCGCCACCAGGATTCGCTGCGCCAGCTGCGAGGCCTGCTCGGCGCCGCCGCTGGGCATCAGCACCGCGAACTCGCACTCGCCGACCCGGGCCACCGCGTTCGCCGTGCCCACCGTCTGCACCAGGCGAGCCGCGACTTCCTGCTGCAGCCGGTCGGCCTCGCGGTAGCCGAGGATTTCATTGATCTCGCGGTTGCGCCCGACTTCCAACTGCAGCAGGCCGAGCGGCCGCCGCTCCTGCTTGGCGGCGGCTAGCGCTTGCTCCAGCAGCTCGTGCAGGCGAACCCGGTTCGGCAGCCCGGTGAGGGCGTCGGAGTAAGCCATGCGCTTGATGGTGGCCTCCGCCTCGGCGGCCCTGGCGCGAGTGCGCAGGGTGCTGATGCCGAAGCCCAGGTCATTGGCCGTGGCGAGCAGTAGGTCGACTTCCTTGTCGTCGAACGCCTCGGCTTGCGCCGCCATGATGACCAGCGTCCCGATCAGCTCGCCTTCGACGCGCAGGGGCAACACTATGGCAGATGCGAAACCGCGCTCGCGCGCTTCCTCGCGCAGCGGGGCCTCGGGGTCGTTGAGGATGTCGCGCAGCACCACCGGTTGACCGCTCTCGAGCGACGCGTGGATCTTGCGAATAAAGGCCATCCCCTCCGCACTGGATCCCCAGGCGAATCCGACTGCGAGGAAGCCCTCGTCGAACCCCTCGTGGGCCACGGGGCGGTAGGGCTGGTCCTCATCCCCCTGACGGTAGCCGACCCAGGCCAGGCGGTAGCCACAATCCGCCACCAGCACCCGGCAGATCTCCTTGAGCAGGGCCGGCTCGTCCGTGGCATGAATCAGCGCATGGTTGACCGCCACCCGCGTCGACAGGACGCGGTTCAGCCCCTGGATCTCCTGCTCTGCCTGTTTGCGCTTGGCCTTGGTGCGCAGGGCCTGGATGCCGAACGCCAGATCTTCGGCGGCCTCGGTGAGCAGTTCCACTTCCTTCTCGCCAAACGCATCGGGCTCCGGGGCGCCGATGCCGATGGCGCCGAAGATCTCGCCTTCGACCCGCAGCGGCTGCGACAGCACCGAGGCTATCCCGTGCTCGATCGCGCCCTCGCGCCAAGGCGCCGTGTTCGGGTCGGTCTGTACATTGCGGGTCACGCTCAGGTGGCCGGTACGAATCGCGGTGCTGGTGGGACCGTGGCCGCGCTCGGCGTCCGCCCAGGTCATGTTGAGCGAATCCACATAGGCTTGTTCGACCCCGGCATAGGCCACGGGAGTGACCGTCTTCGCCGCGTCGTGCTCGGCGCGGCCGACCCAGGCGAAGCGGTAACCGGCTTCCTCGACCACCACCCGGCAGATCTCCTGGAGCAGCGCGCATTCGTCTTCGGCGCGCAGCAGCGCCCGATTGCACCCGCTCAAGGTCCGTAGCGCCCGGTTGAGGTACTCCAACTCTTCAGTGGTGGCACATTGCGCTTGCATGGATCGCCTTCAGGTCGTGTATGACTCGTGTTGAGTATAGAACTGGCGGCCTTCCGAGGTGGGCGGGCGCTACCCAGCGGTCGCGTTACTTTTACTTGCCAGGTAGAGGGAGTCCCGCCCTGATTCGGCGCAAGGCGACAATCCGCACAGTCGTGCGGATTATCTTTAAATTTCGTCTTGGACAGATAAAATCCTCGTGGCTGTGAGGATTTCACCACCTATAGAAGCGCCTTCTAAGAAATCCTTACAATCATGCGGATTATTGATTCGTGGCTAACTAGTCCTGCAAAATCCTTGCAGGCTTGAGGATTTCACCGATGAAAGTCCAGATCGACACCGCGGACAAGCTCGGCCTGGTCATTCGCGCCAGCCGCAAGGCCATGTCCATACGCCAGGATGACGCCGCTGGCAGCATAGGCGTCAGCGAGAACTTTCTCGGCAAGGTCGAGCGCGGCGGTGAGACCGTGCAGTGGGGCAAGCTCTTCCAGGTGATGCAGGAGCTTGGCCTCAGGCTGACCGTCGAGGTGCCCGATGAGGTTGCCGACCAGGCATCGGCGAATCTCGCGAAGTACATCGGCGATTCGCTGCCCATGAAGCGCAAAGGCAACGCGGACGAGCGTCGATGATGGCTCGCCAGCTGAACGCCTGGATCAACGGCACCCTGGTGGGAACGCTGGCCGAGGAGAATGGCCTGTGGACGTTCACCTACTCGGCGCAGTGGCTCACCGCCCCTGAGCGCTACCCGCTGTGCCCGAGCCTGCCGCTGCAGCCAGACACGCATGTGGACGGTGCCACCGACCGCCCCGTGCAGTGGTACTTCGACAACCTGCTGCCGGAAGAAGGACAGCGCCAACTGATCGCCCGAGCCGCGAAAATTGGCACCGAGGACGCGTTCGGTCTGCTGGCCCATTTCGGTGCCGAATCGGCAGGCTCGATCACGCTGCTGCCGCCGGACCAGCAGCAGATTGCCGGTGAGCTGATCCCGCTCCCCGATGAGGAGCTGTCGAGGCGCATCCGCAACATGCCTCAGGTTCCGCTCGCCCAGGCGGCGCGCAAGCACATGTCGCTCGCCGGCGCGCAGCATAAGGTGGCGATCGTCTTGGACGGTGACCAGCTCATGGAGCCGTCTGGTAGCGCCCCTTCCACTCACATCCTCAAGCCCGACCATCCCGCGGAGGCATACGCGCACTCGGTCATCAACGAATGGTTCGTGATGACCCTCGCCAACAGGGTCGGGCTGAACGTACCCGCAGTCAGCCGGCGCTATGTGCCGGAGCCTGTGTACCTGATCGAGCGGTTCGACCGCCGGCACGGCCCGCACGGCTGGGAAAGACTGCACAGCATCGACGCCTGCCAACTCCTCGGTCTGGACAAGGCCTACAAGTACAGCTCAGGCAGCATCGAGCGACTCGAGGCGCTAAGCAGGCTGTGCAGCATCCCTGCAAAGGCGCGCCTGGCACTGTACCAGTGGCTTGGATTCAACGTGCTGGTGGGCAACACCGACGCCCACCTCAAGAACCTCAGCTTCATGATGAAGCCCAGCGGCGTGGCGCTGGCTCCCTTCTACGACCTGCTGAGCACCGCTGTGTACGATACCCGGTCATTCGACAAGGACCTCTGGCCGCAAGCGGTGGAGCTGGCCTGGCCCATTGGTGACGAATCCCGCATTGCGAACCTGAACCGCCAGCAGTTGCTGGCGGCCGGCGAGGCACTGGGCATCAAGCAGGCCACCGCCGGCAGCCAACTGGCGAAGCTGGTGAAGGGGGTCCGGGAGCACTCTCAAGCGATGCTGGGGGAAGTAGAGCAGGCGAACCGGGCCATCGCGGAGCAGCGTCCGGAGCTCAGGGCAACCCTGGCCGGTGAGATGCGCTGCCTGCGTGCCATAGTGACGATCGTTATTGCCGAGATGAGTGAGCAGCTGTCCTGACGCAGAGGACACCATTTTGCTCCGCGACCGCCACGACATCCTTGTTGATCGCGAGCCGGAGCGAAAGGAGTCTGCCCAGTAACTGTCGCGAAGAGTAAATCAGCGTGCGATCTGAGGACTGTTGCTGGAGAGTTCGCTGGGGTCGAACCCGGCCAGTCAGGATTGGCGACAGTCGATCGATTCTGTTGAAAAACTCCCCTGCAATTCTTGCTGCAAATGATTGCCGTGCGGAGATTGAAAAAAGTGCGCTTTTTAAGGGTGAACAGGGCCGGATTTTTCGTAGCGACGCGTAAATTGTGTGTTTTCTAGCCTCGAAGCGAGCTCCAAAAGGCCCCTGGGGTTTTTCAACAGAATCGACCCATTGCGGTCAGTCGCAGAAGTTGGTGGACAAGAAAGCGTTGTCCACCCTACACAGCTCTCAAGTTCGCGTAGGGTGAAAAACCGCGGAGCGTTTTCCACCAATGGTCATCCGGCTACCTCGCTTGGGTCGAACCCGGCCAGTCACGATCGGCAGCAGTCGACCCCTTGCGGACGGTCGAGGGTGCCCGCTATACGGGGCGATACCGTGTGACTACATCATTGGCTTAGCTATCAAGTTTTTCACGGCTACACCATCACTCAGCCTTGAGTAGCGGTACGGCATATCATGCCTTTTGCGGTGGGTTGAGCCCCTCCATCGTCACTCAGCTTCGGGCTAACGCTCTTTTCACATCCGATCAGCTATGTTCAGCCATCTTTTGCCTGAAGGTACTTGCTTGATGAATCGCTTGACCACGTGGACTCTCACGCTAGCCGTGCTGCTAGCCACGCCTATGGCTTTCTCTGCAACAGCATCCGCGACCGCTCCCAAAGTCTTCGGCTGGGTTGAAGAAGGGCGGATCCAACCGGAAAACATCTCGGTAAAGATCAAACTGGATACCGGTGCGCTGACCTCGTCGATGGATGCCAAGGATCTGGAGCGGTTCGAGAAGGATGGGGAGAAGTGGGTTCGCTTCAACGTCGAGGTCAAAGATAGCGACACGGGCAAAATGGTCAGCGCACCTTTCGAGCGCCGCGTCGTCCGGAACGTGAAGGTTCGCGGTGCCGGCGGAGCGGAACGACGCCCAATCGTTCTGATGAAGATATGCATCGGCAACCGTGTCTATAACGAGCAGTTTTCTCTCAATAACCGAGGCAAAATGAACTACCCGGTGCTCATTGGGCGAAACACCCTTGAGCACCTGGGCCTAGTGGATGTCACCAAGACCTTCACGATGGAGCCTCATTGCGGCAAGGACTCGTCCGCTAAATAGCGGGCGAAGAACCACCAGCCGCATACCAGCGCCACTAGCCAGATCATCACGATCAGCCCCGCGGCCATCCGGCTGACCGGGCGTGGTTCTTGTCGCTGCTCCCATTCAGTCGCCCGAAACCGGCACTCATTGAGTACCTCATCAGGCATCAGTCGCATGACTAATAGAATCCCGAGCGGCAAAAGGATTAAGTCGTCCAGATAACCCAGGACGGGGATGAAGTCAGGTATCAAATCGATGGGACTGAGTGCATACGCAACCACGCAGACAGCTAGGGCTTTCGCGAGCCACGGCGCCTTGGGGTGCCGGCAGCTGAACCAAAGCACCATGATTTGGCGCTTTATGCTCCGCGCCCAGGTTCGCAGGCTGTCGATCACGCGTCGCATTGGAGTCCTCAAAGTGAAGTTTTGGCATGGCAGAGTCGTCAAGCATGACAGAGCGCCGACGCGTCTGTCGGGTTGGCGTGCCTTCAGATCTTTCTCGTGATGCACATCAGAGTCCATCTCAAAATCAGGAAAACTTACCAATGATAAGCGCTGCTGAAAGCTGGGTTATCACCGTAAAAAAGCCCTCAATGAGCCGCAAAACCAAGCTGTGGATTCTAGGTGTGTCGCTCTTCGCCAGCATCGGCTTTGGTGTCTCTGAGTTCCATCATTGGGATGAAAGATTTTACTTCTATCTGAAAAGCCAGCTGAACGCCGCAGCGTGGGAAGGCAAGAGCATCTGGCTGCCGGACTACACGGTTTATATCGACGCCAAGCCAGTCAAAGGCATCGAGAAGAATCTCTCCTCCATCGTCTATGACCATGACCAAGACCGCCTATTGGCCGTTATCAACGGTGGCCCGACAGAACTCGTTTCATTGAATAAAACGGGTGAAGTCACTGGAAGATACCCTCTGGAGGGCTTTGGTGATATCGAAGGTCTCGCCTACATGGGGAGCGGCCGTGTAGTGGTCGTCGACGAGCGTACTCAACAGCTCAGTTTCTTCAAGCTGCCGACAACACCGCAGAGCATTCACCTTCAAGATGCGCAGTACCTGTCCTTGGGCTTCAACCTGAATGGTAATAAAGGCTTCGAGGGGATCACCTACGATGCCGCAAATGATCGGCTGTTCGTGGTGAAAGAAAGGAGTCCAAGGCAGCTCTTCGAGATTTCCGGGGTGGGAGCAAGCCTCGGACAGCGGATGCAAATCAAGATTCGTGACTTGACCTCATGGATTGACGACAAGGTGTTTGCCACGGATCTTTCGGACATCCATTTCGATCCTAAAACCAAGCATCTGGTCATTCTGAGCGATGAGTCGAAACTCCTCATGGAGATGACCGAGGAAGGGGAAATGGTCAGCTTCCGAACCTTTGTCGGGTGGCTGAGTGACCTTGCAAAGTCGGCCCCTCAGCCTGAGGGCGTGACCCTGGACAATGATGGCAATCTCTATGTAGTCAGCGAGCCGAATCTGTTTTACGCCTTCCGCAAGGAGTAAGCGCAAAGCTTCCGGCTTAACCACACCAAGGCAAAGGATATGGAAGTGCTTGCAGCCACATCGACCCGAGTCATCCCCCGTACGGTCTGAGCGAGTCGGACTTCTAGGGATAGCGCTTGTGGAGGTGAAGAATGGCAAAACGTCTCAAGCCATTATCCATTCACCGGCCGCTTCTGGCCGAGGCTGTGTAAAAAAGTAAATTCTGGACGTTTTAGGGAGTGCTTGCCCTTACCCAATAGGCGATCGTGGCGTATACGCGATTACAGGAGGTCGATTTTTGATCGAGTCGATCTCAGTGCACGTTTTTACACAGCCTGGGCCGGTAGCAGCCAGTCCCCCTGGCCGTTTTCGACCCTGTGCGGACTTTCGCTTACTACGAATTCATTAGCGATCATGCGTGTTTCAGGTTCTGTGGGTGATTTCCGTCAGGATTGGCCGGTGTTCTTCCGTTCCATCCA
The DNA here is from genome assembly GCF_005503735.1 of Pseudomonas sp. 2FE. NCBI lineage: Bacteria > Pseudomonadati > Pseudomonadota > Gammaproteobacteria > Pseudomonadales > Pseudomonadaceae > Pseudomonas > Pseudomonas sp. 2FE. The sequence continues at coordinate 1,056,900 of NZ_SCMO01000001.1, read as the reverse complement.
GGGCGATATGAACGGCAATCGAGGAAATCCGCCTATCCATGCGACAACGACATGGCGAGTTCATTCTCGCGATATCAGTTCAGTCTTCGGCAGCTTGTCCGCCGCTCGTAGAAGCGCTGAGTTGCTCCGCGCAAACGTCCCGAACGCATTCGCGCAACCAGCGATGCGCTGGGTCGGCATCCATCCGCGGGTGCCAGAGCATGGAAACCGTGATCTCCGGCGGGGTGACCGGAAGGGGAAAGCTATACATTCCGGCGCGCAGGTTTCCAGTGTGCCGTTCGGGAACAGTGGCGATCAGGTCTGAAGCACGAGCCAGCGCCAGCGCTGCTGAAAAGCCACCGACGATGGTGACGGTCTCTCGCTCCAGTCCCAACGGCTTCAAGGCTTCATCCATCGGCCCCTCGTCGTGGCCCCGTCGCGAGACCAGGACGTGCATGCCGGACGCATAGCGGGAGGGGGTGATCTCGCCCTGGCTCAGCGGGTGCCCCATGCGCACGACGCCAATGAAACGGTCCCGGAACAATGCCCGCGTGCGCACCTCCGGACTAGTCGTGTCCCCGACAACGCCAGTGTCCAGATCGACGCTTCCCTCGCGCAGTGGCGCGCTGTCCTTGTCTAATTTCTGCACGAAGCACAGCCGCACGCCAGGCGCTTCCGCACTGATGCGCGCAATGAGAGCAGGACCGAAGTTTTCCACGAAGCCGTCTCTGATCCGTAGCGTGAAGGTTCGTACGAGCTGCTTGAGGTCGAGCCTCTCGGCGGGGCGTAGAACGGCTTCTGCGTCCTGCACGAGCCGAGCGACCCGCTCGCGGAGTTCGAGCGCTCGGGGCGTAGGAACGAGGCCGCGCCCGGCCCTGACCAACAGCGGATCGCCTGTCGTCTCACGCAATCGCGCCAGTGCCCGGCTCATGGCCGACGGACTCAGCCGCAAGCGTTGAGCAGCACGCGCAACGCTGCCTTCCGCGAGCAGCACATTCAGGGTGATCAGCAAGTTGAGATCGGGCGTCGACATGCATCGACCGTAGCACGGTTCGATTGTCATATGGCGTCAGATGCATGAATAAAGTGCAAATGCTGCGCCTTCCGCCATGCCAACCAGGGAATTACGCTTCTGACAGCCATATCTCAGGAGTCGCCAAACAATGAAGTTCATGTCGAAGCCAATCACTGCCGGAATCGATGAGGCAGTTGCGGACAGTGCGGAACGCATATCCTCAGTGAAGTGGGCGCTGGCCAGCCTTTCGCTATCCATGTTGCTGTCCTCGCTGGGTACCAGCATCGCCAATGTCGGCTTGCCGACCTTGGCGCAGGCGTTCAACGCGTCCTTTCAGGATGTCCAGTGGATCGTCCTCGCCTATCTCCTGGCCATCACCACTCTGATCGTCAGTGTCGGGCGACTCGGTGACCTGACTGGTCGCCGGCGGCTGATGCTGGCCGGGATCGTCCTGTTCACGGCCGCCTCGGCCCTGTGCAGTGTCGCGCCCGTGCTCTGGCTGCTGATCGCCGCCCGCGCGGCGCAGGGGTTCGGAGCCGCCATCATGCTGGCCCTGACCATGGCGTTCGTCGGTGAGACGGTGCCGAAAGAGAAGACCGGGAGCGCCATGGGGCTGCTCGGCACGATGTCGGCGCTCGGCACCGCGCTCGGCCCCTCGCTCGGCGGCGTGCTGATCGCCAGCCTCGGTTGGCGGGCAATTTTTCTCATCAACCTACCGCTGGGGCTCCTGACATTTCTGCTGGCCTATCGCTACCTGCCCGCTGATCGCCAGATGTCGAAGATGGATCGCGCCCGCTTCGATACTCTGGGTACGCTGCTGCTCGCTCTGACGCTCGCGGCTTATGCACTCGCCATGACGATGGGGCACGGCCGTTTCGGCCTGCTCAACCTGGCGCTGCTGTGCACCGCCGTCTGCGGCGTCGGCCTCTTCGCGCTCGCCGAGGCGAAAGCGCCGTCGCCCCTGATCCGCTTGGCGATGTTCCGCAATCCGCTACTGAGCGCGGGCTTCGCGATGAACAGCCTGGTCATGACGGTGATGATGGCGACGCTGGTGGTTGGCCCGTTCTATCTCTCCGGCGCGCTGGCGCTCGACGCCGCCCGTGTCGGACTCGTCATGTCGTCCGGTCCGATTGTCTCCGCGCTGACAGGTGTGCCGGCAGGCCGCCTCGTGGACCGGTTCGGCATACAGCGCATGACCATCGCCGGGCTCATCGCAATGGCGGTCGGCGCCTCCATCCTGCCCATGCTGCCGACGAGGTTCGGCGTTCTGGGTTACATCGCCCCGCTGGTCGTCATCACCGCCGGCTATGCGTTGTTCCAGGCGGCCAACAACACGGCCGTCATGGCGAATGCTCGCCCGGAGCAGCGAGGCGTCATCTCCGGCTTGCTCAACCTGTCGCGCAATCTCGGGCTCATCACCGGCGCATCCGTTATGGGCGCGGTGTTCGCCCTCGGAGCGGCGACGACCAACATCATGACGGCGCATCCTGAGGCTGTTGCGGCCGGCATGCGCATCACGTTCACCGTCGCCGCGGTTCTGATCGTCATCGCCTTCGCCATCGCGCTTGCAAGTCATGCCCTTGCGCGGCGCGCTGTTCCTGCAAATCCTGAACAGGAGGATGGCCGGGGCCCTGAATAAGCGAGGTAGCCTGGATATCTCTCGGTGGAAAACCGCTCCGCGGGTTTTCCACCCTACACGGAGTATCCGGCACCGTAGGGTGGACAACGTTTTACTTGTCCACCAGCTTTTCTGCGGATGCCTGCTTCACGCCCTGAACCGGTTGGGTGGCTCGCGGAAGCTGTCATTCCCTTTGCAAATGCGTGATCAGATTGAGTGCACATGACTGGTCAGTGGCAGCGCAAACAGGAGCACGTGAGGTGCAATTACTCAGGGGCCGCTGGAGCTGCTTGGCGAGGGCAGGGCGGCCGTGGATCGTGCCATTGCGCCAAGCGCTGCGGCCCTGAAAACCAGTCCCGAACATGCTCGTGACATGCCGGGAGTCTGGCGCCTGGTGGGGGAGTGCGGCTTCACCTCGTGAGCGAAGCCGAGCCGGGCGCCCCTTGAATACCTGACCAGTGGCTTGAGCACGGGGCGCCAGAGGCAGCGCCAAGGTAGAAGCCCTGTCAGCTGAGGTCAATTGCGATTATCGAACTTTGGTTCGATAATCGGCCGACACTTCGGCTCCATTGCCTGCAAGGACAAGAACAATGAGCGACGACTCCCGTGTAAGCCTGCCACCACTAGCCCCTCCGATCATCGCCTCGCCGGCCAAGCGGATCGAGGCCCTGAGCGGCGACCCGAACTTCATGACCTCCCTGGCCAGGGGGCTCGCCGTTATCCACGCGTTTCAGGAGCGCAAGCGCCACCTGACCATCGCGCAGATCAGCCACCGTACCGAGATTCCCCGCGCGGCGGTGCGCCGCTGCCTGTATACCTTGATGAAGCTGGGTTACGTCACCACCGACGGGCGCACCTACTCGCTGCTGCCCAAGGTGTTGACCCTGGGCCACGCCTACTTGTCCTCGACCCCGCTGGCGGTCACTGCCCAGCCGATCCTCGACCGCCTCAGCGAGCAACTGCACGAGGCCTGTTCCATCGCCACCCTGGAGGGCGACGAGATTCTCTATCTGGCGCGCTCGGCCACGCCGCAGCGGTTGATCTCGGTCGATCTGAGTGTCGGCAGTCGCCTGCCGGCCTATTGCACGTCCATGGGGCGGATTCTGCTCGCGGCCCTGGATGACGCGGCACTGAGCGACTACCTCGGACATGCCGATCTGCAGGTGAAGACCTCGCGCACCGTACACACCCCCGAAGCACTGCGGGCCAGCATCGAGGAGATCCGCCGGCAGGGCTGGGTGGTGATCGACCAGGAGCTTGAGGTCGGCCTGCGTTCGGTGGCGGTGCCGGTCAGGGATTCGGCCGGGCAGGTGCTGGCAGCCCTCAACGTCGGCACCCATGCCGGTCGAGTGACCCGCAAGGAACTGGAGTCGCGCTTTCTGCCGGCGTTGCTGGAGGCTAGCAAGGAACTCAGTGCGCGGTTATTCCCTTAGTCGGTTAGTCGCTATTTGCCGGTAAAGCCGTTCGATTATCGACTAGTAGGTCGATAATCGAATTGTGCGGGTGGGCAGCACGCCTTACTGTTCAGCTTGCAGCACTCCATCTGGCGTGCGCCCAGATAAAAACAATGAGACGTTGCCGTGACTAAACTTCTGCTATCAGCGCGCAAGCGCACCTCAACCCGAGGCCGGATGGCTGTATTCAGGCGCGGATGCAGCGCGACCCGGATGTAGCCTCGGAATCTGACCAATAGGGTGTGGGGCAGGGCTGACCGCCCATCTGTTGGTCTGTTGTCCGACAATCCGTGGCATAGAATCCGTTGATTAGCCGTAATCTGTGGCGTGGATGCCTGTGCCGCGAGAGTCGAGTAATGACATTAAGAACGTCTTGCGTATGAATAGCCGCCTGCTGAGTGAACGCAGCATGGTGTTTGAGCGTGGCGACCCCTACGAGGTGTCTGGCTACGTCAATCAGCATGTGGGCACCCATTGCATTCGCCTGCCCGCTACCGGCCATCCGCTGTCCAGTCTCAGCCACCGCAAGTTCGCCAGCCTGGATCTTTGCCAGATCAGCTATGGCGGCAAAGTGCGGGTTACTTCCCCGGCCCTGGAGAGCATCTTTCACCTGCAGATCCTGTTGAAGGGGCATTGCCTGTGGAAGGGCCGCGAGCAGGAAAAATTCCTCGCTCCCGGTGAGCTGTTGTTGATCAATCCGGATGATCCGGTCGATCTGACCTACTCGGACGATTGCGAAAAATTCATCCTCAAGCTGCCGGTGTCGCTGCTCGAAACCACCTGCAACGAGCAACGCTGGCTGAAGCCCAGCGAAGGCGTGCGTTTCACTCAGAACCGCTACCGCCTGCAGGAGCTCGAAGGCTTTGTCGGCTTGCTTGGCCTGGTTTGCCAGGAGGCCGAGTCCGACCTGATCCTGCCGAGGATCAGTGAGCACTACTCGCAGATCATCGCCAGCAAGTTGCTGACCCTGCTCAAGACCAACGTCAGCCGCGAGGAGCTGTGTTCGCAGGCGGCTTCGTTCGAGCGGATTGCCCATTACATCGACAGCAATCTCAAGCAGGACATCTGCGTCGAGCAATTGGCCAGCCAGGCGCATATCAGCCTGCGCTCGCTGTATGCCTTGTTCGAGCGGTATGCCGGCAGCACGCCGAAGAGCTACATCCGCGGCAAGAAGCTGGAGCTCATCAATGCCTGCCTGAGCGACCCCAGTTGTAGCGTGCGCAATGTCACCGAGATCGCGCTGGATTACGGCTTCCTGCATCTCGGACGCTTTTCCGAGAGCTACAAGCTCGCCTTCGGCGAGCTGCCTTCGGACACCCTCAAGCGTCGCGGCTGAAAAGCTGCGGCTGAGTACCGTATTGTCGTTTCCCGGTTAAACGCATCTGCGCAACTGCCAGTAAGCCCTGGTGATAGCAGGGGCGAGCTATTCGTCTCTCGGCCTGTCCTGGGCTTCTTGTCTATTCGCTTTCTGCGCTTTGCATAAAACGGATAAAGGTCTGCGCAAAGCGGATATTGCACTCCCTCCCGCGTCCCTAATCTTGGCCTGTCAGTACAAAAACAATGGAGGCCCTGGCCATGTCCCTGGGATTCGACTTTATTAATTCCCTGCTTGAAGAAGATAAGGAGAAGGGCATCTACCGCTGTAAGCGTGAGATGTTCACCGATCCCCGGCTGTTCGAGCTGGAGATGACCCACATCTTCGAGGGTAACTGGTTGTATCTCGCCCATGAGAGCCAGATCCCCGAGAAGAACGACTACTACACCACCACCATGGGGCGTCAGCCGATTTTTATCGCGCGCAACAAGGACGGTGTGCTCAACGCCTTCATCAACGCCTGCAGCCACCGTGGTGCCATGCTTTGCCGTTTCAAGAGCGGCAACAAGGCCACCTACACCTGTCCGTTCCATGGCTGGACCTTCAACAACTCGGGCAAGCTGCTCAAGGTCAAGGATCCAGCTGAAGCCGGCTACCCGGACAGCTTCAACTGCGATGGCTCCCACGACCTGAAGAAGGTCGCGCGCTTCGAGTCCTACCGTGGCTTCCTGTTCGGCAGCCTGAAAGAGGACGTGGCGCCGCTGGAAGACTTCCTCGGCGAGTCGAAGAAGATCATCGACATGATCGTCGACCAGTCCGCCGATGGCCTGGAAGTGCTGCGCGGTGCCTCCACCTATGTCTACGAAGGCAACTGGAAGCTGCAGGCCGAGAATGGTGCCGACGGCTACCACGTCACCGCCGTGCACTGGAACTACGCCGCCACCCAGCAGCAGCGCAAGCTGAAAGAAGCCGGTGACGATATCCGCGCCATGAGCGCCGGCGGCTGGGGCAAGAAGGGCGGTGGTTTTTACTCCTTCGAGAACGGCCACCTGCTGCTGTGGACCCGCTGGGACAACCCGGAAGACCGTCCGCTGTTCGCCCAGCGCGACAAGCTCGCCGGCGAGTTCGGCGAGGCGCGTGCCGACTGGATGATTGGCAACTCGCGCAACCTCTGCCTGTACCCGAACCTGTACCTGATGGATCAGTTCGGCTCGCAGCTGCGCATCGCCCGGCCGCTGTCGGTGGACAAGACCGAAGTCACCATCTATTGCATCGCGCCCAAGGGCGAGAGCGTCGAGGCGCGTACCCGGCGCATTCGTCAGTACGAGGACTTCTTCAACGTCAGCGGCATGGCCACTCCTGACGATCTGGAAGAGTTCCGTGCCTGCCAGCAGGGCTTCGCCGGTCGCGCCATGGAGTGGAACGATATGTCCCGCGGTGCCGAGCACTGGGTGGAAGGTGCTGATGAAGCCGCGCAAGAAATTGATCTCAAACCCAAGCTCAGCGGCGTGCGCACCGAAGACGAAGGCCTGTTCGTGTTGCAGCACCATTACTGGCAGCAGCAGATGATCGAGGCGCTGAAAAAACAGCAGGAACAGCTGATTCATGTGGAGGGCGCGTAAATGAGCATGACTTACGACGCCGTGCGCGACTTCCTCTACCGTGAAGCGCGCTACCTGGACGACAAGCAGTGGGACGAGTGGCTGGAGTTGTATGCCGGCGACGCGACCTTCTGGATGCCGGCCTGGGATGACCGCGACCAGTTGGTGGAAAACCCGCAGACCGAAATCTCGCTGATCTGGTACGGCAACCGCAGCGGTCTGGAAGACCGCGTATTCCGCATCCGTACCGAGCGTTCGAGTGCCACCATCCCGGATACGCGTACTTCGCACAACATCAACAACATCGAGATCCTCGAGCAGGCCGATGGTGTGTGCAAGCTGCGTTTCAACTGGCACACCATGAGCTTTCGCTACAAGGTCGTCGATCACTTCTATGGCACCAGCTTCTACACCCTCGATACCAGCGGCCCGAACCCGCTGATCAAGGCCAAGAAGGTGGTGTTGAAGAACGACTACGTGCGCCAAGTCATCGACGTTTATCACCTCTGAACACGGCCTGAAGCCCCGCGTCGGCTCGGGCCCTATTTGCACCGCCGCCAGCAGCACGCACTCCTTGCGCGTGAGCGCTGCACGGCTGGCTGCAAGGGTCAGAGCGGCGCATGGGCCACCTGCCAGGGTGTAACCACTGCTTAAAGCGAGGTGTGCCATGAGCCACAAGATCGCACTGAATTTCGAAGACGGGGTCACCCGTTTCATTGACGCCAATGTCGGCGAAACCGTCGCCGATGCCGCCTATCGTCAGGGCATCAACATTCCCTTGGATTGCCGTGACGGTGCTTGCGGTACCTGTAAGTGCTTCGCCGAAGCCGGCCAGTACGATCAGGGCCAGGACTACATCGAAGATGCCCTGAGCGAAGACGAAGCCGAGCAGGGCTTCGTGCTGACCTGCCAGATGCGTGCCGAGAGCGATTGCGTGATCCGCGTGCCGGCCTCTTCGGATGTCTGCAAGACCCAGCAGCACAGCTTCGAGGCGGCGATCAGCGCGGTGCGCCAACTGTCCGACAGCACCATTGCCTTGTCGATCAAGGGCGAGTCGCTGAGCAAACTGGCGTTCCTCCCTGGCCAGTACGTCAACCTCAAGGTCCCGGGCAGCGAGCAAACCCGCGCTTACTCGTTCAGCACCCTGCAGAAAGACGGCGAAGTCAGCTTCCTGATTCGCAACGTGCCGGGCGGGCTGATGAGCAGCTTCCTCACCGGGCGGGCCTTGGCCGGCGACAGCATGACCCTGGCCGGGCCTCTAGGCAGCTTCTACCTGCGCGAGATCAAGCGGCCGCTGTTGCTGCTGGCCGGCGGTACTGGCCTGGCACCCTTCACCGCGATGTTGGAAAAGATCGCCGAGCAGGGTAGCGCGCATCCGCTGCACCTGATCTATGGGGTGACCAACGATTTCGACCTGGTCGAGATGGACAAGCTCGAGGCCCTGGCGGCGCGGATTCCCAACTTCACCTTTAGTGCCTGCGTGGCCAGCCCGGACAGCAGCTACCCGCAGAAGGGTTACGTGACCCAGCACATCGCGCCCAGGCACCTCAATGACGGTGATGTCGATGTCTATCTGTGTGGCCCGCCACCCATGGTCGAGGCCGTCAGCCACTACATCCGCGAGCAGGGCATCCAGCCAGCGAACTTCTATTACGAGAAGTTCGCCGCCAGCGCCTAAATGCTCCTTTGGTTCGCTTACTGCGTAAGCGGGCCTGTTTTATTCGGGTAGATGAGTATGAACAAGCGTTTTCAAGACAAGGTTGCAGTGATCACCGGTGCCGCACAGGGCATTGGTCGCCGCGTGGCCGAGCGCATGGCTGCCGAAGGTGCTCGCCTGGTGTTGGTCGACCGCTCCGAGCTGGTGCATGAGCTGGCCGAACAACTGGCTGGTGTTAGCGAGGTGCTGACCCTGACCGCCGACCTTGAGCAGGCTGTCGAGTGTCAGCGGGTGATGGCTGCAGCAGTCGAGCGTTTTGCGCGCCTGGACATCCTGATCAATAACGTCGGCGGCACCATCTGGGCCAAGCCGTTCGAGCACTACCAGGCGAACGAGATCGAGGCCGAAGTGCGTCGCTCGCTGTTCCCCACCCTGTGGTGCTGCCACGCCGCGCTGCCGCAGATGCTCGAGCAGGGCAGTGGTGCCATCGTCAACGTTTCCTCGATCGCCACCCGCGGCGTCAACCGTGTGCCCTACGGCGCGGCCAAGGGCGGTGTTAACGCCCTGACCGCCTGCCTGGCGTTCGAGACCGCCGAGCGTGGCATTCGCGTCAACGCCACTGCGCCGGGCGGCACCGAAGCGCCGCCGCGGCGTATCCCGCGCAACAGTGCCGAGCCGAGCGCGCAGGAGAAGGTCTGGTACCAGCAGATCGTCGACCAGACCCTCGACAGCAGCCTGATGAAACGCTACGGCAGCATCGACGAGCAGGCCGGCGCGATTCTCTTTCTGGCCTCCGACGACGCGGCCTACATCACCGGTGTCACCTTGCCAGTGGGCGGGGGTGACCTGGGTTGAGTCCGTTCGCTCAGCCGCCTCAGGGATAGCCACGCCAGGACGCATCAGCACTACAACAACAAGAGTCCTATGCCATGCGCAAGACCGACGTACACCACATCATCGACAACGCACGCTTCAACCGCTTCCACTGGATGGTGCTGTTCTGGTGTGCCCTGATCATCATCTTCGACGGCTATGACCTGGTCATCTACGGCGTGGTATTGCCGCTGATCATGAAAGAGTGGGGCCTGACCCCGCTGGAAGCCGGTGCCCTGGGCAGCTATGCGCTGTTCGGCATGATGTTCGGCGCGCTGTTCTTCGGCCCGCTGGCCGACAAGATCGGCCGCAAGAAGGCCATCACCCTCTGCGTGGTGCTGTTCAGCGGCTTCACCGTGCTCAACGGCTTCGCCGACAGCCCCACGGAGTTCGGCATCTGCCGCTTTATCGCCGGCCTCGGCATCGGCGGGGTGATGCCCAACGTGGTGGCGCTGATGAACGAATACGCGCCGAAGAAGATTCGCAGCACCCTGGTGGCCATCATGTTCAGCGGCTACTCGGTGGGCGGCATGCTCTCCGCCGGCCTGGGTATGGTGCTGATTCCGCAGTTCGGCTGGCAGGCGGTGTTCTTCGTCGCCGGTATTCCGTTGTTGCTGCTGCCGCTGGTGGTTTATCTGCTGCCGGAATCGGTCGGTTTCATGCTGCGCAAGGGCCGCACCGAAGAGGCCCGTCAGGTACTCAAGCGGGTCGATCCGGCCTATGACCTGCGCGCCGACGACCAACTGCAAATGGCCGCGGTGAAATCGACCGGCACGCCGGTACTGCAACTGTTCAGTGATGGTCGCGCACTGCGCACCCTGATGCTCTGGCTGGCGTTCTTCTGCTGCCTACTGATGGTTTATGCGTTGAGCTCCTGGTTGCCGAAACTGATGGCCAACGCCGGCTACAGTCTGGGTTCCAGCCTGTCGTTCCTGCTGGTACTGAACTTCGGCGCGATCTTCGGCGCCATCGGCGGCGGGGTGATGGGCGACAAGCTCAACCTGCCGCGGGTGCTCGCGGTGTTCTTCGTCATCGCCGCGGTGTCGATCACTCTGCTCGGGATCAAGAGCCCGACCCCGGTGCTGTACCTGCTAATCGCCATCGCCGGCGCCACCACCATCGGCTCGCAGATCCTACTGTACGCCTGCGCCGCGCAGTTCTACTCGATGAATATCCGCTCCACCGGCCTCGGCTGGGCTTCGGGCATCGGCCGTAACGGCGCCATCGTCGGCCCGTTGCTCGGCGGCGCACTGCTGGGGATCAGTCTGCCACTGCAATACAACTTCATGGCCTTCGCCCTGCCGGGTGCGGTTGCCGCCATCGCCATGTCCGTGTTCGCCATCAGCAGCCAGCGCAGCAGCCGTGCCGCGCAGGCGTCTGTGGCCGCGGCTTCCTGACCACAACCTGCGGAATCTGAAATGAGCCACTCCCTGATCGAAAGCATCGAGGCGATCATCGTCGATCTGCCGACCATCCGCCCGCACAAGCTGGCGATGCACACCATGCAGCAGCAGACCCTGGTGGTGATCCGCCTGCGTTGCTCCGACGGCAGCGAAGGCCTGGGCGAGTCGACCACCATCGGTGGCCTGGCCTACGGCAACGAAAGCCCGGAGAGCATCAAGCAGAACATCGACAGCCACCTGGCGCCGCTGCTGCTCGGTCAGGACGCGGCCAATATCAACGCGGCCATGCTGCGCCTGGACAAGGCGGCCAAGGGCAACACCTTCGCCAAGTCCGGCCTGGAAAGCGCGCTGCTCGATGCCCAGGGCAAGCGCCTCGGCCTGCCGGTCAGCGAGTTGCTCGGCGGCCGCGTGCGCGACAGCCTGGAAGTGGCCTGGACCCTGGCCAGCGGCGACACCGCCAAGGACATCGCCGAAGCCGAGCACATGCTCGACATCCGCCGCCACCGCATCTTCAAGCTGAAGATCGGCGCCAACGAGGTCAACCAGGACCTCAAGCACGTCATCGCGATCAAGCGGGCCCTGGGTGACCAGGCCAGCGTGCGCGTCGACGTCAACCAGTACTGGGATGAGTCACAGGCCCTGCGCGCCTGCCAGGTGCTCGGCGAAAACGGCATCGACCTGATCGAGCAACCGATCTCGCGGATCAACCGCAGCGGTCAGGTGCGCCTGAACCAGCGCAGCCCGGCGCCGATCATGGCCGACGAGTCGATCGAGAGCGTCGAGGACGCCTTCAGCCTGGCCGCCGACGGCGCCGCCAGCATCTTCGCCCTGAAGATCGCCAAGAACGGCGGCCCGCGCGCCGTGCTGCGCACTGCGGCAATCGCCGAGGCCGCCGGCATCGCCCTGTATGGCGGGACCATGCTGGAAGGCGCCATCGGCACACTGGCCTCGGCCCACGCCTTCGTCACCCTCAGGCAACTGACCTGGGGCACCGAACTGTTCGGCCCGCTGCTGCTGACCGAGGAAATTGTCACCGAGGCCCCGGTGTACCGCGACTTTCAGCTGCATGTACCGCGGACCCCAGGCCTCGGCCTGACGCTCGACGAAGAGCGCCTGGCGTTCTTCCGCCGTCCATGAGGTTACAAGCAATGGCCTGCCAGCCGAGGAGATGAACCCATGCTGTTCCACGTAAAGATGACCGTAAAGCTGCCGCTGGATATGGACCCGGCCAAGGCCGCCCGGATCAAGGCAGACGAGAAAGAACTGGCCCAGCGCCTGATGCGCGAGGGCAAGTGGCGCCACCTGTGGCGCATCGCCGGGCAGTACGCCAACTACAGCGTATTCGACCTGGAAAGCGTGCAGGAACTGCACGACACCCTGATGCAGCTGCCGCTGTTTCCCTACATGGATATCGAGATCAACGCCCTGTGCCGCCACCCCTCGTCCATCCGTGAAGACGACCGTTGATTTTCAGCCATAACAACAATGCGAGGTAAACCCCAATGACCCTGAACATTTCCCACACTGCCGAGGTACAGCAATTCTTCGAAGAAGCCAGCGGCTTCCTCAACGACCAGGGCAGCCCGCGCCTCAAGGCTGTGGTACGGCGCATCCTGCAAGACACCGCGAAGATCATCGAAGACCTCGAAGTGACGCCCGACGAGTTCTGGAAGGCCGTGGACTACCTCAACCGCCTGGGTGGCCGCAATGAAGCCGGCTTGCTGGTCGCAGGCCTGGGCCTGGAGCACTACCTCGACCTGTTGCAGGATGCCCAGGACGAGCAGGCCGGCCTGACCGGTGGCACCCCGCGCACCATCGAAGGCCCGCTGTACGTGGCCGGCGCACCGATCGCCCAAGGCGAAACGCGGATGGATGACGGCAGCGAAGCGGGCACGGTGATGTTCCTTCAGGGCGTGGTGCGCGACACCGAAGGCAAGCCAGTTGCCAATGCCGTCGTCGACCTGTGGCATGCCAACACCCAGGGCAACTACTCCTACTTCGACAAGAGCCAGTCCGAGTACAACCTGCGCCGGCGCATCATCACCGATGCCGAAGGCCGCTACCGCGCGCGCAGCATCGTACCGTCCGGCTACGGCTGCGCGCCGGATGGCCCGACCCAGGAAGTGCTCGACCAGCTCGGCCGCCACGGCCAGCGTCCGGCGCATATCCACTTCTTCATCTCCGCACCGGGCTACCGCCACCTGACCACCCAGATCAACCTGGCCGGTGACAAGTACCTGTGGGACGACTTCGCCTACGCCACCCGCGAAGGTCTGGTCGGCGATATCCGCTTCGTCGAGGCCGCCGAAGCCGCGCGTGCCCGTGGCGTGGACGGGCGCTTCGCCGAGGTCGACTTCGACTTCCAACTGCAGAACGCACCGGCTCCGGCCGCCGAGCAGCGCAGCAACCGTCCGCGCGCGTTGCAGCAAGCCTGAGTTACCCAGCGCGACGGGAATCCGAGGGTTCCTGTCGCGCTGCATCGCCTGCATCAGCCACAACAAGAGCGATCCGGACCCAGCGTCACGGATGGCCAGATGCGTCTTGCGACGAGGTCTTATGAAAGCCTTGGCCAACGATTTTTCCCTGTCCGCCGTGGTGGCCGGGTTCATTGCCACCGTGATTTCCTACGCCGGTCCCCTGGTGATCATCTTCCAGGCGGCCGAAAGCGCGGGCATGTCCCACGCCGTGCTGTCGTCCTGGGTCTGGGCCATCTCCATCGGCAGCGCCGTGCTCGGCATAGTCCTCAGCCTGCGCTATCGCGTGCCCATCGTCATCGCCTGGTCGGCTCCGGGCTCGGCGTTGCTGGTTTCGCTATTGCCGCAGATCAGCCTTAACGAGGCGGTCGGTGCCTATATGGTCGCCAGCCTGATCATCTTCCTGGTCGGCATCTCCGGCGCCTTCGACCGCATCATCGGCAAACTGCCGGCGGCGATCTCCGCCGGCATGCTGGCCGGCATCCTGTTCGGCTTCGGCACCGGCCTGTTTGTCTCGCTGCAAGCAAAACCCTTCCTGGTGCTGGCGATGTTCGCCACCTACCTGCTGGTCAAGCGCCTGTCGCCGCGTTATGCGGTGATGGCGGTGCTGATTGTTGGCTGCTTGATTGCGCTAGTTAACGGTGAGCTGCGCCAGGAAGCGCTGGTGATCGGCCTGGCCACGCCGGTGTGGATCGGCCCCGAATTTACCCTGTCGGCCAGCCTGAATATCGCCTTGCCGCTGGTGATGGTGGCGCTCACCGGGCAGTTCGTGCCGGGCATGGCGGTGTTGCGCAATGCCGGCTACCAGACGCCAGCCCGCCCGATCATCAGCAGCAGTGCGCTGGGCTCGCTGCTGCTGGCCCCCTTCGGTTGCCATGGTCTCAATTTGGCGGCGATCACCGCGGCCATCTGTACCGGTCGCGAAGCCCACGAAGATCCGTCCAAGCGCTATGTCGCCGGCGTGGTCGGTGGCCTGGCTTACCTGTTGCTGGGCCTGTTTGGCGCCACCCTGGTGTCGCTGTTCGGCGCCTTCCCCAAAGAGTTGATTGCCGCCCTGGCTGGCCTGGCGTTGTTCGCCGCCATCGCCGGTTCGCTGGCCGCTGCCATGGCCGTGCCAGATGACCGTGAGGCGGCACTGATCACCTTTCTGGTGACCGCTTCGGGCATGTCCTTTATGGGGCTGTCGGCGGCCTTTTGGGGGCTGGTGTTCGGCATCGCCGCCCATCTGCTGCTGAGTGCGCGGCGCACACCGGCAATAGCGCAGCCGCCGCTGCAGGCGACGGCCTTGGCCAAGGAGGAGGCGGCGCGCTAAGCGTACCCAGGCCCCCGAGTATTGCCGCCGCGTCTGCTGCGTGCCGGACGAGGCGGTAGTCACACCACCCACTTGCGTTGCCCGGCGTGTGCCCGGCAAGGGTGAAGCAACAGCACTATTTCAATAACAACAAAGAGCTAAACGATGAATCACTATCCGAATGTAAAGCCTGTCCTGCTCTCCGTCGCCGTTGCCCTCAGCTTGCCAGCCCTGGTGCAGGCGGCCGAAGGCGGCTTTATCGAAGACACCAGCGCCACCCTGCAAGCGCGCAATTACTATTTCAGCCGCGACTTTTCCGACATCGTCGGACCCAACCGGCAGTCCAAGGCGGAGGAGTGGGCCCAGGGCTTTATCCTCAACGTCAAGTCCGGCTACACCCCCGGCACCGTCGGCTTCGGCGTGGATGCCATCGGCCTGCTCGGCCTCAAGCTCGACAGCAGCCGCGACCGGGTCAACACCGGTTTGCTACCGACCCTGGAAAGCGGCGAGGCCGCCGATGACTACAGCCGCCTGGGTGCGGCGCTGAAGGTAAAAGTCTCGAAGACTGAGC
The DNA here is from genome assembly GCF_005503735.1 of Pseudomonas sp. 2FE. NCBI lineage: Bacteria > Pseudomonadati > Pseudomonadota > Gammaproteobacteria > Pseudomonadales > Pseudomonadaceae > Pseudomonas > Pseudomonas sp. 2FE. Next base: position 1,041,649 of record NZ_SCMO01000001.1, on the reverse strand, counting down.
TGAAGGTCGGCGAGTTGCAGCCCAACCTGCCGGTGTTGACCTTCTCCGATATCCGCCTGCTGCCGCCCAGCTACCAGGGCGCCAGCATCGTCTCCAATGAGATCGCCGGGCTGACCCTGCAGGGCGGGCAACTGCACTCCACCAGCCTGCGTAACGAGGCGGGCGACGACAAGATGATGGCCATGCTCGGCCACTTGCCGCAACGCGCTGGCAGCAGCGACCGCTTCAACTATGCCGGCGCCGATTACGCCTTCAATACCAACCGCACCTCGGTCGGTACCTGGTATGCGCAGCTGGAGGACCTCTACAACCAGCGTTTTGTCAGCCTCAAGCACAGTGAGCCGCTGGGCAACTGGGTGCTGGGTGCCAACCTCGGCTTTTATGACGCCAACGAGGACGGCAAGCAGCTGATCGGCAAGATCGACAACCAGGCGTTCTTCTCCCTGCTGTCGGCCAAGCACGGCGGCCACACCTTCTACCTCGGCTATCAGGCCATGTTCGGCGACAGCGCCTTCCCGCGGGTGTTCGCCAACATCTCGCCGCTGGGCAACGAAGTGCCGACCTTCGAATTCGCCTCGGCCGACGAGCGTTCCTGGCAGGTGCGTTACGACTACGACTTCAGCGCCATGGGCGTACCGGGTCTGATCGCCGGCGTGCGTTACCTCAAGGGCGATAACGTCGATGCACAGGCCACCAATCGCGGTGGTCCGCGCTACGAGGGCAAGGACTTCGAGCGCGATCTGGATATCGGCTACACGGTGCAGAGCGGCCCGCTGAAGAACCTCGGCGTGCGCGTGCGTAACGTCACCGCCCGTTCCAACTACCGCACCGACATCGACGAGAACCGCCTGATCTTCAACTACACCTGGAACCTGCTCTGACCCATAGCTAAGCGTGCAATGACCTACTGGCCGTGACGCCGGTAGGCCGCAGAAGAAACGGCCATTAAAGATGGTTTTCCCTGAATGCTTCGCCGCAGAGCGGAGCTGGAGACAACAATGAACAAGAATAACAAGATGCCTTGCACAACCCGTTTCAGCTTTACCGCCGGCGCCCTGGCGCTGGCGCTCGGTGCGTCCCTGGCCACCGCGGTACAGGCGGCCGAGCCGCTGAAGATCGGCCTGTTGCTGCCCTATACCGGCACCTTCGCCGCCCTCGGCGAAGCCACCACCAATGGCTTGAAACTGGCCATCGAGCAGCACGACAACAGCCTCGGCGGACGCCCGGTCGAGTATGTGGTGGTCGACAGCGAGGCCAATCCGGCCAAGGCCGTGCCGAACATGCAGAAGCTGATCGCCGGCGCCAACGTCGATGTAGTGGTCGGTCCGGTGCATTCTGGGGTCGGCATGGGCGCGGTCAAGGTCGCCCGCGAGACCGGCGTGCCGCTGATCATCCCCAACGCCGGCTTCAACGCGGCCACCGGGGCCCTGTGCGCGCCGAACATCTTCCGTACCTCCTTCACCTCTTGGCAGACCGCCTACCCGATGGGCCAGGTGGCGGCAGACAAGGGTTACAAGAACATCGTCACCCTGGCCTGGCGCTACGGCTTCGGCACCGAGTCGGTGGAGGGCTTCAAGGAGGGTTTCGAGAAGGCCGGTGGCAAGGTCAGCAAGGAAATCTACGTGCCGTTCCCGGACGTGGAGTTCCAGTCGCAGCTGACCGAGATCGCCGCGCTTAAGCCGGACGCGGTGTTCGTCTTCTTCGCCGGCGGCGGCGCGGCCAAGTTCGTGCAGGATTACGCCGCTGCCGGCCTGCAGGGCAAGATCCCGCTGCTCGGCTCGGGCTTCCTCACCGAGGGCACCCTGGCCGCCCAAGGGCAGGCCGCCACCGGCCTGCTGACCACCCTGCATTACGCCGACAGCCTGGATACGCCGGAGAACCTGCGCTTTCGCGAGGACTACCGGCAGAAGTTCGGCAAGGAGGCCGACATCTACGCGGTGCAGGGCTACGACACCGGTCTGCTGCTGGCCCAGTCGCTTAAGACGGTAGCCGGCAATACCCGGGACCGTGCGGCCTGGATCGCCGCCATGGCCCAGGCGCGGATCCCCAGTCCGCGTGGCGAGTGGACCTTCTCCAAGGCCCATAACCCGGTGCAGAACATCTACCTGCGCGAAGTCCGCGACGGCGCCAATGTGGTGGTCAGCACGGCCGCCACCGCCCTGGCCGACCCCGCGCCAGGCTGCAAGATGCAGTAAGCACCGCCGCCCCCGCACCCCGGTTGCCGTCTAGCGGCCGGGGTGCGGGCCCGTGCCATTCTTTGCCTTGGTATGCACGATGGAACTTTCCACTCTTCTCATCCAGACCATGAACGGTCTGCAGTACGGGCTGTTGCTGTTTCTTATCGCCAGCGGCCTGACCCTGATCTTCGGCATCATGCACATCATCAACCTGGCCCATGGCGCGCTCTATATGGTCGGCGCCTACCTGGTGTACTGGTTGACCGGCCTGGTCGGCGATCTGTTTCTCGCCATCCTCCTGGCGCTGCCCTTGGCGGCCGCCATCGGCGTGCTCATCGAGCGCTTCCTGATCCAGGCGCTGTACCAGCGCGACCACCTGGACCAGGTGCTGATGACGTTCGGCCTGATCATGGTGATCGATTCGCTGCGCAGCATCATCTGGGGCAACGACGTGCACAGCGTGGCCATCCCGGCACTGCTCAGCGGCTCGATCCAGCTGACCGAAACCCTCGACTACCCGGTGTATCGCCTGTTCATTTCCGCGGTCTGCGCCCTGATCGCGCTGGCCATGTACCTGATCCTGCAACGCACCCGACTGGGCATGATCATCCGCGGCGGCTCCAGCAACCGCGAAATGGTGCAGGGCTTGGGCATCAATATCCGCGTCATCTACACCCTGGTGTTCGCCGCCGGCGCGGCGCTCACGGCGTTCGCCGGGATGATCGCGGCGCCGGTGTCTTCGGTCTATCCCGGCATGGGCAACCAGATCCTGATCATCGCCTTCGTGGTGGTGGTCATCGGTGGTCTGGGCTCGATCCGCGGAGCTTTCCTCGGTGCCTTGCTGGTGGGCCTGACTGCCACCTGGGGCGCCGTCCTGGTGCCGCAATACGCCGGCATGACCGTGTATGTGCTGATGGCCGTGGTGCTCTTATTCAAGCCACGTGGCCTGTTCGCCTAGCAGGCTGTTGAAAACTGATAATTTTCGGGGACTTTCTTATGCACGCATTACCTCGCCCGATCCAGCTTCTGCTTGTTGTGTTACTGCTGCTGATGGCTGCCTACCCGTTTTTCGGGGCAAGCCTGGCCGGTGAAAAACATGACTTCTTCCTGCAGCAACTGACCAGCATCATGATCCTGGCCATAGTCGCCCTGAGCCTCGACCTGCTGGTCGGTGTCAGCGGCATGGTCAGCCTGGCCCAGGCGGCGTTCTTCGGCCTGGCCGGTTACTTCCTGGTGCTGTTCGCCCCTGAGTACGAAGCTGTGAATATCTGGATCGCCCTGCCGGTCTGCCTTGGCCTGACCGCCCTGGCTGCACTGCTGATGGGCGTTCTGATCATTCGTACCTCCGGCATCTTCTTCATCATGGTGACCATCGCCTTTTCGCAGATGCTGTTCTATCTGCTCCACGATGCCGCCTTCGCCGGCGGCTCGGACGGGGCCTACCTGTTTATGAAGCCCGAGGTCGCCATCGGTGGCCTGCAACTGCTCGATCTGGAAAACCGCACCACGCTGTTCTATGTGGTGCTGGCCTCGTTGGGGCTGCTGTTCATCCTGTTGCGTACCTTTATGCGCGCGCCTTTTGGCCGGGTATTGCTGGGCCTCAAGGAGAACGAGCAGCGGGTGCGCGCCATGGGCTACAACCCGCTGTTCTACAAACTGGTGGCGTTCGTCATCGCCGGCACCATCGCCGGTTATGCCGGCATGTTGTCGGCCACCCAGTATGGTTTCGTCAGCCCCAGCCAGCTGGGCTGGCAGATGTCGGCCCATGTGCTGGTGATGGTGATCCTCGGCGGCATGGGCACCCTGTTCGGGCCGATTCTCGGCGCCTTCGCCTTCGAGGGCTTGCATCACTGGTTCGCCAGCCTGACCCCGCATTGGGAGCTGCCGATGGGCATCGTGGTGATCTGCATGGTGCTGTTGCTGCCGCGCGGTATCGCCGGCCTGCTGTTGCAGCTGACGCAGGGCAAACGTGGCAAGGCAACGCAGACGCCAGCGGCCGGCGCGGTCAACAAGGAGGCCGAACAATGAGCGCGATCATTCTGGAAACCCGTGGCCTGACCAAGACCTTCGGGGGCCTGACAGCGGTCAACGACATCAGCCTGCAGGTGGCCGCGCGTGAGATTCACGCCATCATCGGCCCCAATGGCGCGGGCAAGAGCACCATGGTCAACCTGTTGTCCGGTCACCTGCGCCCCAGCAGCGGGCAGGTCATCTTCAATGGCCAGGACATCACCGGGCTGGCGCCCAACCGGGTCTCGCACCTGGGCGTGGGGCGCAGCTTCCAACGGACCAACATCTTCCCCAGTTTCAGCTGCTTGGAGAACTGCATGCTGGCGGCGCAGTCGCGAATGAAGAACTCGTTCCGCTTCTTCCGCCGCAGCGAGAGCTACCGCGCGGTGTGCGAGCGCGCCGAGAAGGCCCTGGAGCTGTGCGGCCTGAGCCACAGGCGCGAGCGCATCGCCGGTTCCATGAGCTATGGCGAGCAGCGCCAGTTGGAGATCGGCATGGTGCTGGCCACCGAGCCGAGCTTTCTGCTGCTGGACGAGCCGATGGCCGGCATGGGCAAGGAGGAGTCGAGCCGGGTGGTCGAGCTGCTCGCCGAGCTGTCGCGGGAGTACTCCATGGTGCTGGTCGAGCACGACATGGACGCGGTGTTCAGCATCGCCAAGACCCTGACCGTGATGGTCAACGGACAAATGCTGGCAAGCGGCCCGCTGGATCGGGTGCGTAACGATCCGGCGGTACAGGAGGCCTATCTGGGCGACGGCGAGGAGCAATTCTGATGAACACTGCAACCACAGAGCAAACCCCGCTGGTCGAGGTGCGTGGCCTGCACACCTATTACGGCAACAGCCACATCCTGCATGGCGTCGATCTGCACATCGCGCCGGGGGAAACCCTGGCGCTGATGGGGCGCAATGGCATGGGCAAGAGCACCACCATTCGCTCGTTGCTCGGCCTCACTCCGCCGCGCCGTGGCGAGGTGTGGATCAAGGGGGAAAACCTCACCGGCAGCCCGACGCACAAGGTGATCCGCCGTGGCATCGGCTATGTGCCGGAAGGCCGCGGCATGTTCCCCAACCTGAGCGTGCGCGAAAGCCTGGTGATGGCTGCCCGTCCCGGTGTCGACGGCCGCCGCGACTGGACCCTGGAGCGGGTGCTGGAAACCTTCCCGCGTCTGGCCGAACGCTACAGCCACCTCACCGGCAACCTGTCGGGCGGTGAGCAGCAGATGGTGGCCATCGGTCGGGCGCTGATGAGCAACCCCGACCTGATGATTCTCGACGAGGCCACCGAAGGCCTGGCGCCGTTGATTCGGCGGGAAATCTGGCAGGTGATCCGCCTGGTCAAGGCCTCCGGTATCGCCACCCTGGTGGTGGACAAGAACGTCAATGTGCTGCTCGACCTCACCGACCGCAGCATGATCATGGTCAAGGGCCGCGTGGTGTATGACGGCCCCAGCCAGGCGTTGAAGGGCCAGCCGGAAATCCTGCAGACACATATCGGTCTGTGAACGGTCGCGACAACGCCAATAACAGAGATGCCGGCTGGCGCCCTCCGTCTGCACGGAGGAGGGCGCCGCAGTCCCGGCCTTGCACTGCGCCGGATCATCGAAGAGAGCATTGATGAACCTGGATCAACCGGCGGTGCACCCCGCGCGCGGCAGCGAAATCTGGCCGCACACCTGCTGCTCGGCAACCTGCTGGCCGATATCGCCCGGCGCAGCAGTCGGGCGAGAAGGTGCTGTCGAGCGCCGACAGCATCCAGGCGAGCAGCCAATCGATCATCGAACTGGTCGAGGAACTGGGCTGTCTGCTCGAGCAGATTGAATAAGACCGTGTTCGATTATCGAACGATAAGTCGATAATCGGATTGTTTGCCGGCGCCGCCCGGCCTACTGTTGACTCACCCGCCACCTTCACCCGGTGGCATCGTCAACCGAGCGAGAGCAGCACCGATGGCCGAACTCATTTCCCTTGGCGAAGCCGTACAGCGCTTCGTCAACGACGGCGACACCGTCGCCCTCGAAGGTTTCACCCACTTGATCCCGACCGCGGCATCCCACGAGATCATCCGTCAGGGCAAGCAAGACCTGACTCTGGTGCGCATGACCCCCGATCTGGTCTATGACCTGCTGATCGGCGCCGGTTGCGCCAAGAAGCTGATCTTCTCCTGGGGCGGCAACCCCGGTGTCGGCTCGCTGCACCGCCTGCGCGACGCCGTCGAGAAGGACTGGCCGCATGCGCTGGAGATCGAGGAGCACAGCCATGCGGATATGGCCAACTCCTACATCGCCGGTGCCTCCGGCCTGCCGTTCGCGGTGCTGCGCGCCTATGCCGGTTCCGACCTGCCGAAGGTCAACCCGCTGATCAAGTCCGTGACCTGCCCGTTCACCGGCGAAGTGCTGGCCGCCGTGCCGGCGGTACGCCCGGACGTCACCGTGATCCACGCGCAGAAGGCCGACCGCAAGGGCAACGTGCTGCTCTGGGGCATCCTCGGCGTGCAGAAGGAAGCGGCCTTGGCGGCCAAGCGCTGCATCGTCACAGTCGAAGAAATCGTCGACGACCTGAATGCGCCGATGAACGCCTGCGTGCTGCCGACCTGGGCGCTGACGGCGGTTTGCCACGTACCGGGCGGTGCTCACCCGTCCTACGCCCACGGCTACTACGAACGCGATAACCGCTTCTACCAGGCCTGGGATCCGATCGCCCGCGACCGCGAAAGCTTCAGCGCCTGGATCGACGAATATATCCGTGGCACTGCCGACTTCAACGAGTTCAAGGCCAAGCTGGCCGCACAGCAGGAGGCCAAGTGATGAGCGCCTACACCACCAATGAAATGATGACCGTGGCCGCCGCCCGCCGCCTGCAGAACGGCGCGGTCTGCTTCGTCGGCATCGGCCTGCCATCCAAGGCCGCCAACCTGGCGCGCCTGACCTCGTCGCCGGACGTGGTGCTGATCTACGAATCCGGCCCGATTGGTGCCAAACCGAGCGTGCTGCCGCTGTCCATCGGTGACGGCGAACTGGCCGAAACCGCCGACACCGTGGTGCCCACCGGCGAAATCTTCCGCTACTGGTTGCAAGGCGGGCGTATCGACATGGGTTTCCTCGGCGCCGCCCAGGTCGACAAGTACGGCAATATCAACACCACCGTGATCGGCGATTACCACCGGCCGAAAGTGCGCCTGCCGGGCGCCGGTGGTGCCCCGGAGATCGCCGGTTCGGCCAAGCAGGTGCTGATCATCCTCAAGCAGTCGCACCGTACCTTCGTCGACAAGCTGGCGTTCATCACCTCGGTCGGCCATGGCGAGGGCGGCGATTCGCGCAAACGCCTCGGCCTGCCGGGCGCCGGGCCGGTGGGGATTATCACCGACCTGTGCATCATGGAGCCGGAGGAGGGTAGCAACGAGTTCATCGTCACTGCGCTGCACCCGGGCGTGAGCCGCGAGCAGGTGATCGAAGCCACCGGCTGGCAGATCCGCTTCGCCGATGTAGTGGCGGTCAGCGAAGCACCCAGCGAGCTCGAACTGGCTGCGCTGCGTGCGCTGGAAGCCCGTACTGCTGCCGCCCACGGACAACTGGGTGGTGAAGAATGAGCCGCGAGGTCTTTATCTGCGACGCCATCCGCACGCCCATCGGCCGCTTCGGTGGCGGTCTGGCGCCGGTACGCGCCGACGATCTGGCCGCCGTGCCGATCAAGGCGCTGATCGAGCGCAACCCGTCGGTCGACTGGAGCCGGGTCGACGAGGTGTTTATGGGCTGCGCCAACCAGGCCGGCGAGGACAACCGCAACGTGGCGCGCATGGCGCTGCTGCTGGCCGGCCTGCCGGAGAGCATTCCGGGCGTGACCCTCAACCGCCTGTGCGCCTCGGGCATGGATGCGGTCGGTACCGCCTTCCGCGCCATCGCCAGTGGCGAGATGGAGCTGGCCATCGCCGGTGGCGTCGAGTCCATGTCCCGCGCGCCCTATGTGCTGGGCAAGGCCGACAGCGCCTTCGGCCGCAACCAGAAGATCGAGGACACCACCATCGGCTGGCGCTTCATCAACCCGTTGATGAAGGCCGAGTACGGCGTCGATGCCATGCCGCAGACCGCCGACAACGTTGCCGACGACTACAACGTCAGCCGCGAGGACCAGGACGCCTTCGCCCTGCGCAGCCAACAACGCGCCGGTCGTGCCCAGGCGCAAGGCTTCTTCGCCGAAGAGATAGTGCCGGTAGTGATCAAGGGCAAGAAGGGCGACACCGTCATCGAGCAGGACGAACACCTGCGCCCGGACACCACGCTAGAAACCCTGACCAAGCTCAAGCCGGTCAATGGTGCGGACAAGACCGTCACCGCCGGCAACGCCTCGGGCGTCAATGACGGCGCAGTCGCGCTGATCCTGGCCTCGGCCGAAGCGCTGAAGAAACACGGCCTGACCCCGCGCGCCAAGGTGCTGGGCATGGCCAGCGCCGGCGTGGCGCCACGGGTGATGGGCATAGGCCCGGTGCCGGCGGTGCACAAGCTGCTGGAACGCTTGAACCTGGCGATCAGCGACTTCGACACCATCGAACTGAACGAAGCCTTCGCCGCCCAGGGCCTGGCCGTGATGCGGGAACTCGGCCTGGCCGACGACAGCGACAAGGTCAACCCCAACGGCGGCGCCATCGCCCTCGGCCACCCGCTGGGCGCCAGTGGCGCGCGGCTGATCCAGACCGCTCTGCATCAGTTGGAGAAGACTGGCGGCCGCAAAGGTCTGGCGACCATGTGCGTGGGCGTCGGTCAGGGCTTGGCGCTGGCCATCGAGCGAGTCTGACCGGCGTTTATATTCGTAGGGTGGGTTAGCCGCGAAGCGACGTAACCCACCGTTGGCGCAGTTGGCGGGTTACGCCATCGGCTAACCCGCCCTACGAGACTAAGGTTTTTTGCATGGCAGGCTCGTCTGCGATCATCAGGGTCTCGGAAACCCGATCGGCAGGCGAGCTTGCTCCTGCAAACCTGTTCCTGCAAAAAGCAGGGCTGGCCGCACGTGCCATGTTGCATCTATAACAGAACCCACCTTCTTGATTTCTGGAGCACTGGCTTGAACAGGCCAAGCAACCAACTCTTCGATGCTTATTTCACCCAGCCTGCCATGCGCGCGATCTTTTCCGACCATGGCCGGGTGCAGGGCATGCTCGATTTCGAAGCTGCTCTGGCTCGCGCCGAAGCGCGTGTGGGGCTGATTCCGCAGAACGCCGTGCCGGCCATCGAAGCCGCCTGCAAGGCCGAACTGTATGACTTCGCGGCGCTGGCCGGGGCGATCACCAGTGCCGGTAACTCCGCCATTCCGCTGGTCAAGGCGCTGGGCCGGCAGGTCGCCGCTCGCAGTGCCGAGGCCGAGCGCTTCGTGCATCTCGGCGCTACCAGTCAGGACGCCATGGACAGTGGCCTGGTGCTCCAGCTGCGGGCGGCCATCGTGCTGTTGGAAAGCGATCTTGCCAGCCTCGCCGATGCCCTGGCCGCACAGGCTCAGCGCCACGCCGACACGCCCCTGGCCGGACGCACCTGGCTGCAACACGCCACGCCTGTGACCCTCGGCATGAAGATCGCAGGCGTGCTGGGCGCCGTCACCCGTCACCGCCAGCGCCTCATGGAACTCAAGCCGCGCCTGCTGTGTCTGCAGTTCGGCGGTGCCTCCGGCAGCCTTGCTGCGCTCGGCGACCAGGCTTTTCCGGTGGCCGAAGCCCTGGCGCAAGAACTGCAACTGACCCTGCCCGAGCAGCCCTGGCATACCCAGCGCGATCGTCTGGTCGAGTTCGCCCGCCTGCTGGGCATGATCGCCGGCAGCCTGGGCAAGTTGGGTCGCGATCTCAGCCTGCTGATGCAGACCGAGGCCGGCGAAGTGTTCGAACCCGGCGCGCCGGGCAAGGGTGGTTCCTCGACCATGCCGCACAAGCGCAACCCGGTGAGCGCCGCCGTACTGATCGGCGCCGCCACCCGTGCGCCGGGGCTGGTGTCGACCATGTTCAGCGCCATGCCGCAGGAACACGAGCGCAGCCTCGGCCTCTGGCATGCCGAATGGGAAACCCTACCCGAGCTGTGCTGCCTGGTATCCGGTGCCTTGCAGCAGGTGCTGCTGGTGGTGCCAGGGCTGGAGGTGGATGCCGAGCGCATGCGCGCCAACCTCGACCTGACCCAGGGGCTGGTGCTGGCCGAGGCGGTGAGCATCGTGCTGGCCCAGCGTATCGGCCGCGATGCCGCTCACCATCTGCTCGAACAATGCTGCCGCCGGGCGGTGCAGGAGGGCGTCCATTTGCGCCTGGTGCTCGGTGAGGAGCCGCAAGTCAGCGCCGAACTTTCAGCCGCCGAGCTGGATCGTCTGCTCGATCCGGCCCAGTACCTTGGCCAGGCCCGTCGCTGGGTCGAACGCGCTCTGGCCGATCATCAAGCTTTCTCGCGTTAGGAGATTCCCGTGCCCGTCGTACAACTCGCCGATGGCGAACTGAACTACCTGCTCGAAGGCCCGGACGATGCGCCGGTGCTGCTGTTGTCCAACTCCCTGGGCACCGACCTCTATATGTGGGATGAACAGATCCCGACTTTTACCCGGCATTTCCGCGTGCTGCGCTACGACACCCGTGGCCATGGAAAATCGCTGGTGACCGAGGGGCCTTACAGCATCGAACAGTTGGGCCGTGATGTGCTGGCCCTACTGGATGCGCTGGATATCCCGCGTGCCAGCTACTGTGGCCTGTCCATGGGCGGGTTGATCGGCCAGTGGCTGGCGATCAATGCCCCCGAGCGCCTGCAGCGTGTGGTGCTGTGCAACACGGCAGCGAAGATCGCCGGCCCCGAGGTGTGGAACCCGCGGATCGAAACCGTGCTGCGCGACGGCCAGGCGGCCATGCTGGCGCTGCGCGATGCCTCCATTGCGCGCTGGTTCACTGCGGAATTCGCCGTGGCCGAACCGGCCAAGGTCAAGGCGGTCACCGACATGCTGGCGGCCACCTCGCCGCAGGGCTATGCGGCCAACTGCGCGGCGGTGCGTGATGCGGATTTCCGTGAACAACTCGCCGCCATCCAGGTGCCGACCCTGATCGTCTGCGGCACCCAGGATGCGGTGACCACGCCGGTGGATGGCCGTTTCATGCTCGAACGCATTCGTGGCGCCGAACTGGTCGAGTTCCACGCGGCGCACCTGTCCAACGTCGAAGCCGGCGCGGCCTTTACCAAGGCGGTGCTGGCGTTCTTGCAGCAGTGATTGCCTCGGTGCGCACGGCGCACCCTACGAAGCGTCGCGCTTCGCCCGTAGGGTGCGCCGTGCGCACCACCTCTTAATTACCCGGAGCTCGAAATGGACGAGAAACAACGCTACGAAGCCGGCATGCAGGTGCGCCGCGCGGTGCTCGGCGATGCTCATGTCGATCGCAGTCTGGAGCATCTGACGCCGTTCAATAGCGAGTTCCAGGAAATGATCACCCGCCATGCCTGGGGCGATATCTGGACCCGTGCAGGCCTACCGCGGCATACCCGCAGCCTGATCACCATCGCCATGCTGATCGGCATGAACCGCGAAGGCGAGCTGAAGCTGCACCTCAAGGCGGCCAAGAACAACGGCGTGACCCGCGACGAGATCAAGGAAGTGCTGATGCAAAGCGCGATCTACTGCGGCACTCCGGCGGCCAACGCCACCTTCCACCTGGCCGAGGAGGTGTGGGATGAGCTGGGCGTAGAGTCGATCAGGGCAGACAGAGGCTAGCTTCTGGAGTTCCGGGGTGATTCAAAGCCATCAGCCGTGGGCGTGAGATAGGACAAGGTTCACCGTGCACATCCGAGGCGCGACACAGGTGGTGCGCACAGTGAGCCTTGTTTTGGGGACCGCGCCGTCGTTCAGGCTCCGCCGGTCAATTTGCTGCCGAGGTCGGCGTCATTCCATTCGCTGTAGACGCAGGCATCCGCCGCCGCCCAACGCACGCGCACTTCGTGACCCGGTTGCAGCGGTAGCACGCCACCGGAGAGCGCTTTCACCGTCAGCGAAGTCCCGCCGGCGGTGCGCACGCTGTAGGTCAGGCTCTCGCCGAGGAATACCACCTCGGTGACGTTGGCGCGGATCTCGTTCCAACCCGCCGCGAGGGGCGTGTGTGCGGACTGCTCCAGCGTCAGCACCTCGGCTTTTTCCGGGCGGACCATCAGCAACATCTCCTGGCCGGGTCGTACGCCGGCGGTCGGTCGCAGCGCCAGTGACTGGCCTTCGAACTGTGCGGCAGCGTTGCCCTGGGCCTTCACCTTGAGGAAGTTCGAGTTGCCGAGGAAGGCGGCGACAAAGGCGTTCGGCGGGTTCTGGTAGAGGTCATAGCCGCTGCCCAGGCCGACGATCTTGCCGTGGCTGAAGATGGCGATGCGCTGGGACAGGCGCATGGCTTCTTCCTGGTCGTGGGTCACGTAGACGATGGTGATGCCCAGGCGCCGGTGCAGATGCCGCAGTTCGTCCTGCAGGTCCTCGCGCAGCTTCTTGTCCAGTGCCCCGAGCGGTTCGTCCATCAGCAGGATGCGCGGTTCGTAGACCAGCGCCCGGGCGATCGCCACGCGTTGTTGCTGGCCGCCGGATAGCTGTGTGGGGCGGCGTTCGGCGAACTGTTCCAACTGCACCAGCTTGAGCATGTCCTCGACCCTGCGCGCGCGCTCGCCGGCATCGCGTTTGCGGATCGACAGCGGAAAGCCGATGTTGTCGCGCACCGACAGGTGCGGGAACAGCGAGTAGCGCTGGAAGACCATGCCGATATTGCGCTTGTGTGGCGGCACTCGGACCAGCGACTGACCTTCGACCAGAATCTCGCCAGCGCTGGGCGTTTCGAAGCCGGCCAGCATCGACAGGGTGGTGGTCTTGCCCGAGCCGCTGGAGCCTAAGAAGGTCAGGAATTCGCCGTCCTGGATTTCCAGCGAGACATCGTCCACGGCCTTGAAGCCGCCGTAGTGCTTGCTCAGGTTGCGCAGGCTGACCAGGGTGTTGGTTGCGCCTTCGGCGGCTTTTTTAATCACTGCACTCATTTGTCGAGTCTCCTGCGCCTTAGGCGCGAGTTTCGTTGCGGCGCTTGAGGCCGGCGGCAATGCCCATGACCAGTACCGAGAGGGTGATCAGCAGCGTCGAGGCAACGGCGATCACCGGGGTCAGGTCCTGGCGCAGGGTGGTCCACATCTTGACGGGTAGAGTCTGCAGGTTCGGGCTGGCCATCATCACGCTCAGCACCACCTCGTCCCACGACACCAGGAAGGCGAACAGGGCGCCGGCAACCAGGCCGGGGCGGATCGCCGGGAAGGTGACCTTGCACACCGCCTGCAGCCGCGAGGCACCACAGATCACCGCGGCATCCTCGATCGACTGGTCGAACAGCTTCAGCGAGTTGATGATCGAGATGATGGTGAACGGCAGCGCGACAATCACGTGGCTGACCACGAAGGAGAAGAGCGTGCCGGTGTAGCCGAGCTTGAGGAACAGCGCATAGACCGCCACCGCGATGATCACCAGCGGCACGATCATCGGCAGGGTGAAGAACGCATACAGCAAGTCACGCCCGGGGAAGCGACCGCGAACCAGGGCAAAGGCGCATGGCAGGCCGAGAGCCACCGCGCAGATCGTGGTCAGTACCGCGACCTTCAGGCTGGTCAGTGCTGCGCCGATCCATTCCGGGTTGGCGAAGAACTGCTCATACCACTTCAGGGTGTAGCCCGGCGGCGGGAATACCAGCCACTGCGAGGAGCCGAACGAGAGCAGCACGATGAACACTATCGGCAGCAGCAGGAACAGCGCGATCAAGCCGGTGGTCAGGTACAGGCTGCGGCGCAGGTTCGGGCCGAGTGCATTGGGGGTCAGTAACATTGCGGTTACCTCGAGTTGCTGGAGCCGACCGGGGATTCCGGTTGCAGCTTCAAGTAGAGGTAGAACAGCGCCAGTGTGAGCACGATCAGCAGTGCGGCTGCGGCGCTGGCCAGTCCCCAGTTGAGGAAGGACTGCACCTGCTGGACGATGAACTCGGGCAGCATCATGTTCTGCGCCCCGCCCAGCAGGGAGGGCGTCACGTAGTAACCCAGCGACATGACGAAGACCATCAGCCCGCCGGAGAACAGCCCCGGCCGGCACAGCGGCAGGAACACCCGGTAGAAGTTGGTCCACTGGCTGGCGCCGCAGATGGAGCCGGCTTGCAGCACCATCGGGTCGATCGCCGACATGGTCGCCTGCAGCGGCAGGACGATGAACGGGATCATGATGTAGCTCATGCCGATCACCACGCCGCTGAGGTTATGCACCAGCTCCAGCGGCTGATCGATGATGCCTAGCGCCATCAGCAGCTTGTTGATCACCCCGGTGGATTGCAGCAGCACCAACCAGGAGTAGCTGCGTGCCAGCAAGCTGGTCCACATCGACAAGAGTACGATGCTCAGCAACCAGCGGCCCCAGCCACGCGGGGCCAGGGTCACGGCCCAGGCCAGCGGGAAGCCCAGCAGCAGGCTGATCAATGTCACCAGGCCGGCAACGGCGAAGGTGTTGAACAGCACCCGTGCGTAAGCCGAGTTGGCGAACAGCTGTTCGTAGTTACCCAGGCCCGGCGTGGGCTCGAGCACGCCGCGCAGCAGCAGAGCGATCAGCGGCAGCAGGAAGAACAGGCCGAGGAAGATCAGCGCCGGCAAAAGGTTTTGCGCGCCGCGCCAACGCAGAGAGGCTTCGTTGCTTTGCTTCATCGGCACGGCCTGGGTGTTTTTTTGCGTGCCGGCGGCGCGTGCTGCGCCACCTGCAAGCTGAGCTGATTGCTCGGACTGAACGCCGGCCATCTTTATTTGACTAGCCATTCGTTCCACCGCGTCGCGATAGCCGGGCCGTTCTTGGCCCAGTAAGCGAAATCGAGCGTTACTTGATCTTTAGCGTAGGCGGTCGGCAGATTGGGGGCGAGCTCAGGTGTGAGCTGGCTGACGCTGTCGAGGTTGACTGGGGCGTAGGCGGTCAGGTTGGCGAACTCGGCCTGGCCCTTGGCGCTGCTGGCGTTGGCGATGAACTGCATGGCCGCGGCTTTGTTCTTCGCACCCTTGGGGATGACCAGGAAATCGGCCATGACCAGGTTCTGCTTCCAGCTCACGCCGACCGGTGCACCGTCTTTTTGCAGGGCATAGACGCGACCGTTCCAGAACTGCCCGAGTGAGGCTTCACCCGAGGCCAGGAGTTGCTGTGACTGCGCGCCGCCGCCCCACCAGACGATGTCTTGCTTGATGGTGTCGAGTTTCTTGAAGGCGCGATCCAGATCCAGCGGGTAGAGCTTGTCCTGCGCTACGCCATCGGCCAGCAAGGCCAACTCGAGCACGCCGGGGCTCGGCCATTTGTACAGGGCGCGTTTGCCGGGATAGGTCTTGGTGTCGAACAGGGCGTTCCAGTCTTGCGGCTCTTTGCCGCCCAGCTTGCCCTGGTTGTAGCCGAGCACGAAGGAGAAGAAGAACGAGCCGACGCCATGGTCGGAGACGAAGCGTGGGTCGATCTTGTCGCGCTGGATCTGCTTGAAGTCCAGCGGCTCAATCAGGCCTTCGCTGGCGGCGCGCAGGGCGAAGTCGGCTTCGACGTCGACCACATCCCACTGCACGTTGCCGCTTTCGACCATGGCCTTGAGTTTGCCGTAGTCGGTCGGGCCATCCTGCACCACCTGGATGCCGGAAGCCTTGCTGAAGGGCTCGGCCCAGGCCTGCTTCTGCGCATCCTGGGTGGAGCCGCCCCAGCTGACGAAATTCAGGCTGTCGGCGGCCATCGCCATGTTGCTACCCGCCACCAGGGCCAGAGCGGCGAGGGTGGTGGTCACGCTTTTCATGTCCAACATGCTGTATTCCTCGATTTTGTAGTTGTTTTCGAGCCGTAACGCATGGAGCTGAAGCTTGTGAACGTGTGGCTCGGAGCCTGCCAAGCTGTCCAGGTCTTGCCTCGGTGCTACCCGTGTTTCGTGGGCTGAGGAGGCGACTTGCTTCCATTTCGCAGTAGACGGACTGTGATTTAAATCCGCGAACTGTGGAATGTCATATTATGGTATTCCAAGATATGTGCAAGTCCTTCGCGATTCCCTTGATCCTGTCGAGGGTTGCCTTCCGACTGATGGTTGTCGGGGGCAGGTTCAGGGGGCGCGCGCAACCACCGCGATTCCCGGGTACGCAGGGGCAACCCCTGGAGCCCGACTCTGCGCTTAGCTATGGCCTGGATGGCGGGATGGCGGGATGGCGGGATGACAGGATGTTTGGAGATGCATTGGCGCTGAACGCCTCTCCACCGTCATTCCCGCGAAGGCGGGAACCCAGATGAACAGAAGAGGGGTAATCGCCCGGGGTTTGGTCACTCCTCGAAAGGAATGCTTTCCACCACTTCCAGGTCGTAGCCGGTCAAGCCGGCATATTTCAGCGGCGGGCCGAGGTGGCGCAGTTTGCGCACGCCGAGGTCCTGCAGGATCTGCGCGCCGGTGCCGACTTCGGAATAGATCCGCGACTGCGAGCGGCTGAACTGCCGGCGAGCCTGGGTTAGTTGCGGCACCCGCTCGAGCAGGGCCTGGGACGACTCGCTGTTGGCCAGCACCACGACTACGCCATGGCCGTGCTCGGCGACTTTCTGCAGGGCCGCCCACAGCGTCCAGTTTTTCGGCCCGGTGTATTCGGCGCCGACCAGGTCGCGCAGCGGGTCGATCACGTGGACGCGCACCAGGGTTGGGACGTCCGTCGTGATCTCGCCCATCACCAGCGCCATGTGCACGCCGCCTTCGATGCGATCCTCGAAGGTGATCAGGCGGAAGGTGCCATGCACGGTGGGCAACTCGCGTTCGCCGATGCGGGTGACGGTGTGCTCGGTGCTCAGGCGATAGTGGATCAGATCGGCGATGGTGCCGATCTTGATCCCGTGCTGCGCGGCGAACACTTCCAGCTGCGGGCGACGGGCCATGCTGCCGTCATCGTTCATCACCTCGACTATCACCGCCGCCGGGCTGAAGCCGGCCAGGCGCGCCAGGTCACAGCCGGCCTCGGTGTGTCCGGCGCGGGTCAGCACGCCGCCTTCCTTGGCGCGCAGCGGGAAGATGTGCCCGGGCTGCACCAGATCATCGGCTTGCGCGTCGGGGGCCACCGCTGCCTGTACGGTACGTGCGCGGTCGGCCGCCGAGATGCCGGTGGTCACCCCATCGGCCGCCTCGATGGAGACGGTAAAGGCGGTGGCGAAGGCGCTGCCGTTGCTCGGCACCATCTGTTCGAGGCCGAGACGCTGACAGTGTTCGTCGGTCAGGGTCAGGCAGATCAGGCCGCGCGCTTCTCGGGCCATGAAGTTGATGGCGGCCGGCGTGACCGCTTCGGCGGCGAGGAGCAGGTCGCCCTCGTTTTCGCGGTCCTCGTCGTCGACCAGGAGCACCATCTTGCCCTGGCGGAAGTCTTCGATGATTTCTTCGATGCGGTTGAACGACATGGCGGCAGTCTCGCAGATAGCTAGAGGGTGGCTACTCTCTTGAGTAAATTATGGTATACCATAATACGAAATAACCGAGCTAGCGGAGGCATCATGAAGGCGTACTGGATTGCTCATGTGAATGTGACCGAGCCCACTCAGTATGGTGAATACACCGCGCGTGCACCGGCGGCCATTGCGCTGTTCGGCGGAAAACTGCTGGCCCGTGGTGGCCGCAGCGAAGCCTTGGAGGGGCGGGCGACGCCGCAGCGCAGTGTGGTGATCGAGTTTGCGTCTTACGAACAGGCGCTGGCCTGCTACCACTCGGCCGCATACCAGGACGCCTGCAAGCATCGTCAGGGCGTGGCGCAGGCCGAGGTGATTATCGTCGAAGGGTTCGAGCCGTGATCTCTGGCTGTACCTGAGCCTGCAATCGCCAGCAGAGCTGGCTCCTACAAGAGCAGAGGCTCTGTGTGTTGGCCGTTATTTCTGAGTCAGCACGTAGGGCGTACTCGCAAAGCAGTACGCCATTTCGAACGGCGGACTGTTCGCTACGCTCCTGAGTCCGCCCTACGCTCTTGCCGCGCCCGGAAGTGAATGTAGGAGCTGGCCAAGTCTTTCGGCCTCAGCGGATAAAGTGCACCTTACCGCTGTCATCGTTGCCGATGTAGATGCCGTAGACCCCGGCCTGGCGCTCCTCGATATAGCGTTCGAGGATTTGTCGGATGGCCGGGTAGTAGATGCTCTCCCACGGAATCTCTTCGGGGGCGAAGAAACGGTAGTCGAGGGTTTCCGGGCCGTATTGGCCAGTCACTTCCAGCGCGCTGGCGCGGAAGATGATGTACACCTCGCTGATCTGCGGCACGCTGAAGATCGAGTAGGGCGAGAGAATCTCGGCGCGCACGCCGCTTTCTTCCCAGACCTCGCGCAGGGCCGCCTGCTCGGTGGTTTCGCCGTTCTCCATGAATCCGGCCGGCAGTGTCCAGGAGCCTGGGCGGGGGGGGATGGCGCGCTGGCAGAGCAGGTATTTGCCGTCCTGCTCGATGATGCAGCCAGCGATGACCTTGGGGTTCTCGTAGTGGATATAACCGCAGCCTGCGCAGACCAAGCGCTCGTGGGTGTCGCCGGCGGGGAGCTGACGGCTCAGGCCAGCGGCACCACAGTGCGGACAAAAGCGCGGGCTGGGCATGGCATCAGCGTCCTATACGTGGCTCTTTGAGGGCGATCGGGGTGGCGATCTCACGCAACTCGGCGGCTTCCGCCTGCTTGGTGCGCAGGTAGTCGAGCGCCACTTTGGCTGCCGCGCGCACATGATTGACCGAGGCTTGGTGCGCGGCCAGCGGGTCGCCACTCTTGATCGCCTCGACCATCAGTTCCATTTCCTGGTTGCTCGCACCGCGGCGGTTCGCCTGCGACACCGAAGTCGCGCGCAGGTAGCTGATGCGCGCCTGCAACTGGCGCAACTGGGTCGCGGCGACATGGTTGCCGGAGCCTTCCAGCAGCACGTCGTAGAAGCCCTGCACCGAGTCGATCACCTGCTGCAGCTCGCCTTCCTTGAGGGCCTCGCGGTTTTCCGCGAGGGCTCGTTCCAGGGCGCGAATATCCTTGGGTTTGGCATTCAGGGTGAACAGCTGAACGATCAAGCCCTCGAGTACACAGCGCAGCTCATAGATGTCGCGGGCATCTTCCAGGGTGATGATCGCCACCCGGGGGCCCTTGGCATCGGCGAACTCCACCAGCCCTTCGGACTCCAGATGCCGCAGCGCCTCACGCACCGAGGTGCGACTGACGCCGAGGCGATCGCAGAGATCGCGCTCGACCAGGCGATCACCCGGCATCAACTGGAAGTTCATGATCGCGCTGCGCAGTTTTTCCAGCACGATTTCGCGCAGGGTGATGGGGTTGTGATTGACCTTGAAGCTGTCATCGAGAGGCAGGCGTTTCATGGGGTCCGCTCTGGTTATGGCTGTCCGGAGGAAAGTGCCGGAGCCCCTATGGTCATTCGATCATAGGGGCTCTGCGCGTTTCGGAAAACCTGAAGTTAAGGGGCGGTCTCGGCATCGGCCTCGGCGAAGGCCTCGCGGGCGATCCGGAAGCTGTCGACCGCCGCCGGGACGCCGCAGTAGATGCCGACCTGCAGCAGAATCTCGCGAATCTGCTCACGGCTGAGGCCATTACGCAGGGCTCCGCGCACATGCAGCTTGAGTTCATGCGGGCGATTGAGTGCCGAAATCATGGCCAAGTTTATCATGCTGCGTTGTTGCAGCGACAAACCCTCCCGGCCCCAGACATGGCCCCAGCAATACTCGGTGACCAGTTCCTGTAACGGCCGGCTGAAGTCGTCGGCATTCTCGATCGACTTGTTCACATAGGCTTCGCCGAGCACCTGAGTGCGGATCGCCAGGCCTTGTTGGTATTTGTCGTTGCTCATAGCGCTCTCCTGCTGCCTGCTAATTGAGGCCGCCCATCAGCGTGTATTTGATTTCCAGGTAGTCCTCGATGCCGTACTTGGAGCCTTCGCGGCCCAGGCCCGAGGATTTGATCCCGCCGAAGGGCGCCACCTCGGTGGAGATCAGCCCTTCGTTGATGCCGACCATGCCGTACTCCAACGCCTCGCTCATGCGCCAGGCGCGGCCCAGGTCACGGGTGTAGCAGTAGGCGGCGAGGCCGTATTCGGTGTCGTTGGCCAGTCGCACGGCGTCGGCTTCGGTGCTGAAGCGAAACACCGCCGCCAGCGGGCCGAAGGTTTCTTCGCGGGCCACTTTCATCGCGGCGGTCACGCCGGCGAGCACCGTCGGCTGGTAGAAACCATGGCCGAGCGGGTGGCGTTCGCCGCCGCAGAGCAGTTGAGCGCCATGCTCCAGGGCATCCTGTACATGGTCATCGACCTTGGCCACCGCGCGTTCGTTGATCAGCGGCCCCAGGGTCACCCCAGCATCGAGGCCATTGCCAACCTTGAATTCGAGAACCCGTTCGGTAAGCCGTGCGACGAAGGCGTCATGGATGCCGTCCTGCACCAGGAAACGGTTGACGCACACGCAGGTCTGCCCGGCATTGCGGAACTTGGCGATCAGCGCGCCTTCGACCGCGCGTTCCAGGTCGGCGTCATCGAAGACGATAAAGGGCGCGTTACCGCCCAGCTCCAGCGAGACTTTTTTCAGCGTATTGGCGCATTGCGCCATCAACAACTTGCCGATGGGCGTGGAGCCAGTGAAAGACAGCTTGCGCACGCTGGCGCTACTGGTCAGTTCGGCGCCGATGGCTACGGCATCGCCGGTGATCACGTTGAAGACTCCCGGCGGGATGCCGGCCTGCTCCGCCAGCGCGGCCAGGGCCAGGGCGGAGAAGGGCGTTTCCGGCGCCGGCTTGACGATGCACGGGCAGCCGGCGGCCAGTGCCGGGCCAGCCTTGCGGGTGATCATTGCGGTGGGGAAGTTCCACGGGGTGATGGCCGCCACCACGCCGATCGGCTCCTTGCTGACGACGATCCGCGCATCGCCCTTATGGCTGGGGATGGTGTCGCCGTAGATGCGCTTGGCCTCTTCGGCGAACCACTCGATGAAGCTGGCGGCGTAGAGGATTTCGCCTTTGGCCTCGGCCAGTGGCTTGCCCTGTTCGAGGGTGAGGATCTGCGCCAGGGCGTCGGCATGCTCCAGCATCAGCGCATGCCAGCGTTTGAGGATGGCACTGCGCTCCTTGGCCGTACGGGCGCGCCAGGCCGGCCAGGCGGCAGTCGCCGCGCCGATGACCTCCTGGGTCTCTGCTGCGCCCATGTGCGGTACCCGGCCGAGCACTTCGCCATTGGCCGGGTTGAGGATCGCGCGGCTTTCGCCGCTCAGGGCGTCGCGCCATTGGCCGTTGAGATAGGCCTGCTGGCGGAACAGGTGCAAGGCTGCTGGGGTCATGCCGGCTCCATAAAGTAAAAAGGAAGGGCCGCAAGAGTGGGGAGTGCGCGCGGCCCTTCGAAAAAGTCAGGCAATGGCGGGCAGGGCGCCGAGCTTGCCGTGGCAGTAGATCATCGGCGTCAGCTCTTCTTCGGGCAGGATCAGGTTCTTCACCTTGCCGACCAGGATCGCGTGGTCGCCGCCTTCGTACTCGCGCCACAGCTCGCACTCGATGATCGCGGTGGCATGGCTCAGGATCGGGTTGCCCAGTGCGCTGAGGTGCCAATCGATGCCCTCGGCCTTGTCCTTACCCTTGCGCGCAAAAGCGTAGGCCACGTCCTGCTGGTCGGCGCTGAGCACGTGAATGGCGAACTGCTTGCTGTGGCACAGCACCGGGTAGGAGTCCGAGGCGTAGTTGGGGCAGAACAGCACCAATGCCGGGTCTATCGACAGGGCGCTGAAGGCGCTGGCGGTGATGCCGACGATGTCGCCGTTTTCATCCAGTGCGGTGACCACGGTGACGCCGGATGGGAAGGAGCCCATAACCTGTTTGTAGATGCCTGGTTCGATCATTTTCTATACCTCGTGTTCTGGGCCGTGGTGGTGGTTAGCGCATGACAAAGGGGTCGGGCATCGGTGCTTGCGAGAGGTTGATCCACACCGTTTTCAACTCGGTGTAGGCAAGCACCGAATCGATGCCGCTCTCGCGACCGTAGCCGCTGTTCTTGAAACCACCGATCGGCGCCATGGCCGACACGGCGCGATAGGTATTGACCCAGATGATCCCGGAGCGGATATCGCGGGCCAGGCGGTGGGCGCGGCCGAGGTCGCGGGTCCAGATGCCGGCGGCGAGGCCGAACTGCGAGTCGTTGGCGATGGCCAGGGCTTCGGCTTCGTCCTTGAAGCGGATCACCGCGGCGACGGGGCCGAAGACTTCTTCCTGCATGATCTTCAGGCTGTTGCGGTCACACTCGAACAGGGTCGGTTCGTAGTACCAGCCGTTGCTGTCGAGCTGCGCACGCTTGCCGCCCAGGCGCAGGGTGGCGCCTTCGGCGAGGGCATCGGCGACCAGGCCTTCGACCACCGCGAGTTGCTGGGCGGTGGCCAGTGGGCCCATCTCGCTGCTCTCATCCTGCGGGTTGCCGATGCGGATGCGTTGGGCCCGTGCGACCAGGCGTTCGATGAACTCCTCGTAGATTTCCTCCTGCACCAGCAGGCGCGAACCGGCGACGCAGCTCTGCCCGGCGGCGGCGTAGATGCCGGCGACGGCACCGTTGACGGCGCTGTCGAGGTCGGCATCGGCGAAGATGATGTTCGGCGACTTGCCGCCGAGTTCCAGCGACAACTTGGCGAAGTTTTCCGCGCTGCTGCGTACCACATGGCGAGCGGTCGCCGCGCCGCCGGTGAAGGCGATTTTGCGCACCAGCGGATGCCGGGTCAGCGCCGCGCCAGTGCTCGGGCCGTATCCGGTGACCACATTGACCACCCCCGGAGGTATCCCCGCCTCAAGTGCCAACCGGGCCAGTTCGAGGATGGTCGCCGAAGCGTGCTCGGACGGCTTGAGGACGATGGTGTTACCGGCCGCCAGCGCCGGCGCCAGCTTGATCGCGGTCAAGTACAGCGGGCTGTTCCAGGGAATGATCCCGGCCACCACGCCCATCGGTTCATGCACGGTGTAGGCGAACAGATCCGGCTTATCCAGCGGTAGGGTGCCGCCTTCGAGCTTGTCGGCCAGGCCTGCCGTGTAGTGGAAAAACTCCGGCAGGTAGCCGACCTGACCGCGGGTTTCGCGGATCAGTTTGCCGTTGTCGCGGCTTTCCAGTTGGGCCAGGTGTTCCTTGTTCTCGCCGATCAGATCGCCGAGGCGGCGCAGCAGTTTGCCCCGCGCGGTGGCGGTCAGGCCGCGCCAGGCCGGGCTTTCGAAAGCCTTTTGCGCGGCCTGTACGGCACGCTCGACGTCTGCTTCATCGGCATCGGGCAGTTCTGCCCAAGGCTCGGCGAGTGCCGGGTTGAGGCTTTGGAAGGTCTTGCCGGAAAGGGCATCGAGCCACTGGCCGTCGATGCACATGCGAAAGCGTTCGAGGGTCATGCAACGGTCTCCTTCACGTTAGGCGTAGCCGCCAGGGCACGGTTGAGGAAGTCGAGCAGCATCTGGTTGACCAGCCGCGGCGACTCCACCGGCATCATATGCCGCTGCTCTTCGAGTACGACCACTTGCGCAGCGGGAATCCGCTCGGCCAGTTGCCGGGCCATTTCCGGAGTCGAGCCGGGATCCAGCTCGCCGGTGGCGACCAGCGTGGCGACCTGGATGCTGCCGAGGTCGTCGGCGCGGTACATGTCCTGGGTGGCGAACAGCTCATAGGTGGTCAGGTAGCCCAGCGGATCGTTGCTCGCCAGCGTTTGCCGGATGGCGGCGATCTGTGCCGGGTTGGCGGCCTGGTATTCGCGGCTGAACCAGCGCGACAAGGCGGCTTCGGCGTTGGCATCCGGGCCGTGTTCAGCGGCCTGACTGGTGCGCTCGATCACCCCGGCGCGCTGCTCCGGGCTGCGGTTGAACACGCTATTGAGGATCGCCAGGCCGTTCAGGCGCGTGGGGTAGTGCAGGGCGAATGCCCGCGCCACCAAGCCACCCATGGAGAAGCCGACCACCACGGCCTGCGCCAGGCCGAGATGATCGAGCAGCTCGAGCAACTGCTCGGCATAGCCGACCAGCTCAGTGCCTTGCGCCGGGCGCGGGCTGGTGCCGTGGCCGAGCATGTCGTAGGCGATCACGCGAAAATGCGGCGCCAGGCCAACGATCTGGCCGCCCCACATTTCCTTGTTCAGGCCGACGCCGTGGATCAAGACCACGGGCTGGCCTTGGCCGGTCGCCAGGTAACTGGTGCCGGCCGGGGTACGTTCAGCGGTGAGCCGAATCATGAGTTGCTCCTGCTCGCGCCTTTCAATTACTGGGCCTTCTCGGCTGCCAGCTCTTCCAGGTCGATGTAGCGGTTGCCGATACGTGGGTGCACACGGCCGCCGTTGGCGGCGCCCAGGACGATGACGATTTCGTCGGCGCGCGGTGCATCTTCGATCTGCATTTCCAGGGTGATGTAGTGCGAGCGGAAACCTTCGTCATCCTTGTGCATCATCGGAACCTGAATCGAAGTGCCCGGGCCGCCGCGCTTGTTGGTGAAGCTCAGGTAGCTCTTGGCCTGTACCGCTTCGCGATAGTGGTTGCCGAAGCGCAGGGTGTGGATCACTGCCGAAGCGTGCTCGATCTCGCCATCGGCACCGACCACTGCCGCCTTGCCATAGGCCTCGATCTTATCGGCGCCGCCGATGGTGGCGGCCAGACGCTCGACGATCAGCGCGCCCAGTTCTGAGCAATGCGCCTTGATTTCCGGCTTGAGGTCTTCGACGAACCCACGGCCGTGCCAGGGGTTCTTGATCACCGCAGCAACCCCGACCATGGTCACTGGTTGGTCAGTGGCCTTGCCGCCTTCAATAAGGGTCTCTTCGATGTAAGTGACGATTTTGCGAATCTCGAAACTCATGCTGCTCTCCTGGGGCCTGAATCGTATTTGGTATGATGGTATACCATAAGACTAAATGTGCAAGCCCCCACGACACTGCCTAAACAGACGTTGGCGACGAAAGGTCGAAGGGCAGCTTTATGGCTGCTGTTGAAGGTTGAGGTGCTGTGCGCGGCCAGTGGTTTGGGCCTGATGGCCCTAGACCGATGGAGGCGGGCTGGAGTGCGTGCGGGTAAAAAGCTCCGGCATTAGCGTTGCCAGTGGGTGGCGCGGATGGATGCCCAGCTCCTGCAAGCGAAATTGCTCAGGCTCGGACGCAGGTACGTCAGGCTAAGAGTGCCCAATACGGGGTATGCACAACGAGTACTTGAACGGGCTGCCCAGATGTTGTGCTGATCGTCAGCACAACATCTGAGCCCTGCCTGGCCACATGGTAATCCCCTCCATTTTTAGTGCTTGTCAGAAATAGAATTTTCTCCTAATCGAACAGAGGAAGTTTTGTGTGAGGACGTCGCGTTTTTCGGGGGGATTACCCAGGAACACTACGTTCTAGGAGGCGTGGCAGGAGTGCCACCGCGTTGTGAAGGTGATTCGGTCAGCCCCCGCGCGAGTGACGGTTGATGCAGCTTTGGCCGTGGCTAGCATGGCTGGGAGAATCTGCTTTGAGATATTCCATATTATGGTATACCATCGTTAAATCTTCGCTCTCCCTGCCTGGGCGTCTGTTGACGTAGCGAAATCCAAGCCGATGCCGGGCGCGTGCACGGCATCATCCGGTCTGGCTCAAGGGCATGACCGAATACAACAAAGGTCGAGGTAAGCGTCATGAAATTCTCTTTGTTCGTACACATGGAGCGCTACGACGAGCAGGTAAGCCATCAGCAAGTGTTCGCTGACTTGGTCGAGCTGACCGAGATGGCGGAAGCCGGGGGCTTTCGTACCGTGTGGGTCGGTGAGCACCATGCGATGGAATACACCATCTCGCCGAGCCCGATGCCGATCCTGTCTTACCTGGCTGCGCGGACCACGACTATCCGCCTGGGTGCCGGCACCATCATCGCGCCGTTCTGGCACCCGATCCGCGTGGCGGGCGAGTGTGCCTTGCTCGATGTGATCAGCAACGGGCGAATGGAAGTCGGTCTGGCTCGTGGCGCCTACCAGTTCGAGTTCGACCGCATGGCCGGTGGCATGCCCGCGTCGAGTGGTGGTCAGCATCTGCGCGAGATGGTGCCGGTGGTGAAGAAGCTCTGGCAGGGCGACTACGCTCACGACGGTGAAGTGTGGCAATTCCCTACCTCGACCAGTGTGCCGAAGCCAATCCAGCAACCCACTCCGCCGATGTGGATTGCTGCGCGTGACCCGGACTCGCACAACTTCGCGGTGAAGAACGGCTGCAACGTGATGGTGACTCCGTTGATGAAGGGCGACGAGGAAGTGGTCGATCTGGTCAACAAGTTCAACGGTGCCCTGGCCAATAATCCCGAGGTGGCGCGCCCACAACTGATGGTGCTGCGACATACCTTCGTCCACGAAGAGGGGGGTGATTGGGAAGTCGGAGCGCGGGGCATTTCGCGTTTCTATCGGACCTTCGAAGGCTGGTTCCACAACAAGCAGACGCCGGTGAATGGCTTTGTCGAGCCAACCAGCGAGGAAGCGGTCAAAGACCGTCCCGAGTACGACCTGAACAACCTGCGCAAGAACGTCATGATCGGCACACCCGAGCAAGTCATCGCGCGGATCAAGCATTACCAGGAGCTCGGTGTGGATGAGTTCAGCTTTTGGAGCGACAACAGCTTGTCGCATGCGGAGAAGAAGAAGTCCCTGGAGCTGTTTATCAAGCACGTCGTACCAGCCTTCGCCTGATTTGGCCAGCTGCCTGCAGCCAAACCCGGCCCGCCTCGCGCGGGCCGGGTTTTTTGTGCTGTTCAAACATGCGGAGTGACCACCAGTTTCAATCATTCTCTGATTAGGGCGATCCCATAGTCATGAATCATGGTGCCGGCGCAGAAAGTCTTGCAGGGTCTGCAGATCATTCGGCAACACCGAATAGTGTTCGCTTCGCTCAGGCAGGTCCTGCAAATGGGCGGGCAAGCCCTGAGTGTCCGGGATACCGGTCAAGACCAGGGCTTTCGGGAATTTGCACGGATGGGCCGTGCCCAGCACCACCATGGGCAGGTTCAGGCTGCGCCGACAGGCTCGTCCGGCCGCGACGCCGATTGCGGTCTGGGGATCGAGCACTTCTGCGTTCTGCTGGAAAACCGTCGCCAGGGTTGCACAGGTCAATTCGTCGTCTACGGCGAGGGAGTCGAATAGCGTGCGCGCTTTAAGCCCTGGCAACCGTTCGGACTAAAAGAGAGAAAAACCTACTCCGACCCAAGCTCGCTCACGGTCTCGGAACCCGAGGGAAGTACGGTCTGGAGTAGGTAGATTAAAACTTACAAGGGTGGCCTGCAGCGGTTGCCTGGCGAAGCGGTTGCTCTTCATGAAGCGGTGCAGCATGTCGTTGCGGTTGGTCGCCACGATCAATTGATTGATGGGCAAGCCCATCTTGCGGGCGACATAGCCGGCGTAGATATCACCGAAATTACCGGTCGGCACTGAAAACGCTACCGCCCTTGCCGGGGCGCCCAGTTGCAAGGCGGCGTAAAAATAGCAGACCACCTGAGCCATGATCCGCACCCAACTGATGGAGTTGACCGCGACCTTGTGAACGCCTTCGAGAAGCGTGGCGTCGGCG
Organism: Pseudomonas sp. 2FE; assembly: GCF_005503735.1. Classification (NCBI taxonomy): domain Bacteria; kingdom Pseudomonadati; phylum Pseudomonadota; class Gammaproteobacteria; order Pseudomonadales; family Pseudomonadaceae; genus Pseudomonas; species Pseudomonas sp. 2FE. Next base: position 1,013,923 of record NZ_SCMO01000001.1, on the reverse strand, counting down.
AGGAGTTGATTGGCCAGCGTCTCACAGTCGCCGAAGTCACCCTCGATGGCGATATTGATCAGTCGTGGGTGGTTGACGGTGGTCATTTGTCGACGCTGGATGGCCGATACTTTCCGATAGGGATGCAAAATCACCATGTCCACCCCCTCGCATCGGCGGCAGCCTTCAATGCGGCGTTTTTCAAGGTAGTTGTCGCGTCGGCCAAACACTCTAGGCAGATACCACCACAGTCGGTGGATTCCAGCACGCCGTCGTCGAGCGACCGGGTACAAATATCGCAGATCACCATAGAACCCTCGTAGTTCGAATTACTCGGCCTAACTTTACGGCACCTGCTGGGTTTAGGCGGGAAAACCTGCTATTTCGAACTCAACACGGAGGGAGGGGTTCATGGAGTACACGATAGAAGATCAGATATCTTGGCAAGTGCGTGGGCCTCAGTTTAAGGCTTGGAGATATCTATCAAACTAGGGGCGATTCACATAGCCAAAAATAACTCTGCCCCTTCTTTAAACATTTCTGGAGATCAGAACACTATTTGCTTTTAGCAACATGTCGGTCAAAAATCTGCTTATATGTCCCGTCTCTCCGCATTTCAGCCAATGCCCCCTGCATTTTCTTTTGCAACTCGACTTTATTTTCTAGCGGCGAATTCTTTGATAAAACCAGATAGGCCGGCGTTGGTTTGCGTATCGCTTTAAGCGGAATGATATTTTTCTCTACCCCCAATAATTTCGCATAATAGCGCATCACCCCCAGATCGCCGATGGCCGCATCTACTCTTCCGGCATCTAGCTTCTTGATGTTCATCATACTCATATCATTAACTTCATCCAGTTTTATCCTTCCTGCTTTTGCCGCCCGCTCGAACTCGGCGTTCACAAACACACCACGGTCTTTTCCTATGGTTTTCCCGTAAAGGTCGGCAACACTTGAATAAGAAAACTCATTGCCTTTTCTAACAAAAATATAGAATTCTTCAAAATGCAGAACCCCGACATATAGGCAGAACTCTTTTCGTTCTTCCGTTTCGAAAGCGGCGAAGCCTCCGTCAATCTCTCCTTTGCTGAGGGAGCTTATGACTCTGGCCCAAGGATAGATCTGGATCTTGACGTTTACCCCGATACGTCTTGCCATTTCATCTATCAAATCGATATCAACGCCTGTCAGCTTCCCTTCAGCCCGGTAAGTAAATGGTGGAAAATTGTCGACAGTGGCGAGAAGCAAGGTTGTCGAAGACTCGCCAGCTTGAACACCACTTGCCGAGGCCATAAACAGAAATAGCACTGCCGCAAAGAGAATTTTTTTCATAAATTTTCACCTTTGATGTTCCCTCACCGGATTCAAACCACCGACTTATAGCTAGTTGGTTTTAGGGAAACCTCGATAAGCACTAAGGGGGCGTAGTGATTTATCCGATCAAAAGCAAACCTCGAGTAACCCCTTCCTCCGACCTACAGACCGGAGGAAACCTGATTGAGGATTGTTGTACTCAAACCTATAGACCAGCTGCGGCGGCCTGGCTAACCGCAGCGGCCTTCCGGCATGGGCTATCGTGATAAGTAACGAAGCACCCACGTCCGTCTCGCGCTGCCGATCCCGTGGGCGACGTGCCATCGTCTGCGGCCGGCGGGGGAGCGTGATGAGAAACAGCATCGGTTTCCGTCTCAACGCCCTATTTGTCCTGCTGCTGACTGTGCTGCTGGCCTGCTCGGGGGCCCTCGCCTACTGGAGCATGCGCGCGCAGTTGTTGCAGCAGTACCAGTTCACGCGTTCCGCCGTGCAGCAGCGCCTGCAGACCAATCTGGTCAATCCGCTGTGGAACTTCGATACAGCGACGCTGCAAGAAAACCTGTCAGCCGAAGTGAAACCGCCGGTGCTGGGGATCGCCGTCTACTCGGACGTTGGCGAGCTGCAGGCCTCCGCAGGGGTGCTGCCGGCGGGGCAGGAGCAGGGCGCCGATCTCGACCGGCTGGAGTTCTCGTTGTTCGGCCGGGGACGTGATGAGCATCAGTTGCTTGGGCGTGTGGCGGTGGTGCTGTCGCGGCAGGAGATGGAAAGCACGCTGCGCGAGCAAGTATGGCGGCGCTCGCTGGAAATCCTCGCGCTGGATCTGTTGTTGGTCGCCGCACTGTCGTTCAGCTTGCGCCTGCTGGTGCTCAAGCCCCTGACCGCACTGCGCGATGGGCTACACCATGCGGCGGAACACCGCGGCCCCTCGGAGTCCCTGATGCTGCCAGACGAGCGCAAGGACGAGTTCGGCGATGTGGTGCGCGGCTTCAACCTTATCGCGCAGCGGCTGGCCGACGACTTGGAGGAGGGTCGCCGGGCAGAGGTGGAAATCCGCCTGGCCTATGAACACCTGAAGCAAACCCAGGCCTCCCTGATACAGGCGGAAAAGCTGGCCGCGTTGGGCGGCCTGGTGGCGGGGGTGGCACACGAGATCAATACGCCGCTCGGCATCACCCTGACCGGGGCTAGCGTGCTGGCCGAGGAAACCCGGCGCTTCGGCGCGCAGCTGGACGCCGGCAGCCTGAAGAAGTCGGACGTACAAGGCTATCTGCAGACCGCCAGGGAGAGCGTAGAGCTGATCCTGGCTAACGCCAATCGGGCGGCCCATCTGGTGCACAGCTTCAAGCAGGTGGCGGTCGACCAGACCAGCGAGGCCCGCCGCGAGTTCAACCTCGCCGACTATCTGGACGAGGTGGTCGAGAGCCTGCGTCCCACCTACAAACGGTTGCCGATCCAGGTGCGCAACGTCTGTGCGCCAGACATCCAGTTGGACGGCTACCCAGGCGAGTTGGCCCAGGTGGTGACCAACCTGCTGGTCAATGCGCTGACCCATGCATTCCCCGAGCGTGCGGCGGGGCAGGTCACGCTTCGCGCGCAGGCCGAGGGAGAGTGGGTAACGCTGCAGTTCGAGGATGACGGCAAGGGGATTGCACCTGAGCACCTGCCGCGAATCTTCGATCCTTTTTTCACCACTAACCGTGGCGTCGGCGGCAGCGGTTTGGGCTTGCATGTGGTCTACAACATTGTGACCAAGCGAATGGGCGGCCAGATCGACGTGGATAGCACGCCGGGGCAGGGTACGCGCTTCACCCTGCGGGTGCCCATCGTCGCCCCGCAGCCAGCAGAGGGGTAGGCAGCATGAGTAACGATCTCCCACGCGAAGAGGACGACTGGCTGGTTGACGACAGCGGGGGGCCGGCGCCCGCACCGCCGATCGCGCCCTGGCGGCTGTTGGTGGTCGATGATGAGCCCGATGTGCACCGGGTGACGCAGCTAGCCTCGCGCGGCATCCAGTACAAGGGCCGCGGCCTCGAACTGCTGAGTGCCTATTCGGGGCAGGAGGGCTTCGAGCTGCTGCGCGACCAGCGGGATATCGCCCTGGTGCTGCTCGACGTGGTGATGGAAACCGATGATGCCGGGCTGCGACTGATCAGACGGGTGCGCGAAGAGCTGGGCAACGGGCTGGTGCGCATAGTGCTGCGTACCGGCCAGCCGGGCCAGGCGCCGGAACAGGAGGTGGTCCTCGCCTACGACATCAACGACTACAAGGCCAAGACCGAACTGACCGTACAAAAGCTCTACACCACGGTCATCGCCTCGTTGCGCGCCTACGAGAGCCTGGTGACCATCGAACGCAGCCGCCAGGGCTTGAGCAAGATCCTCGAAGGCTCGGCGAATCTCTATCAATTGCACTCGCTGCGCGAATTCGCCTCGGGCGTGTTGGGGCAGATCAGTGCGCTGCTCGATGTCGGGACGCAGGGCATCCTCTGCGTGCGCGCACTGCCCGGCGCGACGCCACCGGTGCTGCAGGTGCTGGGCGCCACCGGCACCTTCGCCGAGCTGGCGAAACGCGACTGCCTGGACCAGAGCGATCCCGTCTACCTGCCGATGCTGCAGGCCATCAACGCGCAACACAGCCTCTATGAGCATCCGAACGAGGTGCTCTATATCCCGACCCAGGCCAACCACGAATTGGTGCTCTATTTCACCCCGCCCTGGCCGCTGGCGGAGGTGGACAAGGATTTGCTGGAGGTGTTCTGCAGCCGCATCGCGGCCGCCTTCGATAATCTGCACTACCACATGCAAATGGCGCGGGCGCAGGAGGCCACGGTGGTGGCGCTGGCGGACCTGGCCGAGTACCACGACAGCGACACCGGCGAGCACGTGCTGCGCGTGCAGCGCTGGACCTCGCGGATTGCCCGGCGCATGGCGGAGCGCGGGGATTACCCGGAGGAACTGACGCCGCGCTTCCTGGAGTTGGTCGGCACGGCCAGCATCCTGCACGACGTCGGCAAGGTCGCCACGCCGGACGCCGTCCTGTTCAAACCAGGCCAACACGACCCGGCGCAGCAGGAGGTGATGCGCCAGCATGCCGCCATCGGTGCCGCCATCCTGCAGCGGGCGGCGCGGATGGTGGAGGGGCAAAGCTACCTGTCGATCGGCGCCGAGATCGCCGGCGGTCACCACGAGCACTTCGACGGCCACGGTTATCCGCAGGGCCTGAGCGGCGAACAGATCCCTCTGTCGGCGCGCATAGTGACGGTGGTCGATGTGTTCGATGCGTTGGTGAACCGGCGACCCTATAAGGAGCCTTGGCCGCTGCCGACGGCCCTGGCCTATATCCGCGAGCGCATCGGCAAGCAGTTCGACCAGAAAGTGGTGGAGGCCTTCCTCGAGGTGGTCGCCGAGGAGTATCCGGATGCTTAGGTTGAGGTATTGACCGCACCCGCACGACCTGGAGCACGCGCGGTCAAAACTGCAGCATCGCCGCGGCTTCGCTGGCGCCCAGGCGAGTACCCGGACCTGGCTCTGGAAGTTTGGTTTCACGAGAGCGTTTCGACGATCTTGCCTTCGCCCCGGGGTTGAACTTGTGTCTGAAATGTTTCGCCGGGATCAGGATGGCGAGCGTGCCGATCAGGGCCGGCAGGATCCAGGGCAGACAGAGGCGCCGGCAACAGGTCGATGACGAGGCTGCTCGCGCCGAACACCAGAAACGCAGTATGGGCGGCGACTCCGGTCGCAATCAGATGGCACTTTTCCTTGCCCGAGTGACAGGATTACTTCGCAATTTGGGACAAAACTACTTCGGCATACGGCTCTGGGGTGTTATGGGCCAGATCAGCGCAGAGCGTTAGGGGGATTCAGCTCGCCCGCTGACCGCCTCAGTCGCGTATCCAGGGCGTTACCAAGCAGCCGAACTCATTTTCATTTAAAAAAGGCATATAAATCAGAGGAAAATTCCCGAGCGCTCCGCGCGGATGTCTCCTCGCTTCGCTAGTCGCGAGAGGGCATCAGCGAGGGGAGGGGAGCAAGGTGCCTGCGGCTAGATTCCACCTCGTCCAGAAAGCTCAGATTCTGCTCCCGTTGATTTAAAGCTCACTGACTGAGGGCATCGACATGATTAACCAATCCCAGGATGAGGTACGGGTGGAGTTCAAAGGGAAAGAGTATAGAGCCACGTACACAATTGCTAAGGGCAAGGTCGAGGTCGCGTCAATCTACGGCGTAAGGTCAGTGCAGATTGGTGGGTTGACAGCGGCGCTGGCAGCTCATCTGGCATTTTGGGAAATACTCAAAGAAGCCGATGCGAACGGCGTTCTGGACGCCTACTAATGGCTTCGGTTAATTCAACTTCCTTTCGGACCTTTGAAACCACGGATGATCCGGGCAATAGACCACCCGAGTAAGTAAGCCCAGAAACTTGCCCCGCCCCACACAATGAATACGAATATCAATCCTTTGACTTGCAGAACCGGCAGTTGCTCAATTGCGTGATCGTATTCCTTGTATGCTTCAGCTAACCGTTTGGATCTGTCAGTTTCAGGAAAAGGCCTATACCAGAAATCCTTATAGAATTATTTCGAGCTTTCACCTTGCTCAGGTTCTGGCGCAAGAAATTTGAGATTGTAAGTTAGGTTGTTTTCTATGGCGCTTCTGGTAGGCAAGTTATTCACAATTAAAACTGCAACTGCACAACCCCACAGGATACTTGCTACCATCCATAACCGTTGCCTTCCGTTCAACCGCATATCCTTGCCCTCTAGAGCATGGCAAGCACTCTGCCAGCAGTTGAATACCTCGGCAACAAGGGAATGGCTGTAATCAGGAGCGGTTCAGCCAAATAATCAAATCTCAAAACAGAGTGGGGACTATTACCTGGTTAAAGTTTAATCAGTTAACCCTTGTATTTTCTGGCTTTCTGGTAATTACGCTAGTTGGTTTAAGGGCTGGAACAGGAATTTTACTGCCTGTTCCTGATCCTGCTTTTCACTGTTGGCTCTGGATGGATGCCCAGGCTGAATTCGCCTTCGGCTCATACACGTAGCCTGTAGCTTGGAATATGGTTGAGTTACGCGTGCGTGGCTCAGAGAGCAGGACGGACAGTAACCTGACTTTACTGGGGTGCCGATTTTCTTGAGCTGGGCTCATGTAAAAGTGCCTGATCGCAAAGCGGTGCCGAATCCCTTGAGGTCATGCGCATCCGTTCAGGCATAACTATGACCTAGCTGTAATTGAGCACTACCTGAGACATTCTGAAGGCTGCTATCGAACCAAACAAATGGTGGGGTTGGTAAACAGCTCTCGACCTCGATGGGGTTGCACCAAACGCGTGCGCGGATTGGGTTTCGCCATAATCGGATATTACACAGCTCGCGATTTTTTGGATCTTTAGTTCGGAGGACTAGCATTGTAGTGTTTATGAACAGATCAGACATAGCCTATCGTTTAACATAATATACATTATGCGAAGCCTAGAAGGCTGACGCGAGGCCTGAGCCGTTAACAATGAACGCCAGCAGCGACCAGCCAGCAACGAAGAGAACAAAAGCTACAACAAGCAACACCACAGGGTTCTGGCTCATTTTAATATCCTCAATTATGCGAAGCGGTCAGTTAGAACGCCAAGGCCGCGAGGCGTACTCAGAGTCAGCCACGACGGTCAAGCTATCACGCTGCGCAGCGCGCTCCGTCGTACCGGCTCGTCCCTCGCCCGGCCCGACCGATCCCGCCGCTTGCTGTTGCGAAGATGACGGGTCCGGCTTAGCTGGATCAAACGCGCCGTGTTCGACGTAGGCCATGCAGGCGTCAAAGGAGATATCCACCTTGGTGCCTTGCTGGGTGTTGCAGCGGCAGCCATAAAGGCGACTGCCCTGGTAGCCAAGCGTCATCTTGGAACCGGCACGCTCTAGCAGCGATTCATCTTTGCTCGCAACGCAAAAGGTCTTCGGATAGGTCACCGGCTTAGTCAGCTGATCGTAGATAGGCGCCGAGCTGGGCACGTCAGGGACCCGCGGAATCCGCGCATCGATGTACTGCTGCGGCGTGACAACTTCGCCCACGGTCGAAATCATCGACGAGGAAACACCCGTCGGAGCGACCTGGGCGGAATCAACCGGCTCAACCGTTTCCGCCCCTAAAACCGTGGGCGCGATCCGGTGCGTATAGAAGCGATAGCCGAGAACCGCGCCAACGATCAGGCAGCCGATCAACACCAGCAAGGCACGTGGCGGCCTGAATTTGAAGTGATGCCCGGTCCCCTCCTTCACCGACTCGTAACAGCCGAAGTAGGTCTTATCGACCATGATCCGCGTCGACTCGCCGTTATCGAACGCCAGCTTGTTCGCGTTAACGGTCAGTTCCGGCTTCTGAAACTCCCAACGCTTGATGACGCTGCCGCCGTTGCCCCGGTGGTAATGGATATGCCGATTGCACAGCTCGCGCATGTGCGAGTCGATCAGCTTGGGGCTCTGGGTGATCGCGTGCAGCTCGTGGCCGTCCTTACGCATGATCTCCAGGCGGCTGGCGTACTCGGGCACCTTGGAGCCTTGAGGGCGCACCCGGAACCACGTCTGCGCCTCATCGATGACGATGATCGCGTTCGGTGGCAGTTCAAACCACTTTTCCGGCGTATCGAACAGCAGCCAGTTGGCCTTGATCGCCGGATGCCCAGGGTTGAACCCGGTGACGTTGCAGTAATACACCGTGCGGTTTTCGGCGTGCGCCTTCTGATCGACTTCCTTAATGGTATTGAGGGTTTTACCGTTTCCTTGTAAGCCAGTCCTCAAGACAAACATTGCTCAAGCCCTCTACTTGTTAATGCTGCCGAGTTTCTTAATCGTGCCGCTTGCCGCATTCATCCCGGCATATACAGCCCTTGCCGTAACTGCCGATAAGACGATGTTTACGGCAATGTCGACTTTAGCCAGCCCCAGTAAAGCCAACGTATCGGCACCCGCACCGCCGAAACTCGACACCACATAACTTTTCACTTGGTCGAGCAGCATATTAATGCCGACATAACTAACGGCACCGATGCCCAAACTGGTTAGGACCTTGACCACCAGCGGACCAAGAATCGTCGTCAGAAACGTAAATATCGCGGCAAACTGCATATCAAGAACCTCCGAAGGCACGACCGACATAGACGGCAAAGAAGATGCCCGCGAGCGCAACAAACAGCGGGCCTAACGCACTGGCGAAGTTGCAGGCGGGCTCAAACGAGAGCGACGTAGAAACACCTTTGATCGAAATCGGCTTAGGCGCCGGACACGATGCCGGAAGCCACCTGGGCGCATTCAAACCAGCGGAAAAGAGTGATCCGCCACTAACTTCGTTGGTCGTCAGTTGGTAAGCCTCTTTCGCAATCTGAGCCTCAATGAACGGCTTGGCGTCCTTGTATTCGTAATCGCAGGCCATCTTCTTTTGCTTGCGCAAAATGGCGCACTGGATCGCATCGCCGGTGCATTTCAGGATCTCTTTGCACTCCTCGCCGCGCACGGTAGGACCACCACAGCCAGTTCCGTCCGCACGCGGTTTGCAGGCCTCGCCCTCTGTGTCGGGTTTATCTTCTTCGGCTTCCTCTAAATCATCATCAGCACCCGAAGCAGGATCGTTAGCGGAACCGCCGCCGCCCGTGCCGCCACCGCCACCCGTGCCACCATCACCGCCCGTACCGCCACCCGAATCAGGCGGGCAGACCGCGCCCGTCGAAGGGTCACAGGGCTGAGGGGGATTCTTGAAGCAAGTGCCGTTGGAATTCGACCAGCCCGAAGGGCACAGTGGGTCAGCGGGGTCACTCTCCGGCACGTCCGACGTATCGGACGGATTCAGCTGCGGGCCGGAAGTCGCAAGGGTGTAGCTATCCGCCGTGCAATTGGCCCCGGTGCCCTTGAGGATGAAGTTGCACCACCCCTCGCCGCCCGCCGTGCCGTAGCAACTAGACGGGCGAACATCCGGAGGCGCGGAGTAAGAACACTGTCCATAACACGCGGAAACCGGACTACTGGCCACGTAGTTTCGACCGTTGGCACTGGTGACGACGCCACCCACAGAACCCTTGGCCGGAAACAAGGCACCTGACTCACAGGAAGGCGGCGGAGCATCACAAGCGCCCGTCGCAGGGTTAAAAACGGTAGGAGCCGGGCAAGAATCGCCGGAGCGATTCGCAGGGAAAGTAGACCCAGCATTGTTAGATGTGTTGCGCCATTTGCAGTTGAAACTGTAATCATTAAGGCGAACAACCCCATCAAGCACAAAGGTATAGCCACGACTCACGGCCATAGCTATAGCTGACGAACAAGCGGCTGAAGGGGAACTAGCGGTAGCGACACCGCCGTACTGAAATGTAGCCGTCCACAGATAGTCCGCAGCAAAACCAAATTGCACCCACGCAATAAGCGTAAGCGCCACAAACAACCGAGAAAGCATGATCAAATCCGCCCGAAGAATAAAGCCGCGAAAGCCACGGTAATGACGACGAGCAAATAAGAGTTCGGATCGAGCGCCATATATAAACCTCAAAAAAAAGAAACCCCGCAAACGCGGGGTCTCAGGGTGCCCCGGAAGACTTAAATGGCTTTCTTGATGAACTTGAACGCGGCAATCGCGATGATGATCACCAGCACCACGCCCGCGACGTTCAGGGCATCAGCCTTGGCATCGGTGAGCGCGGTAGTGGCTTCAGCCGGAACAGCGGCGAACGCCTGATTGGCCAACAGGCCAGCGGAAACAGCAGAACCAACGAGAACACGGCGAACGATTTGCAGTTTTTTCATGAGACAGACTCCAGTCATTTGAGCGCCTTCCTGATCGCCAGTACGCCGAAGACGACTGCGAACAATCCGACAGCTTGATAAGCCAATTCGACCGAATCGGCGGTATTCATCCCGGCAGGGATTAGGGAGTCTTGCGGGATAGACGTAAGCGTCCCGGTGCAGGTCAGTGCACCATTGGCAGTCACGCCCCACGCTCCATCACACAAGACGAAATTCATAATTAGCTCGCAGCCTGAACAGGCTTAGCGATCTGCATGTTCACCGGGCGACGATCACCGGAAAGCCAGTAATCGAATCCCGCATTACCGGCCTTAGAGGCCCAGGGGCCGACACGAACAGGCGCACTAACGGCCTTGCCCTTGAACTGGTCGTAGACGTGCTGGATGCCCTGCTCTACATCGGACTTGGCCAGCTTGATGCCGACAGTCTTGGTCTCGGGAATGCCAAATTGATTGGTGTCCTGAACTTCGATGAGCAACAGGTGGTCGGTGAATTCGTTGGCACCAACGGTGCGTTTATTGGCTTTGTATCCGTGGCACAGGCCGGTCAGTAGCAACATTTTTAAGTACCTCATGGGGTTAATTGTGGGCAGCTGCCCGGTCGAGTTCGCTGGCTAAACGGCAGCCGACAGACTCAGAAACTGTTGATGCTTCACGCTGGTAAATGGCCAGGGTGTGCTCACTGATAACGCCGGCTTTGTGCAGGCCGTTGAGGTAGCCAGCATGCTCAGCCGATGAAAAAGCCAACTCGTAGTAGTCGGGGGCCTTCTTCATGGCGAGCAGCAGGCGGTGGCGTTCTTGCTGGTGTTCTGACGTGACCATCAGGCAGCCTCCACCGATGGCTCGACGTACCAGTCGGGACGCTGGGCGCTGAAATCGACTTGCAGGAAGCGAAGGATCGGAACCACGTTGTTTTTGTGGTCGTTCTGCTTGAGCTTCTGGAGCGCAGCTTTCGATAGGCCGGCAGCGCAGATGTCGCGGGTATGGTTGTAGAAACTAGCCCGATTCATCGAGTCCATCGTTTCCTGCCAGCCGTAATCCTTAATGCTGCGATAGGTGCGAAACAAGTTGCGGGCGTACGCCTCGGAACGTTCGCCCGGAATGAAGATCGGAGGCACTTTTACGCCCGCCTCGATCCGCTCTTTCGTGTACCGGCCCTTCCCTTCTTTCGTGAACTTCTCAAGCAGTGCGGCCAGCACTTTTTCATCGTTAATTACTCGCATGGAGATACCCTCAAAGGCCGCGAACAGTTCCTTCGTTACAGCGTTCCAACACTCCTGAATCAAACAGCGCCCCTGCCCTTGCAGGTGCTCTTGGTAGTCACACAGCGCCCACAGGTTCGTCGGGATGTTCCGACGCTCCAGCCAGCGGTGCATGACGGTCGCCTCAAGGCGAATCAGGTTCTCGGCCCACGCCAGTAGGCGGGGATCGCTCAGCACTTTGAAGGTGCGGGAGGCCGCGAGGACGTGAAGCTGGCGAGCCGGTCGAAGGCTCAGCTTCCAGGCGCGAACATGCGCATTCATCAGATCTTGCCGAGGCTCGGGATCACGATCAGGCGCACCGCGACGAGCCTTCATGGCTTCTTCAAGCTGCCGCTTGAATTCGGGGCCTTTCAAATAGGCCTTTAGCTTGCGCAGGCGCCCTTCCTTGCTGCCCCAATACGCCGTGGTTTCGTAGTCATCACCACGGTTGCGGGTCTGGCCGTTACTGACGCCACGAAGCGCCTGAATCAGCTGGAGCGCTGTGCGCTCATCAGGCAACCGAGCCGAGTAGGTGCAGTCGATGCCGTAGCACTCGGACTGCGCCCAATCCAGCTGGACCCACAGTTCCGGGTACGAACCGGCCAGCCATTTGCACATCACTTCCGCACCCATGCGGATCGACGATGGCCCGAAGACGTTATGACCCTGCAACAACTTTGCGGGACTGGCTTTCAGTTCAACGCCTGGATTCAAGCGTTTGCCTAAACTCTGGTGAAACACCTTGAAGGCCAACGGCGTGTAGCTGGAAGGAAGCGATTCCCACTTGTGGGAAAGGTGTTCATGAGTAAAGCCGCCCTGCCCGTCCGACAACACACCACCAGCTTGCATAGGCACCCCGAGCGACTTGAGGTCAACGACCAAAGTCGGCTTATCGAGGTTGCCGATTAGCTGAATCGCTTCCTTGCGGAAGGGAATAAACATGTGGATTCGGTCGAGCATGGACGGCTTCCCTGACCATTTGCATGCATGCATGCAAATAACATTTGCGGGAAATGTATACGCGTGCACACGCATACGTCAACACAAGTAACATGCATGCACGTACACTTTTTGAGGAAAGGTGATGAAAGGTGATGGCTCAATGCCCGCAACTCTCAGATTGACGAACGCAGAGCAAGAGCTTTTGCGGAAAAAATGCATAGAAATCAATAAGTTGCTGATAAAGCAAGGCAGGCAACCTATCCGAGACAGTGAGCTAGCTCACTTTATGCTTGAAAAATCAGCAAGTTACGTCGAAGTAAACGACTCCGGCGTGCTTGTGCTTGAGCCAAAATAAGCTGATCAGAAAGCGCGCAAAAATCTAACCGTTAGACAAGAGTCCACCATTAGAGATGGTGGACCCTGCTGCCGCAGGGAAAGCAGAAGCACCCCTTCGGGAGCACTGCACCTTCGCTTCGCTGGGCAGGGGTTCCCCCTCGCCCTTCGGGCTACCCCAATCACCGAAAACGAAGCACCGCACGCTTAGCTGCACCTTCGCTGCCGCCCCTTCGGGCTCTGCTTGGTCAGGGTTCCACCCTGCGCCCTCCGGGCTACCCAAAAGCTCACCCCTGCGGGCTGACGCTGCGACCCAAGGTCTGCGCTGGGGTCGCTGCGCTCAGAGTCAACAGGGATGAGGTGGGTTTAGAGGTCGAGGATTTGCCGGCAGATCTGTTGCAGTTGCTCAAGACGAGCATCGAAGTCGGCACCCTCACGGTCGAGCTGGGCGACCCTGCTGCGCAATTGGCGCGTTTCTGCGACCAATCGAGGGTAATCAGACAAAACGTGGCAAACAGCGTCCAGGGCGTCCCTGGAGGGCGCGTAGAGCTGTGCATCGCGGATGAGGTGGGGCGGGATATCGAGGGGTTGGCATCGCATAATGGGCGTTACATTAAATCGCGCCCGGAGCTGTCGCTAGTATCCGGACACGACTGAACGTAACGCTTCGATTATGCGAAGCCTAGAAGGCTGACGCGAGGCCTGAGCCGTTAACAATGAACGCCAGCAGCGACCAGCCAGCAACGAAGAGAACAAAAGCTACAACAAGCAACACCACAGGGTTCTGGCTCATTTTAATATCCTCAATTATGCGAAGCGGTCAGTTAGAACGCCAAGGCCGCGAGGCGTACTCAGAGTCAGCCACGACGGTCAAGCTATCACGCTGCGCAGCGCGCTCCGTCGTACCGGCTCGTCCCTCGCCCGGCCCGACCGATCCCGCCGCTTGCTGTTGCGAAGATGACGGGTCCGGCTTAGCTGGATCAAACGCGCCGTGTTCGACGTAGGCCATGCAGGCGTCAAAGGAGATATCCACCTTGGTGCCTTGCTGGGTGTTGCAGCGGCAGCCATAAAGGCGACTGCCCTGGTAGCCAAGCGTCATCTTGGAACCGGCACGCTCTAGCAGCGATTCATCTTTGCTCGCAACGCAAAAGGTCTTCGGATAGGTCACCGGCTTAGTCAGCTGATCGTAGATAGGCGCCGAGCTGGGCACGTCAGGGACCCGCGGAATCCGCGCATCGATGTACTGCTGCGGCGTGACAACTTCGCCCACGGTCGAAATCATCGACGAGGAAACACCCGTCGGAGCGGCCTGGGCGGAATCAGCCGGCTCAACCGTTTCCGCCCCTAAAACCGTGGGCGCGATCCGGTGCGTATAGAAGCGATAGCCGAGAACCGCGCCAACGATCAGGCAGCCGATCAACACCAGCAAGGCACGTGGCGGCCTGAATTTGAAGTGATGCCCGGTCCCCTCCTTCACCGACTCGTAACAGCCGAAGTAGGTCTTATCGACCATGATCCGCGTCGACTCGCCGTTATCGAACGCCAGCTTGTTCGCGTTAACGGTCAGTTCCGGCTTCTGAAACTCCCAACGCTTGATGACGCTGCCGCCGTTGCCCCGGTGGTAATGGATATGCCGATTGCACAGCTCGCGCATGTGCGAGTCGATCAGCTTGGGGCTCTGGGTGATCGCGTGCAGCTCGTGGCCGTCCTTACGCATGATCTCCAGGCGGCTGGCGTACTCGGGCACCTTGGAGCCTTGAGGGCGCACCCGGAACCACGTCTGCGCCTCATCGATGACGATGATCGCGTTCGGTGGCAGTTCAAACCACTTTTCCGGCGTATCGAACAGCAGCCAGTTGGCCTTGATCGCCGGATGCCCAGGGTTGAACCCGGTGACGTTGCAGTAATACACCGTGCGGTTTTCGGCGTGCGCCTTCTGATCGACTTCCTTAATGGTATTGAGGGTTTTACCGTTTCCTTGTAAGCCAGTCCTCAAGACAAACATTGCTCAAGCCCTCTACTTGTTAATGCTGCCGAGTTTCTTAATCGTGCCGCTTGCCGCATTCATCCCGGCATATACAGCCCTTGCCGTAACTGCCGATAAGACGATGTTTACGGCAATGTCGACTTTAGCCAGCCCCAGTAAAGCCAACGTATCGGCACCCGCACCGCCGAAACTCGACACCACATAACTTTTCACTTGGTCGAGCAGCATATTAATGCCGACATAACTAACGGCACCGATGCCCAAACTGGTTAGGACCTTGACCACCAGCGGACCAAGAATCGTCGTCAGAAACGTAAATATCGCGGCAAACTGCATATCAAGAACCTCCGAAGGCACGACCGACATAGACGGCAAAGAAGATGCCCGCGAGCGCAACAAACAGCGGGCCTAACGCACTGGCGAAGTTGCAGGCGGGCTCAAACGAGAGCGACGTAGAAACACCTTTGATCGAAATCGGCTTAGGCGCCGGACACGATGCCGGAAGCCACCTGGGCGCATTCAAACCAGCGGAAAAGAGTGATCCGCCACTAACTTCGTTGGTCGTCAGTTGGTAAGCCTCTTTCGCAATCTGAGCCTCAATGAACGGCTTGGCGTCCTTGTATTCGTAATCGCAGGCCATCTTCTTTTGCTTGCGCAAAATGGCGCACTGGATCGCATCGCCGGTGCATTTCAGGATCTCTTTGCACTCCTCGCCGCGCACGGTAGGACCACCACAGCCAGTTCCGTCCGCACGCGGTTTGCAGGCCTCGCCCTCTGTGTCGGGTTTATCTTCTTCGGCTTCCTCTAAATCATCATCAGCACCCGAAGCAGGATCGTTAGCGGAACCGCCGCCGCCCGTGCCGCCACCGCCACCCGTGCCACCATCACCGCCCGTACCGCCACCCGAATCAGGCGGGCAGACCGCGCCCGTCGAAGGGTCACAGGGCTGAGGGGGATTCTTGAAGCAAGTGCCGTTGGAATTCGACCAGCCCGAAGGGCACAGTGGGTCAGCGGGGTCACTCTCCGGCACGTCCGACGTATCGGACGGATTCAGCTGCGGGCCGGAAGTCGCAAGGGTGTAGCTATCCGCCGTGCAATTGGCCCCGGTGCCCTTGAGGATGAAGTTGCACCACCCCTCGCCGCCCGCCGTGCCGTAGCAACTAGACGGGCGAACATCCGGAGGCGCGGAGTAAGAACACTGTCCATAACACGCGGAAACCGGACTACTGGCCACGTAGTTTCGACCGTTGGCACTGGTGACGACGCCACCCACAGAACCCTTGGCCGGAAACAAGGCACCTGACTCACAGGAAGGCGGCGGAGCATCACAAGCGCCCGTCGCAGGGTTAAAAACGGTAGGAGCCGGGCAAGAATCGCCGGAGCGATTCGCAGGGAAAGTAGACCCAGCATTGTTAGATGTGTTGCGCCATTTGCAGTTGAAACTGTAATCATTAAGGCGAACAACCCCATCAAGCACAAAGGTATAGCCACGACTCACGGCCATAGCTATAGCTGACGAACAAGCGGCTGAAGGGGAACTAGCGGTAGCGACACCGCCGTACTGAAATGTAGCCGTCCACAGATAGTCCGCAGCAAAACCAAATTGCACCCACGCAATAAGCGTAAGCGCCACAAACAACCGAGAAAGCATGATCAAATCCGCCCGAAGAATAAAGCCGCGAAAGCCACGGTAATGACGACGAGCAAATAAGAGTTCGGATCGAGCGCCATATATAAACCTCAAAAAAAAGAAACCCCGCAAACGCGGGGTCTCAGGGTGCCCCGGAAGACTTAAATGGCTTTCTTGATGAACTTGAACGCGGCAATCGCGATGATGATCACCAGCACCACGCCCGCGACGTTCAGGGCATCAGCCTTGGCATCGGTGAGCGCGGTAGTGGCTTCAGCCGGAACAGCGGCGAACGCCTGATTGGCCAACAGGCCAGCGGAAACAGCAGAACCAACGAGAACACGGCGAACGATTTGCAGTTTTTTCATGAGACAGACTCCAGTCATTTGAGCGCCTTCCTGATCGCCAGTACGCCGAAGACGACTGCGAACAATCCGACAGCTTGATAAGCCAATTCGACCGAATCGGCGGTATTCATCCCGGCAGGGATTAGGGAGTCTTGCGGGATAGACGTAAGCGTCCCGGTGCAGGTCAGTGCACCATTGGCAGTCACGCCCCACGCTCCATCACACAAGACGAAATTCATAATTAGCTCGCAGCCTGAACAGGCTTAGCGATCTGCATGTTCACCGGGCGACGATCACCGGAAAGCCAGTAATCGAATCCCGCATTACCGGCCTTAGAGGCCCAGGGGCCGACACGAACAGGCGCACTAACGGCCTTGCCCTTGAACTGGTCGTAGACGTGCTGGATGCCCTGCTCTACATCGGACTTGGCCAGCTTGATGCCGACAGTCTTGGTCTCGGGAATGCCAAATTGATTGGTGTCCTGAACTTCGATGAGCAACAGGTGGTCGGTGAATTCGTTGGCACCAACGGTGCGTTTATTGGCTTTGTATCCGTGGCACAGGCCGGTCAGTAGCAACATTTTTAAGTACCTCATGGGGTTAATTGTGGGCAGCTGCCCGGTCGAGTTCGCTGGCTAAACGGCAGCCGACAGACTCAGAAACTGTTGATGCTTCACGCTGGTAAATGGCCAGGGTGTGCTCACTGATAACGCCGGCTTTGTGCAGGCCGTTGAGGTAGCCAGCATGCTCAGCCGATGAAAAAGCCAACTCGTAGTAGTCGGGGGCCTTCTTCATGGCGAGCAGCAGGCGGTGGCGTTCTTGCTGGTGTTCTGACGTGACCATCAGGCAGCCTCCACCGATGGCTCGACGTACCAGTCGGGACGCTGGGCGCTGAAATCGACTTGCAGGAAGCGAAGGATCGGAACCACGTTGTTTTTGTGGTCGTTCTGCTTGAGCTTCTGGAGCGCAGCTTTCGATAGGCCGGCAGCGCAGATGTCGCGGGTATGGTTGTAGAAACTAGCCCGATTCATCGAGTCCATCGTTTCCTGCCAGCCGTAATCCTTAATGCTGCGATAGGTGCGAAACAAGTTGCGGGCGTACGCCTCGGAACGTTCGCCCGGAATGAAGATCGGAGGCACTTTTACGCCCGCCTCGATCCGCTCTTTCGTGTACCGGCCCTTCCCTTCTTTCGTGAACTTCTCAAGCAGTGCGGCCAGCACTTTTTCATCGTTAATTACTCGCATGGAGATACCCTCAAAGGCCGCGAACAGTTCCTTCGTTACAGCGTTCCAACACTCCTGAATCAAACAGCGCCCCTGCCCTTGCAGGTGCTCTTGGTAGTCACACAGCGCCCACAGGTTCGTCGGGATGTTCCGACGCTCCAGCCAGCGGTGCATGACGGTCGCCTCAAGGCGAATCAGGTTCTCGGCCCACGCCAGTAGGCGGGGATCGCTCAGCACTTTGAAGGTGCGGGAGGCCGCGAGGACGTGAAGCTGGCGAGCCGGTCGAAGGCTCAGCTTCCAGGCGCGAACATGCGCATTCATCAGATCTTGCCGAGGCTCGGGATCACGATCAGGCGCACCGCGACGAGCCTTCATGGCTTCTTCAAGCTGCCGCTTGAATTCGGGGCCTTTCAAATAGGCCTTTAGCTTGCGCAGGCGCCCTTCCTTGCTGCCCCAATACGCCGTGGTTTCGTAGTCATCACCACGGTTGCGGGTCTGGCCGTTACTGACGCCACGAAGCGCCTGAATCAGCTGGAGCGCTGTGCGCTCATCAGGCAACCGAGCCGAGTAGGTGCAGTCGATGCCGTAGCACTCGGACTGCGCCCAATCCAGCTGGACCCACAGTTCCGGGTACGAACCGGCCAGCCATTTGCACATCACTTCCGCACCCATGCGGATCGACGATGGCCCGAAGACGTTATGACCCTGCAACAACTTTGCGGGACTGGCTTTCAGTTCAACGCCTGGATTCAAGCGTTTGCCTAAACTCTGGTGAAACACCTTGAAGGCCAACGGCGTGTAGCTGGAAGGAAGCGATTCCCACTTGTGGGAAAGGTGTTCATGAGTAAAGCCGCCCTGCCCGTCCGACAACACACCACCAGCTTGCATAGGCACCCCGAGCGACTTGAGGTCAACGACCAAAGTCGGCTTATCGAGGTTGCCGATTAGCTGAATCGCTTCCTTGCGGAAGGGAATAAACATGTGGATTCGGTCGAGCATGGACGGCTTCCCTGACCATTTGCATGCATGCATGCAAATAACATTTGCGGGAAATGTATACGCGTGCACACGCATACGTCAACACAAGTAACATGCATGCACGTACACTTTTTGAGGAAAGGTGATGAAAGGTGATGGCTCAATGCCCGCAACTCTCAGATTGACGAACGCAGAGCAAGAGCTTTTGCGGAAAAAATGCATAGAAATCAATAAGTTGCTGATAAAGCAAGGCAGGCAACCTATCCGAGACAGTGAGCTAGCTCACTTTATGCTTGAAAAATCAGCAAGTTACGTCGAAGTAAACGACTCCGGCGTGCTTGTGCTTGAGCCAAAATAAGCTGATCAGAAAGCGCGCAAAAATCTAACCGTTAGACAACAGTCCACCATTAGAGATGGTGGACCCTGCTGCCGCAGGGAAAGCAGAAGCACCCCTTCGGGAGCACTGCACCTTCGCTTCGCTGGGCAGGGGTTCCCCCTCGCCCTTCGGGCTACCCCAATCACCGAAAACGAAGCACCGCACGCTTAGCTGCACCTTCGCTGCCGCCCCTTCGGGCTCTGCTTGGTCAGGGTTCCACCCTGCGCCCTCCGGGCTACCCAAAAGCTCACCCCTGCGGGCTGACGCTGCGACACAAGGTCTGCGCTGGGGTCGCTGCGCTCCGAGTCAACAGTGATGAGGGGGGTTTAGAGGTCGAGGATTTGCCGGCAGATCTGTTGCAGTTGCTCAAGACGAGCATCGAAGTCGGCACCCTCACGGTCGAGCTGGGCGACCCTGCTGCGCAATTGGCGCGTTTCTGCGACCAATCGAGGGTAATCAGACAAAACGTGGCAAACAGCGTCCAGGGCGTCCCTGGAGGGCGCGTAGAGCTGTGCATCGCGGATGAGGTGGGGCGGGATATCGAGGGGTTGGCATCGCATAATGGGCGTTACATTAAATCGCGCCCGGAGCTGTCGCTAGTATCCGGACACGACTGAACGTAACGCTTCGATTATGCGAAGCCTAGGATCAGACCAGCCACGACAGCGACAGCCAAAACGAGCCACCAGCTCGGCTCGTAACTACGTTTCTTCAGCGATCGAGATTGAATTACAGGACGGGCTTGCCGTTCTCGCTCAGCTTGTCGCTGCTGGCGGCGTTCCTCGCGATACCAATCCCTGTCATACATGGACATGCCAAACGCTCCGCGTTGGAAAGCACGAAGATTATCAGGAACGCTGAGGGCTACGTAGAGGCTGCCAGCGTGACAAAACGGCAATTGACCAAGGGTTGAATATTGCGACTCGCCCACGCCCTAGGCCGGCTGCGCAAGCGCAGGCGACCTAGGGCGCAGGCTTCATCGCTGCGATAGTTTCCTTGGGGACTTTGCCGAAGTTGTCCAGCGGCCACGCCCGCGCGACGTAGGATTTTCCCTCCTTGGTGAGCACCAGACCAAACGGCTTGCGCTCAATTGCCCAGCCCAATGACGCCACATCGACACGGCGCATGCGTTCTTTGATCCGATAAGCCGGATCTAAAAAGTCGAGGAAGAACTCAAAAGCCGGCTTTCCAGGCTCGGGCTTGTCGCGGTCGATAATGCCTCCCAGGCGGAGCTGGTACTTCGTGGCGAACTCATCCAAGTAATCAATCGGCGGCTCCGCCTTGGCTTCCTCAGCGCCTTCCTGAGAGGCATTGGCAGACTGATAGACGGGTTTGGCTACGGGCTCGGCAGCAGGAGCACTAGCGGCGGGCTGGCTTTGCGTGTGCCCTGCCCCTGCTGGCTTCTTCTCAGCACCCAGCGCGCCACCGTTCCAAAAATCGACCAGATACCAAACAGCGACGAGCAAGGCGCCACCGTAGAGCGCGGCATAGAACTTGTGTTTACCCTGGAAGATGGAAAAGCGCTTGTCTTTGTAATTACCCTTGTTCGAAGTGGCATCGTCGTGGGACTTGTAGAAGCCGAAAAAATCCGCGTTGTAGGGCTTCTTGCCCTCGGCGGTTTTCTTGAATTTGTTCCGCCCGCAGTTGTTATAGGACGCCCAGTGGTATTCGTTTTCTTTGCCCATCATGTCGAGCTTGGTAAAACGCGTGTAGCGCTGGAGACGCCGCCGCCAGGTGGTGTGCAGCTCCTGCAGATCCTGGCCCATGATCAAAATATCAATGCCCAGGTGGCCATGCTCGGTCACGAACTTGGCCCACTCAGCCGCTAATGGCTGCCGATCCACCGGCCAAAACTGGTTGATCTCGTCCCAGATCCACAGGCAGTCATTGACGGCGTTTTTCAGGAACTGCGCTTTTGTCCACTCGACCACCTGATCCTCATCGAGATCCTTGGGCGCTTCCAGGCAGACCAGCAGACGCTGGATGGTCGGCAGCGGGATCGCCAAATACTCAGAGATCGCCTTGTGGTTGATGCCGTGAATATTGGTCACCACCGTGCGGCCGTGACGCATCGAATCAACGATGTGATTCATCGAATCGGCCGACTTACCCGAGCGCGGCAGGCCTTCATTACCAAAGATCATAGAGCCCCCTTACCACTGGCCAAGGGTTAGACCCTTGCGCGTCAGACGAAAGACCACCCCGGCACCGATGATGCCCAGGCCGATATGGATGCCGAAGAAATTGACGAAGTACAAAACGTCAGCCGGCAGACCGTTAAACAACGACTGCAAACCGCCACCGGCCATGAAACCGGGAACCGGAATCATGCTGAGCACATAGATCGCGCCATCAAGAATGCCGTTAAGGATCACCACCGGCAAATCCGTAACGAACTCCATGAAGTCTTTGAACATGCCGGTAAACCACTGAAATATCCGAGCGATCCAGGCAAACAACGCGGAAAACCAATTAGCAATGGTGGCGATCATAGGAGAGCAATCCTAATAGCAATGAACGTGCAGCCGAGAGCCATAACCGCCTGTATCCAAGGGCCCAGGACGATAAACCACGGCAGACAATGAAAATCAAATTCCAGGTCAATCGGCATTGAAGAGGCATAGACCTGTAACTGACCTTGATACGACCAGACAGGACAACTACCACCCGAAACGGACACAGCAAAGAAGTTACCAGCCGCCGACATAATCGGGATATTGGAAAAACGGGATGAATAACTATCTAACTCTTGTTCCTTGGTCTTATCGGTCGGTGTGTACTGATCGACATATGCAGGGCCGTCACAGTTAGCAGAACAGGGTGCTGGCTCTTCTTCGGGGGGCGGCTCCTCGGCAGCGGGCTCCTCACCGGCCGGCTGAGCATCAGTGGTTTCAGTCGTGGTGGTTTGACCGTCCTTTGTGGTCTGCGTGGTGGTCGTGGTGGTGAAGTCGTAGAAGGTGTCACCGTAGGTGTAGTCGTATCTATTCTGCGTCGTGGTCGTAGTACCCGAGGTCATACCATCCGGGCCGGTGGTGGTAGTCGTGGTCGAAGATTTAGGCCCCATCTGCATCGCTGGTCCAAGCTGTTTGCGCTGATCGACC
Organism: Pseudomonas sp. 2FE; assembly: GCF_005503735.1. NCBI lineage: Bacteria > Pseudomonadati > Pseudomonadota > Gammaproteobacteria > Pseudomonadales > Pseudomonadaceae > Pseudomonas > Pseudomonas sp. 2FE. Next base: position 991,700 of record NZ_SCMO01000001.1, on the reverse strand, counting down.
ATATCTTCGTAGCAACGACCAGGACTAAGCGACCCCTCACAACTTGCCTTGATCAAATCACGCAGCCATTCGCTATTAGTGACCTGGGCCAACGCACTTTCAAGAGTTTGATAATCGGCATCGGCGAGATCGGTCATTGCAGGTGTAAAGCAATTACCACCATCGAGAACATTAGGTGAGGCACAAGTACCGATCTTCTGAGCCAAGCCATAACCAACAGGGTTCGAAGTTGCACTGGTCTTTCCATAACAGATAGCAAGCGTGGCATTGTTATATATGTAAGTAGACGTATAAGTTAGAGTTGGTTTAGTGCCAAACCAGGCTTGACAAGCTGACTCGGCACTTGGAAATGGCTGAGTAAGAGGGGATGCCTTCCAACAGGAAACCCCGCCAGAAGTACAATCAACGGGAACATTAGCCTTCTTCTGAATCTTATAACCATCGGAATCAAAATCAGGTATCTGATCAACGGCCCATATCACCGCCGCTTGAGCCGCCATAACCGCCATACCGGCAACAGTGGCGCGCATAATCCCGGCAGCAGCTTTCGCGGCCTTTACCGGACTGACCTTAACCGCCGATTTGACCGGGACTTTTTGCGTCTGACTTGACCCGCTACCCGAAGGCGGAGCATCACCGGCCTTAAAACGATTCCCGGCCATATGCTGGTCAATGTATTCCTGCCCAACATAGGCAGCAGCACCGTTCGGAAAATAGGTGTTGCCACTGGAACCGTATTTAATAATGTCGCCGGCAGGCGGTTGCGCCGGGTACTTACGGGTGGCGGCCTCGGCCGCGGCTACTGATAAAACGCATAGCAGCCCACACCACCACAGACGAGCCCGAGAAACGCGGCGAATACGATCCATATCATTTTCCTCACCCCTGAAACGGAAAGAGGCCCGTAGGCCTCTGATAGAGCGTTGAAAACCGGCCTCAGAAGAAGCTGGCGACCTTGTTGATTGCCCAGCGGGCGAAGTTCGGGCCCAGCTTCACGATGCCCATGCCCAGGAACGCGGCGATAACGGCAGCACCGGAAACGGTGGCGATCATGGTGGTCAAGTCGAGGTCAGCAGCACTGGCGCCAGTGGAGAGCGCCAGGGTGCCGAAACCAGCAGCGGCCAGAGTCGAAAAGGAAGGTATAACGCGGCGAACAGCAGCAGTCAGAGCGTTGAGTTTTTGCATGGTCAGAGTTCCTGTATATCGTTTTTGGGATCGAAGAAACCGGCCACAGAGCCGATTGCGTGAGCTACGACGGCGCAGCCAGTGACAACGCCGAAGGAAGCGGTAAACGCAGCCGCAAACGCCAATGGATCAGGGAAGGCGAACAGTTGCGCTACCGTCATGGAGCCAGCCCAATCGGCCGGAGTCATGAGTACATAACCCGTGCATTCGCCAGTGAACTCACCCGCCGCTATGAGCGCGTTGGTGGCTTGGTCGAGGTGAACGCACAGAGGGAGCATTACTGCGCCGCAGCCTTGAGCGGTTGAGCGACAGTGGCATTGCTAATGCGGCGGCCCTGGCGAGGATCGACGTCAAAGTTGATGCGGTCGTCTTTGATGCTGGCCATGACGTCGCACTCGTACAGGCCGACCGGCAAAACCTCGGTCTGAGCGGCCGCGTAGTAACTGAATTTTTGCGGGTAAGGCACGCCCGGCAGGTGCGCGAACGCCTCGCACATGAAGTACGGCTTGCCGGACTTGGCGGCAGTACCCGAACGGAACTGGCCGGTTGTTTCAACTTTGATGGTCATGCTCATGGTGTTGCCCTCTTGCGTTGTGGCAGCTCAGCGCGGCGGCTGGCCGTGGTTTTGCCCTTGTGGGCGGATTCAGTAGCCCATCCATTCGGCGACGCAGGCGGTGCCCGTTTCCTGGCGATCGACAAACCAAATGCGCTCAGGCTTGACGCCCTGCTCTTTCCGGGCCTCCACGGCTGCAATGGTTTGTTCGACCGTTTCGGCCAAGATGGGATTGAGAAAGGCGGCGCGGGTCTGCTGCTGGAAGGCGAGCTGGCGACGCTGACCAGCGCTGAGCTGAGCGCCCTGGAAACTGACGGTTTTCAGCCCCATGACAAAGCCGCCCGCGCAAGAATAAAAAGAGCTGCAATGGACGATGCGACGACGCCAAAAGTACCCTCGAGCGGGTAGATCGTGCAGAACTCGACAACCTGCCGAGCCAGATGACCAAGCAGTAAGGAGAACGCCACGTGAACACAGAGCCAGAACGAGAAAATGGCCATGGACTTCATGCGGCCACCTCGGCACAAGCAGCGTCCAGGCAGTCCGGGCAAACGGCGAATTCAGGAGGGCGAGACTGGTCGGAAATCAGGTCGGGCGATTGCGCAGACTGGGCCATCAACTGACCCATGGGCGTCTCGCACAGGTCGCAAAACACGCGGTCGAGGATGATCATGCCGCCACCTGCTGGAGGTGGTTCGGGCGCTGATACCAGAGCGGCACGAGCAGGGCCGATTTGTTGATTTCACGGCACTGACGGACAAACACCGGAGCAAAACGGCTGGTGTCGCAGGCGTTGCGGATGTTGATACCAATGCGGTTGAGGCGAGCAGCATGGGTGTTCACCTGAGACTTAGAAAAGTCGATTGGAGCGCCCGACATCCAAAGCAGTGCATAGCCCGCCGTGGTCATGGCGGAACGGGTCGTATCACAGACGCCCTCGGCAATTAACTGCCCGCTGATGCTCACGATATCCATCGCTGTCACCTTCAATTTCTCGTCGATTTTTAGAAACTCGTCGTGGAGTTCGGCTAAACGCCTTTCATCAAATAGGCCCCAGTAGCAAAGGGCTTCGCGCTGCAAAAACTCGCTTTTGAGTTCTTGTTCCATGCGCACCACGCCGTGCTCAGCGCAGTAGTTCCGAACGCGCAGGACATACGCGTATTCGGGAGATTCTTCGCCGTAGAGGCGCTTGATTTTGGGGAGAATGTTTTGATCCATCTCAAAGGCTTTGTCGTAAGCCTTGCGGTACTGGAGGCGCCCGCCTTTGCCGTTGCCCTTGGGTGTCCAAGAGACAGTCCGGCCGTTGGGGTAAAGAAAGCCAATCGAGTGACCTATGCGCTGACTGGAAACGCCGCGCAGGTAGGCAAGGACATTGCCCTCACCCATCGCAACGTTTGTGGTCAGGTCGATTCGTTCAATTTTGGCCCCATCGGCGATGCGATCACCTGACTTAGCGCCCGACTCGCCCTGGCGGATATCAACGCGAGTGCAACGGGTGAACGGCGGAAGCCCGTAATCACGCAAAAGCGCGTTATAGACGGATATGCACTGCTCAATTGAGGTGAAACCAAAGAGGTTATCAAGGCGCCCTACTCTGCTCGGATTGCCCTCGACGCGGACTTTGCGGCCCTGGACATGGATTGTGACGGAAGTCGAGTGGCTGGCTTCGTGCTTGAATCTAGGCTGACGAGTGCTCAGGACTTCGTTCGTATTGGCATCAATCGTCAGCGTAAACACGTCGCACACGACAGGGAGGTCGTGATTGTGTTCCTGTGAAACCGTGAGCCAATCTATAAACATGTCAACAAATCACCATGTCAATTTGCAGGCGATTGCGTATTTGTCGACAAATCGCTGTCAATACATTTCGACAGACATGTTTAAAATCAGGAGATCAGACCCATGGACCAAGAGAGCGCCGGTATGCAGCTACGTCTAACCAAGGACGAGCAAGAGTTACTTAGGAAAAAGTCGATAGAAATCAACAACATACTGATGAAGAACGGGCACAGGCCGCTGGATGACCCGAAGCTTTTGCATCGAATACTAGAAAAATCAATACCTTACGCGCGAGTCAGCCATGACGGGACGATCACGATTGATGCGGAGTGATGGCCGGAATTCCGGATAACCATAATAAAGTGGGGGTGTAACAGCACCCCCACCCGTTTTCGCGGAAAACGAGAAAGCAAAAAGCCGGTTAGTCGGGATGGTTACCACCGAGGAGACCAGAGCGATCAAGAGGCACCTTCGCTGCACATTCGTGCGACTTGGTAGGGGTGCCCCCTCGCTGCGCTACCCCAAACAGCGTGATGCCGTATTCGCACGCTTAGAGGCATCCTCGCTGCGCTGGATCAGGGGCGAGCCCCTGCGCCCAAGGGCTACCCCGGGTTGAACAGTGAAGGGGGTGGTCAAAGATCGAGGATTCCCCGGCAGGCGGCATGCAAGGCTTCCAGACGGGAATCGAGGTCGGCGCCCTCTCGATCGAGCTGGGCAACCCTGCTGCGCAATTGGCGCGTTTCTGCAACCAGTCGAGGGTAATCCGACAAAACGTGGCAAACAGCGTCCAGGGCGTCCCTGGAAGGCGCGTAGAGCTGTGCATCACGGATGAGCTGGGGCGGAATATCGAGGGGAGCAAGCTTGCGCATAATGGGCGTTACATTAAATCGCGCCCGGAGCTGTCGCTAGTGTCCGGACACGACTGAACGTAACGCTTCGATTATGCGAAGTGCGTAGACTGTCGGCGTCAAGCCGCAGAGTCGGTTGACACTTCGCATAATTGATCTTATGACAAGTTCAGCGTGCGTTGGCTTCAGCGGTCACACGCTTTCCTGTGGCGGGTTTACCGGCAGATGCATGGTGAAGCAAATTCCTTTGCCACTTCGCTTTGCACGTCGATGCTGTCCGGAACTGCAAAGATGAGATTCCAACCCTTAAAGTCCAGGCCAATTCCGGCTGCCTGTTCGATGCCGACGCCGGCGGCCTGACCCTGTTTCGATCACTACGCAATCGGCCAGAAACAGCCGGTCAACTTGCATGCATTTGCTGAGCGCAACTTTATACTTTCTCATTTGAACGGCCATTACCCGCAACACCCGCGCTGCGCCTGAATTGGCGGGCACTTCACCGAGCCGAACGAACAGAACACGCAGCAGTCACCGCGATTCGGGCGCAGCAGGGCCTTGCAGTTGCTGCACTCGTAGAAGAACTGGCAAGCAACCGTGGGCATGCGTTCCTGCTTGGCGAAGCCGCAATGCGGGCAGGTCAGCACGGATTCAAGAACGATAGCGCTCATCGTGGCGTCACTTCTGCACGGCGGAGGGATAGCCCGCGTTCGTGGTCGCCTTGGTTAGCGCCTCGGGCTGGGCCTGGTCGGGGTCGAAGGTCACAGTGGCGGTTTTCTTGTCGAAATCGACCTCGACGGCGTTCACACCGGGCACCTTTTCCAGTGATTTCTTAACCGTTATCGGACAGAGTTCGCACGTCATGTTCTTTACGTCGAGCGTGACGGTTTTCGGTGGGGCGGCCAGCGCTGCGAAGGGTACGGCAACGAGTGCGGCAATCAGCAATTTGCGCATGGCGATCTCCTTTCAGTAGAACAATGGGGCGAACCACGGTACAGCCAACAGGACGAGCAACAGTGCAGTGACCAGCCAGAACGTGAACCGCAGCCGCTTGAGGGGGCGAGGGTCAGTGCAAGGCGTACCCGCTGCGCAGACTTGCGGAATCAAGTAGAGCTTGCGCCAGGCCAAGCCGAGAAACAGCAGCGTCAGTCCAATGAAGATGGGCCGGTACGGCTCCATCGCCGTCAGGTTGCCGACCCAAACACCGCCGATGCCGAACGCCAACAGGACCAGCGGCCCGACACAACACAGCGACGCACCAATGGCGGCCAGCACGCCCGCGATTAGCGAGCCTTTTGCGGTGAGTTGCGCCATGCCTGTCTCCTTGAACCTGTTTACCAAGTGTTATTCTAAATCCAGTACCTAAGTACGGAATCAAGGAGAATGTGATGGCCGGAGAACTGACCATCGGCAAGCTGGCGGCTGCCGCTGGGGTGAACGTCGAGACCATCCGCTATTACCAGCGGCGCGGCCTGCTGGATGAACCGGCCAAGCCGCCGGGCGGGCAGCGGCGCTACGCGGCGGAACAGGCGAAGCGGCTGCGCTTCATCAAGCGGGCACAGGCGCTTGGCTTCACGCTGTCCGAAGTCGGTGGGTTGCTGCGCTTGGACGCGGGCTGCGCGTGCGCCGAGACGCAGGCATTGGCGGCCCGCAAGCTGGTGCTGATCGAACAGAAGATCGCCGACCTTGCCGCTATGCAGAAAGTGCTGGCCGGTCTGGTGCAGCAATGCGATGCCGGTGCCGGTGCCGGTGCCGGTGCCGGTGCCGGTGCCGGTGCCGGTGATGATGGTGGTGGCGCGAGCTGTCCAATCATCGATGTGCTGATGCAGGATTAATCAATAGCCCCGAGTTTCGTAGACCCTCCAGAAGGACTGCTTCTGGCCCAGGCCGCGAGAGAACTACTGCACTCGATTATCCGGCGTTAGAAACAGGCTCGGAATGTTTACTCACCCAGCCTGGGTCGATTCCAGAAGGCCGAAAGGCTGATAGCGCGGTGCGTTAAACCGAATATTGCCTCGTGGCTGTAGTACGAGTTTTTACAATGCAGGGACTCGTTGGCGTGCTGAGAAACCGCCTTGAAGGCTTTACACTGCTCCTGTCGCGTGACAAGCGCATCCCGCTACTCGATCGCAAGTCCCTGACATACGAGGAATATCGGCGCCGCTATCGCAAGATAATGGCAGCGCAGTAGTAGGCCCGCGTTGCTGTGGCGGGTTTGCTAGAGGACTAAGAGGCGCTACTGCCGTGGAGTTGCAAGCCAGCCGCGGCACTGTGAAACACCCCCCCCCCGCTATCAACAGCTGGGGTTTATTGAGCGGTTACTTTTCATTATGAATGTCGTGTCCCCCCTGGCTGCCTATCAGCAGGCCATTGACCAGGATGGCTTCGAGTCGGATGAGGCTCAATGGCAGGCAGCGAGGTCGCTGCAAAGCTGCCATCAGGCCTTGCATCAGGAAGGCAACCGAGCGAAGCCGGTGACCGGGGTTTATCTCTGGGGACCGGTCGGGCGCGGCAAGACCTGGCTGATGGATCGGTTTCATCAGAGCCTTCGCGTTCCGGCCCGGCGGCAGCATTTTCATCACTTCATGCGCTGGGTGCACATGCGCCTGTTTCAATTGACCGGCACCGCGGATCCCTTGCAGGCACTGGCCCGCGAGCTGAGTAAAGAGGTCAGGGTGCTGTGTTTTGACGAGTTGTTTGTCAGTGACATTGGCGACGCCATCATCCTGGGGCGGCTGCTGCAGGTGATGTTCGAGCAGGGGGTGGTGCTGGTTGCCACGTCCAACCAGCCGCCGGAACACCTGTATGCCGATGGTTTCAATCGGCAGCGTTTTCAGCCGGCCATTGCAGCCATCAATTGTTATATGCAGGTTGTTGGCGTAGATGGCGGACAGGATCACCGCCTGCATCCGGGCGCAGAGCATCAGCGTTATTGGGTCGCCTATCCAGGTCAACCCTGTGTCATGAACGAGGTGTTCCGCCGGTTGATGGCTGGCAAGCCGACCTCTAGCGAACCCATCGTACTGGGGCATCGGCCCATTTCAGTGGTGCAGCACAGCGAAAAAGTGATCTGGTGTCACTATACCGACCTGTGCGAGCAGCCACTCTCTGCCTTGGATTTCATTGCCTTGTGCGATCGCTTCTCGGCCATCTTGCTGAGCGAGGTACCCAATCTGAGTGGCCGGCAAAGAGCGGCCAAGATTGCCCGCGGTACTGAAGATGGCGTAGAGCGGGTGATTGCCGGTGATCGTCAGCTACCCGAACTGTCCGTGCATGACGATAGCGTGCGGCGTTTCATTGCGCTGGTGGATGAATGCTACGACCGCAGGGTTCCGCTCTATCTGGAGGCGCAGGTGCCGCTGGAGGAGCTGTATACCCAGGGCTACCTGTCTTTTCCGTTCCGCCGCACTCTGAGCCGCCTGCGGGAAATGCAGTTGCAACGGTTTTCTGGAGCTTGAATCGCCCCGTGTTTCGTAGACACCTTTGACTGTCCGAAATGGGTCGTTTTGAGCCGCTCAGGTGGCTCGCGGACGTGGTCAGGCTGACCTTGCGGCTGCAAAAAATGCTCACTTCCCCCGTGCTACACGAACACGGCCAGGCCCTGATTCGCGTAATCGTTATAATCCCGCCCACATTCAATCCCGGAGAGCTCCATGACCATTTCCCTGTACGCCGCATCCATTCCAGTGTTCAAGCAGATGCTCAACAGCTTGAGCGGCATTTTGGTTAAGGCCGAAGCTCACGCTACGGCAAAGAGCATCGAACCCAATGCCCTGCTGCAAGCACGCTTGTTCCCAGACATGTTTCCGTTGACCCGCCAAGTGCAGATCGCGGCTGATTTCGCCCGTGGCGTATCGGCCCGTCTGGCGGGTGTAGAGGTGCCCAAGTACGAAGACAACGAGCAAACTTTCGCCGATCTGCAAGCCCTGCTCAGCAAGACCCTGGCTTTTGTCGACGGCTTCAGCCCCGCCCAGATCGACGGCAACGAAGCGCGTGAGATCGTTACCCGCCCGGGTACGCCGAAGGAGAAGAAATTCACTGGGCAGGCCTACTTGTTGAGCTATGGCCTGCCGCAGTTCTTCTTTCACGTCAGCAGCACCTACGCAATCCTGCGTCACAACGGTGTTGAAGTGGGTAAGCGCGACTATATGGGCGCCTACTAACAAGGATTGTGGTGAGGGGAACACAGGACGCCAATCCGCAGCCTCCCTCACCCGATCAGCCTGTGCAACACCTACGAGCCCAGCCTACAAGGCTGGCGTTTAATCGGCCGCGTCGGGTTGCGTGAGTTGCTCGATCTGCCAGCCGCCCCCCAAGGCCGCGATCAACTGCACACTGGCGGTCAGGCGGCTGCCGAACAGGGTCAGGACGCTGCGTTCGTTGGCCAGCGCGGTGGTCTGCACCGTGACCACATTCAGGTAATCGATGGTGCCGGCCTTGTACTGGTTGTTGATCAGCCGCAGCGACTCACGCGCCGAATCCAGGGCCTCCTGCTGTACCCCGCTCTCCTCCGCCAGCACGTCGAGTTGCACCAGGTAGTCTTCGACCTCGCGAAAGCCGCTCAGCACGGTCTGCCGGTAACTGGCGACTGTGGCATCGTAGCTGGCCTCGGCCTGCTCCACGCGCGAGCGGATCAGCCCACCGTCGAACAGGGTCATGGCAAATCCCGGGCCGATCGACCAATAGCGGTTCGGCACCGTGAGCAACTGGTTGAGGCTGTCATTGCGGTAACCACCGGCCGCGGTCAGGGTCAGGTCCGGGTAATAGGCGGCCTTGTTCACGCCGATCAAGGCGTTGGCCGCAATCACCTCGCGCTCGGCGGCGGCAATGTCCGGGCGCCGTTGCAGCAGTTGCGACGGCAGGGTTACGGGGATCTCCGGCAGGCTGGGCAAGCCGTCCAGCGCCGCCAGGCTGAATTCCGCCGGCGGCACGCCCACCAGCACGGCAAGCGCATGTTCCAACTGGGCGCGCTGGTACTTCAGGTCGATGGCCTGGGCCTGGGTGCTTTTCAGCTGGGTGCGTGCCTGGGCGACATCGGCCTTGGTAACTATCCCGGCGCGGTATTGGTTCTCGGTGAGTTTGAGCGAGCGGGCGTAAGCCTCGACAGTGGCATCGAGCAGGCGCTTCTGCGCATCCAGCACGCGCAATTGCAGGTAGCTCTGCGCCAGCTCCGACTGCTGGCTGAGTTTGGTCGCGGCCAGGGTCGCCTTGCTCGCCTGCGCACTGGCGCTGTCGGACTCCAGTTGCCGGCGCAGCTTGCCCCACAGGTCGAGCTCCCAACTCACCCCGAGGCTGCTTTGGTAGCTGGTGGAAACCCCGCCGGCGCTGGCGCTGTTGACGGTCGAGCCATCGGCCAGGCGCACGGTGCTGCCGCCGGCGCCCTGGCCCGAGCGGGTCTTGTCGAAGCTCGCCGACAGACTCGGGAAAAACGCCGCCCGCGCGCCACGCGCCAAGGCCTGCGCCTGCCGGTATTGCGCCTCGGCCTGGGCCAGCGTCTGGTTGGATTGCTGCAGCCGCTGTTGCAGACCGTCCAATACCGGGTCGCCATACAGCGCCCACCAGGCGCCACGCTGCAGCGCATCGCTGGGCTCGGCGATGCGCCAGCCTTCGGCTTGCTTGAAGCTTGCCGGCACTTCGACACTCGGCTGCAGATAGTCCGGGCCGACGGCACAGCCCGCCAGCGCGGCGGCAATCGCCAGCACTAAGGCCGACGCCTGGGAAAGACGGCGGGGATACAGGCTCATAACGGGTTCTCCAACGAGGCATCGGTGCGCACGCCACGCCGGCGGTTGACCCAGTGGCGCAGACGATCGAGGTACAGGTAGACCACGGGCGTGGTGTACAGCGTGAGCAATTGGCTGGCGATCAAACCGCCGACTATGGTGATCCCCAGGGGGCGGCGCAGCCCGGCATCGCCACCGACCCCGAATATCAGCGGCAGCGCGCCCAGCAGCGCCGCCAAGGTGGTCATCATGATGGGCCGGAAGCGTTTGACGCAGGCTTCGAGAATCGCCTCGCGGGGGCTCAGGCCCAGGCGGCGCTCGGCCTCCAGGGCGAAGTCGATCATCAGGATGGCGTTCTTCTTGACGATGCCGATCAGCAGGATGATGCCGATCAGGGCGATCAACGTCAGCTCGCTGCGGCAGATGATCAAGGCCAACAGCGCGCCGACGCCCGCCGACGGCAGCGTCGAGAGGATGGTCAGTGGGTGCACATAGCTCTCATAGAGAATGCCGAGCACGATGTACACCGAGACCAATGCCAGCACGATCAGCCAGGGCATGTTGTCTTGCGTCTGCTGCACGGCGCCGGCGTTGCCTTCGAAGCTGGCCTGGATATCCAGCGGCAGTTGCAAGGGCGCCAACGCCGCCATGATCGCATCCCGCGTCGGGCCGATCAGCGCCTTCGGCGCCAGGTTGAAGGAAAAGGTAATGGCGGCGAACTGCCCTTGGTGGTTGACCGACAGCGGCGCGGTGCTCGGCTCGAAGTGGCTGAACTCGGCCAGCGGCACGCGCTGCCCGGCACTGCCGATGACGTAGACCTGACGGAGGATTTCCGGGCTCTGCTGGTACTGGGCGCCGACTTCCATCACCACGTGGTACTGGTTCAGCGGGTTGTAGATGTTGGCGATCTGCCGCTGGCCGAAGGAGTTGTTCAGCACCTCATCCACCAGCGCCACGTCCACGCCGAGGCTGGCGGCGCGGTCACGGTCGATCACCAGCAGGCTTTGCACGCCCTTGTCCTGGGAGTCGCTATTCAAGTCCTGCACCTGTGGCACGGCGCGCATCGCCGCCTCGACTTTCGGCGCCCATTCACGCAGCAGTTTCAGGTCATCGCTGCGCAGGGTGAACTGGTTGCTGGCGTGGCTATCGCGGCCACCCAGGCGCACATCCTGCCCGGCGTTGAGATAGAGCGCCGCACCGGGAATTTTCGCCAGCTTCACCCGTAGGCGCGCCAACACGCTATTGACCGGGTCACGTTCGCCTATGGGTTTCAAGGTGACGAAGAACGAACCGGTGTTGCTCGATTGCCAGCGCCCACCGCCGACAAAACCTACGACGTTCGCTACCGCCGGATCTTCGCCGAGGATGTGGCGAAAAGCCTCCATCTTCTGCTGCAACGCCTGGAACGAAATGCTCTGGTCGGCCACCGCGAAACCCCGTAGCCGGCCGGAATCCTGCTCCGGCAGGAAGCCCTTGGGCACCACCGCGAACAGGTAGAGATTCAGCGCGATACAGCCGGCCATGATCACCAGCATCAGCCGTGAATGGCTGAGCGCCCACTCCAGGCTGCTCTGATAACGCCGCATGACGCTCTGGAACAAGCGACTCTGCTGGCGCGGCCGAGCCTGCACTGAAGACTTCTTGTGCGACTTCAGCAGGCGCGCGCAGAGCATCGGCGTCAGCGTCAAAGACACCACCAGCGACACCAGGATCGCTGCCGACAGCGTCACCGAGAACTCGCGGAACAAACGGCCCATGATCCCGCCCATCAGCAGGATCGGGATAAACACCGCCACCAGCGATAGGGTCATCGACAGCACCGTGAAGCCGACTTCACGGGCGCCATGGATCGAAGCTTCGAGCGGCGACTCGCCCTCCTCGATCCGCCGGGCGATGTTCTCGACCACCACTATGGCATCGTCGACCACGAAGCCGGTGGCGACTATCAGCGCCATCAGCGACAGGTTGTTCAGCGAGAAGTCGCAGAGGTACATCACCGCGAAGGTGCCGACCAGCGACACCGGCACCGCCAGGGCCGGAATCAGCGTGGCGCGCGGGCTGCGCAGAAACAGGTAGACCACCAGGATCACCAGCATCACGGAGATCAGCAAGGTGATCTCCGCCTCCTCCAGCGAGGCGCGGATGCTCGGGCTGCGGTCGTCCATGACCTTGAGTGTGACCTGCGGCCCGAGCAGCTCCTGCAACTGCGGCAGCAGCGCGTGGATGGCGTCGGTGGCCTCGATGATGTTGGCGCCCGGCTGACGGGTGACGATCAGTAGCACCGCCGGACTCTTCCCGGAAAAACCGGCGTTGCGCACGTCCTCCACCGCATTGCTGACCTGGGCAATATCCCCCAGGCGCACGGCGGCACCGGTTTCGGCGTTGTAGTGAACGATCACCGGCAGGTAGTCGCTGGCTTTGCGCAACTGGTCGTTGGCGTCCACCTGCCACTGCCGCTCATCGCTCTCGATCGCGCCCTTGGGACCGTTCGAGTTGGTATTGGCGATGGCCGTACGCACGCTGTCGAGGGAGATGCCGAACTGGTTCAAGGCATCCGGGTTAAGGTCGACGCGCACCGCCGGCAAGGAGCTGCCGCCGATGCTGACCTGGCCAATGCCCTTCACCTGGGACAGCCGTGGCGATAACAGGGTCGAGGCCAGGTCGTACATTTCACCGCGGCTGTAACTCTCCGACGTCAGCGTCAGCACCATCACCGGCATGTCCGAGGGGTTGGCCTTGCGGTAAGTCGGATTGCTCGGCATGCCGCTCGGCAACAGGCTACTGGCCGCGTTGATCGCCGCCTGGACTTCGCGCGCCGCCCCCTCGATGTTCTTTTCCAGCTCGAACTGAATGACGATGGTGGTCGAGCCCAACGAGCTGGTCGAGGTCATCTCGCTGATACCGGAGATCCGCCCCAGCGCGCGCTCCAGCGGCGTCGCCACCGAAGAGGCCATGGTCTCCGGACTGGCCCCGGGCATCGCCGCGCTGACCATGATGGTCGGGAAATCCACCTGCGGCAGCGGCGCCACCGGCAACAGGCCGAACGACAACCAGCCGGCCAGCAGCAACGCCAGGGTCAGCAGCGTGGTCGCGACCGGGCGGCGAATAAAGGTCGTCGAGAGGTTCATGGCTGTATCAGCACGTTCATGACTGCACCGACAGATCCATGCCGTGGCGCTTACGCCAGGCATTCCAACGTCGCGCCAGGCGGTCGAAGGCCAGGTAGATCACCGGCGTGGTGAACAGCGTCAGCACCTGGCTGAGCAGCAGGCCGCCGACCATGGCGATCCCTAGCGGCCGCCGTAGTTCGGCGCCGGCACCGGCGGCGAACATCAGTGGCAGCGCGGCGAGCAGCGCGGCCAGGGTGGTCATCAGGATTGGCCGGAACCGCAGCAGGCAGGCCTGAAAGATCGCATCCACCGGGCTCATGCCCTGGTGACGCTCCGCATCGAGGGCGAAGTCGATCATCATGATCGCGTTCTTCTTAACGATGCCGATCAACAGGATGATGCCGATGATCGCCACTATGCCGATCTCCTCCCCCGCCAGCATCAAGGCCAGCAGCGCGCCGACCCCGGCCGAGGGCAGCGTCGAGAGGATGGTCACCGGATGGATGAAGCTCTCGTAGAGAATCCCCAGCACGATATACATGGTCACCACCGCCGCCAGAATCAGCAGCAGCGTACTCGACAGCGACGCCTCGAACGCCTGCGCCGCACCGCGGAAACTGGTCTGCAGGCCGACCGGCAGATTCATCTGCTGCTCCACCGCGCGAATCGCCTGCACCGCCTCACTCAAGGCGACCTTTGGCGCGAGGTTGAAGGAGAGGGTCGCCGCCGGGAACTGGCTGATATGGTTGATCGCCAGCAAGGTGTGGCGTTCCTCGATGTGGGCCAATGCCGAGAGCCGCACCTGCACCCCGTCGGTGCCGCTGACATAGAGGTTTTCCAGCGCCTGTGGGCCGAGCTGGAACTGCGGCGCCACCTCCAGCACCACCCGGTACTGAGTGGCCTGGGTGAAGATGGTGGAAATCAGCCGCTGGCCGAAGGCGTTGTACAGCGCGCTGTCGACATCGGCCAGGGACACACCCAGGCGCGAGGCGGCGTCGCGGTCGATATTGACGAAGGCCTGCAGGCCCTTGTCCTGCCAGTCGCTGGCCACGTCGGCGAGTTCCGGCAACTGTTGCAGGCGCTCGACCAGCAGCGGCACCCACTTGGCCAGCACCTCGGGGTTGGAGTCCTGCAGGGTGAACTGGTACTGGGTGCGCGCGACCCGGTCCTCGATGGTCAGGTCCTGCACCGGTTGCAGGTACAGGCGAATCCCGGCGACCTCGGCGAGCTTGGGCTGCAGCCGGCGGATCACCTCGCTGGCGCTGGCATCGCGCTGGCCGTGGGGCTTGAGGTTGATCAGCAGGCGCCCGGTGTTCAGCGTGGCGTTGCTGCCATCCACACCGATAAAGGAAGACAGGCTTGCCACCGCCGGATCGGCCAGCAGCACCTTGGACAAATCCTGCTGTCGCGCCGCCATGGCCTGGAAGGAGATCGACTGTGGCGCCTCGGCAATGCCCTGGATCACCCCGGTGTCCTGCACCGGGAAGAAGCCCTTGGGCATCAAGGCGTAGAGCAGCGCGGTCAGCAGCAGGGTGCCGATGGCGACCAGCAAGGTCAGCGGTTGATGGCGCAGCACCACGCGCAAGGCGCGGCCGTAGCGTTCGATCATGCCCTCGATGACGTGGCCGGCGGCGCGGGCGAAACGCCCCTGCTTGTGCTCGGGGATGTGGCGCAGCAGCTTGGCGCAGAGCATCGGCGTCAAGGTCAGCGAGACGATGCCGGAAATCAGGATCGCCACCGCCAGGGTGATGGCGAACTCGCGGAACAGCCGCCCCGCTACGTCGCCCATGAACAGCAGCGGAATCAGCACGGCGATCAAGGAAAAGGTCAGCGAGATGATGGTGAAGCCGATCTGCTTCGAGCCCTTCAGCGCGGCCTCCAGCGGGCCGTCACCCTGTTCCAGGTAACGGGTGATGTTTTCCACCATGACGATGGCGTCATCGACCACGAAGCCGGTGGCGATGGTCAGCGCCATCAGCGACAGGTTGTTGACCGAGAAACCGGCCAGGTACATGACGCCGAAGGTGCCGATCAGCGACAGCGGCACCGCCAGGCTGGGAATCAGCGTGGCGGAGAAGTTGCGCAGAAACAGGAAGGTCACCATCACCACCAGGCAGACGGCCAGCACCAACTCGAACTGCACATCGGCGACCGATGCCCGGATGGTCGTGGTGCGGTCAGTCAGCACCTGGACCTCCAGGCTGCCCGGCAGGCTGGCTTGCAGCTGCGGCAACAGGGCCTTGATGCGGTCGACCACCTCGATCACATTGGCGCCCGGCTGGCGCTGGATGTTCAGCACCACCGCCGGCGTAGTATTGGCCCAGGCGGCGAGGCGGACGTTTTCCGCAGCGTCGTCGATGCTGGCAACGTCCTGCAGGCGCAGCGGCGCGCCGTTCTTGTACGCCACCACCAGCTCACGGTAAGCCGCGGCGGATTTGAGTTGGTCGTTGGCATCCAGGGTCGAAGCCCGGGTCGGGCCGTCGAAACTGCCTTTCGGGCCGTTGAGGTTGTTGTTCGACACCGTGCTGCGCAGATCATCCAGGCTCAGCCCGGCGGCGGCCAGGGCGATTGGATTGGCGCGAATGCGTACCGCAGGGCGCTGCCCACCGCTGATGCTGACCAGGCCGACGCCGGAAATCTGCGCGATTTTTTGCGCCAGGCGGGTGTCCACCAGATCCTGTACCTGCGGCAGCGTCAGATTGCTCGAGGTCACTGCCAGCGTCAGGATTGGCGCATCGGCCGGGTTCACCTTGCTGTACGAGGGCTGGTACGGCAGGTCATTGGGCAGCAGGCTCTGCGCGGTATTGATCGCCGCCTGGACGCCCTGTTCGACCACATCCAGGTCGCTTTGCAGGGTAAATTGCAGGGTGATCACCGACGCTCCGCCCGAACTGCTCGAAGACATCTCGTTCAGGCCGGGGATCTGCCCGAGCTGGTTTTCCAACGGTGCGGTCACCGAGGACGTCATGATTTCCGGGCTGGCGCCGGGATACAGGGTGACCACCTGGATGGTCGGATAATCCACTTCCGGCAAAGCCGAAATCGGTAAGAAGCGATAGGCGATGATCCCCGACAGCAGGATCGCGACCATCAACAAGGTGGTCGCGACCGGCCGCAGGATGAACGGGCGCGACGGGTTCATTGTGCGGCCCCGGCCTTAGCCTCTTGGCCTTGGGCCGCAGCACCTTGGGATGCGCCAGCGCCCTGGTCTTTCTGCACCTGGTCTTTGTGCACTTGCTCCGATGCGGCGATACGCACCGCCATGCCATCGCGCAGACGGTCGGTACCCTCGACCACGACCTGCTCACCGACTGCCAGGCCCTTTTCCACCACGACCCTTTCGCCTTCGCCGATCCCCAGGGTGATCGCGCGCTGGCTGACCTTGTCGCCTTCGCCGAGCACATACACATAGGTGCCGTCATTACCGCGCTGCACGGCGTTGGCCGGGATCAGCAGCACGTCATGCAGGGTCTCGGCGAGCAGGCGCACGTTGACGAACTGATTGGGGAAAAGCGAGCGGTCGGCGTTGGCGCCGCTATTATTAGCAAATTGGGCCTTGAGCTTGACCGTGCCGGTGGTGGTGTCGATCTGGTTGTCTACGGCAATGAGTTCCCCCTTGGCCAGGGTCAGGTCTTTATTGCGGTCCAGCGCCTCTACCGGCAGCGCCTGCTTGGCGTTGAGCTGGCGCACCACGGTACCGAGCTGCTGTTGCGGCAGGTTGAAGACCACGGCAATCGGCTGTACCTGGGTGATCACCACCAGCGGCGTGGTGTCGCTGGAACTGACCAGGTTACCGACATCGATCTGGCGCAAGCCCAGCCGGCCGCTGATCGGCGCGCGAATTTCGGTGAACGCCAGGTTCAGCTTGGCATCATCCACCTGGCCCTGATTGGTCATCAGGGTGCCCTGATATTGGCTGAGCAAGGCCGCCTGGGTGTCCAGGGTCTGCTTGGCGATGGAGTCTTCGGCATACAGGCCGCGATAGCGTTCGAGGTCGATTTCGGCGTTTTTCAACTGCGCGCGGTTCTGCTGCAAGGTCCCTTCGGCTTGCGCCAACGCGGCGCGATAGGCGCGCGGGTCGACCACCGCGAGCAAGTCGCCGGCCTTCACCTCCTGGCCCTCGGTGAACAGCACCTTGACCAGTTCGCCACTGACCCGCGGCTTGATATTCACGGTATTGAAGGCGGTCACGGTGCCGAGCGCGTGGTAGTGCACGTCAAGATCGGCGCGCACAACCTGGCTGACGCTCACCATCATTCCGGCTACGCCAGCGGGCAACCCCATCCCCGGCCGCCCTCTTACCTTGCCCTCGGCCGGCGAGGCCGAGCCAGTCGGTTCGGATAACCAGATGACCAGCAACACCACGCCGGCAAAAGCGGCGGCGGTGATTAACCAGGGGCGAAGGGTGCGGAACGTGGAGGCTTTACCGGTTTGCGAGCTCATGGTCATCGTCGATTACTGGATTCGAGCGAGAACGATAAGCACTGTGAGGCCCGGCGGAAAGCCTCTTTACCGGCTTTTTACTTAACCCTGACTTTTACTAAGCGCCTGGCGCACAAATAAAAACGGCCTGGAAGCCAGGCCGTTCGAGGTGTCGCCGCTTGTTACTTGAAAGCGTGTTACTTGAGAGCGGCTACGGCAGCCTCGTAGTTGGGCTCTTCGGCGATCTCGCTCACCAACTCGCTGTGCAGCACCTTGTCGTTCTCGTCCAGCACCACCACGGCACGGGCGGCAACGCCGGCCAGCGGGCCGTTGGCGATAGCGACGCCATAGTCCTCGAGGAATTCGGCGCCGCGCATGGTCGACAGGTTGACCACGTTTGCCAGGCCTTCGGCGCCGCAGAAGCGCGCCTGGGCGAACGGCAGGTCGGCGGAGATGCACAGCACCACGGTATTGGCCAGCTTACTGGTTTCGGCGTTGAACTTACGCACGGAGGAGGCGCAGGTCGGGGTGTCGACGCTGGGGAAAATGTTCAGCACTTTGCGCTTGCCGGCCAAGCTGGCCAGGGTCACGTCAGCCAGATCCTTGCCAACTAGGCTGAACGCCGGCGCTTGCTGGCCGACGCGCGGCAGCTCGCCGCTGACCTGGATGGGGTTGCCTTTGAGGGTCACTTGAGCCATGGACTTGTTCCTTATGCTGGGGTTGTTAGGCCGGAAATTTTAGTCGACAGAGTTAAACACGGACGGGCGAAAAAGTCCTGACTTATGAGTCAGTATCACCACCCGCTGCGCGCAGGAATAACCCCGCGCAAAGTACTCCTCATCGCGTTCTAGAGGGGCTCTGCCGCCCCCCGAGGAGCATTCAGGCACTGGCCAACACGGCGGGTTGCGGGTTGGGATGAAAGAACACGTGCTCGATGATCGGCCCAACCGCCACCTCGCCGATCTCCTCGTAACCCTGGCGCTGGTAGAACTCCAGGTAGCGCGGATTGCCGGTATCCAGCACCACCCCTTGCGAGCCGGTATCCTCGGCGCACCAGTTGTGCAGCGCTTCGAGCAACTGTTCACCGAGATGCTGGCCCTGAAACTCCGGGTGCACGCCCAGCAGTGGCAACACGTGATAGGGCCCCGGCGGCAGGCAGGCGAGCACCGCGTGGTGATACTCCAGATAGCGCTTGGTGCAGCGTAAACCGGTGGTCAGCAGCATGCGTAACCGCCAGCCCCAGCTTTCGGTGATATCCAGCCGTCGTTGGGGTGGCGCAATCAGCGCGAGGGCCACCAGCCGATCGTTGATCAACAGACCGATGGCCGGCAGCTCTTCGGCGAAGTGCTGCTGCACCAGTTCGCGCATGGTGGCCCGCACGCGCTGGTCGAAGCCGGGGCGTTCAGATTCGAACAGATAGCCGAAGGTAGGTTCGTGACGGTAGGCGTGGTACAGCAGCGAGCGCGCTTCGTGGACGAAACTGCTATCGAGCAGTCGAACTTCCGCGGGCGCAACGGCAACAGACGATGCAGGCATGCACGTGACCTCTTCTTGTTATGTGGTGCCCCCTTGTTATGTGGGGCCCACCCCCACGTTAGCACCGCCCCGCCAGGGCTGCCAGATGACTGGCCGCGCGGCCAAGCAATCGGCTAGCATCGCTAGCTCTCAAGATAGACAGCCCAGGACTCGCCGCTCATGAAGATCGTCTCCTTCAATATCAACGGCCTGCGCGCCCGCCCGCATCAACTGGCGGCGCTGATCGAGAAGCATCAGCCTGACGTGATCGGCCTGCAGGAAACCAAAGTCTCAGACGAGCAGTTCCCGCTGGCCGACGTCGAGGCCCTCGGCTATCAGGTGCATTACCACGGCCAGAAAGGCCACTACGGCGTCGCCCTGCTCTCGCGCCAAGCCCCGCTGGCGCTGCATAAAGGCTTTCCCGGCGATGCGGAAGACGCGCAACGGCGCTTTATCTGGGGCAGCTTCGCCGACGCCAATGGCCAGCCGGTGACCGTGATGAACGGCTACTTCCCGCAGGGCGAAAACCGCGACCATCCGACCAAGTTCCCGGCCAAACAACGCTTCTACGCCGATTTGCAGGCCCTGCTGGAAAACCAGTTCCAACCCAGCCAGCCGCTGGTGGTGATGGGTGATATCAATATTTCCCCGCAAGACTGCGACATTGGTATCGGCGAGGAGAACCGCAAGCGCTGGCTGAAGACCGGCAAATGCAGCTTCCTGCCGGAAGAGCGTGAGTGGCTGGCCAGCCTGAAAAACTGGGGCCTGGTCGACAGTTTCCGGCAGCTCTACCCGGACGTGGCCGACCGTTTCAGTTGGTTCGACTACCGCAGCCGAGGCTTCGAAGACGAGCCCAAACGCGGCCTGCGCATCGACGTGATCCTGACCTCCAACGCTCTGCAACCGCGGATCAAGGCCGCGGGCGTGGACTACGACCTACGCGCCATGGAAAAACCCTCCGACCATGCGCCGATCTGGCTGGAGCTGAGCTGATCTCTTCTCGATCCAGCTGCCCTCTGCCGTTCATGGGCGAGGGTAGCTGGCCGGTTATTTAGCTCAATACCCCATTGCAGAGCCTCTAAAGCGCCGCCCTGTCATATCCCTGTCACCTCTTCGTCTTAATCTCTCGGCACTTTCCTCCCAGTCATAGAAGGTGCCTGCCGCATGTCGCGCGCAATGCCAAGCGTTGAACACGAAACCTGGAACCGTACCCTCGGCCTGCTGATCCTCGGGTTCGTCTGCTATGCCCTGCCCTGGTCGGTGTTCGCCGCCCTGCCGATTCCGCCAGAGGGCACGCCGGCGCTGCGCATCCAGGGTTCCAACACCATAGGTGCCAAGCTCGGTCCGGCGCTGGTCAAGGGCTTGCTGGAGCAACAAGGCCTGCGCGCCATCCGCCAGGAAGCCACGGGCACTGCAAACGAGCAGCGAGTAATAGGACAAACCAGCGATGGCCGCACCGTCAGCATCGATGTCGCCGCGCATGGTTCGGGGACTGGCTTCGTCGCGTTGAAAGACGGTAGCGCCGAGCTGGCCGCCTCCTCGCGGCCGATTAAAGACAGCGAGGCGCAGGAGCTGGCCGCACTCGGCGATCTGCGAAGTCGCGGTGCCGAGCAAGTGATCGCCATCGATGGCCTGGCGATCATCCTCCACCCGAGCAACCCACTCGCGGCACTGAGCACCGAGCAACTGGCGCAGATCTTCGCGGGCGAGGTGAAGACCTGGGAGGAGCTCGGCGGCCGTGGCGGGCCGATCCAGCTGTATGCCCGCGATGACAAGTCCGGCACCTACGACACCTTCAAGGAGCTGGTGCTCGCCGCCCACGGCAAAAGCCTGGCAACGGGCGCCAAGCGTTATGAGTCCAGCGAACAGCTGTCCGATGCCGTCAGCCAGGATGCGCAGGGCATTGGTTTTATCGGCCTGCCCTACATTCGCCAAGCCAAAGCGCTGGCGATTGCCGATGGTGAGTCGCAAGCGATGCCGCCCTCCACCAGTCTGATCGCCACCGAAGACTATCCGCTGTCGCGCCGGTTGTTCTTCTATAACCAGCCCGACGTCCGGAATCCCTGGGCCCAGGCCCTGGTACAGTTCGCCCACAGCCCGCGTGGCCAGGCCATAGTCGCGCAAAGCGGGTTTATCGCGCAGACGGTGCAGGCCATTAAGGTTGCGCCGACGCCGGAGATGCCGCAGAGCTACCAGCAACTGGCCCGTGATGCGCAGCGGCTGTCGGTGAACTTCCGTTTCCAGGAAGGCAGCGCCACCCTCGACAACAAGGCCCAGCGCGATCTCGAGCGGGTAATGGATTACCTGAAAAGCCAAGACAAGCTGCATCGGCAAGTGGTGCTGATTGGCTTTGGTGACCCTAAAGCCGATGCGGCCCGCGCGGCCTTGCTGTCGAAACTGCGGGCGATGACGGTCCGCCGCGAACTGGCCAAGCAAGGAGTGCTCTTCCGTGACATCAGCGGCTTGGGCGACGAGCTGCCGGTGGCCGCGAATAGCGCGGAGAATGGCCGGATCAAAAACCGTCGGGTAGAAGTCTGGGTGTATTGAGCGAGCCCGGCTGAACTGGCTTGCCGCCGCTAAAGACCACAGAAACGACAAGGCCCGCAGATGCGGGCCTTGTCGTTTTAGCGCGCCTTAGTGGCTGCTTTTAAGCAGTTCTTTGGGCACGTATTTGCCGATCTCGAACTTACCGATCGCGGCCCGGTGCACTTCGTCCGGGCCGTCGGCCAGGCGCAGGGTGCGCTGCATCGCATACATGTAGGCCAGCGGGAAGTCATTGGACACGCCGGCGCCACCGTGGATCTGGATGGCCCGGTCGATCACGCGCAAGGCCACGTTCGGTGCCACGACCTTGATCTGCGCGATCTCACTCTTGGCGACCTTGTTGCCGACGGTATCCATCATGTACGCGGCTTTCAGGGTCAACAGGCGGGCCATGTCGATTTCCATCCGCGAGTCGGCGATCTTGTCGACGTTGCCACCCAGGCGCGCCAGCGGCTTGCCGAAGGCGGTACGGCTGACGGAGCGTTTGCACATCAGTTCCAGCGCGCGCTCGGCCATGCCGATGGAGCGCATGCAGTGGTGGATGCGGCCTGGGCCAAGGCGCCCCTGGGCGATCTCGAAGCCACGGCCTTCGCCGAGCAGCACGCTGTCGTACGGCACGCGAACGTTGTCGAACAGCACTTCGGCGTGGCCGTGGGGCGCATCGTCGTAGCCGAACACCGGCAACGGCCGGACGATCTTCACCCCGGGCGCATCGGTCGGCACCAGAATCATCGAGTGTTGTTGATGCCGCGGCGCATCCGGGTTGGAGAGGCCCATGAAGATCATGATCTTGCAGCGCGGATCACAGGCGCCGGAAGTCCACCATTTGCGGCCGTTGATCACCCACTCGTCACCCTCGCGCACCGCGCGGGCTTCCATGTTGGTGGCATCGGACGAGGCCACGTCCGGCTCGGTCATGGCGAAGGCGGAGCGGATTTCGCCACGCAGCAGCGGCTCCAGCCACTGCTTCTTCTGGGCTTCGTTGGCATAACGCACCAAGACTTCCATATTGCCGGTGTCCGGCGCCGAACAGTTGAACGGCTCCGGGCCGAGCAAGGATCTGCCCATGATTTCCGCCAGCGGAGCGTATTCCAGGTTAGTCAGGCCGGCACCCAACTCGGACTCCGGGAGAAACAGGTTCCACAGGCCTTCGGCCTTAGCCTTGGCTTTCAGCTCTTCCATGATCGCGGTGGGCTGCCAGCGGTCACCTTCGGCTACTTGACGCTCGAAAACCGACTCGGCCGGATAAACATAGGCATCCATAAACGCAGTGACGCGTTCACGCAGTGCTTGAACCTTGGGGGAATAGGCGAAATCCATTAGGAGCTACCTTCTGAACGGCTGATTTTGATGTATCGGGGTGAGGTTGAAAATGATCCTAGATCAGCGATGAAGATTTACCTAACCTATTCTCGGCGTGTATAAACATTCATCACCGATATATGATCAGCTGATCTGGATAACCTCAGGAGAGCGCTCGGAATGAATCTAAACAAGGTCGATCTCAACCTTTTTATCGTCTTCGACGCCATCTACACCGAGGCCAACCTGACCCGCGCGGGGCAGATCGTCGGCATTACCCAGCCGGCCGTTTCCAACGCCCTCGCCCGCCTGCGCGAGACCTTCAACGACCCCTTGTTCGTGCGCACCGCGCAAGGCATGGTGCCGACGCCAATGGCACAGAACATCATCGGCCCGGTGCGCAATGCGCTGTCGCTGCTGCGCGTTTCGGTGCAAGAAAGCCGCATCTTCACCCCATTACAGGCGAACAAGACCTACCGCATCAGCATGACCGACCTCACCGAGGAGGTAATTCTGCCGCCGCTGTTCCAGCGTCTACGGCGCCTGGCTCCGGCCGTGCAAATCGAGAGTTTTCTTTCCAAACGGCGGGAAACCACCAAGGAGTTGGCCGCTGGCCGCCTCGACTTCGCCGTCGATGCGCCGCTGAACACCGACCCGCAGGTACGCCACGTCAAGCTGCTGGCGGACCGTTATGTCTGCGCCATCCGCAAGGGCCACCCGCTGGCCAAGGATAAGCTCAGCCTGGACGAATACATGTCGCTGACCCACATCCACATTTCCAGCCGCCGCAGTGGCCTGGGTTATGTCGACTTGACCCTGGGCAAGATGGGGATTCAGCGCAAGATCGCCTTGCGCTCGCAGCACTACCTGATGGCGTCGATGGTGATGCAGCAGACCGACATGGCCATGACCGTGCCCGAACGTTTCGCCCGCAGCCACGACCTGCACTATATCGGCCTGCCGGTAGAAGTGCCGCCGGTGGAAACCCACCTCTATTGGCATGAAAGCACCGACCAGGACCCGGCCAACCGCTGGATGCGCGAGCAACTGATCGAGCTGGCGCAGCAAATTACCAGCCGCGAAGCGCCCCGCTTGTAGGAGCGAATTTATTCGCGACCTCGATTCCGGGATTTGCCTGAGCTCGGGGCTTGAAAAGCCAATCGCGAATGAATTCGCTCCTACACGAACGAATTTATTCGCGACCTCGGTTCCGGGACTTGCCTGAGCTCGGGGCTTGAAAAGCCAATCGCGAATTGGGTTCCCGCGAAGGCGGGCGCTCAAAGATTGCGCGCAATCACCATGCGCTGAACGTCGCTGGTGCCCTCATAGATCTGACAGACACGCACGTCGCGATAGATGCGCTCGACCGGGAAATCGTTGAGATAGCCATAGCCGCCCAAGGTCTGGATCGCCGCCGAGCAGACCCGTTCGGCCATCTCGGAAGCGAACAACTTGGCCATCGACGCCTCGCTCAAACAGGGCAGCCCGGCATCGCGCAGGGCGGCGGTGTGGTGCACCATCTGCCGCGCCACGGCGATTTCCGTCGCCATGTCCGCCAGCCGGAATGCCAACGCCTGGTGTTGCAGCAGCGGCTTGCCGAAGGTTTCCCGCTCGTGGGCGTAATCGCGCGCCACCTCGAACGCCGCGCGGGCCATCCCCACGGATTGCGCGGCGATGCCGATCCGGCCGCCTTCCAGGTTGGCCAGGGCGATCCGGTAACCTTGCCCCTCCTCGCCTAGCCGCAGCTCTGCCGGGATGCGCAGGTCGTTAAAGACGATCTGGCAGGTATCCGAGGCGTGCTGCCCGAGCTTGTCCTCGACCCGCGCCACTTCGTAGCCCGGCGTATCAGTCGGCACGATAAAGGCGCTGATGCCATTCTTGCCGGCCGCCGGGTCGGTCACCGCGAAGGTGATTACCACCCCGGCATGGCTGCCGGAGGTGATGAACTGCTTGGTGCCGTTCAGCACGTAGTGATCGCCGTCGCGGCGCGCGCGGGTCTTCAGGGCGCTGGCGTCGGAACCGGCCTGCGGTTCGGTCAGGGCGAAGGCGCCGAGCATCTCCCCACTGGCCAGCCGCGTCAGGTAACGCTGTTTCTGCTCGTCGGTGCCGAACTTGTAGATCGGCATGCAGCCCACCGAATTGTGCACGCTCATGATGGTCGAGCAGGCGCCATCGCCGGCGGCGATTTCCTCCAGCGCCATGGCATAGGCCAGGTGCCCGGTTTGCGCGCCACCCCACTCTTCCGGCACCAGCATGCCGAGAAAACCCAGCCCGGCCATCTCGCGCAAAGCCTCGGCCGGATAGCGGTGCTCGCGGTCCCAGTCGGCGGCAAAGGGCTTCAAACGTTCCTGGGCGAACTGGCGAGCAACGTCGCGGATTTGCAGGTCTTGTTCCGAGGGAATCATGGAGTTCTCCAGTCTCAGCGCAGTCGTTCGACGGCGATTGCGGTGGCTTCGCCGCCACCGATGCAGATGGCCGCCACGCCGCGTTTGAGGTCGTACTGCTTCAGCGCCGACAGCAGCGTGACGATGATTCGCGCCCCGGACGCCCCGATCGGATGACCGAGGGCGCAGGCACCCCCGTGGATATTGACCTTGTCGTGCGGCAGGTCGAGGCCCTGCATGGCGGCCATGGCGACCACCGCGAAGGCCTCGTTGATCTCGAACAGATCGACCTCGCCCAGCGCCCAGCCGGTTTTCTGCAGCAGCCGCCGCAGCGCACCAATAGGCGCGGTGGGAAACAGGTTGGGCGCATCGGCGAACGAGGCATGCCCACGAATCACCGCCAGTGGTGTGAGGCCGCGTCGTTCGGCTTGCGACAGGCGCATCAGCAGCAGCGCCGCGGCGCCGTCGGAAATCGAACTGGAGTTGGCCGCCGTCACCGTGCCACCTTCGCGGAACGCCGGTTTCAGGGTCGGAATCTTCTCCGGCCGGGCTTTCGGCGGCTGCTCGTCACTGCTCACCTCGCGCAACGCCTTGCCGACCTTGACCTCGACCGGGGCGATCTCATCGGCAAAGCGGCCGTTGGCCATCGCTTGCTGAGCCCGGCTCAGCGACGCCAGCGCAAAGGCATCCTGCGCCTCACGACTGAAGCCATAGGCCTGGGCACAGTCTTCGGCGAAGGTGCCCATCAGCCGGCCCTTGTCGTAGGCATCTTCCAGGCCATCGAGGAACATGTGATCGAGCACCCGACCGTGGCCCATGCGGTAACCGCTGCGCGCCCGCTCCAGCAGATAGGGCGCGTTGGACATGCTTTCCATGCCGCCGGCCAGCACTATGTCGGCACTGCCGGCCAGCAACAGGTCATGCGCCAACATGCTGGCCTTCATGCCCGAACCGCACATCTTGTTGATAGTCGAACATACGGTACCGCGTGCCAGCCCGGCGCCGAGCGCCGCTTGACGCGCTGGGGCCTGGCCCAGCCCGGCTGGCAGTACGCAGCCGAGGATCACTTCGTCGATCTCCGTTGGCTGCAGCCCGGCCCGCGCCAGCGCGGCGCGAATCGCCGTGGCGCCCAGTTCGACGGCGCTGACGTCCTTGAAGTCGCCGAAAAAGCCGCCCATCGGCGTGCGGGCGGCACTGACGATAACCACCGGATCCTGTTGATTGCTCATGTCTTCTCTCCTCTGCTCAGAGCTGGTTTTCACGAGGTGCATCCATGCACCTCACCCTACGGGCAGCTAAAGCTGTGCAAAACGGCTTTCCTGCCGTTTTGTCGCTGCGCTCTACCCAGCCTACAAATACCGCTCAGGCCACTGGCACTAGTTAGACAGTCTTATTTGGCGGCCATGCGAATGGCGCCGTCGAGACGAATCACCTCGCCGTTGAGCATGCTGTTTTCGATGATGTGCCGCACCAGCGCGGCGTATTCGTCCGGGCGACCGAGGCGCGACGGGAATGGCACGCTGGCGCCCAGGGAGTCCTGCACCTCCTGCGGCATGCTGGTCAGCATCGGCGTGGCGAAGATGCCCGGCGCTATGCACATCACGCGAATGCCGAAGCGCGCCAGCTCGCGCGCGATCGGCAGGGTCATGCCGACCACGCCGCTTTTCGAGGCGGCATAGGCGGCTTGGCCGATTTGCCCGTCGAAAGCCGCGACCGAGGCGGTGTTGATGATCACCCCGCGCTCACCGCCCTCGTCCGCCGGCCCCTGGGACATGGCCTCGGCGGCCAGGCGCAGCATGTTGAAGGTGCCGATCAGGTTGACGCCGACCACCCGGGCGAAGCTCTCCAGGCCATGGACACCCTGTCGGCCTACGACCTTTTCCGCCGGCGCAATGCCCGCGCAGTTGGCCAGGCCATGTAAGGCGCCAAAACTCTCCAGGACGCAGGCGATCGCCTGGCGGCCATCGGCCTCCTGGGTGATATCGGCTTGGACGAAGCGCGCATTGCCGCCCAACTCCGCGGCACGGGCATTACCGGCCTCGGCATTCAGATCGGCCAGCACGACTTTGCCGCCGTTGGCGATCAACATCTGTGCCGTCGCCAGGCCCAGCCCGGAGCTGGCGCCGGTCACCAGGAATACACGGTCTTCGATACGCAAAACGCTCTCCTTAATTAATCAGTACTGGGTCGATCACGCCTGAATCACTGCGCCGCCGGGTGCGGTTCGGCTTCACGCTGTTTGGCGATTTCCTGATTACGCAACAGGAAACGCTGAATTTTGCCGCTCGGGGTCTTCGGCAGTTCGAGCACGAACTCGACTTCCCGCGGATAGGCGTGGGCGGACAGGCGCTTGCGCACGTACTGCTGCAGTTCTTCGGCCAACTGCGGCGAGGGCAGGTACTGCGCGCCGAGCACCACGAAGGCTTTGATCAGTTCGGTGCGTTCGGGGTCCGGTTTGCCGATCACCGCGGCTTCGATCACCGCCGGATGCTCAATCAGCGCGCTCTCGACATCGAAGGGGCCAATCCGGTAGCCGGACGTGGTGATCACATCATCCGCGCGGCCGACGAAGCTGATGCTGCCGTCGTCATTCAGTTCGACCGTGTCGCCACTCAGGTAGTAGTCGCCGACAAAAGCCTTGGTCGGCCCCCCCAGATAACCGGGAAACCAGAACAGCGGCGAGTGCTTGCGGTCAATGGCGAGGATGCCCGGCTCGCCGGGCGGCAATTCGCGGTTCTGCTCATCGAGCACCACCACCCGATAACCGGGCACCGAGAAGCCTGCCGCGCCGATGCGCACCGGGTGCTCCAGCGCGTGGTGGTTGCACAGCACCATGCCCGTCTCGGTTTGCCCGTAGTGGTCGTGGATCGCTACCCCGAGCTGAGCGTCGAACCAGCGGATCACCTCCGGGGTCAGCGGCTCGCCGGCACTACTGGCCACGCGCAGGCAGCCCTTGATCGACTGGGTGACCTCGGCGGCGTTGGCCAGCAGCAGGCGATACGCCGTCGGTGAGCCGGCCAGGTTGCTGATGGCATATTTGCGGATGATCCGGCAGGTGCTTTCGATCGTGAACGGGCCATCGTAGAAGGTGGTCGGATGGCCCAGCGCCAGCGGCCCCGCCACTGCGTAGTAGAGCCCATAGGCCCAGCCCGGGTCGGCGAGGTTCCAGAACGAATCTTCGGGGCGCAGGTCGATCGCATCGCGCATGTAGCCGATAAACGCGATCAGCGCCTTGAGCGGCACCGGCAAGGGTTTCGCCGGCCCGGTGGTGCCCGAGGTGAACATCATCAGGAACGGGTCTTCGGCTGTGCGCATGACCGGTTCGAACGTTGGTGAATGCCGCTCGATTTCCGCCCAGAAGCTGAAATCGCCCTGGGCGATGCCCTGCCCTTTGGCGCCGCCAACTGTGACTAGGGTAGGTGGGTTGTCCACCTCGTCGAGTTTCGACCGATTCGTGCCGTCGGTGACCAACACCCGCGGGCCGGCGATCTTCACCCGGTGTTCGATGGCTTTCGGGCCAAAGGCGGTGAACAGCGGTTGATAGACAGCGCCCAGGCGCCAGGTCCCGAGTATGGTGATGAGCAGCTCCGGGGTGCGCGGCAAGAGGCCCGACACGCAGTCGCCGGGGCGCACGCCTTGGCTGTGGAGGAAATTGGCGAAACGCCCGGAGAGTTCTTTCAGCTGGCTGAAGCTGTAGTTGGCGACCGAGCCGTCACGGCCCTCCCAGAACAACGCGATGCGCCCCGGCAAGGCATGCCGGTCGCAGCATTCGACACAGGCATTGAGGGCATCGAGAGAGCCCGCAAGGTCGGCGTCGGCCGTACTGGTGTAATCGAACCCAGTTGCGGCGGTAAGGTAATCGCGCATCGCTATGACTCCCCGGTTTGTTCTTATGTGGAATTAACCGGATATTCGCGCTGCGGGCCGATGGCGGCAATGTCGAAAGCCACCATTGTCGGTGAGCGATTTGGACAGGCCGGAAAACTACTCAGTCCAGCTGACGGCCCATCAACAGTCCCTGGTTCGCCTCGGCCATTTCACGCAGAAAGTTCCAGGTGGTCTTCATCCGGGCAATGTCCTTGAGCTCGATCGGCATCAACATCCAGAAGGTTCGAGTGAATTCGATCTGCTCGCCCAGCACGCGTTTCAGCCGTGGGTCCGCATCGGCGGAGAAGGACGGGAGAATGGCAATCCCGGCCCCGGCTGCGGTTGCCTGCTGCTGCGCGAGAATGCTGGTACTGCGCAACGCGACATGGCGGGGCCGGCCGATTTCATCGAGATAAAGCAGCTCCTTGCTGTAGAGCAAGTCTTCGATATAGCTGACGAAACCGTGCTCGCGCAGGTCATCCCGATGTCGAATTGGCGGATGCTGCTCTAGATAGCTGGCCGAGGCATAGAGCTTGAGCACGTAATCGGTGAGCTTGGTAATGATGAACGGCCCACGTACCGGCCGCTCCAGGGTAATCACGATATCGGCCTCATGCCGCGACAGTTGCACCATGCGCGGCACAGCCAGCAGATCGATGCCCAGATGCGGATAACGTTGGGTGAGCGCGGCCAGTTGCGGGGCAAGCATGACGGAACCGTAGCCCTCGGTCGCACCGATCCGCACCTGGCCGGAGAGGGTGTCCCCCGGCCCGGCTCTCGATTGTTCGATGGCCGAACAGGCGCTCTCCATCGCCTCTGCCTGGGGCAGCAGATTCCGCCCCGCCTCGGTCAGGCTGTAGCCCGCCGCCGCGCGGATAAACAGCTGGGCCTCCAGGCTCTTTTCTAGGGCCTGCACACGGCGCGACACCGTGGTGTGGTCGACGCCTAGCCTGCGCGCGGCCGCCGTCAACTTGCCCGCGCGGGAGAGTTCGAGGAAGTAGCGCAGGTTGTCCCAATCCATGAAGCCGACCTCGCAATTGTGCAAAAACGCAGAATAACCCTGCATATACCAGCATTGCTACAGACAAAAACGCACTGCTAGGATCGAAGCCACGGTTCTCAAAGCCCCTGCGATGAGATCACCCTCAGCATCTGCCCTCGAAAGGCTGGAGTCCTAATGACAGCGCAAGCACAGATCCAGAACACCGTTCCCACCGTCAAGCTGCTGATCGGCGGTAAGCTGGTCGAATCCACCACCAGCCACTGGCGCGACGTGGTCAACCCGGCCACCCAGGAAGTCCTGGCCCGCGTGCCTTTCGCCACAACCGAAGAAATGAACGCCGCCGTGGCCAGCGCCAAGGAAGCCTTCAAGACCTGGCGCAAGACCCCCATCGGCGCCCGCGCACGCATCTTCCTCAAGTACCAGCAACTGATCCGCGAGAACATCAAGGAGCTGGCGGCGATCCTCACCGCCGAACAGGGCAAGACCCTGCCGGACGCCGAGGGGGATGTGTTCCGTGGCCTGGAGGTGGTCGAGCACGCTGCCAGCATCGGCAACCTGCAATTGGGTGAACTGGCCAACAACGTGGCCGGCGGCGTCGACACCTACACCCTGCTGCAACCGCTGGGCGTCTGCGCCGGCATCACCCCGTTCAACTTCCCGGCGATGATCCCGCTGTGGATGTTCCCGATGGCCATCGCCACCGGCAATACCTTCGTGCTCAAGCCCTCCGAGCAGGACCCGATGGTCACCATGCGCCTGGTCGAACTGGCGATGGAAGCCGGAGTGCCGCCGGGCGTGCTCAACGTCATCCACGGCGGTGTCGAGGCGGTCAACCTGCTGTGCGATCACCCGGATATCAAGGCCGTGTCCTTCGTCGGCTCGACCAAGGTCGGCACCCACGTCTACAACCGCGCCATCCTCAACGGCAAACGCGCGCAGTGCATGATGGGCGCGAAGAACCACGCCATCGTGCTGCCGGATGCGAACAAGCAGCAGACCCTGAACAACCTGCTCGGCGCCGCGTTCGGTGCCGCGGGCCAGCGCTGCATGGCGCTGCCGATAGTCATCCTGGTGGGCGAAGCACAGAGCTGGTTGCCGGAGCTGATCGAAAAAACCAAGACGCTGAAGATCAACGCCGGCGCCGAAGCCGGCACCGACATCGGCCCGGTGGTTTCCTGCGCGGCCCTGGATCGCATCAGCGGCCTGATCGCCATGGGTATCGAGGAAGGCGCAACGCTGGAGCTGGATGGCCGCAATCCGCAGGTCAGCGGCTACGCCCAGGGCAACTTCGTCGGCCCGACCATCTTCTCCAACGTCAGTACCGAGATGAGCATTTACCGCGAAGAAATCTTCGGCCCGGTGCTCTGCGTGCTGCACGCCGATAGCCTGAATGACGCCATCGACCTGATCAACGCCAACCCGAACGGCAACGGCACCGCCCTCTTCACCCGCTCCGGCGCGGCCGCGCGGCACTTCCAGGAAGAGATCGACGTCGGCCAGGTCGGCATCAACGTGCCGATCCCGGTGCCGGTGCCGCTGTTCTCCTTCACCGGCTCGCGCGCTTCCAAGCTGGGTGATCTCGGCCCGTACGGCAAGCAGGTGGTGCAGTTCTACACCCAGACCAAGACCGTCACCCAGCGCTGGTTCGACGAGGACGAGGTCGGCGGCACCGTTAACACCACCATCACCTTGAAATGATCCGTCCAAGCCGGCGCGTTCAGGCGCCGGCCTCCTTCAGGAGCCATCGACATGGCCTATGAAACCATCCTGCTCGACGTCCAAGAGCGTGTCGGGCTGATCACCCTGAATCGTCCCCAGGCGCTCAACGCCCTCAATGGGCAGCTCATCGCCGAGCTGAACCTGGCATTAGACCGCCTGGAGAGCGACCCCAATATCGGCTGCATGGTCATCACCGGCTCGCCGAAGGCCTTCGCGGCTGGGGCGGACATCAAGGAAATGGCCGAGCTGTGCTATCCGCAGATCTACCTGGACGACTTCTTCGCCGCCGCCGACCGCATCGGCAACCGGCGCAAGCCGCTGATCGCCGCGGTAGCCGGTTACGCCTTGGGCGGCGGCTGCGAGTTGGCGCTGATGTGCGACTTCATTTACGCCGCCGAAAACGCCCGCTTCGGCCTGCCGGAAAGCGCCCTCGGCGTGCTGCCCGGGATCGGCGGCACCCAGCGTCTGACCCGTGCCCTCGGCAAGGCCAAGGCGATGGAAATGTGCCTGACCGGCCGCCAGATGGACGCCCATGAGGCCGAGCGCGCCGGCCTGGTGGCCCGTGTTCTGCCGGCAGAAACCCTGCTGGAGGAAACCCTCAAGGCCGCCCATGCCATCGCAGACAAATCGTTGCCCAGCACCATGATGGTCAAGGAAAGTATCAACCGCACCTTCGAGATCAGCCTCAGCGAAGGCGTGCGCTTCGAGCGCCGGCTGTTCCATTCGGTGTTCGCCACCGCCGACCAGAAGGAAGGCATGGCCGCCTTTGTCGAGAAGCGCCCGGCGCAGTTCAAGCATCGCTGAAACCCGACAAGAACCAACACAAGAGGTATCCACCATGCATATCGGCTTTCTCGGTCTCGGCAACATGGGCGGGCCCATGGCCCAAAATCTGCTCAAGGCGGGTCACCAGCTGAGCGTATTCGATCCGGCCTCCCCGGCCATTGCCGCTCTGGTCGAACTCGGCGCCGCTGCCGCCGCCTCGCCCGCCGCCGTGGCCCGGGCGAATGTCGAGCTGATCATCACCATGCTGCCCGCCGCCGCCCAGGTGAAAAGCGTCTACCTGGGCGAGGACGGTCTGCTCGCCAACCTCCGTGCCGGGGTCATGCTGATCGACTGCTCGACCATCGATCCGCTCAGCGCCCGCGAAGTCGCCGCCGCAGCCGCCGAGCACGGCAACCCGATGCTCGATGCGCCGGTCTCCGGCGGCACCGGCGGCGCCACGGCCGGCACCCTGACCTTCATGGTCGGTGGCACTGCCGCCGACTTCGACCGAGCCCAGCCGACCCTCGCCGCCATGGGCAAGAACATCGTGCACTGCGGCGACTCCGGCAACGGCCAGGTGGCCAAGGTGGCGAACAACATGCTGCTGGGTATCTCCATGGTCGGCGTCGCCGAGGCCATGGCCCTCGGCGTGGCCCTGGGCATGGACGCCAAGGTCCTGGCCGGAATCATCAACACCTCAAGCGGCCGCTGCTGGAGTTCGGAGATCAATAACCCCTTCCCCGGGGTGCTGGAGAACGCGCCCGCCGCGCGCGGCTACAGCGGCGGCTTCGGCACCGACCTGATGCTCAAGGATCTCGGCCTGGCCAGCGAAGCGGCCAAGCAGATTCGCCAGCCGGTGATCCTCGGCGCCCTGACCCAGCAGCTGTACCAGAGCTTCAGCGCCCAGGGCAACGGCGGCCTGGACTTCTCGGCGATCATCAACCTGTACCGCAAGGACGCCTGAGCATGAGCGAGATCGAAGCTCCCGTCCTGGCTGCGGTACGCAACCGCATCGGCCACCTGACCCTGAACCGCCCGAGCGGACTGAACGCCTTGACCCTGCCGATGGTGCGCGCCCTCTGGCAGCAGTTGCAGGCCTGGGAAGAGGACCTGCAAGTCCTCGCCGTGGTGTTGCGCGCTTCGGGGGAAAAGGCCTTCTGTGCCGGCGGCGATATCCGCTCGCTTTACGACAGCTACCAGTCCGGCGATAACCTGCACAGCATTTTCTTCGAGGAAGAATATGCCCTCGACCAGTACATCCATGACTACAGCAAACCCATCCTGGCGTTGATGGATGGCTTCGTGCTCGGCGGCGGCATGGGGCTGGTCCAGGGCGCCTCGCTGCGGGTGATCACCGAGCGCGTCAAGATGGGCATGCCGGAAGTCGGCATCGGCTACTTCCCCGATGTCGGCGGGAGTTACTTTCTCTCGCGCCTGCCTGGCGAACTGGGGCTCTACCTGGGCGTAACCGGCTCCCAGGTTCGGGCTGCCGATGCGCTTTATGCGCGCCTGGCCGACTGGTGTTTACCCAGCGATCTGCTCCTAGAGTTCGATCGCTGCCTCGACAATATGGCCTGGACTAGCCATCCCCAGGAAGCCCTGCGCACCCTGCTCGCCACGCTGGGCAGCAACAAGCTGCCGGGGGCGGAGTTCAAAGCCTTGCGGCAGGCCATCGATCAGCACTTCTCCGGTGCGGATATTCCGTCCATCCGCGCAGCGCTGCTGGCAGAAACCCGCCCCGAGTTTCAGGACTGGGCCGAGGAAACCGTCAAGCTGCTGGATAGCCGCTCGCCGCTGGCCATGAGCGTCACCCTGGAGCTGCTGCGGCGCGGTCGCGAGCTGCCGCTGGCCGACTGTTTCGAGCTGGAGCTGCACCTCGGTCGCCAGTGGTTCGCCAAGGGCGACATCATGGAGGGCGTGCGCGCGCTGATCATCGACAAGGACAAGACCCCGCGCTGGAATCCGCCCAGCCTGGCGGCGGTTACCGCCGAACGGGTGCACGACTTCTTTACCGGCTTCAAGCCGGCCGCCAGCAAATCCCGCCGCACGGTTTCGGCCTGAGCAGTGCCACAGAACCAGAGAGATGCCCGATGCACGACCTCGAACTGAGCGAAGAACAACGCATGATCCGCGACCTGGCCCGCGATTTCGCCCGCCGCGAGATTGCGCCCAAGGCCCAGGCATGGGAAAAGGCCGGCTGGATCGACGATGCCCTGGTGGCGCAGATGGGTGAGCTGGGCCTGCTCGGCATGGTGGTGCCGGAGGAATGGGGCGGCTCCTATATCGACTACGTCGCCTATGCCCTGGCGGTGGAGGAAATCTCCGCCGGCGACGGCGCCACCGGCGCGTTGATGAGCATCCACAACTCGGTCGGCTGCGGCCCCATCCTCAGGTACGGCACCCAGGCGCAGAAGCACACCTGGCTGCCCGCGCTGGCCAGCGGCCAGGCGATCGGCTGCTTCTGCCTGACCGAGCCCCAGGCCGGTTCCGAAGCCCACAACCTGCGCACCCGCGCCGAGCTGCGTGACGGCCAGTGGCTGCTCAACGGCGCCAAGCAGTTCGTCAGCAACGGCAAGCGTGCCAAGTTGGCCACCGTCTTCGCCGTCACCGATCCGGAACTGGGCAAGAAGGGCCTCTCGGCCTTCCTGGTACCGACCGACAACCCCGGCTTCGTGGTCGACCGCAGCGAACACAAGATGGGCATCCGCGCCTCAGATACCTGTGCGGTGACCCTGAGCAACTGCGTGATCCCGGAGGAAAACCTGCTCGGTTCACGCGGCAAGGGCCTGGCCATCGCCCTCTCCAACCTCGAGGGCGGGCGTATCGGCATCGCCGCCCAGGCGCTGGGCTACGCCCGCGAGCGGGTACAGTTCGGTCAGCCGATCATCGAGCACCAGAGCATCGCCAACCTGCTGGCCGATATGCACACCCGCCTCAATGCCGCGCGCCTGCTGATCCTGCATGTGGCACGCCTGAAGAGCGCCGGGCATTCCTGCCTGTCGGAGGCCTCGCAGGCCAAGCTGTTTGCCTCGGAAATGGCCGAGCGGGTGTGCTCCAAGGCCATGCAGATCCACGGCGGTTACGGTTACCTGGAAGACTATCCGGTGGAGCGCTATTACCGCGATGCACGCATCACCCAGATCTACGAAGGCTCCAGCGAGATCCAACGCCTGCTGATCGCCCGCGAACTGGCCCACTACCCGCTCTAACCCCTTTTGAGCAGGTACCCAGCGCGGTCCTGCTCTTTTTTATTGATGAAGAGTCCCCCATGAAGCTTCACTAGCGTTATGTTTTTCATTGATCGAATCGCTACTCAAAACGGGGTTACGTCGTGGCCAGTAGGTTCTTGATCGGCACGGACAACACGCAACCAGCAACGCAATTCATGAGTTCCTCGCGGCTGGGGGGCTCAAACAAGGGGGCCGGTTCTGCGCTATTCTCGCTTTGACTACTAGGGAGGTGGGCAATGACTAGCGCATTTTCGATTCATCCGTCGGTCGACGACGGCATCCAAGCGGGCGCAGACAATTTCGCGGGCGGGACCCTCGTCTGTCGCTGCGCTCAGGACCCTGTCCGGGTGAGGGTCGATTCGCAATCGGCCCACAACCACGCCTGCGGCTGCACCAAGTGCTGGAAGCCGAAGGGTGCACTTTTCTCCGTGGTGGCGGTGGTGCCGCGCGACAAGCTCAGGGTCACCGACAATGCCGAGAAGCTTGCGGTGGTCGATCCCAAGGCCACCATCCAGCGGCACGCCTGCACCAAGTGCGGCGTGCACATGTACGGCCGGATCGAGAACACCGGGCATCCCTTCTACGGGCTCGACTTCATCCACACCGAACTGTCGTCGGAGCCGGGATGGTCCGCGCCGCAATTCGCCGCGTTCGTCTCCTCGATCATCGAATCGGGCGCGGATCCGGCCATCATGGGTGCTGTGCGTGCCCGGCTGAAGGCACTCGGCCTGGAGCCTTATGACTGCCTGTCGCCAGTGCTGATGGATGCCATCGCGACGCACGCTGCCAAGGCCTCTGGCATGCTGAAGTCCTGAAGTTAAGCGGGGGCAGAGTCACTTGCGAGCGTAAGCCGCCCTGCCCCTTTTGGCCCCTGGGTGCTCGCACCCAGTGGCTCTCCGACATCACTGATTTATTTTTCATCTTTCAGGCTGGAGAGACTGAGCATCATTGGCAACTGAGCAGCTCACCACTGGCAGGAGTTGACCCTTATCGGCCATTCACACAAGCCGGTGGACAAGAACAGCCTTGTCCATATATGGACCGGTTTGCCAGCGAAATGTACTTCCAACGAACCTAGGGAGCTATTGCTTGTCTCGGGAAATTCCGCTTACGAAAAGCAACGTGAGCCCAGAACAGCGAAAGCGGTTGGTTAATGCTAAGTGCAGTTTATTCTCAGGTTTAGGGTGCCGGCAGAATAGGTTAATTAGTTTCAGAAAATCACTTTTATTGGCCCATTTAGAGAGATTGTATTTGGAGACCGTGAAATGGATTTTTTCAAAAGTGAAAGCGCCGCAAAGCAAAATATGCTCGCCAGCCCAAATAATTCGAGCTCGAAAAAATGGCACCGTATGTATTTTTTCCTTGCGGGTTTCGACGTGCTGGTTGTTGTGCTGGGCGTGCTCTTGAATCACCAGATTGTCGACACTTATCACCGTTCCATCAAGGCAAACCAGTCGTGGGTCCAACAGCTGTCGAGCTATTCAACGCTGGGCAGCTTGGCCTCCGAAGTCAATGCACCGGGCAACAATGTGTTCGATACACATGAGGTCGAAGCCGAATCACGGAACATGAGTGAAGCGCTGCGTGCCTTCAACGAGCATTTGGCAATGGCCAAAGAACAGCTACAAGCTCGGATCGCTAATCAAGTTGAGCGCAGTGCAGACATCCAAACCTTCACTCTTGCATTGAAGGATGAGGTGGATGCAGTCGACGTTGCGATGGTGAAAATGGTCGATGAGGCCTTGCTGATATTTTCTTACTTCAGGGAGGGCCAGTCGGACAATGCCGGCAAGCGCATGGCAACAATGGACAGGAAGTATGCCAAGTTGCTCGCCTCACTCGCTACTGTGCGGGAGCGCGTCGGCCTAATTCAAGGCAAGCTTCTAGAGGAAGAGCTGGAATCGGTCGAGGTACTGCGCCGGGTCGAGTATGCGATTATGGCGTTCGTGCTGCTAATGGTCAGTGCGGCCGTTGCTTACGGGCGCAAGATCAAGCGCGAAATGGAGTCACATGCAGCAGAAAGGGAGGGCTACCTTGTAGAGCTGCGCGAAAGCGAGAAGCAGTTCCGCCAGCAAGCATCGTTGCTGGACAAGGCCCAGGATGCCATTGTCGTTCACGGGATGGATCACCGCATTTTGTACTGGAACAAGAGTGCTGAGCGTCTCTACGGCTTGTCAAAGGAAGAGGCACTCGGCAAATCGGCACAGGAGTTAATCTACCAAGGCCATAGCGCTTTCAATCTGGCCACTAATAGCTTGATAGAAACTGGCGATTGGGCTGGTGAGGTCACGCTTCGACGCCAGGATGGCTGCACCATCACGCTTGAAAGCCACCGAACTCTAGTGAGAGACGACCGTGGCCAACCGCAGTCTGTTCTGTCGATTAACACCGACATCACCCACCGCAAGTCAGCAGAGCAAGAGGTCAAGCGTTTGGCCTTCTACGATCAGTTGACCGGGCTGGCCAACAGGCGACTTATGTTGGACCGATTACAGCACGCGCTGGCGGGCAGCGCCCGCAGTCTACATACGAGCGCGGTAATACTTATTGATCTAGATAACTTCAAGGCGCTGAACGACACACTGGGGCATGACAGAGGCGACATGTTGCTGCGGCAAGTTGCTCTGCGTCTCTCCGGCTGCATACGCGAGAGCGACACCGTGGCCCGCCTGGGCGGAGACGAATTCGTGGTCTTGCTGGAAGATCTTAATGAGAACCCTCCAGAAGCAGCTGTCCAGGCCAAGGCTATCGGCGAGAAAATTCTCAATTCGCTCAACATTTCCTACCAACTGGATGGTTATGAGCACCACAGCACCCCCAGCGTCGGCATTGCCCTGTTTCAGGGTCAGCTAAACACTGTGGACGATATTATGAAACGCGCTGACCTGGCGATGTATCGCGCCAAGGCGGCTGGCCGTAATACCATGCGTTTCTTCGATCCGGAAATGCAGGCGGTTGCCACGGCACGCGTCAGACTGGAAGCAGACTTACGCCAAGGCTTGCAGAGAAAGGAATTCCTGCTTCATTTCCAGCCGCAGTTGAATAATGGGGGCTGCATCATAGGGGCAGAGGCGCTTGTGCGCTGGCAGCATCCTGAACGCGGAACCGTATCGCCAATTGAGTTCATTCCAGTGGCGGAGGAAACAGGGCTGATTCTGCCGTTAGGCCGTTGGGTGCTGGAAACTGCTTGTGCTCAGTTGGTAGCTTGGGCAAAACATCCAGAAACCGCCCGGCTGAGCATGGCAGTGAATGTCAGCGCCCGTCAGTTTCACCATCCGGACTTCGTTGAGGAAGTGCTCTCAGTACTGAAATACACCAGTGCCGATCCAGAGAAGTTGAAACTGGAGCTGACCGAAGGCTTGCTGATAGAGGATATAGAAAATACCGTCGCCAAAATGGTCGAATTGAAAGAGAACGGCATAGGCCTCTCCTTAGACGATTTCGGAACCGGCTACTCGTCGCTGTCTTACCTGAAGAGCCTTCCGTTAGATGAACTTAAAATCGACCAGTCCTTCGTCAGGGATGTGCTGATTGATCCTAACGATGCTGCCATCGCCTGCGCGATTGTAAGCTTGAGCCAGAGTTTGGGTCTTGCGGTGATTGCAGAAGGTGTGGAGACAGAGGCTCAGCGCACCTTTCTGGTCAATCATGGCTGCCAGGCCTTCCAAGGCTATCTGTTTTCCCCAGCACTGCCAGCCGAACAATTTAAGGAATTTGTTCACGAAAGATTAATAGCCGAGCGCTGATTTCAGGGGGGATTACCCGGGGAGCTAAATAGCCGCCGCCCGGGCTCCAGAGCCGCTGGACGGCAGGCAGGAATACGGCAGGGGTTAATCGCGATTCAGGGCGAGTGGGCTGCTCAGGACGAGTCCGAGTGCATGATCGCGCGGTACTGACCTGGGGTGGAGCCGGTCCACTTCTTGAACGCCTTGTAAAAGGCGCTGGTATCGGCAAAGCCCAACTCGAAAGCCAGGTCGCTGAAGTTGCCATCGCCAAGGTCCAGCCGGGCGATGGCCAGATCGCGGCGGACCTGATCCTTCAGCGACTGATAGGACTGCCCTTCCAACGCCAGCTTGCGCCGCAGGGTCGAGGCGGCCATGAAGAAGTGCCCGGCCAGCGCCTCGAAATCCGGCCAGCGCTCGGGCTTGATGCTGCGCAGATAGGCTTTGATGCGTGCCGCCAGACTCTGCGGGTCGCGGTACTTGACCAGGATGTTCGCCGGCGCGCCGGCGAGAAAACCCCGCAGTTCCTGCTGGCTGCGGCGTACCGGCAGATCCAGCCATTCGGCCTTGAACAGCAGGCGACTCTGGCGCCGGGAGAAGCGCAGATTGTCGGTGAACATCACCCGGTAGTCTTCGAGGTAATCCGGCGCCGTACAGCGCAGGTCGAGCGCCAGAATCGGGATGCGCCGCCCCGTCAGCCAGCAGGCCAGCCCGTGCACTATCATCCACAAGGTGAAATAGGCGAAGGCCCGGCACTGCGACTCGGCCGGCTCGCGCAGGCTGATTTCCGCCAGCCCGCCCTTGCGCGTCAGCAGCGGTTGCAGGTCATCGAACACCAGCGAGAGGAAGCGCAGCGCAGCGTTCAGCGCACTTTCGAGCGTCGGCTCGTGCAAGGCTGCCCGGCACATGAAGGCGAAGCTGCCGACCTTCATCCGCCGCGCGTTCATGCCGAAGAACTCATCGTCCATGGCTTGGGCGATCAACAGCCAGAGCCGCGAGTAAGCCACGGACGAAACCCGCCCATAGGGTTTAGTCAGCAGCTCGGGAGCAATCCCCGCCTGGGTCAGCAGGGGCAGTTCGTCGCCCCCCCGCCGGCGCAGCTCAAGCAAGGCTTCATTGACCTGTTTGACGGAGATGGTGCCTTTCTGAACGCTCATGGTGACGGGGCTGCTTAGAACCTGTTCAAGGTCTGCTGTGCTTGGCCATGCTGCGTTGAAAACCGGCTCGGAATGCTCATTTACCACTCGTAAACTCCGCTTCCTCGCCTGTTTTCGCCTTGCCTGACCGGCGCTCGCGACGACCTTGAACAGGTTCTTTGTTGCGGGCCAGCGCGCAGCCGCTGCGGCTGCCGCAAAGCGCTAGTCTGCACTGGGTATCCTGTCGCCACCAGCCGTCCTCACCGATGATTGCTGACTTGCCGTTGTGAAGCAGCCTCGCTCAGCTCCTCGATGCTGATTTCGCGCATGCGGAACTTCTGGATCTTGCCGGTCACTGTCATCGGGAAGGCCTCGACGAACTTGAAGTAGCGCGGCGTCTTGAAGTGCGCGATGCGCTCCTTGCACCAGTTGCGCAGCTCCTCTTCGCTGGCACTCTGGCCGGGGTGGAACTTGATCCAGGCGACGACTTCCTCGCCGTATTTCGGGTCGGGAATGCCGATCACCTGCACATCGGCTACCGCCGGATGGGTGAAGAAGAACTCCTCCAACTCGCGCGGGTAAATGTTTTCGCCGCCGCGAATGATCATGTCCTTGCTGCGCCCGACTATGCACACATAGCCCCGTTCGTTCATCACCGCGAGGTCGCCGCTGTGCATCCAGCCGTCCTTATCTATGGCCTCGGCGGTGGCCTGCGGATTGCCCCAATAGCCGATCATCACGCTGTAACCACGGGTGCAGAGTTCGCCGATCTGGCCATGGGCGACTAGATTGCCCGCCTCGTCGACTATCTTGCTTTCCAGTTGTGGCTGGGTGCGGCCGACCGTGGTCACGCGCACTTCCAGTTCGTCATCGGCACTGGTTTGCAGGGAGACCGGGCTGGTTTCGGTCATGCCATAGGCGATCTGTACTTCGCTCATGTGCATGTCGTCGATCACCCGCCGCATCACCTCGACCGGGCAGGTGGCGCCGGCCATGATCCCGGTGCGCAAACTGGACAGGTCGAATGAGCCGCGTTGCGGATGATCCAGCTCGGCAATGAACATGGTCGGCACGCCATAGAGTGCGGTGGCCTTCTCCTCCGCCACCGCCGCCAGGGTGGCCAACGGATCGAAAGCATCGCCCGGGTAGATCATGGTGGAGCCGTGGGTCAGGCAGCCGAGGTTGCCCATCACCATGCCGAAACAGTGGTACAGCGGCACCGGAATGACCAAGCGGTCGTGCTCGGTCAGCCCCAGGCTCTCGCCGACCATGTAGCCGTTGTTGAGGATGTTATGGTGGCTGAGGGTGGCGCCCTTGGGAAAACCTGTGGTACCGGAGGTGTACTGGATATTGATAGGTTGATCGAAGTGCAGCTCGCTCTGGCGCGCCAGCAATTGTTCGTGCGACACGGTCGCAGCGAGCAGGCTCAGCTCCGACCAGGACAAAAAGCCCGAGGGCGGTTCAGCCGCCAAGCTCACCACGCCACGCAACTCCGGCAGGCGCTCGCTGCGCAACTCACCCGGCAGATACTGCGCCAGTTCGGGCAGGAGCCCGGTGAGCATGGCGTGGTAATCCGAGGTTTTGAAGGCGCTGGCACAAATCAGCCAGGTGCAACCGGACTGTTTGAGGGCGTACTCCAACTCACTGCTGCGGTAGGCCGGATTGATATTGACCAGAACCACGCCAACCTTGGCGCTGGCAAACTGCGTGATGCACCATTCTGCGCAGTTGGGGGCCCAGATGCCCAGGCGGTCGCCGGGTTGCAGCCCTAGAGCCAACAGGGCGCGCGCATGGCGATCGACCACCTCGGCCAGTTGCGCCCAGCTGTAACGCTGCCCGTGATGACGAACCACCAGCGCTTCGCGCTCGGCAAAGCGTGCGACGGTACGGTCGAAAGCCTCGCCTATGGTCATGGCCAACAGGGCTTTGTCCTGCCGACCTTGGGTATAACTCAGTCCAGACATCATGATTCCACTTTTGTATTTATTAGGCGTTTGCATTTAGAACCGTAGGGCGGACTCAGGAGCGCAGCGAACAGTCCGCCAGCCAGTGGCGTACTGCCTTCGGCGAGTACGCCCTACACTTGCTAGAAGCGCCGCAGGTTTAGCGGGTGAAGATTTGCGAGGAGGCGATCGCCATGTCGCCGCCAGGCAACTTGATATTAGTCAGCTTCTTCAACGAGTCGGCGTCATACACCGCCACATCGTTGAAGGTGCCGGTCAGGTAGACCTTGCTCCCCGACTTGTTCAGTGCGACTAGGTAGTAGGAGTGATCCAGCTCACCCACTTCCAGCAGTTTCTGCTGCTTGATGTCGTACTTGGTCAGGCGGTTGAGCACACCGTAGATCAGATTCGGGTCCTTCGGTGAGCGCATGGCGGTGAAGTAGATCTCCGTCAGCGGCGCAAAATCCACGGTCTCGCTCTTGCCGGTGGCCAGGTCGATATTGAAGAAGCCATAGACGAACTCGGCAGTCGCCATGTCC
This sequence comes from Pseudomonas sp. 2FE, assembly GCF_005503735.1. Taxonomy (NCBI): domain Bacteria; kingdom Pseudomonadati; phylum Pseudomonadota; class Gammaproteobacteria; order Pseudomonadales; family Pseudomonadaceae; genus Pseudomonas; species Pseudomonas sp. 2FE. The sequence continues at coordinate 948,414 of NZ_SCMO01000001.1, read as the reverse complement.
TGCTTCTCATCCTTGAACTTGGCCGCGGTGTAGAGAATGCTGAAGTCGCGCGTATAAGGCTGCTGCGCCCAGGCGTAGAGCACATCCGGCGGGCTGTAGAGCGGGCGTTTCCAGTTGCGGCTGGGCACTGCCACGCCGACCTTGCCGGTGTTCACATCGACCTTGTAGATATCGGCGCCGGCCATATACAGCGTGCCGTCATCGCCGGTTTGCATCACCGTCACCTGGCGCGGTGCCGGGAAGCTGCGCAGCGGTTTGGCCGCCAGCCCGCCATCGGCGGCATAGACCTGCAGCCGCGGCGCTTGCACTTCATAGTGGTCGAGCCCCAACTGGGTCGGGTTGGCGACGCTGTAGATCTCCTTGCCATCCGGGCTGATGGCAATAGAGAACAGCGCGCGCGCACGTTCGCCGGGCTTCTGCGCCAGCGCGGCATGGAACACCAGCTTGCAGCTGTCCAGATCGACGCCGTAGATGTCCCCGTAGTGGTTGTTGAGGATGTAAGCGGTCTTATGGTCCGGAGCGATCTGCGCGGTACCCGGGCCGAAGGCATCCGGCAAGCTGCAGGTTTTATACAGCTTGTCGGTCTGGGTATCGACCAGGTGCAGATTGTTCGGATAGTTGCCCACGACCATGTATTCGTGGCCTGACTGCAGGGCGGGGCCGGTTTCGGCCAACGCCGCCACGGACCAGGAAGTGACCAGCGCGGCTAATGCGGCAGCGATGGTGCCGGAGTGCTTGAACGACATAGCGGAATTCCTCTTCTTGTTCTGGGCCGACTAGTTCTTGACCGACTACTTGTCTTTCGGGAATACGGTGTCAAGGTTGCGCCAGCTCTCATTGGAGCTGATCGCATCCTTGTTCCAGTCCGGGTAGGTGCTCATCATGTCCGGCACCTGGGCGGGCCACCAGCAGGGGTCGGAGCAGCCATACAGGTCGGCTTCCATCGGCTGACAGAGCGAGCTGACGCCACCGAAGGCGTCGATTTCCCAGCCCGGATCGGTGGTCGAGGCACAGCCAACCACGGTGCTCATCGCCAGCACCTCCTCGATACGGTCTTCCTGGGCGGCCTGTTGCAGTATTTGTGCTTTGTTATTGATCGGCTTCAGGTGCTTCATCTCATTTCGCCTTCCGCGGAGTGATATAGCTGCTGATGAAGGCCGGGTTGCCGGCCATGATGCGGCTGTAGACTTCGATGCCGAAGTCCACCCAGTCGCGCATCAGATCGCAGTAGTGATAGGTCGGGTGGGTTGGGTCGCCGTAGCGCGCGTAGCTCTCGTGGTAGCAACCGCCGGAACACAGGTTGCGGATGCGGCAGCTTTCGCAACCTGTGTCGGTCCGGTCCAGACGCTTGGAGAGGAAGTCGCCCAGTTCCACCTGTTTTACCCCCTCATGGACGTTGCCGAAGGTCGGCAGGTCCGAGCCGGTAAAACGGTGGCAGAGGTTCAGCTCACCCTTGTGGTCGACCGCCAGCATCTTCAGCCCGGCACCGCATGGCAGCGCCTTCTTGTGGCCTTCGTGGATGTCGGTGATCAGCTGGTGGAGGTTGGAGAAGCCGATATTGCGGTGCTCCAGCGCGGCCTCCAGATAACGCCGGCCGAGCGCCTTCATATTGGCGAAGACCTCGACCAGCTCTTCGGACCTGAGGTTGAAGTCGCTCAGGTCGCCCGAGGTCACGGGGGCAAAGCCGACTTCGGCAAACCCCAACTCATTGAACAGGTGATCCCAGATGTGCTCGACGTCGGTGATGCCCCGCGTCAGGGTCACCCGGGCGCCGACCGGCCGACTGTTGTAGCGCGCCAGGAGCATCTCGGCTTTTTTCCTGACCACCTCATAGGTGCCCTGCCCGCCCACGGTGATGCGGTTGCGGTCATGCACGGTCTTCGGCCCATCGATGCTGATGGACAGACCGAAACGGTGGCGATTCAGGTAGTCGGCGACTTCTTCGGTCAGCAAGGTGGCGTTGGTGGTCATGACGAACTCGACGAACTTGCCCAGCTCGGCGAAGCGCTGCTCGCAGTAGTCGACCATCTGTTCGATCAGCTTGCGGTTGCTCAGCGGCTCGCCGCCGAAGAACACCACGGTGTAACGCTGCTCGTCCGGCGACTCCTTGAGCAGCATCTCCACCGAGGCGATGGCGGTGTCCAGCTGCATCTTCTTGCCGGCGGACGGCTTGTCCAGGTCTTCCTTATAGCAATAGGTGCAGCTCAGGTTGCAGCCGGTGTTGACGTTCAACACCAGGGTATTCAAGGCAATCCGCTCGACCCGCTTGGCGGTGATGTCCGGCGTCAGCGGCGAGCCGTCGCTGACCACCTCCAGCGCCATCAGGTCACGCAGCGTTTCGTCCACCTCGGCATCGGCGAAACGCCCGGCCAGCCGTTGTACCAGCTCAGCCGAAGAGCAACCCTGCTCACGCAGTGCATCGATAATGCCGCCCGTCAGCTCATCCGTCTGAAACAGCGAACTGCTGGGAATGTGGAACAACATGCGCTCTGCATCGACCTTCACTTCGTGCAGATTGCGCTCAACCAAATTCAAAATAGCGCCCATTACAACCTCCGAGAATCTTCTCAATCCAGCCGTTCAGGCCTGAGCGAGCGGCGCCCGCCCAGGTGCTGCGCGATCAAGGGATGGGTGGGTTGTTCCAGCGTTGCACGGTAACGATCATCTGGCCTTCACCCTTGAGGGACTGCTCGCCTTCGGTGACTGCGGCTATGACCTTGAGATTGCCGGCGTTGTTGGTGGACATCTTGCGTGCCGGGTTCGGCCCGGCTGCGCCCGGCGTGAAGACGCCATCTGCGGCGTTCATCACGCCGGCGAATTTGACGTCCTGGTCTTCGGCGGCGCGCTCATCGAACGGCGCCACAGACCAGGTGGCCGGTACGAAACCGATGCGGTAGGCCTTGCCGTCGGCACCCTGGCCCCAGGCCTCGGCCTCGAAGCGACCTTGCACCTTGGGCGTCGAACCGCCGTTGTCACCGACCCGCGCCACCGAAAACGCCGGCACCACCTTGACCTCGCTGATCTGCCGATACACCGCCAGGCTCGCGCCTTTGAGCGCACCCAGGCTGACCACCCGCACGCCGACCGGCGCATCGCTGGCGGCCTTGACCTTGACCCGCACGCGCTCGGGGGTCTGCTCCAGCACCGAGACCAGCTCGACCCCTTCACCGAACCCCGGCTTACCGCTCAAGCCACTGCCGACCAGCGTCAGCTCGGTTTCGCTGCCGGCCTTGAGGTACTCCGGCTGTACGGCGAGCAAGCGCGCCGTGCCTTGTTTGGCGGCGACGAAGTCCAGGCCGCGCTCATCGTGCTCGGTCTCGAACATCCGCCCACGGATTTCCCCGCCATTGGCGGCGAATACCTGGCGCATGGCGACCCCGTCGACCTTGAGGTTGGCGCGCCATTCGTAGCCGTTGAACAGCACGGCCGAGCCACTGCCGTCGAAGGGTTTGCCGTCGGCGTACTGGCCCTCGAGGCTGACCTTGAATTCATCCTTGCCGCTGACCGCGACGCTCATCAGGCCACGCACATCGCCCTTGCTCGGCAGGTGGCCGCTGAAGCTCCACTCGCCGGCCAATTGCGCCGCGTCCGGGCGCTGTTGCTGCCAGTCGGTCCAGGCCTGGCTGTCCAGCGGGTATCTTTTGGTCAGCTCAGGCACCACCTCTTTGAGCGCCACATCCAGCCAGTCGCGGTCACGCGCCAGCGCTTGGTACTCCAGCGACGGCCATTGCCCCAGGTGGAAGTTGACCAGGTGTTCCCACTCCTTGGCCGGGCGGCGCTGCAGGGCCACCCGCGCACCGGAGTGGCAGCGCGCGCACATCTGGGTGAATTTTTCGTCAAACTGCTCGGCGGTATTCAGCCGGCGCTCCAGGGCGTAGCGCACGCCATCGGTTTCGCTTGGCGCCAAGCCCTGCTGGTCGGCGAGGTATTTCACCAGGGAGCGGCGGTCCTCGTCGCCGATCTGCAGGCCATGCATGGTCTGCATCCGCGCAATGCTCATCAGCCAGCCCTCGGGCGTTTTACGCTGATGACTGATGCGGCTCAGGTCGTTGTCGCCTTCCGGGATGTGACATCCCTGACAGGTCTCTTTGAGGATGGTTGCGCCATCCCTTGCAGCCATGGCCTGGGGCGCCTGCAATGCGGCGCCAACAGCCAGCGCTAGCGTTCCGACGCTCAGGTAATGCCGGAGTAGTGTCATCTTCAAAATCAGACCTCCACGGTTTTTTTCTTATGATTGGCGCCACTGCCCAGCTACATAGGAGTGCGACTGCCATGGCAAATACACATTGCATGCCAGCGTTTATAAAACTCTTATAAATCAGCTGGATGAGCGATTTTAATGACGATATTCAGGCCTAGGACTCGAGCGTCCGGCGTTTAAATTCGCGACAGCTGTATAACTCTGCGACAGAAGGTCGCGCAGCTCCTGGCAATGGGTATCCCGGCCTGTTCCAGGGCTGTCTCAGGCCGTCTCAAACTGTGACAGCAGAGGTTGCCATTCAAGCCCCAGTATCAAAATAAGATCATTTAATTTCAGTGACTTATAGAAACAACCCAGGTTTGGCATGACGGTTGCGAAAGAGCCGTCACCCAAGAGCACTAACCGAGGCTGATTCCATGAGTTCTTCCCTGCCCCTTAACCCACCCCTCAACCCGAAAACGCTCGAGTTCATTCAGCGTAGGCAAAGAATGTTGCTCGGCGAGCAATGGCTCGATGCCGCCAGCGGCGCGACCATGAGCGTGCGCAACCCGGCTACCGGTGAAGTGCTGAGTGAGGTGCCTCGCGCCTCCCAGGCTGACGTCGACAACGCCGTGCAGGCTGCCCGCCAGGCCTTCGACGATTCGCCCTGGAGCCGCATGCGCCCACGGGAACGGCAGAACCTGCTGTGGCGCCTGGCCGATCTGATGGAGCGCGACGCCGAGGTACTGGCCGAGATCGAATGCCTGAACAACGGCAAAAGCGCGCAAGTGGCCCGGCTGATGGACGTGCAACTGTCCATCGACTTTCTGCGTTATATGGCCGGCTGGGCCACCAAGATCGAAGGCTCCTGCGTCGAGGTGTCGATGCCGCTGATGCCGGATGATCAGTTCCATGGCTTTATCCGCCGCGAAGCCATAGGCGTGGTCGGCGCCATAGTCGCCTGGAACTTCCCGCTGCTGCTGGCCTGCTGGAAGCTCGGCCCGGCCCTGGCGACCGGTTGCACCCTGGTGCTCAAACCGGCGGACGAAACCCCGCTGTCGGCCCTGATGCTCGCCGAACTGGTACTCGAAGCCGGCTACCCGGCGGGCGTCTTCAACGTGGTCACCGGCACCGGCATCGAGGCCGGTGCGGCGCTCAGCCACAACCCGGATGTCGACAAGCTGACCTTCACCGGCTCCACCGAAGTCGGCAAGCAGATAGGCCGGGCGGCCATGGACAACATGACCCGCGTCACCCTGGAGCTGGGCGGCAAGTCGCCGACCATCGTCATGGCCGATGCCGACCTGCAACAGGCGGCCGCCGGTGCGGCCAGCGCCATCTTCTTCAACCAGGGCCAGGTCTGCTGCGCCGGCTCGCGCCTGTATGTGCAGCGCAAGCACTTCGACAAGGTGATCGCCGACATCGCCGACATCGCCAACGCCATGAAGCTCGGTAACGGCCTGGATCCGAGCGTGGCCATGGGCCCGCTGATTTCGGCGCGCCAACAGGAGCGTGTGTATGGCTACATCGAGCGCGGCCGCGAGCTGGGCGCCACCATCGCCTGCGGCGGCGAGCAATTCGGCCCCGGCTACTTCGTCAAACCGACGGTGATTGTCGATGTCGATCAACGCGGCCCGCTGGTACAGGAGGAAATCTTCGGCCCGGTACTGGTGGCGATGCCCTTCGACGATATCGAAGAGGCGATCCGCCTGGCCAACGACAACCGCTATGGCCTGGGCGCCAGCATCTGGTCGAACAACCTCGCGGCGGTACACCGGATGATCCCGCGGATCAAATCCGGCTCGGTCTGGGTCAACTGCCACAGCGCCCTGGACCCCGCCCTGCCCTTTGGCGGTTACAAGATGTCCGGCGTCGGCCGCGAGATGGGCGCGGCGGCCATCGAGCACTACACCGAGCTGAAATCGGTGTTGATCAAGCTGTAAACGCCAAAAGGGGGAAGGGTAAAACCGTTTCCCCCTTTTGGGACCGAACCGTAGGGCGGACTCAGGAGCGCAGCGAACAGTCCGTCATTTCCGGCAAAGCCCGCCATTTCCGGCGAGGACGCAGTTGCGGCGTACTGCCTTCGGCGAGTACGCCCTACGCAAAGCCCGGCACGCATTCAGCGCGGATAAACCGCTACCCCTGGCGATAGCCTTGGCTATGCAGCCAGCCGTAGACCATCCGCTGTTGCGCCACGGCCAGCGGTGCCAGCACCTCGGCTAGCGGCGCGGACTGCAGCGCCCGCACTAGCGGCGCCAGCTCTATCCCCTGCAGATGCCAGATCCCCAGCGGCTGATCCGCGGTTATCACCACCTCCGCCTCGTCGATCAGCTCGCCATGGATCACCGGCGCCCGCGCCACCCGCAGGCTCGCGTAATCCGCCGGCTGGTGCAGCGGCAAATCATCCGGCCAGTGGCGTCGACTCTGCCAGAACGGCCGCGCGGCCCACCGTTGTTCCATGGCGTAAAAATCCCGGCCGATTCGGGCGAAGCGCAGGAACAGCTGCTCCACCCGCTGCTGATGAAACTGCCGCGCCAATGCAGCCCGCTCGGGCCTCTGCAGCAGCGTGTTGATCACCGCAGGCGCCTGCAGGGACGACGACAGCGACTGGAAGATGCCATTACCCGAGAGCGGATCGACGGCCATCGCCGCATCACCGACGCGCAGCCAGTTATCACCGGAGGTCTGCAGGCACAGCGTGGCCGTGCTGCTGCGGGCATGCAGCGCGCTCGGTTGCAACGCCGCCGCGCCGAACAGCTCGCGGACCAAAGCCGACTGCCTACGCTGGGCCGCGCAGAATTCCGCCAGTCGGGACTTTTCCGGCAAGTCGGCGCTGGCCACATCGAGGGTCAGCTGCCAGAAACAACGGCCATCGCCCAGGCGCGCCATCCAGGCCCAGCCATCGGCCAGACTCTCCACCGCCGAGCGGGCCGGGCCGGGCTCTTCCTGCCAGGCATTGAGCAGGCTGAGGCTTTCCTGGCCGCGCAGACCTTTGCCGGATAACGGCGCCTGACGCCCACGGGCTTCCACCAGGAAATCGGCGTGACAGCTCAGCGGGCCGCTGGTGCTATCCAGTTGCAGGCGATGGCCCGCGGCAGTCGAACTCAGCTCGCGCACCCGCGCCTCGATCAGCTCGACGCCGGCCGCCAACAGATCCTGGCGGATCGCCGCATCGAACACCGGCCTATCCAGCAGATGCTCCACATTCGGCGCATGGGCTTCGCCGTTCCACTGCACCTGCCGGGGCGAAGCCGCGCCGGCACTGGCCAGCGCCTGGTGCAGCCCGGCCTGGCGCAAGCCCTCCAGCACTCGCTGGGAGACCCCTTCCAGCGCCGCGAAGCGCCGCCATTCACTGACCACGCACACCCCATAGCCCAGGCGTTTGAGCCCCAGCGCCACCGCCGCGCCGGCCGGGCCGGCGCCGAGCACGACTATCTGTTTATTCATCACGCTGTTTGTCCATCAAGACACCAGCCCACGCCGCTCCGGGCCGACAAAGGCGGCCTGGCTGCGCAGATGTTCGAGCAGCGCCGGCACGCTGGCTGCGGGATGCTCCAGCAGATAAGCCGCGGCATGCCCGCTAAGCACTGCACTGGCAATACTGGCGCCGGCCAGATCGCCGCTGGTCGAGGCCACCGGCGCGCCGAAATCCGCCTGCGGGCTGTTCAGCCAGGACCATTGCCCACCCGCACAGCGCGCATCGCCGGTGACCCGCAGCACACCGGGATAGCTCGCCGGAAACACCGGCTCACCGCGCGCCGGGCTGGCCGCGCAGAGCAGGATGCCGGCTGCCTGTGCGGCCGCGCAGGCTTCACGCAGTAACGGGCGGTCCTGGCGTACGCCGAGGCTCAGGTTGATCAGCGCCACGTCCTGCTCCATCAGCCAGTAAATCGCCGCGGCGATTTGCAGCGGGCTGGTCAGCCAGCGCTCGCTAAACACCTGCGCCAGGCAAAACTGCCCGGCAGCCGCCCGCTCGGCGATGGCGGCCAGCACCGCCGTGCCGTGCCCGAGGCAATCCAGTTGGGCCGCGCCCTCCTGCAGGCTGTCATCCGCCAGCCAGAAACGCCGCGCGACCAGCACCTGGGCGGCCTGCGCGGCGCTATGGCCGCTGTCGATGATGCCGATGCGCAACTCAGCGGCCATGTAGCACGGGCTCCTCAATAGCGCAGGCCAACAACTGGCCGTCGTGCAGCTCGAAGCGAAGTTCGGCTTGCGCCAGGGTCGAGGGCCGGTGGCTGATGAGAATCCGCGTACGGCCAATGAACAGCTGGTCGATGGCGGCTATCACCTCTCGTTCGGTGGCCTCATCGACAGCCGAGGTGGCCTCATCCAGCACCAGAATCAATGGGTCCTGCAGCAAGGCGCGGGCAATAGCTATGCGTTGTTTCTGGCCGCCGGAAAGTTGCTGGCCACGTTCGCCGAGTTGACTGTCCAGCCCGTGCGGCATGGACTCGATCAAGCTGTCGAGCTGTGCCAATCGGGCGACCTTCTCGATTTCCACGCGGCTGGCCTGGGGTGCGCTGTAGCTGAGGTTGTCGGCCAGGCTGCCGCGAAACAGCACGATGTCCTGGCTGACCACGGCGATGCGCTGGCGCAGGGCAAATAGATCCAGCTCCCGCAAGTCGATGCCTTCCAGGCGGATACAGCCCTGATCCGGATCGTAGAACCGCTGCAAGAGGTCGATCAGCGTCGACTTACCGACCCCCGAGGCCCCGCTGATGGCTACTTTCAGCCCGCCCGGAATCTGCGCGTCGATCCCGCGCAACACCGGCTGCGCGCGCTGGTCGTGGCCGAACCAGACGTTCTCGAAGCTCAAGTCACCCACACCAGCCGGCAAATCGCGGGGCTGCGCCGGCTGGCTGACCTGCGCCGGCTCGCGCTTGAGCTCCATCACCCGCCCGAGACTGACAGTCATGCGCTGTAAGGCCACGTACAAACCCAGTAGGCTCTGTACTGGCCCCACGGCCATGCCCAGATAGGTGGAAAAAGCGATCAGCGCGCCCAGTTGCCAGGTGCCCTGGATCACCCAATAGCCGCCGATCAGAAAGGCCCCGGCGCGGGAGAGCGAGGTCAGCGTGCCCGGCACCGCGTTGGTGAAAAACTCGGTCACCTGCAACTTCAGCAGCTGGCTCATATAGCTGTCGCCCAGATGCTTAAGGCGATGGGATTCGCGCCGCTGCTGGCCGGCGGACTGGATGAACTTCATCGCCGGCAGGGTTTCCACCAGGAACGAGGAGACATCCGCCGAGCGCTCGCGCAACTGGCGCACATTGCGTTCGACCTTGCGGCGCATCCAGCGCAACCAGAGGACTTCCAGCGGGATCAACAGGGCGACTATCAGCGAGAGCTTCCAGTTCAGCGTCAACAGCAAGGCCACCGCGCCAAGCAGGCCGATCACGCTGGAGACCGCCGAGAATAGCGAATCCACGGCAAAGCGCTGGATTTCCGCGACATCGCCATCCAGCCGCGAGAGCAGATCGCCGATCCGTTTGCGCCCGTAAAACGCCGGCGACAGCTGCTGCAAGTGCTGGTACAGCGCATCGCGCAGGGCGAACAGAATCCGCCCGGACAAGCGCGTGTGCAGGTAGCGGTTAATCCCGGCCAGCAGCGTGCTGAAAATGCCCACCGCAATCATCGCCAGTGCCACCTTCAGCAACACGCCGAAGTCCTTGGCCAACAAGCCGTCGTCGATCAGCATCTTGGTCAGCCAAGGCTGCGCCAACACCAGCAGCGAAGCGCTTAGCGAGAGCGCCAACAGGCCGAGGATGGCGCGCAGGTGCGGGCGCACAAAACCGAACAGCCAGCCGATGGCTTGCTGAAAGGTTGCGGGGTCGTCTGTTTCGATAAGCCGGAGCAAAAACCTGGACATCGGTGATCAACGCCATCCAATCGGGGGAAGCCGGGCGCCGGAATTGGCGTCCGCATCAATGCTATGCGCGGAACTGCTTCAGCTTGCGATACAGGGTCGCGCGGCTGATGCCCAGGGAGTCGGCCGCGGCGGACACATTGCCGTGGTGCCGGTCGAGGGAGCTGCGGATCAGCTCCAGTTCGTTTTCACGGATACGCCCGCAGGGTTGCCGGCAACTGGCGGTCAGATCGTCCAGCAGGCTGTCGGTCAGGTGCTCCAGGCCCAATTCGGTTTCCGCCCCTTCACGCATGGCCAGCGCGGCGCGCAAGACCATTTCCAGCTGGCGGATATTGCCCGGCCAATCGTAGTGGGCGAGCAGTTCCCCAAGTTCCTGGTCGATGCTTATATGGCTGGCGCCCAGCTTGTTCAGCACAGTGGCGATCAAGCCGTCGATGTCATCCCGCTCGCGCAGCGCCGGCAGCCGCAGGCTCACACCGTTGACTCGGTAATAGAGGTCTTCGCGGAAGCTCTTGTCCTGCACCAGCTGCTTGAGGTCGCGGTGCGTGGCGCAAATCACCGCCACGTCGATGTCCTGCTCCTCGCCGGCGCCCAAAGGCGCCACCTTGCGCTCCTGGAGCACACGCAACAGGCGGGCTTGCAGGCTCAGCGGCATATCGCCGATTTCATCGAGGAACAGCGTGCCGCCATTGGCCTGCAACAGGCGCCCGAGCATGCCGCCTTTGCGCGAACCGGTGAACGCCCCCTCGCGGTAACCGAACAGTTCCGACTCGATCAGCCCCTCGGGAATCGCCGCGCAGTTCACCGCGACAAAGGGTTTATCGGCACGCAGACTGGACTGATGCAGCGCCCGCGCCACCACTTCCTTGCCGGTGCCGGTTTCGCCCAACAGCAGCACCGGCAAGCCGCCCGCCAGCCCCTGTTGAGCCATGCGCAGCGAGCGGGCAAAACGGCTGTTAGTGCCGGCCAACTCTTCCAGCAGCAGGCGTTTCGGCGCCGACACAGTAGCAGCCGCAGGCGCAGCCATTGCGGCGCAGCGTGGAATTTGCAGAGCCTTGAAGAAGAACTCGCCGCCGGCGGTTTGCACGCTGCTGACCGCGCCCTGCAACAGACGGGCCATGAACTGGCCGCTACGGCCGCCGAGAAAGTCCTGGCAACGACGCCCGAGCAGGCTCGCCCGCGGCAGTTTCAGCAGATCGCAGGCCTGCTGGTTGGCGGCCAGCACTTCACCATCCAGGCTCAGCGCCAGCAGGCCATGCCAGGCGGAACCCAAGTATTGTCGGCGACTGTGGAACGCCAGAATGATCTGCTCGGGATAAAAAGCGCCGAACAGCCGGCCCTCGATATTGCTGGCCACCAGCATCAAGGTCGCGAGGCTGTCCTGCGGCTGGGTCAACACGCCTTCGCGAGTCAGATCGATGACTCCTATGACTTGGCCCAGTGGATTCTTGATCGGCACCGAGGTGCAGGAGAACCGGCTCAAGCGATCCAGGTAGTGCTCGCCACAGTTGATCAAGGTCGGCCGGCCTTCCACCACGGCCGTGCCCAGGGCATTGGTGCCCCGCAGCGCCTCACTCCAGCAGTTGCCCGGCGCCAGGTCGCGTAGCTCGAAGGCCTTGAGGTATTCGGTTTGCCCCTCGACGGCCAGCACAGTCGCATCGGCATTGCCGAGAACGATCAGCCCGCCTTTACCTTGCTGGGCGATCAGGTAGTCCAGCTCGGGGGTGGCGGCATCGATCAGCACGCGGTTCTGCGCCAGCAATAACTCGAGGTCATTGCTCAGGTGCAAACCGATCGCTTCTTCATCGATGCAGCTCAGGCCATGGCCGATACTGCGCCGCCAGGACGCATCGATTTCGTCACGCAGCAGACCTTGCGGCAACTGCCCATCGACAATCAGTTTCTCCCGAACCAGTCGGGACTCATGCAGCGGGTCGGTGCTTATTATTTTTGTTGAAAATGATTGGCTCATCTCTCACTCCGGCTGGGTTTGCATCAACACCGCCCCGATCGACTGGCTGGGCTAGGGTGGCCGATGACAAAACGCGCACGCTGTAAAATGTCTACACCTAGACCCGCTGACAGTAAAGGCCGTGCACAGCGTTCGGTTATTGACAGCCCTGCCTTGTAGCTTTACGTTAACGTAAAGGTAAACGCATTGCGAGCATTCATCCATGTCTACGACCTACAGCATTTCCGACCTTGCCCGCGAACTGGATATCACTACCCGTGCCATCCGCTTCTATGAAGAGCAAGGCATGCTCACGCCGGAGCGGCGTGGCCAGGAACGCATCTATTCGGCACGCGACAAGGTTTCCCTGAAGCTGATTCTGCGCGGCAAGCGCATCGGCTTTTCCCTCGCCGAATGCCGTGAGCTGATCGAGCTGTACGACCCGAGCGGCGGCAATCGCAAGCAGTTGGAAACCTTTATGCGCAAGATCACCGAGCGCCGCGCGCAGCTTGAACAGCAACTGCTAGATATCCAGCAGATGCAGCTGGAGCTGGATACGGCCGAGGAACGCTGCCATATCGCACTCGCAGAAACGCTTAAACAACAAGACCTTACCGTTTAAACCTAATCATAAAGATCACAGGTGGAACCATGAGCTATCCGTCCCTCAACTTCGCCCTCGGCGAAACCATCGACATGCTGCGCGACCAGGTTCAAGCCTTCGTTGCCGCTGAACTCGCCCCGCGTGCTGCCGCTATCGACAGCGACAACCTCTTCCCGGCTGACATGTGGAAGAAGTTCGGCGACATGGGCCTGCTCGGCATCACAGTCCCGGAGGAATACGGCGGCTCGGGCCTCGGTTACCTGGCGCACGTGGTCGCACTGGAAGAGATCAGCCGTGGTTCGGCCTCGGTCGGCCTCTCCTACGGCGCCCACTCCAACCTCTGCGTCAACCAGATCAACCGCAACGGCACTGCCGAGCAGAAAGCCAAATACCTCCCCAAGCTGGTCTCCGGCGAGCATATCGGCGCCCTGGCGATGAGCGAGCCGAATGCCGGCTCCGATGTGGTATCGATGAAACTGCGCGCCGACCGCAAGGGCGAGCACTTCGTCCTCAACGGCAGCAAGACCTGGATCACCAACGGCCCGGACGCCAACACCTATGTGATCTACGCCAAGACCGACCTGGAGAAAGGCCCGCAGGGCATCACCGCGTTCATCGTCGAGCGCGACTGGAAAGGTTTCTCCCGTAGCAGCAAGTTCGACAAGCTCGGTATGCGCGGCTCGAACACCTGCGAACTGTTCTTCGATGACGTCGAAGTGCCGGAAGAAAACATCCTCGGCGTGCTCAACGGCGGCGTGAAGGTGCTGATGAGCGGCCTGGACTACGAGCGTGTGGTGCTCTCCGGCGGCCCCATCGGGATCATGCAGGCCTGCATGGACGTCGTGCTGCCCTACATCCACGACCGCAAGCAGTTCGGCCAGAGCATCGGCGAGTTCCAGCTGATCCAGGGCAAGGTCGCCGACATGTATACCCAGCTCAACGCCAGCCGCGCCTACCTGTATGCCGTGGCGAATGCCTGCGACCGTGGCGAAACCACCCGCAAGGACGCCGCCGGGGTCATCCTCTACAGCGCCGAGCGCGCCACGCAGATGGCCCTGGATGCGATCCAGATTCTCGGCGGCAACGGCTACATCAACGAGTTCCCCACCGGCCGCCTGCTGCGCGACGCCAAGCTCTACGAAATCGGCGCCGGCACCAGCGAAATCCGCCGCATGTTGATTGGTCGCGAGCTGTTCAACGAGACCAAGTAACCCGTAGGGTGCGCCATGCGCACCGGGCAAACATGATGGTGCGCGCGGCGCACCCTACAGGGACTTCCCATGGCCATCCTTAACACCCAGATCAATACCCGCACGCCGGAGTTCGCCGCCAATAACGCGGCCATGCTCAAGCAGGTCGACGACCTGCGTGCCCTGCTCGGCCGCGTCCACGAAGGCGGCGGCGCCAAGGCGCAGGAGCGGCACCGCTCGCGCGGCAAACTGCTGCCGCGGGAACGGATCAATCGCCTGCTCGACCCCGGCTCGCCCTTCCTGGAAGTCGGCCAGCTGGCCGCCCACGAGGTGTATGGCGAGGACGTGCCGGCCGCCGGCGTGATCGCCGGGATCGGTCGTGTCGAAGGCATCGAGTGCATGATCCTGGCCAACGACGCCACGGTCAAAGGCGGCAGCTACTACCCGCTGACGGTGAAGAAGCACCTGCGCGCGCAGACCATAGCCCGGGAAAACCGCCTGCCGTGCATCTACCTGGTCGACTCCGGCGGCGCCAACCTGCCGCGCCAGGACGAGGTGTTTCCGGACCGCGAACACTTCGGCCGAATCTTCTTCAACCAGGCCAATATGAGCGCCATGGGGATTCCCCAAATTGCGGTGGTGATGGGTTCCTGCACCGCCGGCGGCGCCTATGTGCCGGCCATGTCCGACGAAACCATCATGGTTCGCAACCAGGCCACGATCTTCCTCGCCGGCCCGCCGCTGGTGCGGGCCGCCACCGGTGAAGTGGTCAGCGCCGAAGACCTCGGCGGTGCCGATGTGCACTGCAAAACCAGCGGGGTCGCCGACCACTACGCCGAGAACGACGAGCATGCGCTGGCCCTCGCCCGCCGTTGCATCGGCAACCTGAACTGGCGCAAACAAGGCCAACTGCATAGCCGCACGCCACGCCTGCCGCTGTATGCCGGCGATGAACTGTACGGCGTGATCCCGGCCGACGCCAAACAGCCCTTCGATGTGCGGGAAGTGATAGCGCGGCTGGTCGACGGCTCCGAATTCGATGAGTTCAAGGCGCTGTTCGGTGCCACCCTGGTCTGCGGCTTCGCGCATATCCAGGGCTATCCGCTAGCGATCATCGCCAATAACGGGATCTTGTTCGCCGAGTCCGCACAGAAAGGCGCGCACTTCATCGAACTGGCCTGCCAGCGCGGCATTCCGCTGCTGTTCCTGCAGAACATCACCGGTTTCATGGTCGGGCAGAAGTACGAAGCCGGCGGCATCGCCAAGCACGGCGCCAAACTGGTGACCGCGGTGGCCTGCGCCAGGGTGCCGAAGTTCACCGTGATCATCGGCGGCAGCTTCGGTGCGGGTAACTACGGGATGTGTGGCCGTGCCTACGATCCGCGTTTTTTGTGGATGTGGCCGAACGCGCGAATCGGCGTGATGGGCGGCGAACAGGCCGCCGGGGTACTGGCGCAGGTCAAACGCGAACAAGCGGAACGCAGCGGCCACAGCCTCAGCGCCGAGGATGAAGCGAAGATCAAACAGCCGATCCTCGAACAGTACGAGCACCAGGGCCACCCCTACTACTCCAGCGCGCGGCTCTGGGATGACGGCGTGATCGACCCGGCGCAAACCCGCGAGGTGCTGGCGCTGGCACTGTCCGCGTCCCTGAATGCCCCTATCGAGCCGACCACCTTTGGCGTCTTTCGCATGTAGGGTGCGCCGCGCGCACCAATGTTCAACGTATCGGTGCGCACAGCGCACCCTACAGGAATGACCATGACCGACTTCACCACCGTGCAACTGGAAAAAGATCCGCGCGGCATTGCCACGCTGTGGCTCAATCGCCCGGAGAAGAACAACGCCTTCAACGCCGAGATGATCCGCGAGCTGATCCTCGCCCTGGATGCCGTCCAGGCCGACCGCAGCCTGCGTTTCCTGCTGCTGCGTGGCCGCGGCCAGCACTTTTCCGCCGGCGCCGACCTGGCCTGGATGCAGCACTCGGCGACCCTCGACTACAACTCCAACCTGAATGACTCGCGCGAACTGGCCGAGCTGATGCACAACCTCTACCACCTCAAGCTGCCGACCCTGGCCGTGGTGCAGGGCGCCGCTTTTGGTGGCGCACTGGGGCTGATCAGTTGCTGCGACATGGCGATTGGCGCGAGCGATGCGCAGTTCTGCCTGTCCGAAGTGCGCATCGGCCTGGCCCCGGCGGTGATCAGCCCCTTCGTGGTGCAGGCGATTGGCGAGCGCGCGACACGGCGATATGCGCTGACCGCCGAGCGTTTCAGCGGTGAACGGGCCCAACAACTGGGCCTGCTCGCCGAGTGCTACGCGCCGGGGGAGCTGGATCGAGCCCTAAGCAATTGGGTCGACAACTTGCTGCTCAACAGCCCGCACGCCATGCAGGTCAGCAAGACCCTGCTCCAGGAAGTCGGCTCCGGTGTGCTGTCGCCGGCCCTGCGCCGCTATACCGAAAACGCCATCGCCCGCATCCGCGTCAGCCCCGAGGGGCAAGAAGGCTTGCGCGCCTTCCTCGACAAGCGCAAACCCGCCTGGCAGGAGCCCGAAGCATGATTAGCACCTTATTGATTGCCAACCGCGGCGAGATCGCTTGCCGGGTGATGCGCACCGCCAAGGCCCTGGGGATCACCACCGTGGCCGTCCACAGCGCCATCGACCGCAACGCCCGCCATGTGCGCGAGGCGGATATCGCGGTCGATCTTGGCGGCGCCAAACCGGCGGAGAGCTACCTGCTGGTGGATAAACTGATCGCCGCCGCCAAGGCCACCGGCGCCCAGGCGATTCACCCGGGCTATGGCTTCCTCTCGGAGAACGCCGGCTTCGCCCGCGCCATCGAGAGCGCCGGCCTGCTGTTTCTCGGCCCACCGGCAAGCGCCATCGACGCCATGGGCAGCAAGTCCGCCGCCAAGGCGCTGATGGAAGAAGCCGGCGTACCGCTGGTGCCGGGTTATCACGGCGAAGCGCAGGATGTGGAGACCTTCCGCGTCGCTTCCGAACGCATCGGCTACCCGGTACTGCTCAAGGCCGCCGCCGGTGGTGGCGGCAAAGGCATGAAGGTGGTCGAACGCGAAGCCGAACTGGCGGAGGCACTGGCCTCGGCCCAGCGTGAAGCGCAGTCGTCGTTTGGCGATTCGCGGATGCTGGTCGAAAAGTATGTGTTGAAGCCGCGCCACGTCGAAATCCAGGTATTCGCCGACCAGCACGGCAACTGCCTGTACCTCAACGAGCGCGACTGCTCGATCCAGCGCCGCCACCAGAAGGTGGTCGAAGAGGCGCCGGCCCCCGGTCTCAGCCCGGAACTGCGCAAGGCCATGGGCGAGTCTGCGGTACGCGCCGCCCAGGCCATCGGCTATGTCGGCGCCGGCACCGTGGAGTTCCTGCTGGACGAGCGTGGCGACTTCTTCTTCATGGAGATGAACACCCGCCTGCAGGTCGAGCACCCGGTCACCGAGGCGATTACCGGCCTCGACCTGGTCGCCTGGCAGATCCGCGTGGCTCGCGGCGAACCGCTGCCACTGACGCAGGCCGAGGTACCGCTGATTGGCCACGCCATCGAAGTGCGCCTGTATGCCGAAGACCCGGACAACGACTTCCTGCCCGCCACCGGCACCCTCGCGCTTTACCGTGAGTCCGCTGCCGGCCCTGGCCGCCGCGTAGACAGCGGCGTAGAACAAGGCGATACGGTGTCGCCGTTCTACGATCCGATGCTCGGCAAGCTGATCGCCTGGGGCGAGACCCGCGAGGAAGCCCGTCAGCGTCTGCTGGCGATGCTCGGTGAAACCGCCGTCGGTGGGGTGAGAACCAACCTGGCGTTCCTGCGGCGCGTACTCGCCCATCCGGCGTTCGCCGCCGCCGAACTGGATACCGGTTTTATCCCGCGCTACCAGGAGCAATTGCTGCCGCCAGCCAGCGCCCTGCCCGCCGAGTTCTGGCAACTGGCCGCGCACGCCTTCGCT
The DNA here is from genome assembly GCF_005503735.1 of Pseudomonas sp. 2FE. Taxonomy (NCBI): domain Bacteria; kingdom Pseudomonadati; phylum Pseudomonadota; class Gammaproteobacteria; order Pseudomonadales; family Pseudomonadaceae; genus Pseudomonas; species Pseudomonas sp. 2FE. Next base: position 930,658 of record NZ_SCMO01000001.1, on the reverse strand, counting down.
CTAAGCGAACCGGCGCGCCAGCGCGAGGATGACCGGCATTCCTCCTGGGCCGTTTCCACCGGCTGGCGCGCCGGCTTGCCGACTGAAACCGATCTGCACCTGAGCTGCGCCGGCGAGCAGCAAGTCGTGCGCCTGCGCAGCACAGGCAGCGACAGCGCCGTGCAACTGCGCGGCGAACGCTTGGTCGTCGAGCACAACGGCACGCGCAGCCAACACCTGGCGATCCGCCAGGGCCCTACGCTTTATCTGCAGTGGCAAGGCGAACTGCGGGCGGTGCAGTACTTCGACCCGATCGCCGAGGTCGAAGCCAGCCATCACCATCATGGCGGGCTGACGGCCCCCATGAACGGCAGTATCGTGCGAGTCCTGGTCGAGGCCGGTCAGAATGTCGAGGCCGGTGCCGCCCTGGTGGTGCTGGAGGCGATGAAGATGGAACACAGCATCCGCGCGCCGCAGGCTGGCATCGTCAAGGCGCTGTATTGTGCCGAAGGCGAAATGGTCAGCGAAGGCACCGTACTGGTGGAACTGGAAACCTAACCAGGTAGGGCGTACTCGTCGAAGGCAGTACGCCACTGATTGGCAATACGCCGGCGATTGGCGGGCTGCCGCTGCGCGGCGAGACCGCCCTACCTGCTGGAAGAGGCGTAGGGTGGAAAACCCGCGCAGCGGTTTTCCACCAGTCCGGTGGTGGGCATGACAAGACAACACAGGTGGATGGATAAAGCGTCATCCACCCTACGTAAAGGTGAAGCAATGGCGATTCCCCAACACGTCCGCCTGGTCGAAGTCGGCCCGCGCGATGGCCTGCAAAACGAGGCCCAACCCATCAGCGTGGCGGATAAGGTCCGGCTGGTGGATGAACTGTCCGCCACCGGCCTCAGCTACATCGAGGTCGGCAGCTTCGTATCGCCGAAATGGGTGCCGCAGATGGCGGGCTCGGCCGAGGTCTTCGCCCAGATCCAGCGCCAGCCCGGCATCACCTATGCCGCGCTGACGCCCAACCTCAAGGGCTTCGAAGCCGCTGTCGAGGCCGGGGTCAAGGAGGTTGCGGTGTTCGCCGCCGCCACCGAAGCCTTCTCCCTGCGCAATATCAACTGCTCGATCAACGAAAGCCTCGAGCGCTTCGTACCGGTGATGGCCGCGGCGAAACAGCACGGCATCAGCGTGCGTGGTTACGTGTCCTGCGTGCTCGGCTGCCCCTATGAAGGCGACGTCGCGCCGCAGCAGGTCGCCAGCGTGGCCAAGGAGCTGTTCGCCATGGGCTGCTACGAAGTGTCCCTCGGCGACACCATCGGCACCGGCACGCCGAGTGCCACCCGCCGGCTATTCGAGATGGTCGGCCGCGAGATACCCCGCGAGAAACTCGCCGGGCACTTCCACGACACCTACGGCCAGGCCCTGGCGAATATCTACGCCAGCCTGCTGGAGGGCATCAAGGTATTCGACAGCTCGGTCGCCGGCCTCGGCGGCTGCCCCTACGCCAAGGGCGCCAGCGGCAATGTGGCCAGCGAGGATGTGCTCTACATGCTCAATGGCCTGGGGATTGAAACCGGCATCGACTTGGACCGGCTGATCGCCGCCGGCCAGCGCATCTGCGCGGTGCTGGACAAAGCCAACGGCTCGCGGGTGGCGCGGGCACGACTGGCTAAGAATGCGTAGGAGCGGGCCAAGGCCCACCTTACGAACTGCAGCAGATCATGAACAGGCTCTAAGAAAGCGACCACCGTCAGGCTTTCTTTACACGCCGTAAAGCGCAGCCATCAGACTTGGCTGTGGCTGCGCCGGGGCTGGTGCAAAGCCTCTACAGCAGGGCTCGAGTCGATGCCCGAGCAATAAAGGTCGCCTGAGTTAAAGGCGGCCACCGGCCAGTAGGCTAGCGTGCCCACAGCCGTGCACAACGGCGAGGACTGACAAGAATCATGAGTGGAAAGGCACTTTCCGCCGAACGAGGAATCGAGATGCAGCAACCCTTATGGACGCCCTCCCCGGCCCGCATCACCGCCACCCGGATGGATGCGTTCCGCCGCTTCGTCAACCAGCGCCATAGCCTGCAACTGGCCGACTACCCCGCGCTGCATGCCTGGAGCGTGGAGCAGCGCGAGGCCTTCTGGCAGGCCATCGTCGAGTTCTTCGAGATCCGTTTCGGCAGCCAGCCGCGCGCCGTACTCGAAGAAGGCCCGGCCATGCCCAGCGCGCAGTGGTTCCCCGGCGCCACGCTGAACTTCGCCGAACACCTGTTGCGCCGCCGCGACCAGCACCCGGCGCTGGTCGCGATTGGCGAAGACGGCTCGCGCGAAGAGCTGAGCTACGCCGAGCTGGCCACGCATGTCGCCGGCCTGCAACGCAGCCTGAGGGCCGTAGGCGTCGGGGTCGGTGACCGCGTCGCGGCCTTTATGCCGAACACCTGGCAGACCCTGGTCGGCATGCTCGCCACCGCCAGCCTCGGGGCGACCTGGTCATCCTGCTCGCCGGACTTCGGCACCCAGGGCGTGATCGACCGTTTCGGCCAGATCGAGCCGACCGTGCTGATCGCCTCGGCCGGTTATCGCTACGCCGGCAAGAACCTCGACCTGACCGGCAAGCTCAACGAAATCCTCGAACGCCTGCCCTCGCTCAAGCAACTGGTGGTGGTGCCCTACTCGCGCGCCGAAGCCAAGGCCAGCGACTTCCAGACACCCGCCAAAGTCGCCCTGTGGGCGGACTTCTACCAAGCCGGCGGCGAACCCGAATTCACCCAGGTCGGTTTCGATCAGCCGCTGTATATCCTCTACTCCAGCGGCACCACCGGCGTGCCCAAGTGCATCGTCCACGGCACCGGCGGCGTGCTCTTGCAGCATGTCAAAGAGCTCGGGCTGCACACCGACCTCACTGCCGCCGACACGCTGTTCTACTACACCACCTGCGGCTGGATGATGTGGAACTGGCTGGTCTCAGGGTTAGCCCTCGGCGCCACGCTGGTGCTATTCGACGGCTCGCCTTTCCACCCCGGCGCGCAGCGCCTGATCGACCTGATCGATGCGGAAAACATCAGCATCTTCGGCACCAGCGCCAAGTACCTCGCCGCCCTGGAAAAATCCGGCGTTAAACCGGGCAGCTCACACCAGCTGGAACGCCTGAAAGCCATTCTCTCCACCGGCTCGCCGCTCTCCCACGAGAGCTTCGAGTACGTCTACCGCGAGATCAAAAGCGATCTGTGCCTGTCCTCGATTTCCGGCGGTACCGATATCGTCTCCTGCTTTGCCCTCGGCAACCCGGTGCTGCCGGTGCGGCGTGGCGAATTGCAGTGCAAGGGCCTGGGCATGGCCGTCGAGGTCTGGAATGACGACGGCAAGCCGGTCAAAGGCGAGAAAGGCGAACTGGTCTGCACCAAGCACTTCACCTCCATGCCGGTGAGCTTCTGGAACGACCCGCAGGGCGAGAAGTTCAAGGCCGCCTATTTCGAAACCTTCCCTGGAATCTGGGCCCATGGCGATTACGCCGAGGAAACCGAGCACGGTGGCCTGGTGATTCATGGCCGCTCGGACGCGGTACTCAACCCCGGCGGCGTGCGCATCGGCACCGCAGAGATCTACCGCCAAGTGGAAAAGGTCGAAGAAGTGCTGGAATCCATCGCCATCGGCCAGGACTGGGACGCCGATGTGCGGGTGGTGCTGTTCGTCCGCCTGCGCGATGACGTCGAGCTCACCGACGAGCTGAAAACCCGCATCTGCCAGGTCATCCGCGCCAACACCACCCCGCGCCATGTGCCGGCCAAGATCATCGCCGTGGCGGATATCCCGCGCACCATCAGCGGCAAGATCGTCGAACTGGCGGTACGCAACGTGGTGCACGGCAAACCGGTGAAAAACACCGACGCCCTGGCCAACCCGCAGGCGCTGGAACTGTTCCGGAACTTGCCGGAACTCAGGGATTGAAAGGCTAATCGCGAATAAATTCGCTCCTACACGCCGCCCATGTAGGAGCGAATTTATTCGCGAACACGGCTCCGGGACTTGCCGGAGCTCAGGAATTGAAAAGCCAATCGCGAATAAATTCGCTCCTACACCCCGCCCATGTAGGAGCGAATTTATTCGCGAACACGGTTCCGGGACTTGCCGGAGCTCATGAATTGAAAAGCAAATCGCGAATAAATCCGCTCCCACACCCCGCCCATGTAGGAGCGAATTTATTCGCGAACACAGCTCCGGGACTTGCCTACACTCCCGAATTGAAAAGCCAATCGCGAATAAATTCGCTCCTACACCCGGCCCATGTAGGAGCGAATTTATTCGCGAACACGGTTCCGGGACTTGTAGAATTTATCCGCGACCACAAAAACCAAGAGGCAACGGAATGCCCACTCTACACTCGCCGCACGCCCGCAACCTGCGTCTCGGGCGCTTCTCCGAGCCCGGCCGTAGCTATCTCATTACCACTGTTACCCAGCGACGTACTCCTGCTTTCCAAGATTTCGCCTGTGCCCGCCTACTGATCCTGAAGATGCGCCGTTGTACTGAGGAAAGCTTGGTGGAGTCGCTCGCCTGGGTCGTCATGCCGGACCATCTGCACTGGCTGGTTACGCTTAGACAAGGCAGCCTGGCTCAACTGATGAAGCGTCTGAAGGCCAGCAGCACCCAGGCCATCAACCGGCACACAGGCCTAAGCGGGCGCCTCTGGCAACCCGGCTACCATGACCAAGCCATGCGGCGTGAAGACGATATACAAACCATAGCCCGCTATATCGTCGCCAACCCACTCAGGGCCAAACTGGTCACGCGCATCGGTGACTACCCATTCTGGGACGCCATCTGGCTATGAATGCGCCCTTACATGATTGACTCCGCCCCTTCGCGAATAAATTCGCTCCTACACGCCGTCCTTCGCCGCACTCCCGCAATCTGCGTCTAGGTCGCTTCTCCAAACCCGGCCGTAGTTTTGTCGGGTGGGTGAAAACCGCGCGTTTAAAACATTGGCGTCCGACTGATATTGTTTTGTTGTTTTTATTTGGCGGGTTTCACCCGCCCTACCAACCTTAACCGGTGCGCTAGTCGGTATAACGTCTAGGAGAAACCATGCAACTTATCGGGATGCTCGATTCGCCCTATGTCCGCCGTGTAGCGGTGTCGCTACAACTGCTCGATGTGCCGTTTGAACATCGCTCGATCTCGGTTTTCAGTACTTTCGAGCAATTCCGCCAAATCAACCCAGTCGTCAAAGCACCTTCGCTGGTCTGCGACGACGACACGGTGTTGATGGATTCAACACTCATCCTTGAGTATGCAGAGAGCCTTGCCAGCCCAGGAAGATCTCTAATGCCTGCCACAATCGGCGAGCGCCAACGTGCTCTGCGCATCATTGGCATGGCTCTTGCCGCCTGCGAGAAGAGCGTTCAAATCATTTACGAACGCAATCTCCGCCCTGCCGAAAAGCAGCACGAACCTTGGCTATCCCGAGTTACTGGTCAGTTGCTGGCAGCCTATGAGGCCCTGGAGTCAGAGCTGTTGCGAGCGCCGCTTGCTGTAGAGAGCGACACAATCAACCAAGCGGGCGTCACCACTGCGATAGCCTGGTACTTCACGCAAGCAATGTTGCCCGAAGTCGTAAATGCGTCGGCGTTCCCCGCGCTACAACAGTTCTCAGCCGCGGCCGAAGCTTTGCCTGAATTCAGCGCGGCACCTCATGGTGCTGGCACCTACCAACACGCCGGCTAACCCCTACCAGCCGTAGGCTCAGAGGTAAGAACGGATCACAGCCAGCGCCCTTTCCATAAATGCCTCTTTCTCCCCCACTGGCGCCACGTAATGCAGCGCCGTGGCACAGGCATCCTCTCCCGCCAGTTTCGCTATCACCCAGGCCGCCAGGTAGGGGGCCGACAGGCAGCCACCGGCGGTGGCCAGATTGCCCTTGGCGTAGAACGGCTGATCCAGCACGCGCACGCCCGCCTCGATCACCCAGGGCTTGGTGGTTAGGTCAGTACAGGCCGGTAGATCCCCTAGCAGACCCAGTTTCGCCATCAGCAAGGCGCCCGAGCACTGCGAGCCTATTAACTGGCGTTGCGGATCGAGCTGCAGGCGGTCGAGGATGGAGCGATCCTCGGCAATCGCCCGGGTCTGGATACCACTGCCAAACAGCACCACATCGGCGCCGTTGGCATATTCCAGCGGCTGCTGGGCCTGCACGACCACGCCATTCATCGAGGTCACCGATGGCTGCGGGCAGGTGATCTGCGCTTCCCAGCCCTGGCCGCGCATGCGGTTGAGCAGGCCGGCGGCGACAAAGGAGTCCAGTTCGTTGAAGCCTTCGAACGTCAGAACGGCAATACGCATCACAACCTCCCGGATCGCAGGTTAAAAATTGACTGCAAGCCACGAATCTAGGCGTCCTCGGCCGTGAGCGCTAAGTACAGCGGGAATTTGTTTCACCTATACAGCTTGCCCGGACAGGTTGGATTGCCACGCCGAAAAAGGCTGCGGCCACGCCCGAATAGCGTTGCACTGATCCGGGCTTGGCCTGCGCTCAAATCCCTGACCGGCCCGGCTCTTCCAGTTTTTCCTCTTCGGCGATTTCTTCCAGCTTCAGCTCCATACTCCAGGAGGCGACATCCACGGGCTTGGCCGGCTCCGGTTTGGGCGCGGTTTCCGGGGTGGACTTGGCACTGCCCGGGTTCTCGCGGTAGAGCTTGAGTTTGAGCCGCACGTTGTTCGCCGAGTCGGCGTTTTTCACCGCTTCCTCTTCGTCGATGACGCCTTCGTTGACCAGATCGATCAGCGCCTGATCGAAGGTCTGCATGCCCAGGTTCTTGGATTTCTCCATGATTTCCTTGATATCGCCAAACTCGCTGCGTTTGATCAGGTCGCGGATGGTCGGTGTGCCGAGCAGCACCTCCACCGCCGCACGGCGCTTGCCGTCGCTGGTTTTTACCAGGCGCTGGGAGACGAAGGCCTTGAGGTTGTTGCCCAGGTCATTCAACAGCTGTGGGCGACGCTCTTCCGGGAAGAAGTTGATGATGCGGTCCAGCGCCTGGTTGGCGTTGTTGGCGTGCAGCGTCGAGATCGCCAGGTGGCCAGTGTCGGCGAAAGCCAGGGCGTGCTCCATGGTCTCGCGGTCGCGAATCTCGCCGATCAGGATCACATCCGGCGCCTGACGCAGGGTGTTTTTCAGTGCGGCATGGAAGCTGCGGGTGTCCACGCCGACTTCTCGCTGGTTGATGATCGACTTCTTGTGCCGGTGCACGTACTCGACCGGGTCTTCGATGGTGATGATGTGCCCGCCACTGTTGCGGTTGCGGTAGTCGATCAGCGCCGCCAAGGAGGTGGATTTACCCGAGCCGGTGCCGCCGACGAAGAGCACCAGACCGCGCTTTTCCATCACCGTTTTGAGCAGCACTTCCGGCAATTTGAGGTCTTCGAACTTGGGGATTTCCATCTTGATATTGCGCGCGACGATGGACACTTCGTTGCGCTGCTTGAAGATGTTGATGCGAAAGCGCCCGATATGTGCCAACGAGATGGCCAGGTTCATCTCCAACTCGCGCTCGAACTCGACCTTCTGCGCCGAATCCATGATCGAGTCGGCGATGGCTGCGACTTCGCCAGCTTTCAGCGGCTCGCTGCTGAGTGATTTGAGTACACCGTTGAACTTGGCACAGGGCGGCGCCCCGGTGGACAGATAGAGGTCAGAACCATCCTGGCTGGCCAGGATTTTCAGCATTGGATTAAGGTCCATGGGTAAGCATCCGCAAGGCAGTGTAATTATTCGTTAGGCCACTTTGCGCCGACATCCGGCGTATTGATCAGGCATGAGCAGCGGTGGCTGCACGATAAAGCCAGCGCATTCCTGGCACAATGGCAGTATCCGTGCAGATGAGAAATCGATCATGGCCAAAGCAATGGCTCGCCACATTCTGGTCAAAACCGAAGCCGAAGCCGCCGAGCTGAAGAAACGCATCGCCAATGGCGAGGCCTTCGATGTGCTGGCGAAAAAATACTCGACCTGCCCTTCGGGCAAACGCGGTGGCGATCTCGGTGAGGTGCGCCCAGGGCAGATGGTCCGGGCGATCGATCAGGTGATCTTCAAAAAGCCTCTGCGCGAAGTCCACGGCCCGGTGAAAAGTCAGTTCGGCTTTCACCTGGTGCAGGTGTTTTATCGCGAGTGAGCCGTTCGCTACATCCACCTGTCCCGCCGACTGCCCTTCAGCGCCCTAAACCGCTACAATCGCGACCCTTTCGCGCTGCGTGCGCTCGCTTCCTGGACCAGATTCGTGATCTCCACCGCCAATATCACCATGCAATTCGGGGCTAAACCCCTGTTCGAGAACGTTTCCGTCAAGTTCGGCAACGGCAACCGTTACGGCCTGATCGGGGCTAATGGCTGCGGCAAGTCGACCTTTATGAAGATCCTCGGTGGCGATCTGGAGTCCTCCGGTGGCCAGGTGATGCTGGAACCGAACGTGCGCCTGGGTAAATTGCGCCAGGACCAGTTCGCCTACGAAGAATTCAGCGTGCTCGATACCGTGATCATGGGCCACGAAGAACTGTGGAAGGTCAAGGCCGAGCGCGACCGCATCTACTCGCTGCCGGAAATGAGCGAAGACGACGGCATGGCCGTGGCCGAACTGGAAACCGAATTCGCCGAAATGGACGGCTACACCGCCGAATCCCGTGCCGGCGAGTTGCTACTCGGCCTGGGCATTCCGCTGAGCCAGCATTTTGGCCCGATGAGCGAAGTCTCGCCCGGCTGGAAACTGCGTGTACTGCTGGCCCAGGCACTGTTCTCCGACCCGGAAGTGCTGCTGCTGGATGAACCGACCAACCACCTGGATATCAACACCATCCGTTGGCTGGAAAGCATCCTGACCACGCGCAACAGCACCATGATCATCATTTCCCACGACCGGCACTTCCTCAACAGCGTGTGCACCCACATGGCTGACCTGGATTATGGCGAGCTGCGTCTGTTCCCGGGCAACTACGACGAATACATGACCGCCGCCACCCAGTCGCGCGAGCAGTTGCTGTCCGACAACGCCAAGAAGAAGGCCCAGATATCCGAGCTGCAGAATTTCGTCAGCCGCTTCTCGGCCAACGCCTCGAAAGCCAAGCAGGCGACTTCGCGCGCCAAGCAGATCGACAAGATCCAGCTGGCCGAGGTCAAGCCGTCCAGCCGCGTCAGCCCGTTCATTCGTTTCGAGCAGACCAAGAAGCTGCACCGCCAGGCCGTGCATGTGGAAAACATGGCCAAAGGCTTCGACGGCAAGCCGCTGTTCAAAGGCTTCAGCTTCACCGTGGAAGCCGGCGAGCGGGTGGCCATCATCGGCCCCAACGGCATCGGTAAGACCACCCTGCTGCGCACCCTGGTCGGCGAACTGAGCCCGGACGCCGGCTCGGTGAAATGGACCGAAAGCGCCGAACTGGGTTACTACGCCCAGGATCACGCCGACGACTTCGAAGACGAGAGCAACCTGTTCGACTGGATGGGCCGCTGGACTCAGGGCGGCGAGCAAGTGGTGCGCGGCACCCTCGGCCGCATGCTGTTCTCCAACGACGAGATCCTCAAGTCGGTCAAGGTCATCTCCGGTGGTGAACAGGGCCGCATGCTGTTCGGCAAGCTGATCCTGCAAAAGCCCAACGTGCTGATCATGGACGAACCGACCAACCACCTGGACATGGAGTCCATCGAGGCACTCAACCTGGCGCTGGAGAACTATCCGGGTACGCTGATCTTCGTCAGCCATGACCGTGAGTTCGTATCCTCCCTGGCCACGCGCATCATCGAGCTGTCCGCCAGCGGTGTGATCGACTTCAGCGGCACCTACGACGACTACCTGCGTAGCCAGGGCGTTGTGGTCTGATTACAGCTGTAACGCGTCAATAAAAACGCCCCGTTTCGACGGGGCGTTTTTATTCATGTGCTGCTGTGTGACTCAGGCAACGGCAGCGGCGAACAGCTCACTGACCTGCCGATTAGCCGCGGCCAAGGCATTGGCACGCGGCTCCTCGCCATAGGCCAGACCATGGGCGCGGATGATTTCAATGTCGGTGATGCCGAGGAAACGAAGCACGACCAGCAGGTAATCTTCATGAGCCACGCCGGTCGGCTGGCCAGCATGCAAACCGCCGGACGTGGAGACGATCACCACCTTTTTACCGCCGGCCAGACCTTTCGGGCCATTCTCGTCGTAGGCGAAAGTCTTGCCGGCCACCGCGATGCGGTCGATCCAGGCTTTCAACTGGGTCGGCACGCTGAAGTTGTACATCGGCGCGCCGATCACGATGGCATCCGCCTCCAGGAACTCTTGCAGGGTCGACTCAGCCAGTTCGGCTTCGTGCTTCTGCGCGGCATCCCGCAGCTCAGCTGGAGTACCGCCAGCCACCAGGCTGGCAGAGGACAAGTGGCTCAGGGCATCGCCGGCCAGGTCGCGGTAGCTGACCTTGGCCGCCGGCTCTGCTGCCTGCCAAGCTGCCACCACGGTCTGGCTGAGCTGGCGCGAAGCGGATGCGTCGCCGAGGATGCTGGAATCGAGGTGCAAAAGTTTCATGGCGTTCTCCCAAGTAGGAATCGCGGGCTGGCGATCGAGTGGGACAAAGACTACCAATGAAACCAATAGCGTATTAGCCGGTAAAAATGTGATAGTTCGTCCCACTCATAGGACGATAAAGCCATGCAAGACCTTAACGATCTGTTCTATTTCGCCAAAGTGGTGGAAGCCGGCGGCTTTGCGGCTGCTGGCCGACTGCTGGGCATCCCCAAGTCGCGGCTGTCACGGCGCATCGCCGAGCTTGAAAACCGCCTGGGTGCGCGCCTGCTGCAGCGCAGCACCCGCAAATTGTCGCTGACCGATATTGGTGAGCGTTACTACCGCCATTGCCAGGCCATGCTGCTGGAAGCCGAGATGGCCGATGAAGCCGTCGCCACCCTTTCCAGCGAGCCGCGCGGGCGCCTACGGGTGTCCAGCCCAGTGGCGTTGGCGCAGTCCTACCTGCCGCAGATCATCACTGACTTTCTCAGCGCCTACCCGCAGGTGCAACTGGATATGCTGCTGCTCAATCGGCGCGTCGATCTGCTCGGCGAAGGCATCGATGTGGCGCTGCGCGTGCGCGATGAAGGCGATGAGGACCCGGCGCTGATCGCCCGCAAACTGCGCCCGGCGCAATTGGCTCTAGTCGCGGCGCCAACCCTGCTGGAAGGCCGGCAGATTCTCAGCCCCAGCGACCTTGCCAGCCTGCCCGTGCTCGGCGCGCTGGAAGCCGACCGCAAGGTGCATTTCCGCCTGCTCGGCGCCGATGGCAGCAAGCGCGATATCGCCCTGGAGGCGCGCCTGGGCATCGATGATTTCGTCGTGCGCAAAACCGCGGCACTGGCGGGTTTGGGCATGACCTTACTGCCATGGTTATATTGTCAGGAGGAGTTGGCGGATGGCCGCCTACAGCGCCTGCTGCCCGACTGGACACTGCCCAGCGGCTATTTACAGGCGGTCTATCCGCATCGACGCGGCATGTCGCCCACGGTACGCGCCTGGATCGACCATCTGACCGAGGCCTTCAAGAGTGACTGGACCCAACCGGTATGAGCAACCTGCCGCTGACCGAATCACCTCTCGACTTGGAGTCAAGCATGACACCCGCCGCCGTCGCCTCGTTCCTGCTGCAACTGCCCGGCGTCCGTGAAGACCTCAAGTGGGGCAACAACCGGGTGTTTTCCATCGCCGGCACTAAGATGATCGCCATCCTCGACTTTCTCGGTGATGGCTTGGCGCTCAAGGTGGATAGCGAACTGTTCCTCGGCTATGTCGACCGCCCCGGTATTCGCCCGGCGCCCTACCTTGCTCGCGCGCACTGGATCAGCATGACGGCGCCCTACCCGCTGAGCGCGGCTGAGCTGAAAGACTTGCTGAGCCGCTCCCATCAATTGGTGGTGCGTAAGCTGCCGAAGATCCGCCAGGTGGGTTTGCTGCTCGACTTCGACTGATCGGCCCACGGCTCTAGCTCGCAGGCTGACCGCATAGCGCGCCTTTATCTATCCGCCGAATGCCTCCAGCACATCAATGTTGCGCCGTGCTCCAGTCGATCAGCCCCAACTGCCAGGTCGCCAGAATCAACAGACCGAAGCCGATGCGATACCAGGCAAACGCCGCATAACTGTGATTGCCAATGAATTTCAGCAGCGCGCGCACCGCCAGCATGGCGAATATAAAGGAGGTGATAAAACCAACGGCGAACACCGGTAGGTCACCCTGCTGGAACAAATCACGGTACTTGTAGCCGGAATAAACCGCAGCACCGACCATCGTCGGCATTGCCAGGAAGAAGGAGAACTCGGTGGCCGCTTTGCGCGACAGGCCAAACAGCAAGCCACCAATGATGGTCGCGCCGGAACGCGACGTGCCGGGAATCATCGCCAGGCATTGCGCGCAGCCCACCTTGAGCGCGTCCGTCCAGGTCATCTGCTCGACACTTTCGGCGCGCACCTGATGCTGGCGGCGCTCGGCCCAAAGCATGATCACGCCACCGACCACCAGCGCGGTCGCCACGGTGATCGGGTTGAACAGGTACTGGTGGATCAGATCGGCGTAAGCCACACCCAGGATGACGGCAGGAAAGAAGGCAATCAGCAGATTGCCGGTAAAGCGCTGCGCCTGTGGCTCTTTTGGCAAGCCGATCACCACGTCGAGGATCTTACTCCGATATTCCCACACCACCGCCAGGATCGCGCCGAGTTGAATAATGATGTTGAAGGCCATCGCCCGTTCGCCACCGAAACTCAGTAAGTCTGCGACTATGATCTGGTGGCCGGTGCTGGAAATCGGCAAGAACTCGCTCAGCCCCTCAACGATACCCAGAATCAACGCCTGCGCGGCGTTCCAAAGATCCATGCAATCCCCCGTGGTGCAATGCCAGCGGCATCGCGAATCAATCTATTTGGTAGTCGTGCGGCGTGGCGAGTCTGGGACTCGCGGGCAACAAATTAGGCTCCAAAGCGGAACGACAAACCAGCAGGCGCTTAGGTTCGCCGCTTTGGTGCCGAAATGCTAACAGACATCCTGAATAAGCGCTGCTGCCTTTAACAGGCCGTTGAAAAATGTAGGCGAGGCAGCCGAGACAAGGCAAAAACGGCCGAAAAAGCGCAGTTTACGTGTTGTAAATGAGCATTTTGAGGCCGTTTTTAACGCCGTATCGGCAACGTAGGTAGTTTTTCAACGGCCTGTTAAGGCCAATAGCGCTGACCTGTTCTGGATGCTTACACCTGACGGGCTTGAATACCTCGTTCGTCAGTGCCACGACTGCAACAGTTGCACGTAGTGGAAAATATCAACCAAACTGTTACCCAGGCGGCTAGTCTGACTCACAACAATGCACTGGCCGCGCAACAGTCCAGCGGCGCTAGCCAACAGCTGAACCCGTTAGCCAAACAGTTGAACCGTTGGTTAGGGCAATTGCGCGTATGAGAGGGATAGCATGAACAACATGGAGCACCAGGAAGTCGATCTCAAACAGCCGCAGAATCAGGACCTGATCTGGGATCTGGACAGCATGGCCCGCCGCGAACTGGCCGAGCGTTTCATTCGGCTGTTCGAGAACCGTCTTTGTGTGTACTCGGAATCAGTACGCCTGCTGTATACCAACTATACCCTGCACTTCCCCAACGATCTTGGCCGCAAGATGGTGGTGCTGCCTGACGCTTATGCCTTTCACGATACCTTGCATGGCATCGAGGCCAGCGCCGTGCGCAAGACCGGGCTTTGCGTGCTGCCGGGAGTGGTCCTGGGCAAACCTGGGCTGTTGCTGACCACGCAAATCAAAGGGGGTGGCCCAGCGCCCAAAACCATGCCGTTCAAGCTAGCCTTGGCGCAGATCATCAGCAGCCAGAAGAAGATCGGCGATGTCTTCCTGCCCATCATGATGAAGGGCGATCTACGCGAGTTCGACCAGCAGATGCCCTACATCCACCTACACCGCCTGCAGGTAAACAAACTCACGCGCCTCTCCGCCTTCGAGCGTGACGATATCCAACAGACCATCACGCGTAAGCTGCTGATGCTCTATCGCCAAGCCGACAGTCTGGCTTGCTAGTTTTTACGCGGCTTGGCTCCAGCCTGCGGCCTTGAACAGTGGTTCGCTGGGCTCAGCTGACGCGCATGAGCCCAGTGCCCTGGTCGCGTCCCGAAGTCGTTACAGTTTTATCTGTGAGCGGGCTCAACGCCCGCTGCCGAGGGCCGTTAACCTCTCCTCTGAGACCTCAACGAAAAGTCTTCGAGCGAAGATCAGGCAAGGCGCAACGGAGCGGAGTAACAGCCGAATCCCCCCAGGCACTTTCCGTACAGAACCTAAAGCCGCAGAGTCTAACTTAGCCGCTCCCCCCCTTTGCCAAACGTGCCAACGATCAGGGCTCGATCCGGCGCTGTTGATGTATCCAGTCGACAATCTCCCCTTCCGGGGCATAGCCGTTGACCGTCTCGCGCAGCAACTGACGCACTTTAGCGTAATCGTCCTGCTCAACGGCCTCGAGCAATGCTGCCAGCACCGTCTTGAGAGACTCCCAGGGTAGATGCTCCTCATTGGCCCGCATGATCATCGGGTGATCGGTCGGACTGACGTTATCGCCGATCAGCAACTCCTCATACAGCTTCTCGCCAGGACGCAAGCCGCTGAACTCGATGGCGATATCCCCATGAGGATTCTTCTCCGAGCGCACACTGAGACCGGAAAGATGAATCATCTTTTCCGCCAGTTCGAGAATCTTCACCGGCTGGGCCATATCCAACACGAACACGTCCCCCCCCTGCCCCATCGAGCCGGCTTGAATCACCAACTGAGCGGCCTCGGGAATGGTCATGAAGTAACGAGTGATATTGGGATGGGTGACCGTCACCGGGCCGCCGCGGCGGATCTGCTCATAGAACCGTGGGATCACCGATCCCGAAGAACCCAGCACATTACCGAAACGCACCATGGTGAAACGGGTCTTGTTGACCTGATGGACGGCATCCTTGTCTGCAAACAGCACCGGAACCGATTCCCGGCTCAACGCCTGCAAAACCATTTCAGCCAGACGCTTGGTACCGCCCATCACGTTGGTCGGCCGCACCGCCTTGTCGGTGGAAATCAGCACGAAATGCTCAACGCCGGCCCTCACCGCAGCCTGAGCGGTGAACAGCGAGCCCATGACGTTGTTCAGCACGCCTTCGGCAATGTTGTGCTCCACCATCGGCACATGCTTGTAGGCGGCCGCATGGTAGACGGTGCCCACCTGCCAGATCCGCATAATGTCCAACAGCCGCTCTGGATTGCGGATCGAGCCCAGGATTGGCACCAGCCGTAGCGGCAAGGACTCACGCTCGATCCTTTGCTCAAGCTCGGCATGAATGCTGTACAGATTGAATTCGCTGTGCTCGAACAGCAGCAGCGTGGTGGGCTCACTCGCCATGATCTGGCGGCACAACTCGGAGCCGATCGAGCCTCCAGCGCCAGTCACCATAACGGTCTGACCACGAATGCAACGCTCGAATAACTCCTGTTGCGGTGCAACCGCATCACGTCCGAGCAAGTCGGCGATATCCACTTCCTGGATGTCATCGACCTTCACCAGGCCACTGGCCAGATCCATAAAGCCCGGCACACTACGTACATGCAGCGGGAACTGTTCAAGGAGCGCTAACACCTCGCGCCGGCGCCCGCGGGAGGCCGAGGGAATTGCCAGTAATATCTCCTGCGCCCCCGTTTCCTCGATCATCTGCTGGATATGCTTGGGCTTGAACACCCGCAGTCCGGCAATTACTCGATTGGCAATGCCGCTGTCATCATCGATGAAGGCCACCGGGCGCATCGCGCGCCCCATCCGCAAGGCCCCCACCAGCTGGTTACCGGCAGCCCCAGCACCATAGATCGCCACTTTAGGCAAACCGTCATCGCGTTTCATAAACGGCATCGGTTGGCTGGCTGAAAACCAGTCACCCATAAAGTACTGGCGCATTCCCAGACGTAACCCGCCGACCATCACCAGACTCAACCACCAGTAGTTGAACACCAATGAGCGCGGTACAGCTTCTGGAGCCTCGCGGTACCAATACACCGCGAGCGCGAGAAACAAGGCAGACAGGGTGACGGCCTTGGCGATAGCGAGCAGCGCGTCGTTACCGAAGTAGCGCATCACCGCCCGGTACATACCGAACCTCACGAACAGCGGGATCGCGATCAGCGGGGCAGTCACAAACAGCCAGAGCTGCCCCCCCCACGGATGAATCAGGTTGTCGGTGCCCAGGCGCACGACAAACGCTAGCCACAAAGCGGCCCATACCAGCGCTACATCGGTGGTCACCTGCAACAAGCGTTTGTAACGACGCGGCAGCCGCAACAACCCTTCGCGCAACTTATCAGCAGTCCTCAACACCAGAGCGTCCTCGAAATCTTTAACAACCCAATAAGCGGATCAGCCGCAACGCAGTTAATCTTCAGCGCCAAACACCCACCCAACCATGCCCGGAATCAACACTGGGTAAACGGTGTCCCCTACAAGGATTCCATCCTGCCCACTGTTAGCATTCGTAACGTCCAGCAACGAGCTCAACCGCCCCACTCTCGCCAGGAGAGGGAGCACGGGAAGGAACGGCCCTACTCCCGCTCCCCAGCCTTGAACCTTACCGCCAACCACACCAATGGAAGGTAAGCGACCAGCAATCCCAAGGCGCCATCCACTCCACCTAGCCCGACCCAAAGCGCAATCGGCAGCAGCCAGAAAAGGTTCAGCGCCCCCACCGCCAGCGTCACCGGCAAGTGCTTGCCGAGCTGGCGCGACGCGTACTGATAGGCATGGCTGCGGTGCGCCTCGTACACCTTATCGCCCCGCAGCAGCCTGCGAAACAGCGTCCAAGTGGCATCGACGATGAACACCCCGAGTAGAATCAACCAACTCCACAGCAACTGTGGCGCCACCCAGGCGGCTTGCAGCGAGAGCACACCCAACGCAATACCGAGGAAGCCGCTGCCCGCATCGCCCATAAAGATGCGCGCCGGCGGAAAGTTCCAGAACAGGAAACCGGCCACCGCCACCGCCAACGATAAGGGCGCCAGCGCGGAAGCCCCCTCGCCCAGCAACAGGTAGAGCAAAGCGCCGCCCACGCACACGCAGATCGCCTCGACACTGGCGATACCATCGATGCCATCCATAAAGTTATACAGATTGAGCAGCCAGACCAGATAAAACGCCGCCAGCGCATAACCCAGCCAGCCCAGCTCCATGTCGAAGCCGAAGATCACCAGCGGCGGCAAACCACCCAGCCAGCCCAGTGCCCAACCGGCGCCGATGAAATGCGCCAACAACCGCCAGCGCGCAGCGACATGCCCATGATCATCGAGAAACCCCACCACGGCGATCCAGGCACCCGCTCCCAGCAACGCCCACATCACCGGCCATGCCAACACGCCGACTGACGCCAATAGAGGCAGCGCCGCCAGAAAACTGAGCACAATCGCCACCCCGCCCCCACGCGGGGTGGGCACCGAGTGCGAACTGCGCCCATTGGGAATATCCATCAAGCTGCGCGCCAATGCGTATCGGCGTAATGCACCCGTCAGCAAAAGCGAAACGCCGGCCACCGCCGCAAACAACCACCAAATTGTTATCAAAGGTCAACTTCCTGAAACAGCCAAAATAAAAGCTCGCACCGAGGGCATCCGCCATCCTGTAGGAGCGGCGCCCCCGCCGCGATGCGGGCCACAGGCCCGCCAAAAACCCTCAAGCCAACGCAACAACCAAAGCCAAAGCTCACACCGAGGGCAGAGCACCTACAACAGAGGTGCGCGCGCACCGCTGCACCGGCTTACAGCAAAACCTGTAAGAAAAACGGATATTCGAGATCAGTAGTGATAGCGGCACTGCACGACTTGTAATGCGTCACCATCAACCGTATAGACCAGACGGTGCTCCTCGCTGATTCGCCGCGACCAGAAGCCACTTAGGTTGTGCTTGAGCGGCTCAGGTTTGCCAATGCCGTCGAACGGGCTGCGCTGAGCATCCTTGATCAGCAGGTTGATTCGCTTGAGCCCGGCCTTATCGTTCTGTTGAAACCAGAGATAGTCGTCCCACGCCTCGGGCGTGAAGAGGATGTTCACGACGATCATTCTTCGTCGATGAGTTGACGTGCTTCTGCTTTACCTGCACGCAGGCTATTGACCGACTTGATCAGGCGTTCCGCGTTAGCCGGCGAGCGGAGCAGATAAGCGGTCTCCTCGAGAGCGTTGTAGTCGGCCAGGGACATCATGACGACAGGCTCACCTTTCTGCCGTGTCACCAGCAGGGGCGTTCTATCGTTGTTCACGCGGTCCATGGTTTCGGCTAGGTGCTGCCGTGCGGTGGTGTAGTTGATGGCTTGCATCCTGGGCTCCTCATAAGCTGTCGCTTAATGTACATAAATGAGTACATAAACTCAATGGAATGTATTTATTGTTTAGGCCCGCCAGAAACCACAAACAACGCAAAGGCTCGCGCCGAGGGCGGCGCTCCTACAACAGCAGAGCCTACTCACCGCAGCCTCGGCACGCACATACCCAGGAGCGGCGCCCCCGCCGCGATGTGGGCCGCAGGCCCACGCCGGAAAACGAAAAATCAGCCACCCCGAGCAGCACCTGCCCACCCAGCGTATTGACAAACGCACCCAGCTCCGATGGCACCCCGAACAAACGAAGCCTTGAACTCAAGCATTTGCGATTCGCCGCCGGCAAACAGGGCTCGGATTTCGGGATTTGCATGGCCATGTTCTGCGGCACCACATCACTGCGTGCGATGATCCAAAAAATGCTTTGCCGTTTTGCGCAGGGCTGCATCAACGCTGACCGGCGGCGCCCAACCCAATAATTCACGTGTCTTGCTGATGTCGACCTGTAGCGAGCCGCACAACCGCTGGGAAAGAGCGTTCTTCCCCAACATCGCCGCCCCCGTTTCCAGCACCCAGCTCGGCACCGGCAACAAGCGGGCCGGCTTGCCCAAAGCGGCGCCCATTCTACGCAACAACTCGGAAGTCGAGAGATCCTCACCATCGCTTACCAGAAAGGTCTGGTTCGCCGCCGCAGGGTGGTCGATACAGGTCACGATCAAATCAACCAGATTGTCCAAGGCAACCAGGCTGCGCCGGTTATGAATAGCCCCAAAAGGCAAAGGCACGCCCTTGTGCAGCCAACGCATCATGCTCAAGAAATTAGCTTTCACGCCCGGCCCATACACCAGAGTCGGACGGATAATCACAACCTCCATCCCGGTTTCGGCTGCCAGCGCACGTAAACCCTGTTCAGCTTCCATCTTGGAAATGCCATACGGGTCCGCCGGTGCCGGTTGAGCATCGGCACTGTAGGGCACGCCTACTGGCGTACCTTCACCGTTGACCTTGATCGAACTGATGAAAATGAAACGGCGTACACCCGCCACCGCAGCCTGGCGAGCGAGGTTCAATGTGCCTTCGACGTTGACCTTGCGAAACTCGGTGAGTGGGTCGGCGACCTGATCGTTCATCATATGGACGCGGGCAGCGGCGTGAATGACCACCCGTACACCATTCAGTGCGGATTGCCACTGGCAATCCGGCCCAAGCGACTCAACCTTTGCACGCATGACGCCTGCAGGCGTTTGAGCGTTATCACGCCGAATAACTGCAACCAGCTCTTCCCTCTTGTCCACAATCAGTCGTTGCAACACTGAGCTACCAACAAAGCCGCTCGCTCCCGTGACCAAGACACACCCCATCTCTTGAAGGCTCAAACGCCCACCTCCAGTTTTTTATAGATATCGAGATGTGCCTGGACGATCTTTTCGATGGCGAACTCACGCTCAGCCAGTGCTCGCCCCGCTTGCCCGAAGGATCGCCGCAAAGTCGAATCATCAACAAGGCGCTGAATGGCATCAGCTAATGCAACAGAATCACGCGCGGGTACAAGCAGCCCGGTAACGTCTGGCTCAATCGCATCACGACAACCGGGTACGTCTGTAGTGACCACCGCCCGGCCACAGGCCGCGGCCTCAACCAGCACCTTCGGCAACCCTTCCCGGTAGGAAGGCAGCACCACAACGTGAGCAGCCGCAAACAACTTGGCGATGTCTTTGCGATACCCTAGCAACTCAACCACGGCCTCCTGACTCCAACCTTTCAGCTCATCAGCCGTAACCGTCGCCGGATTACCTGGGTCGGCATCGCCAATCAAACGAAAGGTTGCCCTAACGCCGCGCTGACGCAGCAGACGTGCCGCCTCCACAAACTCCCGCACACCTTTGTCACGTAACAAACGCGCCGCTAGGCAGATCACCGGCAGTCCCTCAGGTTCCGGCAAAGCCGGGTAGTGTGCGAGGTCGACACCAGAACCACGGATCATTTCCACCTTGCCCGCATCGAGGGCGCCCATATTCAGCAAAACATCCCTGTCATCCGGATTCTGAAAAATCACGCGCAGATTTTGTTTACCAAGCGCAAAACGGTAAAGCAACTTGATAGGAAAGCGCATCAAGGTCGCCTTGAGCCCACTGGCCAAAAAAACAAACCCAAGCCCGGAAACAGCAGCCACAACACCTCGCACACCGACCAGGCGCGCGGCAATGCCGCCATACAAGACCGGCTTAATGGTAACTAAATGCACAAGGTCAGGCTGCAGAGCTCTGAAAAGTTGATAAATCGAAGCAATCGCGCGAAGTTCGGCTAACGGATTTTTACCGCTACGACTCAACGGTAACGCATGATGAAAAAAGCCATGCCTTTCAATCTCATCGACTACTGGACCTGGCATGGTCGCGATATGCACTTCATAACCAGAGCACTGCGCCCCAATGGCTAAAGGCAACCGGTGCGAAACGAAAAAAACCGGATCATTCACTACAAACAGCAAGCGTTTTTTCATTCTTACTCTTCCAGCTAAACCTGAAACATCAAGGTCCCCCCCCCAGCGCACCCATGCTGAGCATGCAGCAGGACGGCACTATCGAGGTCATATTGGCACGCTACCGCTAGGCGAAAGCCCCTCCTCTAAAAACAGGCAACTCAACCAGAAACAACAGACCTTCTCTCTTTCAACTCACGGGAAAGCAACTCTTGACCTTTAGCCATCGCAAGCCGCCGACCTTTATTCCGCAGCGGACACTCAATAAATCGATATGAAAATTCGCTAACAATGAGGATCAACACAAAAGCAAAAATCCCCAAATATATTGGCCACACTCCTGCCCCAGGCAATGCGCCATAAAATCTTACATATAGCTCCCTAGTCATAACCAAGCAAACCATATGGGTAAGGTACATTGAATAGGAGCGCTCACCAATATAAGCAATTCCTTTCAGAAGCCATCCTCTACCCATAAAATATCCATTATCAAAAGATGCCACATATACTAAAGCTCCCGCGACCAAAACAACCAACCCGTTAAAAAACCACACCACCTCAATTTTAGCCACCATAAAAATAAGCGCACACAGAACCACCGAAGAAAATCGGCGATAAATAGATGACTTTAAAAACAAGGGATCTATATATTCAACGTAGCCCTTAAAGTGCAACCAGGCAATCAACACCCCAATACAGATAGCATCCGTTCTGAAAAACCACAGAGGTGACGGCCAAGGTCTGTAGAGAAAAATCTGCACAACGGCCAGCAACACCGCCAAAATGGCCACCTTCTTATTCCCTAAAAAAAACAAGAAAATCGGAAACACAAAATAGAACTGTTCCTCAAGGGACAAGCTCCAGTAGATCCTGAGCGGGGACGCCACAGAGCACTCCGCGAACTCATAATGCAAGCACGATACCATTTTAAAATTAACAACCTGAACCCAAGACGCCACGGCCGTTATGAGGTTGCTTTCGAAGGACCCAAAAGACCCTGACTTATTAAAAAATATAGAAAGAATCAGAACAACCACAGACCAGAAAACTGCAGCAGGCCACAACCTAAAAAGACGCCTAATCAAAAAAGGCAAATAGAACGCCAAAAAACCATGTTCTCGCCTTTTAAAAAGACCTCTTGCGATAACAAATCCGGAAATACAAAAAAACAGATCAACCCCACCCCCAAGCCAGAAATACTCCAGATACGGCGCAAGAGGGAGAACCAAAAACCCAAAATGGGCGGCAACAGTTATCAATATCGCATAGCCACGCAACCCCTGAATTTCAATATTCTTACTCTTATTCATCACTCACCCTGCACCAACATCCAGACTTCGAAAAATCAAAAATTCACCTTCAAAATTTTCTGCATCTTCAGCGCGAAGTGCTACTCTAGTGCAGCCAAGCGCTAAACATCTCTTCCCTCTATTTTTTTTGCTGAACAATTTATAAAGTCAAACAACTACGGATTGGAGAGGGTCGCCACCAGCCCCCGGTACTCCAGAGCAGATAACCCTAATCACGCTATTTCTCAGGCTTTTGACCAAACAGTGCGGTTGATGTAGTCGGTGTAACTGAGCACCACCCTGACGACCTGCTTCGAAACAGGCCCCGCCTGATAGTCCTTCACCACGGGAATCACGCGTAGGGCACGATCATGCTGGCTGGTCACCACGCGCACCGCATCCAGTACACCCTCTACCTTCAAACCGCTCATGATCAGGGTGCCCTCATCCATCCCTTCCGGACGCTCGTGGGCATTCCGAATAGTGATCGCCGGCAGGTTCAGCAGCGATGCTTCCTCGGTGATGGTGCCGCTGTCAGAGAGCACACAGAACGCCGACATTTGCAGCTTGATGTAATCCAACAAACCGAACGGTTTGACGAAGCGAATCAACGGATGCTCAAGCGACTCGCCCAAGGCTTCAAGACGCTTACGAGTGCGCGGGTGAGTAGAAACGATGATCGGATACTGATAGGTCTCGGCCAGCGCTCGCAGGGTTTCCAACAAATCCCGCAGGTTATCCGGCGTATCGACGTTCTCTTCTCGATGAGCGCTGACGATGAAGAACTTATCCTCCTCTAGCCCTTCCCGCACCAGCACATCAGACGCCTGGATTCGTGGCATGTAGTAGTTCAGCACCTCCTCCATATGCGAGCCCGTCTTGATGATGGTTTCCGGACGGATACCCTCGGCGATCAGATAGCGGCGCGCATGCTCGGTCAGTACCATATTGATATCGCTCAAATGGTCGAGCACCTTCCGGTTCAGCTCTTCCGGCACGCGCTGATCGAAACACCGGTTACCGGCCTCCATGTGGAAAACAGGGATTTTTCGTCGTTTGGCCGCAATCACCGCTAAACAAGTGTTGGTGTCGCCATACAGTAACAGTGCATCGGGCTTTTCCAGCTCGAACACCTCGTCCGCCTTGGAAATCACCTCGGCAATGGTCTTCGCCGCGGTTTCGCCAGCCGCCCCCAGAAAATGATCTGGCTTGCGAATTTCCAGGTCATCGAAAAACACCTGATTCAGCTCGTAATCGTAGTTCTGGCCGGAATGCACCAGTACATGCTGCACCTGTTTGTCCAGCTCTGCGATTACGCGGCTCATCTTGATCAGTTCCGGGCGGGTGCCGACCAGTGTCATTACCTTAAGCATTGAGCTCCTCCCGGATGTAATCCAACTTCAACAGAACATCCTTGACGCCCTGAATATCCAGGCGTTCGGTATTGTGCGAGGTATAGTCATCCAGCTCGGAAATATGCTGTTCTCCCTCAACGAAGAACTTTTTGTAGTTGAGGTCCCGGTTATCCGCCGGAATCCGGTAATAACGCCCCATGTCTTCAGCCTTGGCCATTTCCTCGCGGGAAATCAGCGACTCATACAGTTTCTCGCCATGCCGAGTCCCAATAACTTTCACCGGGCTTTCGCTGGAAAACAACTCTCTAAGTGCTTGGGCCAAGTCTGCCACCGTTGAGGCGGGAGCCTTCTGTACAAAGATGTCGCCCTGCTCTGCATGCTCGAACGCATGCAGCACCAGATCGACCGAGTCTTCCAAGGACATTAGGAAGCGCGTCATATTCGGATCAGTGACGGTAAGGGGTTCACCACCTTTAAGTTGGCCGATAAACAGCGGAATCACCGAGCCACGCGAAGCCATAACGTTGCCGTAACGGGTCGCGCAAATAACCGGGCCCGACTCCGGAATCATCCGCGATTTAGCCACCATGAGCTTTTCCGCCATCGCCTTGGAAATACCCATGGCATTGATCGGATACACAGCTTTGTCCGTGCTGAGCACCACCACACGCTTGACGCCTGTGGCAATCGCCGCATTCAAAACATTGTCTGTACCGTTGACGTTGGTTTTCACTGCCTCCATCGGATAAAACTCGCAGGAAGGCACCTGCTTCAATGCCGCAGCGTGGAAGATATAATCGACACCGACCATGGCCTGCGACACGCTGTCATAGTCACGAACATCGCCGATGTAGAACTTGACCTTATCGTTCGCCAGGGCGATGCGCATATCTTCTTGTTTCTTCTCGTCCCGGCTGAACACCCGGATTTCCTTGACGTTGGTATCGAGGAAGCGCTTCAGCACCGTGTTACCGAATGAACCGGTACCACCAGTAATCATCAAGATTTTTTCATCAAACATAAGTAGTCACCGGACTCGAAAATAAGAAATTAGCGCTGGTCGTGCATCATCTTGACCAGTTCAGGCCAGGTTGGCGGCACATAACCGGTTACCTGGCGGAAGCACGACGAATCCAGTGAACGGTCGATATAGACTTGCTCATCAGGAATGATCTGGATCTTTTTCCCATAGACCTCCGCCACCAGCCTGAGCAGTGACAGCTTGTCGATAGGTTCAACCGACACATGATAAAGCCCATGCAATTCGGGAGTGGGGATAACATAGTCTCGCATTACCCGAGCCAGCTCGACGGTAGGTAGCCCTGAAAAAACGGCTTTGGCATAGCCCTTGACCGGGCCGCTCTGCGAAAGGAACCAGTCAATTAAGGCATAGTTGCTACCGAGCTCATGACCGATGATGGAAGTCCGTAGGGTAATGGCATGCGGCATCTCGTGAAGCTCACCAATAAACTTTGACTTCCCATAGAGATCTTCGGCATCGGAGAGGTCGGCCTCTGCATACATTCCCTTACGGCCAGAGAACACGCAGTCGGTGCTGACATGGATCAGTCGCGCACCCGCCAAGCCACACAATCGAGCCAGTCGATGCGGTAGCATCGCATTGATCGGCAAGGCAGTAAGCGGATCCTTGGCATCAGCCAGTTGCTTGATCAAACCAATGCAGTTGACCACTACATCAGGACGTACCCGCTCCAACGCGCGGATCAGAGCATCCTGATCGAGTGCGTCAACCCCCACCAAAAGACGCGAGTGCTGCTTATCCGCAAAATAGCGCAGCGATGCAGGACTGCGTAGCGTACCCCATACCTCATGCGCTGCATCTTGGTCAAACACCTTAAATACGGCGCCCCCCAACATACCGGTAACACCTAGTACCAATACCCGCATTATTTAAATCCTCTCAACATACTCAATGTGCGAATCAAGAAATACCACCAAGCCTCTCACCCGAAAGTCGGCACCGGAGTGCTCATTCATCTGGTCAGCGCACACACCTCGTCCTTGAACAGGAAAATCAGCACCTTCAAACCGACGAACCTCTCGCTATCCAAGGCACTTATCAATCGCCCGCCCTTGAACACCGTAGCCCTGACACGCAAGAACCCACAAGCTGGACATACTAGCTCTTTACGGCCAGTCAGGCTTTTCTAAAAAAACTCTTAGCAACACTCGTAATCAGCACTGCCTCCCTTACCCTAAAGAAATACAAAATAAGGAAGTACGCCAGAGAGAACGGACAGAACAAAATCAACCAGTACCTCGACAAATGCCCGTCAAGCCAGGTCAACAAGAAGTACGAGCAGCCTGCCGCAACGCCACACAGAGCAATTACCTTGAGCATGGGGAGAATCAGATTAAAGTTGATCTTACGCTGAACCAGAAAAACGATGAAAACACTATTGAACACTATGGAAGCTACCGTCGCGGCAGCCAGACCAGTTAGTGCATACTCACGATAGAGCGCATAGCTAAGTGAAACGTTTATCAGCAAAGCCGTTACCGACAGTAGCACGGGAATCAATGTATTATTATGAGAAAAATACACGCGATTCATGATATCGCGTACAAGACTGAACGGAAGCGCGAGCAGAACCACTGCAAAAACAGATGAAACCCGCAAGACATCTTCGTCCAGAAAGTTTCCTCTCTTAAAAAGTAAGCTCACAATTTCCCTCGAATAGAAAATCATGAACAAGACAACAGGAATCCCCAATATTATTACAGCCCTGACACAATCCAACACAAAACCAGCAAGCTCCTCCTTGTCCCCCTGCGATGCAATAGCAGCTATTTTTGGAAATAAAGATGCGGTCAAAAAAACCAAGAAGACCGAGAGAAAAATCATACTCAGCTTGTTTGAATAGCCAAAAACCGAGATAGCCCCAGCCCCAAGCTCAGTCGCAAAATAAACACCCACAAAACCGTTAGCCTGCTCTATATAAAAAGATATTGCAGCGGGCAGCAACAGCAAGAGAAAAGACTTATCCTTAAAGAAAGCAAAAAACGACTTAGGATAAAGCGAAAACCATGGCCTAACAGTGCGATAATTCATAAAAAGCAAGGCAAGCCATGCAAATATACCAAGCACCAAAATCTTATAAAAATCATTACCCGCACTAAACAGTACCAAGCCGATGCAGAAAAACGAATTATTGACAACCGGCACAACGTACGACGGCACAGCCGAATTATTAACCGTTTGTACCGAATTATAGAATGCCACCACAGTGGACAGGGCAAAGGTGACCGACATGATCGACAGATAGTCGATTGCCAGACCTCTAACGCCCCCCTCAACGGACCCTGCGAACAGATCCACCAAGTAAGGTGCGGCGCACAGCACGAACGCAGCGAGTGCCAGGGAGAACGCGAGGAAAAAAGACAAGGCTGCCGTCAAATTCTTATCGACAGCCACCCTCAACTCGGAAGTGCGAAGACGCGAATAAAGAGGGACGACCAGTACAGGGATTGATGAATAAACTGCCATATACAACAAAGAGGCAATTGATCCAGATAGAAAGTAAGCATCCGTTATCGGTGAGACTCCATGATAAAATGTGATCATCACATCTTTCAGAAACCCAGACAGCTTGCCTAGCACGATGAGGCCGACTATAAGAAACCACTTCCAATACTTACTCATCGCACTCTCACCATCGCATGATGCCTCATCAAGCACAGCGCTGAGAACACCAACATCCCTCGCCTAGCCGACAACAGATCAAAGTTCATCTTGGCTTATGCCACTTCATATGCAGGAGCCAGCCCAGCACAAGCACAAAAAGGACAAATACTCCAGCTAGTCCATGCATGATCTGATTATTCGCAAAGCTGAAAACCAAGCCCAGCGACAGGAATATAAAAAGCGGCCCAGAAAAAGCATTGTCAGCGCTAACTGCCCCCACCCAGAGGCGCCCATAAAAAAAGGAAAACAAGGGCGCGAGCAACAGCACTCCGACAAAGGTTATATCTGACGCCAGCCAGGCAAACAGGGAGTGCCACTTGTCAAACCCCCAGCCATACTCCTCACCGACTCTATATGGATAGGTTCGCTCAAGTACAAATCCATTCTCACCAATGACAATCTCGACAATCCGCCCCAAAGAGTAAGAATTACCGACCAAAAAACTCCACTCGAACGGCAAGGTCAGGCTTAGATAAAGGCCATACAAACCGTTTGTAAAATATCCAAGAAAAATGCCGAGCGCAAAACCATACTCGCCACCGAATATATCGAAGACGACAGAGCTTTCGTCCCACGAAATCAGCGGATGTGACTTCTCGTAAATATTGTCCAGACCAATACCTGCAGCGACGTAGCGCTGCCTGAGTATTTCAATAAACATGAAGAAGACCAGGAAGGCCACCCCCATTGAAACGAACACA
Source organism: Pseudomonas sp. 2FE (assembly GCF_005503735.1). Taxonomy (NCBI): domain Bacteria; kingdom Pseudomonadati; phylum Pseudomonadota; class Gammaproteobacteria; order Pseudomonadales; family Pseudomonadaceae; genus Pseudomonas; species Pseudomonas sp. 2FE. The sequence continues at coordinate 902,776 of NZ_SCMO01000001.1, read as the reverse complement.
CTCGACAGGCGAAACCTGACCCCCCTTGCCGCGACATTGATCATCGCGCAATAAGCAAGAAATATAACAATATCACCGAGATACTTCTGCTTCCCAGTCCCAATCACATTAATCAGCAAGTAAGAAGAAATAATAAAAACAAGAGCTATGCGTGAGAACCGCCCCATGAACCTGTAGTAATAAATGGCAAACAGGAGCGTCAGGACCGAGAGCGCCTGGTCAAAAATCCCGAGAATATAGGTCAAGTCAACCTTAGCCTGTCCGCGCTCGTACCCTTCATAGCCCTTGACATAATTTCCACCAATCGACGACAGGCTAAGCTCACCGCCAGATGAAATAAAAAAATACCATTGCAAAACAGCGCTCACCAGACCGAACGCCAGCAAGAAAAACAATAGCCGACGAACTTTTAGATAGGAAAAATATCTAGCCGAGGCACCACCAGGTAAATCAGGATACGAATTACGAAGAGAGCCTCTTGCTCCAAAAATATACCCAATCGAAAATAAAATAACCAAACCCACCAAATAAGAGACGAGGATAGAGTAGTCAATATCCTTATACTCTATCGGCGCCAGAAGCAAACTCATCAAAACAAATAACGAGTAAGCAAAATACACATTCAGTGGAAGGTAACGATAGGAAAATATTTTCATTTTTTATTGAAAATTTTCTTGTAGGCCAGAACCTTTTCCCTTCCAGTCAAGTGCCCTATATTCAACGATTTCCGCTTGGCTTTTTCTAAAAAATCTGATGTATTACCTATAACTCTTGCCGGATTCCCCGCCACGATAGAGCCCTCCAGTACATCCTTAGTCACAACCGCATTGGCACCGACAATACAATTGCTTCCGATATTGACATTGGCAAGAACCAGGGCACCCATGCCAATGAACACATTGTCACCTACAGTAATTTCTCCTGCCAGTTCAAGGTCCGGAATGTCTTTTCTAAATGGCAAAGTCGAACCATCATGACAAACAAAGCTGGCACCAATACTGATATAGACATTTTGCCCCAGCGTCACCAGGTAGGGCTCCGAACTAAACATCGAGTAACTTGAGCCATAGATGGTCAAATCACTTTTACAATTAACCCCAATCTTCCGGGCGTAAGAGGCAGGATAAAGAGATGCGTGCAGCATATTAACAGGGGCAGTGAACAGTTTTAGCAAGCGGCGCAGTTTCATTTCAGATTCCAACTTGTTTAAAAAAAGACTCAAACCGCGCTTGAAACCTTCGATAGTCAAAAAACCTGGACTCAAAGGACATGGCTTTCAATTCATTGATTTCCTGCATTGACATACGCATCAATCCCTTGATCACTGAAAGTTCTTCGCCCTTTTCAGCCAGGAATAAGCTACCAAGACCTGCATAGTCTTCGATGCTTACCATTTTATTTGATAACACCGGCGTTCCACAGCTTATCGACTCAGCCAGCTTTGAAGGAAACCCTGCAAGCGTCACTCTTGTTTCGTCTCTGAAAAAAATGCTTACGTCACTATCAGCAATGCTGTCTAGCACAACCTTATTAGGTTGCCGGCCATTAAAATGCACGCAATCAGCCATTTTAATTAGCAGATCATGGTGTTCTGGAAATACAGTTAGGTACTCGTCTTTACTGACCCCGTAAATAACAAAATCAAACAGCTCTCCCTCCTCGTAAAGCTTGGAGAAAAGAAGAATGGAGAGATCAAGCCGCTCCTTCAAGTTTGTTCTATTCTTATTAATTCTACCAATATCAAAGGGAATACCAACATATATGAACTTCCTCCGCAACCTGTCCTTGATAATAGGTGGGGCCTGAAATTTATCCGCATCGAATAGTGTAGGAAGTTCAACAGTGCGCTTATTCCGCTTCGCGTAAAACGAGGTCATAAATTTACTAGTAGTAATTACCCCATCAGACCTAGCGTTAACAACATGTATCCGCAACGATGTATCAAGCCATTTAACTACTCGATACATAAGATTGCCGCCGCTGGCATCGTACCACTCAGTAGCATCGGCAAAATGCTTTATTCCCCTTTTCCTGCATAGCGAGTTTATGCGAAGCTGTGCAACTGCCGGATAGTTGTAGCAAATAACGCCCACGACCTTATTGGGGCGCTCTGCTGCGACAAAGTCCAGGATCTCGGGCAGCCCAAGAATATATTTTATCCAGGAAATAAAACCTGCTGGATACGGAATACTCCAGCACTCAAAGCCAAAAAAATCCTGATCGCAACGCACGAAATTTTCGCTCAGGCCGTTACTTTTGTTCATGCCAACAAAAACAACCTCGTAGCCGAGGTTTCGCATTATCTTTCCGTTTGCAACAACTCTGTGAGCGGCTGCGTTCTTATCCGGCAGCTCGAAGCCACCCATATAAATGATTGTGCCCTTGCTCATACGAGCTCCAGAAACATAATAAAATTAACTCTCTCGACCTGCAGCACAATTCAAAACTAATCTCGAACCGGTCACGCCAACCTAGCCATCACCTGGAATACTGTTTGCCATATGCGCGGAGTCATGACCGCCCCTGCCCACTTAACCAAGTATCGCGAGTATTTATTCGAATCGATCATTGCAGCGCTCTCTTCAAGATCACTCTCGCTGCCTTACATCTAACCAAAGTTTCCTATGCGCCGCCAGGATAAAAGCTTACTCACAAAGCCATTTGCCTACTCCGAATTTTCACGTCTATCCAGGCAGAACAAAAAGTAGGCGCATCCGCTGGCGGGCACCTACATCGAAAGCTTCACTGATTCTTATTTCAAGAACTGAAAATACCACGGCATAGCCTTTCTCAAGCCCGCCTCGATATCGAACGCCGGATTGTAACCCAACTTCTCTCTTGCTTTACTGATGTCGGCTTGAGAGTGGCGCACATCGCCCTCGCGAAAGTCACGGTAGATCGCATCCTTGTTGTAGCGCAGGCCATTGGCAGCCAGGGTTTCTTTCAAGGAAGCAAACAACATATTAAGGCTAGTCCGACCGCTGACTGCGACGTTATAGACCTGGTTACGCGCTTCGTCAGCCGCAGTGGCCGCAAGCAGGTTGGCTTGTACAGCGTTCTCAATGAAACAGAAATCGCGACTGGTTTCACCATCGCCGTTGATGAACAAGTCTTCGTCTTTGATCATCGCTGCAGTCCATTTGGGGATGACTGCAGCATAGGCGCCGTCCGGATCTTGACGTTTGCCGAAAACGTTGAAGTAGCGCAGGCCTATGGTTTTGAAGTCATAGCAGCGGGCGAATACGTCGGCATACAACTCGTTCACGTATTTGGTCACCGCATAGGGAGAAAGCGGTTTGCCGATGATGTCTTCGACTTTTGGTAGGCCAGGATGGTCGCCATAGGTTGAACTGGAGGCGGCGTAGGTAAAGCTTTTGACTTGCGCATTGCGGGCCGCAACGAGCATGTTGAGAAAGCCGTCGATATTCGTGCCGTTGGTGGTGATGGGGTCATTGATCGAGCGCGGCACGGAGCCAAGAGCCGCTTGATGAAGGACGTAGTCAACCTCACTGCATGCGCGGTGGCAGTCGTCGAGGTCGCGGATGTCACCCTTTATAAAGTTGAAACGCGCCCATCGCTCAGCGCTGACGAGGGATTGCACTTCATCGAGGTTGCGCTGGTGGCCGGTGGCAAAGTTGTCGAGGCCAACAACCTGCTGACCGAGCTTTAGCAGGGTCTCCAGCAGGTTGGAGCCGATGAAGCCGGCAACGCCGGTTATCAGCCATGTTTTAGGGTTCTGCTGCAGTTCGTTCTGGATTTGTTCGTAGCGGGTCATGGCAATTCCGTAGCAAGCGTCTAGCGAAGGGGGTAAAGGGGTTAATGCATCGAATAGAGCAATCCCTACCCCCTACCCCTCTTCCCGGTGGGAGAGGGGTAATAAGTTAGATCAGAGCCTTAAGTCCGCTTCATCTGCGGTTAGCACGTACTTGAGGTCATATAACACGTGTTCCGCTTTGCCCAGAGCACGAATGTCCTTTGCACCCATGGCTGCGAACTCCTTGTGGGCCACCGCGAGGATGATGCCGTCATAGGTATTTACTTTTGGCTCTGCCACCGGGGTGATGCCGTATTCGTGCAGCGCCTCCTCGGCTGACACCCAAGGGTCATAGACATCCACTGCAACGTTGTATTCAGCCAGCTCCTGAACGATGTCGATCACACGGGTATTGCGCAGGTCAGGGCAGTTTTCCTTGAAGGTCAACCCCATCACCAGCACGCGGGCACCATCCACATGAATGCGGCGCTTGAGCATGGCTTTCACAAGCTGAGAAACGACATAAGCACCCATGCTGTCATTCAGACGGCGGCCGGCAAGGATAATTTCCGGGTGGTAGCCAATGGCTTCAGCCTTGTGAGTGAGATAGTAGGGGTCAACACCAATACAATGCCCCCCCACTAAGCCAGGGCGAAACGGCAGGAAGTTCCACTTGGTGCCAGCTGCCTCTAGTACGGCTTGGGTGTCGATACCCATCTTGTTAAAAATCAGCGCCAGCTCATTGATCAAGGCGATGTTCAGATCCCGTTGGGTGTTTTCGATGACCTTGGCTGCTTCTGCCACCTTGATGCTGCTGGCTTTATGGGTGCCGGCAGTAATAATCTGCTTGTATAGCGCATCCACCAAATCGGCTACTTCTGGAGTAGAGCCCGAGGTGACTTTCTTGATGGTAGTAACGCGGTGTTCCTTGTCACCAGGGTTGATGCGCTCAGGGCTATAGCCTGCGAAGAATTCCTGGTTGAACTTCAGGCCTGACACACGCTCCAGCACCGGCACACAGTCTTCTTCGGTGGCGCCGGGGTAGACGGTAGATTCGAAGATGACTATATCGTCACGTTTGAGCACTTTGCCGATGGTTTCGCTAGCTTTAACCAACGGGGTCAGGTCGGGGCGCTTGTGCTCGTCAATCGGGGTGGGCACGGTGACGATGAACACATTGCAATCAGCCAGGCTGGTGGCATTGGAGTCATAGCGAAGCTGATTGGCACTGGCTAACTCTTCGTCACTGACTTCAAGCGTCGCGTCATGACCGGATTTAAGCGCCTGGATTCGTTGATCATTGATATCGAAACCCACAACAACGCGTTTCTTTCCGAACTCAACAGCAAGTGGTAGGCCTACATAACCAAGGCCGATGATGGCCAGTTTCACGTCTTCGAGCTTAAGCATCTTTATTCCTAATCATGCGAATCAGAATCATAACCAAATCCAGGCAGTAAAACTCCCAGAGCACTTACCTAGAGATCTCAGCTGGCAACGATTTGCTTCATACTAAAGTTGCTGAGTCGCTGGTTACCTAGGTCATATCAATCGAGCGCCAGAATCTGCACTATTTTCTGGGGCTGCCTGTATGCCGCTTACGAGACTCACCTCATCTTTGCTTGGCATGTCCCTCACCATAAACCAAACGCACCTCTGACGGCCACTCGCTCGTTCACGTAACAAAATTCACCAACCCCTTCTGATCTGCATGGGCCGAATAGCCGCCGATGCTGCTGATGCCAGCCCGGATATCGTGACGCGCGTTATCCAGATCGCGACATAGCCACCCTTCGGCTGGCGTGCCCGGGAGTGCCTTTGGCTTGATGGCCGCTGTGCCTTCATATCCCCGAGCATGACCTTGAGGTGGTTGACCATTCGACCGCCAACTGAATCATGATGAGCGGCGAGTCACTGCAGCGAAAAACCGGGGGAAGCCGAATCGTGACCGATGCGACTAAAATACCCCCACAACCGGGTGGAAACACCAATCAAGAGTTAGCGAAATGAGCTGTAAAAATTACTGAAATTCGCATGGGTGAACTTAAAATCGCCAAGAAACAGTAACGAAAGTCTTACTCTCAACCCCTTTCGGAGTGCTTGAGGAATACCGAAAAAGTACAGGAGTAGCGCCTTTTTTAAGATAACTAGCACTTAGCTGATTACGCCCAGGGGCATTGACTTTTCGAGCATATTCCTTAGCCTCCAAAACAGAGGCAACGGATTTATCCACTACATCGTAAAGCTCCTTAAACTCATACACTACAATTCTAATTTTACTGCTCTTGTCCTCTAAAATTTTATCGCTTACCGGCAGCCGCCCAAAATCAATACCAGCTCCGCCTGGCAGATAAAGAGCAGTGCTTTCAGCCTGCCGCTGCGCATTTTGCTGTGGTCCTTTATCAGTAGGTTCTCCCACCTGAATTTTGCTCGCGTCATCACAGCCCGCCAACAGCATTAAACAAAACCCACCAATAGCCACTCTCTTGAACATTAGACGCTCCTTAAGTCTTTTTAATTTATTGAAGCAAGCAATCTTCCGCTGACGTAGCATATCGGCCACTACACAGAGAAACATGCTTGCGAAGGTTGTCAGCACTAGAAGAAATACCAAAATTTTGAATCGCCCCCTTGAAACCGGTGACAAACAGGTAGGGTATGCCTCCGACGTGGTCTATGAGCAAGTGGATTACGATCAGTGCCTTGACCATATCCTGGGAAAATTCGATGAGCAGACGATCGGAGTCAACTTTGTCTTCAGCGGAGGTTTCCGCCCCCTGGAACAGGCCGCAGTCAATCAGCAGCCTGTGCTGGGCATCCATCAGGAGTTGACGGCAGGAGCCGGTCACGCCGTCCTTGACTCCACGGTGCAGGATGCCGGGATAGTGCATGGTGTTGGTCCGTTGACGATGGCCACCTTGGTGGAATACTGCCGGCCGCAGTCCATTGATTGCGGCCGAGGCTGTTTCTATTTTTTGATGCTGGCCAAGAACTCGTCCAACTTCCAGTCCGCAGGGTGCGCCTGTCATATCACCATACAAAAACGTTGAGCGGTCGGGCAATTACAGCGCTCAGGCACGTTACTGCCCCAGCATGCAATGCTCTTTGTAGGCGCGAAGCTCTTGTACCACCTTCATTCGCGAGTAAGCTCGCTCCTACAGGGCGTGCGGCCTGTTTACCAAGAAACCGCCGCCAACCAAGGGGCCGGAAACTCATATTTTTTCAGGCCGGAGCAATAGCGCTGGATTTACGGCGCAGAAGGTTGCGCAGCAGGGCGATGAACAAGCCCAGCATGCCGCCAAGCACCAGGCCCAATGCCAGGATCAGCGCCTTCTTAGGCTTGACTGGCTGCGATGGCTCCACGGCAGTCTGATCGATGGAAACCAGCTTGAGATCGGAAACGTCAACCTGGATGTTACGCAAGCGTGTGGCCTCCTCACGCCAGATAGCCTGGCCCTTGAGGAACAGGTCTTCATTTTCGCGCTGATTGAGCACTTCAATCTGCCGATTGTGCTCCAGCAACTGCAGTTCCTTGGCTATCTGCGCGATACGCGGCTCGGTGAAATCGTCGGAGCGGCGTTGCAACAAGGCATTACGCTCGGCTTCCAGCGCTTCGCTGCCCATGAAGTAGAGCGGTATCTGCTGATTATTGACCTCGGTGCGGATCACACTGCCTTGTGCCATCCGCTCCCCCTCCCCTAATGCGGAAGGGGTGGTGGGTTTGTTGATACCCAGCGCCTTGGCGATGCGGATCGCTTCATCCAGCTGGGTAATACGGTTGTCTCGGTGAGTCTTCAACTGCTGGCGCAAGGCCTTGAGTTCATCACGCAGCTTGGCACGCTTGAGACTGTCCGCCTCTATCAAGGTAGCAATCCTGGCTTCCTTGCTCGCCTCGTAGTTGGCGCGGGCCGCGGCTATTTTCAATTCGATTTGATTCAGGCGGTTCTGGATCACGGTTTCCAGGTCTGAAGAGATTCGCTTGCGCTCTGACTGAACCGCATGTTCAACCAAACCATTGACGAGCGCGACGCCATTGACATCCTTGGGGTAAGTCAACTGGATGCCCACATAGCCGCTCAGCTTTTCGGTCTTCTTCGGGTCGGGCTGGAGCATTTTGAACGCTTCCTGATTGAAACTTTCAAAGGTTTGCTCAAGGCTTCGACCGGGCTGGCGCAAGGCCTCGAACAGGCCTTGGTTGGCACGAAAGAACTCCTGTCGGCTGTCATATGACTCCATCGCAGCTCCTACGCGCTTTAGGGCTTGAGCCGGAGAAAGCTTATAAACATCGGTGCGATTCAAGGCATCGAGATCCTTGATCGCCGCCGGACGCAGAACGCTTTGTACCTGGTATTCGGGGGTGACCAGGAAGGCATACGCCGCCGCCGCCATGCCAACCAGCACGGTCACCAGGGCAATCAGTAGCTTCTGTTCCCAGAGCGAATGAAATAGTGCAGCCAGATCGATTTCATCGTTAAAGGTCTGCTGTACAGCCGGGGAGATTGCATTCACGACTAAGGTCCATCTTCAAAAAGGGGGGCACTGGCTCGCTAACAGGGGGACAACGATCCTTGAAATCTTGCTGTTGTCCTGTCGCTCACTCTGGAGCTACGTGGCGTTAAGGGCTATGCACCCTTCCCGCTAGCGGAGATTTCGCGGCATTGTGCCAGCGGCACATAACATTACAAGTCTTGACAAAGACTTGGCGTTCGCAGGCTGACGGACGGGAATCTTGTGGCATCCATCACGGCCTGCGGGCGATGCTTGCGAGCAGCTATTGATCTGAGCGCAATCGTTTCGGCCCGAGAATAATATGAACTTCCGTTATTCCCTCGAGGGCAGTTGTCTCGCTGCAAACAGAGTGCATGACCTGTAGCGAATGGCGGCGGCACAAGAGCTTCACGAGCAAGCTCGCTCCTACCAAAAGCCATGTAGGGTGCCAGTGCGCGCCCATCTGTGCAGGCCCACGGTGCGCATAGCGCACCTTACAGGTCTATTTATCGTCTGAGTCAATGGCTTCCACCCTAGGCCGCAGCAGATTGCGCAACAAAGCCACAAGAACACCGAGCATCAGGCCGGCAACCCCAGCCAAGCTAATGATCAGCGCCTTCTTCGGTTTAACTGCCGAGAGCGGCTCAAGCGCCAACTGATCCACTCTGACCAGCTGCAACCCGGCCGTATCGAACTTGATCCCTTTGAGTTGAGCCGCCTCCTGACGCCACTCCGCCAGATCTTTGAGGTACAGCTCCTCGTTCTGCCGCTGCTCGAGAATTTCCACCTGCCGATTACGCACCAGCAACGCCAGTTCCTTCTCAATCTCGGCAATCCGCGGCTCACTGAAGTCGTCCGAGCGGCGCTCACTCAAGGCCTGTCGCTCGGCTCCCAAGGCTTCGACGCCCATGAAATAGAGCGGAATTTCACGGCTGTTGACTTCGGTACGAACGACCTGCCCCTGGCGCTGTGCATCAGCCATGGCCGAGGGGGTGGTAGGTTTATGAATACCCAGCGACTCGGCTATCTGAATCGCTTCATCGAGCCGTTTAATGCGGTTCTCTCGACGCGTTTTCAATTCGGCGCGCAGGGCCTGCAACTCGTCCTGCAGCTGGGCACGCCGTAAGGCATCCTGCTCGAGCAGGTTGGCGATTTGTGCCTGTTTGCTCGCCTCGTAGTTGGCCCGTGCCGCCGCGATCTTTTGCTCCAGACTGAACAAACGGTTAGCTATCAACACCTTCAGGTCTGTGGCAATTCGATCCCGCTCAGCCTTCAGTACATAGGTGACCAAGCCATTGACCACCGCCACTCCATCCACTTCTTTGGGGTACGTCAACGAAACACCGACAAACTCACTCAGGTTATTGGGCTTTTTGGGGTCTGCCTGCAACATAGTGAAAGCCGACCGGTTGAACTCTTCGAATACTTGCTCCAGGGAGCGCCCAGGCTGGATCAGCCCGGTGAATAGCTCTTGGTGGTCACGAAAAAAAGCGAGGCGGTTTTCGTAGGATGAGAGCCCCGCCGCAACGCGGCTCAGCGCCTCGGTCGGGGTTAGTGCATAGACCCCCGTGCCATTCAACTCATCGAGGCTACCCAGATCCACCGGGCGAAGCACGCTCTGAGCCTGGTAGTAGGGGGTGGCCAGGAAGGCATAAGCAACAGCCATCAAGGTGACCAGGCCGGCCACCGCTAAAATCAGATATTTATGCCTGAGCAGTGATCGAAGCAGTTCGACCAGATCAATCTCATCGTCATAAGGGTGTTGCTGAGGTCGATCAGGCATACGTCGGGTAGGTTCCATCTGAACAATGGCATATCGCATGTCATGCGATCACGTCTCAATACCCCCTCCATGAGCGCGCTACCAGTCTTGTGACGGGGTAGCAGAAGGTACATCCCATGTGCCCAAAGAGTTGAGACAATAAGTCTCGCTGATTTGTTCACCCCAGACTGAGAATCAAGTCCTCCGGTTCCCGTAGTTTGAATCGCCCCTACATACTTTGCGGCCAGAACCAATGACCTATTTAGGCTGGTTCAACGGTACTCCCAGGCTCATCACCCTCCTCCGCTAGCCATTGGCGGATTAAAAATGCGGTGTAGAGCGACTAGTCGCCCCACACCGCAAAAGTTTATGCCTTGCTCCGCTTTGAAGGCCTCCTCATGCCAGGTTGAAGTCGGTTTGGGTCACGGTGGTCGCGTCGGCGATACCAACCAGGCGGATTGAGCCCACGCCGATCGTCACCAAGGTGTCCGCGCCGACATCGGCGATGGTTACGTTAGCGGCAAAGTTCGCCGCGGTGACTCCGAGCGCTGCGATGTTGAGCAAGTCCTGCCCTCCGGCAGGATCGACGTCAAAGCCCTGGATCGAGTCGTTGCCGAAACCCGCGGCAAAGACGAAAGCATCGTTGCCGAGGCCGCCGATAAGCAGGTCATTGCCAGCCGCGCCGGTGAGGGTGTCGTTGCCGGTACTCCCTGTGATCGTGTTATCCAGCGCGTTGCCGGTGCCAGTGAATGCGACAGAGCCGAAAAACCTGAGGTTCTCGACGTTGGCTCCCAGCGTGTAGCTCGCCATGGTGGTTTGCACCTCATCGGTTCCTTCGTTGAGTTGCTCGGTCACAGTGTCCAGGAGACTGCTGGCAACATAAATATCGTTACCGGTACCGCCAGCCATAGCATCGTTTCCGGCATCACCAAGGAGTGTGTCGTTGCCGTCACCACCGTTGAGCGTGTCGTTGCCAGCACCACCGTTGAGCATGTCGTTGCCGGCAACGCCGTTGAGCGTGTCGCTGCCGACATTCCCTGTGATCACGTTATTCAGCGCATTGCCGGTACCAGTGAACGCGACGGCGCCGAAGAACCTGAGGTTCTCAACGTTGGCTCCCAGCGTGTAGCTCGCCATGGTGGTTTGAACCTCATCGGTTCCTGCATTGAGCCCCTCGGTCACACTGTCCAGGGGACTGCTGGCAACATAGATATCGTTACCGGTACCGCCAGTCATTGCATCATTCCCCGCGCCACCATCGAGGATATCGTTGCCGGCACCACCGTTCAGAGCATCGTTGCCGGCAACGCCTCTGAGGATGTCATTGCCGACACTCCCGGTGATCGTGTTATCCAGCGCGTTGCCGGTGCCAGTGAATGCGACAGAGCCGAAAAACCTGAGGTTCTCGACGTTGGCTCCCAGCGTGTAGCTCGCCATGGTGGTTTGCACCTCATCGGTTCCTTCGTTGAGTTGCTCGGTCACAGTGTCCAGGGGACTGCTGGCAACATAGATATCGTTACCGGTACCTCCAGCCATCGCATCGTTCCCGGCATCACCAAAGAGCGTATCGTTGCCGGCACCACCGTTGAGCGTGTCGTTACCGACGCCGCCCCTGAGGCTGTCATTGCCGATCCCACCGGTTATCACGTTAGCCAGCACATTGCCGGTGCCAGCGAATGCCCCGACACCGACATATGTGAGGTTCTCGACGTTGGCACCCAGCGTGTAGCTTGCCAGCGTGGTCCGTACCAGGTCGGTACCCTCATCAACTAGCTCGGTTACAACGTCTCCAAGCTCGCTGACTTCATAGGTATCGTTGCCCGCCCCACCGGCCATAGTGTCGCTCCCTGCACCACCATTGAGCACGTCATCGCCCGCGCCACCACTCAGGATGTCATTGCCGGCCAAGCCGTTCAGGGTGTCATTACCGCCCAAGCCCTGGATCTCGTCGTCGAACGCTGTGCCGTTAAGCACATCGTCTCCTGCAGTGCCGATGATGAGAGCTCCCACCAGCTCAGTTGGCGCCGAGGTCACTGTCTCCAGCGTGCCGAGGTCGTCGGTGTAGGTGACGACGACGCGCAGCTGCTGGCCGATCTGCGCCAGGGTCGGCGTGAAGGTCGCGGTGGTAGCGCCGGCGATATTGGCGAAGGTGACGCCGTCGGCGCTTGCTTGCCACCGATACGCGAGTACCGGGTTGGCCGGGCCGTCGGGATCGGTGAACGCGCGGATGGCGGTCAACTGCCGACCGGTAAGGGGCGTCGTGTCGCTGATCAGCATGGTGCCAACCGGTGCGTCTTGGACCGAGACGGCCGCAGTCGCAGCGGTCGGTGCCGAGAACACGGTCTCCAGCACGCCGTGGGCGTCCTGGTAGATGGCTTTGACGCGCAGCACTAAATTGACGAGATCCGCCGTCACCCTGAAGGTTGGGCCGTTTGCGCGTTCATCGCCTAGCCCCGTCGCCACGATTATGTCTTCAAAGACGCCGTCGCCGCGCACATCGGCCTGCCACTGATAGCTCACAGCCCCAGTGATAATGCCGATACCCGGGTTGTCCGCATCGCTCACCCCGGCCACCGACGCCGCCAGTAGCGAGCCGACTTCCGGTGTAGCATCGTTGATCGTCACCAAGCCCAGCGGCTCGGCGTTCAAGCCGGCGACGAGAACCATCGACTGATCGTTGAACTGCAGCCGCTCGATATTGATGAGACGGTCGGTGCCGTCAATGCCGGTGGCAACACCGGTGACTGGGTCTGGCAGGTGTACGACTGTAATGCTGCCGTCGAGGTTTTCAATGACGGTGTAGTCCGCTAACAGACCGGCGTACCCGGCGGTGTCGAAGTTAAAGCCGACACTCCCAGGCAGGATCTCACGGACGATGACGAGCTGGCCGGGGTTGATGGTCCCCGCGAAGATGTCCGCCTGGAGTTCGGTCATGCTGTTGGCACTGCGGAACTCCGTGAGAGGATCGTCCGGGTTGGTGCGTACGCTGATGCGCACATTCAGCCAGCTGTCGCCGTCGATCAGGTCGTCACCGCCATTGCCTTGGATGATGTCGCTGCCGTTGCCGCCCAGGATGATATTGCCCGCGCTGAACGAGGTCACAGGGGTAACGCCATCCCCAATGGCGCCGTCGAGGAACGCCTGCAGACCATTGATCAGGCCCATATTGGTCAGCACGCTCCCCGTGAAGCCGGAGGCGGCGATCGCGGCCGCATCGGCATCATCGCCCTGCAGGATATCGCTGAACGCCGATCCCGACAGACCTTCCACCGACTCGTACCGAGCAAGGATCGATGCGGGTGACAGCGGCACCGGCGTTTCATCGAAGGCGCGCAGGCGCAGGTCGACGCTCGCGCCGGCTGGCGCGTCCTTAAAGACGGCCCAGTCGAAACCGGAGCTGCCCATGTAACGATCCACCTGACCACCGTTGCCGACCATGATGTCGTCGCCGCCTTCACCCAGCATCCTGTCGGCCACAGTGTCGCCGATGAAGACGTCGTTACCGATAATCGAGTCCAGCCCGCGGGTGTCGAAGTTCTCGCCGGCACTGCCATCGGCCATGCCGTGCTCGATCCAGTCGTCGCCTTCGTTGCCGAACAGCATTTCGACCGGTTTAACGCCGAAGATGAAGTCGTTGCCGGTGCCGCCGAAGGCCTCCGACTCGTCCTCGCCGGTGACGATGAAATCGTTGCCGAAGCCACCGAGGATCAGGTTGACGCCGTTGCCGCCTTGGATGGCGTCGTTGCCGTCGCCGCCCTGCAGGTTATCGTCGCCGCCCAGGTCGGTGATGATGTCGTCGCCGGCACCGCCGAGGATCATATCGTTGCCGTAGCCGCCCTCGAGCCTGTCGTTGCCAGCGTCGCCATAGAGCGTGTCATCGCCCTCGCTGGAGATGATGGTGTCATTCCCCGCAGTGCCGCCGAGGACGACATGTTGGTCGCCGGTGTATTGGAGGAAGCCCGGGGCGCGGCTCACCAGCGGCGTCAGAGCGCCGAGGGCGACGGGATCGGCACGGCCGTCAAGGCCCAGTCCGGTGAACTGCGACGCCTGATCGACCTCGAGGGTAAAGCCTGGCGTCGAGAACACGTCGCCCGGCAGGTGCGTCGTGTTGGTGTTGGCCATGATCAGCTTGGCGAACGAGTTGTTCTCCAGCTCGGTGAGGAAGTTCAGCCCCGCGGTGCGCTCCAGGTAGTAGAAGCGGTCGCCGTTCTGCAGCTTCTCCATCTGGTTTTCGAACACGTAATTGAAGGTCGAGCCGAGCAGGCCGCCGAACGGCATCTGCTTCTCGGCGAGGCCGCCGATCCAGAGGTCGACGTTGTTGAGGCCGCCACGGCTGTCTTCGTTCGGGCCTACGCCATCCGGCGCGAAGGCACCGGTCGCGTTCAGGAAGTCGAGACGGTCGGCCGGCACAGGCACGGTCGGATTGTCTGCGAGCGTGAGCACGTCTCCATCCATACCACCGTCCCCGTAAACCAGGGCGTAGGCGGCCGCGCGCTTGGCAAGAGTCGTCGTCGCAAGCGTGACCGAATCATGCGTGCCGTAGGCGGCGATGAAGTTGACGAGCGAGGCTTCGTGCTTCAGGTGGCCGGCAAAATCGGCCCAGCTCTCGTACGGCTTGAGCTGGCTGTCGCCGGTCCAGGTGTAGAACTGGGCCCGCGCCTGGTTGAGTGCCGGCACCCCGGTATCGCGGCCGCGCGCCAGGTTGATCGCCGGCAGATCGAGCGGCAGGCCGAGCAAGTTGTTGCGCACCGCATCGGTGACGAACTCGTCGATCTCGTTGCCGATCTGGCGGGTGACGCCACGAATGATGGCGCCGGCTGCGTCCCCGGGCGTCGCGCCGCTGGCGGTGAACTCGAGCGGATTGAGGAAGGCCTCGATCAGACCGATCTGCGCGGTATCCGCGCCGACCAGGCTGAAGTCCGCGTCGAAGCGATCGATGGTGTCAGGCAGCAACGAGTGGCCGAAGCGATACACGACGTGCGCGAACTCGGCGACGATCGCCGGATTGATCGTCGAATCGTAGCCCTGGCCTTCAGCCAGGAATACGTCGACCTGCGGCTGGACCTTGCGCGCGAACTCCTCGAACACCAGGTGCTGATACTGCATCTCGGTGCCGAAGCGGGCGGCCTGGAACAGGCGCTCGCCGTTCCACACTCCGGGGGAGATCTGCCACTGCGCGATAAACGCCGGATCATTGCTGGCGAGGACCACGTCCTGGATGTGTTGGACCAGGCGGTTGTGCTCGGCGTGGAACACGAAGTGGACCGCGGTCAGGCCGATGTTCTCGTTGCCGCGGCCGTCGCCGGTGATTAAGTGCGCATCGAGCAGCTCGTCGTCATACGCGACCTTGCGGCCGGCAAAGTCGATCGCGATCGTGTTGCCCGCGATGCTATCGGCGTCCGCTTGAACGACGCTGGTGCCCGGCGTGGCCGGATCGCCATCTGTATCGAAAACTGTTCCTGGCACGGCGTTGTGCGCGATGTCATTGAGGAAGGCGTGGCCAGAGCGGAGCGCGTTGGCAGGCACCAGGGTGCCCAAGCCGCCGTTGTCCGCCGGGTTAGCCTCGACGAGACCTCCTGGCGCTCCAGGCACCACGAACTGGGCAAAGCCGTTCGGGCCGGGGATGAATCTGCCGTAGGCGTCGGTGGCCAGCAGCGGCACGTCGTGGATGTCGAAATCGCTCAGCTGGATGCCGAGCAGATCCGCGGCCTGGGCCTTGACCTCGGCCCAGTTGCCGATGCCACCGTTGACGCCATCGATCAGCCGGCCGGTGGCGACTGTGCGACCGAGCGCATCGGTCGCGTACTCGCGCAGGAACACCTGGTGCGAGGCATGCGAGGTGTAGGTCTGGTTCTGGTCGACGAACGGAGTCGTCTCGTTGTTGTGGAAGTGGACGTCGTCGGCCGTGCCGAGGACGCCATCGACGCCGGGGCTCACGGCGCTGTTGGTGGCGCGTGTCAGCACCATGAAGTTGGTCGGACTGCCCGCAACGAACAGCGGATCATCCGGCTGCAGCGGCATGAAGACCGTGCCGCTGCCGCCCTTGTCGACCAGATCGAGGCCGTGGTCGAAGAACTGGCCGAAGAACGTGAACCAGGTGTTGAAGCTCGCGGACAGGCCCTCGTCCGGCGCCGTGTTGGGGAGGGTCAGGGTCACGCCTGCTGGTACGGCAGCCCCGGTGGTCCCGTCGGCGTTCAGGTCATGCAGAACCCCGGCGACCAGGATGCCAAAGCCTGCATCGACGTAAGCCTGCACGGCGACCGGATTGGTGATGGTCTGGTCGACTATCAGGTTGGAGATGATGCGCGGATCGGCATCGGCGACGCTGATGGTGCTGGCGTAGTTGGTGTTGATCACCGGCCCGAACGTGTCGCCGTCCAGGTCATTGCGGAACTGCTGATCCAACAGCAGCGGGAAGTTCTGGTCCGAGGCGCCGAAGTCGGTCTGGCCCCGGACCAGGTTGTTGAACGTGCCGTCGACCGTGCGCAGGCCGAAAGGCAGGCGTGAGTTCGAGATAACGTCGAGGACATTACCGTCCGGACGGCTTTCCGCGAACAATATCTGGTCGAGAATGAATTGCAGGTCTGCTCGGATCAGATGGATGCCGTTGCCAGGGCTGGTGGTTGGACTCTCGGCCGGAATGGGGGGTGCGACCGGAGGGGCGACGAAGATCGCCGCGGTGGACGCAGAGAACACGTTCTCCAGCACGCCATGGGCGTCCTCGTAGACGATTCTGGCGCGCACCAACAGGCCATCGAGGTCGGACGTGACGCGGAAGGTATTGCCGTGCGCGGTCGCGGGGTTGCCGCCGCCGAGGGCCACTATGTCCGTGAAGACGCCCGAGGTGGGGACCAACTCGACCTGCCAGACGAAGCCGACCGGTCTCCCGGTGATCGTTCCTGTTGGATTGCTCAGGGGAACAATATTGTCCGCGTCCGTGACGCCATCCGCCGACGCGGTCAACACGCCTGCGGCCTGGCTGATGGTCAGCGCGCCCACAGGCTCGTTGTTGCCGGCTGCCAGGACGAACGCCTGATCAGCGAACTGCAGCCGCTCGACATTGGTGAGGCGGTCTATGCCGTCGATGCCGGCGCCGACTGCCGCGATGGTTCCATTTGCGTTGAGGACGTTGTGCGTGACGGTGACGATGTCAGTGGCGCCGATAGTGATCGGCCCAGTGAGAACTTCGATCCCGTTGACGGCGATGGTGTAGGCCGCCCGGTTGCCGGAGAACATCGCCGTATCGAAGGAGGAGTCATCTGGGACAAGGGGGTCAGGAATCGCCGTCAGAATCTCACGGACGATGCGGAGCTGACTGGGTTTGATGGTGCCCGCGAGCATGTCTGGCACGAGTTCGGTCAGGCTATTGACGCTGCGGATCTCCAAATTGGGGTCGTTCGCGTCGCGCACGCTAACACGCACGTTCAACCAGCGGTCGCCGTCGATCAGGTCGTTGCCGCCGCGGCCCTCGATGATGTCGCTGCCGCCGCCACCGAGGATGATGTTGCCGGCGCCGAACTGGTTGTCGGCGGACTCATCAACGGCCGTCGCAGGGTTGTCAAGCAGTATGCCGTCCGGGCCCGCAAAAGCGGTGCCGAGGAACTCCCGCAGGCCGCTAATGACGTCGATGTCGGCATTGCTGATTGCGCTGTTCTGCGGGCCGACGACGCTGATCTCGGCCGCGTCGGCATCATCGCCGCGCAGCACGTCGCCGAATGCCGATCCCGTCAGGCCTTCCACCTGGGCGAAGCGATCGAGGATGCCCTGGTTCGACGCCGCCACCGGCGGTTCGACGAAGTCGTTGACCAGCAGGTCTGCAGTTACGCCGAGCCGATCGGCGGCATAGCTGGCCCAGTCGAAACCGCCGCCGCCGCCGAAATGGTCCTCGCCGTCGGAGAAGACCGTGATGTCGACGCCGCCCTCGCCGTCGACTTCGTCGAAGCCGCCGCCGGTGATGAAGACGTCGTGGCCGATCACCGTGCCCGCCTCTTGCGGGTCGAAATTGTCACCGCCGGCGCCGTCCGAGGTGCCGATCTCGATCCAGTCGTCGCCTTCGTTGCCGAAGGTTGGCAAGTTCATTTGCGCGCCGAGGATGAAGTCGTTGCCCTGGCCGCCGAAGGTCTCGGAAACGTCCTCGCCGGTGATGATGAAGTCGCTGCCGTCGCCGCCGAGGATCAGGTTGAAGCCATTGCCGCCGTGGATGACGTCGTCGCCGGCGTTGCCCTTGAGGATGTCGTCGCCACCCCAGTCCGTGATGATGTCGTCGCCGTCGCCGCCTTCGATGTTGTCGTTGCCGTCGCCACCTTCGAGCCTGTCGTTGCCGGCGTCGCCCCAAAGCGTGTCGTCACCGATGCTGGCGATGATTATGTCATCACCGGCGGTACCCCCGAGGACCACATGGTCTACGCCGGTGTAGCGCAGGTAGTTGGTGTCGAGGCCCGCGGTGGCGGGGTTGTCGCGAATCACCAACGGAATGAGGGCGCTGCCGCCGAGCGGGTCGGAATTGCCGGCAATGCCGTCCGCGCCGACAACATCGTCGAGGGTGCCCTGAGTTAGGTCCACACCGGGTTCATTCAGACCGGTGAACTGCTTGGTCGGGTCGACCTCGAGGATAAAGCCCGGCGTCGAGAAGATATCGGCCGGCAGGTGCGTCGCGTCGGTGTTGAGCATCACCAGCTTGGCGAACGAGTTGTTCTCCATCTCGTTAAGGAAGTTCAGCCCCGCCAGACGAGACAGATAGTAGAAGCGGTCGCCGTTTTGCAGCGACTCCATCTGCGTCTCGAACACAAAGTTGAAGGTCGAACCGAGCATGCCACCGAAGGGCATCTGTTCCTCGGCCAGGCCGCCAACCCAGAAGTCGATGGTGCCGAGACCGGTGGTCGTGACACCGTCCAAGTCCTTGGGACGAAGCGGATCGGCAGGCAGATTGCTCGCCCAGGCACCGGTGCTGTTGAGGAAGTCGAGACGATCCGCCGCTACGATTCCATCTCCGTTCTCATCGATGCCGAAGACGAGTTCCATGGCCGCCGCGCGCTTGGCCGCCAGCGTCGTCGCGCCGGTGATGGTCCCGTGCGTGCCATAGGCGGCGATGAAGTTGACGACCGACAGCTCGTGCTTCAGGTGTTGCGTGAGGTCGAGCCAGCTGGTGTAAGGTTTGAGCTGGCTGTCGCTGGTCATTTCATAGAATTCACGGCGCGCCGCGTTCAAGGACGGAATGCCGGTATCGCGGCCACGCGTGATATTGATGGTGGGAAGGTCGAGCGGCAGACCCAGGAGGTTGTTGCGCAGCGCCTCGGTGACGAACTCATCGATCTCGTTGCCGGCCTGGCGGGTCATGCCGCGCACGATGGCGCCGGCTGCCGCTTCAGCACTGACGGTTACGCCGCCGAGCTGATTGAACGCGAGTGGGTTGAGGAAGGCCTCGATCAGGCCCATCTCGCTCGAGGCGAAGTTGGGGTCGAGGCGGTCGACCGTCTCGGTCAGCATCGTGTGGCCGAAACGATAGACCGTATGCGCGAACTCGGCGACGATCGATGGATCGATCGTCGCATCGAACCCTTCTGGGGCCAGGAAGGCATCGACCATCGGCTGGACTTTGCGGGCGAATTCTTCGAACACCAGGTGCTGGTACTGCATCTCGGTGCCGAATTTCGCTGCCTGGAACAGGCGCTCGCCATCCCATACGAGGGCGGCGATGTCTGCGGGCAAGACCGGGAAGGTCAGCGGCGCGGTGCCGGGAACGAGCCAATTGCTCAGGAACGCGAGGTCGCCCGACTGCAGGATTACATCCTTCGTATGATCGACCAGCCGGTTGTGCTCGGAGTGGAACACGTGGTGGACGGCGGTCAGGCCGATGTTCTCATTGACGCGGCCGTCGCCGGCGATGAAGTGCGCGTCGAGCAGCTCGTTGTCGTAGGTGCCAGCCTGGGACAAGCCGACCGCGGTGTCGCCGTCCGGCGCCAAAACACCGTTGACGAAGACAGGTACCGCCGCATGCGCGATGTCATTGAGGAAGGCATGACCTGTGCGCACGGCGTTGGTCAGATCGACCGGCGCCAGCGGATTGCCCTCGACGCAGATAGTTGTGTCGTCCGCGGTTCCCGCGATCCCGTCAACGCCGTTACCGGTGCGTATCACCACCTGCACGAAGCCATTCGCGCCGGGAATGAAGTTGCCATAGGCGTCGGTCGCGAGCAGCGGCACGTTGTTGAAATCGGCATCGGTCAGGTTGATGCCAAGGATGTCGCGCGCCTGCGCTTTCACAACGGCCCAGGTGGCCATGCCGCCCGTACCCGGACCCGTGACAACGTCGTCCGCGTTACCGAAGATGCCATCGCCGAGGATACGATTGACGATCAGCTTGCCGGTCGCAACCGGGTCACCGGCGGCGTTAAACTCGTAGGCACGCAGGAACACCTGGTGCGAGGGATGCGAGCTGTAGGTCTGGTTCTGATCGACGAACGGCGTGGTGGTATTGGTGTGCTCGTGGATGTCGTCGGCGGTGCCCAGAACGCCGTCCGGACCGGGTTGATTGGTGGCCCGCGTCAGCACCATGAAGTTGGTCGGGCTGCCTGCAACGAAGAGCGGATCATCCGGCTGCAGCGGGATGAATATCGTGCCGCTGCCGCCCTTGGTCACCAGATCGAGGCCGTGGTCGAAGAACTGGCCGAAGAAGGTGAACCAGCCGTTGAACGGCGCCGACAGGCCCGCGTCCGGCGCAGTGTTGGGGATGAACAGAGTCTGGCCGGCAGGGATGGCGGCACCGCTGAGGTCGAGAAGAGTGCCGACAGCGAAAGCAAGTCCAGTAGCAGGGTTCACTTGAGTGCCATCAGCCAGGATGCCTTGCCCCGCATCGACGAAAGCCTGCACCGCCGACGGGTTAGTGATGGTCTGATCGACGACCAGGTTGCTGATCGTGCGCGGCTGCGAGTCGAACACGAAGCCGCTGGTCTGTGTGTAGGAGGTTGAGTCCCCCACTGCCTGCCCCCCAGGCCCGTCCAAATCAATCGACACATTCTCCGCCGAGCGGAACACCGGGGTGGTCAGGCGCGGAAACAGCGTGTCGGCTGCACCGAACAAGCTCTGCCCCGGAAATATGTTGTTAAACGATCCGTCAACCGTGCGCAGGCCGAAAGGCACGAATGAGTTCGGCAGCAGATCAGAAAGGCTTGGGCCGTCCGGGTCAGCGTCGGCTTCGGCGATGAAGATTTGCTGAAGAATGAACTCGAGATCGGACTTGATGAAGTTGGCCATGACTGTTTCCTCGATGCTTAATAAGTCAGGAATCCACATGCATAAAACACGGCTACAAACACGTGGTTTAGCGTTGGACTCAATGAACAAAAACGACAGGACCTGGTATCACGGCCACGCCGAGTCCGTGCTGAATCGCATGCGCTCAGCAGTGCTCGACTACGGGGAATTCAGTCCCATAACAACTCCGCACCGACTGGGTCGGTGGTGTTGCTCAGGTCATAGGTGGCCCATGAAACTCGGGGGCTAAGACGGGTTTCGGGAAAAGTACCTTCACTCTTTGCAAGTGCAAGGCAGTACTCATGATGCTCTCCCTCACGTGGGACGCTGACATCAGCTCCAGCACCCCTAGTCAGTGCCGCTCACTATGTCAACCGTTGCCCTGAGTTAGACTTAAGTTGCATCGATGATGAGTGTCAAGCAACCGTCAATCTCCACGACAAGCGGCAAAGATAATCATAACTAGCTGTTTATAAACATAAATATATTTATCTAAAGAACAGAGAACTCCGAAAAGCAGACAAGGTGTTTCGCCAAAGAGACAAACCTCACCTACTCTGGATTTGGAAACAGCTAGGGCGGTTGTGATCGGAACAAGATCCTTGAGGATCGGACGGTAAGCAGAATGGAACAGCTCTGTACTCCGTCAGCTGGTTCTTGCCGCACGGGATTTC
Organism: Pseudomonas sp. 2FE; assembly: GCF_005503735.1. Classification (NCBI taxonomy): domain Bacteria; kingdom Pseudomonadati; phylum Pseudomonadota; class Gammaproteobacteria; order Pseudomonadales; family Pseudomonadaceae; genus Pseudomonas; species Pseudomonas sp. 2FE. The sequence goes on along the minus strand of NZ_SCMO01000001.1, from coordinate 880,845 downwards.
CCAGAAAGTCTGCAGCAAGGGATGACCACGATGGATAAGCAGTCGAACCCACGTTCTGAGCTGGCGGATGCCTTGTTTCGTGTGCGCCGCACCTTTTACTCATTGGCCGCTTTCAGTGGCGTAATTAATCTATTAATGCTTACGCCTGCGGTTTATATGCTGCAGATCTACGACCGTGCATTGGTCAGCAGCAATGTCACCACCTTGCTGATGCTGACGGTTCTGGTATTGGGGCTGTATATGTTGATGGCGCTGCTGGAGGTGGTGCGCTCGAAGGTACTGATCCGCGTCGGCAATCGGCTCGATATGACGCTCAATCGCCGGATCTTTACCGCCGCCTTTGAGCGCAACTTAGGCCGAGCGGGCGGCAACCCCGCACAGGCATTGCAGGATCTGGCCCAGGTGCGCCAGTTTCTCACCGGCAACGGTCTGTTCGCCTTCTTCGACGCCCCCTGGACGCCGATCTATCTATTGGTCGCCTACCTGATTCACCCCTTGCTCGGGCTGCTGACACTGATCGGCTCGCTGATTCTCATAACGCTGACCTATCTGACGGAGATCGCCACCAAAAAGCCGCTGGCTGAAGCGAATCAGGCCGCGCAAATTTCTGGCACGTTCGCCAATAACAATCTGCGCAACGCTGAAGTCATTGAGGCCATGGGGATGCTCCCGGCCATCAGCAAGCGCTGGTTTACCAGTCACCTGCGCATTCTGGAAATGCAGACCTTGGCCTCTGATCGGGCGGCCTATATCAGTGGTATCGGCCGCTTCGTGCGGATAACTTTGCAGTCACTGATTCTCGGGGTTGGGGCACTGCTGGCGATCGAAGGCAAGATCACCCCTGGGATGATGATCGCCTGCTCGATCCTAACTGGGCGCGCACTGGGTCCGGTCGAACAGGCGATCGGTTCCTGGAAGCAGTTGCTCGCCTCCCGCGGGGCATGGGCGCGGTTGAATCAACTGCTGAATGACTTCCCTGCCCGCCCGCCCGCGATGCCATTGCAGCGACCACTGGGAATGCTGGCCGTGGAGAATGTCTACGCCGGCGCACCCGGTACCTCTCAGACAATCATTCGTGGAGCGAACTTCAACCTCGCACCCGGTGAGGCACTTGGCATCATTGGCCCCTCCGCCGCAGGTAAATCAACCCTCGCCCGCCTGCTGGTGGGTGTGTGGCCAACCCAAGGAGGCAAGGTGCGGCTCGACGGCGTCGATGTATTTATCTGGAACAAGGAAGAGCTCGGCCCTTGGCTAGGCTACCTGCCACAGGACGTCGAACTGTTTGAGGGAAGCATCGCCGAAAACATCGCGCGCTTCGGCGAGATCGACAGCGAAGCGGCGATCCTCGCGGCGAAGCGCGCGGGCGTCCATGACATGATCCTGCACTTTGCCCAGGGCTACGACACGCGTCTGGGCGTCGATGGCAGCCCACTTTCCGGTGGCCAGAAACAGCGCATAGGGCTGGCACGAGCACTCTACGGCGAGCCCGCCATAATCGTGCTCGACGAGCCAAACGCCAATCTCGACGACGCCGGCGAGAAAGCACTGGTTGAGGTGCTCGAAGACCTCAAGCGGCGCGGCACCACCACCATACTTATCTCGCATCGACCGAACGTGCTGGGCACCGTGGATAAGGTGTTGATGCTGCGCGATGGCAACATGCAGATATTCGGCCCTCGCGAAGAGGTGTTCGCGGCACTCCGGCAAGCCAGCGTGCTCCCGGCTGGGGGCGCCCCGACATTGGCTGCGGTCAGGGGGAGAGAATAAATGGCCACGTTAAATATTGAGCACAAGAATCTGGTCCTGGCCAATGCAGCACTAGGCATCGACGTCGATGATCGCAAACCTGCGCGCTGGGGTGTGTTGCTGGTGTTACTGGGCTTCGGTGGCTTCTTGTTATGGTCATGGCTGGCGCCACTGGATGCCGGGGTGGTCGCTACGGCCACCGTCAAGGTGACGAGCAACCGCAAGACCATCCAGCATCTTACCGGCGGCACCATCGACGCCATTCTGGTGCGCGAGGGCGACAGCGTTAAGAAGGATCAGGAGCTGGTGCGACTCGATTCGACCCAGGCGATCTCCGAGCAAGGCGTGGTCAGCGCCCAATACATTGTCAGCAAGACCGTTGAGAATCGGCTGGAAGCTGAACGCGACGGCTTGAGCGACGTAACCTTCGACCCGGCGCTGATCGATCGTTTCAAGGTCGACCCACGCCTCGTCGCCTCGCTCACCCTACAGCGACGCCTATTCGCAACCCGCCTCACGGGGCTCGCCGGCGAAGTCAGCATCCTGCAAGAGACGCTCAAGTCCGCTGAAGGGCAAATCAAGGGTTTGCAGCAAATTTATGCCGCGCGCGCAGGCCAGCTCAAATTCCTTCAGCAGGAGCTAGATGGTGCTCGCAGCCTCGCTGCCGAGGGCTACATCCCACGCAACCGGATGCTCGAACTCGAGCGAAACGCCGCCGAGCTGAACGCCTCTCAAGCGGAGAACCTCAACAACATTGCTCGCACCCGTAGCCAGATCGCCGAACTCAAACTGCGCATCCTCCAGCGTGAGTACGACTACCGTAAAGAGGTGCAGTCGCTGTTGACTGACGTACAAAAGGAAAACACCGCGCTTGCCGACCGGTTACAAGCGCTTGACTACCAGGTCAAGCACACTGTAATCCGCTCGCCGATTGAGGGCATGGTGCAAGGGCTCAGTATCTCGACCATCGGCGGCGTGATTCAGCCAGGTTTCAAAATCATGGACATTGTGCCGGCCAATGAACCCTTACAGGTCGATGCCATGATCCCGGTTCAGGCGATCGACAAAATGGTGCCAGGGCTGCAGGTAGACATTGCCTTCCCCGCCTTCAACCATGCGCAGACCCCTAACATTCCAGGCACGGTGCTGACCGTCTCGGCCGACCGGCTGATCGACGAGGAAAACAAGCAGCCCTTCTACCTCGCACAGATCGAAGTGACCCCCGCCGGCATGTCCATGCTCGGGGCCAACCGAATCCGCGCAGGCATGCCAGCTACCGTCACCATCAAGACGGGGGAGCGCAGCCTGATGAGTTATCTGATGAAGCCCCTGCTCGCCCGGGTCGACAGTTCCTTCAAGGAGCAGTGAGATGGCTCCTCGTCTCATCTGTGCTTACCTCGCCTGTATTGCCCTCCCGGTGCAGGCACTGGACCTCCGAGAAGCCTGGCACCTTCTGCAGTATCAGGGACCAACCTACCTGGCTGCCGTGCATGAAAAGGAAGCGGGTGAAGAAAACCGCGCACTTGGCCAGGCCGGCCTGCTGCCGCAGATCAACGCCAGCGCATACGATCACCACGTCAACGGCACCCAGGAAGAACCAAATGCCTTAGGGCGCACTGTCGAGAACGATCTCCACTACGAGTCCAAGGGTGGAACGGTGCAACTGCGCCAAGCCCTCTTCAACAAGCAAAAGATGGCCGAGTATCGCCAAGGTAAGCAACAGGCTGACTACAGCGTGGCGGTGTTCGATGCCAAGACCCAGGATGCCGCTGTGCGTCTTGCTGGACGTTATTTCGACGTTTTGTTAGCGCACAAGACCATTGAATTGGCTAAAGCCAAGCTCAAGGCCTTCGAGCAGCAGGTAGCCTCGGCACAACGGCGCTTTGACCTCGGCGACGGCACCATCACCGATGTCGATGAAGCGACTGCGCGGCGAGACCTGGCACTGGCCGAGCTGATCGAGGCGCAGGACAGCCTGCTGGTGGCTAGACGCCTATTGCAGGAGTACCTCGGTGAGGTGCCCGAGCAGCTCGCCACTCTGCGCGAAGGTTTCCCGACCCCCCCACTGGAGCCCGGCAGCCTGCCGGATTGGATTATCAAGGCACAGAGCGATAACCCGGTGCTACAAGCTCGGCGTTACAGCGTTAATGCCGCAGAAGAAGAAGTGAACAAAGCCAAAGCCGGGCACTGGCCCACACTGGATTTCGTGCTGGGTTACACCTCTGGGGAAAGCGAGTCGGTGTCCACCCTGAACCAACGCAACCGCTACGGCTCGGTCGGGGTAGAGATGAATATCCCGCTGTTCAGCGGTGGCTACGTCAGTGCACGGGCTCGTCAGACGGTGGCGAGCAGAGACCAGGCTGAAGAAGAATTGAACGCCGCTCGCGAAGAGATCATCTCCGGCACAACGCGTGAATTTCGCGGTGTGCAAAGTGGTGAGGCCCGAGTCAGGGCGCTGGAAAAAGCGGTGAGCTCCAGTGAAAAGTCACTCGACTCATCGAAAAAGGGCTTTCTCGCAGGTAGTAGCACCAACGTCGATATTCTCAACGCCGAGGAGCTGGTGTTCACCGCTCGGCGTAACCTGTTCGAAGCGAAACTGAAGTATCTGCTCTCCAAGTTGCGATTAGCCTCCGCCATCGGCGCGCTGGGCGATGACGACATCGATCAGGCCAATGCCTATCTCGGCCCGGAACTGTTGTTTTAAAGACTAAATATCTTAAAAAAAACAAGACCGTAAAGAACGCGATAGGTAAACGAATCAACCGCTCAGGCCAGTTCATTTCATACCGCCAGGCTAAACCGAGCCGCAATTAGTTGTGTTGGCTTAACGTATCTGGTGTTTGTGCAACAAGCGGTAGAACGTTGGACGGGATATTCCTAGCACGCGCGCCGCTTCGCTCATATTGCCCGAATAGCGGGTTAACACATCGTTAAGCGCCAGGCGCTCAGCCCGGAAGATGTATTCGTTCAGGGTGCCGATGGCAGGTTCCAGGTTCTGCTCTTTTCCCAGCCCGAGATCTACCGCCTCAATCTGCCGCCCTTCGGCCAGCATCAAAGCACGACGTACTCGGTTGGACAGTTCGCGAACATTCCCCGGCCAGGGATGCTTAAGCATCGCCTCGAGTGCCGCCTCACTGAAGTGTCGCAGACAACGGCCGACTTCTACCGAATAGAGCGAGGCTAAGTGATCCGCCAGAAACGGGATATCCATCCTCCGTTCACGCAATGGAGCGGTTTGCACATGCAACACATTGAATTGGTAGTAAAGATCCTCACGGAAACGCTTCTGCCGAATGGCGTGTTCCAGATCGAAGTCGGTCGCCGCAAGCAGCCGAACATTGACAGAAAAGGACTGAGTAGCGCCGATACCTCCGCTTTGCATCCCCTGCAAAAAGCGCAATAGATTGGCCTGTAATTTCAAAGAAAGGCTATCGATCTCGTCAAGAAACAAAGTCCCGCCATCCGCAGACTCGATGCCGCCGATTGTGCGTCGAAAACCCTCCGTAAAGGCGCCCTCCTCGTGACCAAATAACTTGGACTGCAGCAGAGGCTCGGAGATCGCGGCACAGTTGAGCCCTACAAATGGCCCCGATGGGCGTCGCGAGTGAGCATGCAGGGTGCGGGCCACTAGCTCTTTACCGGTTCCACTTTCGCCGCGGATAAGCACCGGTAAGGCGATTGGCCCCAGCTTCGTCAACAGCTTGCGCAGTTCCTTCATGCGCCGGCTGTTACCCAGTAATTCGTATTCATAAGCCGGATTTCTGCTGCTACCCAACTCATGTAGGCGCGCCATGCAGGCGCGTCCAAGGGCAACCTTCAGACGAGCAACGTCAAAGGGCAAGGTGTGAACGTCAAAAAACCACTCACCGACAAAATCACCAATGCCGTGCAGGTTCAGTTCATTGGGGGTCAACGCGATGATCCATGCTGCAGCACTGCTGCGAATCAACTCCTTGATCTGCTGCGGACGAAAACTGAGTGCTTGCAGGCGCAGTAGACCAACATCGCAGTCCCTCTCAGCGGCTTTTTCCAGGGCACAGCTTTCCACCCTCCAGCCTCCTGCACGCAGGTACGAAAGAAGGCGCTCACATTCATGGCAGGGATCCACCACCAAGAGGCGGCGAGACGCTGGTATGACGTCCTCAAGCATGATCAATCCTTGGCGCCATTTTTTGTAAACTTATTAAAAACAATAGTTTGGCGCGCGTACCTGTAACGCTAGCAACATCTTTGACGCAGTTTGGATCGTTTCTCTATAAAGCCTATTCCGCTTAGCGCACATGAGGATCTTCGCACCGGACTGGCCCAGATCGATGTCGAGTCGCGAGCAAAGCGCGATGCCTCAGCGAGCTACTAGGCCGGTACTTCTCCGACAATCTGCCCAGACAGTAATAGCATCTTGCCAATAGCCGGATTGCTTGGCATAACGTCAGACAAATAAGAAAGCTACAAGGAAGTATCCGATGAAAATCCTCCGCCGCTCCTTGCTTGTGCTGCTGTTTGCCCTATTGGCGGGCTTGGCCGTGGTGCTCTATTACATTGCCAACCCTAACCTTCCGAGCTATCAGCAACCTGAAAAACTCCACTACCTTGAACAGTGGAGCCCAGCAGCGCGGCAGACTTACTACTACACCCCGCAAGGCACACAAGTGAAAGGTCTGCGCTACGACTGGTTCGGCGCGCTGGAACAACCTTTCGGCCAAGACAAATTCGCCAGCCCCGATTACCTCGCGCGCTTCGGCTTCCTGACGGAGCCGCAGCAGCAAGCCACGCCACTTAATCCCGGTAACCTGCCGGTCGGTTTCGCCCGCCATCAGGATGCCGAATCCGGCGCTCAATACCTGGACATCAGCTGCGCCGCCTGCCACACCGGCGAGTTGCGTTATAAGGGTCATGCGGTGCGCATCGATGGTGGCGCCGCCCTGCACTCCCTGGCCTCCACGGTCCCGACCCTGCGCGGTGGCAGCTTTGGGCAAGCGCTCGGCATGAGCATGGCGTTTACCTACTACAACCCGTTGAAGTTCAAACGTTTCGCCAAAACGGTGCTCGGTCATCAGTACCCGAAAGGTCGCGAGCAATTGCGCAACGACTTCAAAGTCGTACTGAACCGCCTCCTCGGCCAGGCCTGGAACGACACTCATCGCGGCATCTACCCCACCGAAGAAGGCTTCGGTCGCACCGATGCCTTCGGCCGCATCGCCAACAGCGTGTTCGGTGATGCGATTGACCCCAGCAACTACCGCGTCGGCAATGCCCCGGTCAGCTACCCGCAAGTCTGGGACATCTGGAAGTTCGACTGGGTCCAGTGGAACGGCTCGGCCATGCAGCCAATGGCGCGCAATATCGGCGAAGCCCTTGGCGTCGGCGCCACCCTGCGCCTATTCGAAGCTAACGGCCATGCCGTGCCGGAAGCCGAACGCTATGCCTCCAGCGTGCGCCTGCGCGACCTCTACACCCTGGAGGAAACCCTCAAGCAACTGAAACCCCCGGCCTGGCCAGAAGACGTACTCGGCAAGGTCGACCTCGAACTGGCCAGTCGAGGTCGCGCACTGTTCACTGAAAATTGCGCCTATTGCCACGCCGCAAACCCTAAGGCGCCGGACGAACGCCTGGCGCCAGCCCGCGATCCAGAATGGCGGATGCGCATTGTGCCGACGCGCATCGTGGGTACCGACCCCACCGCCGCCGACAACATCGCCGATCACCGTTTCGATATCAGCAAGCTCGGCTGGAACAAGACCGAACTGGGTAAGCTCGGGGTCAAATTGCTCGACGGCAACCTGGATGACCTCGACTTTGCCCGCATCTCCAGCGCTAAAGGCCTGGCCTATGTCACCGCCTACGTGGAAAACCGCGCCTATCGGGAGGCCGGCATCAAAGCCCAGGAGCGCTGGAACATGGACGGCTACGGCCTGCCCATCGGCGTACAGGAAAAGCGTGGCTACAAGGCTCGCCCGCTCGATGGCATCTGGGCCACCCCGCCATTCCTGCACAACGGCTCGGTGCCTACGCTGTTCCAACTGCTCTCGCCCGTCTCCGAACGCAAGAAGCAGTTCTGGGTCGGCAACCACGACTACGACCCACAACACGTCGGCTATAACAGCGAGAAGTTCGACGGCGGTTTCCTCTTCAAAACCACCGTCACCGGTAACAGTAATCGCGGTCACGAATTCCGCGCTGGCTGCCGTCAGGATGGCGTTATCGGCCGCGCCCTACAACCCGAAGAACGCTGGGCGCTGATCGAGTACCTGAAGACCCTGGGCGATGCCGAGCTGGAGGGCCAACTAAAACCCATCACAGCCAAACCCTGGACTCCTGGCCCCAATTGCCAGGGCTAGGCCCACTTATTCCCCTCTCCCTGCCGGGGAGAGGACTCGGGTGAGGGGAAAACATCCCTCCACGGATAACCCATAACCAACAAGGACTCGCCCCATGCTCAAACGCTGCTGGCTTTGGCTTGGCCACTTGCTCGGTAAACTCATAGTGCTTCTGCTGGTCGTCGGTCTCGGCGGCTGGGGCATTGGCTCCCTCTATTACGCCTGGAAATTTTCCGGCCCGGTGTCTGCCGAAGAACGGATCCCGCCGGGTGAAGCCGCCCTCACCCAAGGCATCATCGAAGATGCCATCCGCGTCGTCGAACAGCACCGCGACAACACCCGCGTGCTGCGTGACGCTCATGCCAAAGCCCACGGCTGCGTGAAAGCCGAATTCACCGTGCTAGCGGAACTCGACCCAGCCTTGCGTCAAGGGGTGTTCAGCGAACCGGGCAAAACCTGGCAAGCCTGGATGCGCCTGTCCAACGGCAACGCCTATCCACAATTCGACCGCGCCCGCGACGCCCGTGGCATGGCGATCAAACTGCTCGATGTGCCCGGCGCGAAGCTGATGACCAGTCAGAGCACCGCCGGCGACCAAGACTTCGTGATGTTCAACCATCCCTCGTTCTTCGTCCGCAACGTCGCCGAGTACAAAAGCAACTTCGCCGCCCAAGCCAGCGGCAAAAAAGCCTTGGCCTTCTTTCCCAGCTGGGACCCACGCAGTTGGGAATTGCGCCACCTGATCATCGCTCTGAAAACCCTGGCCCCCGCGCCGGAAAGCCCAGTGGCGACGACTTACAACTCCATCGCCCCGTTCAAGCTCGGGCCAAACAACATCAAATACCGCGTCATCCCGGCCCCGGAGAATTGCCCAAGCTACGAGTTATCCAAGCAAAACCATGACTTACCCAACTTCCTACGCAACGCGCTTTATCAACAACTCTCCCTCGACCGCGTTCCGGCCTGCTTTGCCTTGCAAGTACAACGGCAAAACCCCGAACACTACATGCCCATTGAGGACACCAGCGTCGAGTGGGATGAGTCGGTAGCAGCGTTCGAGACAGTCGCGACCATTAAACTGCCCGCCCAGGACTTCGATAGCACCGAGCAGAATCTATTTTGCGACAATCTATCGTTTAATCCCTGGCATTCGCTGCCGGAACATCGACCGATCGGGGGGATAAACCGCTTGCGCAAAGCGGTTTATGAAGCGGTGAGTGTTTATCGACATGAGCGCAACAGCTCAAACTGAAAATACAAAGCCCAGCCTAACAGCACCTAAAGCAAACATGGCGGCCTCCAGCTCCTAGCAGCACCTTGTTCAGGTGTTGCATTTAAAGCTCGAGACCGCCATGTCATATAACGCCTGACAGTAGGAGGTTATTTGCTAAGACTAAACCTCCTTACTCAACCCAGCCTCACCATGCAGCAAGAGCTGTGTTTCTTGCTACCGAGGTGCCGTGTTCCATACGTTCGCTGGCGCTCCGGTTTTTTGCCCAGTTGGTGAGTAGTACCATCATCAGGAATCCACCGACGATGAGAACCGGATAAGCCGCCAGCAACTCCACCAGCGAGTATTTCCAAGCCAGCGGGCGGCCAACACCCATCAGGGTGGCATAGAACCACGACACGCCCGACAACGCTCCAGAGAAAAGTGCCAGCATGCGCAGGTTGAAGGAGAGCTTCAGCAACGAACCCGCTTTTTGCAGAGCCGGCAATACAGCCCGATGCAACAGGACGCCGTTAAAGGTCAGCAGCATAACTATAGTAACTTTGGCTTGTAACTTTGGGTTGAGGAAATACTCCATCCCCTTGCCGGCGTAATCTATCCCGACTATAGCGATGCCCGTAATCCAAAGCGCTACAAGGGCATACACTACTGTTTTTTGCAGGCTTTCCATATGCGCATCATCGTGTTGACCTGACGCATCCCCCTTAAGGAGTTGTTTGACCATTGCAATATCACTGGTCAAAACAAGTCCAATCGCCACACAACAGGCAATCAGGTGAAAATAGACAACACCTAAGCGTAAAAACTCCACGGTTGCTTTTTGCTCTAACAGCGAAGCAATTATATTGAGTTCCATGGCTACCTCTTTATTCTAATAATGAATCAACAAGCGATTCAGTATGATTTAACTGGGATTTTTAATTACTGACTGCAATTAAAATCCAGCAATTTATATTAATTAATCCTGCGGCATTACACTATCGAGATAAAAGTGAGCCTAGCGAATGAACTTTTAATCATCCGATCATCTCCATTTTCAGGTAATAAAAATCCCCATTCGCACTTCGTGCATATGAGGTTTCACTTCCGCTTTTGGGGGTAGGTGAGGATCTGGGCCCGTGTCACCTACTGGCTATTCTGAACGGAAAAATCCGAATCCGTTCATTTTCTGAGCAGTTTTGCCGACCAACGGCAGTGACTAAAACCCGCCACGAGCAGTCGCTCAAAGCCAGCAGCGACAGCCGAACCGGCACCATTACTGGCTCTTCGGCCATTCGCGTGCCGATGAAAGCCCTGTCGAATTTTTTGTCTTTTTTCCTGAATCACATGGGTCAACTGGAGTGTGCAGAAGCCGCTCAGTGACAAAAATGGCCTCAATCAGGTTCAAAAATCAGGTCAGAGCATTGCCATTTGCTGCTCAGAAAGCACGTTCGCTGCGTGGCCATAGAGGTCATCCTCAGCTCAAAAATGCCGCCAAACGCCCTAAATCATCCTCAATACCCTGAAAACCTATCGTTTTCGCGACAAACGTCATCAATTCCGCGACCCAATGTGACTTATAGGTCAGCTCTGATCATCAACACCCATGACAGGCCACAGCAGCGTATGTCTAGCGCCGGCGGCCGCTTACTGTATTGGGATCTACTCGGAGAAACCGACCCCATGAACACCCCGCTCCGTTTTAACGAAGCACTGTTGATCGCCAGCCGCGCGTTTCAACCATTCCAATGCGTCGCCTGGGCTCCACAAGACGGCACTGGTGAGCTGAGCCTTAGCGTCATCGACCGTACCAGTACTCGTCTGCTTGGCCGTACACAGCTGTCTCGCAGCATCTATACCGATCCAGAACAACTGGCCAGCGTACTGAAAAAGTCCCGCGATGAAATCAGCCAACAGGGTTACCACCTACAGCCCTGGAACATGCCGGAATAAAGCGGCTCAGCGCTCGATAGCCTCTTTAACAGCGGCGAGCAGGATCGAAAACCTGCTCACCGCGGTAATAACGACTCAAACCCTGCCCGCCCCCTACCTTCCCCTCTCTTCCTATTCAAACAGTGAAACTGGGCACCCTGAATCGCCCTTTCTCTGCGCCCTGCAACACCCCAATTTGGCAATATCTGTGCGATCAATGACATTGTCGCCACTGCTGCGCCGCTGCACACTGACGACCTCGAATAGCGAGGTGCGCCATGGAAGCCCTACGCCGGATTGCCTGTCTGATCTACCCGAATGTCATGAGCCTGGACGTCACGGGCCCCATGCAGGTATTCGCCTCGGCGAATGTCGAGCGTCAGCGCCAGGGGCTCCCTGCGACCTATGAGTTGAGCCTGATCGGTAATACAGAAGACCCAGTTGCCACATCGGCCGGCCTGCGAATCTGTGTCGATCAGACCTGGCGACAGCTCGACCCGACCCACCTGGATACCCTGCTGGTGCCTGGCGGCCTGGGCGTTGGCGCGCAATGCCAGGATGCCGCCTTACTGGAGTGGTTGCGCAACGCCGAACCCAAGGTGCGCCGGCTCGGTTCGGTCTGCTCCGGCGCACTGATTCTCGCGGCGGCCGGCGTGCTGGATGGACGGCTGGCGACCACCCATTGGGCGGACGTCGATGAGCTTCGCGACAGCCATCCGGCGGTGCACGTCCAAGGCGATCGTCTGCACACCTACGACCCGCGCAATCAGGATGGCGATGCCCATGTATTCACCTCCGCCGGGGTAACCGCGGGCATAGATCTGGCGTTGGCGCTGGTGGAGGCCGATCTCGGGCGGGCGACAGCCTTGGCCGTGGCTCGCCGGCTGGTGATGTTTCTGCGCCGCCCCGGCGGGCAGACGCAGTTCAGTGCGCTGCTGACGCCAGAACCAAGCCGCGTCCCGCGGCTGGCAGCCCTGCTCGACTGGCTTCCCGCGCATCTCGGCGACGATCTATCGCTGGAAGTACTGGCTGCACAGGCGCGGCTGGCGCCGCGCACGCTGTCGCGGGTGTTCGTGCAGGAACTGGGAATGGGGCCGGGCCGTTATGTCGAGCGTCTGCGCCTGGAAGCTGCCCGCGCACTCCTGCAGGACGCCCAGGCATCGATCAGCACGGTGGCGCGCTTGACCGGCTTTGGCCACCCCGAGAACCTGCGCCGCACCTTTCACAAACACCTGTCCGTCAGCCCACAGGAATATGCCGAGCGCTTCGGCTGAAACCTCGAGAAGGAGCACCCAATGCTGCAACTACGCCCGAATTGCGAATGCTGCGACCGCGACTTGCCGCCGGAGTCCGCCGCGGCATTGATCTGTTCATTCGAATGCACCTTTTGCCGCGACTGCAGCGACCAGGTTCTGCACGGTAGCTGTCCAAACTGCGGCGGCGAACTGCTAACCCGGCCGCGCCGGCCGGTCGCCGCGCTCGCTAAATTCCCGGCCTCGACCGAACGGGTGCTCAAGCCCGCCGGTTGTGCCGCTAACCGCTGAACTTGGGGGTAGCCACGATGCTTTTGTTCAAGAAACTCCAAGGCGCCGGCGCCGCAGTGCCGCCGCGCGCGCCCAGCAAAGACGTTGCCCTCGCCTGGCTGGGCGGCGTGCTGGCCATTGCAGCGGTCGCCCAACTGGGCGACATGCTGTCCATGGCCCTGCTGCTGGGTTCGTTCGGCGCGTCCTGCGTGCTGATCTTCGGTTTCCCCGAGGCACCCTTTTCCCAGCCGCGCAGCGTGCTGGCCGGGCATCTGCTCAGTTCGCTGATCGGGCTGATCTTTCTCCACCTGTGCGGGCCACACTGGTGGGCCTTGGCGCTGGCCGTCGGCACGGCCATCGCGGTGATGATGCTGACCCGCACCGTACATCCGCCGGCCGGTTCCAACCCGGTGATCATTTTCCTGACCCTACCGGGCTGGGACTTCCTGCTCTATCCCACGCTGATTGGCGCACTGCTGCTGGTGGTGGTCGCGCTGATTTTTAACAACACAGTGCGTAGTGCCCACTACCCCAAGTACTGGTAGCCGACTGTCGCTCTGCCGGAGAATCCCATGCTGCTACTGCGTAACCCGTCGATCCGCCTGCTATTTGCCGGCCAGGCGCTGTATTGGTCCTGCTCGATGATCGGCATCACCCTCACCGCGCTGGTAGGTCTGCAGCTAGCACCGTTGAATGCGCTGGCAACCCTGCCGCTGGCCTTGCTGGTACTCGGCAATTTGCTTGCCGTGCAGCCGCTATCGCTATTTATGCAGCGCCACGGCCGCCGCCCTGGGTTGATGCTCGGCGCCGGCTGTGGCGTGGTTGGTGGGCTGATCAGTGCGCTCGGTGTGGGGCTCGGCGACTTCGCCATCTTCTGCCTCGGCGCATTGCCGATTGGTGCCTATCAGGCTTCGGCTATGTATTACCGGTTTGCCGCACTGGAAGCCGTCGATGAGCCGCAAAAAGGTCGTGCCACCGCTTATGTGATCGGCGGTGGCGTGTTGGCTGCGCTGATTGCGCCGAGCCTGGCGCTCTGGTCACGCAATGCCCTGGCAACGCCCTTTGTCGGCGCTTACCTGCTGATTGCGCTGCTGGCCCTGCTTGGTCTGCTGCTGATGACACAACTGCGCGAAGGTGCCGCGCCAAAACCAGGCAAAGCCGGGTTAGCGGCTATGCGCGAACTGTTGGCGCGCCCGTTGGTGCGCGCGGCTATCGCCACCACTGCGATTGGCCACGGGCTGATGATTTTCGTCATGAATGCCACGCCGCTGGCGATGAGTTTCTGCGGGCTGGGCTTGGAGGCCAGCTCGCAGGTGATTCAATGGCATATGCTCGGCATGTTCCTGCCGGCATTCATTGCCGGGCCACTGGTGGACAGACTCGGCAGCCGGCGCATTGCGCTGCTGGGCAGCAGCATTCTGCTGATCAGCGCCAGCGTGGCTCTCACTGGTCTGGATCAGACGCACTTCCTAATCAGCTCCTTCCTGCTCGGGCTAGGCTGGAACCTGATGCTGGTCGCCGGCACTACACTCTTGGCTGAAGGCCACAGCAGCGATGAACGCGGTCATGCCCAGGGCTTGATGGAACTGGCTAACGGTTCGGTGGCGGCCTGCGCCTCCTTCGCATCCGGCGCGCTGATCAGCGGGATCGGCTGGGTCGCGATCAACCTCGGTATCTTGCCGTTGATCGTGATTGCCCTGCTGATGCTGATTCCCCCGCGTCAGCCACTCGCGGCGTAAAACGCGCGACAGGCGCACATAAAAAAGGCGGCCCGCAGGCCGCCTTTTTGTCGGAGCACGCCTTACTTAGTAGTAGGCGTTTTCCTTGTTGGTGTGATCCGTCACGTCACGCACGCCTTTCAGCTCGGGGATGCGTTCCAGCAAGGTTCTCTCGATACCTTCTTTGAGCGTCAGATCGACTTGGCCACAACCCTGGCAACCACCGCCGAACTTCAGTACCGCGATGCCGTCTTCGACCACATCGATCAGACTAACCTCGCCGCCATGGCTGGCCAGACCGGGGTTGATCTCAGTCTGCAGGTAGTAGCTGATGCGCTCGTTGATCGGACTGTCGGCATTGACCATCGGCACTTTGGCGTTCGGGGCTTTGATGGTCAGTTGGCCACCCATACGGTCGGTCGCGTAGTCGACTACCGCATCTTCCAGAAACGCTTCGCTGAAGGCGTCGATATAGGCCGTGAAGCTTTTCAGCGCCAGAGCGGTGTCTTCAGGTTTCTCTTCACCCGGCTTGCAGTAAGCGATGCAGGTTTCCGCATACTGCGTGCCCGGCTGGGTAATAAAAACGCGAATGCCGATGCCCGTGGTGTTCTGCTTGCTCAGCAGATCAGCCAGGTAGTCGTGGGCAGCTTCGGTAATGGTAATGGCGCTCATGGTAACTCCTCGCAAACTTGGGCGCAGTGTACGCCACTCAGCCCTGCCGGGCAAAGTCCCAGTAATTTAGTCGGACAAATGTAACGACCGCAGCCCGATCATCATTCCGGGCTGCAGGCGCGCGGCTTATCGAGCGGCGCGTGGCAATGGCCGTGAGTTTAGCCGGCCCAGCTGCGGCAAAGCGAACCTCACCAACATGAGCGCCGCTCATGCAAAAAGGCATAACGCTCCAAAGCCGTACAGCTTTGGTATCATCCGCCCACCCTTTTTCTCCGTGCTTTATCAGGTAATTCACCCATGTCCGATCGTAGCGCTCGCCTCCAAGCTCTCCAGCAAGCCCTCAAAGAGCGCATCCTGATCCTCGACGGCGGCATGGGCACCATGATCCAGAGCTACAAGCTGGAGGAACAGGACTATCGCGGCAGCCGCTTTGCCGACTGGCCGAGCGATGTGAAGGGTAACAACGACCTGCTGATCCTCAGCCGCCCGGACGTGATCGGCGCGATCGAGAAGGCCTACCTGGATGCCGGCGCCGACATCCTCGAAACCAACACCTTCAACGCCACCCAAGTGTCCCAGGCCGACTACGGCATGGAGAGCCTGGTCTATGAGCTGAACGTCGAAGGCGCGCGCCTGGCCCGCCAAGTGGCGGATGCCAAGACCCTGGAAACCCCCGATCGCCCACGCTTCGTGGCCGGCGTGCTGGGCCCGACCAGCCGCACCTGCTCGCTGTCGCCGGATGTGAACAACCCCGGCTACCGCAACGTCAGCTTCGACGAACTGGTGGAGAACTACACCGAAGCCACCCGCGGCCTGATCGAGGGCGGCGCGGACCTGATCCTGATCGAAACCATCTTCGACACCCTGAATGCCAAGGCGGCGATCTTCGCCGTGCAAGGGGTGTATGAAGAACTGGGCTTCGAATTGCCGATCATGATTTCCGGCACCATCACCGACGCCTCCGGGCGCACGCTGTCGGGGCAGACTACCGAGGCGTTCTGGAACTCGATCAGCCACGCCCAGCCGATTTCGGTCGGCCTGAACTGCGCCCTCGGCGCCAAAGAGCTGCGCCCGTACCTGGAAGAGCTGTCGACCAAGGCCGATACCCGCGTCTCCGCGCACCCCAACGCCGGCCTGCCGAACGCCTTCGGTGAGTACGACGAAAGCCCGGCGGAAATGGCCGTGGTGGTCGAAGAGTTCGCGGCGTCGGGCTTCCTCAATATCGTCGGCGGCTGCTGCGGCACCACGCCTGCACATATCAAGGCGATTGCCGAGGCGGTCAGCAAATATCCGCCGCGAGTGATTCTGGACATCCCCAAGGCCTGCCGCCTGTCCGGGCTCGAGCCGTTCACCATCGACCGCCAGTCGCTGTTCGTCAACGTCGGTGAGCGCACCAATATCACCGGCTCGGCCAAATTCGCCCGGCTGATCCGCGAGGACAATTACACCGAGGCCCTGGAAGTGGCGCTGCAACAGGTGGAAGCCGGCGCCCAGGTGATCGACATCAACATGGACGAGGGCATGCTGGATTCGAAGAAGGCCATGGTCACCTTCCTCAATCTGATCGCCTCCGAGCCGGACATCTCCCGCGTGCCGATCATGATCGACTCCTCCAAGTGGGAGGTGATCGAGGCCGGCCTGAAATGCATCCAGGGCAAGGGCATCGTCAACTCGATCAGCATGAAGGAAGGCGTCGAGCAGTTCATTCACCACGCCAAGCTGTGCAAGCGCTACGGCGCCGCCGTGGTGGTGATGGCCTTCGACGAAGACGGCCAGGCCGACACCGAGAAGCGCAAGATCGAAATCTGCGCGCGCTCCTACGATATTTTGGTCAATCAGGTCGGTTTCCCGCCGCAGGACATCATTTTCGACCCGAACATCTTCGCCGTCGCCACCGGCATCGAAGAGCACAACAACTATGCCGTCGACTTCATCCACGCCTGCGCCTACATCCGCGACAACCTGCCCTACGCCCTGACCTCCGGCGGCGTATCCAACGTGTCGTTCTCCTTCCGCGGCAACAACCCGGTGCGCGAAGCTATCCACTCGGTGTTCTTGTACTACGCGATCAAGAACGGCCTCTCCATGGGCATAGTCAACGCCGGCCAGCTGGAGATCTACGACCAGATTCCAAACGAGTTGCGGGAAAAGGTCGAAGACGTGGTGCTCAACCGCACCCCGCACGGCACCGATGCGCTGCTGGCCATCGCCGACCAGTACAAGGGCGACGGCAGCGTCAAGGAGGCGGAAACCGAGGAGTGGCGCACCTGGGACGTGAACAAGCGTCTCGAGCATGCGCTGGTCAAAGGCATCACCACGAATATCGTCGACGACACCGAAGAGGCCCGCCAGCAGTGCACACGCCCGATCGAAGTGATCGAGGGGCCCTTGATGGCCGGGATGAACGTGGTCGGCGACCTGTTCGGCGCCGGCAAGATGTTCCTGCCGCAGGTGGTCAAGTCCGCCCGCGTGATGAAACAGGCGGTGGCGCACCTGATCCCCTTCATCGAGCTGGAAAAAGGCGACAAACCGGAAGCCAAGGGCAAGATCCTCATGGCCACGGTCAAGGGCGACGTGCATGACATCGGCAAGAACATCGTCGGCGTGGTGCTGGGCTGCAACGGTTACGACATCGTCGACCTGGGGGTGATGGTGCCGGCGGAGAAGATCCTGCAAACCGCCATCGCCGAGAAGTGCGACATCATCGGCTTGTCCGGCTTGATCACGCCGTCGCTGGATGAAATGGTCCACGTCGCCCGTGAGATGCAGCGCCAGGGCTTCACTCTGCCGCTGATGATCGGTGGTGCGACGACCTCGAAAGCCCACACCGCGGTGAAGATCGAGCCCAAGTATCAGAACGATGCCGTGGTCTACGTCACCGACGCTTCGCGCGCCGTTGGCGTGGCCACGCAATTGCTGTCCAAGGAACTGAAAGCCGGTTTCGTCGAGAAAACCCGTCTCGACTACATCGAAGTGCGCGAGCGCACCGCCAACCGCAGCGCCCGTACCGAGCGCCTGAGCTATGCGGCCTCGGTCGCCCATAAGCCGAAGTTCGACTGGGCGACTTATCAGCCGACAGTGCCGACCTTCACCGGCGCCAAGGTGCTGGACGATATCGACCTCAACGTTCTGGCCGAGTACATCGACTGGACGCCGTTCTTTATTGCCTGGGACCTGGCCGGCAAATACCCGCGCATCCTCACCGATGAAGTGGTCGGCGAGGCGGCGACCGCACTGTTCGCCGACGCCCAGGATATCCTCAAGAAGCTGATCGACGGCAAGCTGATCAAGGCCCGCGCGGTGTTCGGTTTCTGGCCGGCCAATCAGGTGCAGGATGACGACCTGGAAGTCTATGGCGATGACGGCCAACCGCTGGCCAAGCTGCATCACCTGCGTCAACAGACGATCAAGCCGGACGGCAAACCGAACTTCTCCCTGGCCGACTTCGTGGCGCCGAAAGAGAGCGGCATCACCGACTACGTCGGCGGCTTTATCACCACCGCCGGGATTGGCGCCGAAGAAGTCGCCAAGGCCTACCAGAACCAAGGCGACGACTACAACTCGATCATGGTCAAGGCCCTGGCCGACCGACTTGCCGAGGCCTGCGCGGAATGGCTGCACCAGCAGGTGCGCAAGCACTACTGGGGTTATGCCAGCGATGAGCAAC
The DNA here is from genome assembly GCF_005503735.1 of Pseudomonas sp. 2FE. Taxonomy (NCBI): domain Bacteria; kingdom Pseudomonadati; phylum Pseudomonadota; class Gammaproteobacteria; order Pseudomonadales; family Pseudomonadaceae; genus Pseudomonas; species Pseudomonas sp. 2FE. Next base: position 862,060 of record NZ_SCMO01000001.1, on the reverse strand, counting down.
TGGATAACGAAGCGCTGATCAAAGAACAGTACACCGGTATCCGCCCCGCTCCCGGCTACCCGGCCTGCCCAGATCACACCGAGAAAGGCACCCTGTTCGAGCTGCTGGATAAGGACGGCCAGAGCGGCGTATTCCTCACCGAGCATTACGCCATGTTCCCGGCGGCGGCTGTCAGCGGCTGGTACTTCGCCCACCCACAGGCGCAGTACTTCGCCGTCGGCAAGATCGATAAGGATCAGGTGGAGAGTTATACCGCGCGCAAAGGGCAGGATTTGGCGGTGAGCGAAAGGTGGTTGGCGCCAAACTTGGGCTATGACAACTGAGCACTAGACTGCACGGATTGCAAAACACTCTGCACAAGCGATTGGGTGAAATCGAATAGCCCGAGCTGAACGGGTGGAAAACGCTTCGCGGTTTTCCACCTGTACGGAACGCCTGGCGATACCCAGCGACGCCGTACTCAGCTCAACCCCGAGCCCGACCGGCGAATAAACTTGATGGAATGCTTCAGGTTCGGCTTGCGGGTCACACTGATCGCCCTGCGGGTGACTGTGTCGATGGTGATGTTCCAGAAACCCGTGCTGGGTACGGTGATTTTCACCGGGAACTTGTCGAATGCGCCGCCGTGATAGACATGGCGGCCGCCATTCTTGAAGCTGCGAAAATTCGCATCGTTCATCAGGCGGATGTTGCAGGTCTGCGAGCATTCGATGACGACAATATCGTCTTCATGCAGATGTTCGCGCTGGTGTATGAATTTCATCTACGGCTCCACGCAGCTTTTTCAGCCAAATCAAAACGATAGCATGAGCGCAAGGCCAGGGTGCTGGACCGCCTGTTAGCCAGTGGCCTGGATATCCACCGTACCAAGTCCCGCCACCCTACGTCTCGGCGCTCTCCAGTGGTAGCATGCGCGCCCCATGCAAATCCATGATCTCCACCAACGCCTCGCCGACCTAGGCGCCAAGCCCCAGCATATCGGGCGGATCACCCGTGCCTGGCTGCAAGGTAAGCCACTCGACAGCGGCACTCGCCATCAGCGCACCGAGAATTTCCTGCCGCTCAGCGTGCGCGAGGAGCTGCCGGCGCTGACTGAGGAGATCACCGGCCTGGCGCGGCTGCGCTCGGAACACCCGGCCGCCGACGGTTCGGCGCGGTTGTTGGTCGAGTTGCACGATGGGCAGATGGTGGAAAGCGTGCTGCTGCCACGCGACGGGCTCTGCGTCTCGAGCCAGGTCGGCTGTGCGGTGGGGTGCGTGTTCTGCATGACCGGCAAGAGCGGCCTGCTGCGTCAGTTGAGCAGCGCGGAAATCGTCGCCCAGGTGGCCCTGGCTCGGCGCTTCCGCCCGGTGAAGAAGGTGGTATTCATGGGCATGGGCGAGCCGGCGCACAACCTGGATAACGTGCTGGAGGCCATCGACCTGCTCGGCACGGACGGCGGCATCGGTCACAAGAACCTGGTGTTCTCCACGGTGGGCGACCCGCGGGTGTTCGAGCGCCTGCCGCTACAACGGGTCAAGCCGGCCCTGGCCCTGTCCCTGCACACCACCCATGCCGACCTGCGCCAGCAACTGCTGCCGCGCGCACCGCGCATCGACCCCGAGGAGCTGGTCGAGCTGGGCGAAGCCTATGCACGCCGGGTCGACTATCCCATCCAGTACCAGTGGACGCTGCTCAAGGGCATCAACGACAGCCAGGAGGAAATGGACGGCATCCTGCGGCTGCTCAAGGGCAAGTTCGCGGTGATGAACCTGATCCCCTACAACAGCCTGGAAGCCGACGACTACCAGCGGCCAGAGGGCGAGCGGATCGTGCAGATGGTGCACTACCTGCACAGCCGCGGCGTGCTGACCAAGGTGCGCAACTCGGCGGGCCAGGATATCGACGGTGGCTGCGGGCAGTTGCGGGCGCGGGCGGTCGATCTGGTGAACACCCGGCATCTGCACAAGCGCGTGTGCTGAGCCCTTTGCGGCTCGGGCTTTCCCGCCTGAGGGCGTCACGTCGTGCCGAAGCCGTCGCCCCTACTCAGCAAACAACCGAATCCGCTGCGGATGGGCCAGCACTGTCGAGGGCTTCATGCCGACTATGCTGCGGAAAGTGTGGCTGAAGTGTGCCGAGTCGGTGAAGCCGGCCGCCGCGGCCGCCTCGGTCAGGGTCAGGCCGCGGGCCACGCCGGCGGTGGTGACGAACAGGCGATGCCACTGGCGGTAGCGGCGGATCGGAATGCCGACCTTCTGGCGGAACAGCTGGATCAGGCGCGGTACCGAGAGGCCGATCTGCGCGGCCAGGTAGTCGATGGACTGGTTGCAGGACACGTCGTCCTTGATCAGGCTCACCGCCCTAACGATGCGCGGGTCGAGGGAGAACCCGGCCGCGGGGATCTGCTGCGGATTGATCAGACTGTCCAGCCAGGCATAGACCTGTGCCGGCGCGGCGCTGCTGCGGTGCAGTTCGTCGAAGTGCCGGGCGCACGCCGCCTCGTTGTCCAGCCCGAACAGCACACCCGCCTGCTCCTCGGCCATGCGCGTGGCCAGCCGGGCGAAGTCCTCGCCGAACACATCCAGATAGCAGACCGCGACCCTCGACAGACCAGTGTCGACGGACAGCTCCAGCCCCGCCGGCAGCAAGGCGCTGCGGCAAACCACTGCACTTCGTTGGCTGTAGATGCGCAGCGGGCCGTCCAGGCTGACCACCAGCATGGCGGCGGCCTGGGAGAGCTGCAGCGGCTCCTCCAGGGGACCGAGGTAGAAGGTGCGTTTGTCCCACAGATAGAGCAGGACGGGGACGTCAATCGGCAGCATAGGCATTTCCGCGTGGCAGCCAGCCCGGAGCGGCTGCTCTGTTTGTTCTTGTAGCCGGAGGGTTAGCACAAGCCCGAAGCAGCGGCGCACCCAGCAAGGCGCTTATGTGACATGCATCACAGTTATTTGCCTGCCATTCGCACGCTTTCATCAGTTCATACAAGCCCAGCCAAGGCACAAGTGTTCAGATAGTTGCCATCTCCGCTGCAGTGTGCGGGGCGACAAAAACAAAAACAGAACACACAGGTTGCCCACCATGAAAAAGCTGCTCGTCTCGGCATTGGCTGCACTCAGCCTTTGCACCGCTCTGCCCAGCCAGGCCGGCTGGTTCTTCACCAGCAACACCCAGTCGCAAACCAAGAACCCCATCGTCCTGGTGCCGGGCATCTTTGCCTTCGACACCATTGCCAGCATCGACTACTGGCATCAGATCCCCAGCGCCCTGGAGAACCAGGGGGCCAAGGTCTACGTACCGAAGATCAATGCTTTCGACAGCTCGGCCAAGCGTGGCGAGGACCTGATCGAGCAACTGGAGGAAATCCGCGCGGCCTCCGGCGGCAGCATCATGAAATTCAACTTAGTCGGCCACAGCCAAGGCGGGGTGACCGCGCGCTATGTGATGAACGTGCGCCCGGATCTGGTCGCCTCGGTGACCACCCTGCACTCCCCGCACAAAGGCTCGCCGCTGGCCGATGTGGTGACCGGCGTCGCACCGCCCGGCACCCTGCAGGGCATTGCCTTCGATGTGTTTGCCAATACCGTGGGTAATCTGGTCAACCTGCTGTCGAACAACCGCAAGAGCGACTCGGATATCCGCGCCATGCTCGCCGAGTTCAACAAGAACGGCGCTGCGGCCAACAACCAGGCCTTCCCGATCGGCATACCGACCAACTCCTGCGGTGAAGGTCCGGAAACCGTGAGCATCGCTGGCAACGCCATCCGCCTGTACTCCTGGAGCGGCACCTCGCAGATCACCACCGGCATCGACCCGTCCGACCCGCTGTTCGCCATTACCGCCCTCGCCCACAGCGAGCCCAACGATGGCGTTACCGGCCGCTGCTCCAGCCACTTCGGCAAGGTGCTCAAGGACAACTACAGCATGAACCACCTGGACGCGACCAACCAGGTACTGGGGCTGGTGTCGCTATTCGAAAGCAATCCGCAGACCCTGCTCAAGAACCACGCCAACCGCCTGAAAAACCTCGGTCTGTAAGCACCTGAGTGGCGCGGGCCGGCGCTTGCCCGCGTCACTCAGCCAGAGGCAGGAGAACACCCATGCTCAAGAAACTCGGACTCGGCCTGGCGGCTATCGCGGGCTTGGCAGGGCTGACTCTATGGTCGGCGCTCAGCCTGCAGGCACCGGCTGCAGCACAGCCCCCTCGCGACCAGGCGAGCACCACTGCCCCCATAGCGGATCAGCGCGGCGCCGAAGCCCTGAGTGTCAACGCCCGCTTGCACCAGCGTCCGCCGGCCCAACTGGCCGCTCCCGGTCCATTGCCACGCGCTCTGCAAGGGGCTCAGCATGACGTCAGGCTGCGCCTGGATGAGCACGGCCACCTGCTGATCGAGGATGGCATCCTGCACCTGTTCGACTTTTATCTGTCGGCACTGGGGGATGAGCCGGTCGAGCAAGTGCTGGCGCGCATCCATTGGGAGCTGACCACGCAGTTGCAGGGCATGGCGCTGGACGAGGCCCGCGATCTATTGCGCCGCTACGTGGATTACCGGATCGCCTTGATGGACCTACCCCCTTCCAGCCGGGACTTGTCCGCTGCGGCCTTACGCGAGCGGCTGGAGACTGTCCTTAGCTTGCGCGGCCAATACTTCTCGGCCGAGGAAAACCAGGCGTTCTTTGCCCTGGAGGCCGTGCAGGACAACTACATGCTGCAGCGCCTGGAGATAGTGCAACAACAGGGCTTGTCCGAACAGCAGCGCCAGCAGGCCCTGGCCGCACTGGATGCCCAGTTGCCCCCCGAGATGCGCGAGGCCCGCGCGCGAGTGACCCGTCACGCTGAGCTCTACGCCACCACCCAGAGCCTGCGCCAGGCCGGGGCCAGCGCCGAGGACATCTATCGCCTGCGGGCACAGGCATTGGGTGCGGATGCCGCGGCCAAGCTGGCCGAGCTGGACCAGCAGCGACTGGCCTGGAAACAGCGACTGGCCAGCTATGCCGAGGAACGCGAGCAGATTCGCCGTTCAGGACTCAGCGACACGGATCAGCAAACCGCGATCGCTAGCATGCTCGAGCAACGCTTCGATCCGCAGGAGCGGCTGCGTGTACGGGCGCTCGACAGCAGCTTGTGATCAATCATTTGAGCCAAAAGGCCAAGCCCTCACCAGCTAGAACTCCAGGGCATCCAGCAGCTCATCGCCATCGCCCAACGCCCCCCTGCTCGGCCGCTGGGGTTATTCCCCGGCCTAAACTGATAAAACTCGGTAGGCCGACTTCGCGCTGAGAGGGCAGAAACACAGTTGGACGCAAATCGAGCGTTAGCGGCTAAGCTGCTGGCAAGGAGGTGTCTATGGACAAGTATGACGACGACAAGCCGCCAAGCTTCTGGCAGATGCTCCACAGCGTGCTGGCAGCCGCGTTCGGCGTGCAGAGCGGGAAGAATCGCGCCCGCGACTTCACCCGCGGCAAGCCCAGCCAGTTCATCATTCTGGGCGTGCTCTTTACGACGCTGTTCGTGCTGGTGATCTTCGGCGTGGTCAAGCTAGTGCTGCATTTCGCTGGGCTTTAACCCTCAGTCGAGCAGCGGCTGCAGCGAGAACTTGTAATCGCGCCTAGTCGGCCGATTGACTGCGCTGCAGCGGCGAAAATCCAGCGCGCAAGCTTTTCTCTGAATCCGCAGCCAGATCCAGCTGACCGCTGGGTAGCGCGGTAACAGCACTCGAACCTGATCATAGGCGCACTACCCATCCCACTCGCTGGAGACCAGTTGCCGTAGGCGCACTTCCGGATGCGCCAAAACAAAGGCGCCGCCTCTGCTTTAGAGCCAGGGGCGGCGCCGGTGAAGCTCGAAGGGAGAGTTGCTTACTGGTGGCTGACCCAGAACACTGCGGTGGCCACTACCAGCAGGATCAAGACGAAGATAGCGCGTGCATCCACCACGCTGTCGCGGTTATCGGGTTCGGAATGGTCGGTCATGGCTTCCCCTGTTGTTGTGGTTATAGGTGGTTCGCCTTTGCAGTTAAGACCAGGTAGGCCGCTCGCTCAAGCTGTGCAGTTATGCTCTCGCCCTCTCTTATCGCTCTAAGTTCTGTTCATATACTAAAACATCACTTTTGCGCATAACTCTGAGCTGGTATCTTCCCCCGGCTCCGCCAGGAGTGCGCGGTCGTGCGCGCTGATTAGCTGTAAGCAGCCTGAAAACAGGACACTTCATGTACGTATACGATAAATACGATCAACACATCATCGAGAGCCGCGTTAAGCAGTTCCGTGATCAGACCCGCCGTTATCTGGCTGGCGAGCTGTCAGGCGAAGAGTTCCGCCCGCTGCGCTTGCAGAACGGCCTTTACATCCAGCGCTATGCGCCGATGCTGCGCGTTGCCGTGCCCTATGGCCTGCTGTCCTCGACTCAAGTTCGCAAGATGGCGCAAATCGCCCGCGACTTCGACAAAGGCTACGCGCACATCAGTACCCGGCAGAACGTCCAGTTCAACTGGCCAGAGCTGGAAGACGTACCCGATATCCTTGCCGAGCTGGCGACCGTGCAAATGCACGCGATCCAGACCAGCGGCAACTGCATCCGCAACACCACCACCGACCAGTTCGCCGGGGTCGCCAAGGACGAGCTGATCGACCCGCGCCCCTGGTGCGAAATCATCCGTCAGTGGTCGACCTTCCACCCCGAGTTCGCTTATCTGCCGCGCAAATTCAAGATCGCCATGAATGGTGCGGTCAGCGACCGCGCGGCGATCGAAGTGCACGACATCGGCCTGGAAGCCGTACACAACGCTGCCGGCGAACTGGGCTTCCGGGTTTCCGTGGGGGGCGGCCTCGGTCGTACGCCCGTCGTCGGCTCCTTTATCAATGAATTCCTGCCCTGGCAGCACCTGCTGACTTATCTGGACGCCATTCTGCGGGTGTACAACCGCTATGGCCGCCGCGATAACAAGTTCAAGGCGCGGATCAAGATTCTGGTCAAAGCACTCGGCCCGGAAGTCTTCGCCGAGAAGGTCGAGGTGGAATGGGCGTTCCTCAAGGACGGCCCGAGCACCTTGACCGACGCAGAAGTCGAACGGGTGAGCCAACACTTCGTCGACCCCGGCTACCAAGCCCTAACGGACGAAGACGCCGCCCTCGCCCAACTGGATGCCGAACACCCGGGGTTTGCCCGCTGGCGCGCACGCAACGTGGTCGCCCACAAGAAGCCGGGCTATGCCGCCGTCACCCTGTCGCTGAAACCTACTGGCGTCGCGCCGGGAGATGTCACCGACAAGCAGTTGGATGTCATCGCCGACCTGGCCGATCGCTTCAGTTTCGGTGAGGTGCGTAATTCTCACGAACAGAACATCATTCTCGCCGACGTCGAACAGGCCAAGCTGTTCCAGCTCTGGGGCGAACTGCGTGAGAATGGTTTCGCCACGCCGAATATCGGCTTGCTGACCGACATCATCTGCTGCCCGGGTGGCGATTTCTGCTCGTTGGCCAACGCCAAGTCGATTCCGATCGCCGAGGCCATTCAGCGCCGCTTCGAGGATCTGGACTACCTGTTCGACATCGGTGAAATCGACCTGAACATCTCCGGCTGCATGAATGCCTGCGGCCACCACCACGTGGGCCATATCGGCATCCTTGGCGTGGACAAAAAAGGCGAAGAGTTCTACCAGGTATCCCTCGGCGGCAGCGCCAGCCGTGACGCCAGCCTCGGCAAGATCCTCGGTCCCTCCTTCGCTCAGGACATAATGCCGGACGTGATCGAGAAACTGATCAATGTGTACGTTGAGAAGCGCACTGAAGATGAGCGCTTTATCGACACTTTCCGCCGTATCGGCATCGACCCCTTCAAGGAACGTGTTTATGCAGCGAATAATTAAGAACGACCAAGTCATCGACGAAACCTGGCACCTGCTGCCCAAGGACGCGTCGCTTGAGGGCCTGTCCAACTGCGACGACCTGCTCGTGCCGCTGACCCTGTGGCACGATCACAGCCACGCCCTCAAGGCCCGCGATGGCGGCCTGGGCGTGTGGCTGGACAGTGATGAAGAGGTGGAAGAGATCGCTGACGACCTCGCCCACTTCCAAGTGGTCGCCCTGAACTTCCCAGCATTCACTGACGGTCGCCACTTCTCCAGTGCGCGCCTGCTGCGCGAGCGTTACGGCTACAAAGGCGAAGTGCGCGCGATCGGCGACGTCTTGCGCGATCAACTGTTCTTTATGCGCCGCTGTGGCTTCGATGCCTTCGCCGTGCGCCCGGATCGCGACCCCTATGACGCCCTGGAAGGCCTCAAGGACTTCTCCGAGTTCTACCAGACCGCCGCCGACCAACCGCTCCCGTTGTTCCGCCGCCGGCAGGTCTGAACATCGAGCGACAATAAGAAGCCCCGCAGTGCGGGGCTTCTTATTGGGTTCAACAACGCTAGAAGTTCAGCCGAGATTCACCAGCACGCGGCCTACCAGCTTACCCGCGAGAATCTGCTGAATCGCTTCCGGCAGTTGCTCAAGACCCACTTCATGCACCAGGGCGTCGAGATTACCCAGCTTCCACTGCACGGACAGCCTGTCCCACATGGCGGCCTTCACCAGCAGCGGCAACTCGACCGAGTCAACACCCAGCAGATTGACCCCGCGCAGGATAAACGGCAACACGCTGCCCTTGAAGGCGACGCCGGCGGTCAGTCCGCAACACGCCACACTGGCGCCGTACCGCAGGGACTTGACCACGTTGAACAGGATATCGCCGCCGACCGTATCCACCGCCCCGGCCCACTGCTCTTTGAGAATGGGTTTGTCCGTGCCTGCCTGCAGCTCGCTGCGCTCGACGATCTGCTGGGCGCCAAGGCCTCTGAGAAACTCGCCCTGCTCGGCCTTGCCGGTGGAGGCAGCGACCTGGTAGCCGAGGTTCGACAGCAGCGCGACGGCCAGGCTACCCACGCCACCCGTGGCGCCGGTGACCAGAACCGGACCGGCATCGGGGGTCAGCCCCGCCTGCTCCAGCTTGTCGATACAGAGCGCAGCCGTCAGGCCAGCAGTTCCCAGCACCATCGCCTCACGCAGCGAGAGGCCTCGCGGACGCTTGATCGCCCAGGCGGCCGGCACCCGAATGTACTGAGCGAAGCCGCCCGCGGTGTTCATCCCCAGATCGTAACCGGTGATGATCACCTCATCGCCAATGACGAACTCGGCCACGCTCGACTCGGCCACCACGCCCGCCGCATCGATGCCTGGCGTATGCGGGTAGTTGCGGGTCACTCCGCGGTTACCGCTGGCCGAGAGTGCATCCTTGTAGTTGAGCGAGGAGTACTGCACGCGGATCAACAGCTCGCCGGCCGGCAGCTCGGAGGTGTCGCGCTCGACCAGCTCCTGCTCGAATACACCGGCCGCGCCTTCGCTGACCAGTAGCGCCTTGAATTTGCTCATCCCGCTCTCCTGACTACTAGAAACTCAGTTGGCCGAAACCTATTAGCCGCAGCATGATCACCAAAACCGCTGCTGCTGGAGCCGGCTCCACCAGCTCAGCAGCAACCGATCGAGCGCGACACTGGCCGCCAGGCCGACACGCTCCTGCAGGCTTTTCTTCTGCGCGTAGTGCAGTTGGAACACATCGGCCACTTTGGCACGCTCGGCGAGGTATTCATCGCTGGTCTTCAACTCGTCGACCAGTTGCTTACCTAGCGCAGCCTGGCCCAGCCAGATCTCGCCGGTGGCGACCTCAGCGATGGTCAGTTGTGGGCGGTAACGGGCAACGAAGTTCTTGAACAGCTCGTGAGTGATCTCCAGGTCTTCCTGAAACTTCTCGCGACCCTTTTCGGTGTTCTCGCCAAATATCGTCAGCGTGCGCTTGTACTCACCGGCGGTGAGCACTTCGAAATCAATTTCGTGCTTTTTCAGCAAGCGATGGACGTTCGGCAACTGCGCCACCACGCCGATGGAGCCGAGGATGGCAAAGGGTGAAGAGATAATTCTGTCGCCGATGCAGGCCATCATGTAACCGCCGCTGGCAGCGACCTTGTCCACGCAGACCGTCAGCGGAACCCCAGCCTGACGGATGCGCGCCAGTTGCGAAGAGGCCAAGCCGTAGCTGTGCACCATGCCACCACCGCTCTCCAGGCGCAGTACCACTTCATCCTGCGCCGTCGCCAGGCTCAGCAGCGCGGTGACTTCATGGCGCAGGTGCTCGGTAGCCGAAGCCCTGATATCACCATCGAAGTCCAGCACGAAGACGCGCGGCTTATGCTTGCCAGTCTTCTTTGCCAGCTTGGCGGCCTTAGCCTCTTGTTTGTGAATGGCCTTCAGTTGCTCCTTATCCAACACCGACTGCTGCAAACGCTCATGCAGCGCCTTATAGAAGTCGTTGAGTTTATGTACGTCCAACTGGCCGCCGCGCTTGCGATCTTTGCCGCGCAGGACGGCAATCGCCACCAGCACCACTAGAATGGCCACAACCAGCGTTACCGTCTTGGCCAGAAAGCCAGCGTACTCGGCTAAAAACTCCACGCGTTCCCCCTCAGGTTTCCTTGCGGCCGCCCGGCTTTAGGCGGCATTCATGTCGCCAAGCATACCGACGCAGCCTGTCGCCGACCAGCGGCGAGCATGGGCAGGCTGACTGGCAGCGAACAGGCACAAAGCGATGCCGCGCAATTCAAACAAGCGTATGTTTTTTCGTTGACAGGCCCAATCTATCCTCATACCCTCGCGAAACTTTCACCTTTGCAGGATGACGCTAACGTGGGCAGCATCTACCTGATTCGCCATGGCCAAGCCTCGTTCGGCGCGGCCGACTACGATGTGCTATCTGAGCTCGGTATTCGCCAGGCCGAAGTATTGGGCAAGCACCTGGTCGAGCTCGGCGTGCGCTTCGATCGTTGCCTGAGTGGCAATCTGCTCCGCCAGCAGCACACCGCCAAGGCCGCCCTCGCCCAGTTCAGCGCCGTTGGCCTGGCCGTGCCGGAAATCGAAACAGACACCGCCTTCAACGAATTCGATGCCGACGCGGTGATCCGCGCCCTGCTCCCGGACTTGCTTCCAGAAGAACCCGAAGCCCTGCATGTATTACGGAATGCTGCGCAGAACCGCGCCGAATTTCAGCGCCTGTTCGCGCGCCTGATCGGTCGCTGGATCTCCGGCGAGCATGACCAGCCGGGCCTGGAAAGCTGGCAAGGGTTCGTCGATAAAGTGCAGGCGGGCCTCGAACGCATTCTCGAACAAGCTTCCAGCAAGGATAACGTTGGCGTGTTCACCTCCGGCGGCACCATCACCGCGCTGCTGCGGCTGATTACTGGAGTGCCTTCGGACAAGGCCTTCGAGCTTAACTGGCAAATCGTCAACACCTCGCTCAACCGCCTGAAGTTCCGCGGTCGCGAGGTGGCCTTGGCTTCCTTCAACAGTCATGTGCATCTGCAACTGTTGAAGGCGCCGGAACTCATCACTTACCGCTGAGTTTCGGCCCACTGTGGCCCGCAAGGCCGCGAGAAAAACCTGAAAACTATAAAGGATCGAACCATGACCACAGTTGCTGACATCGCCCAAACCATGCAATCCAAGTTCAACTCCACCGCCGCCGCTGGCCTGGACCTGGTATTCGGCTTCAAAATCGAAGATGGCGAGAATTTCTTCCTGACTGTCAAGGATGGCGCTTGCGAGCTGAGCCAAGGTGAATCGGCCAACGCCAACGTGACCCTGATCATGAACACTGAAACCCTGCAAGGCATCACCAGCGGCGAAACCGACGGCATGCAGGCGTTCATGGGCGGCAAACTGCGCGCCGAAGGCGACATGATGCTGGCGATGAAGCTGGGCGAGCTGTTCCCGGTCTAAGCATCTAAGCTGGTGCAGCACGATAAAAACCGGAGTCTTGGGACTCCGGTTTTTTTTCGCCATCAGTCTGACTTCAGAGAGCGATCAGGCAGGCTGATTAACTGGCAACACGCTCGCCAATAAGGGACCGCGCAGCTTGTGACGCATCCCTAGCGGCATTAGATTAGCCAATAGTCGAAGGCCCCCATCATAAGTAGAAGGGATAAGTATGGCGCTTACTGACCAGTCCACCCGTATCCGCAATGGCGAAGAGCTCGACTCCGCCATCATTGACCAGTACCTCAAGGCGCATATTCCCGGCCTGACTGGCGAGCCACGCATCAGCCAGTTCCCCGGCGGTGCCTCAAACCTGACTTACCTGCTCGAATACCCGAATCAGGAGTTCGTCCTGCGGCGTCCGCCCTTTGGCCATAAAGCCAAATCGGCGCACGACATGGGCCGCGAGTACCGCATTCTCAATCAGCTCAACGCCGGTTTCCCTTACTGCCCGAAAGCCTACCTGCACTGCACCGACGAGTCGGTGATTGGCGCCGAGTTCTATGTGATGGAGCGGGTCAACGGCATCATTCTGCGTGCCGACCTGCCGCCCGAACTAAAACTGGATGAGTCGCAAACCCGTGCTCTGTGCAAAAGTTTCATCGACAAGTTCGTCGACCTGCACAACGTCGATTACCACGCCTGCGGCCTCGGCGACCTGGGCAAGCCGGAAGGCTATGTCCAGCGCCAGATCCGCGGCTGGGGCGACCGCTACGAGAAAGCCCTGACCCCCGACGCGCCGACCTGGGCAACCACCAGAGCCTGGCTGCAGGACAAGATGCCGGCCGACCATCACAAGTCGAGCATCGTGCATAACGACTACCGCTTCGACAACGTCATCCTCGACCCGGCCAACCCGATGCAGATCATCGGCGTACTGGATTGGGAGCTGACCACCATCGGCGACCCGCTGATGGACCTGGGCAACACCCTGGCCTACTGGATCGAAGCCAATGACCCGCCGCCGGTGCAACTGATGCGCCGTCAGCCGAGTAATGCGCCAGGCATGCTGACCCGCCAGGAGTTCGTCGACTACTACGCCGAGCGCTCGGGCATCGAGATCAAGAATTTCGACTTCTACTACACCTACGGCCTGTTCCGGCTGGCCGGCATAGTGCAGCAGATTTACTACCGCTTCTTCCACGGCCAAACCCAGGACAAACGCTTCGAGCAGTTCATTCAGATGAACAAGCTGCTGGAGCACATGAGCCTGCAAGTCATCGACAAATCGACGCTGTAATCCGGCTTAGAACTTTCGGCCCATAGCTCTAGCTTCATAACAAGGGGAACCCCATGTCCAAGACCACACTGTTCGACCTCGACGGCAAAATCGCCTTCGTCTCAGGTGCCAGCCGCGGTATCGGTGAAGCCATCGCCAAACTGCTGGCTCAGCAAGGCGCCCATGTGATCGTCTCCAGCCGCAAGATCGAAGGCTGCCAGGCCGTGGCCGACGCGATCATCGCGGCTGGCGGCAAAGCCACGGCTATCGCCTGCCACATCGGCGAGATGGAACAGATTCAGAGCGTGTTTGCGCAAATCCGCGAGCAGTTCGGTCGCCTGGACATCCTGGTCAACAACGCCGCCACTAACCCGCAGTTCTGCAATGTCTTGGATACCGACCTGTCGGCCTTCCAGAAGACCGTGGATGTGAACATCCGCGGCTACTTCTTCATGTCCATCGAAGCCGGCAAGCTGATGCGTGAGAATGGCAAAGGTAGCATCATCAACGTTGCCTCGATCAACGGCGTATCGCCGGGAATGTTCCAAGGCATCTATTCGGTGACCAAAGCTGCGGTGATCAATATGACCAAGGTGTTCGCCAAGGAATGCGCGCAGTTCGGCATCCGCTGCAACGCGCTGCTGCCAGGCCTGACCGACACCAAGTTCGCCTCTGCCCTGGTGAAGAACGACGCGATCCTGAATACCGCGCTGCAGCAGATTCCGCTCAAGCGCGTGGCAGACCCCAGCGAAATGGCCGGCACCGTACTGTACCTGGCCAGCGATGCGTCCAGCTACACCACCGGCGTGGCGCTGAACGTGGATGGCGGCTTCCTCTCCTGAGTGATCGCAACCATCGAAAAAGGGACCTTAAGGTCCCTTTTTTTACAACGTGCAACACCGCTCCGGTTATTGCCAGTCTTTCAACGCCTGATCCGCCGCCTGATTCAGCGGCTGCGCCAGCAAGCCCGTCGGCGACAGGCTGACGGCATACACGGCGCCATCTGCCATCGGCAGGTAAGTCACCCGCAGTGCCTGCGGCTTGAACAGAAAGAGATCGTGCTGCCCCAGCCGCAGCCAGCGCCAGAGATCGACGCCATACGGGCTGTGCGCCAAGGTTGCCTGCGCATGCTGGGCCAGTTCCTGCTGTTCGATAGCGAGGAAACGGCCGGAGAGTGTTTCCAGGCGGTAACCCGGTTGCAAGCCGATCAGCGCCGCCAAGCCTTGCCATTGAAACATCCGCGCATCCAGCTGCCAGAGGTCACCTTCCAGGGGCACAGTGCGCTCCTCTGCGCCTTCCAGCAGGTTGACGCGATAGCGTTGCGGGCCGTCCGCCTGAAAGCTCAGGGTCACCAGCGGCTTGCCTTCGGGCAGCGACGTGTAACCGAGCAAATCATAGGCGACCAGCCCGACCAGCCCGGCTAACGCCAGAAACGCCAAGCCAAAGGTGCCGCGCAGCCAGCCGAGAAACCAATGCCGATTGAACAGGATGCGCGCAGCGACCAACACGGCCAGCAATGCCAGCAGCGCTATGCCCCAAGCCAAACCGTCGTACTGCATAAGCCCAATTCCTTCCGCCTGAAATAGCCGGCATTATGCGCAGCAACCCCGCAGCCGAACAGCCAGCTCGCTGCACAATCGGACACTAGTCGACTTTTTATGCCCTTTCCTTTCGAGCTCGTGGTTGACCCCGCCACCCTGACGATTCTTGCTATCGTGGCTTTTTTAGCCGGTTTTATCGACGCCATTGCTGGCGGCGGCGGCCTGCTGACCATTCCAGCACTACTCACCGCCGGGCTGCCACCGCATCTGGTGCTCGGCACCAACAAGCTGTGCGCCACCTTTGGTTCGGCTACCGCCAGCTACACCTTCTACCGCCGCAAGTTGTTCGCTCCCCGGCAATGGCGTAACGCGCTGATCGGCACCGCGATTGGCGCCCTGCTCGGCGCCGGTTTGGCCCATTGGCTGCCAGCCGCCTGGCTGAATCAGATGCTGCCGGCAGTGGTCTTCGCTTGCGGGCTTTATCTGCTGTTCGGCCGCACGCCAGCCGCCCCGCTTAACCCGGATGCGCCCATCGCCACAGGTCGCCAGTGGCCACAGGGTCTGGGCCTGGGTTTTTACGATGGTGTTGCCGGGCCCGGCACCGGTGCCTTCTGGACGGTCAGCAGCCTACTGCTCTACCCGCTCAACCTGCTACGCGCCAGCGGCGTGGCGCGCAGCATGAACTTCGTCAGCAATGCCGCGGCGCTGGCGGTATTTATCGTCTCGGGGCAGGTTGCCTGGTTGCTCGGCATCAGCATGGGAATCGCCTTGATGGCCGGAGCATTTCTCGGTGCTCACACAGCCATCAAGGGCGGGGCGAAGTTTATCCGCCCGGTCTTCATTCTGGTGGTGTTGGCGCTGACCGCGCGGCTAGCCTGGCAACACTGGTTCGGCATGGCCTAGGCGGCGTGCCACATAGAGGTCGATCAGATAACGCGCAATCGAGCGCGCGGCCGGCAGTGGCGGCAGATTATCCAGCCTAAACCAGCGCGCATCCTCGATCTCGTCGGGCTGCATGACGATCTCGCCACCGGCATATTCGGCGTGGTAACCCAGCATCAGCGAATGTGGAAACGGCCAACCCTGGCTGCCCAGATACTGCAGATTCTGAATTTCCAGCCCGACTTCCTCGCGAACCTCGCGCGCCACGCAATGCTCGACCGACTCCCCCGGCTCGACGAAGCCCGCCAAGGTGCTGTACATGCCTGGGACATAACGCGGAGAACGCGCCAACAGGATCTCATCCCCGCGCGTCACCAGCACGATCATGCTCGGCGAGAGACGCGGGTAATGCTGCTGCTCGCAGCTCGGACAGTACATCGCCCGCTCAGTGGCCGAGCGCTGCATGCGAGCACCGCAACTGCCGCAGAAACGGTACTGATCGGCCCAAGTCGCGACCTGGGCGGCAAATCCAAGCAGCCTGAAAGTGTCGAAGTCGGCCTGCAGCAGGAACTGACGCAACCCTTGCCAGGCACAACCGGAAACGTCCGCTGCCTGGTCGAAATCAAGCAGATAGATCGGCTCGCCATCGAAATAGCCAAGGCCCTGTTCATCGCTAATCGGGAGATCCTGGCGCTTGAGCCAATCGCGAGGGAACAATACCCCGTTACTGTCGGCTAGAAAATTCTGTCGGTAATGCGCCAGTGCCCACCCGCCGGTTTGCTGGGGGTCGAGTACCGCAGGCTGCCAGCGCCGACTCATCAGGCCGCCACCGGCAGGCCCAAAGCGCGCACGCTGTCGGCGGCCAGATCCAACACGCTGGGACTGGTTTCCGGGCGCAGCACCGCACCGCCTTCCAAGTAGTATTCCAAGCTGGTCAGGGCATCGGCCAGGGTTTCCAACATCTGCTCGGACGGCATCTGCGGGGTCTCGAGCATCTGCTTCTGGATGTACTCGCCACAGGCGCCGACCAGGAGTGCCGCGCGCTCCTGATTTAGGAACCACAGCCCACCGCGCACAGCCTGCAGACTGAACGGGACATTGGCCAAGTGCAGCTTATCGCCATTCGATTCGAGATAAGAGGTGATCGCCCGCTTGGCCAAAGCCAAGCCTGCCTGAGCCTCGTCGACCACCACGATGCGCGCCTCGGTAAGCTGATGTTGGGCAAAGGAGGTCGCCTCGTCGCCGGGCTGCGCCTCGAGTAGGCGGCTGTCACGCCCCTCGCCGCGCTCCAGGCTGGCGACCATGCTTTCCACATAGAGCACCGCATCGGCCAACTTGAGCAGCATCTGCGGCTCCGCCGGAGTGGCTTCACTCCAGCCGGCGACCACTTGCAGCTGACTGCCGAGAGTCGCGCCAGCGGAGTTCAAGCCGACCATGCCGAGGGTCTTCGCCAGCTTGCCCAGCAGCGCATGCAAATGACTCAACCGTTCACTGTCGACCGTGCCGCGCTCGATCAAGTCGAGCAGGTCTTTGACACTGGTCAGCTCTTCACGAATCGCCGAAGACAACGAACGCATCACCGCCCGACCCGGGCCAGCCAGACGCTGGTATTCCTCTTCCAGCAACTGGTCGGTGAACGGCAGCGCCGTAAGCCCGAATGTCTCGCACATCTGAGTCGCCAGCGGGCCGCGGCTATCGGCCAACGCCACTAGATAAAGCAGCTCCTTGAGCAGGCTGCGCGGCGCTTCGTACTGAGCATTGCCAAGCAGTAGCTTGAGTTCGCGATCGATCCGCGCAAACAGCTGCTTGCGCGACTTACGCGGCAACAGTTGGCCATCGACCTGCGCTTCCAGCGCGGCGGCACCAATCCAGCACAGGCGCCCACGGGCTTCACCGGCAAACAGGTTATCCAGGCGACTCAGGGCACGACCCATGAGCCTCAGGCTAGCCTGCTGGTTTTGTTCACGAATGAAGCCGAGCAAACCGATTTGATACATATGCCGCAGACGTCGGGCTTCTGCGTTTTGCGCCACGGCATCGGGGGCCGGAGCGGTAGTCTGCGGGCGCACCTGGTCGAGCCGCGCGCTGAAGAAAAAGCTCTCCGGCAAGGCTGGCTGGGCGCCGGCCTGACGCAGATCGTTGATCGCCGGCAGCAGCAGCTCCGGCAGCTCTTGGCGATGGATCTCGACGTTTTCCAGATAGCGGCGCAACACATGCAGCGCATTGCTTAACGCCGACAACTGCCCATCACGCTCTTCACCCGCGCCGGCGGGAATGTCGGTCGCCTGTTGCAGCACCTCCTGTGCCAGTAACTCGGCACCGGCCAGCTCAATCAAATTGAGAGTGCCGCGCACTTGCTGCAGGTATTCGACGGCCTGCTGCAAAAGGCTGCCGTTGTGCCGCTCCGCAATAAACTGCTCGAGACTCAGCTCGGCTTCTTCCATGGTGGCGAACAACTCGTCGCGCACCAGACTAAGGGACGTGGCTCCAGAAACCATGGCCTAGTGCGCCTCCCGCGCCGATGATGAAAACAGTTGCTGGTACTGCATCAGTCGGCGAATTCCGGCTTTTGCTTGCTCATATGCGCGGTCATTGCCACACGTAAATCAGCGGATTGCAACATCGCGGCGTTCCAGGTCGCGATGTACTCCAGGCCATCGTCGACCCGGTGGTCGCGCATGTAGCCAATCATCTTCTTGGTGCCGCGGATGGCGATCGGCGACTTGCCCGCAATCTCGTGGGCGATGGCCAACACCCCGTCGAGGAGTGCCGCTGGATCGGCAAAGGTGCGATTGACCAGGCCGATGCTGCGCGCCTCTTCACCGCCGATGGTGCGCCCGGTAAAGGCCAGTTCGCGCATCATGCCGTCACCAATGATCCGCGGCAGGCGCTGTAGGGTGCCGACGTCGGCGGCCATCCCCATGTCGATTTCTTTGATCGAGAACTGCGCATCGACCGTCGCATAGCGCATGTCGCACGCCGAAATCAGGTCGATGGCGCCACCCAGGCAATAACCTTGAATAGCCGCCAGCACCGGTTTGCGGCAGGCATCCACGGCATTGAAAGAGGCCTGCAACTCGAGAATTTTGCGCCGCAGCGCTTCGGCGTTACGACCGACGTCTTTGCCCAGCTGACTGCCAGCCTGAGCCAACAGCATCAGGTCGATACCGGAGGAGAAATGCTTGCCGGCCCCTGACAGCACCACCACCCGAACTTCGTCGGTCACATCGATCCAGCGGAAGATCTCGATGATCTCCGTCCAGAAGTCGGCGTTCATGGCGTTGATCTTTTCCGGGCGATTGATCACCACATGGGCGATCTTATCTGCCAACTCGACACGAAAAGCTTTGTAGTCGGACACGACAGTCATCCTCGGCACAGGCGGCGCGGGCGCGCATAAAAATATTGTTATGGCTAAAACCGCCCAACTATAACAAGCGTGCCATAAATGTCGATGCCGGCCTCTGTGACGCAGGACACGCAGCCAGACTTCAAAACACTTTTGAGTAGCCGAGTTAAACTATTGATCTTTTTAGAATCTAGCTGTCAAGTTGTAGCCTCTTCAGAACCAGGATAAGACGATGTCCAACTCGCTCGCCGCTGCTTTCGGGCAGAACTTCCTCGGCCACTCGCCACGCTGGTATAAGCAGTGCCTCGTGCTTTTTTTGCTCATCAACCCGCTGCTGCTCTGGCTGCTGGGACCGGTGGCAGCCGGCTGGTTGCTGGTCGGCGAGTTCATCTTCTGCCTGGCCATGGCGCTCAAATGCTACCCGCTGCAACCCGGCGGCCTGCTGGTACTGGAAGCGCTGCTACTCGACCTGGCCAATCCAGAGGCGCTGTATCAGGAGCTGGTGCATAACTTCCCGGTGATTCTGCTGCTGATGTTTATGGTCGCGGGCATCTATTTTATGAAGGGACTGCTGCTCTTCCTGTTTTCTCGCCTGCTGCTCGATATCCGCTCCAAGCCGCTGCTGGGGCTGCTGTTTTGCCTGATGGCGGCTTTTCTCTCGGCCTTTCTCGATGCCTTGACCGTGACGGCAGTGATCATCAGTGTCGGCGTGGGTTTCTACTCGGTCTATCACCGGGTGGCCTCGGGTAAGAGCCCGCACGACGATTCCGCCGACGACTCCGATCAGGACGTGGTGGAGCTGCACCGTGAGGATCTGGAGGAGTTCCGCGCCTTTCTGCGCAGCCTGCTGATGCACGGCGCCGTGGGCACCGCCCTCGGCGGGGTCAGCACCCTGGTCGGCGAGCCGCAAAACCTGCTGGTCGGCCACGAGGTCGGCTGGAACTTTATCGACTTCTTCCGCGAGATGGCCCCGGTCTCCATGCCGGTGCTGGCCGCCGGGCTGGTGACCTGCGTGCTGCTGGAGAAGCTCGCTTGGTTCGGCTATGGCACTCAGCTGCCCACTGCGGTTCGCCAGGTGCTGGCCGACTTCAGCGCGGCGGAAGCGGCGCGCCGCACTCAGGCGCAACGAGCGGCGCTGGTGGTGCAGGGCGTGGCGGCACTGATCCTGATTCTCGGCCTGGCCTTCCATGTGGCCGAGGCGGGCCTGATCGGCCTGCTGGTGATCGTGTTGATCACCAGCCTCACCGGCATCACCGATGAGCACCAGATCGGCAGAGCGTTCCAGGACGCCCTACCCTTTACCGCCCTGTTGGTGGTGTTTTTCGCGGTGGTGGCGGTGATTCACCAGCAACAGTTGTTCACCCCGATCATTCAGGCAGTACTGGCACTACCGGCAGAGCAGCAACCGGGCATGTTGTTTATCGCTAATGGGCTGCTTTCGGCGATCAGCGACAACGTCTTCGTGGCCACCATCTACATCACCGAAGTGAAGCAGGCCTTCCTGGCCGGCAAGATGAGCCGCGAGCACTTCGAGGCGCTGAGCGTCGCGATCAACACCGGCACCAACCTGCCGAGCGTGGCCACCCCCAACGGCCAGGCGGCCTTCCTCTTCCTGCTGACCTCGGCCATCGCGCCGCTGGTGCGGCTGTCCTACCTGCGCATGGTGTGGATGGCGCTGCCTTACACCATCGTCATGAGCCTGCTCGGCTGGTGGGCCGTTAGCCACTGGCTGTAACTGATTCCGCCCCCCGACAGCCCCACCATCCGGCCCTGCGCGGCGCGCAGGGTTCCCGCCGGCCATCGCGCGCCGAAGGGCCATCCCTGACCCATCGGCACTTTCACGGCATCTCTGCCGCTCAACCCCCTGCACGACGATTGCGCTTGGCCTCCTGAAGGGGCGCTGTCCCCGCTCCACCTCTTGCTTCACATTCCTCAGGCAGCAGCGGCTTTGCTGGATGTGGGAGCGAATTTATTCGCGATGGGGCAGCACCGAGTCGCTCTTGTTCGCGGATAAATCCGCTCCTACAGGATGCAATCCACGGTATAGCAGCGTCCGTTCGGGCTGTCCTGATGTTGTAGGCCATGCACGTCGGCAACGAAGCCCGGGAAGCTGCAATCGAAGGTCCGCGCGAATTCCAGGTAATCGATGATCGAGCGCGTCGTCTTGGTAAAGCGCTCGCCCGGCATGATCAGCGGAATACCCGGCGGATAAGGCACCAACATCACCGCGGCAATCCGCCCTTGCAACTGGTCAATCGGCACCGCCTCGACCTCACCGCGCACCAGTTGATTGTAGGCATCCGCCGGTTTCATGGCGATTTCCGGCAGCACGGTATACATGCGTTTCAGCGCCTTGGCGGTAGCGTTGTCGCGGTAGCACGCATGCAGCGCGTCGCACAGATCGCGCAGGCCCATGCCGTTGTAGCGCGCATCGGCCTTGGCGATGGAAGGCAAGGCATCCAGCAACGACAGATTGGCGTCGTAATGCCGCTTGAACTCCAGCAACTCGGTGAGCAGCGTGCTCCATTTGCCCTTGGTGATGCCCATGGAGAACAACACCAGGAAGGAATACAGACCGGTCTTTTCCACCACCAGCCCACGCTCCCAGAGGAACTTGCTGACCACCGCCGCGGGGATACCGCGCTCACTGAGCGCCCCGCCAGCGCTCAGGCCCGGCGTCACCAAGGTGACTTTGATCGGGTCGAGCAGCACGTAGTCATCCGCCACCTCCCCGAAGCCATGCCAATCGGCTTGCGGCTTGAGCAGCCAGTCGCCGGTGGCCACATGGTCGATGCCTTCCGCCAACGGCGGCTGCCAGATGCTGAACCACCAGTCGTCCGCCGTGAGGTTCTGCCGCAGATTGGCCAGGGCGCGGCGGAAGCTCAGCGCCTCGTCGAAGGTTTCCTGGATCAGCGAACGCCCGGCCGGACCCTCCATCATCGCCGAGGCCACGTCCAGCGAGGCGATGATGCCGTACTGCGGCGAGGTCGAGATGTGCATCATGAAGGCTTCATTGAAGCGATCGCGATCCAGCTGCCGGCTACCGCCGTCTTGCACATGGATCATCGAGGCCTGGCTGAAGGCGGCGAGCAGCTTGTGGGTCGAGTGGGTGCTGAACACCAAGGGGCCGCTGTCCTCACGCGAGGTGCCCATGCCATAGCGACCGGCGTAGAACTCATGGAAGGCGGCGTAGGCGTACCAGGCCTCATCGAAATGCAGCACCTCGACGCTGTCGCCGAGGGTCTGCTTGATCAGCTCGGCGTTGTAGCACAGGCCGTCGTAGGTCGAATTGGTCACGACCGCCAACTTGACCTTCGGCGCCCGCCCCTTGGCCAGCGGACTGGCGTCGATCTTGGCTTGGATCGACTCGCGGGTGAACTCGCTCAGGGGAATCGGCCCGATGATGCCCAGCTCGTTGCGCGCAGGCGTCAGATAGAGCGGGATCGCGCCGGTCATGATGATCGCGTGCAGAATCGACTTGTGGCAGTTGCGATCCACCAGCACCAGATCGTCACGCCCGACCATCGAATGCCAGACGATCTTGTTCGCCGTCGAGGTGCCATTGATCACGAAGTAGGTGTGATCGGCGCCGAAGTTACGCGCCGCGCGGGCCTCGGCTTCCGCCAAGGGGCCGGTATGATCGAGCAGCGAGCCGAGTTCCGGCACCGACACCGAGAGGTCGGAGCGCAAAGTGTTCTCGCCGAAAAACTGGTGAAAGGCCTGCCCCACCGGACTCTTGCGATAGGCCACACCACCGCCGTGGCCGGGGGTGTGCCAGGAATAGTTGGACTCTGCCGTGTGCTGCACCAGCGCCTTGAAGAACGGCGGCAACAGGCACTCCAGGTAATTGCGCGCCGCGCGAGCTACCTGGCGGGCGAGAAAAGGCACGGTGTCTTCGAACAGATAGAGCAGACCGCGCAGCTGATTGAGATCGGTCATGGCTTCGGCCGGCGCGTTCTCGATGGTCACCTGCTCGCCCAGAGCGAAGATTGGCAGTTGCGGCGCGCGCACCCGCGCCACCCGGATCAGCTCGATCACATCGTGCAACAGGCGCTGGTTCTCGCCCGCACCTTCGGCAGCGACCAGGATGCAGGCCAGGCCATGGTGAGTCGACGCGACGATGCGCCCTTCGGCCGAACTGCCGGTGGCGATGATGGTGAAACCTTCCAGTTCCAGCTCGCGGGCAATCTCGCGTACCCGATCACCGGCCACGGTGTCGGCCTTGATGTCGCGGTGCACGATAAGGACGGGGAATTTTAGGTCTTTGTACATTGTCGCAGCGCCCTAAGAGTGGCGGAACCAGGTCCGCCTATGCCCTCAGCTTAGGCTCTGTTACAGAACCTGGGGCTCGCCCGATTGGACATAACCCCCACTGCTTCACGCTGTACGAAAAGGTCGCTGGCCGATAAATCGGCGCCAGCTTCAGGCTTCGATCTTCGGTTGCTCCATCTGCACCCAGAGCGGTGGAGCGCCGGCGGCCTTTTCGATAATCGCCAGCCGTGCGGCATGCGCGGCCAACTCTTCGGTACTGGCGCGGATCACCCGCGTAGGCTGACGATCCGCCGGCAAGCGGCGAATTTCACTGGCCTGACTACCGCCGCTGGCGCCATGGCCGTCCGAAGCATTGCCGGCCAGGGACAGGCTGGTCTGGCCACCCGTCATGTTCAGGTAGACGTCGGCGAGAATCTCGGCGTCGAGCAAGGCGCCGTGCAGCTCACGCCCGGAGTTGTCGACCCCATAGCGCTTGCACAAGGCATCGAGGTTGTTGCGCTGCCCCGGATGGCGCTCGCGGGCCATCAGCAGGGTGTCGAGCACCGAGCAATGCTCGGTGATGTCGGCGCGATCCTGCTGGCCGAGCAGGGCAAATTCGTTGTTGATAAAGCCGATGTCGAACGCCGCGTTATGGATGATCAGCTGCGCGTCTTTGATGAACTCGAAGAACTCTTGCGCCACCTCACGGAAACGTGGCTTGTCGGCGAGAAACTCATTGGTGATGCCGTGCACCGCGATGGCGCCCTCATCACTTTCCCGATCCGGCTGCAAATACACATGGAAATGCCGCCCGGTCAGGCGCCGGCCGATCAACTCGACGCAACCGATCTCAATGATCCGGTGGCCGTCGGTGACCGGCATACCAGTGGTTTCGGTATCGAGTACGACACTACGCATGCTTTAAGCTCCTCGCTTGCTCTACCCCACGATTAGCCAACTGATCGGCCCGCTCATTACCGGGATGGCCGGTATGGCCACGGACCCACTGCCATGTCACCTGGTGGCGGTTGACCTGCTCATCCAGTTGTTGCCAAAGGTCGGCGTTCTTCACCGGTTGCCTAGCCGCGGTTTTCCAGCCGCGCTTCTTCCAGTTCGGCAGCCACTCCTGCATGCCCTTCATCACGTATTCGGAGTCGGTGACCAAACGCACGTCGCACGGGCGCTTGAGTTCCGCCAGCGCGCGGATTGCTGCGGTCAGCTCCATACGATTATTGGTGGTCTCGGCTTCACCGCCCCACAATTCTTTTTCCACGCCCTTGAAAACCAGCAACGCGCCCCAGCCACCGGGACCGGGATTACCTTTACAGGCGCCGTCGGTGAAAATTTCGATCTGTTCGCTCATTAGTTTTACTGCTCAGGTGTCACTTTTCAGAATCACGCCGGCTGACCTTGGCCACCGGCATTGGCACCAGATTGCCCATAGGCACTCGCTGGGCCTGACGCAGTGGCCGCAAGCCGATCACCAGCTTACGCGCCACCAATAGATAGAAGCCCGCGCAAGGCATTTGCCAGGCACAGCCCCAAGTCTCCAAACGGCCCAGACGCGATTGCCAGGCACTCGAAGCAAGCGGCGGACGATAGCACCCGAAGCGGCGTTTCTCCAGCGCGAAGCCGAGCAGGTGCAGCCAGTCACTGACCCGCGTTGGTGCAATACAACGCGCCTCACGCAAGGCATCGCGGGCGAACACGTGGCGCAAGCCCCAACTGCTCCACGGATTGATGCCGATGATCAGCAGATGCCCGCCCGGGCGCACGCTGCGCGCCGCCTCACGGAGCAAACCGTGGGGCGACAGGCAAAAGTCCAGGCCATGCTGCAACAGCACCACATCCGCCGCGGACTCGGTAAGCGGCCAGGCCTGCTCCTCACAAACGATCTCGACCCCCGGCAACGGTGCGCCCAGGCGCACACTGCGCTGAATCTGCTTGGCGCCCGGCGGCAGCTCGGCCGATGGCCCGTAATGCACCAAATAACCGCCGAAGAAGCGGGCCAGTTCGTCTTCCAGTAAGCGCCGCTCTTCTTCCAGCAAGAGCTGGCCCAGCGGCCCGGCAAACCAGCCACGCGCGGCACTGATCAGCGCGAGCCACTCGGGGTCGGCCTGAGCGAAAGCCTGATCGGTCATAAGAGCCTCTCCGTCAATAAGCCTTGCTTGCGTGGCTGAACAAAAAACGCTTGGCGAGACAATTGCAGCCTAAGATGCGCCAATATGCTCAGCTTAGCGATTCAGACCATGATACAGATCGACGCCCTCCCTGCTTTCAACGACAACTACCTGTGGTTGTTACAAGAGACGACCAAACAGCGTTGCGCGGTGGTCGATCCAGGTGACGCGGCCCCGGTGCTGGCCTGGCTGGCCGCGCACCCGGGCTGGCAGCTCAGCGATATTCTGGTCACCCACCATCACTTTGACCACGTCGGCGGCGTCGAACGGCTCAAAGCCGCGACAGGCGCACGGGTGTTAGGCCCCGCCCAGGAAAACATCCCGGCCCGCGATATCGCCCTGCGTGAGGGCGATCAGGTCGAGGTGCTCGGCCGCCAGTTTCGGGTATTGGAGGTCCCGGGGCATACCCTCGGGCATATCGCCTACTACCATGCCGACCCGCAGCGACCCTGGTTGTTCTGTGGCGACACCTTGTTTGCCGCGGGTTGCGGCCGCTTGTTCGAGGGCACGCCCGAGCAGATGTACCACTCCCTCAGCCGCCTGGCCGCCCTGCCGGATGACACACAGGTTTACTGCACCCACGAATACACCCTCAGCAACCTGCGCTTCGCCCAGGCGGTAGAGCCGGAGAACCCCAGCATCGCCCAACGCCTGGCCGAAGTCAGCGCCTGGCGGGCTGCCGGGCGCATCAGCCTGCCGTCCAATCTGGCCTTGGAGCGGGCGACCAACCCCTTTTTACGCAGTAGCGAAACCAGCGTCATAGCGAAAGCCGACGAGCGGGACGGCGCCAGAAACCGGACACCGAGCGCGGTCTTCGCTAGCCTGCGGGCCTGGAAGGATCAGTTTTAAGGCCTTTGGCTACGGACCCGCGAGCCGGTTAAAACTTGACCACCTTGAGTACCCTTCCTAGAATCGCCCGACCTTTTCGCCTGGAATAACCTCCTAGCCAATGTCGTCATCAGCGCGCAAGACTCTCGATTTAGACGCATTGGCACGGGCCGCACGAACGCTTGTGGTGGTCTGCGCGGCGGCCCTCGCCGGCTGTCAGAACCTGGGCAGTAGCCGCGATGATGACCCCGGCCGCGACACCGATCTGGCGGTCGAGCTGCAACCGCAACCACATTCGCAATGGCTGACGGACACGCCTGAACCTGAAAAACCCCAGGACATCTGGGATCGGATGCGCGCCGGCTTCAAGCTACAGGACGAGATCGGCATCAACCCGCGCATCGAACAGCAGCGCCTGTGGTTTGCCAGCAAGCCCTCCTACCTTGAAAGCGCCAGCGGCCGGGGCAGCCTGTATATCCACTATGTGGTCGAACGCCTGGAAGAGCGCAACATGCCGCTCGAACTGGCCTTGCTGCCGGTCATCGAAAGCTCTTACAACCCCTTCGCCTATTCGCGCAGCGATGCTGCCGGCCTCTGGCAGTTCATCCCGTCCACCGGCCGCCACTTCAACCTGCAGCAGACCAGTTGGTACGACGGCCGCCGTGACATCACCGCCTCGACCAATGCGGCGATGAATTACCTCTCGCGCCTACATGAGATGTTTAACGGTGATTGGCTGCTCGCCCTCGCCGCCTATAACGCCGGCGAAGGCACCGTCAGCCGGGCCATTGAGCGCAACCAGAAACTCGGTCTACCGACCGACTACTGGAACCTGCCACTGCCCAAGGAAACCCAGGACTACGTGCCCAAGCTGCTGGCCTTGTCACAGCTGGTAATGGCGCCCGACGCTTACGGCATCGACCTCGACCCGATCGCCAACGAGCCGTATTTCGAGGTGGTCGAGATCAAGCAACGCATGGATCTGTCGCGCGTCGCCGCCATGGCCGATGTCGACGAGGATGAGCTGTACCAGCTCAACCCAGCCTTCAAGAAGCGCATCACCCTGGATGGCCCACAACAACTGCTGGTGCCCACGGAAAAAGCCGAACTGCTGGCCGCCAACCTGTCCATGATGAAGCCGCAAGAGCTGGTGGACTGGCAGGAATACCAGGTGCGCACCGGCGACAGCCTGCATGGCATCGCCAACCGCTATCACCTGACGGTGAACACCCTCAAGGAGATTAACCAGTTGCCGGGCAATCACCTGCGCGTCGGCCAGGTTCTCAGTATTCCCGCACAACCAGGGGTGAAACCTACACAACCGCTATTCCAGAACACCGCCCGCCGCGAAGAGGCGCCGCGCAGCTACCGCGTCAAGAACGGCGACAACCTGTGGCAAGTCGCCAAAGCCAACAATGTCGAGGTCAAAGACCTGCAGCGCTGGAACAAGCTCTCCGCCAACGGACTGAAGGCCGGACAGACGCTAGCGTTGCAAGGCAGCAAACCGGCGACGCGGAGCACCAGCAAAGGGCCTGCAAGCAAAGGGCGTGAAGCGATCACCTACTACAAGGTGCAGAAAGGCGACTCGATGTACCTGATCGCCAAACGCTTCAAAGTTGAGATGCAACACCTGAAAACCTGGAACCCCCGCACCAGTCACGAGCTCACACCCGGCCAGACTATTACCCTCTATCTCAGCGGCCGCTAACGCTGACTCAGCGCCTCCAGGCAGCGCCCAGTCAGCTGAGTGGCCCGCTGAAAAGCCATGCATGAACTGCTCATGTTTGGGCGCTCGCCCGGAAACCCGACTGTCGGCATACAGCTCGCTGATCTGCCGCGGCCCCGCCAGCAACGGCGCAATCCACTGTCGCCTTAGTGCCCATTTCCCCTGCCGCGGGGCTTACTCTTTTTCCTGCGGATACAAGCTGTTACTGTACCTACCAAGAAGCCCAAAGCCGCCACGGATCGGATCCCTCGCCTGATGCGTCCCCTCCTCTTGCTGTTCCTCAGTCTGGCCACGAGCTTTCCCGCTTTCGCAACCCTCAGCGAAAGCCACGGTTATGCCCAGTTCGGTGCACTCAAGTATCCCGCCAGTTTTACCCATTTCGACTGGGTCAACCCAGATGCGCCCAAAGCCGGCACCATCCGGGTAATGGCCTTCGGCACCTTCGATACGCTCAACTCCTACACGTTCAAGGGCAGCAGCCCATCGTCCACGCCCAATTTCCAGCAGTATGGGGTGACGGAGTTGAACGAACCGTTGATGGCCGGCACCGGGCAATACGACCCCTCCGGTGATGAACCAGCCTCCAGTTATGGCTTGATTGCCCAGTCGGTGGAATACAGCGAGGATCGCAGCTGGGTAGTGTTCAACCTGCGTCCTGAAGCGCGCTTTCATGACGGCAAGCAGATCACCGCCTACGACGTCGCGTTCTCCTACCGCCGGCTACTCAAGGAGGGGCATCCGCAGTACCGCACCAAGCTGCAGGAAGTGCAGCGGGTCGATATCCTCGGCCGTCAGCGCATCCGCTTCGTCTTCAAACGGGCCGGTAATCCCCTGCTGATCCTGCGCCTCGGCGAGCTACCGGTATTACCGCAGCACTACTGGAAAGACCGAGACTTCAAAGCCACCACCTTCGAACCGCCACTGGGTAGCGGACCGTACAAAATCACCAAAGTGCTACCCGGTCGCCAACTGCTGTTCGAACGGGTGAAAGACTGGTGGGGTGAGAAGTTGCCGGCCAACCGCGGCAAGTACAATTTTGACCGGGTCGAGGTGGAGTTCTACCGGGACAGCGATGTCGCGTTCGAGGCCTTCAAGGCCGGCGAATTCGATTTCTACATCGAGCACCAGGCAAAAAACTGGGCCAACGGCTACCGTTTCCCCGCCGTCATGCGCGGTGAGGTGATCCGCGCCGAGATCCCCCATCAAATCCCGACACAGACCCAGGGGCTGTTCATGAACAGTCGCCGCGCCACCTTTGCCGAGGGCAAGGTACGTGAGGCCATGGGCTTGATGTTCGATTTCGAGTGGACCAACCGCACGCTGTTCAACGACGCCTACACACGCGCCAAGAGCTACTACCCGAACAGCGAGTTCGCCGCCTTCGGCAAACCCGAGGGGCGCGAATGGCTGCTGCTCTCGCCCTACCGCAAGCAATTGCCCGCAAGCCTGTTTACCGAGCCCTTCAGCGTGCCGCAAACCGATGGGCGCGGCATCCCGCGGGAAACCCTGCGCCGCGCGCTGGGTCTATTAGCCGAAGCCGGCTGGAAACCCTCCGGGCAACGCCTGCTGAACAGTCGTGGTGAACCACTGCGCTTTGAGATTTTGCTGGTCAACCCGAACCTTGAGCGCATCCTCCAGCCCTATACCGAGAACCTCGCCAGCATTGGCATTCAGGCCAATCTGCGCACCGTGGATCGCGCCCAGTACAAACAGCGCCTGGACCAATTCGATTTCGACATGATTCTGATGACCCTGGCGCAAACCCTCAGCCCCGGCCTGGAGCAATGGCAGTATTTCCATTCCAGCCAGGTCGGTGTCAAAGGCAGCAAAAACTACGCCGGTGTCGCCCACCCGGTAATCGACAGCATGCTCGAGCAACTGCTGGCCGCGCAGTCCCGCGACGAACAGGTGGCGGCTGCTCGTGCCCTGGATCGCGTCCTGCTCTCACAGCACTACAGCATTCCCAATTGGTACCTCAACTATCATCGCCTGGCGTACCGCAACCGGTTCGCCTTCGTCACCACGCCGCCCTACACCTTGGGTTTGCGCGCCTGGTGGCTGAAGCCTACGGAGAACGCCCAATGACGAGCACTTTGCGCACCCTGCTGCACAGCAGCGGCGTCCTGCTCTTGAGCCTGGCCAGCCTCGGCCAGGCGGCGCCGAAACATGCCATTACCCTGTATGACGAGCCGGCCAAGTACCCGGCCGACTTCAAGCACTTCGCTTATGTAAACCCGGAGGCAACGAAAGGCGGCACCCTGCGTCTCGCCGGTAACGGTGGCTTCGACAGCCTCAACGCCTTCATCCCCAAGGGGGTTGCGGCGGATCAGCTCGGCCTGATCTACGACAGCCTGACCTATCACTCACCGGACGAGCCCTTTACCGAGTACGGTCTGCTCGCCGAAAAAATCGAGAAGGCGGCAGATGGCAGCCATGTGCGCTTCTATCTGCACCCGAAAGCCCGCTTCAACGATGGCACCCCGGTCACGGCCGAGGATGTGATCTTTACCTTCGAGACCCTACTCAAGAACGGCGACCCGCAGTACCGCAATTACTATGCGGACGTCGCCAAGGTGGTCGCCGAAAGCCCGCGGCGCGTGCGCTTCGACTTCAAGCATGCCGGTAACCGTGAACTGCCGCTGATTCTTGGCCAGCTGCAGATCTTGCCTAAACATTGGTGGGCCACCCGCGACTTCTCCAAGTCCAATCTCGAACCACCGCTCGGCAGCGGGCCTTACCGGATTACCTCCGTCGCCGCGGGGCGCACCCTCCGCTTCGAGCGGGTGAAAGACTGGTGGGGCAAGGATCTAGCGGCCAACCGTGGCTATTACAACTTCGACGCCATAGTCGTCGACTACTACCGCGACACGTCCGTGGCCCTGGAAGCCTTCAAGGCCGGCCAGTTCGACATGAATCTGGAGTATTCCGCCAAGGACTGGGCGACCGGTTACGACAGCCCAGCAGTGCGCGACGGCCGCATCATCAAAGAAGACATTGCCAACCACAACTCGGTGGGCATGCAGGCTTTTGCCTTCAATATCCGCCGACCGCTGTTCCAGGATCGCCGCGTGCGCGAAGCGATCGGTCTGCTGTTCGACTTCGAATGGTCGAACAAACAGCTGTTCTTCGGCTCCTACAAGCGCAACAGCAGTTACTTCGAAAACTCGGAAATGGCCGCCCATGCCCTGCCGGACGCCGAAGAGCTGAAGATTCTCGAACCCTTGCGCGCGCAGATTCCGCCGGAAGTCTTCAGCCAGGTCTACCAGCCGCCGGTCAACAATGGCGACGGCATCATTCGGGAACAGAAGCGTAAGGCCTATCAACTGCTGCTGGACGCCGGCTACCGCATCGAAAATGACAAGATGGTCGGCCCGGACGGCAAACCGCTGACGTTCGAGTTCATGCTCTACCAGACCAACATGGAGCGCATCCTGCTGCCGTTCATGCGCAACCTGGCCGAACTGGGCATCGACATGCAGATCCGCCGGGTCGACGCCTCGCAGTTCGTCAACCGCCTGCGCTCACGCGACTTCGACATGACCAACGCCACCTGGGGGCAGTCCAACTCGCCGGGCAACGAACAGCGCGAATTCTGGCACTCCAGCAGCGCCGACAGCCCCGGCAGCCGCAACTTCATCGGTCTGCGCGATCCGGCGATCGACCAACTGGTCGAGGGGGTCATTCGTGCCGACTCCCGGCAGAGCCTGATCAAGCACACGCGCGCCTTGGATCGCGTGTTGCTGTGGGGCCACTACGTGATACCCAACTACTACGTCGATACCTGGCGTGTCGCCCACTGGAATAAGTTTGGCCGCCCAGCCACCCCGCCCCGCTACGACTACGGCCTGATGACCTGGTGGCAAAGCAGCGAAACAGCCGATCCTGGCCCGCCACAGTCGCAAGCGCAGCCCCAACCAGCGCCCGAGGAAGCCGAATAAATGCTCGCCTATATTCTGCGCCGGCTGCTACTGATCATTCCCACCCTGTTTGGCATCCTGCTGATCAACTTCATCATCATCCAGGCCGCGCCCGGCGGCCCGGTGGAGCAGATGATCGCCAAGCTCGAGGGGTTCGAAGGCGCCACCAGCCGCATCGCTGGCGGCGGCGCGGAAGTGGCCGTAGCCGGCGCCAACTATCGCGGCGCCCAGGGCCTGGACCCCGAACTGGTGCATGAGATCGAGCGCATGTACGGCTTCGATAAACCGGCCCCCGAGCGTTTCTGGCTGATGCTAAAAAGCTACGCGCAACTGGACTTCGGTGAGAGCTTCTTCCGCGATGCCAAGGTCACCGACCTGATCATCGAGAAGATGCCGGTGTCCATCTCCATCGGGCTGTGGAGCACCCTGATCATGTACCTGGTGTCCATCCCGCTGGGGATCGCCAAGGCCACCCACCACGGCAGCAGCTTCGACGTCTGGACCAGCTCGGCGATCATCGTCGGTTATGCGGTCCCGGCCTTCCTGTTTGCCATCCTGTTGATCGTGCTATTCGCCGGCGGCAGCTATTTCGACTGGTTCCCGCTCAGGGGGCTGACCTCGAACAACTTCGACGAACTCAGCCTCGGCGGCAAAATCCTCGACTATTTCTGGCACCTGGTGCTGCCGGTAACCGCTTTGGTGATCGGCAACTTCGCCACCCTCACCCTGCTGACCAAGAACTGCTTCCTCGACGAGATCAACAAGCAGTATGTGGTTACCGCCCGCGCCAAGGGCCTCTCCGAGCGCCGCGTACTCTACGGCCATGTGTTCCGCAATGCCATGCTGCTGATCATCGCCGGCTTCCCCTCGGCCTTTCTCGGCATGTTTTTCACCGGTTCGCTGCTGATCGAGGTGATCTTCTCCCTCGACGGCCTCGGCCTCTTGAGCTTCGAGTCGGCGCTGAACCGCGACTATCCGGTGGTATTCGGCACCCTCTTCATCTTCACCTTGCTGGGACTGATCGTGAAACTGATCGGCGACATCACCTACACCCTGGTCGATCCGCGCATCGACTTCGAAAACCGGGAGGGTTGAGATGGCTATCACGCTCAAGCTGTCTCCACTCAATCAACGCCGCTTCGCACGCCTCAAGGCCCACAAGCGCGGCTGGTGGTCACTCTGGCTGTTCCTCGGACTGTTTGTCCTCAGCCTCGGTGCCGAGCTGATCGCCAACGACAAACCGCTGGCGGTGCATTACGCCGGCGAGTGGTACTTCCCGGTCCTCAAGCGCTACCCGGAGACCGCTTTCGGTGGCGAATTCCCGCTGGAAGCCAACTACAAGAGCCCGTATATCAGTGAGCTGATCGCCGAGAAGGACGGCTGGATCCTGTGGCCGCCGATCCCCTTCGGCTATTCGAGCATCAATTACGACTTGAAGGTGCCGGCCCCGGCGCCACCCTCGGCACAGAACCTGCTGGGCACCGACGATCAAGGCCGCGACGTGCTCGCCCGGGTGATCTACGGCTTCCGTATCTCGGTGCTGTTCGCCCTCACGCTGACCCTCCTCAGCTCGATCATCGGCGTGATCGCCGGCGCCCTGCAGGGCTTCTATGGCGGCTGGGTCGACCTGCTCGGCCAGCGCTTCCTCGAAGTCTGGTCGGGGCTGCCGGTGCTGTATCTGCTGATCATCCTCGCCAGCTTCGTGCAGCCGAACTTCTGGTGGCTGCTAGGCATCATGCTGCTGTTCTCCTGGATGAGCCTGGTCGATGTGGTACGCGCCGAGTTCCTCCGTGGGCGCAACCTGGAATATGTCCGCGCGGCCCGCGCGCTAGGGATGCAGAACGTTGCCATCATGTTCCGCCACATCCTGCCGAACGCGATGATCTCGACCATGACCTTCATGCCGTTCATCCTCACCGGCGCCATCGGCACCCTGACCGCCCTGGATTTCCTTGGCTTCGGCCTGCCTCCCGGCGCGCCTTCGCTGGGCGAGTTGGTCGCCCAGGGCAAATCCAATATGCAGGCTCCTTGGCTGGGGATCAGCGCCTTTGCCGTGCTGGGACTGATGCTGACCTTATTGGTGTTTATCGGCGAAGCCGCACGCGATGCCTTCGACCCGAGGAAATAAGATGGCCGAGAATCTGCTAGCCGAAAATTTGATTGAAGTGCGCGATCTGGCCGTCGAGTTCGTAATGGGCGGGGAGGCACAGCGGGTTGTGGAAGGCGTTAGCTTCGATATTCGTCGCGGCGAAACCCTGGCCCTGGTCGGCGAGAGCGGCTCGGGCAAATCGGTCACCGCCCATTCGATCCTGCGCCTACTGCCCTACCCGCTGGCCCGTCACCCTTCGGGCAGCATCCACTATGCCGGTCACGACCTGCTCAAGCTCAACGAGAACAAGCTCCGCGGCATTCGTGGCAACCGCATCGCCATGATCTTTCAAGAGCCGATGACCTCGCTCAATCCACTGCATAGCATCGAGAAGCAGGTCAACGAGGTGCTCGCCCTGCACAAGGGCCTGAGCGGCAAGGCCGCCACCAAGCGCACCCTGGAGCTGCTGGAGCTGGTCGGCATCCCTGAGCCACACAAACGGCTCAAGGCCTTCCCCCACGAGCTCTCAGGCGGTCAACGGCAACGCGTGATGATCGCCATGGCCCTGGCCAACGAGCCGGAACTGCTGATTGCCGATGAGCCGACTACTGCGCTGGACGTCACCGTGCAGTTGAAAATCCTCGAACTGCTCAAGCAATTGCAGGCCCGTCTGGGCATGGCACTGCTGTTAATCACCCACGACCTCAATCTGGTCAGGCGAATTGCGCATCGGGTATGTGTCATGCAGCGCGGTCGGATCGTCGAACAGGCGTCATGCGACGAACTGTTCCATGCGCCACAGCATCCCTATACCCAGGAATTGCTTGGCGCCGAACCCAGCGGCGAGCCGGCAGCCAACCCTGCTGGCGCACCACTGTTAGAAGTCGATGACCTGCGGGTGTGGTTCCCGATCAAGAAAGGGCTACTGCGCCACACGGTCGATTACGTGAAAGCGGTGGACGGCATCAATTTCAGCCTGCCTCAGGGCCAAACACTGGGCATCGTCGGTGAAAGCGGTTCCGGTAAATCCACCCTGGGTTTGGCCATCTTGCGGCTGCTTGGCAGTCAGGGCGCCATCCGTTTTCAGGGCCAGGCGTTGAACGGTCTGTCGCAACACGAGGTTCGCCCACTACGGCGGCAGATGCAGGTGGTGTTCCAGGACCCCTTCGGCAGCCTCAGCCCACGCATGTCGGTGGGCCAAATTGTCGGAGAAGGATTGCGCATCCATAAGATGGGCACTGAAACTGAGCAGGAACAGGCAATAATCGATGCACTCCTGGAGGTGGGTCTGGATCCGGAAACTCGGCACCGCTACCCCCATGAGTTTTCCGGCGGGCAACGGCAGCGGATTGCCATTGCTCGGGCATTGGTGCTGAAACCGGCGCTGATCTTGCTGGATGAACCTACTTCGGCGCTCGACCGCACGGTCCAGCGCCAGGTGGTGGAGCTACTGCGATCCTTGCAGAGCAAGTACAACCTGACTTACCTGTTCATCAGCCATGACTTGGCAGTGGTCAAGGCGCTCAGCCACCACTTGATGGTGGTCAAGCAGGGTCAGGTAGTTGAACAGGGGCCGGCAGAGGCTATCTTCGCCGCGCCACAGCACATTTATACACAGCAGTTGCTGGAAGCCGCTTTTATGGCGCCAGTGGCTGCCGATTAATCCTTGAAAGCAGGAAGAGGAATAACACATGGGTTTTCTCGCCGGTAAGCGCGTACTGATCGTCGGTGTCGCCAGTAAACTGTCCATCGCATCCGGCATCGCTGCCGCCATGCATCGCGAGGGCGCAGAACTTGCCTTCACCTACCAGAACGACAAGCTCAAAGGTCGTGTCGAAGAGTTCGCCGCAGGCTGGGGTTCCAGCGCCGAGCTGTGCTTCCCGTGCGACGTGGCCAGCGACGAAGAGATCGCCAAGGTCTTCGAAGCGCTGAGCAAGAAGTGGGACGGCCTGGACGTGATCGTCCACTCGGTCGGTTTCGCCCCGGGCGATCAACTGAACGGCGACTTCACCGAAGTCACCACCCGTGAAGGCTTCCGCATTGCTCACGACATCAGCGCCTACAGCTTCGTCGCCCTGGCCAAAGCCGGCCGCGAAATGATGAAAGGCCGCAACGGCAGCCTGCTAACCCTGTCCTACCTGGGCGCCGAGCGCACCATGCCGAACTACAACGTCATGGGCATGGCCAAAGCCAGCCTGGAGGCCGGTGTACGCTACCTGGCCGGCAGCCTTGGCCCGGAAGGCACCCGCGTCAACGCCGTCTCGGCCGGCCCGATCCGCACCCTGGCTGCTTCCGGCATCAAGAGCTTCCGCAAGATGCTCGCCGCCAACGAGGCGCAGACTCCGATGCGCCGTAACGTGACCATCGAAGAAGTCGGCAATGCCGGCGCCTTCCTCTGCTCTGACCTGGCGTCGGGCATCAGCGGCGAAATCATGTACGTGGACGGTGGCTTCAACACCACCGCCATGGGCGCTATCGAAGACTGATAAACGCTGCAAACGAAAAAGGCCGCTCAATGAGCGGCCTTTTTCTTGGGCAACGAACGCGCGCTTAAAAGCGCTCGATCTTCGCCTTTGCTTCCAGCTGGCTGCGGAAGGCAGCGAAATCCTGCTGGCCACTGCGCGAAGCCAAGAAACGGCGATACATGCCCTTCTCCTCGTCGCTCAGCGCCTCTTCCGGCTCACTGACACCTTTCAGCTGCAGCAACACGTAATCGCCATTGCCCAGCGTCACACCCACAAAGCTAGGTTTGTCGGCGCCTTCAGGTTTCGGCATGCGGAACAGCGCTTGCAGCACGACAGGCTCAACGCCTTCCTGGCTGCGCGTCGCCGCCTCCACAACCTTCCAGGCCTGACCGTCCTGAGCCTGCGCAACCGGCGTTTTGCCTTCACGCAGACTGCCGAGCAACGCCTGGCCTTTAGCTTCAACGGCTTCGCTAGCACGCACCTTAGCCAAGTGCTCGCTAATACTGGCGGCAACCTGCTCGAGCGGCAACTGTTGAGGCTTTTTGTGCTCTTTGGCGCGCAAGATCACCACCGTATCGGGATCCAGCTCGATAGCCCCACTATTGGCGCCCTCTTCCAGCACTTCAGGGCTGAACGCCGCCTGAATAACCTGGCGGTTAGCCGTCAGACCTTCGCCCCCCTCACGACCGAAAGCTGCGCTGGTCTTGACTACCAGCCCTTGCTCTTGCGCAGGCTGTGCCAGGTCGGAGGCCTCGAATGCAGAGTCTTCCAACTCTTTCGTCACTTCGACAAAGCGCTGCTCAACTTGCTGCGCTTTCAGCTCACGCGTCAGCTTATCTTTCAAACTGGCAAAGCTTGGGACTTCCGGAGCCTGTACGCCCAGCAGCCTGATCAGATGCCAGCCGTATGTGCTGCGCACTGGCGCGGATACTGCATTCTCCTGCAAGGCATAGAGCGCTTCTTCGAAGGCTGGATCGTAGACACCTGGGCCGGCATAACCAAGGTCACCGCCATTGGCAGCAGAGCCAGGATCTTGGGAGAACTCTTTGGCCAGCGCCGCGAAATCCTCACCTTGGGCCAGGCGTTTTTTGACTTCTTCGATCTTCGCCTTGGCCTGTTCGTCGCCCTGCTTATCGTTGACCTCAACTAGGATGTGCGCAGCTTGACGCTGCTCAGCCAGGTTGGAAATTTCCTTCTGATAGAGTGCCTGCAGGTCTTCGTCTTTGACTTCAACCTTGTCGAAGAAGGCATCCTTTTTCAGCTCAATATACTCGAGCACCACTTGCTCTGGGCTCATGAACTGGTTGGCGCTCTCGTCGTAGTAAGCCTTGATCTCATCATCGGTGAGCGTCACGACTTTGGCATCAGCCTTGAGGGTCAGGGTAGCGAAATCGCGGGTCTGCTTCTCAAGGCGGGCAAAGGCCTGAACCTCATCGTCGGTCACGAAGCCGCTACCAGCCAGCCCGGCACGCAGTTGGCCGATCAGCATTTCCTGCTCAAGCATCTGGCGGAACTGCAGACGGGTATGACCCATCTGGCGAATGACTTGATCGAAGCGATCCGAGCTGAACTTGCCATCCACCTGAAACTCCGGCGTTTGCAAAATCAGTTGATCGATAGCCGGTTGGGAGAAGGCGAAATCTGAATTTTTAGCACCTTGCAGCAGCAGCTTACGCTCGATCAGCCCCTTGAGGGCCGCTTCGCGTAGTAGTTTGTCGTCAAGCAACGAGGCATCAAAATCTTTGCCAAGCTTTTGCATCAACTGACGACGCTGCATTTCCACCGCCTGACTCAGCTCGCTCTGGCTGATTTCTTCGCCGTTAACGTCGGCGGCACTCTGGCGGTTACCCGTGGCATTGAAGATAGCGTCGAAGCCCGTCAGCGCCATCAAGGCGACGATGACACCGATAATGGTCTTGGCAATCCAGCCTTGTGAATTGTCCCTGATGTTCTGCAGCATGCGTCCCCCAGAAACGACCGTACTGAAATAAGCGGCCGTGGCGCGTGGGTAGAATCCGGATAGAAGAAAGGCGCACCCGAGGATGCGCCTTCTCGTAACTGGCGGAGCGGACGGGACTCGAACCCGCGACCCCCGGCGTGACAGGCCGGTATTCTAACCGACTGAACTACCGCTCCGCTGCCTGATCAGGAGTGACCCTGACCTGGATGGGCAAAGGCCCAAAAGACGCTTAGTTAACGGCGTCTTTCAGAGCTTTACCAGCTTTGAAACCTGGGATCTTAGCAGCAGCAATGCTGATCGGCTTACCAGTCTGCGGATTGCGGCCAGTGCGAGCTGCACGCTCTTTAACAGCAAAGGTACCGAAGCCAACCAGTACTACAGAATCACCAGCCTTCAGAGCGCCAGTGACGGATTCGATTACTGCGTCCAGCGCACGGCCAGCGACAGCTTTCGGGATATCAGCAGATGCGGCGATAGCATCAATCAGTTCCGACTTGTTCACTCTAAGTCCCCTTATTTCTGTTTGAGTTTATTTCTTAATTTTGGGTGAAAGCAAAGCGGGTGCTGGGTGGCCTGCTGACACAAGAAGAGCCGCTTTATAACAAGGGCTCTAAAAATGTGTCAAGGAAGCCCCCCGGCTAATGCGTGCTAATTCGCTCCTTGGAATCAGTCTCGCGCTTGTCATCCTTTGCAACCATCTCTGGAGCCGCATCAGGCAAGGGCTCCGGGGCGTATTGCAGCGCAATTTGCAGGACCTCGTCAATCCATTTAACCGGTTTAATCTGCAGGTCTTGCTTAATATTTTCTGGAATTTCTTTCAGATCGCGCACGTTTTCTTCCGGAATAATCACGATCTTGATTCCACCGCGATGCGCCGCAAGCAGTTTTTCTTTTAAGCCGCCGATAGCCAGAACTTGGCCACGAAGAGTGATCTCACCAGTCATGGCCACATCTGCACGCACCGGTATCTGCGTTAACGCTGAAACCAAGGCCGTGCACATGCCTACGCCTGCGCTGGGCCCATCTTTTGGCGTTGCGCCTTCGGGCATATGGATATGGATGTCACGCTTCTCATGGAAGTCCAGAGCGACTCCCAGACTTTTCGCCCGGCTACGCACAACAGTGAGCGCGGCGGTGATGGATTCAACCATCACATCGCCCAGCGAACCGGTCTTGATCAACTGTCCTTTACCCGGTACGACAGCCGCTTCGATGGTCAACAACTCACCGCCTACTTGCGTCCATGCCAAGCCAGTAACCTGGCCAATTTGGTCTTGCTGCTCGGCCAAGCCATAGCGATATTTGCTCACACCGAGGAAGTGCTCCAGCGAATCTGCCGTCACCAACACCTTGAAACGCTTCTCGCGGATGTGCTCTTTAACCGCCTTACGGCAAACTTTGGCGATCTGCCGTTCAAGACTACGCACCCCCGCTTCACGGGTGTAGTAGCGAATCATGTCACGGATTGCCGCATCCTCAAATTCCAACTCACCCCTTTTCAGACCATTAGCCTGTGTCTGCTTGGGCGCCAGATATTTGACCGCGATATTGATCTTCTCGTCCTCGGTGTAGCCCGGCAGACGGATTACCTCCATACGATCCAGCAAAGGAGCTGGAATATTCATGGAGTTTGCGGTGCAAAGGAACATCACATCCGAGAGGTCGTAATCAACTTCTAGATAGTGGTCATTGAAATTGTGATTCTGCTCAGGATCGAGCACCTCCAACAATGCCGAAGCAGGATCGCCACGCATGTCTTGGCCCATTTTGTCGATCTCATCGAGCAAAAAGAGCGGGTTACGAACACCAACCTTGGTCATCTTTTGAATCAAACGACCTGGCATTGAGCCGATATAAGTACGACGGTGACCGCGAATTTCCGCTTCGTCACGCACCCCACCCAAGGCCATGCGCACGAACTTGCGATTCGTTGCATGGGCAATCGACTCAGCCAGCGAAGTTTTACCAACACCCGGCGGACCCACCAAGCAAAGCACCGGGCCTTTGACTTTTTTTACCCGCTTCTGCACGGCGAGATATTCGAGAATGCGCTCCTTAACCTCCTCCAAACCGTAGT
Source organism: Pseudomonas sp. 2FE (assembly GCF_005503735.1). Taxonomy (NCBI): domain Bacteria; kingdom Pseudomonadati; phylum Pseudomonadota; class Gammaproteobacteria; order Pseudomonadales; family Pseudomonadaceae; genus Pseudomonas; species Pseudomonas sp. 2FE. Next base: position 821,756 of record NZ_SCMO01000001.1, on the reverse strand, counting down.
GATCGGCATCGAGGATCTCCTCAGCCTTAGCCAGGTCAAGACGCACCTTGCTTTCAGCCTTCCACGGCACATTTACCAGCCAATCGATATAAGAGCGCACCACTGTCGCTTCAGCAGACATCGGCGACATCTGCTTGAGCTTATTCAACTCGGCATGCGCTTTGATGTGCGCTTCTTTGGTCAGGCCGGCGTTTTCGATGCGCTTTTTCAGCTCATCGAGTTCGTTATGACCTTCTTCGCTATCACCTAGCTCTTTCTGAATGGCCTTCATCTGCTCATTCAGGTAGTACTCGCGCTGACTGCGCTCCATCTGTTTCTTCACACGGCCGCGGATGCGCTTCTCAACCTGCAACAGGTCAATCTCAGCATCCAACAATGCCAGCACATGTTCGACCCGCAGCGACAGATCGGTAATCTCGAGAATTTCCTGCTTCTGCTCGATTTTCAGCGCCATATGCGCCGCCATAGTGTCAACCAGGCGGCTTGGCTCATCGATGCTATTCAGTGATGAGAGCACCTCAGCGGGTACCTTCTTCCCCAACTGCACATACTGCTCAAACTGACTGAGCAAGCTGCGGGTAAAGACCTCCGACTCACGCTCAGCGGCGTCCACTTCCTCAATCAGCGCAACCTCCGCGCGGCAATGGCCGTCCACCTCGATAAAGCGCTCGATGGAACCGCGCTGCTCGCCCTCTACCAGAACCTTGACGGTGCCATCCGGCAGCTTCAGCAACTGCAGCACGGTAGCAACGGTCCCGACACGGTACAGCGCATCCTCAACGGGGTCGTCGTCTGCCGGATTTTTCTGCGCAAGCAGAAGAATCTGCTTATCGCCAGTCATTGCGGCTTCCAGGGCTTCGATAGATTTCTCACGCCCCACGAATAGCGGGATAACCATGTGTGGATAGACCACAACATCGCGCAGCGGCAAGAGAGGCAATTCGACGGTCGTCTTCATGATTTCGGCTCTACGGCGGCCATTCGGCCGTAAACAGATGGGAATACCCTTGGCCCTAAGATGGGGGCAGCCCCGAGAAAAAACAAGCACTGCAGCAGGAAATACAAAGGGGCCCGTAGGCCCCTTTGTACTCAAGTCACAGAGTTGATCACGCCTCAGGCACCGCCTTGGCTGGCGGCTCGCTGTTTGAGTAAATCAGTAGCGGCTTGGACGTGCCAGCGATGACGCTCTCATCGATCACCACCTTGCTAACCTCGGACTGCGAGGGAATCTCGTACATGGTGTCGAGCAACACGCCTTCAAGGATCGAACGCAGCCCGCGAGCACCGGTTTTACGCTCCAGCGCACGATGAGCCACAGACTTCAGCGCATCCGGACGAAACTCCAGATCTACGCCCTCCATCTCGAACAGCTTGGCGTACTGCTTGGTCAGAGCGTTCTTCGGCTCGGTAAGGATCTGCATCAATGCAGCCTCATCCAGCTCATCGAGAGTCGCGATGACCGGCAAGCGACCAACGAACTCCGGAATCAGACCAAACTTCACCAGGTCATCAGGCTCGACCTGGCGCAAGGACTCGCCCACCTTCTTACCCAGGTCGATGCTGCGCACCTCGGCATTGAAGCCGATGCCACCCTTGGTTGAGCGGCCCTGGATGACTTTTTCCAACCCAGAGAACGCGCCACCGCAGATAAACAGGATATTGCGCGTATCAACCTGCAGGAACTCCTGCTGCGGATGCTTGCGCCCACCTTGCGGTGGAACCGAGGCCACAGTGCCCTCGATCAACTTCAACAGGGCCTGCTGCACACCCTCGCCCGACACGTCACGGGTGATTGAGGGGTTATCCGATTTACGCGAAATCTTGTCGATTTCGTCGATGTAGACAATGCCCATTTGGGCCTTCTCAACATCGTAATCGCACTTCTGCAGCAGTTTCTGAATGATGTTCTCGACATCCTCACCGACATAACCTGCTTCAGTCAGCGTGGTGGCATCAGCAATCGTGAACGGTACATTCAGCAAGCGCGCCAAAGTCTCGGCCAGCAGGGTTTTACCCGAACCCGTCGGGCCTATCAGCAGGATGTTGCTCTTGCCCAGCTCGACATCGTCTTTCTTGTCGCGCTGATTGAGACGCTTGTAGTGGTTGTAGACCGCTACCGCCAAAACCTTTTTCGCCCGCTCCTGACCAATCACGTACTGATCGAGGATGGTGCTGATTTCCTTAGGTGCAGGAAGTTTATGCGCACTGCTCTCGGCCTGGGCTTCTTGCACCTCCTCGCGGATGATGTCGTTGCACAGGTCGACGCACTCGTCGCAGATGAAGACCGAGGGGCCGGCAATTAATTTGCGCACTTCATGCTGGCTTTTGCCGCAGAAGGAGCAATAAAGCAACTTGCCGTTGTCCTCGCCGTTGCGGGTGTCAGTCATTCGATCAATCCAATCCGGTAGGCTTGAAACACAAGATGAGGGCAAATGCGGGCATTTTCAAGCCCGCAAAGCGGCCACGCAGCGCTGACCGCAACATGACAGATTATTTAGCCAGCCAACTGACGTTTGCTAAGCACCTGGTCGATAAGGCGGTACTTGACCGCGTCATCACCACTCATGAAATTGTCACGATCAGTGTCACGGGCAATAACCTCGATCGGCTGACCTGTGTGATCCGCCAGAATCTTGTTCAGGCGATCACGAATGGTCAGGATCTCGCGGGCGTGGATCTCGATATCCGAGGCTTGCCCCTGGAAACCACCCAACGGCTGGTGAATCATCATCCGCGAATGCGGCAGGCAATAGCGCTTACCTGCTGCACCACCCGCCAGCAACAACGCCCCCATGCTGCAAGCTTGACCGATGCAGATGGTGGAGACATCCGGCTTGATGAATTGCATGGTGTCGTAGATCGACATGCCCGCAGTCACCGAACCACCCGGCGAATTGATATAGAGGTGAATGTCCTTGTCCGGGTTTTCCGCTTCGAGGAACAAGAGCTGCGCCGCCACCAGATTAGCCATGTAGTCTTCTACCGGACCAATCAGGAAAATCACTCGCTCCTTCAACAGGCGCGAATAGATGTCATAGGCGCGTTCGCCACGGGCGGTCTGCTCGATCACCATGGGCACCAGGCCGCCTGCGGCTTGGATGTCGGGCATTTGCTGCATAAAAGGATTACGGGACATGTATTCCGATCGCTCCCTAACTAGTCATGTCTCAAATACACATAAGCCAGCACGAAGGCTGGCTTATGGTTGCTCGAACTAAGGGTAGGGGTCAGGCTGCTTGCGGGGCTTCCGCCGGCTTGACCGCTTCTTCGTAAGAGACCTGCTTATCGGTCACATTGGCCTTCTGTAGAACAGTATCTACAACTTGTTCTTCCAGTACAACCGAACGGACTTCGTTCAGTTGCTGGTCGTTCTTGTAGTACCAGGACACGACTTGCTCAGGCTCTTGGTAAGCGGAAGCCATCTCTTGAATCAGCTCACGCACGCGGGCGTCGTCAGGCTTCAGTTCGAACTGCTTGACCACTTCAGCAACGATCAAACCCAACACCACACGGCGCTTGGCTTGCTCTTCGAACAGCTCAGCCGGCAGTTGATCCGGCTTGATGTTGCCGCCGAACTGCTGAACAGCCTGCACACGCAGACGGTCAACTTCATTACCCAGCAGGGCCTTCGGCACTTCGATCGGGTTGCTAGCCAGCAAGCCTTCCATCACCTGGTTCTTCACCTTGGATTTGATGGCTTGGCGCAGCTCGCGCTCCATGTTCTTACGAACCTCAGTGCGGAAGCCTTCCAGGCCGCCTTCTTTAATGCCGAACAAGGCGAAGAAGTCGTCATTCAGCTCCGGCAGCTTAGGCTCGGAGATGCTGTTGACGGTGACCGTGAATTCAGCCTCTTTACCAGCCAGGTCCAGATTCTGATAATCGGCCGGGAACGTCAGGTTGAGCACGCGCTCTTCACCGGCTCTGGCGCCGACCAGACCGGTTTCAAAACCCGGGATCATGCGATTGGAACCCAGCACCAGCTGAGTACCCTTGGCCGAACCGCCGGCGAATGCTTCGCCGTCGACCTTGCCAACAAAATCGATATTCAGCTGATCGCCGTCCTGGGCATCACGCTCAGCCTTCTCGAAGCGAGTGTTTTGCTTGCGCAGGATTTCCAGCATGTTGTCGAGGTCCGCATCAGCCACATCAGCCTGCAGACGCTCGATAGCAATGCCTTCAAAGCCAGCCACCTGAAATTCCGGGAACACTTCGAAAGTAGCGACGTATTCCAGATCCTTGCCCTTCTCGAACACCTTCGGCTCTACAGCAGGGGCGCCGGCCGGGTTCAGTTTTTGCTCGACAACGGCTTCGTAGAAAGTGGCCTGAATCAGATCGCCTAGAGCTTCTTGACGCGCAGCATCTTCATAACGCTGACGAATAACGCTCATCGGCACTTTGCCCGGACGGAAGCCAGGAACCTTGGCACGACGGGCAGTCTGCTGCAGACGCTTGTTGACTTCAGTCTCGATGCGCTCAGCCGGAACGCCAATGGTCATGCGACGCTCAAGAGCGGAAGTGTTTTCAACAGAAACTTGCATGGATATTCCTCGTTGCACAGACGTTAGCCGGCCGTTTCCGGCCCCAGAATCAAGGGCATGCATTCTAGTGGGTCAAACTGAAGAAGTCACCACACTGAGAAGCGGGCAGGAAAGCGGGAGGGAAACTATATAAGGTGGTGCGGACGGAGAGACTCGAACTCTCACGCCTTGCGGCGCTGGAACCTAAATCCAGTGTGTCTACCAATTCCACCACGTCCGCGTAACAGGCTTTGAAGCAAAGACGCCAGACTTTGAGGTCTGGCGTCTTTTCGAATATGGGGTGGACGATGGGGATCGAACCCACGACAACAGGAGTCACAATCCTGTGCTCTACCAACTGAGCTACGCCCACCATATTGCGTTACTTGTGCCAAACAGCCTATTGGCGTGCCCGGCAGGACTCGAACCTGCGACCATCCGCTTAGAAGGCGGATGCTCTATCCAGCTGAGCTACGGGCACTTATTCATCTGCATTCCGCATGAAGCGCAGACTTAAAGCTTTGGCTGCAGCGAACCAGACATCGACTCGCTCCGCCTTCTTACCCAGCGTCTGGCTGTGCTCGACAAGCGGGGCGAATGTTATAGTCAGCTTTCACTGCCGTCAACACTAAAACGTAAAAAATTCAGTGAGATAAAGGAGTTACGGGAAATTGCTGACCAGCCGCCTTTGCCCGCCCGGCTTGTCATGCGAGAATGCGCGTCCTTTTTCAATCATTTCCGATGGTTAACCAAGCGTCATGACCGCACAACTAATCGACGGCAAAGCGATCGCCGCTAGCCTGCGCCAGCAGATCGCCCAACGTGTCGCCGAGCGTCGCCAACAGGGTCTTCGCACCCCTGGCCTGGCGGTGATCCTGGTAGGCAGCGACCCCGCCTCTCAGGTGTATGTCTCGCACAAGCGCAAAGACTGTGAAGAAGTCGGTTTCCTGTCCCGGGCCTACGACCTGCCGGCCAGCACCAGCCAGACCGAGCTGCGCGACCTGATCGACAGCCTTAATGATGACCCGAGCATCGACGGCATCCTGGTCCAGCTTCCGCTACCGGAACACCTGGACGCCTCCCTGCTGCTGGAGCGCATTCGCCCAGATAAAGATGTCGACGGCTTTCACCCCTACAACATCGGCCGCTTGGCACAACGCATCCCCGTGCTGCGCCCCTGCACCCCTAAAGGCATCATGACCTTGCTGGCCAGCACTGGCGCCGACCTGTACGGCATGAATGCAGTCATCGTTGGCGCCTCCAACATCGTTGGCCGACCGATGGCGATGGAGCTGCTGTTGGCTGGCTGCACCGTAACGGTCACACATCGCTTCACTCGCGACCTGGCTGGCCATGTAGGCAATGCCGACCTGGTGGTGGTTGCAGCCGGCAAACCCGGGCTGGTCAAAGGCGAGTGGATCAAAGAAGGCGCGATCGTTATTGACGTCGGGATCAACCGCCAGGAAGACGGCAAACTGGTCGGCGACGTGGTGTACGAAACCGCCCTGCCTCGCGCCGGCTGGATTACCCCGGTGCCGGGCGGCGTGGGCCCGATGACTCGCGCCTGCCTGCTGGAAAACACCCTGTACGCCGCCGAACATCTACACATCTAAGTCGTACAGACGCAAAAAAGGCCGCAGAAGCGGCCTTTTTTATGGCAGAGACCTACTCCGCCAAACGCCAAGTCGTCCCGCCCTTGCCATCTTCCAACACCACACCCATCGCCGTGATCTGATCACGAATCCGATCCGACTCCGCCCAGTCCTTGGCCGCGCGCGCCGCCAAGCGGGCCTGAATCAGCGCCTCGACCTGCGCCGCATCGACTTTGCCTTCAGCACCAGCCTGCAGAAAAACCTCGGGCTCCAACTGCAGCACGCCGAGCAGACTGGCCAGCTCCTTCAGCCGCGCCGCCAATCCAGCAGCGGCATGCAGATCTCTATCACGCAGGCGATTCACCTCACGCACCAGCTCGAACAACACCGCACAGGCTTCAGGCGAGTTAAAGTCGTCGTTCATTGCCTTGGCGAAACGCTCGACGAACGCCTCACCACCAGCCGGAGCCGCGTTCGGCAGGCCTTTGAGCGAGTGATAGAAGCGCTCAAGCGCACCCTTAGCTTCCTTCAGGCTGTCTTCGGAATAGTTGATCGGGCTGCGGTAATGGCTCGAAACCAGCAAATAGCGCACAACTTCCGGGTGATACTTCTCCAACACTTCGCGAATCGTGAAGAAATTGCCCAGTGATTTGGACATCTTCTCGCCATCCACGCGGACGGCACCGGCGTGCATCCAGGTATTGGCGTAGGACTTACCGGTGGCCGCCTCGCTTTGAGCGATTTCGTTTTCATGGTGCGGGAACACCAGATCCGGGCCGCCACCATGAATGTCGAAGGTATCGCCCAGGCAGCAGGTCGACATCACCGAGCACTCAATATGCCACCCCGGCCGACCAAGCCCCCAAGGCGACTCCCAGCTCGGCTCGCCCGGCTTGACGCCTTTCCAGAGAACGAAGTCGAGCGGATCATCTTTCGCTTCGTCGACTTCGATCCGCGCACCGATGCGCAGGTCTTCGATCTTCATCCGCGACAACTTGCCGTAACCGGCGAACCTGCCGACTCGGTAGTACACGTCGCCATTCCCCGGCGCGTAGGCATAGCCCTTGTCGATCAGGGTCTGGATCATCGCGTGCATGCCAGCGATATGCTCGGTGGCGCAAGGCTCCTGATCCGGGCGCAGAACGCTCAAGCGAGCTTCATCCTCATGCATGGCGGCGATCATGCGAGTGGTCAACCGATCGAAGCTTTCGCCATTTTCCTGGGCGCGCCGAATGATCTTGTCGTCGATATCGGTGATGTTGCGCACATACGTCAGGGTGTAGCCGCTGTGGCGCAACCAACGAGCCACCACGTCGAAGGCCACCATGACCCGCGCATGGCCGATATGGCAGTAGTCGTACACGGTCATGCCGCAGACATACATGCTGACCTTATTACCTTCGAGCGGCTTAAGGACTTCTTTGGTTTTGCTGAGCGTGTTGTAGATGGAAAGCACGATTACTTATTCCTTAGAGCTGCTCTCAAAGCCAGCGAGCGCGGCACAACTTAACCCAGTGAGCGCTCGCCCTGACCCGATCCAGCCTTAACCCCAGGAGTCACGCAGTGTGACGGTACGGTTGAAGACCGGCTTGCCGGGCTTCGTGTCCTTCAGGTCTGCACAGAAGTAGCCTTCGCGCTCGAACTGGAAACGGTCCTCCGGCTGCGCCTGGGCCAGCGAGGGCTCGGCACGGCAACCGGCGAGCACCTGCAGGGAGTCCGGGTTGATGTTCTCCAGGAAGCTCGCGCCCTCTTCCGCCTTCTCGGGGCTTGGCGAGCGGAACAGGCGGTCATACAGACGCACCTCGCACTCGACGCTCTCTGCCGCCGGCACCCAGTGGATCACGCCCTTGACCTTGCGCCCTTCCGGGTTCTTGCCGAGGGTGTCCGCGTCATAGGAGCAACGCAACTCGAGGATATTGCCGTCGGCATCCTTGATCGCTTCATCGGCGCGGATCACATAGCTGCCGCGCAGACGCACTTCACCACCGAGCACCAGCCGTTTGAAGCCTTTCGGCGGCTCGCCTTCGACAAAATCGTCGTGATCGATATACAGCTCGCGGGAAAACGGCAGTGCGCGCACGCCCATGTCGGTTTTCGGATGGCGCGGCAGCTCGAGGTTCTCGACCTGGCCTTCCGGGTAATTGCCGATCACCACTTTCAACGGCCGCAGCACGCACATGGCGCGCGGGGCGCTGTGGTCGAGGTCGTCACGAATGCTGAATTCGAGCATGGCGACATCGACGATGCCGTCGGAACGGTTGGTGCCGATCATCTCGCAGAAGTTGCGGATCGACGCCGCGGTATAGCCGCGCCGACGGAAGCCTGACAAGGTCGACATGCGCGGGTCATCCCAGCCATTGACGTGCTTCTCGTCGACCAACTGCTTGAGCTTGCGCTTGCTGGTGACGGTGTAGCTCAGGTTGAGCCGGGAGAACTCGTATTGGCGCGGTTTGCTCGGCACCGACAGGTTATCGAGGAACCACTCGTAGAGCGGGCGGTGACCCTCGAATTCCAGGGTGCAGATCGAATGGGTAATACCTTCGATCGCATCGGACTGACCATGGGTGAAGTCGTAGTTCGGATAGATGCACCAGGTGTCACCGGTCTGGTGGTGATGGGCGTGACGAATGCGATAAAGAATCGGGTCGCGCAGGTTCATGTTCGGCGAGGCCATATCGATCTTCGCGCGCAGCACGCGGGCACCATCCTCGAACTCACCGGCCTTCATGCGCGCAAACCAATCGAGGTTTTCTTCGACGCTGCGTTCACGGAACGGACTGTTTTTGCCCGGCTCGGTCAGGTTACCGCGGTATTCACGCGCCTGATCCGGGCTCAAATCGCAGACATAAGCCTTGCCAGCCTTGATCAGCTCGACCGCCCAAGCATGCAATTGATCGAAATACTGCGAGGCGTAACGCACCTCGCCGGCCCATTGGAACCCCAGCCACTTCACATCACTTTCGATGGCGTCGATGTACTCCTGGTCTTCCTTGGCCGGGTTGGTGTCATCGAAACGCAGATTGCATTCACCACCAAACTCTTCGGCCAGACCGAAGTTCACGCAGATCGACTTGGCGTGACCGATGTGCAAGTAACCATTCGGCTCCGGCGGGAAGCGCGTGACGATTTTTGTATGCTTACCGGCATCCAAATCCGCCTGAACAATCTGCCGAAGAAAGTTGGCAGGGACCGCTGGGCCCGCTTTGGGATCAACAGTGGCATCGAGAGTGGGGTCGAGAGTGGGCTTGCTCATGGGATCCTTGAACGTACTAGTGCGCAGCCAGGGTAGGCCGACTAAATCAAAGCGCTTATCATAGCCGAAGCTGTCAACCCCCTGACAGGCCTTCGATTTTCTCGACCGAGTGGATTTTCTCATGATCAAGCTGCATACCAATCACGGCGTCATCACCCTGAACCTCTTCGCTGACAAGGCCCCGGAGACCGTGGCCAACTTCGAGGAGTACGTCAAGGCTGGTCATTACGACAACACCGTATTTCACCGCGTGATCAGCAACTTCATGATCCAAGGCGGCGGTTTCGAGCCAGGCATGAAGCAGAAAGCCACTCGCGCCACGATCAAGAACGAAGCCAACAACGGCGTTTCCAACAAAATCGGTACCGTCGCCATGGCCCGCACCATGGAACCGCATTCGGCTTCCGCGCAGTTCTTCATCAACGTTGCCGACAACAACTTCCTCGACCACAGCGCACCGACCGTCCAAGGCTGGGGCTACACCGTGTTCGGTGAAGTGGTAGAAGGCATGGAGGTGGTGAACAAGATCAAATCCGTCGCCACTACCATGAAGTCCGGCCACCAGGACGTTCCGGTTGAAGACGTGATCATCGCGCGCGCCGAGATCGTTGCCGAGTAAGCCGTTTGATCAAGCTACTGATCTCCGATCTGCACCTTGAAGAACAACGCCCGGATATTACCCGGGCGTTTCTGCATTTCCTCGCCGGTCGTGCCCGCACGGCCGACGCGCTGTACATCCTCGGTGACTTCTTCGAAGCCTGGATCGGTGACGACGCCATGAGCCCCTTCCAGCGCTCGATTGCCCAGGCCCTACGCGACCTGAGCGACAGCGGCACGCGCATTTACCTGATGCACGGCAACCGCGACTTCATGCTGGGGCAGGGTTTCTGCCGCCTGGCGGGCTGCACGCTGCTGAGCGATCCGTGCCTGGTCGAGTTGAACGGCGAAAGCGTGCTGCTGATGCACGGCGACAGCCTCTGCACCCAGGATCAGGCCTATATGCGCCTGCGCCGCTGGCTGCGCAACCCACTGACGCTCTGGGTGCTGCGCCATCTGCCGCTGACCACCCGGCACAAGCTGGCACGCAAACTGCGCAAAGAAAGCCGCGCACAGACGCAGATGAAAGCCAGCGAAATCACTGACGTCAGCCCGGAAGAAGTCCCCCGCGTGATGGCCGCCCATGGCGTACACACACTGATCCACGGCCATACCCATCGCCCCGCCACTCACCAGTTACAGGTCGACGGCAAACCCGCCCGGCGCATCGTCCTCGGCGATTGGGATAAGCAAGGCTGGGCGCTCCAAGTCGATGAGCAGGGTTTTCAGCAAGCGCCTTTTGCGCTGAGCTAATAGCCTGCGCCGCGATATGCCTCGCAAGCTGGCACCCTGCCACTTGACGACCCGCACTGCCACCCCCAGCATCGCCGCACTTTATCCGCTTTCAAGGAGCGATCATGCTGTTCAGCAAGGAGCAACTGTTCAAATACCTGGGCCTACCCGCCCTGCTCGCCGCTCTCGCCTACATCGCCTTCAACGGCGTGTTCTTCTATAACGAGGCCGGCTTCGCCACCCATGTCCGGACCATCTTCGGCGAAGAAAAGATCGTCGATGACGTCGGCTACGCCACTAAATGGTTCGGCCGCGCCACGCCCTGGAAGAAGGCCCTTAGCGTGCAGTCGGTACTCACCGAGGCCCTGGCGACCGACGACAACAGCGACAACGACTCCCTCGGCGCCACCATCGAAGCCTTCCCCATCGTGTTTCTCGGCAACGTCGACGCCAAGGTCGAGTCTTCCGCGCGCATTCGGCTGCCCAGCGGCGAAGCCTTCCTGAAGATCGCTCAGGAATACCGCAATCCGGAAAACTTCATCAAGACCGCCCTGGTCCCAGCGATCAAGGAAACCCTACAGGCCACCGCCTCGCTGATGAGCGCCGATGATTTCTACTCCGGCGCTCGCAGTGAGTTCGCCGCCGAGTTCGAAAACCAACTGAATGACGGCCTGTACCTGATCAAACGCAAAGAAGTACGCACCACTCGCGGCCACCAGCCTCAGCAGACCGCGATCCTGCAGGCCGGCAGTGAGCAAGGTGCTTTTGGCGACAACAACGTCAGCCAGTTCGTCACCGAGAAGGTCACCGACGCCAAGGGCATTCCGGTGCGCAAGCAGCAGCAATTTCGCAAATACGGCGTGGAAGTGGTGGAGGCGCGCATCACTAACGTCGACCCCAATCCGCAGTACAAGCAGCGCATGGTCAAGGTTCAGCAGGCCCTGGCCGACCTGGCGGTAGCCCGGCAAAACCGCCTGAAGGAAGAGGAAGAGAAGCTCCTGGTCACCGCCCGTGGCGAGAAAGACGTCGAAGCCCGACGCCAGGAAACCCTGCGCGACCAGATCGAACGCACCACGCTGGCTGAAACCGAGAAACAGCTCGCCGTAATCAACGCCCAGCGGGAAAAACAGCGCGCCGAGATCGAGAAGCAGACGGCTGAAGTGCTGCGTGACAAAGCCGCCATCACCGCCCAAGCGACCAAGACCACCGCCGATGCCGAGGCCTATGCCCGTGAAGCGGTGATCAAGGCCGACGGTGCGCTGCAGCCGAAACTCGACGCGCTGATCGCCATCAACAAGGTCTGGGCCGAGGCTGCCGCACAGGCGCCGGTACCCAGCGTGATGATGGCCGGCAGCGGCCAGGACGCCGGCAGCAGCCGTCAGGGCGAGATCGGTCAACTGATGGGTGTACTCGCCACCAAGGCCGCGCGGGATCTGGCGCTGGATTTGAAGGTGAAGGAGTAACCCTTCCCGAAACGAAAAAAGCGCCTGATCAGGCGCTTTTTTCTTGCCTATGAATCAGGCCGCGGCGCCGCTATGGAAGCGAAACTCGCTGTCCGGCGTCAGAATCGCCTCACGCTCGATTTCCGCAAAGAAGGCCACGCGCGCCTCAATCGACGCCCCGGCATAGTCCTGGGCCAGCTTCAGATAGCCTTGGTAATGCCGCGCCTCCGACTTCAGCAGCGAGCGATAGAACTTCCCCAACTCCTCATCGAGATGCGGCGCCAGACGGGAAAAGCGCTCGCAGGAGCGCGCCTCGATAAAGGCGCCAACGATCAGCGTATCAATCAACTTATGCGGTTCAGAACTGCGCATGTGCTTGTGCAAACGCTGGGCATAGAGCGCTGCGCTGATTGGACGATAGGGAATTGCGCGTTTTTTCATCAGCGCGGCGACCTGCTCGAAATGCCGCAGTTCCTCACGGGCCAATCGCGACATTTTGTATTGCAAATCGGCCTTTTCGATGTAGCGAAACATCAGCGTGATCGCCGTTGAGGCGGCCTTTTTCTCGCAGTTGGCGTGATCAATCAGCAGTACATCCTGATTCTGCAAAGCCTGGGCAATCCAGGCATCCGGCGTCGGGCAAAGCAGGAAAGAGTCAATTTCGGGGAGCGAGTGCATGATCTCACAGGGCGTCATTTCGACGCTGGCAGGCAGGCCTAGGGCGGGCCATTATACGAATGCAGGCGAAGACGACCAGTCGAGCGTTCGATATGAGTCATGAACATCGACTGCAGCCGGCAACTATAGTGGTTTAAGACATTCGCAATCACTCGCGGGGAGACGACCATGCAAGCCATTCGCAGCATTCTGGTGATAATTGAGCCTGAGCAACCGGAAGGTCTCGCGCTGAAACGGGCCAAGCTGATCGCTGGAGTGACTCAGTCGCACCTGCACCTGCTGATCTGCGACAAAAAGCACGATCACTCGGCCTTCCTCACCGACCTCAGCAGCACGCTGCAGCAGGAGGGTTACAGCGTTTCCAGCCAACAGGCCTGGCACGACAACCTGCATCAGACCATCATCACCACGCAGCAGGCCGAAGGCTGCGGCCTGGTGATCAAGCAACACCGCCCGGACAACCCACTGAAGAAGGCCCTGCTCACCCCGGATGACTGGAAGCTGCTGCGCTACTGCCCGGGCCCGGTCTTGATGGTGAAAACCGACAAACCCTGGGCCGGCGGCATCATCCTCGCCGCCGTCGATGTCGGCAACGCCGATGGCGAGCACCGCACGCTGCACGCCAGCATCATCAACCACGCCTATGAGATCGCCGGCTTGGCCAAAGCGAGCCTGCACGTGATCAGCGCCCATCCCTCGCCCATGCTCTCAGCCGCCGACCCGGTGTTCCAACTCAAGGAAACCATTGAGGCGCGCTACCGTGAGCAGTGCAAAGCCTTTCAGGCCGAGTACGACTTCAGCGACGAGCAATTGCACATAGAAGAAGGCCCGGCCGATGTGCTGATCCCGTTCATGGCCCACAAGCTCAACGCCGCGGTCACGGTGATCGGCACCGTAGCGCGCAGCGGCCTTTCCGGCGCGCTGATCGGCAACACCGCCGAGGTGGTGCTGGACACCCTGGAAAGCGATGTCTTGGTGCTGAAGCCCGATGCGATCATCGCCCATCTGGAAGAGCTGGTCGCACAGCGCTGAGCCCGTCGGCGGGTGCCTAGGCGCCCGCCCTGCCATATAACCATCTCCCACACGCTTAGACATAAATCGACTGACTCAGGCGACCAACTACCTGGCGTAAAACCAAACAGCCACCAGACTGACCCATTGAGTTGAGCGAGCAAGATCTGTTGTCCCTTGAACAGAAACGCTCGCCGGAGAGCACCTCGATGAATACCCCGATGGTCGAGGCATTCGTGTGGGTGTATTGCTTGAGCGGGCGGAGAGGCGCATGCAGGCGCGGCATTGAGGGCGGTAGACGCTAGCGTGCATCCTTTACCAGCAGCGCAACCCGCACGAAGTGGCGCAGCTCCTCCGGCAATTCGACCTTCTCAATTTAGATGCAGTGGAACAACAGCGCCAACGCTGTGGAGGCAGCTTTCGCAGTTGCATGAGCGATCAGCAGCAGTTCCGTGGTCATCAATGCCAGCTCGATTCAGGCGTCAACAATCGAACCGAGCAGGAGGAGTCGATTTCGGCTGTCGCGTGCATGATGTCGGTGGGTGAGCTTCCGGCTGAAAGACGGAGCGGCAAGGGTTGGCAACGAATGCGCCCTACCCGCCCGCAGGGATATAAGCCAACAGCGCTTGTGCCTCCGTCCACCTGAAAACCGTACTCGCACGCGGGAAGACACTCATGCATACCATCCGTAACACCTTGGTGGTGGTGGATTCGCAGCAGCCTGAGGATCTGATTCTGAACAGAGCCAAAATGATTGCCAGCGCCACCCAGTCGCACCTGCATCTGCTGGCCTGCGACAAGCGACTCAACCATTCCTCCTACCTGAACGACATGCGCGGCGCCCTGGAAAAGGAGGGCTTTAGCGTCAGCGCCCAACAGGCCTGGCATGAGAGTCCGCACAAGACCATCATCGCCGCGCAGCAGGCGGAGGGCTGCGGCCTGGTGATCAAGCAGCACCTGCCCGACCACCCGCTGGCGAAGCCCCTCATCACCCCCGAGGACTGGAAGCTGCTGCGCTATTGCCCCAGCCCGGTGCTGATAGTGAAAACCGCCACGCCCTGGACCGGCGGCACCATTCTCACGGCTGTCGACGTGGGCAACAGCGATATCGAACACCGCGTCCTGCATGCCGGCATCGTCAGCCACGGCTACGACATCGCCCAGCTGGCTGGCGGCACTCTGCACATGATGAGCGCCCACCCCTATCCCATGCTCTCGGCGCCCGACCCCGCCTTCCAGCTCAAGGAGAGCATCCAGGCTTTCTATCGCGAACAGTGCAAGACGTTCCAGGCCGAATTCAACATCAGCGCCGAACACCTGCATATCGAGGAAGGTTCGGCCGATGTGCTGATCCCGCACATCGCGCACAAGCTCAAGGCCGTGCTTACAGTGATCGGTAACGTGGCCCGTACCGGCCTGTCCGGCGCACTGATCGGCAACACCGCCGAGATGATTCTGGACACCCTGGAGAGCGACGTCCTGGTGCTCAAACCGGACGACATCATCAACCACCTGGAAGAACTGGCCGCTCCACCACCGAGCCCATCGGCGGAAGCCTCGTTATCCTCCTGGCCATATAACCATCGACCACACACTTAGGCACAAATCGATTGCCCCAGCCAACCAACCGCCTTGACCAATCGCCACAGGCCTACCATGCAGATTCACTAAGCGAGCAAGACCTGCTGTCCTTTTAATCAGCCCCAAGAAGAAGGAGAGGTCAGCCCGCAATCACGCCTCCCTGAGTTGAAGGAGATTGCCATGCGCTCGATTCAGAACATCCTGATAGTGATCCATCCGGAACCCGCCGCAGACTTCGCCCTCGGGCGCGGCAAACAACTCGCCAGAGCCCTCGGCGCCGAGCTCGAGCTTTTACTCTGCGACCCGCACCAAGCACATGGCGAGTACCTCGACCGACTGCTGGCCGAGCTGCGCCGGGAAGGCTTGCGCGCTCGTGGCGAGCTGGCGAAGGTGGAACCGAAGCATGCCTGCGCCGCCATTCTCGCTGCCCAACAGCGGCACGGCTGCGATCTGGTGATCAAGCAGCACCACCCCGATTCCCGGTTCAGGAAACTCCTCTCGCCTCCAGACGACTGGCAGTTGTCGCGCCAGCTAGCGGTACCCCTGCTGCTGGTCAAGAGCGAGCGCCCCTGGACGGGCGGCACCATCCTCGCGAGCATGGATGTCGACCACCAGGACGAGCAGCATCGCGCTACAAGGCAACGTCATGAATTATGCCGTCGACCTGTGCCGGCTGTTCGAAGCTGAGCTGCATGTCGTCAGCGCCTACGCCGTCCCTGCCTTGGATCTGGCCGATCCGGCCATCCACCTCGACCAGGCCATTGCCAGCCATTGCCATGACCAATGCCAATGGTTCCAGCACGAGTACGAGCTCGCCGAGCACCGACTGCATATCGGCGAAGGGCCCGCCAAAGCCCTAATCCCGCGGGTCGCCCGCGAACAGGGGGCGGTGCTGACCATACTGGGCACGATCGCCCGCAACGGGCTCGGTGGCATCCTGGTCGGCAATACCGCCGAGGCCGTACTGGACGGACTGGAGAGCGATGTGCTGGTGTTAAAGCCCCACGAAACGCCCGCTCGGTCAGTCGAGCAGAACAGCGACAGGGTGGCCTGAGCACGGGCACGGGCCGCTGCCGTGCGGAGCGCAGCGGCCTCTAGACGCGAAACTCTAAGCCTTCGCGGAGGAATTTCGGCGCGATATAGCGCTCGTAATGCGCCTCGGACAGCAGAAAGAACTCACGATCGATGGCGTCGCGCAGCTCAGGCAGTGCCCAACCGCGAAACTCGGGCAGCAAAGTCATGCCATAGGCGTCCAGCTGGCTGATGACGCGGGCGCCACGGGCTATCAGTTGATAGGCCCAGCAATACGCCGACTGTTCGGGGACGAAGCGGATTTTGCGCTGCTCCAACTGGGCGCGCAGACGAACGGCATCGAAAACATCCAACTTCGCCGTCATGACCTGTACCAGCAGGATTTCCAGACGTCGCCAAACCGCACGCTTCTCCTCATCGTTATAGAGGTTCCAGTTCACCACCTCGTGATGGAAGCGCTTGCAGCCGCGGCACACCAGATCACCGTAAACAGTGGAGCAGAGGCCGACGCAAGGCGTCTTGATACGTTGATTGGACATGGCGTGGCGGTACGAACAGAGGGGAAACAGGCGGGCATCTTAGCCCTTTGTCTTAGTAGGGTCACCCCAGCGCATGTGGGGCTGTGTCTTAACTTTGCTGGTGTTTTCCAGTAGAATCGGCCCGCCTTTTAGGCACCAATGTCCGTTAGAAGCTGTTTTCAAAGCGTCACGAGCACAGTTAATCCGGCAGGAATCCCGTTGGCGCTGGGCACTTCGAGTCTCGAAGGTCCAGCGTCAGCCCTCATCAGACATTCCTTTCGGCGTAAAACTTTGAAAACAGCTTCTGGATGGGGCCACTGAAACCTTGGCCAAGCGGCTCAAAAAGCCGCGAAGCGCATGCGTTCGGCGGTTTCCTGGATGAACATCCCGGACAACCCTATGGGATCACTGATGAGGGTAAAAACTGTGCTTGAAGCCTATCGCAAACACATTGCAGAGCGTGCCGCTCAGGGCATCGTGCCCCAGCCGCTAAACGCCGAACAAACCGCAGGCCTGGTCGAGCTGCTGAAGAACCCGCCCGCTGGCGAGGAAGCTGTCCTCGTCGATCTGATCACCAACCGCGTGCCGCCAGGCGTGGACGAAGCCGCCTACGTCAAGGCCGGTTTCCTTTCGGCGCTGGCCAAAGGCGAAGTCAGCTCGCCGCTGCTGGATAAAAAGCGCGCCGTCGAGCTGCTCGGCACCATGCAGGGCGGTTACAACATCGTCACCCTGGTCGACCTGTTGGACGACGCCGAACTGGCCCCGGTTGCGGCCAAAGAGCTCAAGCACACCCTGCTGATGTTCGACGCCTTCCACGACGTCGCGGAAAAAGCCAAGAACGGCAACCTTCACGCCAAAGCCGTACTGCAGTCCTGGGCCGATGGCGAGTGGTTCAAGAACCGTCCGACCTTGGCCGACAAGATCAGCCTGCGCGTATTCAAGGTTACCGGCGAAACCAACACCGACGACCTGTCCCCTGCTCCGGATGCCTGGTCGCGCCCTGATATTCCGCTGCACGCCCTGGCCATGCTGAAAATGGCCCGCGACGGCATCGTGCCGGATGAGCAAGGCGCCATCGGCCCGATGAAGCAGATCGAAGCCATGCGCAACGACGGCTTCCCGATCGCCTACGTCGGTGACGTGGTCGGTACCGGTTCCTCGCGTAAATCGGCGACCAACTCGGTACTGTGGTTCTTCGGCGACGACGTGCCTTATGTCCCGAACAAGCGCTCCGGCGGCTTCTGCTTCGGCAGCAAAATTGCCCCGATCTTCTACAACACCATGGAAGATGCCGGCGCACTGCCGATCGAGTTCGACGTTACCCAGATGAACATGGGCGACGTGATCGACCTTTACCCTCACGCGGGTAAAGTCACCAAGCACAACAGCGACGAAGTCCTGGCCACCTTCGAAATGAAGACCCCGGTGCTGCTCGACGAAGTCCGTGCTGGCGGCCGTATCCCGCTGATCATCGGCCGTGGCCTGACCGAGAAGGCGCGCGCCGAACTGGGTCTGCCGTCTTCCGATCTGTTCAAAAAGCCTGAGCAACCGGCTGAAAGCACCAAGGGTTTCACCCTGGCGCAGAAGATGGTCGGCAAGGCGTGCGGCGTCGCTGGCGTTCGCCCAGGTACCTACTGCGAACCGAAGATGACCACCGTCGGCTCCCAGGACACCACTGGCCCGATGACCCGTGACGAGCTGAAAGACCTGGCGTGCCTGGGCTTCTCCACCGATCTGGTGATGCAGTCGTTCTGCCACACCGCGGCCTATCCGAAGCCGATCGACGTCACCACCCACCACACCCTGCCCGACTTCATCATGACCCGCGGCGGCGTGTCCCTGCGTCCGGGCGACGGCATCATCCACAGCTGGCTGAACCGCATGCTGCTGCCGGACACCGTCGGCACCGGTGGCGACTCGCACACCCGTTTCCCGATGGGCATCTCGTTCCCGGCCGGTTCCGGTCTAGTCGCCTTCGCCGCCGCCACTGGCGTTATGCCACTGGACATGCCGGAATCGATCCTGGTGCGCTTCAAAGGCAAAATGCAACCGGGCGTCACCCTGCGTGACCTGGTGCATGCCATTCCTTACTACGCGATCCAGGCTGGCCTGCTGACCGTCGAGAAGAAAGGCAAGAAGAACGCCTTCTCCGGCCGCATCCTGGAAATCGAAGGCCTGGACAACCTGAGCATCGAGCAAGCGTTCGAGCTGTCCGACGCCTCCGCCGAACGTTCGGCTGCCGGTTGCACCATCAAGCTGTCGAAAGAGTCGATCACCGAGTACCTGAGCTCCAACATCACCCTGCTGCGCTGGATGATCGGCGAAGGCTACGGCGATGCGCGCACTCTGGAACGTCGCGCTCAAGCGATGGAAGCCTGGATCGCCAACCCGGAGCTGATGGTTGCAGATGCTGACGCCGAATACGCCGAAGTCATCGAAATCGACCTGACCGACATCAAAGAGCCGGTGCTCTGCGCGCCGAACGATCCGGACGACGCCCGTCTGCTCTCCAGCGTGGCTGGCGAGAAGATCGACGAAGTGTTCATCGGCTCCTGCATGACCAACATCGGTCACTTCCGCGCGGCCGGCAAGTTGCTGGATCAGGTCAAGGGCCAGCTGCCAACCCGTCTGTGGCTGTCGCCGCCGACCAAGATGGACGCACACCAGCTGACCGAAGAAGGCTACTACGGCATCTACGGCAAGGCTGGCGCGCGCATGGAAATGCCGGGCTGCTCGCTGTGCATGGGCAACCAGGCACGCGTTGAAGCGAATTCCACCGTGGTCTCGACTTCGACCCGTAACTTCCCGAACCGTCTGGGCGATGGCGCCAACGTCTACCTGGCTTCGGCCGAGCTGGCGTCGGTGGCTTCGATCCTCGGTCGCCTGCCGACCGTCGAGGAGTACATGGAGTACGCCGGTAAAATCGACAGCATGGCTGCCGACGTTTACCGCTACCTCTCCTTCGACCAGATCGCCGAGTTCCGTGAAGCTGCTGCGAACGCCAATATCCCGGTCGTTCAAGCCTAACGGCATAGCGTCAAGAAGAGCCCCGCCCAGTGCGGGGCTTTTTCTTTTCAATAGCACCTTGCGGGCGCGGCTAGAGCAGCTATTTTCCTGATTAGGGGCGGCCCCGTGCGGAGCGCTCCAACCTTCAGGAGTAGCCAAATGAAGCACTGGATTCTCGCTGCAGTCTGCCTAGTAGCCCTGAGTGGCTGTGCCAGTGAATACCTTATTTCCACCGTCGATGGTCAACTGCTGACCACCTACGACAAGCCCGAACTCGACAAAGATACCGGCATGCTGGAGTTCGAGGATAGCGAAGGCCGCGAACAGCACATCCCGCAGTCCCAGGTGAAACAAATCATCGAACGCTGAGGCCAGTCGTTTCTCAATCCAAACCCCGCTTCGGCGGGGTTTTGTTTTTCTTGTCTGGAGCAACTGCTGGCATATGGCTTGCTTGGAGTTCATCAGCAGAACTCTCTCCAACGGCGGAGTCAGTTCATAGACAATGGCGTCGCTTCCGGCTACCAACCTCTGGAGTAGCTGGAGCGGCGCTTTTTTGTTCAACGGCGGAACAAAACACATGACCGATAGCAGCAGTACACGCACAGACAACCTGGCCTGGGTCGCCGGCTCGGATGCCCCGGAAAAGAGCGCACTGGACCTGGGCTTCATGGCCCTGACCGACTCCGCCTCGCTGATAGTCGCGGCCACCCAGGGCTTCGCCCAGCCCTACGGCCTGACCCTCAACCTGCAGCGTCAGGCCTCCTGGGCGACCCTGCGCGACAAGCTGCTGAGCGGCGAGCTCGACGCCGCCCAGGCCCTCTATGGCCAGGTCTACGGCATCCACCTCGGTCTCAGCGGCCCGGCCACCGACATGGCCATCCTCATGGGCCTGTGCCAGAACGGCCAGGCGATCAATCTTTCCGAGCCGCTCAAACAGGCCGGCGTGACAACTGCCGAAGCACTGGCCGCGCGGGTGCGCCAAAGCGGTGCAAAACTCACCTTCGCGCAGACCTTCCCCACCGGCACCCACGCCATGTGGCTCAACTACTGGCTGGCCAGCCACGGCATCCATCCGCTGGAGGATGTGCACAGCGTCGTCGTGCCCCCCTCGCAGATGGTCACCCATCTCAAGGCCGGGCGAATCGACGGTTTCTGCGCCGGCGGCCCCTGGGGCGCACTGGCGGTGGAGGAAGGCCAGGGCTTCACCCTCGCCACCAGTCAGATGATCTGGGCCGATCACCCGGAGAAAGTCCTCGGCGTCACCCGTGAATTTGTCGAGCGCTACCCCAACACCGCCCGGGCGCTGACCATGGCCGTACTGGAAGCCAGCCGCTTCATCGACGCGAGCGACGAGAACAAGCGCAGCACCGCGCAGTTGATCAGCGGCAGCGAGTACGTCGACGCCCCGCTCTCGGCGCTCCAGCCGCGCCTTCTCGGCCAGTACCAGGACGGCCTCGGCCATGCCTGGCAGGACAAACACCCGCTGCGTTTCTTCGCCGATGGTAAAGTGAGCATGCCGTATCTCTCGGACGGCCTGTGGTTTATGACCCAGTTCCGCCGCTGGGGGCTGTTGCGTGATGACCCTGACTACCTCGGCATCGCCCAACAGATCCATCAGCTCGAACTGTACCGCGAGGCCGCCAGCGCCCTGGGTATCGCCGTGCCGGCCACCCCCATGCGCAGCGCCACCTTGCTCGATGGCAAAGTCTGGGACGGCTCCGACCCGGCCACCTATGCGCGCAGCTTTGCCCTGCATGCCCTGGCCGATGCGCCACAATCGCTAGCCCTTTAAGCCAGAGGATGACCTCCCTATGCTGCGAATCCTCCTGATCAACGACACCCCGAAGAAAGTCGGCCGACTCAGAGCCGCCCTGATTGAGGCCGGCTTCGACGTCATCGACGAGTCCGGGCTGACCATCGACCTGCCCGAGCGCGTCGAAGCCGTGCGCCCCGACGTGATCCTGATCGACACCGAGTCCCCCGGCCGTGACGTGATGGAGCAAGTGGTGTTGGTCACTCGCGACCAGCCGCGGCCCATCGTCATGTTCACCGACGAGCACGACCCCGGCGTGATGCGCCAAGCCATCCAATCGGGGGTCAGCGCCTACATAGTCGAAGGCATCCAGGCCCAGCGCCTGCAACCGATTCTCGACGTCGCCATGGCCCGCTTCGAGAGCGACCAGGCGCTGCGTGCGCAACTACAGGCCCGCGATGCCCAACTGGCCGAGCGCAAGCGCATCGAGCTGGCCAAAGGCATGCTGATGAAGATGAAAAGTTGCAACGAGGAAGAGGCCTATACCCTGATGCGCCGCCAGGCCATGAGCCGGCAGCAGAAACTGATCCAGGTGGCCGAACAGATCATCGCCATGAGCGAACTGCTGGGCCCCTGAGCCCCAGCAAGGTGGATGAGGACTTTTTCATCCACCTTGCTGCCAGCGGCCGCGGCGAAGATTCCTCTCGACAGCCGCCGGTCGCCCCGCTTATCTTCGCCTCCTGGCCAGCGCACTGGCCAACGTCGCTCGGACGGTTCCGGGCGCTTACGTCTTCGAGGAAAGCATGGCTGACCAAGCTTCGCGCCGCTTTGCGCGCATCGATCGTCTCCCCCCTTACGTTTTCAATATCACCGCCGAGCTGAAGATGGCCGCCCGCCGTCGTGGCGAGGACATCATCGACTTCAGCATGGGCAACCCCGACGGCGCCACCCCGCCGCACATAGTCGAGAAGCTGGTGCAGGTCGCCCAGCGCGAAGACACCCACGGCTACTCCACCTCCAAAGGCATCCCGCGTCTGCGCCGGGCCATCGCGCGCTGGTATAAGGAACGCTACGCGGTCGAGATCGACCCGGAAAGCGAAGCCATAGTCACCATCGGCTCCAAGGAAGGCCTGGCGCACCTGATGCTCGCCACCCTCGATCATGGTGACACCGTGCTGGTGCCCAACCCGAGCTACCCGATCCATATCTACGGCGCGGTGATCGCCGGCGCCCAGGTGCGCTCGGTGCCGCTGGTGCCGGGCGTGGACTTCTTCGCCGAGCTGGAACGGGCCATTCGCGAATCGATCCCGAAGCCGAAGATGATGATCCTCGGCTTCCCCTCCAACCCCACCGCGCAGTGCGTGGAGCTGGACTTCTTCGAGCGGGTGGTGGCCCTGGCCAAGCAGTACGACGTGCTGGTGATCCACGACCTGGCCTACGCCGACATCGTCTACGACGGCTGGAAAGCCCCCTCGATCATGCAGGTGCCGGGCGCCAAGGACATCGCCGTGGAGTTCTTCACCCTGTCCAAGAGCTACAACATGGCCGGCTGGCGCATCGGTTTCATGGTCGGCAATCAAGAACTCGTGAGCGCCCTGGCACGGATCAAGAGCTACCACGACTACGGCACCTTCACCCCGCTGCAGGTGGCCGCCATCGCCGCCCTGGAAGGCGATCAGCAATGCGTGCGTGATATCGCCGAGCAGTACAAGCAGCGCCGCGACGCCATGGTCAAAGGCCTGCACGAGGCCGGCTGGATGGTGGAGAACCCGAAAGCCTCGATGTACATCTGGGCCAAGATTCCCGAGCCCTACGCCCAGCTCGGCTCGCTGGAGTTCGCCAAGAAGCTGCTGGCCGAGGCCAAGGTCTGCGTCTCGCCCGGCATCGGCTTCGGCGATTACGGCGACGACCATGTGCGCTTCGCCCTGATCGAGAACCAGGATCGCATCCGTCAGGCCGTGCGCGGTATCAAGGCGATGTTCCGCGCCGACGGCCTGCTGGAGCCCGGAAAGCCGCGCAAGCTCGCCGGCAACTGAGCCTGCCTGCCCTTCTCGGCAATCGAGAAGGGCCTACCCGCCTGCACCAATCCCGCGCCCCAACCCCAAGCAGCGGCGTTCGGTGCACGCCAATGGGCCGCCCTGAGGCCCGGACTTATACCGGCCCGCAGGCGCTCACGAGGTTTTTCCAACCCTGGCCACGACCATGCAAACGCCTGCCAAGTCATTGATTTAAAAGCCAACTTACCAGGCTATCGAGGCAGCCGCGGGCTAGCCGGCAACCCGTATCCGGGTGGCTCAACGCAAAACCTGGCAAGCCCCTTGCAATTACCCCCTCAGCACCCGTCTTCAGATCGCCAACGGCGGTGATCAGGACGAATAGACAAAGACGTCAAAGGCACCCTGCCCCTTCCGGGCGGAGCTGTCTGCGACGTCTTTTTTCGTTTCTGACACATGAGGGATCACCATGAGTACCACTCGCAATCGCCGTAACCTGATTAAAAAAGCCCTGACTGGCCTGAGCTGCGCCGCCGTCTTGCTGCTCTCGCCGCTGAGCACGCAGATCGCCCTGGCTGCCAACCCGGAGAAGGAAGAGTTGAAGCTCGGCTTTATCAAGCTGACCGACATGGCGCCGCTGGCCATTGCCTATGAAAAAGGCTTCTTCGAAGACGAAGGCCTGTTCGTTACCCTGGAAGCCCAGGCCAACTGGAAGGTGCTGCTGGACCGGGTGATCACCGGCGAGCTGGACGGCGCCCATATGCTCGCCGGTCAACCGCTGGGAGCGACCATCGGCTTCGGCACCAAGGCCGAGGTCGTCACCGCCTTCTCCATGGACCTCAACGGCAACGGCATCACCCTGTCCAATGCGGTCTGGGAGGAAATGAAGAAGCACGTGCCGATGGAGAACGGCAAGCCGCTACACCCGATCAAGGCCGATGCGCTCAAGCCGGTGATCGACCAGTACAAGGCCAAGGGCAAGCCCTTCAACCTCGGCATGGTCTTCCCGGTTTCCACCCACAACTATGAGCTGCGCTACTGGCTGGCCGCCGGCGGTATCAACCCGGGCTACTACGCGCCGGCCAAGGGCGACATCACCGGCACCCTCAACGCCGACGCCCTGCTCTCGGTGACCCCGCCGCCGCAGATGCCGGCCACCCTCGAGGCTGGCACCATCAACGGCTATAGCGTGGGCGAACCCTGGAACCAGGCCGCCGTGTTCAAGGGCATCGGCGTACCGGTGATCACCGATTACGAAATCTGGAAAAACAACCCGGAAAAGGTCTTCGGTGTCTCCAAGACCTGGGCCGACGCCAACCCGGAAACCCACAAGCGTCTGATCAAGGCGCTGATCCGCGCCGGCATGTGGCTGGATGCGAACAACAACGCCAACCGCCAGGAAGCCGTGGAGATCCTCTCGCGCCCCGAGTACGTCGGTGCCGACGCCAAGGTGATCGCCAACTCGATGACCGGCACCTTCGAGTACGAGAAGGGTGACAAGCGTGAAGTCCCCGACTTCAACGTGTTCTTCCGCCACAACGCCACCTACCCCTACTACTCCGACGCCATCTGGTACCTGACCCAAATGCGCCGCTGGGGCCAGGTCGGCGAAGCCAAGCCGGACAGCTGGTACTTCGACGTGGCCAAGCAGGTCTACCTGCCAGACGTCTACAAGACCGCCGCCGCCGAGCTGGTCAAGGAAGGCAAGGCCAAGGCCGAGGATTTCCCGCCGGCCAGCGAAGAAGGCTTCCGCGCGCCGAGCAACGAGTTCATCGATGGCCTCACCTATGACGGGCGCAAACCGAACGCGTACATCAACCAGTTCAAGATTGGTCTGAAACCCGACTCCGTGCTGTAACGCAGCAACTGCCCAGGGAGCCGGACACGCCGGCTCCCCTCTGCTCCGAGGACAAGACGATGAGCAACCCCGCCGTCGCCCAGCCCATCCAAGACACCCTGAAATCCGCCCGCAGTGCTGCCATCAAGCGTTGGTTGCCCAGCGTGCTGATGCCCGTGATCGGCATCCTCGCCTTTCTGCTGTTCTGGCAGATGATTGCCGGCAGCATCGACACCAGCCTCGGTAAATTCCCCGGCCCGACCCAGGTAGCCAGCCAGTTCGGCACCCTGGTGGATGAGCACCTGGGCGAACAGAGAAAAGCCGATGCCTTCTTCGAACGTCAAGAACTACGCAACGCCGAGAAATTGGCCCAGGATCCCGAAGCCAAGGTCAGCATCCGCCCCTACACCGGCAAGCCGACCTTCTTCAAACAGATCTTCACCAGCCTCTACACCGTGCTGACCGGCTTCCTCATCGCCTCGTTGGTCGCCATCCCGCTGGGCATCGTCTGCGGCCTGAGCAAGCCGATCTACAGCGCAGTCAACCCGCTGATTCAGATATTCAAGCCGGTTTCGCCGCTGGCCTGGCTGCCACTGGTGACCATGGTGGTCAGCGCCGTCTACACCAGCAGCGACCCGCTGCTGGCCAAATCCTTCATCACCTCGGCGGTTACCGTGGCGCTGTGCTGCCTGTGGCCGACCGTGATCAACACCACCGTGGGGGTGGCCAACATCGACAAGGACCTGCAGAACGTCAGCCGCGTGCTCAGCCTGTCGCCACTCAGCCATGTACGCCGCATCGTCCTGCCGGCCGCTATCCCGATGATCTTCACCGGCCTGCGCCTGTCGCTGGCCACCGGCTGGATGGTGCTGATCGCCGCCGAGATGCTGGCGCAGAACCCGGGCCTGGGGAAATTCATCTGGGACGAGTTCCAGAACGGCAGCTCCAACTCGCTGGGGCGGATCATGGTCGCCGTGATTGTCATTGGCCTGATCGGCTTCGTCCTCGACCGTCTCATGCTCATGCTCCAGCGCCACGTCAGCTGGGATAAGAACGCAGACCTGCGCTAAGCGACCATTATTCAGGAGTCCGTCATGAACAATGCACACCTTGAACTGACCGGCGTCGGCATCAGCTTTCCCTCCGACAAGGGCCTGTACTGCGCCCTGCAGAACGTCAATCTGAAAATCGCCAAGGGCGAATTCGTCTCGCTGATCGGCCATTCCGGCTGCGGCAAGTCGACCGTGCTGAATATAGTCGCCGGTCTCTACCAGGCCAGCACCGGCGGGGTGATACTCGACGGCCGCGAGGTCAACTCACCCGGCCCGGAGCGCGCCGTGGTGTTCCAGAACCACAGCCTGCTGCCCTGGCTGAGCTGCTACCAGAACATCGAACTGGCCGTGCGCCAGGTCTTCCAGGGCAAGAAGTCGAAGGCGCAAATGCGCGAGTGGATCGAGCACAACCTCAACCTGGTGCACATGAGCCATGCCCGCGACAAGCGTCCCAGCGAAATTTCCGGCGGCATGAAGCAGCGCATTGGTATCGCCCGTGCGCTGGCCATGCGCCCCAAGGTGCTGCTGATGGACGAACCCTTCGGCGCCCTGGATGCCCTGACCCGCGCGCACCTGCAGGACTCGCTGATGGAGATCCACGCCGAGCTGCGCAACACGGTGATCATGATCACCCACGACGTCGACGAAGCCGTGCTGCTGTCCGACCGCATCGTGATGATGAGCAACGGCCCGGCGGCCACCATCGGCGACATCCTCGAGGTCGAGCTACCACGCCCGCGCGACCGCATGGCACTGGCCCACGACGGGCGCTACCACGAATACCGCGCCGCGGTGCTGGAGTTCCTCTACCAGCGCCAGCAGCGGCCGGCGGCATAAAGGGCTTGACCCGAATGGCCATAAAACCCGGTAACCACAGGCCGGGTTTTATGGGGCAAGCATCAACGGTTCAGCGCAGCCACGGTTTTGAGCGCAGGATCAGGGGCGGGCGCGGCAGTATTCAGGGCATGGATAGTCTGTAGAGCGCAAAGCAAAGGCGCGTAAAATCGCACCTTCGTCCCTCGCACCCGGTAGTTGCCATGGCCCGCCTGACCCTCGACTTTCCCGAAGACCAGTACTGCTACTCCACCCACCTGACCGTACGAGTGACCGATATCAATGCCGCCAACCACCTGGCCAACGACTCGATGATCTCGATGATTTCCGAGGCGCGGGCGCGCTTTCTGTTCGAGTTCGGCATTGCCGAAACCGAGGCCAACGGCACCGGCATCATAGTCACCGACCTCGCCACCACCTACAAAGCCGAGGCCCATGCGCGCGACCAGCTGCTGTTCGAAGTCGGCGTGATGGACTTCAACAAGTATGGCGGCGACATCATCTTCCGCATCAGTCGCCCCGCCGACGGCACGCAGGTGGCCATGGCCAAGTCCGGCTTCGTGTTCTTCAACTACCAGCAGTCGAAGGTGGTGCCGATGCCAGAGGCGCTGCGCAGCAGCTTCCCGCAGGTCAACTGGCTCGACTGAACCTTGCGCACCACAAGCAGGCGCTATGCCGCTAGCGCGCCCCGTTATGCACCACAGAAAACCCAGCACCCCCGACAAACCCGCGCCAAACCGGCACCGAGTAACTTGGCCCAACGCTTGCATTCAAGTAAGCACCGGTAACCAAAGGCGGTTACCTACTCACGACAAAGGCGTCGCCTCTTCCTGCTCCGGCAGTGTTGAGGCGACGCCTTTGTCGTTTCCGCCCCACCGACCGGGGCGGGTGGGTGAGCCGCGATCCGGGCACCCGCCTTGCACCCTTATTGCTCCTGACGTGGCGTTTGCCACATGCGCCGGTCACAAGCCAGCGTTTCCCGGTCACTGGTGGCGGCTTGTCCACGACCAGGCTCAAACCCGTGACCGGGTTCTTTCACAGCCGGTTACGAGGTGTCTGATGAATACAAGTTTCTGGAAAGCTGGCCACGCTCCGACGCTGTTCGCCGCCTTTCTCTATTTCGACCTGAGCTTCATGATCTGGTACGTCCTCGGTCCGCTCGGTGTGCAGATCGCCACCGACCTCGGTTTGACCACTCAGCAGCGCGCCATGATGGTCGCCACGCCCATCCTCGCCGGTGCGGTGCTACGTTTTCTGATGGGCCTGCTGGCCGACCGCACCTCGCCCAAGAGCGCCGGGCTGATCGGTCAGGTCATCGTCATCGGCGCCCTGACCGTCGCCTGGCTGCATGGCGTGCACAGCTATGAACAGGCGCTGCTGCTCGGCCTATTCCTCGGCTTCGCCGGCGCCTCCTTCGCCGTCGCCCTGCCGCTGGCTTCGCAGTGGTACCCGCCGCAGCACCAGGGCAAGGCCATGGGCATCGCCGGCGCGGGCAACTCCGGCACGGTGCTGGCGGCGTTGTTCGCCCCGGTGCTGGCGGCCAGTTTCGGCTGGAGCAATGTGTTCGGCCTGGCGCTGATTCCGCTGCTGCTGACCCTGATCATCTTCGCCGGCGTCGCCCGCAACGCCCCGGAACGTCCGGCGCCCAAGTCCATGGCCGACTATTTAAAGGCCCTGGGTGACCGCGACAGCTGGTGGTTCATGTTCTTCTACAGCGTGACCTTCGGCGGCTTCCTCGGCCTGGCCAGTACCCTGCCCGGCTACTTCCACGACCAGTACGGCTTCGACCCAGTGAAGGCCGGCTACTACACCGCCGCCTGCGTGTTCGCCGGCAGCCTGATGCGCCCACTGGGCGGCGCCCTGGCCGACCGCATAGGCGGCATCCGCTCGCTGCTGGTGGTCTACACCCTCGCCTCGCTGTGCATCGCCGCCGTCGGCTTCAACCTGCCCAGCTCGACGGCCGCCCTGGCTCTGTTCGTGCTCGCCATGCTCAGCCTCGGTGCCGGCAACGGCGCGGTGTTCCAGCTGGTGCCGCAGCGCTTTCGCAAGGAGATCGGCGTGATGACCGGGCTGATCGGCATGGCCGGCGGCATCGGCGGATTCCTGCTGACGGCCGGGCTTGGCGCCATCAAGCAATCGACCGGCGAATACCAACTGGGCTTGTGGCTGTTCGCCAGTCTCGGCATCCTCGCCTGGGTCGGCCTGTATGGTGTGAAGCTGCGCTGGAGAACCACCTGGGGCTCGGCAGCAATGACCGCCGCCCGGGTCTGAACCTACGCCAGTGAAGAGCACTCAATGAGCCTGCGACTAACCTTCGGCGAAGCCACTGCCACCGGCCCCCGGGCGGAAAACCAGGATGCCATCCGCGTGGTCACCCCGGCGCCCGCCCTCGCGACGAGCAAGGGTTACCTGTTCGCCCTCGCCGATGGCGTCAGCCAGTGCGCCGATGGCGGGCTTGCCGCGCGCACCACGCTGCAAGCTCTGGCACTGGACTACTACTCCACCCCGGAAACCTGGGCCGTGGCGCACTCGCTGGATCGCCTGCTGATTGCCCACAACCGCTGGCTGCAAGCCAATGGCGGCGGCCAGCCGCTGCTCACCACCCTCAGCGCCCTGGTCATGCGCGGTCGCCGCTTCACCCTCGCCCATGTCGGCGACTGCCGCGCCTATCGCTGGCATGGCGGGCAACTGGAGCGCCTCAGCGAGGACCATGTCTGGGAGCAACCCGGCATGCAGCATGTGCTCAAGCGCGCGCTGGGGCTCGACCAGCATCTGGTGGTGGACTACCTCGACGGCGAACTGCAACGGGGCGAGAGCTTCCTGCTGCTGACCGATGGCGTCTGGGCCACGCTCGGCGATGCCGGCATCCTGCGCATCCTGCACGACGAACAGGAGCCGACCGCCGCCTGCCAGGCGCTGGTCAGCGCCGCGCACCTGGCCGGCAGCCAGGATAATGCCAGCGCCCTGTTGGTGCGGGTGGAACAGCTGGCGCAGGGTGACCTGGCGGACACCCTGGCCCAACTCAAGCACTGGCCGCTGCCGCCGCGGCTGCGCGAAGGGCAACACTTCGAAGGCTGGGAGGTCGAGCGCCTGCTCGGCGAAACCCGCCAGTCGCTGCTCTATCGCGTGCGCGACTCCCAGGACCGCCGCTGGCTGCTGAAAACCCTGCCACCCAGCCGTCACGACGAACCGCTCGCGGGCCCGGCACTGCTGCAGGAAGAGTGGTTCCTGCGCCGCGTGGCCAGTCGCCACTTTCCGGAAATCCACCCGCAGCCGCAGCGCCAGCACCTCTACTACGTGATGCGCGAATACGCCGGCGAAACCCTCGCCGAGCACCTCCAGCAGAGCGGCCCGCTGGGCCTGTCGGCGTGGCTGGAGTTGGCCCCGCGCCTACTCAAGGCACTCGGCGTGCTGCACCGGCGCAATATCCTGCACCGTGACATCAAGCCGGAGAATCTGCTGTGGGGCGACGACGGCGAGCTGCGCCTGCTCGACTTCGGCCTGGCCTATTGCCCGGGGTTATCCCAGGACACCGCCCACGAACTGCCGGGCACCCCCAGCTATATCGCCCCGGAAGCCTTCGCCGGCGTCGTTCCGGATGCCCGTCAGGACCTCTATGCCGCCGGCGTCACCCTCTATCATCTGCTGACCGGGCACTACCCCTATGGCGAGATCGAGCCGTTCCAGCACCCACGCTTCGGTGCGCCGACGCCGGCCAGCCGCTACCGCCCCGACCTGCCAGGCTGGCTCGACGAACTGCTGCTCAAGGCCGTCGCCAGCGACCCCGGCCAACGCTTCGAAACCGCCGAGGAGTGGCTGCTGGTGCTGGAACAGGGCGAACGCCAGACGCTCAAGGTGCGCCCGCGCCCGCTGCTAGAGCGCGAGCCGCTGAAGGTCTGGCGCACGGTGGCCCTGCTGTCCCTGCTCTTCAATCTGGCGCTGCTGGTGCTCAGCTTTAAATCCTGAGCGGCCCCTAGCAGGCAGTCGCCCCTGCCTGACGAGGCAATGCACCAGAACAGCGCAAACCGCCTCAAAGAGGGGCGCCACTCATCCCTCAGGCCGTTCGAAAATCGCCTAAAACCTTATAAAAATCAGCCATTTGAAAAATTGGCACGGCATCTGCTTTAGCTAACCTAACAATACATAAGAGTGCAGCCCTCAGCGTGGAGAGCGGCACTTCCCGGCAGATCGGGACAAGGACAAAGGCGTCCTCGCTAGGTAACTGGCGGGACGCCTTTTTTGTTTTCCGACTTTCGGTATCCGTGACGGAGAGGAACCATGAAAAAACTCAAACTGGTAATGGTCGGCAATGGCATGGCCGGGGTAAGGACCCTGGAGGAGCTGCTCAAGCTCGCCCCCGATCTCTACGACATCACCGTCTTCGGTGCCGAACCGCACCCGAACTACAACCGCATCCTGCTCTCCCCGGTACTGGCCGGGGAGCAGAAGTTCGAAGAGATCGTGCTCAACGACCTGAACTGGTACAGCGAAAACGGCATCCAGTTGATGCTCAACCGCAAGGTGGTGCAGATCGACCGGATCAAGCGCCGGGTGATCGCCGATGACGGCAGCGAAGCCGAGTACGACCGCCTGCTGATCGCCACCGGCTCCAACCCCTTCGTGCTGCCGATCCCTGGTAACAAGCTCGAGGGCGTGATCGGCTACCGCGACATCGCCGACACCCAGGCGATGATCGACACCGCGCAGACCCACAGCCACGCGGTGGTGATCGGCGGCGGCCTGCTCGGCCTGGAGGCCGCCAACGGCCTCAAACTGCGCGGCATGGATGTAACCGTGGTGCATCTCGGCGACTGGCTGATGGAACGCCAGCTCGACCCCACCGCCGGCAAACTGCTGCAAACCGCCCTGGAAGCCCGCGGCCTGAAGTTCAAGCTGCCCAAGCACACCGCGGAACTGATCGGCAATGAAGACGGCCGCGTCTGCGCCGTGCGCTTCGCCGACGACGAAGTGATACCGGCGGATCTGGTGGTGATGGCGGCCGGCATCCGGCCCAACAGCGAGCTGGCGGAAAAGTCCGGTATCCCCTGCAACCGCGGGATTCTGGTCAACGACACCATGCAGACCTTTGATCCGCGCATCTACTCGGTCGGCGAATGCGCCAACCACCGCGGCATCGCCTACGGCCTGGTGGCGCCCCTGTTCGAGCAAGCCAAGGTCTGCGCCAACCATCTGGCCCAGCTGGGCTTCGCCCGCTATCAAGGTTCGGTGACCTCGACCAAGCTGAAGGTCACCGGCATCGACCTGTTCTCCGCCGGCGAGTTCATGGGCGGCGAAGGCACCGAGACGATCACCCTCTCCGACCCCATCGGCGGCGTGTACAAGAAGCTGGTGATCAAGGACGACATCCTGGTCGGCGCCTGCCTCTATGGCGATACCGCCGACGGCGGCTGGTACTTCCGCCAAGTGCGCGAGAACCACAACGTCGCGCAAATCCGCGACCACCTGATGTTCGGCGAAAACGCCATCGGCGACGTCGGCCACCAGGGCCAGGACAAGACCGCGAGCATGCCAGACAGCGCCGAGATCTGCGGTTGCAACGGCGTGTGCAAGGGCACCATCGTCAAGGCGATCCAGGAAAACGGCCTGTTCAGCGTCGACGAGGTGAAGAAGCACACCAAGGCCGCCAGCTCCTGCGGCTCCTGCGCCGGCCTGGTCGAGCAGATCCTGATCAGCACCGTCGGCGGCGCCGCCGATGTGAAGCCCAAGAGCGAGAAGGCCATCTGCGGCTGCAGCGATCTCAACCATGGGCAGATCCGCGCGGCGATCCGCGAGCAGCACCTGATCAGCATCGCCGACACCCTGCGCGCGCTGCACTGGACCACCCCGAACGGCTGCGCCACCTGCCGCCCGGCGCTGAACTACTACCTGCTCTCGACCTGGCCGGGCGAAGCCAAGGACGACCCGCAGTCGCGCCTGATCAACGAACGCGCCCACGCCAATATCCAGAAGGACGGCACCTACTCGGTGGTCCCGCGGATGTGGGGCGGCGTGACCAACCCGTCCGAGCTGCGGCGCATCGCCGACGTGGCGGACAAGTACAACGTGCCCATGGTCAAGGTCACCGGCGGCCAGCGCATCGACCTGCTGGGGATCAAGAAGGAAGACCTGCCGGCCGTCTGGAAAGAACTGGATATGCCCTCCGGCCACGCCTACGGCAAATCCATCCGCACCGTGAAGACCTGCGTCGGCAGCGAGTTCTGCCGCTTCGGCACACAGAATTCGACCCAGTTGGGCATCGATCTGGAGCACGATCTGTTCAACATGTGGTCGCCGCACAAGGTCAAGCTGGCGGTCTCCGGCTGCCCGCGCAACTGCGCCGAGGCCGGGATCAAGGACGTCGGCGTGATCGGCGTCGACTCCGGCTGGGAGATGTATATCGGCGGCAACGGCGGGATCAAAACCGAGGTCGCGGAGTTCTTCGTCAAGGTGAAAACCGCCGATGAGGTGCGCGAATACAACGGCGCCTTCCTCCAGCTGTATCGTGAGGAAGCCTTCTACCTCGAACGCACCGTGCATTACCTGCAACGGGTCGGCATGGACTACATCAAGCAAGCCGTGGTCGAGGACGCCGAAAATCGCCAGGCGTTGAATGCGCGCCTGCAGTTCTCGCTGTCCTTCGAGCAAGACCCGTGGAAAGAGCGGATCGAGCAGCCGCAATTGAAGAAAGAGTTCGACCGCATTCCGGTAGCAGCCATCTAACGCATTTGCCCCTCTCCCTCCGGGAGAGGGGTCAGGGGTGAGGGAAACACTCACCCCTCTTAAGTAAACAATGCCCGCAGTTTCCCTCATCCGGCCTGCGGCCACCTTCTCCCAGAGGGAGAAGGGAAAAACATGCAGGAGAACGATTTATGAATTGGTTAGATATCTGCGCCCTGGAAGAGATCAACGTGCTCGGCTCGCGCATAGTCGCCGGACCGAAAGGCGATATCGCCATCTTCCGCGCCGCCGACGATGAGGTGTTCGCCCTCGACGACCGCTGCCCGCACAAGGGCGGCCCGCTATCCCAGGGCTTGATCTACGGCAAGCGCGTGGCCTGCCCGCTGCATAACTGGCAGATCGATCTGGAAAACGGCGAAGCCCTGGCCCCGGATATCGGTTGCGCCCACAAACATGCGGCCAAGGTCGAGAACGGTCGTGTGTTTCTGGCGCTGAAGGAAGCAGCGCCATGCGTCTAAATACTGAAACTCAAGTCACCGCATCCACCTGCTGCTACTGCGGCGTCGGCTGCGGCGTGCTGATCGAGCACGACGGTGAGCGTGTGCTGGGGGTAAGCGGCGACCCAGCCCACCCCGCCAACCTCGGCAAACTCTGCAGCAAAGGCGCGACCCTGCACCTGACCGGCGACCTGGCTGCCCGCGCGCAGCACCCGGAACTGCGCCTGGGTAAAGCCCTGGCCCGTTCGCGCACTAACTGGGATTCGGCGCTGGATCACGCGGCCAAGGTATTTGCCGAGACCATCCGCGAACACGGCCCGGACAGCGTGGCCTTCTATGTCTCCGGTCAGTTGCTGACCGAGGACTACTACGCCTTCAACAAGCTCGCCCGCGCCTTGGTCGGCACCAACAACATCGATAGCAACTCACGGCTGTGCATGTCCTCGGCCGTGGTTGGTTACAAACGCAGCCTCGGCGCCGATGCGCCACCCTGCAACTACGAAGACCTCGAGCAGAGCGATTGCGTGCTGATCGTCGGCAGCAATATGGCCTTCGCGCATCCCGTGCTCTTTCGCCGCTTGGAAGAAGCCAAGGCCAAGCGCCCGGACATGCAGGTCATAGTGGTCGACCCGCGACACACCGACACCTGCGAGCTGGCCGACCTGCACCTGGCGATCCAGCCGGGCACCGACGTCGCGCTGTTCCACGGCCTCCTGCATATCCTGATGTGGGAAGGCTGGCTCGACCGGCGCTTTATCGATGCGCACACCGAAGGCTTCGAGGCCCTGAAGACCCTGGTGCGCGACTACAGCCCGCAGATGGTCAGCGAGCTGTGCGGCATCAGCCAGGAGAACCTGCAAGCCTGCGCCAAGCTCATCGGCCAGGCGCCGAGCTTTCTCTCGCTGTGGTGCATGGGGCTGAACCAATCGAGCGCCGGCAGCGCGAAAAATAGCGCGCTGATCAACCTGCACCTGGCCACCGGGCAGATCGGCCGCCCGGGTGCCGGCCCCTTCTCGCTCACCGGCCAGCCGAACGCCATGGGCGGCCGCGAAACCGGCAGCCTGGCCAACCTGCTGCCCGGCCACCGCGAGGCGGCGAATGCCGAACACCGCGCCGAAGTGGCCAGCGCCTGGGGCGTCGATGCCCTGCCGGAAAGCCCCGGCCTGACCGCCATCGAACTCTTCGATGCGGTGCATGCCGGCAAGATCAAGGCCCTGTGGATCGCCTGCACCAACCCGGCCCAATCGCTGCCGGATCAGACCAAGATTCACCAAGCGCTGAGCGCCTGCCCCTTCGTGGTGGTGCAGGAAGCCTTTTTCACCACCGAAACCTGCCGCTTCGCCGACCTGCTGCTGCCCGCCGCCAGCTGGGGCGAGAAGGAAGGCACGGTGACCAATTCCGAGCGGCGGGTTTCCCATGTCCGCCGCGCCGTGCCAGCGCCCGCAGAGGCGCGGCCGGATTGGGCGATCACCGTGGATTTCGCCCGCCGCCTGGAACACCTGCTACGCCCCGGCCTGCCCAGCCTGTTTGCCTTCGACAGCCCGCAAGCGCTGTTCGATGAGTACAAGACACTGACTGCCCAGCGCGACCTGGACCTTTCCGGCCTCAGCTACGCGATTCTGGATGACCAAGGTCCACAGCAATGGCCCTTTCCGGCCGGTGCTAGCGCTGGCACCCCACGCCTCTACGGCAACGGGATTTTCCCCAGCGCGTCCGGACGAGCGAGCTTTATCGCCGAGCCCTATCGCGCGCCGAAAGAAAAACGTGATGCGCGCTTCCCCCTGACCCTGAACACCGGCCGCCTGCGCGACCAGTGGCACGGCATGAGCCGCACCGGCACGGCCGCGCAACTCTTCGGTCATGTCGAGGCCGCCGTGCTCAGCCTGCACCCCGACGAACTGCGGCGCCGGCGCCTGCAAGCCGGCGATCTGGTGAAACTGAAAAGCCGCCGTGGCAGCCTGATTCTGCCGGTGCAGAGCGATGAAGGCGTGCGCTCCGGTCAGGCGTTCTTACCGATGCACTGGGGTGATCGCTTTCTCAAGGGGCTGGGCTGCAACGTGCTGACCCTACCGGCGTTCGATCCGCTGTCGAAACAGCCGGAGCTGAAACACGCCGGCGTCGAGGTGCAAAAGGTCGAGTTGCCCTGGCAACTGTTCGCCCTGGTCGAAGGCGAGGTGCAAACGCGCTTCGAGGCTTTGCGCCCGCTGTGTGAAAGCTTCGACTACGCCAGCCTCGGCCTGGCCGGCCGCGAGCGCCCAGCCCTGCTGATTCGTGCGGCAGCCACCGAGGCCCCCGCCCCCGAACTGCTGGCCCAGATCGATCGCCTACTCGGGCTGCATGAAGGCCCGGTGCTCGCCTATGACGATCCGCGTCGGGCGGTCGGCAAGCGCGTACGCATCGAGCAAGGCCGCATCACGGCGATCCGCCTGGCCGGCGAAACTGCCGCGCGCGACTGGCTCAAGGGCCTCTGGCTGAGCGGTGAAACCGACGCCGACCTGCGCCGCTGGCTGCTGGCACCGATCAGCACGCCGCCCGGCAGCGCTGGCGCCAGCACACTCGGCAACAAAACCCTGTGCAACTGCATGAATGTCAGCGAAGCCGCGGTCTGCGCCGGCATCGCTCGCGGGCTGGACTTGCAAGAGCTGAAACAAACCCTGGGTTGCGGCACTCAGTGCGGCTCCTGCGTCCCGGAAATCAAACGGCTACTGGCGGCACAAGCCCTGCCAGTGGCGGTGAATCAGTGAGGTGCTGACGATGAGTGGAAAAGTCTGGCTGGTGGGTGCAGGCCCTGGTGACCCGGAACTGCTGACACTTAAAGCTGTGCGGGCGCTGCATGAAGCGCACATCGTGATGATCGACGATCTGGTCAATCCCGCCGTGCTTGAACACTGCCCAGCTGCGCGGATAGTCCCAGTGGGTAAACGCGGCGGCTGCCGCTCGACACCCCAGGAATTCATTCATCGACTGATGCTGCGCTACGCCCGTCAGGGTAAATGCGTGGTGCGCCTCAAAGGTGGCGATCCGTGCATCTTCGGTCGTGGCGGCGAAGAAGCCGAGTGGCTAAGCGCCCGTGGCGTAGAGGTTGAGCTGGTCAATGGCATCACCGCCGGTCTGGCCGGTGCGACCAACTGCGGCATCCCACTGACGTTACGCGGCGTCAGCCGTGGCGTGACGCTGGTCACCGCTCACACCCAGGACGACAGCAGCCTCAACTGGCAGGCGCTGGCCCAAAGCGGCAGCACTCTGGTGGTCTACATGGGCGTGGCCAAGCTCGGCGAGATCCGTGACAGCCTGCTGGCCAGCGGTATGTCGGCAAATATGCCGGTCGCCATGATCGAAAACGCCTCCTTGCCGCAGCAACGCGAATGCCGCAGCTCCCTCGGCGAGATGCAACAGGACGCGCTGGCCTTCCAGCTGAAAAGCCCGGCGATTCTGGTGATCGGCGAAGTGGCCGCCAGCGCACAAGCCTTGCCTCTGGCTGCCAGCGCCTAGCCGTTAGCCCTGTGGAGTAAGGCCTTGCTCCGCCTTCGAGCTGGCTTTCTTCAGGCACAGAAAATTTTAGGCAAAGAAAAACCCGGCCGGAGCCGGGTTTTTCTTTGGAGCTAAACCCATTACTTGGCTTGAGCTTCCACTTCAGCTTCTACGCGACGGTTAACCGCGCGACCAGCGTCGGTAGCGTTATCCGCAACCGGCTTGGACTCGCCATAACCAACCGCGTTAACACGCTCACCGCCTACACCGTACTGGTTAACCAGCACGTCACGCACGGCGCTTGCACGACGCTCGGACAACTTCTGGTTGTAAGCGTCAGTACCGACGGAGTCGGTGTGACCTTCAACAGTGGTGGCAGTGGCTGGGTACTGGTTCATGAAGTCAGCCAGGTTCTTGATGTCGCCGTAGCTTTCTTCTTTGACTTTCGACTTGTCGAAATCGAATTTCACGTCCAGCTCAACGCGGACCACCTCGGCAACAGCCGGGCAGCCATCGGCGTCAACGGTGACGTTGGCCGGGGTATCCGGGCACTTGTCGACGTTGTCGCACACGCCATCGTTGTCGCTGTCGGCGCACACTTCAGCCGGAGCTGGAACTGGAGCAGCAGCAGGCTTGGAGCCGCCACCAAAGTTCATGCCGATACCGACGCTTGGAGCCCACTCGGTGTCGCCCTGGTCGATGTTGTACTGAGCTTCAACGCCAGCACGAGCATAGAAGTTTTCGGTGAAGTAGAGCTTGGCACCGCCGCCAACGTTGGCGAAGGTGGAGCCGTTACGACCGCTGCGGCCGGTTTGACCGATGCTCTGGTCCGAGAAACCTGCGGAGACGTACGGACGCAGCGTGTCGCCTGGGTTGTTGAAGTGGTACAGAGCATCCAGGGCGGTGTTCGAGCCCTTGATGTTGCGACCGTCTTCGCCACGAGCGTTGTGCACTTCGTCGTAGCCCAGACGCAATTCAACGTCGTCGGTCAGGAAGTAGCCAATCGAGCCGCCGAACAGGTTGCCGTTGTTTTTGAAGTCACGAGCACTGTCGAACATTTCCTTCTTGGCGAAGCCTTCCACTTCAACCGCACCTTGGCCTTGAGCCAGCGCTTGAAAAGAGGAAGAAGCGATCAGCGAGCCAATGACAACGCCTAAGGTGTTTTTGAATTTCATCCGTAAATCCCTATCTTGGTGGTCAGTAAGTTGTCTGACAAACGCAAGACAACTCAGCCGGCGATTCTAACAGAACTCACCCGCACTGGTTGGAGGTATTTCACCCAACTAAGTTTCGGTAACGCCCGAAAATTTTTCACGCAAGCGGTCAAGAGCACGCTTATAACGCATTTTCGTCGCACTAAGTCCCATGTGCATGATGTCGGCTATCTCTTGGAACTCTAGCTCTGCAACGAATCGCAACACTAAAATTTCACGATCAATCGGGTTCACATGCACCAGCCAACGATCCAGCCCACCTGGCTCAAGCAAGGCCGGGGCCTTCTCCTCCGAGGCCTCCTCTAATGGATCCAAACTAAGTGCATCCATTAAGCGGCGCTTTCTACGCTCTTTACGGTACTGCGTGATGCACTCGTTATAAGTGATGCTATATAGCCATGTTTTGAACTTTGACTTGCCTTCGAAGTTCTTCAAACCATATAGAACCTTGAGCATAACTTCTTGACACACATCATCTGCGTCGCGCTCGTTACCCAAATAACGGGCACAGACGTTAAATAAAGTGCGCTGATAGCGGCGCATCAGCTCTTCATAGGCACGGGTAATGTGAAACAACTCGGCGTGCGCGCGCGCCACCAGCTCTTCGTCCGAGAGCTCGCGGGGGTCGTAACGCGAAGATAGCGATTGGGCTTTATTCAAAACGAGTCGGGCCGACAGTCAGGTGAATAGCCGCCACTGCCCAGAGCATCGGGCGTATTGGGATGGCGGCATACATTAGCAGGGATTGGCGCGTTAGCGACTGCTCACCCGTTGTTCGAGAAGAATACGATTGGCCACCGACACCAGCTCGCCCTCGTCTGTCAGCAGCGTAGTCTTGACCGTGCCAATTTCCTCGATCTGCCCTTCGACATCACCCACCTGAACGTGTTGCCCAACCTGGTACAACTCACGCACATAAATACCGGCAAGGATCTGCCCGGCGATGTCGCGACTGCCCAGGCCCAAGGCCAAGGCCGCAGCCAGGCCAACGGAAATCAGTACGATGGCGATCACGTTGTTCAGCAGGTCGGTCTTCACTTCCAATTGACCGATGGCTACCGAGATACTGATGATGATCACCAAGCCTTGGGCGATACGCCCCAGGCCGCTGGCATAGTCCAGCCCCACCCCTTCGGCGGCACCGCGCACCAGGCCACTGACCAACTGTGCCAAGAGTACGCCGGCGAGCAGCACTAGAGCTGCGCCAAAGACTTTTGGCAGGTACAAGGCGAGCACATCGAGGGTCGCCGAGACCCGCTCCAAGCCCAGCGACTCAGCCGCCGAAACCAGGAAGATCAACAAGACGAACCAATAGACGATCTTGCCGATCAAGGTTGAGACCGGCACTTGAATGCCCGCCCGGCTTAACAGTTTGGTCAAACCTGTGCCGGCCATCAGTCGGTCCAGACCGACTTTACCCAGCAATTTGGAGAGCAAGGTGTCGAGCAATTTGGCTACGACAAAACCCAGCAGCACCAAAATCAGCGCGACAAACAGGTTAGGGATGAAGCCGGCGACCTTAGTCCACAGGGCAGTCATCGCACTCACCAGGCTTTGGGTCCAGGGGTCGAGTTCCATTTCAATCAGCCTTATCAAGAGAGCGAGCGGAAGAAGTACGGCGAGATACCGGCGCGACATGGGCCGAACCGTTACTCAGGGCGATCATCAGCGCTTCGAGCCAATGGCCCATCAGGCTGAACAGATCGCCAGCACCGACTTGGCGGTTGGCAGTCTTCAGTACGCGCCCCAGGCAAGCATCATCGTCATGGTTGGTCGACGAAGACTTGAGCAGGTCACGCAGGGATTCTTCGAATGGATCGTGCATGCGCACCTCAGGGGATCTGTCGGCTAGACGAGGCGAAAGCTCGACAAGTCACATCAAACCCAGCGTAGGCGGCGAAAAAGCCACCACTGAGTGAAGGCCACGCCAGCCAAGATCAGGCAGGCGATCAGAAAGCCGTACGGGCTTTCCGAGCCCGGAATACCGCCGACATTGACCCCCAGCAAGCCGGTCAGGAAAGTCATCGGCAGAAAGACCCCGGTGATAATCCCAAAGCGGTACATGATGCGGTTCATCCGCTCACTCATCCGCCGATGCTCGGACTCGAGCACCAGGCCGACCCGCTCACGAATCAACTCCAGTTCCTCCAGATAGCGCGTCAAACGGTTGTTCAACTCGTTCCAGTAGTCACTCTCGTCATCGGCAAACCAGGGCAGTTTGTTGCGCGTCAGCTGAGCGTAGATATCGCGCTGCGGAGCCAGAAAGCGCCGCAAGCCCGCTGCACGACGGCGGACGTGCAGCATCTGGCCGTGCTCCGGCGCATAACGCTCATCGGCGTCCATCCGCTCTTCCTGGGCATCGACTTGCTCGGAGAGCTCGCCGACCAGGCCATCGACCTTGCCGGTCAGGTGCTGCGCCAAATACAGCATCAGCTCGGACGAGGTCTTCGGGCCCTCTCCCTCGTCCAGCTCGGCAAGCAATTCCTCGGTCGCGCGTAGCGGCCGCAAGCGCAGTGAAATGACCCGCTGAGGCGTGGCAAAGATGCGCACCGAAACCATGTCCTCCGGCTCGGCACCCGGATTGAGATTGACGCCGCGCAGGAACAGTAGGAGCTCGTCATTCGGCAACGGCACTAGCCGCGGCCGGGTGTTCTCCTCCAGCAACAGGTCACAACTGAACTCGTTCAGCCCACTGGAGTTGCGCAACCAGGCATGGGTCTGTGGATGGCTGCGATCCCAATGCAGCCAGAGGCTTTGCTCTGGCATGAGCTCAAGCTCATCCAATTGGTTACGTGCAATCGGCCGCGCGCCGCCTTTACCGTCCAGAACGAAGGCATGCACCAGCCCCCATTGCGCATTGTCTTCCTCGTGCATCCTCACTCCTTTACTGGCTGCCGATTGCCGAACTTAGAAAAAACCCGGCTTGCGCCGGGTTTTAAGACCTTAGGCCGGCATCTCCAGCGGCTTGGGCGAAAGGATGATGCCGTTGTTGTCGGCATACACATACTCACCTGGACGGAAAGTCACGCCACCGAAAGTCACCGGCACGTTCAGATCGCCGATGCCGCGCTTGTCGGTCTTCATCGGATGGCTGGCCAGCGCCTGCACCCCCAGCTCGGTCTGCGCGATGACATCGACGTCACGGATGCACCCATAGACCACCAGACCTTCCCAACCGTTCTTCGCCGCCTTCTCAGCCAGCATGTCGCCAAGCAAGGCGCGACGCAGCGAGCCACCGCCATCGACGACCAGCACTTTGCCTTTACCATTGAGCTCGACCTGATCCTTGACCAGGGAGTTGTCCTCGAAACACTTGATGGTGACGATCTCGCCACCAAAGGAGTCGCGCCCGCCGAAATTGCTGAACATCGGCTCAACCACCTGCACCAGTTCCGGGTAGGCATCGCACAGATCGGGAGTGATGTATTGCATGGAAAAACTCCTACGAGTGAGAAAAGCTGAGTCAGAGATCGACGCCAATGCGGTCGCCATCGTAGACCAGCGTCAGCCGGGTCAGTCCCGCGCAATGGGCATTCAGCGCCTGCCCGGTAAACAGATCGAATTCGGAGCCATGCCGCGCGCAGCGCAGCACCCTACCGAGCACCGTAGCGTTGTGCAAGGGTGCACCCTGGTGCGGACAACGATTCTCCAGTAGCACCGGTTGC
This sequence comes from Pseudomonas sp. 2FE, assembly GCF_005503735.1. Classification (NCBI taxonomy): domain Bacteria; kingdom Pseudomonadati; phylum Pseudomonadota; class Gammaproteobacteria; order Pseudomonadales; family Pseudomonadaceae; genus Pseudomonas; species Pseudomonas sp. 2FE. The sequence goes on along the minus strand of NZ_SCMO01000001.1, from coordinate 778,802 downwards.
TGGTCTACCACCAGCAATAAAAGGCTGCGCCCGGCGACCTGGAAGGTCCGCCGATAGCCTTCTTCTAGATTCAACAGCCGTTCGAGGGCAACGAACATGGCACCTCCAGTGGCAGCAAAAATGACTCTATGCCGTCTTGGCGTCTCATTTTAGCGTTCTGCCGGCCGCGACGGAACGCCTCAGCCGCCGTAAGCCTGCACTCCTTAGCAAATAAACGCCGCTGCCTGGCCCGACTCGCTCGGAAGGGGTTGCTAGCTTCTTCGCCAAGATGCCGAGAAGCAAGGAGCTCCGGTTGAAGAACAGGAGCGTAACTTTATCGCCGAGCATCGACCCGGCTCGCCGATCAAGCGCTTGGCAACGGTCGATGAGGTGGCTGACTTGGTGGTGTATCTGGCTTCTGAGCTGGCCTTGGCCACCTCCGGAGCCGCAATGCGCGTGGATGGCGGCGTGTTACGTTCAATCGCGTAGGCTGGGTAGAAGCGCCGGTGCCTCTACCCAGCCTACGACGCACCGAGCCTAAGGCAAGCTTAGGCCTGCCCTGCGCCTTCCGGCAGCCGCGTCTCCCGCAGCCAATGCTCGGCCAGCGGCCAAACTTCGCGCTGCGCGTGCTTGCTAACCAGCATCTCGACATGTCCGTAATCATCGGCAAAACCGTTTTTCCTGCCGAGGCAGACAAACTCGCGGGTTTGCGAGCCAAACTGTTCCAGCAATTTGCGACAGGCCCAGGCGGGATCCTGCTGATCCCCCACGGCGCCAACGGCCAACAACGGCACCCGCACCTCCGCCAGCCCGGCCCACCAATCGCGCTCGGCGTCGCCGAAACGACCGAACAGACCATGCCAGCGCAGACTTTCCAGCGCCAGACCGATGGGTTCGTCTTCCGGGCCGCGCCTGAGCCGTGAGCCTGACAGCGCGGCGAAACGCTTGAGCAGCAAACGTCCGCCCCACTCCACTGGCGGCACTTTCAGCGGCCAGTAGACGCGACTGATCTGGCTACCGAACAAGGCTGCCGAGGCGACCTCATCCTCACCCAGATAGTGCCCACCGAGCGCTGCCGCCAAGGTGATGCCGCCGAGGGAGTGACCAATCCAGTGCGGGCTCTGCGCCGTCTGCTCGCGGACGAACGCCGCGATGGCCGGCAGGTCATAACGCACATAATCCGCCACTCGATTGTGTCGATAGTTCAGGTTACGCGGCGACAAACCGTGGCCACGCATCTCCGCGATCCATACGTCAAAGCCAACCCGCGCCAGATAGGGGCCGAGGCCAATGCCCTTCGGCGAATACCAGAAACGTCGATTGGAGAAACTGCCATGCAGCAGAATCACCGGCACACCACGCTTGGCTTCCTGGCCCGACTGGCCCAGGCGGGTTAGCGCCAGTTCGACGCTGAAATCGCTGCTGTTACCAGGCTTCAGGCGATAGACGTCTTCGCTCAGATCGCCACGCAGCTCTGCGCTTATCAGCGCGACGGGAAAAAGTTCACTGCTACTTTGCATGCGGCTACTTGCACAAAAAAGGGCGGAATTATGTCCGCCCTTTTTATAGGTGGTTAGAGAAGCGCTGATTCAAGCAGCGCCGGTGCGGAGCAGCTCAGAACGAGTTGATCCGCACCGAAATAAAGCCATCAGGCCGGTTGACCTTCCGCCAGGAAGAACCAGGTTTCCAGCACGGAGTCCGGGTTCAACGAGACGCTTTCGATGCCCTGCTCCATCAACCACCTGGCCAGATCCGGATGATCCGACGGGCCCTGACCACAGATGCCGATGTATTTCCCGGCCTTGTTACAGGCCTGGATGGCATTGGAGAGCAGCTTCTTAACCGCCGGATTACGCTCGTCAAACAGGTGAGCGACAATCCCCGAGTCACGATCCAGGCCCAGCGTCAGCTGAGTCAGATCGTTAGAACCGATGGAGAAGCCATCGAAGAACTCGAGAAACTCTTCGGCCAGAATCGCGTTAGACGGCAGCTCGCACATCATGATGACTTTCAGGCCGTTCTGGCCCCGTGCCAGGCCGTTTTGAGCTAGCAGATCAACGACTTGGCTCGCCTCGCCGAGTGTCCGCACGAACGGCACCATGATCTCGACGTTGGTCAGGCCCATTTCGTTGCGGACCTTCTTCAGCGCGCGGCATTCCAGCTCGAAACAATCACGGAAGGATTCGCTGATGTAGCGCGAAGCGCCGCGAAAGCCCAGCATCGGGTTCTCTTCTTCCGGCTCGTAGAGCTTGCCGCCGATCAGGTTGGCGTATTCGTTGGACTTGAAGTCCGACAGCCGCACTATGACCTTCTTCGGCCAGAACGCCGCGGCCAGGGTGCTGATGCCCTCAACCAGCTTCTCGACGTAGAAGCCAACCGGATCGTCGTAACCCGCGATGCGCTTCTCGACGCTGTCCTTGATCTCCGCCGGCAGGCTGGCAAAGTTCAACAGCGCTTTTGGGTGCACGCCGATCATGCGGTTGATGATGAATTCCAAGCGTGCCAGACCCACGCCGGCGTTCGGCAACTGGGCGAAGTCGAAAGCGCGATCCGGATTGCCGACGTTCATCATGATCTTGAACGGCAGCTCGGGCATCGCATCGACGGAGTTCTTGCGGATATCGAAGCCCAACTCACCTTCGAAGATAAAGCCGGTGTCGCCTTCGGCACAGGACACGGTAACGCCCTGGCCATCCTGCAACACCTGGGTGGCGTTGCCGCAACCGACTACGGCCGGAATTCCCAATTCACGGGCGATGATCGCCGCGTGACAGGTACGCCCGCCACGGTTGGTGACGATAGCGCTGGCGCGCTTCATGATCGGTTCCCAATCCGGGTCGGTCATGTCGGAAACCAGTACGTCGCCCGGCTGAACCTTGTCCATCTCGGCAATATCGTTGATCACCCGCACCTTGCCGGCGCCGATTTTCTGGCCGATGGCACGACCTTCGACCAGGACAACGCCGGTTTCTTTCAGCAGGTAACGCTCCATCACATTGGCGCTGGAGCGGCTCTTCACGGTCTCAGGACGGGCCTGGACTATGTACAGCTTGCCGTCGTCGCCGTCTTTGGCCCACTCGATGTCCATCGGCCGCTGGTAGTGCTTCTCGATGATCAGCGCCTGCTTGGCCAACTCAGTGACCTCGGCATCGCTCAAGCAGAAGCGCGAGCGCTCGGCATGATCGACATCCACCACCTTGACCGACTTGCCGGCCTTGGCTTCGTCGCCGTAGATCATCTTGATCGCTTTGCTACCCAGGTTGCGGCGCAGGATCGCAGGGCGGCCAGCCTCCAGGGTTTGCTTGTGGACGTAGAACTCGTCCGGGTTGACCGCGCCTTGCACCACGGTTTCGCCCAAGCCATAGGCGCCGGTGATAAACACCACGTCGCGAAAGCCCGATTCGGTGTCCAGGGTGAACAGTACGCCGGCGGTGCCGGTTTCCGAACGAACCATGCGCTGCACGCCGGCGGACAGGGCGACCAGCTTGTGGTCGAAACCCTGGTGCACGCGGTAAGCGATGGCGCGGTCGTTGAATAGAGAAGCGAACACTTCCTTCGCCGCACGGATCACGTTGTCCACGCCGCGAATGTTCAGGAAGGTTTCTTGCTGGCCGGCGAATGAGGCATCCGGCAAGTCTTCGGCGGTCGCCGAGGAACGCACGGCCACGGCCATATTCGGGTTGCCCGCCGACATCTCGGCGAAAGCCGCACGGATTTCGGCGTTTAAGCGCTCGGGGAACTCGGCGTCCATCACCCACTGACGGATTTGCGCGCCGGTTTTCACCAGGGCGTTGACGTCGTCCACATCCAGCGCATCGAGGGCGGCGTGGATACGCTCGTTCAGACCGCTCTGCTCGAGGAAGTCACGGTAGGCCTGGGCGGTAGTGGCGAAACCACCGGGAACCGATACACCGGCGCCCGCGAGGTTGCTGATCATCTCGCCCAGGGATGCGTTCTTGCCCCCCACATGCTCCACATCATGGACGCCGAGCTTATCGAGGGAAACTACGTACTCTACCAAGGTGATCTCTCCACTAACGGTGTTGGACAAGCTCAGGCACGGGAAAAGCTCAGGCGGAGCGGCTCCGCGTGATTGTGGCCTGGCCCTGGAAAATAAGTAACAATGCCAACCGGCATGGGCCCATCAAAGGGGGCCTATGATAGCCAAGAATCGTCCTCAGCTTAAGGCCTTCGGTGCAAATGAAACGAACCGCTTTTTTCATCTCCGATGGTACCGGCATTACGGCGGAAACCCTCGGCCAAAGCCTGCTGGCGCAGTTCGAAAACATCACCTTTCACAAGCTCACGCGCCCCTACATCGACACCGTTGAAAAAGCGCGGGCCATGGTACAACAAATCAACAGCGCCGCAGAGAAGGACGGTGTCCGCCCGATCATCTTCGACACCATAGTGAATCGGGACATTCGCGACATTTTGGCGAAGTCCGACGGTTTTATGATTGATATCTTCTCCACTTTCCTGGCTCCGCTGGAGCAGGAGCTGACCTCGCATTCGTCCTACTCAGTCGGCAAATCACACTCCATCAACTCCAACTCCAACTATATGGAGCGGATCGAGGCGGTGAACTTCGCCCTGGACAACGACGACGGCGCCCGCACCCACTACTACGACAAGGCCGACCTGATCCTCGTCGGCGTCTCGCGCTGCGGGAAAACTCCGACCTGCCTGTACATGGCCTTGCAGTACGGCATCCGCGCGGCTAACTACCCGCTGACCGAAGAAGATATGGAGCGCCTGCAACTGCCTGCCGCGCTCAAAGCCTATAAGGACAAGCTGTTCGGCCTGACCATCGACCCCGATCGCCTGACCGCCATCCGCAACGAGCGCAAACCGAACAGCCGCTATGCCAGCTACGCGCAGTGCGAGTTCGAAGTTCGCGAGGTCGAGCAACTGTTACGCCGAGAAAACATCCCCTTCATCAATTCCACGCACTTTTCGGTGGAAGAGATCTCCGCCAAGATCCTGGTGGAAAAAGGCGTGGAAAGAAGACTGAAATAGGTTTCGAAACCTAGGCTGGGCAGAGGCGCTTGTGCCGAAACCCAGCTGGGTTTCGCTAGGCTCTACCCAACCTACATCCGAACTTCAAAGCCATCCCGAAAAACAAAGCCGGCAATGCCGGCTTTGTTTTGTCTTCAGACTTATGGCCTACAGCCCGCCGCCTCAGAACCTGTTCAAGATCGTCGCGAGCGCAGGTCAGGGCCGCACCCGTTCCCTACGGGTCGCGGCATTCCCCACATCCATGTGGGTCACAAGGCGCAACGCAGCGGAGCGGAGTAACAGCCAAAGGCTGGCCCGCAGGGCGAGCGTAGCGAGTCAAACAGGCGAGGAAGCGCAGTTTACGAGTGGTAAATGAGCATTCCGAGCCTGTTTTCAACGCAGCATGACCAAGCGCAGCAGATATTGAACAGGTTCTCAGATCACGAACAGATCCATAAAGCGGTTGACCGGGGTAGCTTCCAGTTTCGCCTGGTCTTTGCACAGGGCGAAAATTTCCGCGCTGCGCTGGCCGGTGAATTTGGTGGCCAGGTTGGCTTTGAACTTCTCTTCCAACAGCGGGATACCATCGGCACGGCGGCGGCGATGGCCAATCGGGTACTCGACAGCCACTTGCTCGGTCGAGGTGCCGTCCTTGAAGAACACTTGGATGGCGTTGGCGATAGAGCGCTTGTCCGCTTCCAGATACTCGCGGGTGTAACGCTCGTCTTCGACTATGACCATCTTCTCGCGCAGCTCGTCGATGATCGGGTTGGCCGCATGGAAGTCGTCTTCGTACTGCTCGGCCACCAGGCTGCCGAAGGCCAGCGGCACGGCGGTCATGTACTGGATGCAGTGGTCGCGGTCGGCGGCGTTGGCCAGCGGGCCGACCTTGGAGATGATGCGGATCGCCGACTCGTGGGTGGTGATGACGATCTTGTCGATCTCGTGCAGGCGGTCTTTGACCTGCGGATGCAGCGTTACTGCGGCTTCACAGGCGGTCTGCGAGTGGAACTCGGCCGGGAAGCTGATTTTAAACAGCACGTTTTCCATCACATAAGTGCCGAACTTCTGCGAAAAGCTGAACTGGCGCTTATCTTCGGGCTTGAGCGCCAGATCTTTGTTGGTGTGGCTGAACAACACGTCGTAGAAGCCCCACTGCGGCGCAGTCAGCACGCCCGGGATGCCCATTTCGCCACGCATGGCGATATCGGCCAGACGCACGCCACGACTGGAAGCATCGCCAGCCGCCCAGGATTTACGCGAGCCGGCGTTCGGCGCATGACGGTAGGTCCGCAGAGCCTGACCATCGACAAAGGCATGCGACAGTGCTGCCAGCAGCTGTTCGCGGGTGGCTCCCATCAGCTTGGCGGTCACCGCGGTCGAGGCTACTTTGACCAGGATCACGTGGTCCAGACCGACACGATTGAAGGAGTTCTCCAGGGCGATCACGCCCTGGATCTCGTGCGCCATGATCACCGCTTCCAGCACCGCACGAATGGTCAGCGGCGCGTCACCGTTGGCGATACGCTTCTGCGACAGGTGGTCCGCGACTGCCAGGATGCCCCCGAGGTTATCCGACGGATGCCCCCATTCGGCTGCCAGCCAGGTGTCGTTGTAGTCCAGCCAACGAACGATGCAGCCGATGTCCCAAGCCGCCTTGACCGGATCCAGACGGAAACTGGTGCCTGGCACGCGGGCGCCGTTCGGCACCACGGTACCTTCAACGATCGGGCCCAAGTGCTTGGTGCACTCAGGGAAACGCAACGCCAGCAGACCACAGCCCAGGGTATCCATCAGGCAGTTACGGGCGGTGTTCAGGGCTTCCTTGGACTCGATCTTGAAGTTCAGGACGTAGTCGGCGATGTCCTGCAGGACCTGGTCGTAGTCGGGGCGGATGTTCAGGTCTACGTTGGCGCTCATCATCGACTCACTCTGCTAACGCGTCGTTAAGTGCAGGTTAAATCAACCACAAGAACCCTGAATGGGTTCTTGTGGATCAAGCGGTAGCACACCTTAGAATGCATCGCCGGGCACGCGGACCCAGCCTTCCATCAGCACTCGAGCGCTGCGGCTCATGATGGCCTTGGTCACCGTCCATTCACCGTTGGCCTGGCTGGCTTCGGCGCCCACGCGCAGGGTGCCCGAGGGGTGGCCAAAGCGCACCGCAGTGCGCGAACCACCGCCGGCCGCGAGATTCACCAGCGTGCCCGGAATCGCCGCGGCGGTGCCGATGGCCACGGCGGCCGTGCCCATCATGGCGTGGTGCAGTTTGCCCATCGACAGGGCACGCACGAGCAGGTCCACGTCACCGGCAGCCACTTGCTTGCCGCTGGAGGCGAGGTAGTCGGTCGGCTTGGCCACAAAGGCAACCTTGGGCGTGTGTTGGCGCTGGGCGGCTTCATCGATGTGCTGGATGAGACCCATGCGCACCGCACCATAGGCGCGAATCGTCTCGAACATGGCCAGGGCCTTGGCATCGCCGTTGATGGCGTCCTGCAACTCGGTGCCCGTGTAGCCGAGGTCTTCTGCGTTCACGAAGATGGTCGGGATGCCGGCATTGATCATCGTGGCCTTGAGCGTGCCCCCTTTCACAACATCAGCCGGCACCTCGAGATCGTCCACGAGGTTGCCGGTAGGGAACATCGAGCCGGCCGCACCTTCTTCGTCGGCAGCCGGGTCCAGGAATTCGAGCTGCACTTGCGCGGCGGGGAAAGTCACGCCGTCGAGCGCGAAGTCACCGGTTTCCTGCACGGCGCCATCGGTGATGGGCACGTGCGCGATGATGCTCTTGCCGATGTTGGCCTGCCAGATCCGCACGGTGGCCACGCCGTTCTCGGGGATGCGGCTGGCATCCACTAGACCTGCGCTGATGGCAAACGAGCCAACCGCCGCAGACAGGTTGCCGCAGTTGCCGCTCCAGTCGACGAAGGCTTTGTCGATGGACACCTGGCCGAACAGGTAATCGACGTCGTGCTCGGGTTTGCTGCTCTTGGACAGGATGACCGTCTTGCTGGTGCTGGAGGTGGCCCCGCCCATGCCGTCAATCTGCTTACCGTAAGGGTCCGGGCTGCCGATCACGCGCAGCAGGAGGGCATCGCGTGCCGCACCCGGCACTTGTGCGCTTTCGGGTAAATCCTGCAGGCGGAAGAACACGCCTTTGCTGGTGCCGCCACGGATATAGGTGGCGGGAATCTTGATCTGGGGTACGTGTGCCATGGGAATATTGTCCTGATAACACTAAAAATCCCTTCTCCCTCTGGGAGAAGGTGCCCGAAGGGCGGATGAGGGGGCGCCGGGTTTACCGCAGCCCCTCACCCCGGCCCTCTCCCAATGGGAGAGGGCGCTAGCCAGCCGCTCCCGGCCTGGCAGCATCGCCAGTCGCCACCGATTCCAGGAAGTCCTGGGCAAAACGCTGCAGCACGCCGCCGGCCTCGTAGATCGACACTTCTTCGGCGGTATCGAGACGGCAGGTCACCGGCACTTCGACCCGCTCGCCGTTCTTGCGGTTAATCACCAGGGTCAGTGTGGTGCGCGGGGTACGCTCGCCGATCACGTCGAAGGTCTCGCTGCCGTCGATGCCGAGGGTCTGGCGATTCATACCCGGCTTGAACTCCAGTGGCAGTACGCCCATGCCGATCAGGTTGGTGCGGTGGATACGCTCGAAGCCTTCGGCCGCGATGGCTTCCACACCGGCCAGACGCACGCCCTTGGCCGCCCAGTCACGGGACGAGCCCTGACCGTAGTCGGCACCGGCGATGATGATCAGCGGCTGCTTGCGCTCCATGTAGGTCTCGATCGCTTCCCACATGCGCATCACCTTGCCTTCCGGCTCGACCCGGGCCAGCGAACCCTGTTTGACCTCGCCGTTTTCCATCACCATCTCGTTGAACAGTTGCGGGTTGGCAAAGGTGGCACGCTGGGCGGTCAGGTGATCGCCACGGTGGGTCGCGTAGGAGTTGAAGTCCTCCTCCGGCAGGCCCATCTTGGCCAAGTACTCACCGGCGGCGCTGTTCAGCATGATGGCGTTGGACGGCGACAGGTGGTCGGTGGTGATGTTGTCCGGCAGCACCGCCAGCGGGCGCATGCCCTTCAGGGGGCGCTCACCGGCCAGCGCGCCTTCCCCCTCTTTAGCCCAATAAGGCGGACGGCGGATGTAGGTGCTCATCGGGCGCCAGTCGTACAGCGGGTCGACCTTCGGACCGGTGTCTTCCTGGATGGCAAACATCGGGATGTAGACCTGGCGGAACTGCTCCGGCTTCACCGAGGCCTTGACCACGGCATCGATCTCTTCGTCGCTCGGCCAGATGTCCTTCAGGCGGATTTCCTGGCCCTTGGCATCCAGACCCAGCACATCCTTCTCGATGTCGAAACGGATGGTGCCGGCGATGGCGTAGGCCACCACCAGCGGCGGCGAGGCCAGGAAGGCCTGCTTGGCATACGGGTGGATACGGCCGTCGAAGTTGCGGTTGCCGGACAGTACAGCGGTGGCGTACAGGTCGCGGTCCACCACCTCTTTCTGGATCACCGGGTCCAGCGCGCCGGACATGCCGTTACAGGTGGTGCAGGCGAAGGCCACCACACCAAAGCCCAGCTGTTCCAGCTCCGGCAGCAGGCCGCCTTCTTCCAGATACAGGGCCACGGTCTTGGAGCCCGGGGCCAGCGAGGACTTCACCCACGGCTTGCGGGTCAGGCCTAGCTTGTTGGCGTTACGGGCCAGCAGGCCGGCGGCCACCATGTTGCGCGGGTTGTTGGTGTTGGTGCAGCTGGTGATGGCGGCGATGATCACGGCGCCGTCCGGCATCTTGCCCGGCTCGTTCTCCACCACGCCGGACACGCCACGGGCGGCCAGTTCGGACACTGGCAGACGGCGGTGCGGGTTGGACGGGCCAGCCAGCGTACGCACCACGGTGGACAGGTCGAACGAGAGCACGCGCTCGTACTCGGCATTCTTCAGGCTGTCGCCCCAGAGGCCGGTTTCCTTGGCGTAGAGCTCGACCAGCCTGACCTGCTCGTCTTCACGACCGGTGAGGCGCAGGTAGTCGATGGTCTGCTGGTCGATATAGAACATCGCGGCGGTGGCACCGAATTCCGGCGCCATGTTGGCGATGGTGGCGCGGTCGCCGAGGGTCAGGTTGGCCGTGCCTTCCCCGTAGAACTCGAGGTAGGCGCCCACTACTTTTTCCTTGCGCAGGAACTCGGTCAGGGACAGCACGATGTCAGTCGCGGTGATGCCCGACTGCGGCTTGCCGGTCAGCTCCACACCGATGATGTCCGGAAGACGCATCCAGGAGGCGCGGCCCAGCATCACGCTTTCGGCTTCGAGGCCGCCCACGCCGATGGCAATCACGCCCAGCGCGTCGACCATCGGAGTGTGGCTGTCGGTGCCGACCAGGGTGTCCGGGAAGGCCACGCCGTCTTTCACCTGCACCACGGGCGACATGCGCTCGAGGTTGATCTGGTGCAGGATGCCGTTGCCCGGAGGGATCACGTCGACGTTCTTGAACGCCTTCTTGGTCCAGTTGATAAAGTGGAAACGGTCTTCGTTGCGGCGGTCTTCGATGGCGCGGTTCTTGGCGAACGCGTCCGGATCGAAGCCGCCACATTCCACCGCCAGCGAGTGGTCGACGATCAGCTGGGTCGGCACCACCGGGTTGACCATGGCGGGGTCACCGCCCTGCTCGGCAATGGCGTCACGCAGGCCGGCGAGGTCAACCAGTGCAGTCTGGCCGAGGATGTCGTGGCAGACCACGCGAGCCGGGAACCAGGGGAAGTCCAGCTCGCGCTTGCGCTCAATGAGCTGCTTCAGGGAGGCGGTCAGCGGGGCGGGATCGCAGCGGCGCACCAGGTTTTCGGCCAGCACACGCGAGGTGTACGGCAGCTTGTCATAGGCGCCGGGCTGGATCGCATCGACCGCGGCACGGGTGTCGAAATAATCCAGTTGGGTGCCTGGCAGAGGTTTGCGGTTTGCAGTGTTCATGGCGTAGGGACTCAATCGAGTAATGTTCAGAACGGCGAGGTCGGGGAGAACGGCGTGTCACGACCAAGTGTCACGGCCTACTCCCCTTTATCCCAATCAGCACTTGTCCAGCGGCGGATAGTCAGAACGGTTGTTCAGATCGGCGTTGGCGCTCACTCGATGTTGGGGTGAAATTTGTACCTCTCCCTTCAGGGAGAGAGAATTCATTACTGCCCGCCACCAAACGAGGGTGTACCAGCTGCACCAACCCTCTCCCGGCCCTGCGGGCCACCCTCTCCCGCAAGCGGGAGAGGGAAATCAAAGCGGCTATCGCTCCGCGATAGGCTTGACCGGCCGCTGCTCAACGCCGACATACTCAGCGCTGGGCCGGATGATGCGGTTGTTGGCGCGCTGTTCGAACACATGGGCGGCCCAGCCGGAGACCCGCGAACAGACGAAGATCGGGGTAAACAGTTTGGTTGGAATGCCCATGAAGTGGTACGTCGAGGCGTGGTAGAAATCGGCATTGGGAAACAGCTTCTTCTGTTCCCACATGGTCCGGTCTATCGCTTCGGAGACGGGATACAGCACGGTGTCTCCGACTTCGTCGGCGAGCTTTTTCGACCAGCCTTTGATCACCTCGTTACGCGGGTCGGACTCTTTGTAGATCGCGTGACCGAAGCCCATGATCTTGTCCTTGCGCTCGAGCATGCCAAGGGTGCCCTTGATCGCCTCTTCCGGCGAATTGAAACGCGCGATCATCTCCATCGCCGCCTCGTTGGCGCCGCCGTGCAGCGGGCCGCGCAGCGAACCGATAGCCGCGGTGACGCAGGAGTACATGTCACTCAGGGTCGAGGCGCAGACTCGCGCGGTAAAGGTCGAAGCGTTGAACTCGTGCTCGGCGTAGAGGATCAGCGACACATCCATCACCTTGACGTGCAACTCGCTCGGCTTCTTGCCGTGCAGCAGGTGCAGGAAGTGGCCGCCGATGGACTCTTCATCGGTGACGCAGTCGATGCGCAGGCCTTCATGACTGAAGCGGTACCAGTAGCACATGATCGCCGGAAAGATTGCCAGCAGGCGGTCGGTCACATCATGCTGCTGCTCGAAGCTGTGCTCCGGCTCCAGGGTGCCGAGGACCGACGAGCCGGTACGCATCACATCCATTGGATGGGCATTGGCCGGAATGCGCTCGAGCACTTCTTTCAACGCCTGCGGCAGGTCACGCAAACCTTGCAGCTTCTTCATGTAGGCCGCGAGCTGTGCCTGGTTCGGCAGCTCGCCGTAAAGCAGCAGATAAGCCACTTCTTCGAAACGCGCAGCGGCGGCCAGCTCTCGTACGTCATAGCCGCGATAGGTCAAACCAGCGCCGGCCAGGCCCACGGTGCACAGCGCCGTCTGCCCGGCAACCTGGCCACGCAGACCCGCGCCACTCAATACTTTTGCTTCAGCCATTGCTCTCTCCCGCTTTGAATTTGTTGTCGGATACTGCAATTTCGATGGAACGAATGAGCTTTTTAATCAGCTCTTCTTTTGCGCGAACAGCGCATCGAGGCTCTGCTCGAAAGCGTGATAATTGATGCGCTCGTACAGCTCCATGCGGGTCTGCATGGTGTCGATCACGTTCTTCTGGGTGCCGTCGCGACGAATCGCGGTGTAGACGTTCTCGGCCGCCTTGTTCATGGCGCGGAACGCCGACAGCGGATAGAGCACCAGGGAGACATCGGCAGAGCGCAGCTCTTCGGTGGTGAACAACGGCGTGGCGCCAAACTCGGTGATGTTGGCCAGGATCGGCGCCTTCACCCTGTCGGCAAACAGCTTGTACATCGCAAGCTCGGTGATGGCCTCCGGGAAGACCATGTCGGCGCCCGCCTCGATGCAGGCCGCCGCACGGTCGAGCGCGGCTTGCAGCCCCTCCACCGCCAGCGCATCGGTACGCGCCATGATCACGAAGCTGTCATCAGTGCGCGCATCGACTGCCGCCTTGATCCGATCGACCATTTCCTGCTGCGAGACGATCTCCTTGTTCGGCCGGTGGCCGCAACGCTTGGCGCCGACCTGATCCTCGATATGGATGGCGGCGGCGCCGAACTTGATCATCGATTTCACGGTTCGCGCGACGTTGAAGGCCGAAGAACCAAAGCCCGTGTCGACATCCACTAACAAGGGCAGATCGCAGACATCGGTGATCCGCCGCACGTCGGTGAGTACGTCGTCCAGACCGGTGATGCCCAAATCCGGCAGGCCCAACGAGCCGGCCGCAACTCCGCCGCCGGATAGGTAGATGGCCTTGAAGCCGGCACGTTTGGCCAGCAGCGCATGGTTGGCATTGATGGCGCCGACCACTTGCAACGGCTGCTCGCTGGCCACCGCATCGCGAAACCGTTGACCCGGACTGCTCTGAACGGAAGAACTCTGACTCATGACTCACCTCGTGGAGTGGCTGTCTTGACGGAGGCGCCTTGCCTGGCGGCAGCCTCCTGGTAGTGGCGCTCGATATTGCGTTTGGAGGCGCCGATGTGACGACGCATCAACAACTCGGCCAGCTCGCCGTCACGCTCGGCGATGGCATCGAGAATCCGGTGGTGTTCGGCGAAGGCCTGACGTGGCCGGTTCGGCACGGCGGAGAACTGGATGCGGTACATCCGCACCAACTGATACAACTCACCGCAGAGCATCTGGGTCAGGGTGCGGTTACCGCTGCCCTGGATGATTCGATAGTGGAAGTCGAAGTCGCCTTCCTGCTGGTAGTAGCCAACACCGGCCTGGAAAGCTGCGTCACGCTCGTGGGTGTCCAGCACCCGGCGCAGCTCATCAATCTCGGCCTGGCTCATGCGTTCGGCAGCCAAACGACAGGCCATACCCTCCAAGGACTCACGAATTTCGTAGAGCTCGATCAGCTCGGCATGGCTCAGCGAGACCACCCGCGCGCCGACATGCGGCACCCGCACCAGCAGCTTCTGCCCTTCCAGACGATGGATCGCCTCCCGGAGCGGGCCGCGACTGATGCCGTAGGTGCGCGCCAGCTCCGGCTCGGAGATTTTACTGCCGGGAGCTATCTCACCCCGGACTATGGCCGCCTGAATACGCCGAAAGACATGCTCCGAAAGCGTCTCGGATTCATCTTGAGCCTTTAGAGGGGATTCGATGACGTCCTGCATATTGTCGACACACCGTTAGATATTTCGGCAAAAACTACCTATAGAGAGGCTGCCTGTCAAACACATCAAGGATATTGTCGACAATCTTTTAATAAGCAAAAGATTTAATTCCACCGAACCTACTTGCAGAAACCCCCATAAGCGCCTGTCGCCGCAGAAAATCCCCATGTTAGAATGCCGCCCGTATGCGCCCGGTCAGGCGCCTTTGTTCTGCCTGCTAAACTTCCATGCCTGGCGCGCCGGACTGACCTGCTACGCCGCCGATACCCTGACCCGATAATCGCGATCCACCTTTAGGACTTATGAGACTCAAGCCCTTAGCCCTGCTGTTTTGCCTGATTCTGTTGCCCGGCATGAGTCTCGCCGCCGACAAGACCATCTATGGTCTGAACGAATACGCTCAACTGCCCGATATCAACCAGCAAGTGGCGGCAAAACTGGATACCGGCGCTAAAACGGCCTCCTTGAGCGCACGCGACATCAAACGCTTCAAGCGTGATGGCGAAACCTGGGTGCGCTTTTATCTAGCCATCGACGATGCCCACGCCCACCCCATCGAGCGGCCGCTGGCACGTATCAGCAAGATCAAACGACGCGCCGGCGACTACGATCCCGACGAAGAAAAAACCTATACCGCCCGCCCGGTGATCGAGCTGGATATCTGTATGGGCAAAGCCTTACGCAGCATCGAAGTGAACTTGACTGACCGCAGCTCCTTCCAATATCCGCTGTTGATCGGTTCCGAAGCACTCAAACGCTTCGATGCACTGGTCGACCCGAGCCTTAAATACGCAGCAGGGAAACCCGGCTGTGCCAGCGACGCAAACTCTGTCGAGAAGGAACCTGCCCCTTGATCAATCATGTCTGTGCCGGAGGCCATTTTTCCGCATGGCAAGGCAGGAGGAGAGAAGTTTGGTTACTCCAAATGAGCGACGACTAACGCAGCCATGCGGAAAAATGGCCCCGTCCCTTCGGGTTGCGCCCCATGACACGCCATGCGCTGTTGCGGGACTTGCCAAGGGAATGCCATTGCCTGCGTCCCGCGCCTTGCCTGGCGTGTCATGGGGCAGCAACTCAGACATGATTGATTAACGGACAGGTTCCCACATGCGCTCTCTTAACCTACATCTGAAAGTCCTGATCACCATCCTGGTGACCTTGGGCATTCTGATTACGGCGTACCAGATCTTTATTGTTGGCATCCCGATCACCGAGGCTGAAACCGATGATCTGTGGAATATCGACGCCAAAGTCGAGTTCCAGGCCAGCCCGAAGAATCCGGTCAAAGTGCAGATGTTCGTGCCGCCGCTGAGCCAGGACTACGTCACCCTTAACGAGAGCTTCATCTCGAATAACTACGGCGTGAGCATTAACCGCATCGACGGCAACCGTAAGGTCACCTGGTCGGCGCGCCGGGCCAGCGGCAACCAGACGCTCTACTACCGCCTGGTGCTGACCAAACGCTACAGCGGCGAGAAGCCCAAGGCCAAGGGCCCGATCTTCCGTGACAGCATTGTCGTAGAAGGCCCGGAGAAGATTGCCGCAGAAGCCCTCCTGGCGCCGATTCGGCAGCATTCCGCGGACGTGGAAACCTTCATCAGCGAGACCATCAAGCGGGTCAACAACGCCAACGACGACAACGTCAAGCTGCTGCTCGCCGGCGATGCGTCAACCCCGAACAAAGCCAAAACCATCGAGTTGCTGCTGTCCATCGCCCATGTGCCGATGGAGCGCGTCCACACCATTCGCCTGATGGCTGATCAACCGCAGAGCCCAGAACTCTGGCTGCGCAGCTTCGACGGTGAAAACTGGCTGTACTTCAGCCCGGAAACCGGCGAACAGGGCCTGCCGACCGACCGTCTGATGTGGTGGACCGGCGATGAACCGCTGATCAACATCGAAGGCGGCAAGAAAGTCCAAGTCAGCTTCAGCCTGAACAACAGCGAGATGAATGCCATCCGCCTGGCCAAGCTGACCGACGAGAGCACCGAAGCCGACTTCCTCGAATACTCGCTGTACGGCCTGCCGCTGCAAACTCAGCAAACCTTCATGATCATGGTGATGATCCCGATCGGCGTGCTGGTGATTCTGGTCTTGCGCAACCTGATCGGCCTGCAGACCCTCGGCACCTTCACCCCGGTGCTGATCGCCCTGGCCTTCCGCGAGACCCAATTGGGCTTCGGCATCGTGCTGTTCACCATCATCACCGCGCTCGGCCTGTCGCTGCGTTCCTACCTTGAGCACCTGAAGCTGCAGATGTTGCCCAGGCTCTCGGTGGTGCTGACCTTCGTCGTGGTGCTGATCGCCGCCATCAGCCTGTTCAGCCACAAGCTCGGCCTGGAGCGCGGCCTGTCGGTAGCCCTGTTCCCGATGGTGATTCTGACCATGACCATCGAGCGCCTATCGATCACCTGGGAAGAGCGCGGCGGTGGTCATGCGATGAAGGTAGCGGTCGGCACGCTGTTCGCCGCTGCCCTGGCGCACCTGCTGATGAGCGTGCCGGAGCTGAATTACTTCGTGTTCACCTTCCCAGCCGTACTACTGATTCTGGTGGGCTTCATGCTCGCGATGGGCCGCTACCGCGGCTACCGCCTGACTGAGCTGTTCCGCTTCAAAGCCTTCCTGAAGGACTGAGCCATGTTCGGCCTGATCAAGACGTGGAAAGCCCTCGAAGCCAAAGGCATCATGGGCATCAATCGGCGCAATGCGGACTACGTGCTGAAGTACAACAAACGGCACCTGTACCCGATTGTCGATGACAAGATCATCACCAAGCAGCGCGCCATCGAGGCCGGTATCCATGTGCCCGAGATGTACGGGGTCATCGAAACCGAGAAGCAGATCGACAAGCTCCACGAAATCATCGGCGAGCGCAGCGATTTCGTGATCAAACCGGCGCAAGGTGCTGGCGGTGACGGCATCACTGTGATCGCCGACCGCTTCGAGGACCGCTACCGCACGGTCTCCGGCAAGATCGTCAGCCATGAAGAGCTCGAGCACCAGATCTCCAGCATCCTCACCGGGCTCTACTCGCTGGGCGGGCATCGCGACCGCGCACTGATCGAATACCGCGTGACACCGGATCAGATCTTCAAAAGCATCAGCTACGAAGGCGTACCCGATATCCGCATCATAGTGCTGATGGGCTACCCGGTGATGGCCATGCTGCGTCTGCCGACTCGGCAGTCCGGCGGCAAAGCCAACCTGCACCAGGGCGCCATCGGCGTCGGTGTCGACTTGGCGACCGGGGTGACTTTGCGCGGCACCTGGCTGAACAACAAGATCAGCAAACACCCGGACACCACCAACGCGGTGGACGGCGTGCAGCTACCGAACTGGGACGGCTTTATGAAGCTGGCCTCCGGTTGCTATGAGCTGTGTGGCCTGGGTTATATCGGCGTCGACATGGTGCTGGATCAGGACAAGGGCCCGTTGATTCTCGAACTCAATGCCCGCCCCGGCCTGAATATCCAGATCGCTAACGACTGCGGCTTGGTCCATCGCGCCCATGCTGTCGAGGCGCGCCTGGCGGAACTGAAGGCCCAAGGCATCCAGGAAACCCCGGAAGAGCGCATGCGCTTCGCCCAGCAGCTGTTCGGCCATGTGCATAAAGCAGAGATCTGATCCGCGAGTTGGTTGGTCCACCACCACAAAAAGCCCGGCCTAGTGCCGGGCTTTTTGCTGTTCACAGCTGGCTGTCCACAGTTGAGGCTAACGCACTATCGCCAACTCGAAACCACCCTGGTCGGCATGTTCATGGGTTTGCATGCCGGCGTCGTTCACTGCCAGGTCCTGCAACGGCCGCTTGAACGGCTTGTTGTCCAGGGTCTGCAGATGACGATCCTCGTCGGTGGTGAGCAGTAACACATAGCGCTCACCTTCCGCGGCCTTGACCGGCACAGTCCCCTCGATAAAGGCGAAGCGGTACCAGGTCTCGCCATGCAGTTGATAGACCGCATCGCTGACCAGGCGAGTCGGGCGTTTGGCCTCATCGAGAAACAGCAGCGAGGGGTACACCACCTGCTTATTCGCGAAGCTGCGGACGCGCAAACCATAAGTGCGCTGCGAACGTGGCAACTTCAGCGCCGCGTAGTAACTGCGGCCCATGGGAAAATCGAAGCTCGGCGAGAAGCGATTGAGCTCCTCGTAGCGCGGCTCTTGCGCCGACAGTTCGGTAAAGGCATCGTCAGGCAGCTGCCCACAGCACTGATCCAATAGGCTTTGATAGAGCCCATCCCCGCCACCCTGGGCGCCTGCCAGTAACGCCTGCATCGCCGCGGTGGGCTGACCATCCAGGGCCGGCAATACCGCCGTCTTGCTGGCAAATTCGATCTGACGACCCTCCGTGTACTCGATCGGCTGCCCGCCACCCGTCGCCTTCTGTCCAGCCCCGCCGCCTGGCGACGGCACCGCCGAGTTGTGCATCCGCCCTTGCTCATCGACCCAGGTGTAGTACGGGCGGCCATGCTCAGGGCGCACGAAGTTGCGCCCCTCCAGCACATCGGCGTCGAGGTACTCACCGGAGCGCTCGCCATTGGGCAGCAGCACATCGCTCGGCCCTGCCGTTTGCTGGGTGCCGGCATAGAAGCTGTTCTGCAGATTGCCACTGGCATCGACCCAGGTGTAATAGCGGCGCTTGCTCTCGCCAGTGTTTTTACTGCCCGGCCAGCGCGTCGCCGCATCATCGCTCATTCGCGCCTGATCGCTCTGGGTGATGCGCCGTGCGGCCTCGCGCTGTTGCTCGGCGTAACGGCCATCGACGAAGGTGTTATGCACCCGCCCCTGGTCATCCACCCAGGTCAGGTACTTGCCATTGCTGGCGTGGGCGGTGCAGGCAAGCAACAGAATCAGCAAGAAAGGCAAGCTACGCATGGCAAATCTCAAAAGGTCGAGGTATAGGTCAGCGCAAGAATGTAGGCCTTGACCGTGGTCTTGATATTCAGATCCGCGTACGGGTTGTAAACCAAATTGTCGATACCTGTGCAGTTCACATTACAGCTGCTGCCTGCCGGAATATTTTGCTTCGACACGAAGTAGTTGAAACCCAAGTCGATCGTGGTGTCCCTATCCCAGCGGTAACCGAAGCCCAGGCCATAGAGATTGGCATCGCCAATGGGGGCCAGGGCATCCGCTTTGTCATCGGGGATAGCCGAAGGACGGTATTCATAACCGGCCCGCAGGGCCAGACGTTCGTTGATCTCGTATTGCACTCCCAGCGCCCAGCTCCACGTGTCCTGATAGCCACGATCGAGCGTGATCGAGCGATCGGTCGCATTGCCTGCGCCGAACACCTTGGCGATGCGCAACAAGTCCAGCTCCCGATCGAATTCGATCTTGAACTCGTTCCAGTCGCTGTAATCGCTCCACTTCAGGTCGAAGTTGAACTGCCATTTTTCAAACGGCCGGAGCTTGATCCCGGTGTTGAAATTGTCCGGGTAGGTCATATCCAAAGAGGCGTTGCCCGTCTCCTCATCGACGTTGCCATAAGGAAACAGAGGACTGAGGACTTGTCCGAACACCGAGCTTTGCAGCCCTGACCAGAAGCCTTGCCAGTCCTGCGAATAGTCGACTCGATACTTACCTTGCAAGTGCATACGCGCCTCGCTCTGGTAAGCCGCGCCCCAGGCGAACCAGTCAGTCGGCTCCCACAGGACGCCCAGGTTATAAGTCGGCGAGAGGCTCTGCTGTAAATCCAGATCCATATTCGCCAGCGTGTCATAGGGGCCAATTTTGCCGTTGCAGACATTGATGAGCCCGCCGATGAGATCTCCCACACCGGGAATACAAAGGGCTTCGCTCAATACACGGGTGACCCCTGTGAGCATCCCCGGATTACGGAAGTCCTGGTTCAACGCCATCGCCTGATGGGAGAAGCCGATGGACAGACCGACAGAGAGCTGGTCGTTGGCCTGATAGCCCAGCGAAGGCGAGAAATAGGTCAGGCGCTGCAGCGCGACTTCTCGCCCCTGATAACGCCCCGGATCATTGTCAGAGTCGCGGGAGTAACCCAACGCCATCGGTGCATAGACGTTAGTAGCGAAGGTGAACTTGGAACCCGGCGGATTGATTGACAGCCCGGCCAGCGGTGCAAGCAAAACCGGAATCTCCGTCATGCCACCCAGCCCTGGCAAATACATCGCCGGAGTCAAGGTTCTACTACTGGAGTTTTTAACCGGGTCATCGCTAAAACCCAGCGCATGACTGCCATAGTTCGCCGGCGCGCTGAATTCCGCGCGAATATCCATGACCCCGGTCAGCATTTTCACCGTGGTCTGGCGGCCTTTGAGCTTGGTCAATGCCGCCGGATTGTAGTGGACCGCATCGATACCACTGGAGTCCGCAGTGATTGCATTGCCCATCGCCATCGCCTTGGGGTTGCCGATGGTGAGGTCATTCGCCAATTGCGCCTGGGCAGTGCCCGCGCAAAGCCAACAGACTCCTGAAATCGCCCGCACAAGCAGCGACATACGCATAATCATGACGTGTTCGCTCGCGAGTTATTGGGCCTTTAGGCCTTTGATATCCAGTGGCATCGACACCCCCAACAACACATCGGGCGAGTCTTCCGTCATGCCAAAACCGGCGTTGATGTTGACGATGTAGTCTGGCGAGGTCCGCAACCCCAGCGAGAAGTTCATCACCGCACTGGTCTGCTCGGTACCCTCGAGCGTCGCATCGGCGAAGCTGTAAGTCGGCTTGAAGGTGTGCGCCATCTGGTAGGAGGTGGAGAGCGACACGTCATAGGACAAGGCATAGGCGAAGCCCATGCTGAACGACAGGGTCGAGCCCGGATCGACTTCTTCCAGCCTTCGTCCACCGCGCACCTGACTGATGTCGGTCACTGGGAGGTTGTAGGTGTACCCAAGCGAACCAAAGAGTACGACCGGGTCAATCACATAGGACAGGTTGGCCCCGCCACCGAGACTGTAATAGCCGCTGCCGGTGGACAGATCCGATTCGCTATTGATGTCATACGGGCTGGTGCCGGTCGGCAAGCCGAGGGTGGCATACAAGGTCGTGACCGGTTTGCCACGCACCGAAGTCCATGGCTGCCAACGCAGACTGGCAGACAGATCACCCAGGCTATAAGCGTTCAGCTCACGTTCGGTGTCGTACTTGGCAATCAACGGCAAGCGCACACTGAAGGTCAGGTTGTCCCACACGCCGTAATCGAAGGTGAACGAGTTGGTGAAGGTGTGCTGCGCCTCACTTTGCCCAACCACGCTGTAAACGTTGTTGTTACCTGTGCGAAATGTCTCGATGACGGTATCGCGAACCAGGGAGTAGTCAAAACCATAGGTCAGTGTGCGCTCGCCTTTCTTGAGCAGTGTGTAACTCTTCTCGGCGGCCTGAAAGACCTGTTCGAGAGCCTTGGCACTGTCGGCGTCGTCATCTTTCTTACTCAAGGCCTCACGGGCTTGATCGACCGAAGGCTCGTCGGCCCAGAGCGGCCCACCCACCACTAGCGTCAGCATGGCGAACCACGCGCACCCCTTTACTCCCATGACGCTATCCCCAGTTATTCTTTTGTTATGCCGGGCATTTCTTGCCGGAGATCGTTATTTGCGGCGGATGTACTGAATATCGCCCCCGGAACCCAGCTCGGTGGCCTGGTTCTCGGTGAACTTGGTGATCTGGGGGAACTCGCGGAAAGCCAGCAGGCTTACCGTGCGGTCATCGATGATGCGCAAATCACGCTCGGTCAAAGCCATCGCGTTATGCGGTTCCTGCCCGCTGGGAAAGATCACGAACAGCACATTCTGATCCCAGATTTCCTCGAAGCGGGTACGGGTAAAACTGATATTGCCGAGGGCCGGGTCGGCGACAAACACGTGGTCGTTATAGACATCACGCACCACCACGAAATGCTTGAAGCCGGCATATTCGATCGGCACCAGCGCCGGATGCTCCAACTCGTCCAGGTCGGAGAAGGCCGCGCGGAAGCCGCCGCTTTTGTAGCCCAACGCGGCGACGAAACGCTTCATGTCCAGCAGCGAGAAACCGCGCCGCGCAACGATCTTGTCCGCCTCGCCATAGCGCAGCAGACCCTCCATCACTTGGCGCTCTTGCAGATTACGGCCAAGGAAATAGTCGAGCATGCTGGTCAGCGCCGCCGAGCCGCAGCTGTAGTCATAGGCCTGACGGATCACATTGCGAAACTGCAGCTGGCTCATCGGTTCCAAGGTCACCGACTCGCGCAGCGGGCCATTGGGCGTCAGCGATTGGGTGAGATTGACCGTGCCTTGCGGCGGCGGCTTGGTATCCACCGCCTCGGTGAAGCCGAGTACGCCGATCAGGCTACCCAGGAGAATCTCGATCATTAGCAGTCCTGATGGAGCGACTTTTATTAGGCGAAAAGCCTTACCAGCCGAGACTGATAAGGCTTTGAAGAGCTAACCGGCGGAGCTGAATCAGTGCCCCCAAACCTTGATGGTAGTACCGGCCATGTTGATGTCGGAAATGGCCAGCGAGCCGATGCTGGCAGCACCGGTGGTAGCGCCGGCGGCATAGGTACCGCCAACATAGATGCCGCCAACAGTAACGGTACCGGTCATGGCTGGCAGGCCGATGGCCAGCTGCTGCGTACCGCCAGCGTTGGTAACCACGTCAACCGTCAACGGGGTGGCGTCGGAGATGGTGAAACCATTGAAGCCGACGTTAGTGATGTTCAGGCTGCCACCACCGATGTCGTTATCGGTGTATTTAACGTTACCAACGCTACCGCCGAAGTTACCGGAGATGCTGATGCCGTCCTGACCGGTCACGGTCGACAGCGCGGAGTCATCCATCGCCTTCAGATCGGCTTGAGCCATGAACGGAGCAGCCAGTACAGCAGCGGCAAGAACCAGTTGTTTGAAGCCTTTCATTGTTGTTTTCTCCAAAGATCACAGGTGGGTTATCCCCGGGCATTGTCAGCGACTCCTGTCACTGGCAACTGGACCGGCTAATGCCGATCTCCAGGTCTGACGTTGCTTCCCTAGTCACATCAGATCTGGATTCGTGAAGCACTGTGCTTCCCGCCCTGGCGACAAAACTACTGGGCCTGCTCCCGCCTGCCAGCCCATCCAAGGGATGGAGCAGGGCCGAGGGCTAGCCCTATCCCGTGATTAGGCCTCGCTCAACAGCCCCAGGCTCTTACCTTTGAGTACCGCTTGCGTGCGGCTGCGCACCCCTAACTTGGCAAACAGGTTATGCAGATGCCATTTGATCGTGGCCTCCGACAAATGCACCGCCTGGGCAATCTCGCGGTTCGACAAGCCCGCCGCCACGAAGCGCAGGATCTCCCGCTCACGATGGCTAACATCTTGATTTTCATTGAAATTTTCAGGATCTACGGCTAGCCGGCGGCACTGTTCACGAAGCATCTCCGCCACCCCTTGCCAAGCGGCTGCACGCTTAGGTTGCGCCGCCCGCCAGGCGTCCCAGAGCGGTAGCAGCCACAATGCGTCATCCTGAAATAGCCGGCGGTAGCCACTGCTCCAGGCGTCTTCGAGGGTTGCCTGGAACAACGCGAAGGCTTTTTCGCTGTTACCTTTGCGCCAATACGCCACAGAAAGTAACAAGGACAGGCGCAAGCGCCGGTCACGTTGGTGCTCCGCGGTTTGTTTCGCCAAGCAGGCTTCCAGGCCGGCCTGAGCCTTATCCGCACGCCGTTCGCAGAGCGCCAGGCGCGCTTCGGAAAGTGCCTGCGCGGTCTCTGCATCGAGGTAACGCCCCGCCGGCAAAACCGCCAGGTGCCGCTGCATTTGCAAGCACACGCGCTCGGCCTCATTCGGCCGTCGCAACCAGAGTAGAAACTGCACCTTGCAGCTCATGCCCAGAGCAAATACGCGCTCGTAACCCGCGCCGTGCAGCTCTGCCAGCCATTCGTCGAGCAGGGCCAGGCCTTGCTCGGGCTCGCCGGCGAAGAAGCGTGCCCGCGCCATGACCAATTTACCCCGGCTAATCAACTCGATCGGCGTCGCCACGTCACGCCAGGTCGTGGCCTGCGGTAATTCGGCGAGAATCGCCGCATGCCGATCCTGCTCGTAGAGCAAATCCGCATAGGCCAGGGCCAATGGCCCGCCGACCCGGCTGCGCCGGCCGAATACCCGTTCCACCCGCCCCCGTGCGGCCTCGGCCAGTACGCGTCCGTGCTCGGGCTCACCGTTCTCCTTGCAGATCAGTGCCTCGATCAGGCTGGTCATCGCATGCAGGTATTCACTTTCGCTCAGGCGCAAGTTGTCACGCGCCAGCGCAATCGACTTGGCGGCTTCCCCGAATTCACCGAGTAGCGTATAGGCCGTGGCTTGCACGCAGGAAAGGCTGGCGCGAAATATCGGCTGATTATCCGGCGCCATCCCCGACCAGTGCCGCGCGACTTTCAAGCAACTTTCCAGCTTGTCCTGATACAGCAGCACCAAGGCCTTGAGCACCTGCGCTGCAGCCAACGATTCCAGCAAGCCGGAGTGCATACCCTTGCCATGGCCTTTACCACGGCCTTGCAGCAAGCGCGCGCAGACCTCCTCGATCAGCGCTTCGGCATCGGCGAACTTTTGCTCGAAAGCCAGTTGCCAGGCATAGAAAATCTGAAACACCGCGTGCTCGCGAATCACCTCAGCGGGCACGCTCTTGAGTATTGCGAGAATGCCGTAAACCCGATTGCTCGCGATCAAGCGCGCGCCTTGCCGCTCCAGCAACCGCGCCGCAAAGGCATAGTCGCGGGCGCGCAAGGCGTATTTGATCGAGCGATCCGGCAGCTCATGGCTCTCACACCAGCGCGCCGCAGCATGCAGCAAGGTCGTGGAATCGCCACGCTTGGCCAAGCGCCCCTGGAGGCATTCGGCAAACAGAGGGTGATAACGGAACCACTCACCCTGTTCGTCCAGCGGGATTACGAACAGCTGTTCGGTCTGTAGCCGCGCCAGCATCTCGAGGCCATCGCGGCTCCCGGTCAAGGCATTGCACAACTGCGCATTGAACTCATCGAGCACCGAAGTCTGCTCGAGAAACAGCTGCAAGCGCTCCGGCAGACTGGCGAGCACGTCCTCCGCCAGATAGTCGGCGATAGTGCGTTCGGTGCCGGACAACCCCGCGAGAAAGGCGGCTCGATCCGGGTGCCGCACCAAGGCCAGCGCCGTCAAGTGCAAGGCGGTGATCCAGCCTTCGCTGCGCGCCTGCAGCCGGGTTAGCTCCGCGCCGCTCAACGACAGCTGTTTAACCTCACGAAAATAGGCTTCGGTCTCGTCACGCGTCAGCCGCAAGTCCTCGGTTTTAAGCCAGAAGGCCCAAGGCTGCAGCGACGGTTCCTCGGCCAACAGCTGTGGCTGGTAGCGCGTGCTGGTGATCAGATGCACAGTCGGCGGCAGATGCTCGATCAGGTAGCGCGCGGCTGGCCCCAGCGCCGGATGACGAATGCGATGGAAGTCATCCAGCATCAGGTAGATATCACCCTCCAAGCGTTTGAGATCGGCGAGGAAAGCGTCAATCAGTGCCTCTTGCGGCCAACTCACATCAGCCTGCAACAGCCCCGCGGTGTTGCTGCCGAAACCCGGCAGCACCGCGTTAAGCGCCGCCACCAGGTATTGCAACAGACGCTGTGGCTCGCTGTCCGACTCATCGCAAGACAACCAGGCGACTCGCGCCCCGGCACTCAGCAGACGCTGGCGATACTGACTGAGCACGGTGCTTTTACCAAAGCCAGCCGGCGCACTGAGGATCACTAAGCGCTGTTCGCGCGCCGCGAATAACCGTTCGATCAAGGCGGCACGCGCCAACTGCGGCCGGCCGCCGGCAGCCGCCGGAATCAGCTTGGTGCGCAACAAGGGAAAAATCTGCAGATGCGGCAAAGGCATGGTCATGACTGGAGCAGCCCCAGCTCGCGGGCGCGACGGATGGCTTGCGTCCGATTGCGCACCTTGAGCTTCTCGTAGATGTTATGCAGATGCCATTTGACGGTGCCCAAGGCCAGCGCCAGTTGCTGGCCGATCTCGTCATTCGACAGCCCCTTGGCGGCCAGCCAGACCACTTCGCGCTCGCGCTCGGTCAGCCCCTCTTCCAACACCTCAAGCGACTTACGCGCATCCTGCCCCGGCCAAACCGCCAACAGGCCACGGATGAAGCCCTGCAACGCCGGCTGCCGCTCGGCCGCTTCCAAGTGCTGCAAGAGCAGGCGGATCGCCTCGCCTTCCTCGATAAACAGGCTGCGCACGCCTTCACGCTCGGCGCCGATCAAACACTGTACCAACAGCGTCTGCGCCCGCTCCTGATAGCCCAGGCGTTGGTAACTGAGCGCCGCCAGCAGATCCAGGCGCAGCCGTTGCAGGCCATGCCAGCCGTTTTGCAACTGGCCACGCAGCTGGGTGATCTCATGCAGCGCTTCGCTGTAATGCGCGCGCGTCTGCTGCAGGCGAATCCGCGTCAAACCCTGTACCCAGAGCACCGGGTTAAAGGCCATATGCCGATAACTGGCGGCCAACTTGCTCCAGTCCACGCTCTGAAAGCGCTGCTCGGCGCGTTTGATCCGGTCCGTCGCCGGCTCCTGCAGAATCAGCGCGATCTCATCACCGACGGCCTGCGCATAGAAGCGCCAGGACTGGTTACGCGCCGCCAGGTTCTGCATCAGCACCAGGCTGGCGAGCGCGTCCTTGGGTTCGTCCTGCATGCGCTGGGTGCGCGCCAGGCTCAGCATGCCCTGGGCATAGAGGTCGATCGGGTTGATCACATCGACGGTCGCCAGCGCCCAGCACAGCTGCTCCGCGACCCCCTCCAAACGCGCCTGATGGTAGGCAATCAGTGCCTCGGTGATGGTCGGTAGCGCCAAGGCCCGCGCTTTTTCCCCAAACCAGGGAATCACCCGCGCGCGCAGTTGCTCGAACAGCAGCTGCGCCTGCTTGACTTGCCCTTGTTCGAGGCACAGCAGAATCTCGACATTCGCCAGCTGCATGTCCAGGTAGCGGCCTTCGAGGAAGTGTTTGCGCTGTTGCGCCAAGGCCAGCAGCCGCCGGGCCTGCTCGGGTTGCGCGAGCATGACCTGGGCCAAGGCGCCGATGATCAGCATGGCCACCTCTAGAAAGGCGGTATGTTGTCCCAGCTGCGCCTCGACCTTGCGTGCCAAGCTGACGCACGTCTCCAGGTCATCCTTCTGCAGGGCCAGCACGGCCTTGATCGCCAGGATGGCCAACACCCTGTCACTCAAGGGACCTGCGGGCTTGTCCTGGCCCCAACGCGCCAGCAACTCATCGAGCATGCCGTTGGCTTGCGGCAACGACAGCTCCGTGGCGCGCGTCCAGACATCGGCCAAAACCAGCACCGGGAAGCGCTCGGCAATCTCATTCGGCACGAGCTGGCGCCAGCGGTAGATCAGGTTAAGCTGACCGCGATTGATCAGCTCCAGGCCGCAACCATCGACCAGCGCGGCGAGCATCTGCGGATCCTCGGCCAGGCACGCGTGTTCGATGGCCAGGTTCTGCATATGGTGGTTGGTAAACCACAGGCTGGCGTTGAAGTGCAGCTGATTGAGCCGCTCCGGGTCGCGCTCCTTCAGCCGCGCACGGAGGAAATCCGCGAACAGGTTATGGAAGCGATACCACTGCCGCTCGCGATCCAGCGGTAGGAGGAACAGTTGCATCGCCTCCAACTGCTCCAGCAAGCCTTGGCCATCCTGGCGGCCGGTCAGTGCGTTAGCCAGATCGCCGCTCAGTTGCCTGGCCACGCCGAGGGCCAAGAGCACTTCCTGCATCTGCACCGACAACTGCTCGAACACACTGCGCAGCAGGTAGTCGCCGACCGCGGCCTGATCGCCGCCCATCTCGGCCATTTGCTGGGAGGCCTGCGGCCGATGGCGCAACCACAAACTGGCCAGATGCACGCCGACCATCCAGCCTTCGGTATGCCCATGGAGTGCCGCGAGTGCCGCTTCGTCCAAGTGCAAGCCGCTGCGATCGAGGTAATCGCGGGTCTCCGACTTGGTCAGGCGCAGCTCTGGCGAACCGATCTCCAGCAGCAATTCCTTGGCCCGCCAGGTCGCCAGATTCAGGGCGGGCTGCGAACGGCTACCGATGGCCAGGACAAATCCGGGCGGGGCGAACTTCACCAGCCGATTGAGACTGCTAAGCAGCTCGGTATCGTGGATCAGATGCAAATCATCGAGCACCAGCAGCAACGGCTGTTCATCCTGGGTCAGGTCGACCAACAGGCTTTCCATCACGGCCGCGACAGGCACCCGCATGGTGTTCTGCAGATAGCCCAGGGCATCCTCGCCGAGCCCAGGAATCGCGGCGCTCAGGGCCTCGATCAGTTGCAGGAAGAAGCGCGAAGGGTCGTCGTCCTCAGGACTCAGCGAAAACCAGGCCACGGCGCTACCGACAAGGCCGCGGGCCTGGGCCATGGCTGCCAGCGCGGTGGTCTTGCCAAAGCCGGCAGGCGCGGAAAACAGCAGTACACGGGCATGCGGATGAGCAGCCAAGGCCGCTTGCACCTGTGGCCGGATCAAATAGTCAGCAGGCACTTGCGGTGGCGTCAATTTTGAGCGCAGTAAGCTACCGGCGGCTGGATCTAGTACTACGTCCATGGCCTGGATCCCTTGATAATTATTGTTATGGTGCGACCGTTCAAACGCTAGGGATCTATCCATACTAATCAGCTCACTATCTCCGAGTAAACCCACGCAGAAGCTCTAGGATGAATGCTGGCGGCGGTCTACAATCGGCTTCCGCGCTCGCCTGACCGCCCCCATGCCTACTTGTTCGCTACACCCACTACCCTATCGTGCAGATCCTGCCGACTACTTTGCCGCCGTGCGCCAGGCGCCCGGCGCGGTGTTGCTCGACGCCGGGCGGCCGCTGTCCCAGCGTGGACGCTATGACCTTATCAGCGCCTGGCCATTGGCAGAGCTGGCGCCGAACGCTGACGAATCGGCCAACGACTTTCTCCAACGCCTACGCACAGGCCTGGCCAGGCTCGGTCCAGCCGCAGCTCCAGCGGATTGCGAGTTGCCATTTATCGGCGGGCTGATTGGCTATCTGGCCTATGACTTTGGTCGCCGCCTGGAGGCACTGCCCGTTCAGGCCGTGGATGATCTGAATTTGCCCGATGCGCACTTCGGCCTCTATGCCTGGGCCTTGATCAGCGATCACCAACTCGGCACCAGCCAGTTGGTGTTCCACCCGGCCCTGGCCGAGGCGGAGCGTGAGCGCCTGCGCGAACTGTTCAGCCAGCCGACGGCCGAACCAGCCCAGCCCTTTCGGCTAGACACCGCGTTCCATGCCAACTTGAGCGAAACGGCCTACCGCCAGGCGTTCGAGCGGATTCAGGCCTATATCCAGGCCGGCGACTGCTACCAAGTGAACTTCGCCCAGCGCTTCCAGGCGCCTTGTCGGGGCGATCCCTGGGCGGCCTATTGCGCCTTGCGGGCGGCCTGCCCGACACCCTTTGCCGGCTACCAGGCGCTGGCCGATGGCGGCGCGATCCTCAGCCTGTCGCCGGAGCGCCTTCTGCGGGTCAGCCAAGGTCAGGTCGAAACCCGCCCGATCAAAGGCACCCGCCCCCGCGGCCTGACGCCGGAAGACGATGTCGCGCAGGCCAACGAGCTGCTGGCCAGCCGCAAGGATCGCGCGGAAAACCTGATGATCGTCGACCTGCTGCGTAACGACCTGGGGCGTAGCTGTAAGACCGGCTCGGTACGAGTGCCGGAGCTGTTCGTCCTGGAAAGCTACCCCAACGTCCATCACCTGGTCAGTAGCGTCACCGGCGAGCTGGCAGCGGGCAAGGATGCGCTGGATCTAATCGCCGGCAGCTTCCCTGGCGGCTCGATCACCGGCGCGCCGAAGATCCGCGCCATGCAGATCATCGACGAACTGGAACCGACGCGCCGGGCGCTTTATTGCGGCTCACTGCTCTATCTGGATGTGCGTGGCGAGATGGACAGCTCCATCACTATCCGCAGCCTGCTGGTGAAAGACGGTCAGATCAGTTGCTGGGGCGGTGGCGGGATAGTCGCGGACTCCAACTGCCAGGCGGAGTATCAGGAATCCATCACCAAGGTTCGGGTACTGCTGGAGACTCTGGAAAACCTCGACTCTCCCGCCATTCCCGCGTAAGCAGCGACGTAGGGTGGATAACGCTCTTTTATCCACCAGCGCAGCAGCCTCGACGCCCCATGGTGGAAAACCGCTTTGCGGATTTTCCATACGCAACTGAACAGGGGCACAACCTAGGTGCCCCCCCTGTAGGAGCGAATTTATTCGCGAACAAAAGCGACTCGGTGCTGCCCCATCGCGAATAAATTCGCTCCTACACACTCAGCTTAGAGGCTGAGTTCGCGCTCGGACGCCTTGAGGAACTCGCGCTTGAGGTCTTCATAAGTGTGCACGGCCGGGAACTGCGGGAACTCACGAATGACGTTTTCCGGCGCATGGAACAGAATGCCGGCGTGGGCCTCGCTGAGCATGGTGGTGTCGTTGTACGAATCCCCCGCCGCGATAACCCGGTAGTAGAGGCTCTTAAAGGCCAGGACCGACTGACGCTTGGGATCCTTCTGGCGCAGCTGGTAACTCACCACGCGGTCGGTTTCGTCGGTGATCAGCTTGTGGCAGAGCAAGGTCGGGAAACCCAGCTGACGCATCAGCGGCTGGGAAAATTCGTAGAAGGTGTCG
Organism: Pseudomonas sp. 2FE; assembly: GCF_005503735.1. NCBI lineage: Bacteria > Pseudomonadati > Pseudomonadota > Gammaproteobacteria > Pseudomonadales > Pseudomonadaceae > Pseudomonas > Pseudomonas sp. 2FE. The sequence goes on along the minus strand of NZ_SCMO01000001.1, from coordinate 748,074 downwards.
GAGAGAATCACCACCTGGAAGCGCTCACGCAACCAGTCGACAAACTCCACGGCGCCGTCCAGCGGCTTCAGGGTGGCAATCACTTCCTGGATATCGGCGAGCTTCAGGCCATGCTCATCCAAGATGCGCAGACGCTGCTTCATCAGCACGTCGTAGTCTGGAATATCCCGGGTGGTCGCCTTGAGCGCGTCGATTCCAGTTTTTTCCGCGAAGGCGATCCAGATTTCCGGCACCAACACACCTTCCAGGTCGAGACAGGCGATTTCCACGGGACACTCCTAGAGAGGATTTAAAAGAAGGCGGCACTCTAGCCGCTCGCCCGACGCCGTGCAACGCGCTGTTATGTCCATATATAAGGCGATGCAGGCACTTGGTTATTTAGGCGCGTGACGGCTTTTTGTTACCATCGGCAGCACAGAGCGTTCAGCGCCACTAAAACTTAGGAAGCCTGCCTGATGAGCCCCCCCTTCGACGTCGCCGAACTGGCCGCGACTTACGCCAGCAAATCCCCCCAGGAGATTCTCAAACTCGCCTTCGAGCACTTCGGCGATGAGCTGTGGATTTCCTTCAGCGGCGCCGAGGATGTAGTGCTGGTGGATATGGCCTGGAAACTGAACAAAAACGTCAAAGTCTTCAGCCTGGACACCGGTCGCCTGCACCCGGAGACCTATAGGTTTATCGAGCAGGTGCGCGAGCATTACGGCATTGCCATCGAGCTGATCTCGCCCGACCCGCGTCTGCTGGAGCCCATGGTCAAGGAAAAGGGCCTGTTCAGCTTCTACAAGGACGGTCACGGCGAATGCTGCGGCATCCGCAAGATCGAACCGCTGAAGCGTAAACTCGCCACCGTCAAAGCCTGGGCCACCGGCCAGCGCCGCGACCAGAGCCCCGGCACCCGCAGCCAGGTGGCGGTGCTGGAAGTGGACGGCGCCTTCTCCACGCCGGGCAAACCGCTGTACAAGTTCAACCCACTGGCGAATATGACCAGTGAGGAAATCTGGGGCTATATCCGTATGCTCGAGCTGCCCTACAACAGCCTGCACGAACGCGGCTTCATCAGCATCGGTTGCGAGCCCTGCACCCGTCCGGTACTGCCCAACCAGCACGAACGCGAAGGCCGCTGGTGGTGGGAAGAAGCGACGCAGAAGGAGTGCGGGCTACACGCCGGCAATCTGATCGCGAAACAGTAAGCGCTTGCTGGGCTCGCCAGCTTGAGCCCGCGACCAACAAGAAGCCCGGCACTTGGCCGGGCTTCTTGTTGCTGGAACACCCTCAGTAGGTCGGTAATTGCACGTCGTGGAACAACTCTTCCAACTCGGACTTGTTGTGACACTGCACGGCCTTAGCCATCACATCGCGAGTCAGGTGTGGGGCGAACTTCTCGATAAAGTCGCACATGAAGCCACGCAGGAAGGTGCCGCGACGGAAACCGATCTTGGTCACGCTGGACTCGAACAACTCGCTGGCATCCAGCACCACCAGGTCCGGATCGAGCTTCGCGTCCACGGCCATCTTGGCCACGATGCCCACCCCCAAGCCCAACCGTACATAGGTTTTGATCACGTCGGCATCGGCCGCAGTAAACACCACCTTCGGGGTCAAACCACGGTGGCTGAAGGCTTCGTCAAGTTTGGAGCGCCCGGTAAAGCCGAAGACGTAGGTCACGATCGGATATTCGGCCAAGGCCTCCAGCGTCAGCTTCGGCAGCTTGCTCAGCGGATGCCCTTGGGGCACCACGACGCAGCGGTTCCAGCGATAGCAAGGCATCATCACCAGGTCGTTGAACAACTCCAGCCCCTCGGTGGCAATCGCGAAATCGACGGTGCCGTCCGCCGCCATTTCGGCGATCTGCATCGGCGTGCCCTGGTGCATGTGCAGGGCGACATCCGGATACTGCTTGATAAAGCCGCTGATCACCGACGGCAAGGCATAGCGCGCCTGGGTGTGCGTGGTGGCGATGGACAGCGTGCCCTTCTTCTCATTGGAGAACTCTTGAGCGATCTGCTTGATGCTCTCGACCTTGCGCAGAATTTCCCCAGCAGTGGTGATGATCCGCTCGCCAGCCGGTGTCACCCGAGTCAAATGCTTGCCACTGCGGGCAAACACCTCAACACCCAACTCATCTTCCAGCAGGCGGATTTGCTTGCTGATCCCCGGCTGCGAGGTGTAAAGGCTTTGTGCCGTGGCGGAAACATTGAGGTCGTGGTGCGCCACTTCCCAGATGTAGCGCAATTGCTGGAGCTTCATAAATATCCCTCAAAGCAAATAGACGGCGCTGCGGACGCCAGCGGCGTTATATAACCATATTAATGGTTAGAAGAATAAAGCTAGACGCTTTTTTCAGCCTTGCATGCCATTCGTCTAACAGACGTCAAAGCTCCCCGCGGCCGCGATGCTGCAACATGGGCACCAAATAAACCGGCACCTCGGATAACTGCACCAAGCGCGCGGCCGTCCGCCCCAGTGGAATGTCCTGCGCCGTGCCATGGCTATGGCTGCCTACGACCAGTAAATCCACCGCAAATCTCTGCGCCTCATCGAGAATCACCAGCGGCGGATCACCCTGCACCACGCGCACCGCGCGGATCAGCGCCATGTCCTGCTGAGCCTCGCCCAGCTCATCACGAAAGCCCTCGAACACCCGCTGTTCAATGCTGGCCATGACGGTGCTGAGGCCATTGCTGCGCATGTCCTTGAGGAGGTCTTCGTCCAGGTAGGTCTGTAGCACCGACTCGGCGAACAAGCCCATGGGCTCCACCGCATGCACCACATAGAGTTCGGCATTAAAAGCGCGCGTTAATGCCAGGGCGTGCTGCAAGACGTAGGGGGCGTACAGGCCAAGATCGGTAGCGTAAAGAATTGAATGAACCATGCGGCCTCCTCAACTGCCAGCGTACGGGCCTTGTTTGAGCTTAGCAGCGCTAACCGCAAACCGAGGAAGCGGGAGCCATCCGAGACGAATGGCCGAGCGTGGTTCTACCACTGGACTTGTATATCTACGGGCTTATAACTGCGGCTCGTTGCTGATGCCATGCGGCACATGCCCGGTGGCGACCACCTCACGAGCTTTTTCGCAGTGGCCGGCTTGATCGTCGAAGAACACATCGGCGCCGAAGGTTTCCAGGATCGCCGCCTTTTCCAAGCCGCCGAGAAAATAGGACTCGTCGAGGCGGATATTCCACTCGCGCAAGGTGCGAATGACCCGCTCATGCGCCGGCGCCGAACGCGCCGTCACCAGCGCGGTGCGGATCGGGCAAGCCTCCTCCGGAAACTCTTGTTGCAGGCGATGCAGCGCCGCCAGAAACGGCTTGAACGGCCCGCCCCCCAGCAACTCCCGCGCCGACTCGCGCTCATGGGTCTGGAACGCGGCCAGACCAGCTTGCTGATAAACCCGCTCGGACTCATCGGAAAACAGCACGGCATCACCGTCAAAAGCTATCCGCAATTCGGTACTGGCCGCCCGCCGCGCGCCACCGGAGAGAATCGTGGCCGCACCGAAGCCGGCCTTCAGGGCGCTGCGCACGTCCTCTGCGTGGGTAGAGAGAAACAAGTGGCAACCGAACGCAGCCAGGTAAGGATCAGGGCTACGTCCGCCGACGAAGGCCGCGCGGGAGATGCCGAGGCCATGGTGCTGGATCGAGTTGAACGCACGCAGGCCGGTGTCCGCACTGTTGCGCGAGACCAGAATCACCTCCACCCGCTGCTGGCCCAGCGTGTTGTTCAGGCCGAGCAGTTTCTCCACCAACGGGAAGGCATCGCCAGGCGCGAGGATCTCCTCTTCATGCTCGATCTGATACTGACGATAAGCCTCGACACCCTCGGTTTCGTAAACCCGATGACTCTCGCGCAGGTCAAACAACGCCCGCGAGGAAATCGCCAATACCAGCTTGTCGCCCAGTCCCTTGTTCATATCGACCTCAACTCAAATTGCGCGCGTCAAGAAAAGCTAACGCCTGATACAACGCCTGGATCCGCGGCAACTCGCATCCGGCCTGCCCCGCAGCCGCCAGAGGCGCGGCATAGATGGCCTGCAACTCTAACGGCCGGTGTTGCACGTAGTCGTGGTACATGCTCGGCAAATAATCCGGCATGCGCTCAGTTGCGGCGAGCAACTTGCCGGCAAAACCTTCTGGCAATTGATGGCCGCAGGCCGCTGCGCCCTGCACCACTTCCTGCATGATCGCCAGGATCAGCGCGCGGCTATCGGCATTGGCCATCAACGCCGTGGTGCCCGCATTCAGCAATACCGACAACCCGTTGTACGGCACATTCCAGACCAGTTTCTGCCAACGCGCCTGCTCTAGATTAGGCATGGCGCTGGAGTCCAGCCCAGCGGCTCTGAACAGCTCCGCGCCCTCTTGCACGATATGCTGTTGGACAGCCAGATCGAGCGCAGGCCCCGAGTGATAACCCAGATTCACCCCGCCCAGAGACTGGTGTTCAATCACACCTGGCGCCGCCCGATGGACGCAAATAAAGCAGAGACCGCCGAGCAAATGCAGCGACTCTGGCAACAACGGGCGCAAGGCCTCCTCTACTGCCAAGCCATTCTGTAGCAATACGACCTTGGCACCTGGCGCGGCAACCTGCTCGATAAGCGGCGCCAGCGCCGCATTACTGGTGCTCTTGGCCCCTACCAAAAGCCAATCGCAAGGCGGCATCTCGACGGCCGAACGGTAGGCCTGCACCGGCTTCAGGCTGAGCGCCCCATGCACCGTGCTATTCAACTGCAACCCTTGCTCGGCGACCGCCGCGAACTCGCTGCGCAACAAGAAATGCACATCAAAACCCGCGCGCGCCAACATCAAGCCATAAAACCCACCGATGGCACCGGTGCCGATAATGCCAATACGCGGGCGTTTGAATTCAGACATCAAGGAAGCTCCTCTGCCGAGCGAGTCAAAGCCTCACCCAGGACATTAACTAAATCGACGGTGCTCAAACGCGACTGCACTGCGCCGAAAAACTGACCATCACGCACAATAAACAATGCCGGCAGATGAAATACCCCATAGCGTTCGACCAGACCGCCATTCTCGCCGGCATCGATCCAGCAGAGCCGATCTATCGGCAGGGCCAATTTCGGCAGTTCGCGGCGAGCCCAACGACAACTGGCACAACCTATGCCAGTAAAGATCAGCAGAGAGGTTCCAGACAGATCGAGCAAACGATGGTCCGCATCGAAATCCGTCAGTTCCAGTTCGGCCACTATACTGTTCAAAGCGATGTCCATCTGTCGGCAGTGGGAGTTAGTTGTCATGCGACAGTTTCTGCGTCACCCCAGCGATATGCCCGTGGAGTTGGTTCTGCGCAAACACGCATTCCTACCGCGGCAGCGGCTGCACAATATCAGTCTGGGCGGGGTCGCATGCAACTCCAGCCGAGGCTTTCGCCGCGGTACCGCAGTGGAACTGCGCATTCCGCTGCTCGGCGAGCAAGCGCACTACCCTGGCGTTGTCGCCTGGTGCCGCAAGCAGGCTGATGACTATCTGGTCGGCATTGCCTTTATCGACGAAGACACAGTGTTTCGCGCCCGCATGATCGAGCAAGTTTGCCAAATCGAGCATTACCGCCACCAGCGCGAACAGGAGCTGGGCGAGCAGCTACCGCTCGAAGCTTTTGCCCGCGAGTGGATCGCGCAACATGCCGCAGCATTCTCCAGCGTCAGCCCGAACTAGAAATTTCGCCACTTGCCGCCCGATTAAAGCACCCTCGCCCCATTGTCGAGGCGACCTCTAACGCGCTAAGGTTCCGTTCCCCGTTGCGCTCATTGCTGCGCTCCGCCGCGCGGGGATGGCTGGCGGCCGGCACCCGTGACCTGACGAACTGTGACCTGACGAGTAGCACGATGGCTGATTTACCGATCGATGACCTTAACGTTGCCTCCAACGAAACCCTGATCACACCGGATCAGCTCAAGCACGAAATCCCTCTCACCGACGCTGCCCTGCACACCGTTGTCCATGGCCGCGAGGTGATCCGCAACATCCTCGATGGCACAGACCATCGTCTGTTCGTGGTGGTGGGCCCCTGCTCGATCCACGATATCAAGGCCGCTCACGAGTATGCCGAGCGCCTGAAAGTTCTGGCAGCCGAAGTGTCGGACAGCCTGTATTTGGTGATGCGCGTGTATTTCGAAAAGCCGCGAACCACCGTCGGCTGGAAAGGCCTGATCAACGATCCGTACCTAGATGACTCGTTCAAGATTCAGGATGGCCTGCACATTGGCCGTCAATTGCTGCGCGACCTGGCCGAAATGGGCTTACCGACGGCCACCGAAGCGCTCGATCCGATCTCTCCACAGTATCTGCAAGATCTGATCAGCTGGTCGGCGATTGGCGCCCGCACCACCGAATCGCAGACTCACCGCGAGATGGCCTCAGGTCTGTCCTCGGCAGTGGGCTTCAAAAACGGCACCGACGGCGGCCTGACGGTTGCGATCAATGCCCTGCAATCGGTATCCAGCCCGCATCGTTTCCTCGGTATCAACCAGGAAGGCGGCGTATCCATCGTCACCACCAAGGGTAACGCCTACGGTCACGTGGTACTGCGCGGTGGTAACGGCAAGCCGAACTACGACTCGGTCAGTGTCGCCATTTGCGAGCAAGAGCTGAGCAAAGCCGGCATCCGCCCGAACATCATGGTCGACTGCAGCCACGCCAACTCCAACAAGGATCCGGCCCTGCAGCCACTGGTGATGGAGAACGTCGCCAATCAGATCCTCGAAGGCAACCAGTCGATCGTCGGTCTGATGGTGGAAAGTCATCTCGGCTGGGGTAGCCAGTCGATTCCGAAGGATCTCAGCGAACTCAAGTATGGCGTCTCCATCACCGACGCCTGCATCGACTGGGACAGCACCGAGAAAGCCTTGCGCAGCATGCACGCCAAACTCAAGGACGTACTGCCCAAGCGCCAGCGCGGCTGATAACCGCACACACAAAAACGCCGGGCAATGCCCGGCGTTTTTGTGTGTCTAAACCCAACACCATTCAGCCCTTCGCCGCGTGCCGCTGACGACGCTCCATATAGCGCTCCACGTAGGAGCAGGATGGAATCACCGTATAGCCCATGTTCTCGGCGTACTCCAAAGCCCGCTCAGTCAAGGCGGCAGCGATACCACGACCCCGCAACGAATTCGGCACGAAAGTACGATAGATATCCAGCGTCTGCTTACCCAGATCCATATAGACTAGGTAGGCACGATCACCATCCACAGTGGTCTCGAATCGATGACCAGCCTGGTCATGGTTGATAGACAACGCCTCGCTCATCACTATTCCTCAGCGGGTCTTAAAACATGACCCTTACCTTATCGATCTTTTCCAGGCGAAGAAACATCTCCGCCGATCCTGCGCCAAATTGGACACTGAGATACGCCTTGCCGTTCTCCACCTTGTGCAGCACCCCCTGATAGTAGGCACCATCATGGGTGATGAACTGCAAGCGCTTACCGGAATAATCCGCCAAGCTGGCTACATTGACGAACTCATATTGCGGCGTAGCACCAGATGACTCAACTTTTTCTGCAACCACAACCTCAGCGACCAGCGGCTCCTTATGCGCCGTCGGATCGACCCAGGCAAACCCCAGCGGCGTAACCAACTGCCGATTGATCAGCAAGGTCGGACGCAGCATAGCCAACACATCCTTGGCCTCGAAGAACTGCAGCCCGTCCCAGGTCATGCCTTCACTCGGATTAAGCTCCAAGCGCAGTGACTGCGGGTCTTTTAGATAGCGCTCATAGGCCTCGAGCACCGGCGAATCAAGGGCGACACGCTGGCTGCGCAGTACCCGGTCAAACTGCTCCACCGCCGTTTTCAGGTAGACCTCAGTGGACTGCCCAAGCTTGCCCGCACAGTACTCCTGCACCTTGCGCTGGTATTGGTTGTCGTTTAATTCGACCGTTACCAGCGCCACCTTCGGCGGGTTAACCCGCAGATCGCCGGGCTTTTCAGACATATTAGCCAGCGACAACCCCAGACGCAGCTCACCCATCTCACGGGTATCGGAGGTCAGATTGAAGGTCAGCTTTTGCGCACCAGGCTGGAACAGATAAGAGAACTGCGCATCGGTTTCAAAGGTGCGATAGCCCATATCCAGCAGCTCGGTCGTGCCAATATTACGCACCTTGCCGCACGCCACTTCACTCATCGCCGTGAACACACTGCGCTCAGCGGGAATGTCATACAGCTGTTGCATAAACGGGCCGTGAACATCCAGCGCCAAGCCTTTGAGACTGACGGCCAGCTGTTCAGGGAACTTGCCTTCGGCCAGGCGCTCCTTGAAACGCAGCAGCTCACCCAGACCGTTAAACTTCAGCTCAGCGTGCGCCACTCGTACGCTATCGCGCAGAGCCGGCACTCGCACATCGACTTTCTCCAGGCCGACCCGGCCATCGAAAGAAGACGTGATACCGCCGTAGCTGATGTCCATATAAGGCGACAACTGCCCAATAGCATCGTCCATGATCGCGCGCACCGACAACCAGAGCGACAGTTTGATCAGCACGGCAATGAGCAGCGCAGAGAGCAAGCCCCATTTAAGAATTTTCGACATGTGGACGTCCTTGATGTCTAGCGGCATGCTCACTGCTGTAAGCCTAAGCCCGCGAGCTTAGCAGGCCGGCATATTGCCAGTCACTGCTCAACTCCAAGCAAACTCGCACAGATGGCTTTAATCTCGTGAATGAGGTCAGCACTGGATGAGCGCCCGATAAAGTTATGCATAGTTGCGCTTGCGCTCGCAGCAGCCAAGCACACCCTCAAAACGGATCACCGGCTTACTGCGGCAAGATAATGATGCTTGGGCGAGCCGCGAGCAAAGTTGGATATTTTTTATACAAAGACATTGCGGGTTGCTTACCAAACACCCAATTAACCGAAAAAAGTGTCGCGCTGGCGCTCTGTCAGTTTACTTACTACACGTAATGGGTAGTATGTAGGCCGGCTAATTCCTCGAGCTCGGGGAATTGCTTTTATGGAAAAGTCCACCTTAAGGGGAACACGATGAACAACGTTTTGAAATTCTCTGCTCTGGCATTGGCCGCAGTTCTGGCCACCGGTTGCAGCAGCGTATCCAAAGAAACTGAAGCCCGTCTGACTGCGACTGAAGACGCAGCTGCTCGTGCTCAAGCTCGTGCTGATGAAGCCTACCGTAAGGCTGACGAAGCTCTGGCAGCTGCTCAGAAGGCTCAGCAAACTGCTGACGAAGCCAACGAGCGCGCTCTGCGTATGCTGGAAAAAGCCAGCCGCAAGTAATAGTCTCTCGAGGCTATATAAGCCGACCCGGTTTCTGGGTCGGCTTTTTTTTGCCTGCACTTGGTCAAAAGCCAAGTAAGGCGCAATAAAGAGCCCGCTGCGCGTCACCACGCAGCGGGCTTTTTGCACAGCCTACAGATCAGATCTGGTCGGAAACGTTACTCGCCACTGCCGGGCTAGGCTCGGCGATTTCTACTGGCAGGCCATCTTCGGCAGCCACCACCTCGCGCACCACTTCCCAATCCAGACGCAGGCTGCCGAGCTGATCCTCGCGCTTGAGCAGCGCATTGATCACCGCGGTATGCTTGTCGACCACCGACGGCACACCCTGATCATCCAGCGGCGTGTGAGCCTCGAGATAGACCTTGCCAGCGCTGACGCCAAATTTATAAGGATCGTTAAGGATGCGCACCTTGGTCCCCACCGGAGCCATGCTGGAAAGCTCCAACACATTCTGGTTGAGCATACGGAAGCAGCCGTGACTGACGCGCATGCCGATGCCAAACTTCTTGTTCGAACCATGGATCAAGTAACCCGGTACACCGAGGGTGAACTTGAACGGACCCAGCGGATTGTCGGGACCCGGCGGCACGATTGTCGGCAATGGGTCACCATCTGCCGCATGCTCTTCACGAATCGATTTTGGCGGATACCACGCCGGGTTTGGTGTTTTGGCCGTGATAGTGGTGGCCGCGATGGGCGAGCCCCAGCCTTCACGACCGATCCCCAAGGGGTAGGTGTGTACGACGTTCTGCCCTTGCGGGAAGTAGTACAAACGGTATTCCGCCAGATTGATCACTATGCCTTCGCGCGGGCCAGGCGGCAGCACGAAACGCGTCGGCAAGATGATCTCGGTGCCCTCACCCGGCAGCCAAGGATCAACGCCTGGGTTGGCTGCGACCATTTCCAAGTAGCCCAGATCGTTAGCCACACCGATATCGGCAAAAGTATCTTCATACTTGGCTTTAATCACCTGCACTTGGCCGACGATATCTTCGCCCGGCGGCGGCAAAGGCAGCTCCAGAGCTGCGACTGGGCCGACCGAGAACAGCGCGGCGAGAGACAGGGAACGGGCGACGGCAGGAGCGCGCGACAACATCCGGAAATCCTTGGCGTAATTTAGCTAATTAGAGAAAACGCAATTGTACACTGGCACTTGAGTTGCCGGGAGGGTTCAGACACCCGACCAGACCGGCCGCTCGCCGCCACGCTGCGCTTGCAGGGTGGCATAGCAGGCCGAACAGAGGCGTTTATCGCGCAGCAGCGGCTTTACCACGTCCAACCAGCGCGGCTGCGCCGGCAGCAAACCGCCACACAGCGTGCGATCGGCAAAACCGCTCAACTCAAGCTGGCGGGCAACCAAATGCAAGCGCACTTCACGGCAGGCGAACAGATCAAGCTGCTCGTCTGGCTCGATCAGTTGATAGGCATGCAGAGACCAGGCGGGACGCGGCATTGAGGGCTCCTGAGCGGGCCCGCCACCTTAGCCGAAAGGCGGCGTGCGGAAAAGCCTCAGAGTAAGGGTTTCAGGGCTGGCCAAAGGTTATCCAGCAACCGCGGCTGTGCACTCGCCGCAGGATGAATGCCATCCCCCTGCATCAGCTCCGGTACGCCACCCACCCCCTCAAGGAAAAACGGCACGAGCGGCACCTGTTTCTCCTCAGCCAGCGTGGTGAATACCTGGGCAAAAGCCTTGTTGTAACGTTCGCCATAATTCGCTGGCAGTCGCATGCCCAGTAATAGCACCCGAGCACCCTGGGCTCGGGAGTCGTCGATCATCGCCGCAAGATTCTGTTGCAATTGCGCTGGGGGCTGGCCGCGCAGTCCATCATTGCCGCCCAACTCGATAATGACCACGCTCGGGCGATGCTCTGAAAGCAGCGCCGGTAGGCGCGCCAAGCCACCCGCACTGGTGTCGCCACTGATCGAAGCATTCACCACATTCTGCTCGAAACCATCCTCTACCAAGCGCTTTTGCATCAAGGCTACCCAGCCTTGGCTGGTTTCCAGGCCCAAAGCGGCGCTGATACTATCGCCAACGACCAGCACGGTGTCCGCCGCAGCCCCTTGAGCCCACAGCAACAGCATCAGGGCACTACTTACCCACCACGTACGCATCGGATTCTCCATGAGCGCAAGCATTCTCTCTGCGCGGAACCTTAGCAAAGTGGTTCCCAGCGCGGAAGGCGAGTTGACCATCCTGCACGACCTGTCACTTGATCTCATGCGCGGCGATAGCCTGGCGATTGTCGGCACTTCCGGCTCGGGCAAATCCACCCTGCTCGGCCTTCTCGCCGGCCTGGATCTGCCTAGCGCCGGCGAGGTCACCCTGGCGGGCCACAGCCTGGGCACACTGAATGAAGACCAGCGGGCTCGGGTGCGCGCGGAACATGTGGGTTTCGTCTTCCAGTCCTTTCAGCTGTTGGACAGCCTCAACGCACTGGAAAACGTCATGCTACCGCTGGAGCTGGAGGGTCGCCGGGATGCTCGCGAGCGGGCGCGCAGCCTGCTCGAGCGGGTTGGTCTCGGCCAGCGCCTGAGCCACTCACCGCGCCAGCTCTCCGGTGGCGAACAACAACGGGTCGCCATCGCCCGCGCCTTCGCCGCCGAACCGGATGTACTGTTTGCCGATGAACCCACCGGCAACCTCGACAGCCACACCGGCGAGCGCATCAGCGACCTGTTGTTCGAGTTGAACCAGGAACGCGGTGCCACCTTGGTTCTGGTCACCCATGACGAGCGCCTGGCCCATCGCTGTCAGCGCCTGATCCGCCTCGAGGGCGGTCATCTCGTCGACCGCGTGGAGCCCTGATGGCGCGTTTGCCCTTTGCCCGCCTGCTCGCCCTGGCACTGCGCCAGTTGCTGCGCGATGCCCGCGCCGGCGAGTTGCGCGTGCTGTTCTTTGCCTTGCTCGTCGCCGTCGCCGCCAGCACCGCCATTGGCTATTTCAGTGCCCGCCTGAACGGCGCCATGCTGTTGCGCGCCACCGAGTTCCTCGGCGCGGACTTGCTGCTCAGCGGTAGCTCGCCGGCTAGCGCCGAACAAATTGCCGCGGGCCAACGGCTGAGTTTGCAACACGCGCAAGTGGTGGAGTTTTCCAGCGTCATCGCGACCGATGCAAACATCCAATTGGCCAGCGTCAAGGCCGCCGACAGCGCCTACCCGCTGCGCGGCGAGCTGAAAAGCGCCGCCGCACCTTACCAGGCAGAAACCGTCGGCGGTGGCCCACAGCCTGGCGAAGCCTGGGCCGAGCCACGCCTGCTGGCCGCCTTGAACCTTAAAATCGGCGATAGCATCGAGATTGGTGCCAAGACGTTGCGGCTCAGTCGTGTGCTCACCTATGAACCCGATCGCGCGGGCGACTTTTATAGCCTGACGCCCCGGCTACTGATGAACCTCGACGACCTCGCCGCCACCGGCATCGTGCAGCCCGGCAGCCGTGTGCGTTACCGCGAGTTATGGCGCGGTACAGCCGACGCGCTCACCGGCTACCGCAAGGCGATCAAGCCCACACTCGCCGCACACCAGCAACTGGAGGATGCGCGCGATGGCAACCGGCAGATCGGCGGGGCCCTCGGTCGTGCCGAGCGTTACCTGAACCTTGCCAGCTTGGCGGCGGTGCTGCTCGCCGGTGTCGCGGTGGCGCTCTGCGCGGCACGCTTCGCCGCCCGGCGCTTTGACGCCAGCGCCCTGCTGCGCTGCCTGGGCCTGTCGCGCAGCGAAGCCTTGAGTCTCTACAGCCTGCAACTGGCCATGCTCGGTTTAGCCGCCAGCGGCCTCGGTGCCCTGCTCGGCTGGCTGGCGCAACAGGGGCTGTTTTACTTACTACACGGCCTGCTGCCCGCCGAGATACCGGCCGGCGGCCTGTTCCCGGCCTTGGCCGGGATCGCCACGGGCCTGGTTGCCCTGGCAGGGTTTGCCTTACCGCCGCTGGCCGCCCTTGGGCGCGTACCGCCGCTGCGGGTACTGCGGCGCGATCTGCTCCCGGTGCCGCCGAGCTCCTGGCTGGTCTACGGCGCCGCCCTGCTGGCACTCACCCTGATCATGTGGCGTCTGAGCCTGGATCTGAAACTGACCCTGGCCCTGCTTGGCGGCGGCCTGGTTGCCGCTCTACTGCTCGCATGCCTGCTCGTCTTCGCCCTGCAAGGCCTGCGGCGTTTACTGGCCCGCGCGTCGCTACCTCTGCGCCTGGGCCTCGGCCAGTTGCTGCGCCACCCACTGGCAGCCGCCGGGCAGGCCCTGGCATTCGGCCTGATCTTGCTGGCCATGGCGCTGATCGCGCTGCTGCGCAGCGAACTGCTGGATAGCTGGCAAGATCAACTGCCGAAAGAGGCACCCAATCATTTTGCCTTGAATGTGCTACCGGCCGAGAAGGACGCCTTCGCCGCACGCCTAGCCGTGCTCTCGCCACATCCCGCAGCGCTCTATCCGGTAGTGCCAGGACGCTTGGTGGCCATCAATGGTGAGCCCGTCAAGCAAGTGGTGAGTAAGGATTCGACCGGCGACCGCGCCATCCGCCGCGACCTCAGCCTCACCTGGGCTGCCGAGTTACCGCAAGGCAACCGCCTGAGCGCCGGAAGTTGGTGGAACAGCGCTCACGCCTCTGCGTTACCCGGCGTGTCAGTCGAGACCAAGCTCGCCGCAAGTCTGCAACTGAAACTCGGCGACCGCCTGAGCTTCAGCGTCGGCGGGCTCGCCCGTGATGCCCAAGTCACCAGCCTGCGCGACGTCGATTGGGACAGCTTCCAGCCCAATTTCTATATGGTCTTCGAGCCCGGCACCTTGCAGGATCTGCCGGTCACCTACCTGACCAGCTTCTATCTGCCGCCGCAGCAGGAGCGGCAATTGGTCGAGCTGGCCCGCGCCTTCCCCGCCGTCACGCTGCTGCAGGTCGAAGCACTGTTGGCGCAGCTGCGCAGCATCCTCGCCCAGGTCACTCTGGCGGTGGAGTATGTGCTGCTGTTCGTGCTGGCCGCCGGCCTTGCGGTGCTGTTCGCCGGCCTGCAAGCGACGCTGGATGAGCGGATTCGCCAAGGCGCGCTGTTGCGGGCCCTAGGTGCCGAGCGCGAGTTGCTGATCAAGGCGCGGCGTGCCGAGTTTGGCGTCCTCGGTGCCGCCAGTGGCGTGCTGGCGGCGCTGGGCTGCGAACTGGTGAGCTTTCTGCTCTATCGCTTTGCTTTTGACATGGCCTGGCAGCCGCATCCCTGGTTGTTGCTGCTGCCGCTACTTGGCGCCCTGCTGGTCGGCGGCGCCGGCGTACTGGGCACCCGTCGCTCGCTGAATGCCAGCCCACTCACAGTGCTGCGTGAGGGCTGAGCTTGTTAAACTCGATCTCCCTTATTAGTAACTGAGCATCATGAGCCGTTACCGCCCACCGCGTTCCGCTGGCACCCCGCTGATCACCCCCGAAGGCGAAGCACGGATGCGCGCCGAACTGCACGAGCTGTGGCATGTACGTCGGCCGCAGGTCACCCAGGCCGTCAGCGAAGCTGCCGCGCTCGGTGATCGCTCGGAGAACGCCGAGTACATTTACGGCAAAAAAATGCTGCGGGAGATCGACAGCCGCGTGCGTTTTCTCAGCAAACGCTTGGAAAATCTCAAGGTGGTCAGCGAGCACCCGTCCGACCCGAACAAGGTCTATTTCGGCGCCTGGGTCACGATTGAAGATGAAGAGGGCTTGCAGGCGTGCTACCGCATCGTTGGCCCGGACGAGCTGGACCTTAAACAGCACCTGATCAGCATCGACTCACCGCTGGCGCGCGCCCTGATCGGCAAAGCGCTGGATGCCGAGGTACGGGTTCAGGCGCCGACCGGCGAGAAGACCTGCTACATAGTCGAGATCCAATACCGCTAAACCCAGCCGGTCTTGCTTGCCGGCCAGATAAGCTCGGCGGCGCAAGCCAAGGCCGGCGCTTAGCGCCGGGTAATCAGCCCCTGCCGCGCCACCCGCACCAGTTCCCGCACGACCTCCTGCAAGCGCTCGGCAGTCGGCGCCTGCACCACCGCCAGGTCGAAACTGTCGGTTGCAAAGCGCGCCAGCGACTCGTCATCGCGGGCAAATTGAATCAGGAAGGTGCGTGATCCATCCCAGCGCTTCGGCCAGCCATCGAGATAACGCAGCAATGTCGGCTGGTGATTGCCGCCGAGCAGGATTTTCGGATTGCGTTGAATCAACCCAGAGGTGATCGGGGCCAGGCGAACCAGAGGCTTAGGGTAGAGAGGTTTAGGACAGCTCATACGGTTGTGTCTCCACCTCAAGAATTCCGCTAGGCAGCGGTGAGAGGCGACACCGAACCAGCGCTTTAGCGGTATTTCGAAGCCTTGATGAAAGACTTCTATGAGAAACCTTCATGGAAGGTGCTCGGCGCCCCGCAAGTAGCTGTTTAAATCGGCGCATGGGGCGGAATCCTAGAGAAGCACAGGCAATACTGTCAAGACGCCCCCTTGGAGCAGTCAGCCATGAGCACACCCCCTCTGCGCTTGTTCTTTGCCCTCGCCTGCCCGCCCGAGTTGGCCCGAACCATTGCCGCCTGGCGTGACAGCCTGTACCTGGACGGCCGGCCGGTTGCCGCAGGCAATCTCCATCTGACCCTGGCCTTTCTCGGTAGCCAGCCGCGTGGACGCATAGACGAGCTGAAAGCGCTTGCCGCCAGTCTGCAGGCTCCGGCCTTTAATCTGCCGTTGGAGTCGCTGCACCGCTGGCGCAATGGCCTGCTCTATCTCGCGCCCAGCCAAACGCCAGCCGCACTGCTGACCTTGACCCAGCAGCTGCGCACCGATTTGCTCAACACGGGTTTCAACCTGGAAAGCCGCCCCTTCCACCCGCACCTGACCCTGGCTCGCCACTGC
The DNA here is from genome assembly GCF_005503735.1 of Pseudomonas sp. 2FE. Taxonomy (NCBI): domain Bacteria; kingdom Pseudomonadati; phylum Pseudomonadota; class Gammaproteobacteria; order Pseudomonadales; family Pseudomonadaceae; genus Pseudomonas; species Pseudomonas sp. 2FE. The sequence continues at coordinate 731,968 of NZ_SCMO01000001.1, read as the reverse complement.
CCCCTATTTACGGTCGATGCCAACCCATCCTTCGATTGGCCAGTGAGCGAGTTTGCCTTGTTCGCCTCGGAAAACACCGCCCGTGGCACGCACTATCGGCTGCTGGAACGCTGGCAATTACTCCCAAGCGGCAGCGCTATCGTTTCACCACGTAACAGCAGCACCAGCTTGCAGCGCCCCTGAAAACTCAAAATTCGCGCGCTAAAGCTCGCCCCAGAGCCGCTGCCTGCGGCTGCCTGAAAATGGCATGAATCGTGCACTGTGCCCTGCGCTGAAGTGCACGCCCTTGGATGGGCGTGCGGCTCGCAAGGATTGCGCTACCCGCCTATTCCCCCCTTACGAGAGCGCACATGAACAACAATAAAACCCTGCTCGCCCTCTGCCTCGCTTCTGGCTTGCTTATCTCAAGCCAAGCCGAAGCAGGCTGGTTCGGCTCATCCGGCTACACCCAAACCAAATACCCTGTGGTGCTCGCCCACGGCATGCTGGGTTTCGACAGCATCCTCGGCATCGATTACTGGTACGGCATTCCCTCAGCCCTGCGCAGCGATGGCGCCAAGGTCTACATCACCGAAGTCAGCCAACTCGACACCTCCGAAGCACGCGGCGAACAACTGCTGGCCCAGGTAGAAGAGATAGTCGCGATCAGTGGCCAGCCTAAGGTCAATCTGATCGGCCATAGCCATGGTGGCCCGACCATCCGTTATGTCGCCGCCGTGCGCCCCGAACTGATCGCCTCCGCCACCAGCGTTGGCGCGCCGCACAAGGGCTCGGCCGCCGCCGACTTCATTCGCCAGGTCCCGCCGGGCTCGGCGGGTGAAACCCTGTTGAACGGGATAGTCAACGGCCTCGGCGGACTGATCAATTTCTTCTCCGCCAGCTCCAGCACCACGCCGCAAAATGCGCTGGGTACGCTGGAGTCACTGAACAGTGCGGGCGCCGCGGTGTTCAACGCCAAGTTCCCGCAGGGCATCCCCACCACTGCGTGCGGCGAAGGCGCGTACAGCGTCAATGGCGTGCGTTACTACTCCTGGGGCGGCACCAGCCCGCTGACCAACCTCCTGGACCCCAGCGACCTGCTGCTCGGCGCCACCTCGCTGACCTTCAACGGCGCCGCCAACGACGGTCTGGTCGGCCGCTGCAGCTCGCACCTGGGCCAGGTGATCCGCGACGACTATCGGATGAACCACCTCGATGAGGTGAACCAGGCCTTTGGTCTAACCAGCCTATTCGAGACCGACCCCACCACGGTTTACCGCCAGCAGGCTAACCGCCTGAAAAACGTCGGCCTGTAAACACCGGCAGCGGGGCCCGGCTGGGCCCCGGCTGTTCGCCGACCACGCTCCTCATGACCCGCTCAACATGACCAACTCAACATGAGTAATACCCGTGAAGAGACTCTTGCTGCTTCTGCCTGTTGCCTTTAGCGCCTGCGTGGCGCTGATGCTCTACCTGCAACCGAGCGCGATACCGACCAACGTGGCCACGACACCAGTTCCAGTCGCTGCGCCCGAACCGTCTAGCACTCCAGCCTCGACCAGTCCAAGCAACCTGCCGGCAGCACCTTTGCCGGCCACGCTACAAGCGCTACCGCCGTCCTTCAAAGGCACACAGGTCGACGGCAGTTTTCATCTCGACGCGGCCGGCAACCTGCTGGTCAGCGAGGACATCCGGCACATCTTCGATTACTTCTTGAGCTCGATTGGCGAGGAGTCATTGCCAAGCAGCGTCAAGCGGCTGCAAGACTACATCGCCGGTCAGCTTGAGCAGCCAGCCGAGAGCCAGGCCCTGGCCCTGCTCGATCAGTACCTGAACTACAAAGCTGAACTGGTGCGGCTGGAGCGCGACATGCCGCAGTTGAGCAGCCTGGATGCGATCCGCCAGCGCGAAGCCGCGGTACAGGCGCTACGGGCGCGACTGTTCAGCCCCGAGGCGCATCAGGCGTTTTTCGCCCAAGAAGAGGCCTACAACCAGTTCAGCCTGCAACGCCTGGCCATCAGCCGTGACGACAGCCTGGATACTGCCGCCAAAGGCGCCGCGCTGGATCGCCTGCGCGAAAGCCTGCCCGCGGAGTTGCAGGACAGCCTGCTGCCACAACTGCAAAACGAACTGCACACGCAGAGCGCACAACTGCTAGCGCAAGGTGGCAGTGCCGAGCAGATCCGCGCGCTGCGCCAGCAGTTGGTAGGCGCCGAGGCCACCGCTCGACTGGAAGCGCTGGATCAACAGCGTGCAGGCTGGAATCAGCGTGTAGCGAACTACAGTGCCGCCAAGGCCAGGATCCAAGCCGAGCCCGGGCTGAGCCCTGTGGATAAGGATCAAGCCATCCGCCAACTGGCCGAGGAACAGTTCAACGAACAGGAACGCCTGCGCCTGGATGCCGCCATCCAGCTCGCCGCCGCCCGCAACCAAGGCAAGCCCTAAAACGTCGAAAGCCCGCACAAGGCGGGCTTTCGTTTGTCGCTGATTGTTCAGCTTCAGCCGGCGATACGGCGATCCAGCGACAGCTTGCCAGCCCCTTCGATCAACAGTACTGCACTGATCAACCCCAGGATCATCGCGTATTCAAAGCCATTCGCGGTGATAAAGAAGCCGTTGACCCAATGCACAGTCAGCACCGCCACCAGCATCGCCACGACCAGCGCCAGCGCCGCCGGGCGTACCAACAAACCAATCACCAGCGCCAGGCCGCCGAAGAACTCCGCACTACCGGCCAACAACGCCATCTGGTAGCCGGGCGTAATACCGATGCTCTCCATCCACTGGCCGACGCCCACCAGGCCATAACCACCAAACCAGGCGAACAATTTCTGCGCGCCATGAGCGGCGAAGGTCAGGCCAGCGACCACGCGGAGAAGGGTGATGCCGTAACCCGCATGGCTAGAAAGCACGGATTTGATCAGGTTATTCATTGCTGCTGTCCTTTTGCTTGAGGGGGGTTGTTGGACGACAGCTTAGAAGATATTTTCGATATTAAAATCGCAAATTATCGTTAATCAGCATTGAATAATTTGATCACTTTCGCAAACTCGCTACCCGGCCCTGCGGCTCCAGTCGATAACGCTCACGGTCATAGGCCAGGTAGTACTTGTTCACCGCGTTGACGTAACTGGCGACGCCCATCCCCACCTGCTCCATGGCTATACGCTCGACCTGGAAGAACCACTGATTAGGGTTCAGACCGCGGCGGCGCGCCTCCGCCCGAAAGCCTTGCACGCGCTGCGGGCCCAGGTTGTAAGCGGCGAGGACAAAGGCCATGCGCTCACGCTCGTTGATCTGGGCGCTGTTGAAAAAACTACGGCGCAGCTTGGCCAGGTACTTGACGCTAGCCTGCACATTGCCGTCCAGCACCTGCACATTACTGACCCCAACGCTGCGCGCCGCCGCCGGGGTGATTTGCATCAACCCGGTGGCACCGCCAGCGCCACGCGCACTCGGGTTCATCGTCGACTCTTTGAAGGCCAGCGCGGCCAGCGTCAGCCAATCGAAGTCATGCTGTTCGGCATAGCGCTGCAACACCGGGCGGACTTTTTCCAAACGCTGTCGATCGGCCCGCGCCAGCGGGTAATGCACCTTGTACAGGCGGCGATAGACACGCTGGAACACCGCGTCTTGATCCGTCGGGTTGCGATAGGTCTTGAGAAAACGGTCGATGCTGGCGCGCAGCATGGGTGCATCACGGCGCACGAACCAGTTGATATCACCTGCGTTAGCCAGCACCAGATGACGCTCGATGCGCAACTTCGGCATGACCTTAAGCCAACGCTCGGCAATCGGTTGCTCGACCGCCGTCAGGCTGAAGATGCCGGCCTGCACCATCTCCAGCACATCCTCTACCGCCAGGCTGGGGTCAACCCACTCGACCACGATGGGCGGCAGTTTGCGTTGCGCCAGCTTCTGGTTAACCGCACGCAGCGCCTCGGCGGCGGCACTGCCCGCCGGCAACGCCAGGCTGCGGCCCGCCAGTTGCTCCAGACGCTGGTAACGCCGATCGCCCTGTCGGCCGACCAAGACCAGGGGCACATCATTGCCAATCGCCACACCTGGGCTGACATCCTGGCCACTGCGAGCACTGAGCAATTCGCCAGGGACAACCAGATCGCCTTCGCCACGCTGCAGAGCACCAAGCAACTGGTCTTTGGCTTTCGGGATGATTTTCAGGGTCAGGCGGCGGCCATCACCAGCGTTGCGGTTGAGGTATTGCTCGAAAGCTCGCAGGCGGTGATATTCGACGCCAATCGCCTGACCCTTCACCTCGCCGGAGCTATTGCGGCTCTGGTTAACCAATACGCGCAATACCCCGCTGCTGCGAATCTGCCCCAGGTCGCGGGCAGCACTCGGTTGCTGCCAGCCTTCCGGCGGCCCAGCCAAGCGCGCAGCCGCCGGTAACGGCAGCAGCGCCAGCAGGCAGAACAGAAGCAGCAGCGGTCGCGTCATCAAGTCTCCAGAAGAGGGTCAGGCTCAGCCAACCTGACCGCCTAAGAGCACTGCGCCCTGGAACAAGTTCCCGGCGCGCGCGGGGCGCGGAGGTTCGCATAGCTCGCCTGCAGATGCCAGTTTCAATATGTATTCGACATTAATAACAAACGCTAAGCGACTGTAACTATTGAATTTATTTATAAATAAACAGCTCTGTTATGCTGCACCGCTCAGCACTGAGGTAGCACCATGCAACTCATCGACATCGGCGTCAATCTGACCCACGCCAGCTTCGCGCAGAAGCATGAAGCCGTCCTCGCTCGCGCCTACGCAGCAGGCGTTGCTCAGTTGGTGCTGACTGGCACCAGCCTGGAAGGCAGCGAACAGGCGCTTGCGCTCTGCCGCCAAGGGGATGAAACCGGCACCCGATTGTTCTGCACCGCCGGCATTCATCCGCATGACGCCAGCAGTTGGAACAGCGCTAGCGCGAGCCAGTTGAGCGCCTTGCTACAGGAGCCAGAAGTGCGTGCCGTCGGCGAATGCGGGCTGGACTTCAATCGCGATTTCTCGCCACGCCCGCAACAGGAAAAGGCCCTGGAAGAGCAACTGGCGCTGGCCGTGGAACTGCAACTCCCGGTGTTCCTGCACGAACGCGAGGCCGACCAGCGCCTGCTCGCGATCCTGCGCGACTACCGTGATCGTCTACCGGCAGCGGTGGTGCATTGTTTTACCGGCGAGAAACGTGCGCTGTTCAACTATCTCGATTTGGATCTGCATATCGGCATCACGGGCTGGATCTGCGACGAGCGCCGTGGCACTCATCTGCATCCATTGATGCGGGAAATTCCCACAGGGCGACTGATGCTGGAAAGCGACGCACCCTTCCTGCTACCCCGCAGCCTGCGGCCGAAACCGAAGAACGGGCGCAACGAGCCGGCCTTTCTGCTCGAGGTGCTGCATGAAATCGCCCGCCACCGCGGAGAAAGCCCAGAACAGTTGGCCGAGCACACGACCGCTTGCGCCCGCGCCTTCTTCGCCCTGCCCGAGATCGCCGACGCCTAGGCTCTAGCCGCTCCCAGCGAGCCCTTGAGCCAACACGAAATAACCAGCAGCAGCCCACGCCCTTTCATCGTGCTTGGCTGCCGCTTCTATTAAGTAGTCCCCTGTCTGGCCGGGCCAGCCATAGGCCAGGCACCCGCGCAAACCTCAACAGCCGCCTAGACTCCCTGCAAACCTTCCGAGGATTGCATCATGGGCAGACACCGCCCCAACCTGCTGACCTGGCAATGGCGCGGCTACGCCGCCACCCACCGCAACCCGATCAACCTGATCGTGCACCTGATTGCCGTGCCGCTGTTTATCCTGGCCAGCCTGATGCTGCTGTCCGCCCTGTTCCAGCTCCGCGTGCTACCGCTGATCCTGGGCGTGATCGGCCTGCTCGCCGCCCTCGCGCTGCAGGAGCATGGCCACCGCCTGGAGGCCAAGGCCCAGGCGCCGTTCAGCGACACGACCGATGCCGTACAGCGGCTGTTGCTCGAGCAGTTCTTTACCTTCCCGCGCTTTGTCCTCAACGGCGGCTGGTGGCGGGCCTGGAAAACCCGTCAGCGGCGTTAAGTGCAGCGGTGCCGACGAGCCTCAGCCGAACACCGATACGGTCTGCCTACTCAGCGCGATCAGCTCGCCATCCGGCGTCCACAGCCCGGCGGCGATATGGCCGTAGCCATCCCGGGCATGCTCGATCTGCGCGCGGTACAGGCACCAATCGAAGGTGCTCAATTTCGGCGTCGGCTGCACGAACTCAATGGTCCAGGTCAGCGAACTCCCAGGCGCCGGGGCGCGTAAATGTGACAGTACTGCGGGCGGCCAGGCATCGACCAACGCCAGAAGATGAGCCGCATCGACCACCTCGGCTTCGGTCTCACCGCGTAAGCGCACCCACCCGCCCATTTCCCGCGCCGGGTTATTGGTGAACGGCATGCCGCCAATACCCCAGCGCATTGCCAGGTAACGGGTGAACTCCGGGGTCACGCCTTCGATATAGGGCAGTTCCTGGCATTCCTCGACGGGTTTGATCAGCGGTGCGGGTTCGGCTACGACGTCGATGGCCGAATCGCGGGAGGCACCGAAGCTGCCCTGCACCAAGGTCACGACTTGGCCGTTCTGCACAGCACGACCGAGCACCTGACTGACCGCCTTACCTTCGCGCAGCACCTCCACCTCAAGGCTCACCGGCGTATCGACGGCTAACGGCCCGACAAAGGAGATCGCCAACGAACGGACCGGGCGCCCTGTCGGCACTTGCGCACGCATGGCTTCGTACACCAGCACCGCCGCCACCCCACCAAAAACCGCGCGGCCCTGGCCCCACTGACTCGGCACCACGACGGACGAGGGATTGGCGCGAACGGCTCTAAGCAACTCGGAAAAGGTCATGCTTGCCTCAAAACAAAAATGCGTCCGCGATCTTAGGGGATAGGCCACCCCTGGCGGTAGCCAGTTAAAGTGCCGGTTAGGCCAATTCAACGGGGAAAATGGGCAACCCTGTAAGCCGCGCTACGTCAACGGCCGGGAAAGTACTGCTGCAACGGCAACAGCGCCTGATCCGCCAGTTGTTCGGCGGCGGCCAGCACCTAACGGTGCGCGTCGAGCGAACGCTGCGCGGTATGCGCCTGTAGCTCGGCCAATAGCACCTCGCTTTAAATGCCCCAACGCAGCGGCAGATTCCAAGGGGTCGTTCTCGATAAGCCCACGCAGCGGTGGTAGCAGGCTGTGTAACTTACGCAGGGCGAAGCGCAGATCGTGCAACGCCTCACCATCGGTGCGTGCAGCCAAGCGCGCACGGCAGGCCTGCAAGTTGATCGCCAACCGCAACACCTGGGCAATCAAGGCATCGACACATCCAGCCATGGCACACGTCCTTGAGTAAGGGGCTTTAGCTTAATCAGGCGCTCGTCACAAACAAGTGATCGATAGTCGCAGGCTCAGCGCTGGGTGTGGGTCAGGCGCCAGGGCAAGGCGCGGCGCAGTTGCGCCAATCGTTGCCGCAGTTCGGCTGGCTCAGCGCTCCGACCAGCATAGCGCTGCGCCTCGAAAGCGGCGGCAAACGCCCGAATCTGCTCGGCCTGCGCCGGCATGGCTTGCCCCGCGCGCTCGGCAAAGGCCCGCGCGCCCTCGCCCGCAGCGCGGCGCAAGCCATGCCGCGCGAGCAAGCGCTCGAAGTGCCGATAGAGGCGCTGCTGCAGATCCCGCTCACGCCGCCAGGGTTTGAACAGTGCTAGCGCCAGCAAGCCCAGCAGCAGCCCGCCACCGCCCACCAGCGCAAGCACTAGATCACGCGCCTCCAAACGGCCAAACCAGCGCTGCAGCAACTGCACCTGCTGCTCCCCCTGGTAGCCCAACACCCAGCGCTGCCAGCCGTGATTGAGGTTATCCCAGCCCATCCGTAGCTGGTTCAGCCAGTTGATATCGCGATAACGCAGCAGCGACAACGGCGAGCCTTCGAGAAAACTCTGCTCCCCGGCGATGGCCTGCTCCAGCCCCTGTTCGATCCGCTCCGGTGCCACCTGAAACGTCGGATCGACACTGACCCAACCCTGTTCCGGCAACCAGTATTCGACCCAGGCATGGGCATCGAATTGCCGCACCTGCAGGTAATTGCCCGTAGCGCTCAGCTCGCCGCCCTGATAACCCGCCACCACCCGCGCCGGTATGCCGGCCGCGCGCAGGACGAAGGTCATGGCTCCGGCGTAATGCGCGCAGAAACCACTGCGGGTGCGAAACAGGAACTCATCGATGCTGTCGGCCCCAACCGGCGGGGGCCGCAGGGTGTAAGCGTAGGGCTCACGGTTGAAATGCCCCAGCAGCGCCTGCACCAACGCCTGCGGCTGCGGGTATTGGCGCTTCAACTCCAGGGCCCAGGCCCGGCTGCGTGGGTCACCCTGCGCCGGTAACTGCAAGGCGCGGCGCAAAGCAGTGCTGGAGTCTGCGGGCTCGCGCAGGGCCTGCGGCCAGGAAGTCACCCGATAGAGCAAGGTCTGCTCCACTGGCTGTTGCCGCTCCAGGCGGAAATCACTCATCAGCCGGGTCTGGGCTAGATCCGTGGTCGCCACATCGAGGCTGAACAACCAGGGCCGCGCGCTGGGCTGCATGATGATGCTGTAACTCAGCGGCTCACCGCGCTGTTCCCAGGCCGGTGGAGCGGCTGACTGCGCGCCGGCGGCCTGCGACCAGCGCCGACCATCGAAGCGTTCCAGGGTCAGGGCGCGCCAGTACAGCTGGTTGCGCGGCGGCGGCGGGCCATCGAAGCTGGCGCGGAAAGCCAACTCGGCGGAGCGGCTCAGCTCGGCAATATCGCTCGGCGCCATGCTGTCGGAAAGCCCGCTGACGCCCTGATCCCTCGGCCCCGGCAGCGACCACAGCGGCCCCAGTCGGGGAAAGAACACAAAGAGCAGCAACATCAACGGCAAGGCTTGCAGGAGTAAACCAGCCGCCAGGCGCAAGGTCGGCCAAGGGTGCATGGCGAACGCACTTTGTTGCAGGCCGATCAGTGCCGCCAGCAGCGCAGTGACCGGCAATAGGCTGAACAGCGCGGCGAGCAGGCTGTCATCGAATAAGTAGGCGGTAACCACCGCGAAAAAGCCGAGCAGGATCAGCACCAACGCATCGCGGCGTGTGCGCATTTCCACCAGTTTGAGGATGAAGGCGGCGATCAACAGCAGCACCCCGGCGTCCAGACCGATCAAACTGCCGCGCGAGAGCAGCACCCCGCCGACGATGCCTACCGCCAGCCCGGCCTTGACCCAGGTGTCCGGGTAACCCGCACGCATGCGGAAAATCTGGATGCGCCAGCCCGCACAGCCCAGCCACAAGCCGATGATCCACAGCGGCAGATGCGCCAGATGCGGGATGATCACCAACGCCTGGGCCACCAGCAGCCAGGTCAGGCTGATCCGGGGAATCGGCTGGGCCGCGCTCATGGCTGCCCCAACCGCCGGTCGAAGACCCTGCCAACTGTCCCCCTGCGCCCGGCTGAGGGCAGGGTAAGGGGCGGCTCGCCGAATAGTGCCAAGGCGCGCAAGCAGGCTTCGCGATGGTTCTCACCGCTGTCCGGCGCCAGCACGCTGCCAGGCAGACTAAGCGCGAAGGGCTGCTGGCGCTCCGACAGGTGCAAGACCCAGTGGCACAGCAGCGACAGACGCGCCTCCACATCGCCTTGCAGCGCCGCGAAGTCCAGCCACAGCTCGCGCCCGGCCAGCGCCGCAAAATCTTTGACCAGTAAACCCTGCCCGCGGGAATAGGCCTTCCAGTACAAACGCCGTTTGGAGTCGCCGGGCTGGTAGCTTTTCAAGCCTTGGAAGTCATCCGCGCCAAGCCCGAGGGTTCGCGCACCGTCATCCTCATCGTCCTCACGGGCACCGGCGGCCAGCGGCAATTCACCCGCGAGCGGGCGTGGATAGACCAGCAGCGCCTGATCCAGATCGACCCAACTCCAGGCCACCAAGATGCCCAAGGGGAAGCGACTCTCCACCCGCAAGCGCCCCGGCCGCAGCCAGCCACGGCGCAGGGCCGGCCGGCTCAATTCACACTCGCTGACGCCCTCTCGCGCCACATCCAGTGCCTGTAGCGCGGCCGGCGGCCAGCCCAGGCCGATGGCTTGATGGGCGCGACCGCGACTTTCCAGACGCACGCGAAAACGCGCCAGCTCACCGACAAACAGCGCAGCGCCACCCCCGGCGTGCAGCGTCAGCCCGGCCAGATTGCGGTAGGTATGCAAGATGGCGACGATAAAGACCGAGGCCAACAGGAAGGTCAGGCCATAGGCCAGGCTGTTCTGGTAATTGATCGCGGCCAGCAGCATCAGCCCCAAGGCCAAACCGAACGCGGCACCGATGCGGGTCGGAATGATGAAGATCCGCCGCTGGGTCAATTGCACGCTGGCCGCCGGCGGAATCCGCCGCAGCAACCAGCGCTGCCAGCGGCTTTTCAGCCGCGCCCTCAAAGCGCCGGCACCTCGCGCAGCAGCCACTGGACTAACGCGCCGCCACCATGCCCCGCCGGGTCGGCCCGCTCACGCAGCCGGTGGCCAACCACGGACGGCAGCACGGCTTGCACATCTTCCGGAATCACATACTCGCGTTCCGCCAGGAAGGCCCAGGCGCGAGCCGCCGCCAGCAAGGCCAAGCTGGCGCGTGGCGAGAGGCCCCAGGCGAACTGCGGCTGAGTGCGGGTGGCTTCCACCAGGCGCAGTACATAGTCCACCAGCGCATCGCTGGCGCGGACTTTCGGAACTTCGGCCTGCAGCGCCGCCAGTTCGACATGGCTGAGAATCGCCGCAAGGCGCGGCAACAGCGCGCGGCGCGCCTCACCCAGCAACAGGGCTTTTTCCGCCACCTTGGCGGGGTAACCGAGGGACAGGCGCATCAGAAAGCGATCGAGCTGCGACTCCGGCAAGGCGAAAGTGCCGCCCTGGCTGACCGGGTTCTGCGTGGCGATGACAAAGAAGGGTTCCGGCAACGGGCGGGTGGCGCCCTCGATGGTCACCTGGCCCTCCTCCATCGCCTCTAACAAAGCACTTTGGCTCTTCGGCGTGGCACGGTTGATCTCATCGGCCAGCACCAGCTCGGCGAAGATCGGGCCGGCATGGAAGACGAACTGCCCGGTGTCCTTATCGAACACCGAGGTGCCGAGGATGTCGCCGGGCAACAGATCGGAAGTGAACTGGATACGCTGGAAGCTCAAACCCAGCACCTTGGCCAGCGCATGACTGAGAGTGGTCTTGCCCATCCCCGGCAGGTCTTCGATCAACAAATGCCCGCGCGCCAACAGGCAAGCCAACGCCAGCCGCACCTGAGGCTCCTTGCCCAACAGCACCTGATTCACCGCGTGCAGACAGGCATTCAGTTTCGTGTGCATGGTCACTCCTTATGATCAGACGCCCGATGCTACCGGTGCGCCGACCAGCGGCAAAGCGCCAGCAACCTTATAGAGTGACGAAACACTGAAACTAGTGGACTGAGCGGTTGATTCGTTACCTCTTGCGGTATCCGTAGGCTGGGTAGAGCCGTTTTTGGCGAAACCCAGCCTACGTGCTAGAGCCGCCCTCTCCCCCGCGCCTCGGTTTGGCCCGGCCTAGCCAGGGCGGGCCATATCGAAACGGTCGCGAGTCGTGCAGTAACGGCTGCCGCCCAGACGCCCAATCAGATCCAGCTTCTGCGGATCGATCCGGCCGTGACCATCCAGAACCCGATCATCGATATGCGCCAACAGCACACGGGCGAAGACCAGGTAACAGTTGGGGTTATCCCGTGGATACGGCTGCACCTCGGCCAGCGCACATTCGAACGCCACCGCCGCGCCGGCCACCCGTAGTGGCTTGACCCGGCTGGCTGGCAGAGTGGCGATACCACAGTGTTCGAATTCACTGACGCCATGCGCCAGCTGTGCCGCCGAGGCATTCATCGCCGTCGCCTGCGCGGCCGAGACCAGCTGGATCACCAACTCGCCGGTGTCCTGCACGTTGCGCAGGGTGTCCTTGAGGCGGCCGTCGTCATGTGCACCGACATTGACCAGCAGGGTCGGCGGCTCATCGCTGATCACCTGGAAAAAACTGAACGGCGCCAGATTACTCACGCCGTCTTTCGCCAGTGTGGAAACCCAGGCGATGGGCCGCGGCGTGACGGTCGAGGCCAACCAACGGTAAACCTCCACCGGGGTCAAGGTTGCGAAATCGAGTTGCATCAACACCTCTCTATCTGAACACCGCACAGCTAAACGCCGAGTCGCCCGCTTTACCAGCGTAAATACCTACAACGCCCTGATCAGGCCCGCAACAAGCCGATCAGGGCGTCTCCCGCCAGCGCCCTCAGCTCCCGGCACGCGACTCGCGGATGTAGAAGCGGGCTTTCTGCGCTTTAGCCGCGCAGCCTTCAAAGGCTTCGAACTGCTGCTGGGTCTTTGCCGCAGTGAGCAGCGAAAGGGCTTTGGAATAGCTCACGGTACCGGCAAAACCCTCGGCCTTGGCGAGATCCAGTTCCCGCCAGGCGGCATCCAGTTGACTACCACAGCTATCACGGTAGGCGGTTTTACCGGCACAACCGGCCAGCGCCAAGACCATCAGGGGTAAGCAGATCCAAGCTTTCATCAACAACGCTCCTCGAGAAGGGAAAACGGCAAGAGTCTAGTCTGTCAGTAGGACGACGTGGAACCGGAAAAGTGCAGTTCGTGACGCAACCGGCAAGCGTCCGTTAACCCGCGGCCAACGAATCGGCTGACACAAGGGAGCGCTGTTGACTGACGACGGCTGACCGTCGTTTTTAACCTAGCCACCTTGGCGCAGCCAGAGGGCACGCGTATGGTCTAAGACACAGCGTTACGGGGGAGCAGCCATGAGCAAACGAGTAGCCCTAGTTCTGGGTTCAGGGGGCGCGCGCGGTTACGCGCATATCGGCGCGATCGAAGAGTTGGAGCGGCGCGGCTATGACATCGCCTGTATCGCCGGCTGTTCGATGGGTGCGGTGATCGGCGGGATCTATGCCACCGGCAAGCTGAAAGAATACCGCGAGTGGATCGAGAGCCTGGACTACCTGGATGTGTTGCGCCTGCTCGACGTCAGTTTCCGCCTGGGTGCCATCCGCGGCGAGAAGGTGTTTGGCAAGATTCGCGAGATCGTCGGCGAGATCAAAATCGAAGACCTGCGGATTCCCTACACCGCCGTCGCCACCGACCTGACCAACCAACAGGAAATCTGGTTCCAGGAAGGCTGCCTGCATCAGGCCATGCGTGCCTCGGCGGCGATTCCAAGCTTGTTCACGCCGGTCATCCAAGGCAAGCGCGTGCTGGTCGACGGCAGCCTGCTTAATCCGTTGCCGATCATCCCGGTCGTCTCCAGCCATTGCGACCTGATCATCGCGGTCAACCTCAACTCGACCAACCAAAAGCAATACCAGTTGCCGGTCATCGAGCGGCCGCCGGCGATCAAGAGCCGCATAGACCTGCTGATGGGCTCGCTCGGCGCGCGCCTGCCCTTCCTGCGCAAAACCGAAGGCACTGGCGAGGAGCTTTTGCTGCTGCAAGAGCAGGCCCTACTCGCCAGTACGGCCAGCCGTAACCCCTGGCTCGGCGAACGGCGCGCAGCGCAGGCGAACGGCACGCCCAAGTCCGCCAGCGGTTCGCGGGTGGCCGACACCAACGGCCCGGCGTCGCTGCTGGAGCTGGTCAACCAAAGTTTCGAGGTGATGCAGACCTCCTTGGCGCAATACAAGATCGCCGGCTACCCGCCGGATATCCTGATCAACGTGCCCAAGCGGGTCTGTAGCTTCTTCGAGTTCTACAAGGCGCCGGAGCTGATTCAGCTGGGCCGGCAGATCACCAGCGATACGCTGGACAAATACGAAGCGGATGACTGAGCAGAAACCCTAGGAACTCATCGAACCGCCCTAAGAGCCTGTTCACGATCTCGCGAGCTAAGGTCAGGCAAGGCGAAATCGGGCGAAAAAGCGCAGTTTACAAGTGGTAAATGAGCATTTTGAGCCCGATTTCAACGCCGCATGGCCGACGCGCAGCAGATCATGAACAGGCTCTAAGCCAAATCAAAAAATCGACCAGCCGATCCTGCCGGAGAGCTTCTCCAGCGCCGCCATCCCGGCCAGCGAGTTGCCGGACGGGTTGAGCTCCGGCGACCACACGCACACGGTGAAGCGTCCCGGCACCACCGCGACTATGCCGCCGCCCACCCCGCTCTTGCCCGGCAGGCCGACCCGGTAGGCGAAGTTGCCGGCCTCGTCGTACAGGCCGCTGGTGGCCATGATCGCGTTGACCTGCTTGACCTGGCGTGGGCTCAGCACTTGCTCGCCACTGTGCCGGCAGCGGCCCTGGTTGGCCAGGAAGCTGAAGGCCCGGGCCAGGTCGGCGCAGCTCATGCGCAGGGCGCAATGGTGGAAGTAGCTGCGCAGCACCTCCTCGACCTCGTTATGGAAGTTGCCGAAGGACTGCATCAGGTAGGCCATGGCCGCGTTGCGCGCGCGGTGCTGGTATTCCGAGCGGGCCACCAGCTCGTCGGAGACCACGTGCGGGTTGCCGCTCAGGCGCCGGGCGAGGTCACGCAGCGACTGCGCCGGGGCGGCGAAGCGCGACTGATTGATGTCGCAGATCACCAGGGCGCCGGCGTTGATAAAGGGGTTGCGCGGAATACCGCGCTCGAACTCCAGCTGCACCAGGGAGTTGAACGGCTGGCCGGAGGGCTCGTGGCCCAGGCGCTGCCAGATCTCCTCGTCGGAATGCTGAATCGCCTGGACCAGGCTGAAGACCTTGGAGATGCTCTGGATCGAGAACGGCACCAGGCCGTCGCCGGCGCAGTACAGCTCGCCCTCGTTGCTGTACACCGCGATGCCCAGCTGCGCCGCCGGCACCTTGGCCAGCGCCGGGATGTAATCGGCCACCTTGCCCTGCCCGATCAAGGGTCTGACTTCGGCGAGAATCTCGTTCAACAGTTCCTGCATGATGTCCTTCGCTCAAGCCCGCGTGGAGGGTTTCCGCGCCACTAGTCGCTAGACGCCAACCAGGGGGAAGGAATCACAGCCGCTCAACTCTCGCGCAGACGATAACCAACCCCGGCCTCGGTGACGATAAAGCGCGGGTTAGCAGGATCATCCGCGAGTTTCTGCCGCAGATGACCGACCACCACGCGCAGGTAGTGGCTGTCCTCGACATGGGTTGGCCCCCAGATGTCTTTCAACAGCTGCTGCTGGGTCACCACCCGCCCGGCATGCCGCGCCAGCTGCGCCAGCACCGCGTACTCCTTACGCGTCAGGCTGACTTCGGCACCATCCAGGCTGACCTGACGGTAGGCGAAATCCACGCTCAGCGGGCCAATAGTCACCACCACTTGCGGGCTGTCGCCGGCTTGCGCCTGGCGCAGCAAAGCCCGTACGCGGGCGAGAAACTCCTGAATACCGAAGGGCTTGGTCACATAATCATTCGCGCCGCTGTCCAGCACCTGGACTTTCTCGGCCTCACCGGCGCGCACGGAAAGAATCAGCACCGGCACCGGCGACCACTCGCGCAGCTCCTTGAGCAGGCTATGGCCGTCCATATCCGGTAGACCGAGATCGAGCACCAGTAGATCCGGCTTGCCCAGCGCGGCTTGGGCCAGACCCTCGGTGCCATTGCCGGCTTCGATGACCTTGTAGCCCTGGGCCGCCAGGCTGATGCGCAAAAACTTGCGAATCTGCGGTTCGTCGTCGATGACCAGGATGGTCGGTTGGTTGGTCGTCATAGACTCTCGAATCAGAAGCGGCGGATACAGAGTGTAGGGCGCACAAGGCTGCGCCATGTCTCCTTATAGGTCATCCTCCGAATCGGGTTGTGGAAGTAACGGCAGATGAAGGGTCAGACTTGCACCCCGGCCGTCCAACCCCTCGCCCACCGTCACGCGGCCACCATGGGCGCCGAGCATGCCCTGGCAGATGGCCAAGCCTAAACCCGTACCCTGCCCGCCGCGATCACCGCGGGCGGCGGTGTAGAACATGTCGAAGATTTTCTCCCGCTCGGCCTCGGGGATTCCTGGCCCCTGGTCACTGACGACGATGCGCAGCTCCCTCCCCTCGTACAGGGCCTCGCCATCAGCTTCAACCGCTATGCGCAGACGACCACCGGCTGGCGAAAAGCGCGCGGCGTTTTCCAGCACATTGATCAGTGCCTGCTCGATCAATGCCGGATGCACGTAGAGCAACGGCAACTCGGCCGGCACCTCGGTTTCCACCACCAGTGGCGCCAGCAGCGGACGCAACCGTTGCAGAGCGCTGGCGACGATATCCACCGGCGCCACCCAGTCACGCGCGAGTTTCAGGCCGCCGTGACCAAGACGGGTCATGTCCAGCAGGTTCTGGATATATCGATCGAGCCGCTCGGCTTCATCGCGGGTGCTTTCCAGCAGCTCGCGACGGTCTTGCGGGCCAATCTGCTCATCCAACGTCAGCAAACTGTCGATGGCGCCGCGCATGGCCGTCAGCGGTGTGCGCAGGTCATGCGACACCGAGGCGAGCAAGGCACTGCGCAGTTGCTCGGTTTCACCATGCAAACGCGCCGCTTCCAGATCCTCCGCCAACTGCGCACGCGCCAAGGCCTGAGCCAACGGCTGGCCGAGCGCCGAGAGCAAACGCCGGCGATCGGCCGCTAATGGCTGCTCGTCTTTCGGGCTGACCCCGAGCAGTGCCAGCGGGCCATCTTCGCCAGACAACGGCCACCACCACCAGCGCCCGCTGGGCAAGGTGTCGGTGCCGAGACCGGCCGGTTGATCATGCTGCCAGGCCCATTGCGCCGCGACCCGCTCGGCGTCGCTGAGCAACCGCGAGACACCCGCCTCGACCTTCCAGCCGCCATCGCCGCTACGACCGAGCAGACAAATATCCAGGTCACTCCAACCGGCGAGCTGCTGGCCTGCGGCAGTCAGCACCGCCTGGCGATCGGTGGCAGCGGTGAGTTTGCGAGATAGATCGAGCAGCGCGCCGGTTTCGCTCTGGGTCTCACGCAGGGCCTCTAGTTGCCGACGCTGGAGGGCGGCCAGGTTACCGGTCAGGGCGGCCATCAGCAGGAAGAACAACAGGGTCAGCACATCCTCCTGACGGTGAATCGTCAGTGAGAAAACCGGCGGAATGAACAGGAAATCGTAAGCGAGAAACGACAGCACCGCGCAGGCCAATGCCGGGCCGAAACTGGTGCGTACCGCCACCAACAGCACGGCTGCGAGCAGCACCAGGGAAATATTCGGCAACTCGAGAACATGCGACACGCCCCAGGCCAAGGCAGTCGCCAGCAGCGTGGCGAAAAACGCCAGGGCATAGTCGCCCAGGCGTGCTGGATAGCGTGGACGGGACGTCGCCGGCACTCGATCGGCCTCGGTATCCAACACGCTGACTTCCAAACCTTCGGCATGCCGCAGCAAACGCTCGGCAACGCCCAGGCCGAACCAGCGGCGGCGCCAGCGCTGCCGGCTACGACCGACCAGCACCAGACTGGCCTGGCGCTCATAGGCATGCTGGATCAAGGTTTTCGCCACTTCACCGGCACGCAAGCCAACCACCTCGCCGCCGAGGCGTTCAGCCAGTTGCTGGGCCGCTTGCAGGTGCGCGCGCGCGACCTCATTGCGCACCCCGCCGGTATCCACATGCACCAGACTCCAGGGCAGGTGGCGGCGTTCGGCCACCCGACAGGCGTGGCGTACTAGGCGCTCGGCCTGCTCGTCCCCATCCACCGCCACCAGCAGGCGGCCGCGTACGGTCGGGGCTTCCTGACCCAACTGGCGATAACGCTGGTTGAGGTCGGCATCCACCCGCGCCGCGGCGGTCTGCATCGCCAATTCGCGCAGGGCGGTGAGATTGGTCTGGCTGAAGAAGGCATCGATCGCCGCCCGCGCCTGCTCCGGGACATAGACCTTGCCCTCGCGCAGGCGCTCCAGCAGTTCGCGCGGCGGCAGGTCGATCAGCACCAGCTCGTAGGCCTCCTGCAGTACCCAGTCCGGCACCGTCTCGCGCACCTGCACGCTGGTGATATCGCGCACCTGGTCGTTGAGGCTTTCGATGTGCTGCACGTTGACCGTGGTGTAGACGTCGATGCCGGCCGCCAGCAACTCCTGGATATCCTGCCAGCGCTTGGCGTGGCGGCTACCGGGGGCGTTGCTGTGGGCCAGCTCGTCCACCAGCGCCAGCTTCGGCGGCTTGGCCAGCAGGCCGTCGAGGTCCATCTCGGCCAGCTTGATGCCACGGTAGAGGCTGCGTAGCGGCGGCTGTTGCGGCAGGCCGGCGAGCAACGCCTCGGTTTCGGCGCGGCCGTGGGTTTCGACCACCCCGACGCGCAGATCGACGCCCTGACGCTGCTGTGCCTGGGCCGCCAGCAGCATGGCGTAGGTCTTGCCGACCCCCGGCGCGGCGCCGAGAAAGACTTTGAGCCGGCCACGGCCGCCACGGTTATCCCGATCGGGCGGCAGATCCGCCAGAAAAGCCTCGGCACGGCCGGCATCACTCATCGATGAATTCCCTCGAGGGCTAGGTTAAGCGCCAGCACGTTGACCACCGCCGGCCCCACCAACGGACGTTCGGTATGGCTCTCGACCAGGCGCTCGAGCGATTCGCTCGACAGCTTGCGCGCGGCGGCGATGCGCGGGATCTGGTAGCTGGCGGCAGCCGGCGGCAGATGCGGGTCCAGGCCGCTGGCGGAGGTGGTGACCAGCGCCAAGGGTACCGGAGCACCGGTGCCATTGGCCAACGCCGCGGCGTCCTTGCCGATGCGTTCGGCCAGGGCCGGGTTGGATTGCGCCAGGTTACTCGCACCGCTGGAGACGGTGGCGTAGGCGGCCGCCGAGGGGCGCACCTGGAACCAGTCGTCACCCTCGAAAGGCTGGGCGAGCAAGCTGGAGCCACGGATCTTGCCCTCGCTGTCGGCGACCAGGCTGCCACCCGCCTGCGCGGGGAAGGCGAGCTGGGCCACGCCGGTGACAGCCAGGGGATAGGCAACGCCAGTAATCAGGGTCATCAGGGCCAATAGGCTCAGGGCGGGACGGAGTTGGTTAAGCATAATGTTCTCCAAAATCTGTTGGAGTATCCCGGATTGCATCCGGGCTACGGACTTCAACTTGTAGGGTGGACAACGCTTTGCTTGTCCACCAGTGCAAGGCCTGGTCGGTGGAAAACGCTTCGCGGTTTTCCACCCTACCCCCAGGCCTAAGCCAGCCCCACCGCGGTCAGCAGCAGGTCGATCAGCTTGATCCCGACGAAGGGCGCGACAAGCCCGCCCAGGCCATAGATCAGCAGGTTGCGCGCCAGAAGATGGGAGGCGCTCGCCGCCTTCACCTTGACCCCGCGCAAGGCCAGCGGGATCAGCGCGACTATGATCAGCGCGTTGAACACGATCGCCGAGAGGATCGCGCTCTGCGGGCTCGCCAGCTGCATGAGGTTGAGCACGCCGAGCTGCGGGTAGAGGCTGGCGAACAGCGCCGGCAGGATGGCGAAGTACTTGGCCACGTCGTTGGCGATCGAGAAGGTGGTCAGCGCGCCACGGGTGACCAGCAGTTCCTTGCCGACCTGCACCACGTCCAGCAGCTTGGTCGGGTCGGAATCGAGGTCCACCAGGTTGGCCGCCTCGCGGGCGGCCTGGGTGCCGTCGTTCATCGCCATGCCGACGTCGGCCTGGGCCAGAGCCGGGGCGTCGTTGGCGCCGTCGCCGCACATGGCGACCATCTTGCCGTCGGCCTGTTCGGCACGGATGCGCTGGAGTTTCTTCTCCGGCGTGGCTTCGGCGATCACGTCATCGACACCGGCTTCGGCCGCAATCGCAGCAGCGGTCAGCGGGTTGTCGCCGGTCACCATGACGGTGCGAATACCCAACTGGCGCAACTCGGCGAAACGTTCGCGAATGCCCGGCTTGACCACGTCCTTGAGGTGGATGACACCGCGCAGCTTGCCGTCGGCTGTTACCAGCAACGGCGTGCCGCCGCTCTTGGCGATCCTGTCGATTTCCCGCGACAAGGGCGCCGGCACCGCGCCACGCTCGAGGCCGATGAAGACCATGGCCGCATCGACTGCACCTTTACGGTAGACGTGACCATTCCAGTCGACCCCGGACAGACGCGTTTCGGCACTGAACGGAATGGTGTCGATCTCGGTCCGCGCCGGCTCAGCCATCGGCTGCAGGCCACGCAGGTATTCGACTATGGACTTGCCTTCCGGCGTGTCATCGGCCAGCGAGGCCAGCAGCGCAGCCTCGGCCAGTTCCTTGGAGCTGACCCCGGGCGCGGTGTAGACCGCGCTGCAGCGACGGTTACCGAAGGTGATGGTGCCGGTCTTGTCCAGCAACAGCACATGCACGTCACCGGCGGCCTCGACCGCACGGCCGGACTTGGCGATCACGTTGAGGTGCACCAGGCGATCCATACCGGCGATACCGATGGCGGACAGCAGGCCGCCGATGGTGGTCGGGATCAGGGTCACCAGCAGTGCCACCAGAAACACCAGCGGCAACTTGCCGCCGGCGAAGATGGCGAACGGCTGCAGGGTCACCACCACCAGCAGGAAGATCAGGGTCAGGCCGATCAGCAGTATGTCCAGCGCCACCTCGTTAGGGGTCTTCTGCCGCTTGGCGCCCTCCACCAGGGCGATCATGCGGTCCAGGGTCGACTCACCCGGGTTCACGCTGATTTTCACCAGCAACCAGTCGGACACCAGGCGGGTATTGCCAGTGACCGCCGAGCGATCGCCGCCGGACTCGCGGATCACCGGCGCGGATTCGCCGGTGATGGCCGCCTCGTTGACCGCGGCGACGCCTTCGATCACCTCGCCGTCGCCGGGGATCAACTCGCCGGCCTGGACGCGCACCACGTCACCCTTGCGCAGGGTGCTGGCGGCCACGGTTTCGAACTCACCGCTGGCCTTGCGGCGACGCGCGCTGAGGCCCTGGCTGCCAGCCCGCAGGCTATCGGCACGGGCCTTGCCACGACCTTCGGCGAGCGCCTCGGCAAAGTTGGCGAAGAGCACGGTGAACCACAGCCAGAGGGCCAGTTGCACCGCCACTGCGGTATCCACGGCGGGGTTCGGCACTAAGCACAGAAGGGTGGTCAGCACCGCGGTCAGTTCGACCACCAACATCACCGGCGACCGTAGCAGTACCCGTGGGTCGAGCTTGACGAAGGCCTGCACCAGCGCCACGCGCCAGAGCGAACTGAGCGGGGCAGTCTGGATTTTCGCGTGATGTTTCAACACTTGAGTCTGAGCGTTCATCTCAATCATTCCTTAGAAGCCAATGCTCAGTTGTTCGGCCAGCGGGCCCAGGGCCAGGGCCGGCAGGAAGGTCAAGCCACCGACCAGCAGAATGGTCAGGGTGAGCAAGGTGACGAACAGCGGGCCATGGGTGGGGAAGCTGTTGGGGCCGAGCGGTGCGGTCTTCTTCGCCGCCAGGCTACCGGCAATGGCCAGTACCGGCAGGATGTAGCCGAAGCGACCGATAAGCATGGCCAGACCGATCATCAGGTTGTGGAACGGCGTGTTGGAGCCGAAGCCACCGAAGGCCGAGCCGTTGTTGGCGGCGCCGGAGGTATAGGCATAGAGCAGTTGGCTGAAACCATGCGGGCCGGGGTTTGTCACCGAGGCCAGCGGCCCAGGCAGAGTCGCGGCGAAGGAGCCAAGCACCAACACGCCGACCGGCATCACCAGCAAGGTGGCGACCAACAGGCGCACTTCCTTGGCCTCCAGCTTCTTGCCGAGGTACTCCGGGGTACGACCCACCATCAAACCGGCAAGGAACACCGCGATCAGGACGAACAACAGCATGCCGTACAGACCCGCGCCGACGCCGCCGAAGATCACTTCGCCAAGCATCATGTTGATCATCGGGACCATGCCGCCAATGGCGCTCAGACTGTCGTGCATGGCGTTCACCGAACCGTTTGACGCAGCGGTGGTGGTCGCGGCCCAGAGCATCGAGGCGGTGACGCCGAAACGGCTCTCCTTGCCTTCCAGCGAACCGCTCTGCTCAATCGGCAAACCGGCCAGGGCGGCGTTCGGCTGGTACTCGGCGACCAACGCGGCGCCAAGGCCAAGCATAAATAGCACCAGCATGCAGGCCAGGATGGCGCGGCTCTGGCGCAGGTCCTTGACGTAGTGGCCGAAGGTGAACACCAGCGCGGCCGGGATCAGGATGATCGAGGCCAGCTCGAACAGGTTGCTCCAGGCCGTGGGGTTCTCGAACGGGTGCGCGGAGTTGACACCGAAGAAGCCGCCGCCGTTGGTACCGAGCTGCTTGATGGCGATCTGGCTGGCTGCCGGGCCGAGCGGCACGACCTGGTCGGCACCCTGCAGGGTGACGGCGTTGACGTACTCGGCAAAGGTCTGCGGCACGCCCTGCCAAACCAGGAACAGTGCCAGCAGCAGGCACAGCGGCAGCAAGCCGTAGAGCGTGCCGCGAGTCAGGTCGACCCAGAAGTTACCCAAGCTATTACTCGAGCGGCGAGTCAGGCCGCGGCACAGCGCGACCAGTACGGCCAGGCCGGTGGCGGCGCTGACGAAGTTCTGCACGCCTAGGCCGACCATCTGGCTGAAGTAACTCAGCGCGGCTTCGCCGCTATAGGCCTGCCAGTTGGTGTTGGTGACAAAGCTCACCGCGGTGTTGAACGCCAGGGTCCATTCCAGGCCCGACAGTTTCAGCGGGTTGAGCGGCAACATGCCTTGCAGCATGAGGATGGCGAACAACAGCACGAAACCGGCCAGGTTGAAGGCCAGCAGCGCCAGACAGTAGGTCTTCCAGTCCTGCTCGGACTGCTCGTCGACGCCGGCTACGCGGTAGCAGAAACGCTCCACCGGCCCCAGTACAGGCGACAGAAAGGTCCGTTGCCCCTCCATCACCCGGTAGTAGAAGCGCCCTAGGAAGGGCGCCGACACTAGCACCAGCGCCAGGAAGGCCAGAATCAGCAGAATATCTTGGCTGTTCATGACTACTCCTAGGAACGATCGGCGCGCAGCAGCGCCGTCAGTAGATAAATGAACAGTCCCGTGGCCATAGCCAGGGACAACCAATCCAGAACGGTCATGGAATTTCTCTCCTTTGCGCGGTTTTTCCGCTTGGGAGAAATTCTCCGCTGGGTGGCGTAAAGGAACGAGACGAAGAGGTCGGGAGCGGCGTAAAGAAGGCGTAAAGACCCAGCCTGTCGGGCGTCGTAGCGGGCCGCCAGCAAGCGGCCGGGAGCATCACGGGTGCAGGAGCTAGAGCTGCGCGATGCGAATAGAGCGGGAGTGAAGCAAATCACGAAACCCAGGCTGGGTTTCGGCTAAAAAGCGCCTCTACACCAGCCTACAGACCAGGATCGGTGAACCCGTAAACCGAACGGACTAAGGCTTGGGCGGCGCCTCTTCCTTGCGCGGGTTGGCCACCCAGTCAGTCACCAGGCTGAATGCCACCGCCAGCAAGGTCGGGCCGAGGAACAGGCCCATAAAGCCGAACGCGAGCAAACCACCGAAGACCCCCAGCAGCACGACCACCAACGGCAGGTTGCCACCCCGGCTGATCAGGTAAGGCTTGAGCACGTTGTCCACGCCACTGACGATGAACATGCCCCAGATCCCCAGGAACACGGCATAACCGTAGTCGCCCTGCCACACCAACCAGGCGGTGGCCGGAATCCACACCAACGGCGGGCCCATGGGAATCAGGCTGAAGACGAAAGTGAGAATACCCAACACCAACGCCCCCGGAATCCCGGCGATCCAAAAGCCGATTAGCGCCAGCACAGCCTGTGCCGCAGCAGTACCTATCACCCCATTGACCACGCGCTGCACGGTGCCGGCCACCAGCTCGAGATAGTGCTCTGCCCGTTCGCCGATCAGTCGCTGCAGGCCACTCTGGACCAGCTCGGCCATCCGCGGGCCGTCGCGGTAGAAGAAAAACACCAGGACCAAACTCAGCGCCAGCTCCAGAACGCCACCGCCAATCTGCGCGCTACGCGCCAACAGCCAATTACCCACCTGGCCCATATAGGGTTTCAAGCTCGCGAAGAAGGCCGTGCCCTGCTGATCGATGGCCTGCCACAGGCCGACTAGACGCTCGCCCACCAGCGGCATAGCCGCCAGCCATTCGGGCGGCTGCGGCAGGCCCTGCACTTGCAGATCCTTGAACAGATTCAGCGCATCACGGACATGATCCGCCAAGTTAAAGCCCAGCCACACCAGCGGCACCGCCACCAAGACCATCCAGCCCAAGGTGAGCAAACCTGCGGCCATGGCCGCGCGCCCGCCCAGCCAGCGCGTTAGCAGGGTCATCAGCGGCCAACTGGCGAATGCCAGTACGGCAGCCCAGAACAGCGCCGACCAAAACGGTGCCAGCACCCAGAGGCTGGCACCGAGCAGCGCCAGCAGCAGAATCTGCACCAGTAAGCGGTCGTTATTGGGCATGTACGTGCTCCATGCAAAAGAGGAAGAAACAGCTCTAGTGACCTGTTTGCTTAGTTTATTAATTCATGCGAGTGCGGAGCCTGCTCGTCGCCCCTCTCCCACCGGGAGAGGGGCTGGGGGAGAGGGAGGCTCTAGCACGGCAGCGTTGAATGTCCACTTGCTGGGTTTCGCTGCGCTCTACCCAGCCTACAGATACCGCAATAGGTTAACGAATCAATTAACGCAACACCTTCAAAAGCAAGCCGCTCCCCCCAGCCGCATCCAACTCCAGCCGCGCAGCTCGCACCCTTTGCGCGATCAGGGCTTCGCGCCAGGCCTCCGCCTTGGCCCCGGAGAGGCTGACGCGCAAGGTGCTATCCAGGTTCAGACTGCGCGCAAGCAACTCGACCCAAGGCGCTAGCGGCTCGGCATTCAGCTTCGGCAGGACCAACTCGCCGGTGCTTTTCAACTGGCGGAGCAAGGTGCTTGGGCTGGGTAACAACTCGCCGAGTGGCGCTGCGGCGTCCAGCTGTTCGACATGCAGATACGCCCGGCGGTTGCCGCGGGTGATGCTGTACAGCGCCACGAGGCTGTCCTGCCGTGGCTCGGCCAGGCGCAGCAACAGGTACGCCTGCTGATCGTCGGCGCCATACAGCTTGGCGTTGCCGAATACCGAGTTGGCCCACAGGCTGCTGGAGCCGCAGTCACGGCTCTCGCACCAGTACAACAACTCGGCGCCCTGCGCCTGCAAGGCTTCGCGGGCCGCGTTGAAGGCCTGCCCGGAGGAGTGTTCGCGGGGGAGTTCGTAAGTCACCGAACGCAGTTGCCCTTGGGTCGGCACTTCCCGCTCGAAGCGTAACTGGCCGCTGATCCGGCGGATCGAGCCCAGCGGATAGATCCGCTCCTGCGCGCCGGCCTCACGAAAATCGACGATCTGCGCGCGCGGGAAACGCGCTAACACCTCGAGGTCATGGCTACCGGGCAAGTCGGCGGCCAGCAGCGTGCCGCTGAGCATAAGCAAGCTGAGAACACCCAACAGCCGCATACAGTTCCTCATCGAACCAGGATGCTTTGCGCGGACTTCACCAGTTTTTCGGCGTCCTCTTCCATGGGTTTCGGTACCAGCAAACCGCGCTGCACCGCCGGCCGCTCGGCGATGGCCGCGAGCCAACGCTGCAGATGCTCCAGCCCCTCGACCGACACCCCGGCCCAGTCATACAGGCGCACCCAGGGGAAGGTGGCGATGTCGGCAATGCTGTACTCCCCGGCCAGGTACTCCACCTCACTCAGGCGGGTATTGAGCACTTCGTAGAGGCGGCGGGTTTCGTGCTGATAGCGGTCGATCGGACCCTGGAGCTTCTCCGGGAAATAGCGGAAAAACACATTGGCCTGGCCCTGCATGGGGCCGACGCCGCCCATTTGGAACATCAACCACTGGATCACCCGCGAGCGGCCTTTGACATCCTGCGGCAGCAGTTGCCCGGTCAGTTCGGCCAGGTAGATGAGGATGGCGCCGGACTCGAACACCGCAAAATTGTCGTTGCCCCGATCGACGATGGCCGGAATCCGCCCGTTGGGATTGATCTTCAGAAACGCCGGGGTCTTCTGTTCTTGCTTGTCGAAGCTCAGCACCTGCACCTGGTAAGGCAGGCCGAGTTCTTCAAGCGCGATGGAAACCTTGTGGCCATTGGGGGTAGCGGCGGTGTACAGGTCGATCATGCGTCTCTCCTCCCTCTCTGCTGCCCTGTGGCAATCCGCTCAGCCTCCCCAGTTGGCCCGGGCAAGTCAAGGCACGGCGAAGAACCGATTGAAACAGTCTGCTACGGCCTGGGCACCCGCCTCGTCGTCCAGATGCAGATGGTGCCCGCCAGCCAGTTGATGCAGCTCGAACGGCAAGCCCTTGAGCATGTCGGTAAACCGCGGTTGTTCCAGCAGCATGCCCTGCTCGGCCAACACCAGGCTGACCGGGCAGCTCAAGCGCTGGATAAACGCCTGGGTGTGGGCGCGGGTCAGGCGCAGGGGCGATGGCAAGGTCAGGCGGCTGTCGGTGCGCCAAGTGTAACCACCAGGCACCGGCATCAAGCCGCGCTGCGCTAAGAGTTCGGCGGCTTCGCGGGTCACCGCGCCGACGCCCTTCATGCGCGCCTCCACCGCTCGCTCAAACTTCTCGTACACCGGTTTGCGTTTGCCGGCCAAGGCCAGCTGCGCCTTAAGCGCTTCGCCGAGTTTTTCCGGCGCGGTCTCGGCTTCGCCGGTGTAGGGGATCAGCCCGTCGATCAGGGCCAGGCGCTCGACTCGCTCCGGCATCGCCCCCGCCAGCAACACCGCAACAATCGCGCCCATGGAGTGACCGAGCAGAGAAAAACGCTGCCAACCGAACTGTTCAGCGACCTGCAGCACATCGTGGGCGTAATCCCACAGCGCATAGCCGCCCCCCGCCGGGCGGTGATCGGAATGGCCATGCCCGGCAAAATCCAGCGCCACGATGCGCAGCCCTTCCAGCTTGGGCGCCAGGCGGGCGAAGCTCATGGCGTTATCCAGCCAACCGTGCAGGGCAAGCACCGGCTGACCATCTAGCGGGCCAAACACATGGGCCGCCAGTTCGATGTGCGGCAGGCTCAGGCGGACTTCTTCGAAGGGTAGGTTCATGCGCACTCCTGCTCGGCCCTGCGGCCATCCCAGCGGCTGAAGAGTTGCTTCAGCAACTCGGCGGTGTCCTGCGGGCGCTCCAGTGGGAACATATGGCCGCCGGGCAATGTCAGGTATTCGCCCTGCGGCACCCGCCGAATCAGCCGGGTGTGGTGCGGCAGCACCACGCGGCTATGGCGCCCACGAATCATCGCCAACGGCACCTTGAGCTGCTGCGGCCGCCCCGGGCTGGTATGCGGCACGCTGCGGTAGATGCTGATCTCGGTAGCCGGATCGAAACGCAAGCGCAGGCTCTCGCCAGTGCTGTGCAGCCCGTGCTGCACATAGGCATCCAGGCATTCCGGATCGAAACGGCGGAACAGCGCCTTGGCGGAAAAATAGCTACGCGCTTGCGCCAGGTCGGCGAATTCTTCGCGGCGACCCAGGGTGCGTCCGGCCGGGGTGATACGGTCGATAAAACCAAAGCGCTTGGCCGCGCGAATGACAAGGCGGTCGGCCAGGGTCAGCACCGGCGAGTCGAGCATCACCACGCCACGGTAAAGCTCTGGACGCAGCAGGGCGGCGTGATAATGCAGCACCCCGCCCAGCGAATGCCCGACGCCCCAGACCGGCTCGGGTTGCGCCTGTAGATGATGCAGCAACTCGTCGACCAGGTTGCCCCAGTTATCATTGACCGGGAAGCGCGGGTCATGGCCGTGCTGCTGCAAGTGCTGCACCTGATAGTCCGGCGCCAAGGCGGCAAATAACTTGCCGTAAGTGGCCGAGGGAAAGCCATTGGCATGGGCAAAAAACACCTGCTGCTGCATACACACACATCCGTCAGGAAAACCCGACCGATTGTCCGCAAGCCGCGCCCCTGCGGCAATGACCGTAACTGCCAGGAAGGGTGACAGTCCGGCCATCGGCACTCAAACCTTTGGCGGCCGCTCAGCCAACGGCACAACCGCCATGGTCAGCCGCGAGATGCAGCTGGGCTTACCGTCGTCACCGCTCAGGCGGATATCCCAGACATGCGTGGTGCGGCCCAGATGTATCGCCCGTGCGACCGCCGTCACCCGGCCGCTACGCAGACCGCGCAGGTGGTTGGCGTTGACCTCCAGCCCCACGCAGTAGAACTTAGAACTGTCGATACACAGGTAGCTGGCCATGGAGCCGAGAGTTTCCGCCAGCACCACCGAAGCGCCACCATGCAGCAGGCCATAGGGCTGATGAGTGCGCTTATCGACCACCATGCTGGCGCTGATGGACTCGTCATCGAAGGCTTCGAAGCGAATATCCAACAGCTCCCCAATGGTGTTCTTCTGAAAACTATTGAGCTGCTCCAAATCTGGAGTACTGCGCCATAAGCTCATACCGGCTCCTCGGATCAATCATGCCAAACCAGCGCCTCACGGCGTTCGGCCCACTCCTGGAAACGTCCAGCGTAGGCGCCTTCCACCACATTGCGCTTGATCTTCAGGGTTGGGGTCAGGAAGCCGTTATCGACCGCCCAGACCTCTTTGAGCAAAATCAGCCCGCCCAGCCGCTCATGCTTGTCGAGTGCGCCGTTCACCTCGTCGAGCAACGCCTTGAGGCTAGCTTCCAGCTCCACACGCGAGCCGTTCGCCGATTCCTGTCGCCCGGCTTCGGACAACACACAGAGCGCCAACGGCTGCGGCATGCCGTCGCCGACCACGCAGACCTGCTCGATCCGCGAATGTACCGCCAAGCGGTTCTCGATCGGCGCCGGGGCCACATATTTGCCCTTGCTGGTCTTGAAGATTTCCTTGATCCGCCCGGTCAGGCGCAGATAGCTGTCGGCGTTCTGTTCGCCCTTGTCGCCGGTGCGTAAGAAGCCATCCTCGGTCAGCGCTTCTGCGGTCCTTTCCGGGTCCTTGTAATAGCCCTGCATAGTCGCGGCGCTGCGCACCAGCACTTCGCCCAGCTCGCTGATCCGCACTTCAACACCCGGGCTGGCCTGGCCAATCCAGCCGGCCTTGGCCTTACCTTTGCGGCAAATATGCGAGTAGCCGCAGTTCTCGGTCATGCCATACACCTCGAGCACGTCGAGCCCCAGGCGCTGGTACCAATCGAGCAGCGCCTCCGGCACCGGCGCCGCACCACACAGGGCATAGCGCACGGCATCCAGCCCCAGCCCAGCGAGCACCCTGCGCCCGATGAGCTTGCCGAGGATAGGTAGCTTGAGCAGGAAGTCGAGACGCGCGGCCGGCATCTTGGCGTACACCCCCATCTGGAACTTGGTCCAAATGCGCGGCACGCCAAACATCAGGGTCGGCCGCGCACGCTTCAGATCGTCCAGAAAGGTTTCCAGGCTTTCGGCGAAGAATACGGTTTGTCCGCCATAGATCGAGGCCAGTTCGACAAACATGCGTTCGGCGACATGGCAGAGCGGCAGGTAGGAGAGCAGCCGATCCTCTTCCGACGCCTCGAACAACTGCAGACCATGGGCGGCGGCGAAGGCGAAGTTACTGAAGTTGTGCATCACCCCTTTCGGTGTGCCGGTGGTGCCCGAGGTGTAGATGATGGTGGCGAGCTGATCGGCTGCCGGGCTTGGGTTGTCGCGGATCGGCGTGCAGGCCTGCAGCTCGCTCCAGTGCAGATCGAACTGCCCCTCTGGGTGCAGCGGCAAGGCCACGGTGCGGATGCCCTCGGGCACCCCCGCGGCCATCGCCGGCCAATCGTCCAGTTTGCCGACGAAGACCAGGGCCGACTCGGAGTGTTCCAGCACTTGCCGCGCCGAGTCGGCGGTCAGATTCGGGTAGAGCGGCACCGAGACGTAGCCGGCCATCCAGATCGCCAGATCGGCGATGATCCAGTGCGCACAGTTCTTCGAAACCAGCGCAATGCGGCTGCCTTGCGGCAGCTCCAGCCTGCGCAACCAGTTGGCCGCGCGGCGTGCTTGATCGCCCACATCCGACCAGCTCAGCTCTTGTAGCTGTCCGCCGGGAAGGGGCTGCACCAGGTAGTGTTTATGCGGGTGACGGGCTTCACGCTCGTAAAACACCTCGAGCGGCAAACGGACAGCATTAGCCACAGGGCCTCCTCCTTATTCTTCTTGTGGGGAAACAACCAAGCACTTGCTTGGCCGGACTATTCCACGCACACAGACGAGGCGCAAGTAGAGAAATGTTTCGGTGTGTAGTTGGCTTTTAGCCGTGCTGCGGATGCACCAGCGCCAGTAAATCCATCAGTCCGGCAGCCGGAAAATCACCCTCCAACTCGGCCAGACTGGCCGTGCGCATCGGTAACGGCTCTTGGCGATGGCCGTGAATCAGCAGCCCTGCCAGATCGCCGAGCAGGGGCTGGTGGCTGACTAGCAACAGCTCGGCCTCGCCACGCTCATCCAGATAGCGCAGCACCTCACACGGGTCACTGTCGGGCGTCAGCCAGGGTGCGGTGCCGATCGCCGCGGCAAAACCCACCGCCTCGCGGACCAGTTCGGCGGTCTGCTGCGCTCGCACGTATGGACTGGCAAGAATCGCGCTAATCGGCCGCCCACTGAGTTGGGCGGCACTCTGCAGCACTTCCTTGCGGCCGCGCTTGGTCAAGGCTCGCTCGGCATCAGTGCGCGCCTGTGGCTCTGCTTCACCGTGGCGTAATAACCAAAGCCTCATGGCTGTTTATGCTCCCCGCTCAAGTGTTCTGTCTCTGAAATACGTTCAAGAGTTGGCGAGTGGATTTTGTTGCCAGACAAGACGCCGCGACGAGTCATAGCCCAGCTATGGCGAGGAGTGGCAACACAGTATGGCGGCAAAAGACGCCGCCAAAATTGAACAGCTATTTTTGGGACAGCGCACTAAAGCTTGGGCTCTTCATCGTGCACCGGGTGCGGCGCCGCGGGCACTTTGTGGGCAGCTTCACCTTGCGCGGCCTGGGCGGTCGGCCAATCGGCGAACGGCCAGGGCTTCTCGTCGCTATTGAAGGTGCCAAACCGACCGATTTGCGCCAGATACTGGCTCAGGCTGTCGCCAAACGTCAGCAGGCCGGCGTTCGGCGCGCCGTAAAACAAGCGATACCCGAGCTGCAGCAACACAGTGCCAGCGAGCAGCAGTTCAGCCACTTGCCAGACCATGCTGAACAGCAGCATCCACAGAATGCGCAGCAAAATCGACTCGCGCTGCAACTCGTCAGTGGGTTCACTCATGGGAATCTCCTTATTCGACTGGATTGGTTTAGGTAGCCCGGCAAAACGCCGCAGCTCCCTTTGTGTGGAACGCGGGGTAAATCCGATAACTTACCCGAAAAAGTTTAGCGGCTATTTGAAGCAGTCATTATCCGGCATTCCCGCGCAGGGCGAACCCAGGTGCCAGAGCGCAGTTGGATTAGTTCGATGGGCCCTTAAAAACCACTGGTAGGGATAAAGTCGACATCGGTCTTCGGCTCGGCGCGCATCAGCAGTTCAATCACCTGGGCCAGCGTACGCCCCTCAAAAAGAATGGCATGCAGACCCGCGACCAGCGGCATGTAGATCTGCAGTTCTTCGGCCTTGGCCTTGAGCACCTTGAGGGTATTGACTCCTTCCGCGACTTCACCGAGGCGCGCAACCGCTTCCTCCAGGCTCAAGCCCTCGCCCAGAGCAAAGCCGACCTGATAATTGCGGCTTTTCGCCGACGAACAGGTGACGATCAAATCGCCGACCCCGGCCAGGCCCAGGAACGTCATCGGATTGGCACCCAGCTTGACGGCAAAGCGGGTCATCTCCGCCAGCGCGCGGGTGATCAGCATGCTCTTGGTGTTCTCGCCCATCCCCAGCGCCGCTGCCATGCCGGCAATGATTGCGTAGACGTTTTTCAGCGCACCACCCAGCTCGACACCAAAGCGATCGCCACTGGCGTAAACCCGGAAAGTGCGGCCGTGCAAGGCGGCCTGCACACGCTGGCAGAGCGCATCGTCTTCGCTGGCGATCACGCTGGCGGTCAACGCATGTTCGGCAATTTCTCTCGCCAGGTTGGGCCCGGACAGCACGCCAATGCGGGCCTGCGGGGCAATATCCTCAAGAATCTGGCTCATCAGCTTGAAGCTCTGCGCCTCGATGCCCTTGGTCAGGCTCACCAGCAGCTTGCCTGCCAGCTGCTCGGCAAACGGCTGCAGCGCAGTGCGCAAAGCATTCGAGGGCAGCGCGACAAACACCAGCTCGCAGGCTGCCAGGCTGGCGGCCAGATCGGTCACAGGTTCCACACCTGGGTGAATCTTCACGCCTTTGAGATAACGCGGATTCTCACGATTGACGCGGATCGCTTCAGCCTGCTCGGAATCACGCATCCACTGCTGCACACGTTGGCCGTTCTCGGCCAGAAGATTGGCAATCGCGGTGCCGAAGCTCCCGCCACCTAGCACCGCGATGGGTTGCTGTTCAGTCATAACACATCCGTATTGAGCCATTGCGCATGGCGGTCTGCCGGCATTATACGGTGCGACCGGCCAGCAGCCAGTCCTGAGCGACGGCGTTGCCCCAGACAGGTTTAAATTAAGCAGAATTACCCGAGCTTGCTCAGCTGCCAACAGGCAAAACCGCTCGGCTCGGTTAACATGCCGCAATCCTCAGCCTGAACAAGGTTGTTTCATGCACATTGGCTTAGACAAGCACGCGCCGACCCGGCGTACACAGCTCTGCGGCAAAGGTCAAGGGCTGTATTTCAGTGTGCGGTTAGAGTTCCAGGATGCGTTATAACTTCTCAAGGACGAACTCCCCACGAGGCCCACGGATGCGCCGTTTATCCCTACTAGGTTGCTATCTACTAAGTTGCTGCCTGCTCAGTGGCTGCCTGCTGTTCGCCGCACCACTCTGGGCCGCCGCAGTAGTGCTCAGTGGTGGCGCCGACCGCTCGGCACTGCGCGCCCTCAGTCGCGCCTTGGGCAGCGAACTGGCCGACGACGCTGAACTGACGCGGCAATTGGCTGCAGGCGAGAAGATCCCATGAACCTGCGCCGAGGCTGGGACATCCACACCCGCACGCAGCTGATCAGCGTTGGCCCGGCCCTGTTGCTGACCCTGCTGCTGACCGGTTTTTTCACCTTTGTGCGCCTGCAGGATCTGCGTCAGGAGCTGAACCACAACGGCCAACTGATCGCCAATCAGCTCGCCCCGGCCACTGAGTACGGCGTCATCGCCGGTAACCTGCAGGTGCTGGACACCTTGCTGCAAGCCACCCTGAGTACCCCGCATGTGCGTTTCCTCGAGGTCCGCGACCGCGAAGACAAGATCCTGGTGTATATCGAGCAGCCCAGTAGCCAGAGCAGCCCGCAGGTCGAGGTGTTTCACGCGCCGATCCGTCTGCAACGCATCGCGTTGGACAACGAACTCCTG
The DNA here is from genome assembly GCF_005503735.1 of Pseudomonas sp. 2FE. NCBI lineage: Bacteria > Pseudomonadati > Pseudomonadota > Gammaproteobacteria > Pseudomonadales > Pseudomonadaceae > Pseudomonas > Pseudomonas sp. 2FE. The sequence goes on along the minus strand of NZ_SCMO01000001.1, from coordinate 698,686 downwards.
CACTCCTCCAACGACAGCATCAGCCAACTCGGCAACGATTATCTCGGCCGCGTCGTGGTCGGCATGTCTAACGATGCGTTCAGCAGCCGCCAGCAGGTGATTCTGTTGAAAGCCACGGTGCTGGCGGTGTTTGCCCTGCTGCTGACCTTTCTGCTGGCGCGCCGCTTGGCGCGTCGGCTGTCGCAGCCGATCAGCGCCATGGGCGAAGCCGTGGAAGCCATCCAGGCCGGCAACTACCGCACGGCGTTGCCGGCAGTCGACGACGGTGAGTTGGGCGACCTGGCACGGCACATCAATAATCTGGCCAGCGGGCTCGAGCAGGCCAGCCACGAGCAGCAGCAAGCCATCGCCCAACTGATCAAGGCACGTGAAGAATCCGAACAGGCTAACCGCGCCAAGTCAGACTTCCTGGCGATGATGAGCCACGAACTGCGCACCCCGATGAATGGCGTGCTGGGCATGCTGCAACTGCTGGAAACTACCGAGATGACCGACGAGCAAGCGGAATACTCGGCGCTGGCGGCCGAGTCCACCGAGCATCTGTTGAAGGTGATCAACGACATTCTCGACTTCTCACGCATCGAACGCGGCGCGCTGGAGCTGGAACGCATCCCGTTCAGCCTGCTGGAACTGATCCAAGGCTCGGCGCAGGTATTCCAGCACAGCGCACAACAACGTGGCCTGGAGCTGCAACTGGACACTCAGGCCGGCCTGGAACAGCTCGAGGTACGGGGCGACCCCACGCGTATCCGGCAGATTCTGGTCAACCTCTTGGGCAACGCGCTGAAATTCACCGAAGACGGCAGCATCCGCATCGAGACCCGCTGGCAAGCGCTCGACAACGAGGTGCTCTGGTTCAGCTGCGCGGTGCATGACAGCGGTATAGGTATTTCACCTGAACGTCTGGAGCACATGTTCGATGCGTTCCAGCAGGCCGACACCTCGATCTCCCGGCGCTATGGCGGCACCGGACTCGGCCTGCCCATCGCCCGCACTCTGGCCGAGCGCATGGGCGGCACCCTGCGGGCCGAGAGCCATGAGGGTCGCGGGTCGATCTTCACCCTGGAAATCCCCCTACCCTTTTGCCAGCAGGCTCCCGCCCCCCTGCACCGGGCAGCGCAAGACAGCATCAGCGGGAATGGCCAAGAAGTCCTGCTGGTCGAGGACAACCCGGTCAACCAAACGGTCATCGAGGCCATGTTGCGCAGCCTCGGTTATCGGGTCAGCCTGGTTGGCGACGGCGCCCAGGCGCTGCACAGTGTCGAGCGCTATAGCTTCGCCGCCATTCTGATGGATTGCCGACTACCGGTAATGGACGGTTACGAGGCAACACGGCAGATTCGTCAATTAGCGGGCCGCGCCGAGGTGCCGATTATTGCGCTGACCGCCAATGCCCTGCAGGGTGACCGCGAGGCTTGCCTGCTAGCCGGGATGAACGACTACCTGGCCAAACCGTTCAAACGAGCCGACCTGCAGCGGGTACTGCAACGCTGGCTACCACCCCGACCTTTGGTGAGTGGCCAGGAGTGTTAAAGTGCTCCAAGCTAGCCTGGCGCAAAGTGCTAGGGCCTAACTGTTGCGACGAGCGTCAGCGAAACTGGTGCACAATTGCGCTCGCTACGCTGTGACTTTCACCACAACGCAACAGTCTACGACTAGGCTGCCAACGACGCCCTTCGCGCCGGGCCAGCTTAGATGATTCGCTTAGCCCTGCCGCACGGGGATTATTGAGGAGCTCGCATGTCCAAACAAAACGCTTTTACCCGGGAAGATCTGCTGCGCTGCAGTCGCGGCGAGCTATTCGGCCCAGGTAATGCGCAATTGCCCGCCCCCAACATGCTGATGGTTGATCGCATCACTCACATCAGTGAGACCGGCGGCAAATATGGCAAGGGTGAACTGGTTGCCGAGCTCGATATCAACCCGGATCTGTGGTTTTTTGCCTGCCACTTCGAAGGTGACCCAGTAATGCCGGGCTGCCTGGGCCTCGATGCCATGTGGCAACTGGTGGGTTTCTACCTGGGTTGGCAAGGTAACCCGGGCCGCGGTCGCGCACTGGGCTCGGGTGAAGTGAAATTCTTCGGCCAGGTACTTCCGACGGCCAAGAAAATCACTTACAACATTCAAATCAAACGCACCATCAACCGCTCGCTGGTCCTGGCTATCGCCGATGGCACCGTTAGCGTCGATGGCCGCGAGATCTACAGTGCCGAAGGTTTGCGCGTCGGCCTGTTCACTTCCACTGACAATTTCTAAGGGTTATCCGCATGCGTCGCGTCGTGATCACCGGTCTGGGCATCGTTTCCTGCTTGGGCAATGATAAAGACACCGTCTCCGCCAACCTGCGCGCTAGCCGTGCCGGTATCCGCAAAAACCCGTCCTATGCCGAAATGGGCTTGCGCAGCCAGGTTTCCGGTTCGGTCGACCTGAACCTCGAAGAGCTGATCGACCGCAAGGTTTACCGCTTCATGGGCGACGCCGCGGCATTCGCCTACCTGTCGATGGAACAGGCGATCAAGGATTCCGGCCTGACCCCGGAGCAGGTTTCCAACCCGCGCACGGGCTTGATCGCCGGCTCCGGCGGCGCCTCAACCGTCAACCAGATGGAAGCCATCGACACCCTGCGCGAGAAAGGCGTCAAGCGCATCGGCCCATACCGCGTGACCCGCACCATGGGCAGCACGGTATCCGCCTGCCTGGCCACGCCGTTCCAGATCAAAGGCGTGAATTTCTCGATCTCCTCTGCTTGCGCCACCAGTGCCCACTGCATTGGCCAGGCCATGGAGCAGATCCAGCTGGGCAAGCAGGACGTGGTCTTCGCCGGCGGCGGTGAAGAAGAACATTGGAGCCAGAGCTGCCTGTTCGATGCCATGGGTGCCCTGTCCACCCAGTACAATGACACTCCGGAAAAAGCCTCGCGCGCTTACGATGCCAAGCGTGACGGCTTCGTCATCGCCGGCGGTGGCGGCATGGTGGTGGTCGAGGAACTGGAGCACGCGCTCAAGCGCGGCGCCAAGATCTATGCGGAAATCGTCGGCTACGGCGCCACTTCCGATGGCTACGACATGGTCGCCCCGAGCGGTGAAGGCGCGATCCGCTGCATGCAGCAGGCGCTTGCCACCGTCGAAGGCCCGATCGATTACCTGAATACCCACGGCACTTCCACCCCGGTCGGCGACGTTGCCGAGATCAAGGGCGTACGCGCTGTGTTCGGTGACAAGGCGCCGCCGATCAGCTCGACCAAGAGCTTGTCCGGCCATTCCCTGGGCGCCGCCGGCGTGCAAGAGGCGATCTACTGCATGCTGATGATGGAAGGTAACTTCATCGCCGGCTCGGCCAACATCGAAGAACTGGATCCTGAAGTGGCCGATCTACCGATCGTCCGCAAGACCCAGGAAAACGTCACGCTGAACACCGTAATGAGCAACAGCTTCGGCTTCGGCGGCACCAACGCCACCCTGGTACTGAAACGCTGGACCGGGAAGTAAGCTAAGCACTCCGCATACGACAAGGGCGCCAAATAGGCGCCCTTGTCGTTTCTGGCCTGCGCACTCACGCACTCAGGCCTCAAGCCAGCTCACTGGCGTTCTCATCCTGCCGTGGCTGTTGGCCAAAGCGTGGCAGCAGCATCGGCACCTGCTGGCGATAACGGCGATACTCGGGATGCGCCGTCAGCAGGTCGCGTTCCTCCAGCCGGATAGCGATCAAGATATAGACCGTGGTCAGCAACGCGAACAGCAGGTGCGCCGCGCTCATACTTGGGGTCGCCCAGAAGCACAGCAGCCAGCCGGCATAGAGCGGATGACGCACCAGCGCATAAGCGCCAGAAGCCTGCAACGGCAGCGGCTCATAGGCTTTACCCAGCAGTTGCAAGCTGACCTGACGCAGACCGAACAGCTCGAAGTGATTGAGCAGGACGCTACTGTAGAGCAACAGCGCCCAGCCGAAACCAAAGGTTGCGCCCAGCACCAGGCGCCCGGAATGGTTGTCCACCTGCCAGATCAGCCCGCCCAGCGGCTGCCAGAAGCTGAACAGCAAGATCAGCGCCAGGCTGGAGAACAGCACATAGGTGCTGCGCTCGGCGGTCTGCGGGATGACCCGGGTCAACCAGCGTTTGAAAGCCGGTCGCGCCATGCCACTGTGCTGCACGACAAAGATTCCCAGCAGCAGCACGTCCACCCCCAGAGCACTCCAGAACCCCAGCCCGGGCGTGCCGTCGATGCTGTTCGGCACCTGCGGCAGGTTGCCGACAAAGCCGATGGCATAGAGGAAGGTGACGAAGAAGATCGCATAACTGGCGACGCCATACAGGAAGATCGCTAAGCGTTTCATGGTGGTAGTCCTGCCTCAGTGATGAATATCTGCAAGGCTTTCTGCAGTTGAGGTCAGGTTGCACCGGCGCTGTATCAGCTCGATGGCCAACAAGGCATAGTTTGTATCAGCTTGGTTGCAGCAGGTTTCCGGCCGACTCAAGCCAGTGGTAGATGGGCACGCAACAGGGCGTGCAATTGCACCTGATCCAGCGGCTTGTGCAGCAAGGCCTTGAGCCCTTGGGCGATCACCTCGGCCTCGGTCAGCTGGTCGCTGAAACCGCTGTAGAGCGCAATCGGCATATCGGCCCGCGCGGCCAGCAGGCGCCGCGCCAGTTGCAGGCCGGTGAGGCGCGGCATGCTCTGGTCGAGGATGACGAAATCCCAGGCATAGGGGTCGGCCAGCAACAGTGCCGAGGCCTCTTGCGCATCAGAGAAGACCCGCACCTCGGCGCCCCATTGCGCCAGGCGTTCGGCCATGAACTCAGCCACCAGCGGCTCATCGTCGACCACCACCACCCGCCCGCTCAGCGGCGGCAAGAGCGCATCCGGGTCCATCAGCCTGTGTGGCTCAGCACTGCAGCTGCTGGTGCCGGCCATGGGTGGAAGCAGCACCTGAAACCCCGTGCCCTGCCCTGGTGCGCTCTGCAACAGGATGTGCCCGCCATATTCGTGGACGATGCCATGCACCATCGACAAGCCCATGCCGCTGCCCTGCCCCAACGCCTTGGTGGTGAAGAACGGTTCGAACATGCGCGTCTGCACCGCCGGGTCGATGCCGGGTCCGCTGTCCTGCACCGAGAGCAGCAGATAGTCACCGGCGAAAGCCTGCTGACAGGAGGTGCAGACGGCGGCCGGATAAGCGCGGCGTTGCAGGCCGATATGCAGTTGGCCGACGCTGCCCATGGCATCACGGGCATTGATACACAGGTTCATCAGCACCTGTTCCAGCTGCACCGGGTCGACCAGCACCAGCGGCAGACCCTCGCCCAGTTGGGTATCGATCTCCACCGTTGCCGGCAGGGTCGATTCGAGCAGGCGGATGAAGTCGCCGATCAGGCTATCCAGGGCCACCGGTTGCGGCTGGCCACGGCTGCCGCGGCTGAAGGTGAGCATCTGCTGGATCAGGTCGCGGGCCTTCTCCGCCGAGCGCTGCACCCGCCCCAGGTACTGCCCCAGGCGCTCGTCACCGAGGCGCTCGGCATGTTCCTCGGCCATCACCGTGTAACCGAGCATGCTGGTCAGCAGGTTATTGAAATCATGGGCGATGCCCCCGGTCAGGTGGCCGATGGCCTCCATCCGCTGCGCTTGCCGCAGTTGCCGTTCCAGGCGCTCGCGTTGCTCCTCGGCCTCCTTGCGCTCGGTGATATCGCGCAGGTAACAGATAAAACTCGGCCCCTCGGCTTCCTGGACCACGGAAATCGCCAGCTCCGCAGGAAACTCCTCGGCATTGGCGCGCTGCGCGCTGAGCTCGACGCGGCGCCCGAATAGCGGCCCATCACCCTCCTGCAGGTGGCTGACCAGCGCCTTTTTATAGGTTTCGCGCAAGCGCTCCGGGATCATCAACTCGGCCCAGGGCTGGCCAAGCGCCTGTTCCCTGCTGTAGCCGAAACACTGCTCGGCCGCGGGGTTGAAGGTCGTGATGCGCCCATGACTGTCCATGCCGATGATGCAGTCCAGCGCCGTACTGACGATGGTGCGGTACTGCTGTTCGCTGGCGCGCAGGGCCTGTTCGGCCTCCTTGCGCTGGGTGATCTCGCGGGTGAAGGCGAGAATCCGCTCGATCCCGCCGATGGTGGCCCGCTTGAGGAACACCTCGTCCCAGTGCAGACCGCCATCGCGGTTGCGCCGGTGCCATTCGAAACGCTGCGGTTCGCCCTCCCGCGCCCGCGCCAGCCAGCCGGCCGCATCGACATCGGTGTAGGGCGGATAACCGGCGCTGAAGGTATCCACTCCCAGGCTGAGCATTTCCTCATAGCTGTAACCGTAGGCCTGGCAAGCCCGCGGGTTGACGTCGACCAGCGCGCCGCTGTGCAAGTCGAGGACGAAAATAGCGTCTTCCGAAGCTTCGAAAATCGCCCGGTAGCTGGCCTCGGCATCCAGCCGCTGCAATTCGGCGGCGGCGCGCACCGAGAAGATCCGCAGCACCGACTCGACCCGACTGCGGTCCTCTTGCAAAGGGCTGCAACGTCCGGCGGCGATCAGGCCCAACGGCCGCCCATCACTGGCGAAGAGCGGATAGCCGGCATAGCTCTGCACCCCGATCGACGCCAGGACGCTGTCGCTTGGATAGAGCTCAAGCAGCTTACTGCCGACGAAGTGGAACGTGCCGTTGAACACTTGCTCGCAGGGAGTGCCCGCCAGCTCGTAGCTAGCATTCCTGTGGAGTTTGCCGTTGTAATACAGGGCCAGCGTGGTCAAGCGCTGCGGCCCCTCATCGCTGACCCGGCTGACAAAGGCGAAATCGGCTTGCAGCGAGCGCGCCAGATAGCGGGCAATGGCCTCGAACACCTCGGTACCGGTGGCCGCCGACACCCCCAGCGCGACATAACGCAGGGCATCCTCGACCTTTTCCCGATCGCTGATATCGGTCGAGATGCCACACACTGCGGTCACCCGGCCCTCGGCGTCGAACAGCGGGAATTTACTCGACAGGTAGGTCGAGGCCCGTTCGCCGACCTGCAACTGCTCCTCGAATTCGCGCGACTGGCCAAGATGCGCCACGTTCAGGTCGTTGGCCCGCAGGCTAGCGGCCATGCTTTCCGGGAACAGTTGGTGATCGGTCTGCCCCAGCACCTGCGCGGCGGACAGCTGGAAGAGATTTTCGAAGGCACGGTTGACCAGACGATAGCGACCCTGCAGATCCTTCACGTAGATCACCGCATTGCTGTTATCGATGATCTGCCGCAACTGGTGTTCCGCCGCGATGGCGCCGGCACCTGGGGCGGTGACAATCGGGCTTGGCAGTGGTTGGCTCATGCAATGGGCTCCGCTTCAGGGGCTTTCCTGCCGAGTATAGAGTTGGCCGCTGGCGCTCAAGCAGCCGAACAACCAGGCTGAAACAATTGAAACACTCGGCGTACCTAACGCTGAGGCCCGGGCACGCACATATAGCCCACCCCGCGCACGGTACGGATAATCTGCGGCTTGTCCGGGTCGGCTTCCAGCTTGCGCCGCAGGCGGGCAATGCGAATGTCGATGGAACGGTCAAACGGGTTCCAGTCGCGATTCTGGGTCAGGTTGAGCAATTGATCGCGGGACAGCGGGCGGTTCGGCCGCTGGGCGAACGCCTGCAGCAGGTCGAATTCCATGACGGTCAAGGCGATCTCCGTGCCGTTTTCATCGAGTAACTGATGACTGTCCAGATCCAACTGGTAGCGCCCCAATTGCACACGATGGGCCGCCTTGCCGGCATCCTGCTGCGCGGCCGGGGTGCGTTGATAGCGACGCAGCACGGTCTTCAGCCGGGCCAACAGCTCGCGCGGATCGAAGGGCTTGGCCAAGTAGTCGTCGGCCCCGACCTCCAGGCCGATGATGCGATCCAACGGGCTGCCCGCCCCCGAGATCATGATCACCGGCAGGTCATGCCGTTCACGCAGAAAGCGCGCGAGGCTGAGGCCATCCTCGCCCGGCAGGCCGACATCCAGCAGCACCACATCCGGCAGCTGGCTAGCCAGCTTTTCCCGCAGCTCGGCGCTGCTGCCCACGCTCTGCACCGCGTAACCCTGAGCGCCGAGATAGTCTTCCAGCAATTGGCGCACCTCGGGCTCGTCATCCACCACCAGCACCTGAATGCTCTCGCTCATGCGCAAACCTCAAGCCGTCATCGGCAACGTCAACGTCAACAGCATAGCCGGCCGACCATCATGCGCCGTGCTGCTGGTCGTAGCCACAGGTCGACCGAGGCCCAAAACTGCAACCTCAGAGTGCTAAATTCAGAGCTTTGCCCGCTCCACGGTCATCCGTGAGGCCCATAAAAAAGCCCGAGCCGTATGCCGGCTCGGGCTTTGCTAAACAACGGTACGAATCAACGCACGTTAAAGCGTTGCTCCGCCAACAGACGGTCACCCTGGAACACCATAAAGCGCCACTCGCCCGGCACGACCTCATGGTTCTCGGTGAACTCAAACGCCATCACGTCTTGCGGCGCGCCGACCACCAGCTTTTGCACCAGTTCAAACTTGTCGTGCCGTTTGCCGTCCGGCGAAAGCATTCCGGGGGTGAAATACAGCAGGGTCAACGGCGTGTCGTCAGCCTGTTTGCCGCTCAGGCTGTAGCGCATGCCGAACTTGGTACCGAGCTTCGCGGGTATCACGTCGGTCTGTTTGATCTGCTGGTTGCTGCGCATCAGCACTCGCTCGCCGGGCTGCAGGTTCTGCGCGCTGCTCTCGAAAATGCCGTACTCGACCGGCCCTTCGACACGCACTTCGGCATTGGCCAAGCCGGCAAACAGCATCAGCGCAGCCAGCGCACTCAAACGGGTGTATTGCATATCGCGCTCCTTGATTGGGATGCCGCGAGCCTATGACGCTGGCATGACAGGCTGATGACAGAGCCACTGCAACGCTGGCGCCTGAGTACCACAAGCCCGTGCTTAACCACCTGGCGGCGCGATGAATCTAGCGGCAGCGGCACAACCCTGCTCAACTTAGCGACACTTGGTTGCGTGCAGGCGCCTGCTGCGCGGTGCCCAGCGCTCTCGGTAAGAAACGCCCTACCACCAGAGGGCATGTCGCATAGCCCATTGCGAGAGTCCACCATGCCCAGCCTTATTCTCATCCGCCCCCGTGCCGAGGACGTCGAAGGTCAGCCGATCCTGCGCCCCCTGCCCTCGGCCCAGTGCCGCAGCGTTGGGCCCTTCGTGTTCTTCGACCACATACTGGCCAACACCTTTGCGCCGGGTAACGGGATGAATATCCGCCAGCATCCGCATATCGGCCTCTCCACCCTCACCTACCTGTTCGAAGGCGAAGTGCTGCACAAGGACAGCCTCGGCTCGGATCAACGGGTGCAAGCTGGATGACCGCAGGCAGCGGCGTGGCCCATGTCGAGCGGACCCCGGCCGAACTGTTTAAAAGCGGTTCGCGGCTGCATGGTTTGCAGATTTGGCTAGCGCTGGTGCCTGGGGAAACCGAGCGCATCGAGTTGCCGCGTTGAAACGACCTGCCCCTGACGGCCTGCGACCAGTCGCTGGCAAGCCTGCCCGACACGCGAGGTGATGTGGCAGGCCTGCCAAGCGGTACTCGCCACGGCTACGGCGCGGCAAGCACCTCATCGAACAGATCATTCATGGCCTTGAAGGCACGGCTAGCCACCAGCGGATGGTACTGGTTGCGTCCCGGCACATTGGCCAGCGGGTTGGTGAAGGAATGCACCGCCCCGCCATAGCTGACCAGTTGCCAATCGGTTTTCGCCGCTTTCATCTCGGCGATAAAGCCATCGACCTGCGCCTGTGGCACCGACGGATCGTTCGCGCCATGCAGCACCAGCACCGGTGCCTTGATGTTCTGCGCATCCGCCGGGTTCGGCGTATCCAGGTTGCCATGGAAAGACACGAAGCCTTTCAGCGGCGCACCCGAGCGGGCCAACTCCAGCACCGAGCCGCCACCGAAGCAGAAGCCGATCGCCCCGAGTTTGCCGGTGTCGACCTGCGGCGCCTGGGCTTTGAGCACCTCGACCGCGGCCTGAGCGCGCTTGCGCATCATGGCCCGATCCGCACGCACCAGGGTGGCTGCGGCTTTCGCCTCATCCGGGTTGGACGGGCGCACCGCCTTGCCGTACATGTCCGCCATGAATACCACGTACTTGCTGCCAGCGGCGCGAGCGGCCAGCTTGGCCGATTCCTCGGTCACACCGAGCCAGTCGGGCACCATCAACAGCCCTGGACGCGGGCTGGTCACCGCATTGTCATAGATCAACATGCCTTCGAAGGCCTCGCCGTCGATCTCGTAAGGCACCGCCTTGGTCACCACAGCGGCCTCGGCCAGCCCGACCAAGCCAACCAACGCCAGGGGTATAAATGACTTCTTCATCGACCGTACTCCTGTTGAATGAATAGCCTTTCAACAATAGCCCCGGGCATCGAACAGCCCAAAAAAAAGCCCGCAATGCGGGCTTTTTCTTTTCGTCGCCTGTCAGGCAGAGAGTTCCACCAACAGCTTGTTCAGCCGGCGCACATAGGCCGCCGGGTCTTTCAGGCTATCGCCAGCCGCCAAGGCAGCCTGATCGAAGAGGATGTGCGACAGGTCGCCAAAACGCTCTTCGCTCTGCTCGGCATCCAGCTTCTCGATCAGCGGATGCGCCGGGTTGAACTCGAAAATCGGCTTCGAGTCCGGCACCTTCTGCCCACTGGCTTCGAGGATCTGGCGCATCTGCATGCCCAAGTCCTGTTCGCCAATCGCCAGAATCGCCGGCGAGTCGGTCAGGCGATGAGAAACCCGCACCTCACTGACTTGGCTGCCCAACGCCGTTTTCAGGCGCTCGACCAGGCCTTCTTTGGCCTTGGCCGCCTCTTCCTGGGTTTTCTTGTCTTCTTCCGAATCCAATTTACCCAGGTCCAGATCGCCACGGGCGACGTCGACGAAGTGCTTACCGTCGAACTCGGTGAGGTAGCTCATCAGCCACTCGTCGATACGGTCGGTGAGCAGCAACACTTCGATGCCTTTCTTGCGGAAGACTTCCAGGTGCGGGCTGTTCTTCACCTGGGCGTAGCTTTCGCCGGTCAGGTAGTAAATCTTGTCCTGACCCTCTTTGACGCGACCGAGGTAGTCGGCCAGGGCGACGCTTGGCTCGCCACTGTCATCGCTGGTGGAGGCGAAACGCAGCAGGCCGGCGATCTTCTCCTTGTTGGCGAAGTCTTCCGCCGGGCCTTCCTTGATCACCTGGCCGAAGTTCTTCCAGAAGCCTTTGTATTGCTCGGGCTCGTTCTTCGCCAGCTTCTCGAGCATGTCCAGCGCACGCTTGGTCAGCGCCGACTTCATCGAGTCGATCACCGGGTCCTTCTGCAGGATCTCGCGGGAAATGTTCAGCGACAGGTCGTTGGAATCGACCACGCCCTTGATGAAGCGCAGGTACAGCGGCAGGAATTCGTCGGCCTGATCCATGATGAAGACGCGTTGCACATACAGCTTCAAGCCGTGCGGCGCTTCACGCTGGTACAGATCGAACGGCGCACGCCCCGGCACATACAAGAGCGAGGTGTATTCCAGCTTGCCTTCGACCTTATTGTGGCTCCAGCCCAGCGGGTTCTCGAAATCGTGGGCGACGTGCTTGTAGAACTCCTGGTATTCCTCGTCCTTCACCTCGGTGCGCGGGCGAGTCCAGAGTGCACTGGCGCGGTTGACGGTTTCCCACTCAGGCTCGGCCGGGGTCTCTTCGCCATGCTGCTCTTTAGGTAGTTCAATCGGCAGGGCGATATGGTCGGAGTACTTCTTGATGATGTTGCGCAGGCGCCAGCCGTCGGCGAACTCGGTTTCGCCACTCTTCAGGTGCAGCACGATGCGCGTACCGCGCTCGGGCTTGTTGATGCTGGCGATACTGAATTCACCCTCGCCATGGGACTCCCAATGCACCCCCTCGCTGGCCGGCAGGCCGGCACGGCGAGTGAAGACATCCACCCGGTCGGCAACGATAAAGGCCGAGTAGAAACCCACGCCGAACTGGCCGATCAGGTGCGAATCTTTCTTCTGATCGCCCGACAGATGCTTCATGAAGTCGGCGGTGCCGGACTTGGCGATGGTGCCCAGATGCGTGACCGCATCCTCGCGGCTCATGCCGATGCCGTTGTCTTCGAGGATGACGGTATTGGCGTCTTTATCGAAGCTGACCCGGATCTTCAGCGGATCACCGCCTTCCAGCAGGTCCGGCTTGGCCAGGGCCTCGAAGCGCAGCTTGTCGGCCGCATCGGAGGCGTTGGAGATCAATTCGCGAAGGAAGATTTCCTTGTTGGAATACAGCGAATGGATCATCAGGTGAAGCAATTGCTTCACCTCGGTCTGGAAGCCCAGGGTTTCTTTTTGAGTTTCCACACTCATGGTCGTCTAACTCCACTCAGATGGCATAAGCCGCGATTGCGGCGGATGTCATGCAGATGGGGGCAACGACAGAGATTTCAAGTGTTTAGAACCTGTTCAATAACTGCTGCGCTTGGCCATGCTGCGTTGAAAACAGGCTCGGACTGCTCATTTACCACTCGTAAACTCCGCGTCCTCGCCTGTTTGACTCGCTACGCTCACCCTGCGGGCCAGCCTTCGGCTGTTACTCCGCTTTGCTGCGTTGCGCCTTGTGACCCACATGGATGTGGGGAATGCCGCGACCCGTAGGGAACGGGTGCGGCCCTGACCTGCGCTCGCGACGATCTTGAACAGGTTCTTAGCCCATCAGGGTTCGAGCAGTTCAATCGTCTTGATCTCTTGCGGCCGCACGGCAAAGCTGGCCTCGCCCTGCCCGCTCAGATTGCTCCGGATGACGATGCGGCCGTCCGGGTTAATACCGGTGAAACGACCTTCGGCCAGGCTGCCGCGCTCAGTCACGATCCGCATGCTCAAGTTCTGATAACGACTCGGGCTGCTTTGCAGGCGCTGTAAGGTGAAACCCAAACGCCTATCCAGTGAAAGGCCGGCCTGCTCCGAGGCGGGCATTGGATTCCCCGTGGCGGCCTGGCGGCTGCCGACGCTAGTCGCTGATTCGGCTGGCAGGGGCGAAAAATGATCCCCTTGCACCACCCAGCCCTGCGATTGGCTTTTTTTCAGCTGCAACGGCACATGTTGAGGCCGGCCATTGATCTGCGCATCGACTTCCAGCTCAACATTAGTGGCTGGCAAAGTCACCGCTGGCAAGCTGGCCAACTGCACCAATCGAGTCGCAAAGCGGCGTTTCAGGTAGTCCTCGATCACATAGGCCAGGGTATCGCGCGAATCGAAACGGGTATCGACTTTAGCGTCGAGGTAACGCAGACGATCACTGAACAACTCGACCTTACCGCTCAAGGTGGTCTTGAATTGCGGCGGCAAGACCAAGTGGAAGTCGCCCACCAGCTTGTTCGGTGCCAGGGGTTTGAGATCCAGATGCAGGGTGTAGCCGTGGCTCAGGCGGCGCGCCTCGGGTAACTCCTGCTCGGGCAGCAACCAGCTGACCTGCACTTCCGGTAAGGAGCCGCGATCTTGCGGTAGCACGTCCACCCGCACGGCACCGCTGACCGGTTGCGGCAGACGGATGCTGATTTCGCGGCGGGCGAAAAAGTCTTGCCCCTCACGCAGGCTCAAGCTGCCGTCAATCAACTCGCCTTGCTGCGGGGCAAACGGCTGGCCATTCAGCTCGCCACGCAAGTGAATGGCCAACTCGACCGGCGCCTGTGCCTCAGGCTTAAGCCAATTCAGGCTGAGAATGGCTTCCAGCCGCTGCGCATCGTGATTGGCGAGCAAGGTCAAACCGACCACCAGAGGAATAAAGCCCAGCGCGCTCAGCACTACCGCTTTGCGCGCGACACGCCAGTAACGCAGTACATACACCAGGGTAAGCGGCAGCAACAAACTGCCCAAACCCCAGAACAGGCTGGTACCGAAGGCCAGCATGACCAGCCAGACCAGCCCGACCAGAATCAGCAGCAAGCCACCGAGAATCAGCAACGCATCCATCCAGAATTCCTTATTCTTAAACCGCGCTCGGCCTGCGGTAATCGCGCAGCTTAAGGTTCGTCGACCTTGAAGTGGGCCCGTGCGGTGGCAATCGGCTCGGCTTGAGTGGTCTGCCAGGCCGTAATCGCAACGTTGGCGACGCGACGGCCTTGGCGCCACACCTGACATTGGGCATAGGTGTCACGATAATGGCCGGCGCGCAGGTAATCTATCGAGAAGTCGATGATTTTCGGCAAATGTGGAATACCCATGAACATCAGCAGATGGAGCATGGCGCCATGCTCCATAAAGCCGGCGATCACCCCGCCATGCAGTGCGGGCAGCAGCGGATTGCCGATGTTGTCCTTGTTCGCCGGCAGCCGAAAGACCACGTCATCGCCTAGCCGTACACACTCGATACCGAGCAACTTGGCATAGGGAATCAGGCTGAGCAGCCCGTCGTAGTCATTCTGCTCGTGCGCTTCGCGCACCAATTGGTTGAGGTTCAGGGCTCTCATGCAGCACCGCCTTGAATATCCCGCTTAAGTTCTTTGCCACCCTGGGCACCCTTGCCCATGCGCATAAAGGTCCCGACCACATGGGCGATCGGCTGCTGCGGGTCGTCCTGATAGGCGAAACCACGGGTGAAGATGATATTCGGCGTCACTCGGTAGCATTCGGCGACCCCATAGACATCCTTGTTCGGCTCGGCCGGGTGCATGTAGTCGATACGCAGGTCGAGAGTCGGGCACACCTCGAATTCCGGCAGCACACAGACAATGGAAATACCGCAGGTGGTGTCCATCAGCGTGGTAATGGCGCCGCCATGGATCACGCCAGTTTCCGGATTACCAATAATTTGCGGGCTGTAGGGCAGGCGCAGGGTCAGGCCCTGGCTGTCCGCAGCATGCACCTTCATGGCGAGTACCTGGCAATGGCGCAAGGCCGAGAGAAAGCGCTGGGCGCGCTCAAAAATGGGGTTTTCCGGCATGACAGCAACCTTGGCGGGTACATAGCAAAGAGCCGCATGATACCCTGCCCCCGTCTGAGCTTCAGCCTCGGACTAGGCGATAATCTGTCAGATTGCGCATGGACGTGCGATTCTTCCTACGCGCAGTGGAACTTAATGTAAAACCTGAAGTTCAAAAGTGCTATCAACGAAGAAAGCCACAATGGAGGCTCAAAGATGAAAAACACCCTGTCCCTTGCCCTGCTCCTGGCCGCCAGCCTTGGTCTTGCTGCCTGCGATAAGAAGGAGGAAGACAAAGTCCAGGCCCCGGCAGCTCCGGCAACTGAAACCATGCCGAGCGCACCCGCCCCTGAAGCCACCACGCCGCAGCCGAGCACACCTGCTCCGGCCGCTCCAGCCACCGCACCGGAAGAACAACCGGCGGAAAGCCAGTAAGGTTTACCGCCTCCTGGAAAGCACAAGGCCCGCAGTTGCGGGCCTTGTGCTTTCTGCTCTCAGAGCGCCGGGCTGAGCATCAGCAGCAGGCAGCAGACCAGGCCGACCACCCAGACCAGACTGCGCAACTGGTGCTTGTCGTTCCAGTAGAGGAACAGGTACAGCACTCGCGAGACGACGAAGAGCACCGCCAGCAGGTCCACCAGATGGCCCTGGGTCTGGGTGACATGGGCCATCAGCACGCCGGCGGCGAAAAGCGGGAATATCTCGATGCTGTTCTGATGCGCGGCCAGGGCCCGCGCGCCGAAGCCACTCAGTCGCGCCTGCTGGGATCGCGGGTGACGGTTGTCATAGCCAACGCCCTCTTCCTTCATCGCCTTGGCGACCGGGATCTTGGCCACAAAGATCAGCACGGCACTAATAAACACACACCAAAACGGCAGACTCATTCGTTCCTCTCCTTGGCCGGCTCAACCACCGGGGTTGGAGTGTAAACCATCACTTCCAACACATCGGAATGAAACTCTCGGCGGTACAACACCAGCACCACGCCAGTGGTGACCAACATGAAGAACCAGGGGTTGATGAACCAGGCCAGGGTCGCCATGCCGAAATAATAGGCACGCAGGCCAAGGTTGAACTGGTTGGCGGCCATCGAGATCACCCGCGCAGCCCGCTCGGCGAACGCCTTACGCTCCACCTCGGTCACGTGCCGCTCACCTATCATTGGCGCAGAGCCGATCAGTACCGCGGCAAAGTTGTACTGGCGCATACACCAACTGAAGGTGAAGAACGCGTAGACGAACACCACCGCCAGACAGAGCAGCTTGATCTCCGAGACCCCACGGCTGACCGGTTCGACCAGGGGTAGATCCGCCAACAGCGACACCGCACGATCGGATGAGCCCAGCACAGTAAGAATACCGGCCAGGATAATCAGGGTGCTGGAGGCGAAGAACGAGGCGTTGCGCTCAAGGTTACCGATCACACTGGCGTCGGCGATGCGATTGTCGCGCAGCAACAAGCGGCGCATCCAGTCTTCACGATAAAGATGCAGCACGCTGGCCAGACACGGTGTATCGCGGCCCTTCCAAATGGCATAACGCGAGTAACCACCCCAACAGATGATGAACCAGAGGACGGCAAGCAAATGCGCTAGATAACTCTCGCTGATGAACATGCAAACTCCTTGTGAATCCGCCGTGATTATACCCAGCCGAAGCTTTCGCCAGGCCGCCCGAAGGCGGCCTTTCACCGGCACCGGACTTAAACCAGCACTTCGCCGCGCTCGCCCAGCAAACGATCGAGCACCGAGGCCACGGCCAAGGTGAGCACCGCCGGTACCAACCAGGCCAAACCTTGCTCGGCTAACGGCAAATGCGCCAACCACTCGGGCATCCACTGAGCCAAACCGGCGGCCTTGATGCCATCGATGATGCCGAACAGCAACGCGACCAACATCACCGGGGCGATGACACGACTCGAGGCATGCCAAAACTCGCGACAGAAACTCAACGCCACCAAGACGATGCACGGCGGATAGATCGCCGTCAGCACGGGCACCGAAACCTGGACCAACAGGGTCAAGCCCAGATTCGAAACCAACAGTGAGAAACCCGCCAATAAGATAACCAGGGAGCGGTAGGACAGCGGCAAGACTCCGCTGAAGTACTCGGCACAAGCACAGGTCAGACCGACCGCCGTCACCAGGCACGCCAGGCAGATCAGCGCGGCCAGGAACACACTGCCCAACGAACCGAAGGTGTGTTGCACATAGGCATGCAGCACCGCCGCGCCGTTACTCGCGCCCGCGGCGATGGCATGGCTGCCGGCGCCCAGGCGGAACAAGCTTATATACACCAATGCCAGACCCAGCCCGGCAATCAGCCCGGCGATCACCGCATAACGGGTAATCAGCCGCGGCGACTCCACCCCACGGGAGCGGATCGCATTGACGATGACGATGCCGAACACCAGCGCCCCCAAGGTATCCATCGTCAGATAACCATTGATAAAGCCTTGGGAGAACGGCGCCGCCACATAGGCCGGCTCGGGTGTACCTATGCTGCCCGCCGGCAGGGCAAAGGCCGCAAGGCCCAACATGGCCAAGGCCATGATCTTCAGCGGCGCGAGGAAGCGCCCTACCGTATCCAGCAGCCGCCCTGGGTAAAGCGCGACCCAGAACACGATGAGGAAATACACCAAACTGTAAGCGAATAACGCCAGCAGACTGTTGCCGGTCAAAGGCGCCAAACCGACTTCGAAGGACACCGTCGCAGTGCGCGGTGTCGCGAACAGCGGCCCGACCGCGAGATAACAGACCGCGGCCAGTACGCCACTAGCCAGCCGGCCAATCGGGCTGCTGAGTTCAGCCATGGCACCGCCGACCTTGGCCAGCGCCACAATGGTGATCACGGGCAGACCGACAGCGGTGACCAAAAAGCCCAAGGCCGCCATCCACAAGTGCGGGCCGGACTGTAAACCGACGATGGGCGGGAAGATGATGTTGCCGGCCCCGACAAACAGGGCAAACGTCATAAAACCAAGTGCCAGAATGTCCTGGCCTTTCAACACTTTCATTGAAGGAGGCAGCACATTGCTAAATCTGAACTTGCACAGGGTTTCCCTGCGAGATCGAGGGAAATGCTGCCTGTCCGGATAGGACAGAGCCCCTAAGCGCCGTACCCCTTATGGGGGCCGAACACGAGAAATAGTTGCCAGCCTACGAGTTCGTCTTCACCAAGCACTGACGTAGGTCAGACTGTCCGTTGCACGGAACGGCTGGTCGCCTCCATGACGGATTCGCGTCCGCATAGAAAGCACAGAGGCCACCCTAAGGCAGCCTCTGTTTTACTCTCGCCAGTCAGCCGAAGCTTACTTAACGTTCCAGCCAGTCAGTTCGGCCAAGGCCTTACCGATGTCAGCCAGCGAACGCACGGTTTTCACACCCGCGTCCTGCAGCGCTGCGAACTTCTCGTCAGCGGTGCCTTTACCACCAGAGATGATGGCGCCAGCGTGGCCCATGCGCTTGCCTGGAGGGGCAGTCACACCGGCGATGTAGGACACCACCGGCTTGGTCACGTGGGCTTTGATGTAGGCCGCAGCTTCTTCCTCGGCGGAACCGCCGATCTCACCGATCATCACGATCGCTTCGGTCTTCGGATCTTCCTGGAACAGCTTGAGGATGTCGATGAAGTTGGAGCCCGGAATCGGGTCACCACCGATGCCCACGCAAGTGGACTGGCCGAAGCCGGCGTCAGTGGTCTGCTTCACGGCTTCGTAAGTCAGGGTGCCGGAACGCGACACGATACCGACTTTGCCTGGCAGGTGAATGTGACCTGGCATGATGCCGATCTTGCATTCGCCGGGCGTGATCACGCCTGGGCAGTTCGGGCCGATCAGGACTACGCCCAGCTCGTCGCACTTGACCTTGGCTTCCAGCATGTCGATGGTCGCGATGCCTTCGGTGATGCAGACGATCAGCTTGATACCACCGAACGCCGCTTCAAGGATGGAATCCTTGCAGAACGGAGCCGGAACGTAGATCACGCTGGCAGTGGCGCCAGTTTGCTCTACCGCTTCCTTGACGGTGTTGAACACCGGCAGACCCAGGTGAGTGGTGCCGCCTTTGCCCGGAGTCACGCCGCCAACCATCTTGGTGCCGTAGGCGATGGCCTGTTCGGAGTGGAAAGTACCTTGCGAGCCGGTGAAGCCCTGGCAGATTACTTTGGTGTCTTTATTGATCAGGACGCTCATTACTTGCCCTCCGCAGCTTTAACGACTTGCTGAGCAGCGTCGGTCAGGCTGGTTGCCGCGATGATGTTCAAGCCACTTTCAGCCAGTACTTTGGCGCCCAGTTCGGCGTTGTTGCCTTCGAGGCGAACCACAACCGGAATCTTCACGCCGACTTCTTTCACTGCACCGATGATGCCTTCGGCAATCATGTCGCAACGAACGATACCGCCGAAGATGTTCACCAGAACTGCCGCTACGTTGGTATCGGAGAGGATGATCTTGAACGCTTCGGTTACGCGTTCTTTGGTCGCACCGCCGCCAACGTCGAGGAAGTTGGCCGGCTTGCCACCGTGCAGGTTGACGATATCCATGGTGCCCATGGCCAGGCCAGCACCGTTGACCATGCAACCGATGTTGCCTTCCAGCGCCACGTAGTTCAGTTCGAACTTGGCTGCGTGAGCTTCGCGCGGGTCGTCTTGCGACGGGTCGTGCATGGCGCGCAGTTTTGGCTGGCGATACATCGCGTTGCTGTCGATGTTGATCTTGGCGTCCAGGCAATGCAGGTTGCCGTCGGCCTTGATTACCAGCGGGTTCACTTCCAGCAGTGCCAGGTCGTAGTCCTGGAACAGTTTGGCCAGGCCCACGAAAATGTGGGTGAACTGCTTGATCTGGTCGCCTTGCAGGCCCAGTTGGAACGCCAGTTCGCGGCCCTGGAACGGCTGCGCGCCGACCAGCGGATCGATAGTGGCTTTGAGAATTTTCTCAGGGGTATCGTGAGCGATCTTCTCGATGTCCACGCCACCTTCGGTGGAGGCCATGAACACGATGCGACGGCTCGAGCGGTCGACTACGGCGCCCAGATACAGCTCTTTGGCGATATCGGTGCAGGACTCAACCAGGATCTGGTTGACCGGCTGACCATTGGCATCAGTCTGGTAGGTCACCAGACGCTTGCCCAGCCACTGCTGAGCAAACGCTTTGGCGTCTTCTTTGCTGCGAACCAGCTTCACACCACCGGCCTTACCGCGACCACCTGCGTGGACCTGGGCTTTAACCACCCATTCAGTACCACCGATTTTGTCGCAGGCTTCTGCAGCCGCTTCCGGGGTGTTTACTGCAAAGCCTTTGGATACGGGCAGGCCGTACTCAGCGAACAGTTGCTTACCCTGATACTCGTGAAGATTCATGCTTATCTACCGTCTTCGTTAGGTATTGCGCATCGGCGCTGCATTTTAGGTGCCGCGCCACCTGTGGCTGCCCCTCAGGGAACAGCCCGCCGGGCGTTCCGCGGTGAATCTTCCGAAGAAGACTCACGACGGGCAGCTCGGCGTGGTTCTTGTTGTCTCTTGTTATTTAAAACCTGTTTCTGATCTCGCGAGCTAAGGTCAGGCAAGGCGAAATCGGGCGAAGAAGCGCAGTTTACATGCAGTAAATGAGCATTCTGAGCCCGATTTCAACGCAGCATCACCGACGCGCAGCAGATCAGAACAGGTTTTTAACGCTTCTTGCGGTTGGCGATGTGGATGGCGTGGCCATTCACGGCCAGGGCCGCTTCGTGCAGCGCTTCGGACATGGTCGGGTGAGAGAAAACCATCATCCCGAGGTCTTCGGCGCTGGTGCCGAACTCCATACCGATGGCACCCTGCTGAACCAGTTCGGCTGCGGCTGGGCCAATCACGTGTACGCCCAATACGCGATCAGTCTTGGCATCGGCGATGACTTTGACAAAACCGACGGTGTCATTGGCAGCCATGGCACGACCGCTGGCTGCGAACGGGAAGGTACCCACGTTGACCGCAACGCCTTCGGCCTTGAGCACCTGCTCGGTCTTACCGACCCAGGCGATTTCCGGGTGGGTATAGATCACGGACGGGATCAGGTCGTAGTTCATCTGCGCTTTGTGGCCGGCGATACGCTCGGCAACCATCACGCCCTCTTCCGAGGCCTTGTGCGCCAGCATCGCGCCGCGCACCACGTCACCGATGGCGTAGACGCCCGGCACGCTGGTGGCGCAATAGTCGTCGACGAAGATGAAGCCACGCTCGTCCAGGTTCACACCGCTGTCGGCGGCCAGCAGATCGGTGGTCACCGGGCGACGGCCGACCGACACGATCAGCTTGTCGAACACCATCTTCTGCTCGCCATCGGCATCGGTGAAGTTGACGGTGACCTGCTTCTTCTTCACTTCCGAACCGGTCACACGGGCGCCCAGACGGATGTTTAGACCTTGCTTGCTGAGAATCTTCAACGCCTCTTTGGCGACCTGATCGTCGGCAGCCGGGAGGAACTTGTCCAAGGCTTCCAACACTGTCACCTCGGCACCCAGACGGGCCCATACCGAGCCCAGTTCGAGGCCGATCACGCCGGCACCAATCACGCCCAACTTCTTCGGTACCGCCTGGAAATCCAGAGCGCCGGTAGAATCGACGATGGTGTCGTGATTCACCAAGGCCGGTGGAATGTCGATCGGCTTGGAGCCGGAAGCGAGGATCACGTTGGTGGCTTCGACCACTTGAGTGGTGCCGTCGCCCGCAGTGACTTCCACTTGCTTGTTCGCCAGCAGCTTGCCGTGGCCTTCCAGCAGGGTCACGCCGTTAGCCTTGAACAGCGTGCTGACGCCGCCAGTCAGGTTCTTCACGATGCCGTTTTTACGCGCGACCATGGCCGGTACGTCGATAGTGACACCCTTGGCCTCGATCCCGTGAATCGCAAAGCCGGCATGGGCCTCGTGGTATTTATAGGAGCTGTCGAGCAGCGCCTTGGACGGAATGCAGCCGACGTTCAGGCAGGTACCACCGAGGGCGATCTTGCCCTCTTTGTCCTGGTACTTCTCGATACAGGCGGTCTTCAGACCAAGTTGAGCGGCTTTGATGGCGGCCACATAGCCCCCTGGGCCAGCACCAATCACTACCACGTCGAATTTCTGGGTCATAACTCATTCCTTCTCGGATGAAACCGGACGGCCCCGCGTGGGGACCGCCGTGATCAGACAACGGATCAAATATCCAGCAGCAGGCGTGCCGGATCTTCCAGCAGATCCTTGATGGCGACCAGGAAGGTTACCGCTTCCTTGCCGTCGATCAGACGGTGGTCATAGGACAGGGCCAGATACATCATCGGCAGAATCACTACCTGACCATTCACCGCCATCGGCCGCTCCTGGATCTTGTGCATGCCCAGGATCGCGGTTTGCGGTGGGTTGACGATCGGCGTCGACAGCAGCGAACCGAACACACCACCGTTGGAGATGGTGAAGGTACCGCCAGTCATGTCTTCGATGGTCAGCTTGCCGTCTTTAGCCTTCTTGCCGTAGCCGGCGATAGTGCCTTCGATTTCGGCCAGGCTCATCAGTTCGGCGTTACGCAGAACCGGTACCACCAGACCGCGATCGCTGGAGACCGCAACACCGACATCGGCGTAGCCGTGATAAACGATGTCGCCGCCGTCGATGGAAGCATTCACGCCCGGGAAACGCTTGAGTGCTTCGGTCGCAGCTTTAACGAAGAAGGACATGAAGCCCAGGCGTACACCGTTGTGGGTCTTCTCGAACAGATCCTTGTACTTCGAACGCAGGTCCATGACCGGCTTCATGTTGATTTCGTTGAAAGTGGTCAACATCGCCATGGACGATTGCGCTTCAACCAGACGCTCGGCGACCTTGGTACGCAGACGGGTCATGGGTACGCGCTTCTCGACGCGATCACCGGCAGCAAAAACCGGGGTAGCGGCAGCCGGAGCAGCCGGCTTGGCCACAGGAGCCGCAACAGCCGGCGCGGATTTCTTCGCTTCGATGGCCGCGACCACGTCTTCCTTAGTCACCCGACCGCCCTTGCCGCTGGCGGCGATGCGATTGACGTCGATGCCATTCTCTTCGGCCAGCTTGCGCGCGGCCGGCGACAGGATCAGGTCTTCGCCGGCAGCGGCCGGGGCAGCGGCTTGTGCCGCAGGTGCCGAGACAGGCGCAGCAGCAACTGGAGCGGCAGCGGCGCCGCCTGCTTCGATAGTGCCCAGCAATTCATCGGAAAGAACGGTGTCACCTTCGTTCTTGACGATGCTGCCCAGAACGCCGTCGGCGGTAGCCAGAACTTCCAAGACGACTTTGTCGGTTTCGATATCGACAATCAGGTCGTCACGCTTGACCGCATCGCCCGGCTTCTTGTGCCAAGTTGCAACGGTGCCGTCGGCAACCGATTCGGGGAAAGTAGGGGCTTTGATCTCGATAGCCATTATGTACGGGTCCTTAAATTCGGTTTCTTCTACGAGGCGGCTGCACCGCTACTGCGCGTTGCAGCCGCCTTTTATATGAAGGCGTTAAACAGTAAAGGCGTCCTGCAGCAGTCTTTCCTGCTGCTCGGCGTGCATCGATGCGTAACCACAGGCCGGAGCAGCGGAGCCTTCGCGGCCGGCGTACTCGAGGAACAGGCCTTTCTTATGCGCAGTGGTAACACGCCGCATATGGTGCTGGCTGCAATACCAGGCGCCCTGGTTCATCGGTTCTTCCTGACACCAGACGATGTGCTTGAGATTCTTGTACGGAGCCAGAACCTCAGTCAGATCCTCTTCAGGGAACGGATACAGCTGCTCGAGACGCACGATGGCGATATCTTCGCGGCCTTCGGCACGGCGTTTTTCCAGCAAGTCGTAGTAGACCTTGCCGCTGCACAGCACCAACCGGGTCACTTTCTTCGGATCGATTGCATCGGTCTCGGGGATCACGGTTTGGAACGAGCCTTCAGCCAGATCTTCCAAAGTCGAGATGGCCAATTTGTGGCGCAGCAAGGACTTCGGAGTCAATGCGACCAACGGCTTACGCAGCGGGCGGATCACCTGGCGACGGAGCATGTGGTAAACCTGCGCCGGGGTAGTCGGTACGCACACCTGAATGTTGTGCTCGGCACACAGCTGCAGGTAACGCTCCAGACGCGCCGAAGAGTGCTCAGGCCCCTGCCCTTCATAGCCGTGCGGCAGCAGCATGGTCAGACCGCAGAGACGGCCCCACTTGTGCTCGCCACTGGTGATGAACTGGTCGACCACCACCTGGGCGCCGTTGGCGAAGTCACCGAACTGAGCCTCCCAAATCACCAGCGCATCCGGCTTGGTGGTGGAGTAGCCGTACTCGAACGCGAGCACCGCCTCTTCCGACAACAGCGAATCGTACAGATCGAAACGCGGCTGACCGTCGTACAGATGCTGTAACGGCAGGTAGGTGCCGGCATCCTTCTGGTTGTGCAGCACCGCATGGCGGTGCGAGAAGGTACCGCGACCCACGTCCTGGCCGGTGATACGCACCGGATGGCCTTCGAACAGCAGGGTCGCGTACGCCATGGTTTCGGCGTAACCCCAGTTGATCGGTAGCGCACCCGCGCTCATCTTCTGGCGGTCTTCGAGGATCTTGGAAACCTGCCGCTGAACCACGAAACCTTCTGGGGTTTCCAGCAGTTTGCCAGCCAGTTCCTGCAGGGTTTTCAGCTCGAAGCGGGTGTCGTGACGAGCGGTCCAGGCATGACCCAAGTAGGGACGCCAATCGACGAACAGCTCTTTGTTCGGCTCTTTGACCAGACTTTTCACCACATGCTGGCCGTTATCCAGCGCATTGCGATAGTCGTCGATCTTCGCCTGCACCCGCGCAGTATCGAGGCTACTGGACTGGGTCAGAGCATCGGCATACAACTCACGGGTGGTGCGCTGCTTGGCGATCTGCTGGTACATCAGCGGCTGGGTGCCATTCGGCTCGTCGGCCTCGTTGTGACCGCGACGGCGGTAGCAAACCAGATCGATCACCACGTCGCGCTTGTACTGCATGCGGTAGTCGATGGCCAACTGGGTGACAAACAGCACAGCTTCCGGGTCATCGCCGTTCACGTGCAGGATCGGCGCCTGGATCATCTTGGCAACGTCGGTGCAGTACTCGGTAGAACGCGAGTCTTCCGGGTTACTGATGGTGAAGCCAACCTGGTTGTTGATCACGATGTGGATGGTGCCGCCCGTCTTGAAACCACGGGTTTGCGACATCTGGAAGGTTTCCATGACCACGCCCTGACCGGCAAATGCCGCGTCACCGTGCAGGGAAACCGGCAGAACCTTGTCACCGGCGATGTCATTGCGGCGATCCTGACGAGCGCGCACGGAGCCCTCGACCACCGGAGAGACGATCTCCAGGTGGGACGGGTTGAATGCCAGCGCCAGGTGCACTTCGCCACCTGCGGTCATGACGTTGGAGGAGAAACCCTGGTGATACTTGACGTCGCCGGAGCTGAGGCCCTCGACCTTCTTGCCTTCGAACTCGTCGAACAGGTCGCGCGGGTTCTTGCCGAAGGTGTTGACCAGGACGTTCAGACGGCCACGGTGGGCCATGCCGATGACGATTTCCTTGGTGCCGTAGGAACCGGAGCGTTGGATGATTTCGTCCAGCAGCGGGATCAGGCTCTCGCCGCCTTCCAGGCCGAAACGCTTAGTGCCCGGGTATTTGGTGCCCAGGTATTTTTCCAGACCTTCAGCAGCGGTCAGACGCTCAAGCAGATGGCTCTGAACTTCAGCCGACACAGTCGGACGACCACGCACGCTTTCCAGACGCTGCTGGAACCACTTGCGTTGCTCGGAATCGACGATATGGGTAAATTCGGCGCCAATGGTGCGGCAATATGTCTGCTGTAAGGCTACGTAGATCTCGCGTAGAGTCGCTTCCTCTTTACCGATGTAAAGCTCACCGGTACGGAAGGTCGTGTCGAGATCGGCATCGGTCAGGCCGTAATGATTGATCGCCAAATCAGCGGGTGCCCGACGCCGCCACAGCCCCAGCGGATCGAGCTGAGCAGCCTGGTGGCCACGCATCCGATAAGCCTGGATCAGTCGCAAGACTTCGACCTGCTTCTTCTCGTGCTCACTGCTCACGCTACCGGCGGACACCGGTTGAGCACGACGCTGGTTTTTCGCCAACAGTACGAAGTGATCGCGGACCGTAGAATGGGAAACGTCGTTCGCAACGTTGCCGTCAGCGGGCAGCTTCTGGAAGTAAGTGCGCCACTCTTCTGGCACAGCGTTGGGATCGTGCAGGTAGAGCTCGTAGAGCTCTTCCACATAGGCAGCGTTACCACCGGATAGGTGGGCACTGTCCCACATGCGCTGCATCACGCTTTCTTGCATGCTTGGTCACCCTCGGTAAGGGGACACCACCGGCGTGGAAACCGCATGGGCTTTAAAAGTCCTAAGGCAGCGACTTCGGTAAAGCCACTTCGGATCCCGCAGATAGTCCGGGCACCAGCCCGGATGCCCCTGCTGGTCGTCAAATTTTCCAAATAAGAATCGCGGCTTTGTGAGCTGCGACTCGAGCTAAAACTACGGCGCCGAAATCTATTCCAGCGCCGCAGGTATTACCGGTGTAGCAAAGAACGAATCAGGTACCGCTTTGCAGCAACATGTTGCGCACGTGGCCGATGGCCTTGGTCGGGTTCAGACCTTTCGGGCAGACGCTCACGCAGTTCATGATGCCGCGGCAGCGGAATACGCTGAACGGATCATCCAACGCAGCCAAACGCTCTTCGGTCTGGGTGTCACGACTGTCAGCCAGGAAGCGATAGGCTTGCAGCAGCGCAGCTGGACCGAGGAACTTGTCCGGGTTCCACCAGAAGGACGGGCAGGACGTCGAGCAGCAGGCGCACAGGATGCACTCGTACAAACCATCCAGCTTCTCACGCTCTTCCGGCGACTGCAGACGCTCGATTGCCGGCGCCGGCGTGTCGTTGAGCAGGAAGGGTTTCACCTTCTCGTACTGCTTGTAGAAGATGCTCATATCGACCACCAAGTCACGAATGACCGGCAGGCCCGGTAATGGACGAACGATCAGCTTGTTGCCTTTCACCACCGCCGACAGCGGAGTAACGCAGGCCAGAGCGTTCTTGCCATTGATATTCATGCCGTCGGAACCACAGACGCCCTCACGGCAGGAACGACGGTAAGAGAAACCTTCGTCCTGCTCTTTGATCAGCGCCAGTACGTCGAGGACCATGATGTCTTTACCATCGGTATTGACCTGGAACTCCTGCATGAACGGAGCAGCATCTTGATCCGGGTTGTAGCGATAAACGCTTACTTGCAACAGTTTGGCTTGGGACATATCGGCCACCCTTAGTAAGTACGAATCATGGGTTCAAACGCCGGAACCGTCTTCGGCGCGAAGTTGACGGCACGCTTGGCCACGCGCTTCTCACCTGGGAAATACAGGGAGTGGCACAGCCAGTTTTCGTCATCGCGATCTTCGAAGTCTTCACGCGCGTGCGCACCACGGGACTCTTTACGAACCTCGGCAGCAATCGCAGTGGCTTCAGCCACCTCAAGAAGGTTTTGCAGTTCCAGCGCTTCGATACGCGCGGTGTTGAACGCTTGGCTCTTGTCGGCGATTTTGACAGTGGCGATGCGCTCGCGCAGATCGGCCAACTGCGCGATACCCTTCTGCATGTATTCACCCGTACGGAATACACCGAAGTAGTTCTGCATGCAGCTTTGCAACTCTTTACGCAGCGGTGCCACGTCTTCGCCAGCCTTGCGCTCGTTCAAGCCGTTCAAGCGAGCCAGGGCTACGTCGAGATCCGTATCACTAGCGTTACGGTACTCAACGCCTTCTTTCAGGGTTTTTTCCAAGTGGATCCCGGCCGCACGGCCGAACACCACCAGGTCGAGCAACGAGTTGCCGCCCAAACGGTTAGCACCGTGAACCGATACGCAAGCCACTTCACCGACGGCGAACAGGCCTGGGATGATGGTGTCGTTACCGTTAGCGTCCTGGGTGATCGCCTGGCCATGAATGTTGGTGGCTACACCGCCCATCATGTAGTGGCAGGTCGGAACCACAGGAACCGGAGCAGTAACCGGATCGACGTGAGCAAAGGTCTTCGACAGCTCGCAGATACCCGGCAGGCGGCTGTGCAGCACTTCCTCACCCAGGTGGTCGAGCTTGAGCATCACGTGATCGCCATCCGGACCACAACCGTTACCGGCGATGATCTCTTTAACCATGGAGCGCGCAACTACGTCACGGCCAGCCAGGTCTTTGGCGTTCGGAGCATAACGCTCCATGAAACGCTCGCCATGCTTGTTGATCAGGTAACCACCTTCACCACGGCAACCTTCGGTAACCAGCACACCTGCACCGGCGATGCCAGTCGGGTGGAACTGCCACATTTCGATGTCCTGCACCGGCACGCCTGCACGCAGGGCCATGCCCACGCCGTCACCGGTGTTGATCAGGGCATTGGTAGTCGACGAGTAGATGCGCCCTGCACCGCCGGTAGCCAGCACTGTGGCCTTGGAGCGAATGAAGGAGGTTTCGCCGGTTTCAATGCAGATAGCGATGATGCCGACGATGACGCCGTCCTGGTTCTTCACCAGATCAACTGCGTACCACTCATTGAGGAATACGGTGTTGGCCTTGAGGTTGGCCTGATACAGGGTGTGCAGCAGTGCATGACCGGTACGGTCGGCAGCGGCGCAGGTACGAGCGGCCTGGCCGCCCTTGCCGAAGTCTTTCGACTGACCGCCGAAAGGACGCTGATAAATGCGGCCTTGTTCGGTACGGGAGAATGGCAAGCCCATGTGTTCCAGCTCGAACACGGCTTCCGGGCCGACAGAGCACATATATTCGATAGCGTCCTGGTCACCGATATAGTCGGAACCTTTGACGGTGTCGTACATGTGCCAGCGCCAATCGTCATTCGGGTCGGCCGAAGCGATAGCGCAGGTGATGCCACCCTGAGCGGATACGGTGTGGGAGCGGGTCGGGAAGACCTTGGTCACTACAGCGGTCTTATGGCCGCCCTGGGCCAGCTGCAGCGCGGCGCGCATGCCGGCACCGCCGCCGCCAACAATGATGGCGTCGAAGGAAAGCGTACTAATGTTAGCCATGAATCAGATACCCCAAAGAATCTGCACACCCCAGACGAAGAACGCGAACATGGCAATGCCACACGCTGCCTGGAACAGAAAACGCACGCCGGTCGCCCACTTACCCAACGCCATCGGGGTCAGGTAGTCAGTGGAGATTGTCCACATGCCGACCCAGGCGTGAACGCCAAGGGCAACCAGGGCCAGAAGGCTGAAAATGCGCATCCAGCTCTGCGAGAGCAGACCGTGCCAGACGCTGTAGTCCAGGCCTGGGTGAACAACGAGGTATCCAATGAGGAAGAGGAAATAAGCCGCGAGAACAACCGCAGAAACGCGCTGCGCCATCCAATCGTAGAGGCCAGAACGCGAAAAGTTCGTGACGTTGGTTACCATATCCACACTCCCGCCAGCACGATCAACACCGCCGAAGTGGCGAGAACGATTTGCGAGCCCAGTTTGCCGCCTTCCAGCGTCTCACCGATGCCCATGTCCATGATCAGATGGCGCACACCGGCCACCAAGTGATACAGCAACGCGGACAGCAGGCCCCAGATCACAAATTTGGCCAGAGGGCTGGCCAGACACGCTTTCACCTGCTCGAAGCCTTCCTCGGACGCCAGGGACTTGTCGAGTGCGAACAGCAGCACGCCGAGACCCAGGAAGAGGATGACACCGGAAATCCGGTGCAGGATGGACGTGTAAGCAGTGACTGGGAGTTTGATCGTCCTTAAGTCTAGGTTTACAGGTCTTTGGCTATTCACGGCTTTTTTTCACACTGAAGGGCCCCTAACAATCAGGGCAAAGTTGTCGGGAAGTGCACTGGTCAGGTACCCACCACCCAGGGAGTGACAACCTCCAGAATACGGGCCCTAAAGCCCCTGGCGGTCGGACGCAGAGTATAGACAGTTAGGTTACTAATGACAACGCAAAGGCCTCCCCCAAAGAGCGCATTGCGCGCCTTATATAAAAGGCGTAAATAGCGCCAAATTTCGCAAAAAAATTGCCCTACAACCCTTCTGCCGCCTGGGTTCAGGCAAATTGACTTTAGGATTTATCTCTCTATAGTGTGGCGGGCCCTGCGTGGGGGGCAGTCTGGTGATTTCAAGCATAAATAGGAGGCCACACATGGCTGACAAAAAAGCGCAGTTGATCATCGAGGGCACAGCCCCCGTCGAGCTGCCCGTTTTATCCGGCACCGTTGGTCCCGATGTAGTAGACGTGCGGGGCTTAACCGCCACGGGCCATTTCACTTTTGATCCTGGCTTTATGTCGACCGCCTCTTGCGAGTCGAAGATCACCTATATCGATGGTGACAACGGTATTCTTCTGCACCGTGGCTATCCGATTGAGCAGCTCGCTGAGCAATCTGACTACCTGGAAACCTGCTATCTGCTCCTGAATGGCGAACTGCCGACCGCTGAGCAGAAAGCCAAGTTCGTCAGCACCATCAAGAACCACACCATGGTTCATGAACAACTGAAGAGCTTCTTCAACGGTTTCCGCCGCGACGCCCATCCGATGGCAGTCATGTGCGGCGTGGTTGGCGCCCTCTCGGCCTTCTACCACGACTCGCTGGACATCCAGAACCCACAGCATCGCGAAATCTCGGCCATGCGCCTGGTTGCCAAGATGCCGACCCTGGCCGCCATGGCGTACAAGTACTCCATGGGTCAGCCGATGATGTACCCGCGCAACGACCTGACTTATGCAGAAAACTTCCTGCACATGATGTTCAACACCCCGTGCGAGATCAAACCGATCAACCCGGTGTTGGCCAAGGCGATGGATCGGATCTTTATCCTGCATGCCGACCATGAGCAGAACGCTTCGACCTCCACCGTACGCCTGGCCGGCTCTTCGGGCGCCAACCCGTTTGCCTGTATCGCCGCCGGTATTGCCGCACTCTGGGGTCCTGCTCACGGCGGCGCCAACGAAGCGGTACTGAGCATGTTGGACGAAATCGGCGATGTGTCGAACATCGACACCTTCATCGCCAAGGCCAAGGACAAGAACGATCCGTTCAAGTTGATGGGCTTCGGTCACCGCGTCTACAAGAACCGTGACCCGCGTGCCACTGTGATGAAGCAGACCTGCGACGAAGTACTGAAAGAGCTGGGCATCACCAACGATCCGCAACTGGAACTGGCCATGCGCCTGGAAGAGATCGCCCTCACCGATCCGTACTTCATCGAGCGCTCGCTGTACCCGAACGTCGACTTCTATTCGGGCATCATCCTCAAAGCGATCGGCATTCCAACCAGCATGTTCACCGTGATTTTCGCCCTGGCGCGTACCGTCGGTTGGATCTCGCACTGGAAAGAAATGCTCTCCAGCCCGTACAAGATTGGCCGCCCGCGCCAGCTGTACACCGGCTACCCGCAGCGTAATATCGCACCGCTGCAAGAGCGCAAATAAGCCCTTCGACTAGAAGAGCAAAGAAAAAGGCTGCCTCTGGGCAGCCTTTTTCGTTAGACAATCGTTTAGCGCTGCTCGGCCCGCCTACGCAGGGCTTCCAGCGTGTTGTAGGGTGCATCCACCACAAAGCTGTTGGCCAGCCACGACGGCACACTACCACCCGGCTCGGTTTGCACCTGATAAATAACCTCAACCTGCCCGGCACCTTTCGGCGTCAGCTTCCATAGGCCCTCGACCTTGGTCACGCGGACAAAACCCTTCTCCGCCGGCACATAGTCCGCCACACCTTCAAGAATGCGGATGACACTGCCGTCTGCATCCTCTTTGGTCGTCACATGCAGCACCGAGTCGCGTGGCGTCACCGGCCAAGGGGTATTGAAACGGGTATAGGTCCAGCTTTCTGCACCCTCATTCTTAAGCAACTTCTGCTCTCGGCACTCATGAATCCAGGCACAGGAACCGCTGACATCCTCTTGCAGGCCACGCAGGGTCGCCATATCCGCCTTGATGGTGGTAATGCCCCGGTACGCCTTGTACTTGGAACCTGGCACCTCGCTGAGATAAACCTTGATGCCATCCTCGTCTTTAGCCAACTGCCAACCCTCGGCATGGGCTGCGGTTGTCATCAGCACGCTCAAGCCACACAGCACAGCCACTCGACGTAGCGACCCCATGCTCTACTCCTTCTGAATTCAATCCATAAGTGCAATGATCGGCCCTGCTCGACAGGGCAAGGGAATTATCTGGAACGACCCTGCGTCACCGCCGTAGCCTGTTCCAACCAACCGAGCAGACGAATGGCCTGCTCACTGCTGTCGCCACAGACCTCGGGATCAGCTTCGAACTCCAAGCACACCGTCGGCCGCTCAGGCTTACCGAACAACCCACACAGGTGTTCGACCGAGAGGTGCAAACAGCGTTCGCCGGCCGCCTTGCCGTGTGGCATTCCGGGAATCGCCGAGCTGATAGAAGGAGCAATACAACAAGCGCCACAGCCAGAACGGCACTGCATGACGGGCAACCTCAAGACCTTGAGCCAACAGAGCAGCGATTTTACTCGGGCATCCACCGCTTTGGCATCAGCACCATGAGAAACTCAAGCCAACTGTAGACAACCGCTACCGAACGAACAGCACCGGCCACCGCCAGCACTCACGACTTAATCTTGTTGCCTGGCAAACCTCCAGTTAGGCTGCGCGCCTTCACTGCACTGGAATCATCAAACATGCCGATCTGGCTGCAAACCTCCGCCCTGCTCGCCCTCTCCAACGTCTTTATGAGCTTTGCCTGGTATGGCCACCTGAAGACCTTGAACAGCAAAACCTGGATCATCGCCGCACTGATCAGTTGGGGCATCGCGCTGTTCGAGTACCTGATCATGGTGCCGGCCAACCGCATCGGCTACACCGAACTGTCCGTGGGGCAACTGAAGATCATGCAGGAAGTCATCACCCTGGCGATCTTCGTGCCCTTCAGCCTGTTCTATATGCAGCAACCGCTGAAACTCGACTATCTGTGGGCAGGCCTGTGCTTGCTGGGCGCGGTATATTTTATTTTCCGCTCGTAGGGCTCATCTAATTGCTGGGTTTCACCCTAGAGGGCTCTTCCCAGCCTACAGCGTGCGATAAATTGCCCCCCTACGATGTCGGCTTCAGCCGCGCGATCAGGCTGGAGGTGTCCCAGCGACCACCGCCCATGGCCTGCACCTCGGCATAAAATTGATCGACCAGCGCGGTGACCGGCAATTGCGCACCATTACGGCTGGCTTCATCCAGGACGATGGAGAAGTCCTTACGCATCCAGTCCACCGCGAAGCCGAAATCGAACTTGCCCTCCAGCATGGTCTGATGGCGGTGCTCCAGTTGCCAGGACTGCGCCGCCCCCTGACTTATCACCTCCATCGCGCCCTGCGCATCCAGGCCTGCGCACTGGGCGAAATGCAGTGCCTCAGCCAGCGCCTGCACTAGCCCGCCGACACAGATCTGGTTGACCATCTTGGTCAACTGACCACTGCCTATCGGGCCCATCAGCTTGACCATCTTCGCGTAACTCTCGATCACCGGCGCGGCGCGCTCGTAGAAGGCCTGCTCACCACCGACCATCACCGTCAGCATGCCGTTCTCAGCACCCGCCTGACCACCCGACAGCGGCGCATCGAGAAAGCCCAGTTCGCGCTCCGCAGCTAACACCCCCAGTTCACGAGCCACGCTGGCGGAGGCCGTGGTGTGATCGACCAGTACACTGCCTGCGGCCATGCCGGCAAAGGCACCGTCGGCGCCCAGCAGCACACTGCGCAAGTCGTCATCATTGCCGACACAGGTCATCACCAGTTCGGCGCCCTGCGCCGCTTCACGCGGGGTGGCCGCGCTATCGCCAGCAAATTCGTCACACCAAAGCTCAGCCTTGGCCGGCGAGCGGTTATACACGCAGACCTGATGCCCCTCACACGCCAAGTGTCCGGCCATGTGAAAACCCATCGTGCCCAACCCGATAAATGCCACCTTAGCCATAGCTCACCTCCATCGTTCGACCAAACCAGAGCCTAGCATGCAGTTTGCCGACTCAGAAAAGCCCTTCCATACTGCCGAAAGCACAACGGAGGGGCCATGGGATATTGGTTGGTAATCGACCTGGAAGCCACCACGGAAGAGGGTGGCTGGCCAATCGCCGAGATGGAGATCATCGAGATCGGCGCCTGTCTGGTGTCCACCGACGGCCGTGAGCTGGATCACTTCCAGCGCTTCGTCCGGCCATTGCGCAAGCCCTACCTGACTAACTTCTGCCGCGAGCTCACGCATATCAGCCAAGCGCATGTGGATGCCGCCGCGCCACTGGCTGCAGTCTGGCCCTTATTCGAGCGCTGGCTGACCGCGCATCATCCACGCCTAACCGGCTGGGCCAGTTGGGGCGAGTATGACCGCCGCCAGCTGGAACAGGATTGGCGCCAGCAGCAGCTCAATAGCACGCTAAACGCGGTGCCACATCTCAACCTCAAGCAGCGTTTCGCCGAAGCCCGCCAGTTGCAGCGACCGGTGAGCCTGAACACCGCGCTGCAACTGGCCGGCCTGCACTTCAACGGCCAGCAGCACCGCGCCCTGGAAGATGCGCGCAACACCGCTCGCCTGCTGCCCTTAGTGCTTCCCGCCTAAAGCCATGCAAAGCGGGTGACGCACTGAAACGTGTTGGGCATACTGACCGGCCTTTTTAGCCCCCTTCGAGGAATTCCACATGTTCAAGGTCAACGAGTACTTCGACGGCACCGTCAAATCCATCGCCTTCGGCATGGCAGACGGCCCAGCCACCATCGGCGTGATGGCCGTAGGCGAATACGAATTCGGCACCAGCCAACTGGAAGTGATGCACGTCATCGCCGGCGCCCTGACCGTCAAGCTGCCGGGCAGCGACGCTTGGGAAACCTTCGCCGCGGGCAGCAAATTCACGGTGCCGGCCAACAGCAAATTCCAGCTGAAAGTCGCCGTCGATACTGCCTACCTCTGCGAATATCGCTGAGTAACAGGGCATGAAAAAACCGGCCTCAATGGTCGGTTTTTTTTGCCCATGTGCCAGCCTACGGTTTCCTGCGAGATTGCACAGCGGCAGCCGCTTTCATCAACGGACACGAACATGCCTGGGTCTAAACACGCGCCGTCAATCCTCCTGCCGATCGGCCTGCTGCTTATCGCCATGTGCTCGATTCAGGGCGGCGCCTCCCTGGCTAAAGGACTGTTCCCGATCATCGGCGCCGAA
This sequence comes from Pseudomonas sp. 2FE, assembly GCF_005503735.1. Taxonomy (NCBI): domain Bacteria; kingdom Pseudomonadati; phylum Pseudomonadota; class Gammaproteobacteria; order Pseudomonadales; family Pseudomonadaceae; genus Pseudomonas; species Pseudomonas sp. 2FE. The sequence goes on along the minus strand of NZ_SCMO01000001.1, from coordinate 663,584 downwards.
GGCACTTCGGCATTGCGCCTCGGCCTGGGCGCGGTCATCTTGTGCCTGGTCATACGCCCCTGGCGCGCCCGAGTAACTGCCCGCTCATGTCGATCGTTGATTGCCTATGGCGCAGCCCTGGGTGGCATGAACCTGATGTTCTACATGGCACTGAAAACCGTGCCGCTGGGCATTGCCGTGGCCCTGGAGTTCACCGGCCCACTGGTCCTGGCGCTGCTGTCCTCGCGGCGGATCATCGACTTTGCCTGGATCGCGCTGGCCGTACTGGGCCTGGTGCTGCTGTTGCCGACCGATCAGGCGAGCGCGCAGCTCGATCCAGTCGGCATGGGTTTGGCCCTCGGCGCGGGCGTGTGCTGGGCGCTGTACATCGTCTTCGGCCAAAAAGCCGGCGCTGAACATGGCGCCCATACCGTCGCGCTGGGGACGATTGTTGCCGCGTTGATCGTCTTTCCGATCGGGCTGGTGCAGGTCGGTAGCAGCCTCTTCAGCTGGTCGCTGCTGCCCGTCGCGATTGCTGTCGCCATACTCTCGACAGCCCTGCCCTACAGCCTGGAAATGGCCGCGCTCACCCGCCTGCCCGCGCGCACCTTCAGCACGTTGATGAGCATCGAACCGGCGGTTGCCGCGCTCGCAGGCCTGCTATTCCTGCACGAACAACTGAACCTGACGCAATGGCTGGCCATCGGAGCGATTATTATCGCGTCGGTAGGCACCGCCACGACGGTCAAGCCCAAACCTAAAAAGCTGAGCCTGAACTGACCAGACTCAGCTTCATCAAACACAGTAAAGCGACAGCCCACCCGCGAGGAGCCAACGCGGATTAAGGAAGCGGACTCAGGCCACAGCGTCCACAGTATTGAACTGCAACTCGGCCAGCCGCCGATACAACTCGTTAGTCGCCACCAGTTCTTGGTGGCTGCCGATGGCAATCAACTTGCCGTGCTCGATCACCGCAATGCGGTCGGCGTTCTGTACCGTCGCCAGCCGATGCGCAATCACCAGCGTGGTGCGCCCACGCATCAGCCTTGGCAGCGCTTGCTGGATCAGATGCTCGCTTTCCGCATCCAAGGCACTGGTGGCTTCATCCAGCAGCAGAATCGGCGCATCGACTAACAAGGCGCGGGCGATGGCCAGGCGTTGTCGTTGACCACCAGAGAGCCCCAGACCGCTGTCGCCCAGATGAGTCTGGTAGCCGTTGGGCATTTTCATGATGAAGTCGTGCGCATGCGCGGCGCGCGCCGCGGCCTCGACTTCGGCGTGCGAGGCCGCGGCTTTGCCGTAGCGGATATTTTCTTCGACGCTGCCGAAGAACAACGCCGGGCTTTGCGAAACCAGGGCGAAACAACGGCGCAGAGCCTGCGGGTCCAGTTGAGCGATAGGCTGCCCCTCGAGCAGGATGCGGCCCTCTTGCGGGTCGAAAAAGCGCAACAGCAAATCAAACAGCGTGGATTTACCCGCTCCGGATGGACCCACCAAGGCCAACGTTTCACCGGGCTCGACCACCAGGCTGATGCCATCGACGGCATAACTTTCGCGGCGCGTCGGATAAGCAAAGCGCACCGACTCCAGCACGATTCGCCCGCTCACCGGCTGCGGTAACTGCGCTTGTTGGCCGGTCGGCGGGTTGATTTCACTGCGCGCCTGCAACAACTCGGCAATCCGCTCGGCCGCCCCCGCCGCGCGCTGCAACTCGCCGATCACTTCGCTCAGCGTGCCAAACGCGGTACCGACAATCAGGCTGTAGAAGACAAACGCCGCCAACTCGCCACCGGAAATACGCCCGGCGATCACATCCATACCGCCGACCCAGAGCATCACCCCGACGGCGCCCAGCACCAGCAAAATCACCACGCTAATCAGCCAGGCGCGCTGGGCAATGCGTTGGCGCGCGGTGTTGAAGGCCTCTTCCACGGTGCCACCGAAACGACTCTTATCCTCTTCCTGATGGTTGTAGGCCTGCACCGTCTTGATCTGCCCCAGCGTTTCGCCGACATAGCTGCCAACATCGGCGACCCGATCCTGACTCAAGCGGGAAAGACTGCGTACCCGGCGACCGAAGATCAGGATCGGCGCGATCACCAAAGGCAGGGCCGCAATCACGATCGCCGAGAGCTTGGGGTTGGTAATGAACAGCAGAATGATCCCGCCAATCAGCATCAGTGCATTGCGCAACGCCATCGACAGCGATGAGCCAATCACCGACTGCAACAGCGTGGTATCCGCGGTTAGCCGCGACTGAATCTCGGAGCTGCGATTGGTCTCGTAAAAGCCCGGATGCAGGTTGATCAAGTGGTTGAACACGCGCTTGCGAATATCCGCGACAAAGCGCTCACCAATCCACGACACCAGATAAAAGCGGGTAAAGGTGCCGACCGCCAACGCCACAACCAGAAACATGAACAGCGCAATCGACTGATTGAGCATGGCTGGCGATTGCGTAGCGAAGCCCTTATCCACCAACAGCTTGACGCCCTGCCCCATGGACAAGGTAATGCCCGCAGTAAACAGCAACGCCAGCAAGGCGCCGATCACCTGCCAGCGATAAGGCGCGACAAAGCGGCGAGTCATGCGTAGCGCATTGCGCTGACGGGATGAGAGAAGTGCAGCCATAGATAAGTAAGACTCAATTAGGTGAAACGAAAGCCCGCGCCCGAGCGATCCGTGCCATTCAGGCTGTCCAACGGGCTGGGCACGCGCTGCACTTATTCTATGAATTCAGGCATCGGCATGCAGAAAGCGTCGAGCATGCTCGGGGCTGGGTAAAAGACAAGCGTCATATTTGCCAAATAGGCGATAGCGATTCAACGCAATGCGATCGTACAGCCAATTGCGCAGCGGCCTCGGGATAAGCCGCAGCACTAGCAAAGCACGCCAGGGCCAGTGCAGTTGGCCAACTATCCGCAAGATCGCCTCGGAACGCACGAACAACTCACGCCCCTCGATATAGGCCATGGTTTCAAAGGTCTCGGTCGGCAACCCATACCAACGCAGAATCGCTTGCCCTTCCGCCGATTGCACCGAGGCCAGCTTGAACAGCTGCTCACGGTCATAACGAAGCAAAAACCGCACCCAGCCATTGCACAGCTTGCAGACCCCGTCGAACAGCACCACGCGGGCGCCAGGCTGAATCAAGGGCGGGAAACCTTCAGCACTCATAAAAAACATCCTTTGCTGCATTCGACCGAGCGACAGTAACGCAATGACGGGCCGCGCGTTTTTGCTTCAAGCCCCATAGCCAAGCGGGTAAAGCAGCTCTTCCTTATATCCCGCCCACACCCGAATCGCATCCGGAAAGGCTTCATCCAAAGCCGGATCACCGCTATCCACCAGCAGTGGGCGGCCGGCGAGAGTTTCCAGTTTGCGTTTAGTCGCCACCACTCGCAGCTGATCCAAGCCCACCGCGCGCAGAATTCGCGGACTGATCTGCTGGTTACCACGACCAAGAATATGCCCCTGCCCACCGATGGCCGTGACCAGCAGAAACGCCGGATAACCATCGACCAGCTCGAACAGCTGCGCCTCGGTGACATCCTGTGCGATGACTTGGCCATTCTCGATCACATCGACGCCGAGCAAGGTGGTCTGCAGGCCAAGGTTATGCGCCAAGCCATGCAGGGTAGAACCTGGGCCGAGGATGTAACGCACATCGCGCTGCCAGGTGTCCTCCAGCCAGGCGGCCAACTCGCTCAGCACCAACTCTTCGGACTCCATACCGGCTTGTTTGACCTGCTGCATATAACCGCCCTCCTGCGGCACGCACAGCTCGCCGTACCAACGGGCGGCCACCCGGCCCTCGCGCAACGCAGCTTCGTCGAGGTCCCGCACTTCACCGCTGGCCAGGCGAACCAGGCCGCCCTCGATCAGGCGGCGGGTCAACTCACCTGCCGCGCGCGGACTGATGGCGTAAACCCCGGAATGAATCTTCACCCCGGCCGGAATACCCAGCACCGGCTGGTTTTGCCGGGCTACAGCGCACACATCCCGCGCCGTGCCGTCGCCGCCGGCAAACAGGATCAGCGCGACGCCGGCAGTTTGCAGCGCTTCGACGGCCTTCCGGGTGTCGTCCGCCCTAGTCATGCCCTCGTTTAACTCACCCAGCAGGCGATGAGCAAAACCCATCTCGCGCAACAAGTCGCCTCCCATAGGGCCGGGAAAGCTGAGGAACTCGATGCGTTCGGCCAGCGGCCGCAGACACTCCAGCGCGATCCGCGTACGCAGCGCCGCGCGCGGTTCTGAACCGCGCGCCAGAGCCTCAGCGGCAACCCCATCGCTGCCTTTGAGCGCCGCCGGGCCGCCCAGACCGGCCAGTGGATTGATGATCAGGCCCAGATGAAAGCGTGACATTCCTACCTCGTTGAACTCGTCTTACTGTGGGAATAATTTTTTATAAGATCGAAAGTCGACTGTTAGAACCCGCCCAAAGCTGTCACCGAGCGTTCATCTAGGCCACCTAAACTTGGCGAACCACCCGATGAGGAGACAGGCCATGAGCTTGCAAAACAGCACTTCTGAGCGCCGCGCAGTCCCGCTGAAACCGCAGCAGCCGGTCGGTGGAGCGATCATCGACGCCCAAGGGCGAGAAATCCCCATCACCGAACACATGATTCAACGCGCATGCAACGAACTGGATAAAGCTTGGGTGTCGGCCCCTAAGCGGGCCTGAACACTGCCGCAAATTTGAACCCGGACGCCCACCCGGGTTTTTCATTTTAACCAGCGCAACAGTTCGCCGGGATTATGCCAGCGTGGCCCCGAGCGCCCTTACCAGCCGCACCAACTCTGGCGCCTCACCACTCAAACGGACCCGCAGGCCATCGATTTCGCGGCGCGCTGGGTAGTACTTGCGCAAGGCATCGAAGCCGGCACGGCGAGCCGCGGCAGAACCCACCAAGCTGCGGCGAAACTCGGCATCGTCACGGCGCGGGTCATACACCGCGCGGCACAACAGGCCCAGCGCCCAGCTCGGATCAGTCGCGGCATCCAGGCCCAACTCAGTCAACCAAGGCGGCGGCAGCAACTCGTCCAGCTCTACGCTGGGCGCCAGGCCCAAGTATGCGCAAAGAGCCTGGTAAATCTGCGCGGTGCCCCGCAGCTTGCCGTCCAGGCTATAGCCGGCGATGTGCGGGGTGGCGATCAGGCACAGCTCCGCCAGCTCCACATCCACTTCCGGCTCAGCTTCCCAGACATCCAGCACCGCTTCCAGATCCATGCGTTGGGCGAGTAACTGGCGCAGCGCCGCGTTATCCACCACCGCACCACGGCTGGCATTAATCAGCCACGCACCGGGCTTGAGCCGCACCAGGCGTTCGGCATCGAGCAGGTGGTATGTCGGCTGCGCAGAAGCATAGGTGAGCGGCGTGTGCAGGCTCAGCACATCGCACTCGACGAGGATTTCATCGAGGCTGACGTAGTCACCGCCCTCCGCGGCCTGGCGCGGTGGATCGCAGACCAATACGCGCCAGCCCAAAGCCCGTAGCACTTCGACCAGGCGCCCGCCAACCTGCCCGGCGCCCACCACCCCGTAAGTCCGCGTGGCCAACTCGACGCCCCGCACTTCGGCCAGGCTCAGCAGGCTGCCGAGTACATAATCGACCACCCCGCGGGCATTGCAGCCGGGGGCGCGGGCCCAGCCAATGCCGGCCTCGGCGAAGTAATCGAGGTCGAGATGGTCGGTGCCGATGGTACAGGTGCCGACAAAGCGCACCCGGCTGCCGTGCAGCAGCGCGCGATTGACCTCGGTCACCGAACGCACCAGCAAGACATCGGCATCCGCCACTGCCGCGCGATCGAAGGCGCGACCCGGCAAACGCCGAATCTCGCCGAATCCGGCAAAGAACTCATCGAGCAGGGGAATATTTTCGTCGGCAAGAATTCGCATAACAGGCTCCGCAAATCAGGCTGCCATTCTAGGGCGTGTTCACAGTAAATGACGAATCGCGTTGGCGCTGTGATCGCGCGCCCTGCCAGCCCACTACAGCTCGTCGCCCTTGGCATGTACCGCCACGGCACCAGTTGCAGCGCACTTTCCTGACCAATGCGTCAGGGCGTAGACTCTGCAGTCCCCAGCAAGTCCTGCTCCATGGCGCCCTCAGCGCTCGCCGCAACACTCAGGCAGGACGAGTGCCCGGCCACCACTGCCGATACAGTGCGTGCTTGATATACCAATGGAATTCCCGTGACTGCCAGCGAATCACGCTTCAACCGCACCCGCCGCGAACTGCGCGCCCTGCTCACCCTCGCTCTACCGATCATGATTGCCCAGCTGTCCCACTCCGCCATGGGTTTCGTCGATGCGGTGATGGCCGGCCGTGTCAGCCCGCGCGACCTGGCCGCCGTAGCCTTGGGTAACTCGATCTGGGTGCCGGTGTTCCTGCTGATGACCGGCATTCTCCTGGCGACCACGCCCAAGGTCGCGCAACGTTTTGGCGCCGGCCAGGAAACCGAGATCGGCCCGTTGGTACGCCAGGCCCTGTGGCTGGCGCTGGCCGTGGGATTGGGCGCGGCCGTCCTACTCTGGTGCGCCGAGCCGGTATTGCACCTGATGAAGGTCGATCCGCAGCTGATCGGCCCGAGCATGACTTACCTGTATGGCATCGGCAGCGGCATCCCGGCAGTCGCGCTCTACCATGTGCTGCGCTGCTTCAGTGACGGTCTCGGTCGCACCCGCCCGAGTATGGTGCTGGGCATCTGCGGGTTGCTGCTGAATATCCCGCTGAACTACGTGTTCATCTATGGCCACCTCGGCATGCCGGCGATGGGCGGCCCCGGCTGTGGCTGGGCCACCGCGCTGGTGATGTGGTTCATGTTTTTCGGCATGCTCGCCTGGGTGCATTGGGCACCGGTGTACAAAGCCAGTCAGCTGTTCAGCCATTTCGAGTGGCCGCGCTGGCAGGTGATCCAACGCCTGCTCAGCATCGGGGTGCCAATCGGCATCGCCGTGTTTGCCGAGTCGAGTATCTTCGCGGTGATCGCCCTGCTGATCGGCGGCCTGGGCGCCCACGTCGTCGCCGGCCATCAAATCGCGCTGAACTTCAGCTCACTGGTGTTCATGATTCCCTATGCGCTGGGCATGGCGGTCACCGTCCGCGTCGGCCAAGCCCTGGGCCGTGGCGAGCCGCGTGAGGCGCGCTTTGTCGCGGGGCTGGGAATCGCCACCGCGCTGGCCTATGCGTGCGTCTCGGCCAGCCTGATGCTGTGGCTGCGCGCCAGCATCGCGCAGATCTATACCCCGGATGCAACGGTCATCGCCGTGGCCTCGACGCTGATCATCTTCTCCGCGCTGTTCCAGTTCTCCGACGCCATTCAGGTGACCGCCGCCGGCGCCCTGCGCGGCTACCAAGACACCCGCGCGACCATGCTCATGACCCTGTTCGCCTATTGGGGCATCGGCCTGCCGGTGGGCTATGCGCTGGGGCTGTCGGATTGGTTCGGCGAGCCCAGCGGACCACGCGGTCTGTGGCAGGGATTGATTGTCGGCCTGACGTGCGCCGCGCTGATGCTGACGATTCGCCTGGCCCGTAGTGCGCGCCAGCGTATCCGCAGCAGCGCCGCGGTTTATTCATCGTCATGAGCCGGCACGGCGGCTAGCGCGTCCCAATAGATCGCTTATGAGCTCTTCTTGCGAATCCAGTACAGATAGGTCCCCGCCTCTTCCTGCTGCTCCAGCAACTCATGGCCGAGGAACATGCAGAACTTGGGGATGTCGCGGCGCGTCGAGGGATCGGTCGCGATCACCTTGAGCAAACCACCGGCTGGCAGGTCGCGCACCTTGTTGTGCAGCAGCATGACCGGCTCGGGGCAATACAGGCCCGTGGCGTCCAGAATGGCGTCAGCCAGCGTGGTATCGAGTTCAGACATTGAGGCGCTCCAAAAACTGATGGCCATTGTCGCGCAAAGCTGACCCTGAGGTCACCTTCACCCGTCCGATTCAGGCCGTGTGAAAACTACTGCGCCCGGCTGACACAACCTTGGATGGGCAGCCACTAAGCCCGCGTTGCGGCAAGCTGCAGCCTTATTTGCCATAAGAAATTAAGAGCTTGCCGCCATGCGCCTGAGTTTGCTCCTGCTTACCGCCCTGCTACTGAGTGGCTGCGCCGCTCGTGATCAATTGCCGGATTTCGCCGCCACGGCCGATCAGGACTTACCGGCCACGCACTTCGAAGCGGTCATTCTCGGTCGCGACGGCACCAAACTCTCTGCCACGGTCTTCCAGCCGGCCCTGAAAGCCGGCGCCAGTGCCCCGGTGATAGTGCAGACCCACGGCTGGGGCGGCTGGCGCGTGACCGGGCCGGAGAGTTTCTACGGCACCCAGATGATGTCCGGGCGCGCGGCCCTGAAAGCCTGGCAAGCCGGCTTCTGGGTGATCAGTTACGACCAGCGCGGCTGGGGTGGCAGCGATGGCAATATCGAGATGATGGACCCGCGCTACGAGGTGCAGGACGCCCTCGCCGTGATCGACTGGGCGGCGCAACACCTGCCGCGCCTGCGCATGGACGGGCCGAACGATCCACGGGTCGGCATGCTCGGTGAAAGTTACGGCGGCGCCGTGCAGTTGCTGGCTTCGGCCGAGGACCCGCGCATCGACGCCCTGGTGCCCATCGCCACCTGGTACGACCTCGCCGAAGCGCTGGCACCGGGCGGCCACATGAAGGTCGGCTGGACCGGCGTATTGCTCGGCCTCGGCATGACCACCGGTTATGACCTCGGCAAGTTCGCCCAGCCGCCCTACCTGAAAAGCGCTGGCGGCGAGATGACCACGCAAGCGCAAGCCGAACTCAAGGCCCATAGCCTGACCAGCTACTGCGCCCGCGGCCAGCGCCCCCACGCCGACACCCTGTTGATCCAGGGCATGCGCGACACCTTGTTCCCGCTCAACCAGGGCCTGGCGATTCGCGACTGCCTGCAACAGGGCGATGCCGACATACGCCTGCTGGGCATGCAGGGCGGGCACATCTTGCCGCCGCCCATGCAGAGCTGGAGCGGCCTGCCGCCCTTCAACAACGAGCCCGTGCTGCACTGCGGTGACCGCGCGATCAATCTGTATCAGGCGATAGTCGCCTGGTACCAAGACAAACTGGACGGCCGCACCGGTGTGGCCGCCAGCGTGCCGGAACTCTGCCTGAGCCTGAACCTGGAGCAGGGCCTGGCGCTGCAACAGCTGCCCGCAGCCCAGCAACGACTCACTCTGCCGGCAACCCAGATTCGCCCACTGAGCAGCGGCCTGCTGGAGCCGGCTCGCTTTATCCCGCTGCACACGGCGCAAGAAACCAGCGCGCTGGTCGGCGTACCGCGTATTTATCTGGCTGAAGATGCGCAAGCACCCACCCTGTTCGCCTCCTTAGTGGTGCAGCGCGCCGATGGCAGCAGCGAAGTACTGAGCGAACAAGTCACCCCGCTGACCGGGCAGGCCGAGACTGATTTGGCGGCCATCAGCAGCGTGCTGCAACCCGGCGATGTGCTAGGCCTGCGGATCAGTGGTTTCAGCGGCCAGTACCTGTTCAACAGTTCCTGGCAGCCGTCATCGGTGACCCTGCGCGGGGAAATCGAGCTGCCCGGGCTACAGCCCTTGCCGCCGCGCCTGGCTAACAGCCAATTGCCGTGATCGCCAACCTACATGAGAGAGGCCTGAGGGGTTCTACTACTTGCCTAAGCGGCGCAGACTTCTTCGCGGTCGTGATGGAGCTGTTTGCAGCCGATGGCGACCTTGATGCCGCGCGCGACAAAGCCGTCCTCGATACGCTCGAGCAGGCGCCGCACTTAGGCGTAACGCTGCTTCATCGGCAGTTTGAGGTTGACCACCGCCTCGCGGCGCAGCCCTTCACCGGTCCAGGACTGTAGGGTGGGTTAGTAGGCGTAACCCACCATCCGGCCCGCAAGTGGCGATGCTTGGCGGCACCCTTGGTGGGTTACGCCGCTGCGCGGCTAACCCACCCTACGAACTTAAGGCTTACAGCTTCTTATTCCCCCAACACCCTGGCCAATACCGCCTTGACCTTGTCGATGCCTTCGGCCAGTGCCTGTTCGATCTCGGCCATGGTGATGATCCCAGCCGACTTGCCGGCCGCCGGGTTGACCACCAGCGCCAGACAGGCATAGGGCAACGCCAGCTCGCGGGCCAGCACCGTTTCCGGCATGCCGGTCATGCCGACGATGTCGCAACCGTCGCGCTCCAACCGGGCGATCTCGGCCACCGTCTCTAGCCGCGGCCCCTGGGTGCAGGCATACACGCCATGCCCGCTGAACGCGCAGCCTCCCGCCGCCAGCGCTGCCGTCAACTGCTCGCGCAGCGCAGCATCGTAGGGGTAGCTGAAATCCACGTGGGTCACATGCTCCAGCTCACCCGCGAAGAAGGTGTGCTCACGCCCGGAGGTGTAATCGATGATCTGGTGTGGGACGCAGAAATGTCCGGTGCCCATGGCCGGGTGAATACCGCCGACGGCATTCACCGCCACAATCGCCTCGGCCCCGGCCTGTTTCAGCGCCCAGAGGTTGGCCCGGTAGTTGACCTGGTGCGGCGGAATGCGGTGCGGATGGCCATGCCGTGCCAGGAACAGCACCTCGCGACCGGTGTACTCACCACGCAGGATATCCGCCGAAGGCGCGCCATAGGGCGTGTCCAGGGACAGCGCCTGGCGAATGGTCAAACCTTCCAGCTGGGTCAGGCCGGTGCCGCCGATAATGGCGTAGACAGTCATGTTCGTTATCCTTAGTCAATCAACTGGGCGGCCTGCAAGGCACCCATGGCCTGGAGCCAACGCGGGCTCTGACGGTATTCGGTGGTCGGGAAAGCCTGGCCGCGCATCCGCGCCAGACGCGCTGGCGGCTGCACTTTCAGACGCTGCAAAGCGCTCAAGGCCAGTTCTGCGGCGCCGCGCTCATTGCACACCAGCCCCATGTCGCAGCCCGCAGTCAGGGCAGCCTCGATCCGGTTCGCCGCATCGCCCACCACATGGGCGCCAGCCATGGACAGGTCATCACTGAAGATCACCCCATCGAACTGCAACTCACCGCGCAGGATGTCCTGCAGCCAACGACGGGAGAAACCGGCCGGCTGGCTGTCCACCTGCGGGTAGATGACATGGGCCGGCATCACCGCGGCCAACTGCTGACTTAATGCCGCGAAAGGCCGCAGATCACTAGCGCGGATCTGCTCCAGGCTGCGCTCGTCAACGGGAATCGCCACATGAGAGTCCGCCTCCGCCCAGCCATGGCCGGGAAAATGCTTGCCGGTCGCCGCCATACCGGCCGCGTTCATGCCGCGAATGAAGGCACCGGCCAGCAGCGTGGCCCGCTGTGGGTCGCCCTCGAAAGCACGGCTACCGACCACCGCACTGCGCTGATAATCCAGATCGAGCACCGGCGCAAAGCTTAGATCCAGCCCCACCGCCAGCACTTCGGTAGCCATCAGCCAACCGCACTGCTCGGCCAGCCACTCGGCATTAGCGTTATCGGCAATCGCCCGCATCGCCGGCAACCGCACGAAACCTTGGCGCAGACGCTGTACTCGCCCCCCCTCTTGATCCACCGCCAACAACAAATCCGGACGCACGGCACGAATCGCCGCAGACAGCTCCCGCACCTGTCGCGGATGCTCGATATTGCGCGCGAACAAGATCAGACCGCCCACTTGCGGCTGGCGCAGTAGTTGGCGGTCTTCGGCGGTCAGCCAAGTGCCACCGATATCCAGCATCAATGAGCCTTGCAGGCCAGAAGTCATAACAAAATCCTTAGCTGAGTTCGGCCGCCGCCCATGCCGGGCACGGCGCTTCATCTATCTGTACAGCGCAGTGGACGGGCACACGGGGAAAGAGTTCCAGCACATCGCGATTGCGCAGGCGAATGCAGCCGTGGGAGCCAGGTATCCCCATCGGCTCAGTGTCCGGGGTGCCATGCAGGTAGACATAACGGCGGAAGGTATCCACGGCACCGAGACGATTGCGCCCCAACTCGCAGCCGCTTAGCCAGAGAATCCGCGTGAGAATCCAATCGCGGTTGGGAAACTGCTCGCTCAGCGCCTCAGACCAGACCTCGCCCGTCCAACGCCGCCCACGCAGCACCGCACCCACGGGTAGCCCTTCGCCAATCTTCGCGCGCACCTGATGCAGGCCGCGCGGCGTACAGCCGGAGCCGTTTTGCTCACCCGGTCCATTCAGTGCAGTGGAAACCGCCAGGCGCAGCACCAGCTGCCCATTGGCAAAGCCGTACAGGCATTGGTCGGCGAGAGAGATGTGGAGAAGATCGAGGGCACGCATGGCGGCTAGCTTAGCCGATCACATCGGCTGCGCCCACCGCTCGACGTCAAACCTTGGCGGTGGCGATTGCGGTTTTGCTGCGCGGCCGGAGCTGTGCGCTGGCCAGGGTTTCATCGGTCACCCCGGTTTCAGAACGCATGCCCGCTGCGAGGAATGGCACCATCAGGCGCATCACCTGCTCAATCGAGGTATTCACACCAAAATCAGTCTCGGCAATGGCGCGTAGCGCCTTGATCCCAGACATGCTGAAAGCGGCCGCACCGAGCATGAAGTGCACCCGCCAGAACAGCTCGATGGGTGGAATCCGTGGCGCCGCCTCATGCACCAGTTGCATATAGCGGCGAAACACCTTGCCGTACATATCTTCCAAATAACGCCGCAGGTGGCCCTGACTCTGACTGAACGCCAGCCCTAACAGGCGCATGAAAATCGACAGATCATTGCCACTGCGTGGCTTCACCGCCAAGGCTTGCTCGACCAGGATTTCGAGCAAATCTTCCAGGCTGGCTTTGTGATCGGCTTTAGCCTGACGGCGGTCCAGCTCTCGTTCGAGACTGGCGCAGAAAGGCCCGAGGAAGCGCGAGAACACCGCCTGGATCAGTGCTTTCTTCGAGCCGAAGTGATAGTTCACCGCCGCCAGGTTGACCCCGGCCTTGCTGGTGATCAAGCGTAACGACGTCTCAGCGAAACCTTTCTCCGCGAACAACTGTTCAGCAGCATCGAGGATGCGTTCGACGGTTTCTGACTGGGCCATTGGACATCACCTAACAAACACTTGTTTGAAACATACGTTTCAAGCCGCAACCTTGTCAAGTCGCATGAGCCGCCTTTCGGCCGGCCAGTCACGGACTTTTATAACAGACTGACTTTTATAACAGAGAGGCTTACTGCAAGACGTCCGCCAAGCGCCTGAAGTAACAGTCCTTGCTCGTCCGCTGCCAGTAGAAAAGCTTCAAAGCTGCAAAAAGGAGGATTGCCAAGCCTCAATCACTGTATATAATCACAGTCACTGTATAAAAAGACAGAGCTCAATAATGCTAAAACTGACGCCCCGCCAAGCTGAGATTCTCGCCTTTATCAAGCGCTGCCTTGAAGATAACGGCTACCCGCCGACCCGCGCAGAGATTGCCCAGGAACTCGGCTTCAAGTCACCCAACGCAGCCGAGGAACACCTAAAAGCGCTCGCCCGCAAAGGCGCGATTGAAATGACCCCAGGTGCTTCACGCGGCATCCGCATTCCCGGTTTTGAGCCGAGCAATGAGGAAGATGGCCTGCCCATCATTGGTCGCGTCGCTGCTGGCGCACCGATTCTGGCACAACAACATATCGAAGAATCCTGCCGGATCAACCCGGCGTTCTTCCATCCACGGGCCGACTACTTATTGCGTGTCCGCGGCATGAGCATGAAAGACGTCGGCATCTTCGATGGCGACCTGCTCGCCGTGCACACCACCCAAGAAGCACGCAACGGCCAAATTGTTGTGGCGCGCCTTGATGACGAAGTGACAGTAAAACGCTTTAAGCGCGAAGGCGACAAGGTCTGGCTGATTGCCGAGAACCCTGAGTTCGCGCCCATCGAAGTGGACCTGGAAGCACAGGATCTGGTGATCGAAGGTTTGAGTGTCGGCGTTATTCGCCGCTAAAGGAGACTTTATGCAGTTCCCGCAGTCGCTGAACCGTACGCAGCTTCCACTGTTCGAGGCCTTTCTGGCTCAACCGGTGACACCGCTGTTAACCGAAGCTGTGGAATCAGCTTGGTTTGATGACCCGGAAACCTTTAGCGAGCTGTCGCTGCGCGGCGCTGCCGGGAATTGCCTACACCTGCTCGCACCCATACTGCGCGAACTGAGTCAGGAAAAAGATGCCCGCTGGCTAACGCTGATCGCCCCACCAGCAAGCCTGACCCAAGCCTGGCTACGCGATGCAGGACTGAACCGCGAACGCATCCTCCTGCTCCAACCACGTGGCGAACAGAGCGCCCTAGGCCTTGCTTGCGAAGCTCTGCGCCTGGGCCGCAGCCATACAGTCGTAAGCTGGCTGCACCCGCTGCAGCGTCCGGCGCGCCAGCAACTTGCCGATGCCGCTTGCCTGGGCAAAGCACAAAGTCTGAATATCAGCCTGGGCTAAAGATCACTGATCGATTTCAGCCGCTGATCGGCACATGGATGTGCCACTCGCAACACAAAGACATTTACTTTGCCTAGAGAAATGCCGAGGCAGAAGGGTTTGCCGCGCTAGAAGAGCGCTTCAGGAAGAACCGCTCAATCAACTATTGGGAAGTAACGCGCGCTGATCAGTGAAGTACGCGCGGCCCATCTTCTCGCTCAAAATCACCCTCAGCCAATCGACCCGCCATTTGCACGCCCACATTCAGCATGGCTTTAGCGACTTCAATATGGTGACCCTGCAGAAAGGCCTTGGCATCGGCAGAAAAATCTAGAACTACCAACGCCTCTTCATCCTCTGCACGACGCAAGGCAATGCGCCCGTCGGGCAACTCGACGATTTCAAGAAAGGATGTAGGCATAAAATCTAATCTCCACGAAAGGCCGTTAGTGTACCAGCCAGCTTGGCCTCTCCCCTAGCCCACCTATCCACCCAACTCAGCACTCGCTGAGCGACTCACGAAAACGCAAGGCCAACACTTTGAGCTGCTGACGCCAGTCTTCCAGCAGTAGACGCGCCAGTGGCGGCTCGTCCTCATCCAGGCTGAGCGACTCGATCAAGGGCAGCGTCGGATCAATTTTCGCCTTTTTCGGCGCTTGTGGCGGCTGAAAGAGTGCCGCATAGGCTGCCACCAACTGGGCAAGCCAGGTCTCCGACTGCTGCGCCAGTTCTACCAGCTCAGCCAACTCTGGGCTCGGCGCGGTATCCAATACGGCTTTCGTCAGCACTAGCTCCACGCGCGGAACATTGGTCTCCGCCAGCCGGTAATAGCCGGCGATTTCGTGGCAAAGGCCTAGCAGCCCACCGTACAGGTGAAATAACGCCGCCTCGCGCTCGGCCTGAATCAGCGCCTGGGCGTTCATCGCACGCCCCTCTTCTGCTTGGCGCCAGGCATCCAGGGCCAAGCCAGCAAAATAGAGTTTTTGGTTGGTGCGGGTATACAGTTCATGGGCCATTACGGCGCCCTCCACAGCAGATACGGTCAATATACGCGCGCTAGCAAAGGCCGGCGCGCGTTCTATCTGATCCCGCTTAGCGTTTGTCTTCGACCTTCCAGGCCCCGCCGCCGTAGAACGCCCGCCAGCCGGTGGGCTTACCGTCCACCTCGCTCTGTACATACTGTTCGCGAGTCTTGCGGCTGAAGCGAATCACCGCAGGACGCCCATCCGGGTCCTTCTTCGGCGCCTCGATCAGGAAGTGATACTTCGGATCGATTTCGTCCTTGTGCGGAATCAGCTCCAGCACCAGAGGCGCGCGGGTTTCGCGGTTCTTCGGAAACTGGCTGGCCGCGAGAAACAGACCGGAAGCGCCATCGCGCAGTACGTAGGTGTCGTTAACCTTCTCGCACTTCAGCTCCGGCATCTTCACCGCATCCATCTTCGGCGGCGCCGGCTCGCCACTTTTCAGCAGCTTGCGGGTGTTCTTGCACTCAGCATTGGTGCAACCGAAGAATTTACCAAATCGACCGGTTTTCAACTGCATCTGGCTGCCGCACTTATCGCACTCGAGACTTGGCCCTTCATAGCCCTTGATCCGGTACTGACCCTGCTCGATCTCATAGCCCGTGCAATCCGGGTTGTTACCGCAGATATGCAGCTTACGCGTCTCATCCAGCAGATAGGCATCCATCGCAGTGCCGCACTTCTGGCAGCGATGCTTGCCCAGCAGCACCCGGGATTCGGATTCGCCTTCATCATCGGCGGCGATCTCATCGCCGGGGATTAGGTTGAGGGTCGACTTGCAGCGCTCTTTCGGCGGCAGGCTGTAGCCCGAGCAGCCGAGGAATACGCCGGTCGAGGCGGTACGAATCATCATCGGCCGGGCACATTCGCGGCAGGCGATATCGGTCGGCGTCGGCTGATTGGCACGCATGCCGCTGTCGGTTTCGGCAGCCACTTCGAGCTTTTTCTTGAAGTCGCCGTAGAACTCATCCAGCACGTGCTTCCACTCGCGCTCGCCCTGGGCCACATCGTCCAGATGCTCTTCCATGCCGGCAGTGAAGCCGTAGTCCATCAGGTTGGAGAAACTCTCGGAGAGACGCTCGGTAACGATGTCGCCCATTTTTTCCGAGTAGAAACGCCGGTTGTGCAGCGCTACATAACCGCGTTCCTGAATCGTCGAGATGATCGCGGCGTAAGTGGATGGGCGGCCAATACCACGCTTCTCCATCTCCTTGACCAGGCTGGCTTCCGAGTAGCGCGCCGGCGGCTTGGTGAAGTGCTGGCTCGGATCGAGCTTGAGCAACTTCAGCACTTCGCCTTCGCTCATGTCCGGCAGCACATCGTCATCACCTGGCTTGCTCAACTGCGGCAGCGCACGGGTATAGCCATCGAACTTGAGGATGCGGCCCTTGGCGCGCAACTCGAACTTGCTGGCCGCCACGCTGACGGTGGTCGACAGGTATTCCGCCGGCGGCATCTGGCAGGCGACGAACTGACGCCAGATCAGCTCATACAGACGCTCGGCATCACGCTCCATGCCGGACAACTGGGTCGGTTTGAGGTTGACGTCGGACGGGCGAATCGCCTCGTGCGCTTCCTGCGCGCCTTCCTTGCTGCTGTAGACATTCGGCTTGGCGGGCAGGTATTTCTTGCCAAACTCGCCTTCGATAAAGTCACGAACCATGCTCACGGCATCGGCCGAGAGGTTGGTCGAATCGGTACGCATATAGGTGATGTAGCCAGCCTCATACAGACGCTGGGCCATCATCATGGTCTTCTTCACGCCAAAGCCGAGGCGATTGCTCCCCGCCTGCTGCAAGGTGGAAGTGATGAAAGGTGCCGACGGCTTGCTACTGGTCGGTTTGTCTTCACGCTTGACGATGCTGTAGCTAGAAGCCTTGAGCTTCTCCAGCGCAGCCATGGCCTGCTGTTCATTCAGCGGCTTGAACGCCTCGCCATTCTCACGCGCCACTTCAAAGCGGACATTGGCGCCTTTGGCGGTGCCGAGATGGGCATGGATCTCCCAGTACTCTTCCGGGTTGAACGCACGAATTTCCCGCTCACGCTCGACTACCAGTTTCACCGCTACCGACTGCACACGGCCGGCGGACAGGCCGCGGGCGATCTTCGCCCACAGCAGCGGCGAGACCATGTAGCCGACCACCCGGTCGAGGAAGCGGCGCGCTTGTTGCGCGTTGACCCGGTTGATATCCAGCTCGCCCGGCTGGGAAAAGGCTTCTTGAATCGCCTTCTTGGTGATTTCGTTGAACACCACGCGCTTGTAGCGGCTGTCATCACCGCCGATAGCCTCGCGCAGGTGCCAGGCAATGGCCTCCCCTTCACGGTCCAAGTCGGTTGCGAGATAGATGGTGTCGGCATCCTTGGCCAAGCGGCGCAGCTCTTCGACAACCTTTTCCTTGCCCGGAAGGATCTCGTATTTGGCCTTCCAGCCATGTTCCGGATCGACCCCCATGCGCGCTACCAACTGGCGCTTGGCTTTTTCCTTAGGTGACAGCACCGGCGCTTCAGCGGCAGCCTTGCCACGTTTGACCGGCTCTTTGCTGGCACTAGCCGAACCGCTGGTAGGCAGGTCACGGATATGGCCGATGCTCGACTTCACCACGTACTGGCTGCCCAGATACTTGTTGATGGTCTTGGCCTTGGCCGGGGATTCCACGATGACCAGCGATTTGCCCATGGATCGGAAATTTCCTGAATTCGAGAAGTGAAAGGCGGAAGGCGCCTCTCGCGGCACCGCTATATATAGTGGTGACCAAGGTGAGGTCAAGCGTGCGGCAAGTTCGATCTCAGCTCAGGGCTGCACGAAGAGGTCCGCTTCAGCCTGAATCAAAGCAAAGCGCGGTACGGCCTGCCCGTCCACCTCGACGGTTTCACGGAACATGCTCAGCGGACGCACCCACAGGCCGTAATCGCCGTAAAGGGCCTGATAAACCACGACCTGCTCTTCTGTCTCGGAATGCCGAGCCACCCCAAACACGCGGTACTCAGGGCCTTTGTAGTGACGATAGAGACCAGGTTGTAGCTGCATCATGTCGCTCCTTGCTGCTGCAAAATAAAAAATACCGAACCCAAAACAAAAACCGGGGCACTGGGCCCCGGTTACGTATCGTCAAACGCTTAGATGCGTTCGAAGATAGTGGAGATACCTTGGCCGAGTCCGATACACATAGTGGACACGCCGAAAGTACCGCCGTTCTGCTTCATCACATTCAGCAAGGTCCCGGAGATACGCGCGCCGGAGCAGCCGAACGGGTGACCCAGGGCGATCGCGCCGCCGTGCAGGTTAACCTTCTCGTTCATCTTGTCGAGCACTTTCAAATCCTTCAGCACTGGCAGGGCCTGTGCGGCGAAGGCTTCGTTAAGCTCGATGAAGTCGATGTCAGCCATGCTCAGACCCGCACGCTTCAGCGCTTTCTGCGTGGCCGGCACCGGGCCGTAACCCATGATTGCCGGGTCAACGCCCGCTACCGCCATGGCACGGATCACGGCCATCGGCTGGATGCCGAGGTCCTGGGCGCGCTGCGCCGACATGACGATCATGCAGGAAGCACCGTCAGTGATCTGCGAGGAAGTACCTGCAGTCACGGTGCCGCCTTTGGGGTTGAACGCAGGCTTCAGTGCAGCCAGGCTTTCCAGAGTAGTTTCCGGACGAATGGTCTCGTCGTAGTCAAACACTTTCAGGAAACCGTTCTCGTCGTAGCCTTGCATCGGGATGATTTCATCCTTGAACTTGCCTTCGACGGTGGCCTTGTGCGCCAGGCGGTGCGAACGCTCACCGAACGCATCCTGCTGCTCACGGCTGATGCCGTGCATCTTGCCGAGCATCTCGGCGGTCAGGCCCATCATGCCCGACGCCTTGGCGGCGTACAGGGACAGATGCGGGTTCGGATCGACACCGTGCATCATGCCGACGTGGCCCATGTGCTCCACGCCGCCGATGACGAACACGTCACCGTTGCCGGTCATGATGGCCTGCGCAGCGGTGTGCAGGGCGCTCATGGAGGAACCACACAGACGGCTGACGGTTTGGCCGGCGCTGGTGTGCGGGATCGGAGTCATCAGCGACGCCATGCGCGCGATGTTCCAACCTTGTTCCAGGGTCTGGTTGACGCAGCCCCAGATCACATCTTCCACTTCGGCCGGATCGACCTTGGGGTTGCGTGCCAGCACGCCAGTGATCAATTGTGCGGACATGCTGTCGGCGCGGGTGTTGCGGTGCATGCCACCCTTGGAACGACCCATCGGGGTGCGACCGAAGTCGACAATCACCACGTCTCTTGGATTCAGGCTCATAAATTCACTCTCGCTCTATCGTTCCGCGCTTAACCGAAGAAGCTCTGGCCGTTTTTGGCCATCTCACGCAGCTTCGCGGTGGGGTGGTACAGCGCGCCCAGGTCGGCGTACTTGTCGGCCAGGGCGACGAACTCGGCTACACCGATGGAGTCGATGTAACGCAGTGCACCACCACGGAAGGGCGGGAAGCCGATGCCGTAGATCAAGCCCATATCGGCTTCAGCTGCGGTTTCGACTATGCCGTCTTCCAGGCAACGTACGGTTTCCAGGCACAGCGGGATCATCATGAAGTTGATGATGTCTTCATCGGTCACTTCACGCTGTTCGGTGATCACCGGCTTGAGCACTTCGTAGGCAACCGGGTCAGCCACTTTCTTCGGCTTACCGCGCTTGTCCATCTCGTAGGCATAGAAACCTTTGCCGTTCTTCTGGCCCAGGCGGTTGGCTTCGTACATCACATCAACGGCGGTACGACCTTCGACGGCCATACGATCCGGGAAGCCCTCGGCCATCACATCACGGCCGTGGTGGCCAGTGTCGATGCCAACCACGTCGGAGAGGTAAGCCGGGCCCATAGGCCAGCCGAACTTCTCCATGACTTTATCGATGCGCACGAAGTCGACGCCGGCGCCGATCAGTTTGGAGAAGCCGCCGAAGTACGGGAACAGCACACGGTTGACCAAAAAGCCTGGGCAATCGTTGACCACGATCGGGCTCTTGCCCATTTTCTTGGCGTAAGCAACGGTGGTGGCAACCGCCACTTCGCTGGACTTCTCGCCACGGATGACTTCCACCAGGGGCATCATGTGCACCGGGTTGAAGAAGTGCATGCCGACGAAGTTTTCCGGACGCTTGAGCGCCTTGGCCAGCAGGCTGATGGAAATAGTCGAGGTGTTGGAGGCCAGAATGGTGTCCTCTTTGACCTTGTCTTCCACTTCGGCCAATACCGCTTGCTTGACCTTCGGGTTCTCGACCACGGCTTCGACGACGATGTCGACGTTGCCAAAATCACCGTAGGACATGGTCGGACGGATAGCGGTGAGGGCTTCAGCCATCTTCGCAGCGGTCAGGCGGCCTTTGGCGACGCGGTTACCCAGCAGCTTGGAGGCCTCGTTAAGCCCCATCTGGATGCCGTCTTCGCGAATATCCTTCATCAGGATCGGCGTGCCCTTCACCGCGGACTGGTAGGCAATACCGCCGCCCATGATGCCAGCGCCGAGTACGGCCGCCAGCTTCACGTCTTTAGCGACTTCGTCGTAACCCTTGGCCTTCTTCTTCAGCTCCTGATCGTTCAGGAACAGACCGACCAGGCTCTGCGAAGCAGACGTTTTCGCCAGCTTGACGAAACCGGCGGCTTCGGCTTCCAGGGCTTTGTCGCGGCCAAAGTTGGCAGCTTTCTGGATGGTCTTGATCGCTTCGACCGGAGCCGGGTAGTTCGGGCCGGCCTGGCCTGCGACGAAACCCTTGGCGGTTTCGAAGGCCATCATCTGCTCGATGGCGTTGAGCTTGATTTTTTCCAGCTTCGGCTGCCGCTTGGCCTTGAAATCCAGCTCGCCGGAGATGGCGCGCTTGACCAGGTCCAGAGCCGCGGCTTGCAGCTTGTCGGCCGCAACCACTGCATCGACAGCCCCTACTTTCAGGGCGTCGACAGCTTTGTTTTCCTTGCCGGAAGCGATCCACTCGATGGCGTTATCGGTACCGATAACCCGCGGCAGACGCACGGTGCCGCCAAAGCCCGGGTAGATGCCCAGTTTGACTTCTGGCAGGCCAATTTTGGCGCTGTCGGCGATGACGCGGTAATCCGCGGCCAAGCACATTTCAAAACCACCGCCCAGAGCGATGCCATTGATGGCTGCAACGGTTGGCACGCCGAGGTCTTCAAAGTCACTGAAGATCTTGTTGGCTTCGAGGTTACCGGCCACCAACTCTTCATCGGGCAACTTGAAGTTGTCGACGAACTCGGTGATATCGGCGCCGACGATAAACACGTCTTTGCCACTGGTGACGATCACGCCCTTGATCGAACCATCTGCCTTGATGGCGTCCACCGCCTGGCGCAGATCGGCCAGTGTGAGACGGTTGAATTTGTTGACGGACTCACCCTTGAGGTCGAAATTCAATTCGACGATGCCGCTCTCAAGAGCCTTAACCGTGATGGCTTTACCTTCGTAAATCATCAACTGATCTCCACGGTATGGAAGCTGAACAGTACACGTCGGACGCCAAGCAGCGGGGTCACCCGCAGCAGAACCGTCGAGGATAGCCTCAATCAGCCTGACACACCCGCCGACGCGATATTCGGGCTCTTATGAACCGTGCCGCACAAGGCAAACACTCGATTCATACGCCCGTTTGATTCGGGTGCGCACACCTTCGAGCAAAAACGCGCACTTGTCAATTGTGGCGCTGCAGCCTTGTCGCCCCACGATCAAGTTCCGATCCTGGGCGCAAAAGCTTCTCTGCAGGCGCTATAAACAGCGCCAATAACGCCTTATTCAGCAGCGAACAGGGGTGATCCAGCGCACAGCTAGCCAAATCGGCAAGCTCCGGGTACAGTCGTTTCAATATGGCCGCTTTAGACCGGCCGTGACAAAACAACAACAAATGAAAGCCCCCAACGGGCACCACGGAGTAACCCATGTCGAGCCGTCTGCTTGCCATTTCGCTTAGCGCCTTGCTCGCTACCACCCTTCCCGCCTTCACCGCCAGTGCCGCAGCCCCCACTGACAACCTGCTGAAGCTGCATCAATTGCGCCTGGCTGCACAAAAAAGCCTGGGCGACTTTTATATGTACAACGGCATGGAGGGTGATCAGCGCTATGCGCGAATGATTGAAGAGTCGCTGCAAGACGCCAGCAGCCGTCTCAATGAGATCACAGAGATGCCGGGCGAGGCCTCCAAAGCCCTGCGCGCCCAGCTCGGCCAGCAATGGAGCGATTATGCCGGCGAGCTCAAAAACCTCACCAGCACCCTGAAAAACCAGGGCTTCACCGACCTGCAGCCGATCGCCAACCTGGCCACGCGCAACCAGCAGCTGATCGCCTTGAGTAGCGAGCTGTACAGCAAGATTCAGCAGGAAAGCGGCCTCAATGTCCCGCCGCTGACCCAGCAAAGTCGCGAGCAGAGCCTGCTGATGCAGGCCATCGCGGTGGACTACGCTTCACGTAGCGCCTCAGTCGGCGGAACCTTCTTCGGCGGTGGCGGCGAAAGCCAATCCATCGACCAGCTGGTCGACGAGTTCGCCGGCAAACTGACCAGCATGGAGCGCGCAGCGCAGAACACTCCGCAGATCCGCCAGTCGCTGGGCGGGATCAACACCAAGTGGCGCTATATCGAGAAATCGCTGAAGAATTACAACGAGAACTCGGTACCCTTCGTGGTCAACAAGTACTCAGACAGCATCATCGACGGCCTGGAAGGGGTTTCCGCACAGTACGCGGCAGCCAAACTCTAAAACGCTTGCCCGCCTGAACTGCTCTTTTCCGGCCTGCCTGGCCATATACCTCGCCCGGTGTGACTACCGGGCTTTTCTTTGCCCCTCAGGCCAGCGCCGTCAGCAACGCGGCAATCCGCTGCAAGGTCTCCGGCTCTCCGCGCTCCCCCCAGCACAGGGCGATCATCTGCTTACCCGCCTCGACCTTGAACACATCCGCCGGCAGGCTCGCCAAGTGTTCAGCCAACGCCGCATCGGCACAGGGCTCGCGCCACTGATTGACCCATTGCCCAGGCGCCATCTGCCAATAGCACCAACTGTCCGTATGCCCGGCACGCCGCGCGCGGTGGTACTGCGGACAGGGGCTGGGCGGCTCCTGCGGCAACCAATGCGGCCACTCCTGGCGCGACAACTGCATCGCCAAGCCCATCCGACGGGCAGCCATACGCATGGCCATCTGCCCTTGCTGACGCCGCGAAGGCCGCAACCAGGCCAGCGGGCTGAGCACTACCGCCATGAGCGCTACCACGATCCACAAGGTCATAGGTTCTATCCCCTAGGCAAAAGTCCGCCGTCAGCGGCTAATGGCAGCCATACTTATGTTCATACGCCAATCTCAGGAGGAGTCACCATGTCCTATCAGCACATTCTGGTCGCCCTTGATCTGTCCGAAGAATGCGACCCGGTGATGCAGCGCGCCTACGCGCTGGCCACCAGCAGCCAAGCCAAGCTGTCCCTGGTGCATATAGTCGAGCCCATGGCCATGGCCTTTGGCGGCGATGTGCCGATGGACCTGTCGACGCTCCAGCAGCAGCAATTCGAGCAGGCCCGTGAACGCCTGGATGGTTTTGCCAGGAAATACTCGAAGCTGGGTACCGACCGCCGCCATCTGGTCTACGGCCAACCACGCCAGGAGATTCACCGCCTCGCCGCGGAACAGGACTGCGACCTGATCGTGGTCGGCAGCCACGGTCGCCACGGTCTGGCGCTGCTGCTCGGCTCCACCGCCAACGATGTACTGCACGGCGCGCCCTGCGACGTCCTGGCGGTGCGCCTGAAAAAACCGGAATAAGAACAATCCTGAGTAGGCTCACTCGGACGTAGCCTACTCCAGCTCTTCTCCGGTGCTCATCAGCAATGGGCGAATTTTCTGTAGTTGCGTCTCCAACGAATAGGTCATGCTCGAGGACATGGAGAAGAAGGAGAGGAACGCCTTGAGGTTCGAGTCGCCTTCACAGGTGTCGTGAATGCGTTGCCAAAAGGCCTGATTGACCAGCTGCAACTGCTGGAACAGGCGCACCAAGCCCTTCAAGTCCCAGTCCGCCTGCCGCCCTTCGCGAAAGTTGAAGTATTGCCGGGCCAAGTACAACGACACGGCCCGCAGGGTAAATTCCTGGCTATTGGCGAATGGCAGATGGTTCTGCGCCATCGGCTTGAGCCGGCCCAACACCGGGCAGGCGCTGGTGGCCATGATCACCCCGAGCAGCGCGCGCAGCCCTTCTTCCAGCCCGGCCTGCTTGGTGTATTCGCGCTCGGGAGTACGCACC
This sequence comes from Pseudomonas sp. 2FE, assembly GCF_005503735.1. NCBI lineage: Bacteria > Pseudomonadati > Pseudomonadota > Gammaproteobacteria > Pseudomonadales > Pseudomonadaceae > Pseudomonas > Pseudomonas sp. 2FE. Next base: position 638,932 of record NZ_SCMO01000001.1, on the reverse strand, counting down.
CAGAACTGCGCCTTTTTGAAGGCTGGCAGACCACGGAAATCTTCGATCACCCGATGCAGATCCACCGCCGCCGGGCAATGGCTGAAATCCTCGCGCTTGAGCGGGCAGTTGCTGCACTGCTGATGCTCCAGACGCGTCCAACTCGGCGCCGCGGGCGCCCGCTCAGGGTCATAGTCACGATCCAGTTCGATCCGATAGCTGAACTCGTGACTATCGTCGAGGGTGATGCGGTACTCGATGGCCATTTATGTCTCCGACAGGCTAATTAGGCTTCCAGCTCGGCCCAGCGCTCCAGCAACTTATCCAACTCCTGCTGCAAGCTTTCCAGGCGCGCCAGGGTGGCATTCGCCTCGTCCTGCGGGCGCTGATAGAAAGTTGGCGCAGCGATCTCGGCATTCAGGGCGGCGATCTTCACCTCCTGGGCATCGATCAGCGCCGGCAGAGCTTCCAGCTCGCGCTGCAGTTTGTAGCTGAGCTTCTTCTTCGCGGCCGGCGCAGCCTCCAGCGGCACTTCGGCGACCACCGCCGCAGCCACCGCTTCGGCTTTGCTGGCCTTATTCTCGCCGACGCCCAGCAGACGCGGCGAGCCGCCCTGACGCAGCCAGTCCTGGTAGCCACCGACGTATTCGCGCACGCGCCCTTCGCCCTCGAAGACCAGGGTGCTGGTGACGACGTTGTCGAGGAACGCCCGGTCGTGACTGACCATCAGCACGGTGCCCTGGAAGGTCAACAGCACTTCCTCAAGCAACTCGAGGGTTTCCACGTCGAGGTCGTTGGTCGGTTCGTCGAGCACCAGCAGGTTGGCCGGCTTGCTGAACAACTTGGCCAGCAGCAGCCGCGCCCGCTCACCGCCAGACAAGGCCTTCACCGGCGTCCGCGCGCGCTGCGGGCTGAACAGAAAGTCGCCGAGATAGCTCAGGACATGCCGACTCTGGCCGTCGATATCGATGAAATCGCGGCCTTCGGCGACGTTGTCGATCACGGTTTTTTCCAGATCCAGCTGATGGCGCAACTGATCGAAATAGGCGACATCCAGGCGGGTGCCCACCTCGATGCTGCCGCTAGTCGGCTGCAAGTTCTCGAGCATCAATTTGAGCAAGGTGGTTTTGCCGGTACCGTTGGCGCCGAGCAGGCCGATGCGATCCTGGCGCTGCAAGACCATCGAGAAATCCTTGATCAGCATCGGACCGCCCGGGTGGGCGAAGCTGACGTTCTCGAGCACCATCACTTGCTTGCCGGACTTTTCGGCGGTGTCCAACTGAATGTTGGCCTTACCGGTGCGCTCGCGACGCTGGCTACGCTCGACGCGCAGCTCCTTGAGCGCCCGCACACGGCCTTCGTTACGCGTGCGGCGCGCCTTGATGCCTTGGCGAATCCACACCTCCTCCTGCGCCAGACGCTTGTCGAACAGCGCATTGGCGGTCTCTTCGGCGGCCAGTTGCTGCTCTTTGTGCACCAGGAAGCTGGCGTAATCGCCGTTCCAGTCGATCAAGCCGCCGCGATCCAGTTCGAGGATGCGCGTGGCCAGGTTCTGCAGGAAGGAACGGTCGTGGGTAATGAACAGAACCGCGCCCTGGAAGCCCAGCAGCGCCTCTTCCAGCCAGGCAATCGCGCCGATATCCAGGTGGTTGGTCGGTTCGTCGAGCAGCAGCAGATCCGGTTCGGAAACCAGTGCCTGAGCCAGCAAGACCCGGCGACGCCAGCCACCGGAGAGCTCGGCCAGGGTTTTGTCCGCCGGCAGTTGCAGGCGACTCAGGGTGCTGTCGACCAGTTGCTGCAAGCGCCAGCCATCACGCGATTCCAGGTCATGCTGCACATGCATGAGCTTTTCGAGATCGGCATCGGTATGGATGTTCTGGCTGAGGTGATGGTATTGCGCAAGCAAGGCGCCGACACCGTCCAGGCCTTCGGCCACCACGTCGAATACCGTGCGTTCATCGGCGAGCGGCAGTTCCTGCGGCAATTCGCCGATTTTCAATCCCGGCGCGCGCCAGACCGCGCCGTCGTCAGGCATTTGATCGCCCTTGACCAGGCGCAGCAGGCTGGATTTGCCCGTGCCGTTGCGGCCAATGATGCAGACCCGCTCGCCACGGGCAATTTGCCAGGACACTTGGTCCAATAGCGGCATGGCGCCGTAGGCCAGGGAAACATCGGTGAACTTGAGCAGGGTCATGGGCGCCTCTAAGAATTACTGCGCGGGATCGGACGGTGTGATTATCGGACTCAAACTGCTTGTTTAGCCTGAGTAAACTGCGCTGTGACACCGTGCCTGAGCGTCGCTCGAAACATGTTTAGAGACGCCCACAGGCATCTGCAAAACTGGGCGCGCATTCTACCGAGTTGCAGCGGGGCCCTGCTGGCCTTTTTTAATCAGGCCAGCCGAATGGCGCGGCGCTTCCGCCAGCACTGGGCAAAAGGCTAAGCTAGGCGCCTCTGGCGTCGCTCAAACCCTCGCCTTTTTAGAATTCTCTGTTCGGAAGTGTCATGCGCGGTCGTCTGCTTAGCCTGTTTTCCTGCCTAGTTCTCTCGGCTGCCACCCTCAATGCAGCCGATGCGGCCAGCCTCGCCCAGCAGCGTCAATATTATGATGAGGCTAAGCGCGCCCTGGCCAAGGGTGATGCTGGCCCCTACCGGATGTATGCCAAAGTCCTCGGCGATTACCCGCTAGAACCCTATTTGGCCTATGACGAACTGACCGCTCGGCTGAAAACCGCCAGCAACGCGGAAATCGAGAAATTCCTCGCCGAGCACGGCGACTTGCCCCAAGCCAGTTGGATGAAGCTGCGCTGGCTGCGCTGGCTGGCCGAGCGCGGCGACTGGCAACCCTTTATCAATCACTATGACCCGAAGCTGAATTTCACCGAGCTGGACTGCCTCTATGGCCAGTATCAACTCGGCCATGGCATGACTGCCGAAGGCTATGCCAGCGCGGAAAAACTCTGGCTGGTCGGCAAATCACAGCCGGAGGCCTGCGAGCCGCTGTTCGAGCGCTGGGCCGCAGCCGGCCAGTTGACCGAGAGCAAGCGCTGGAAACGCGCGAAGCTGGCCGCCGAGGCCCGTAACTATGGCTTGGCCAGTCATCTGGTGAAGACCCTGCCGACCCTCGCCAGCCAAGGCCAGCTGCTGATTGAGGTGGCACAGAAGCCACTGCTGCTGAAGCAGACCACACGCTTCGTTCCCGCCAGCCAAAGCATGGCCGATGTGGTCGGCCTGGGCCTGCGGCGCCTGGCCCGCCAAGACCCAGAAAAGGCCATCGAGCTGCTGGATGTCTACGCCAAGCGCCTGCCCTTCTCGGTCGAAGAAAAAGTCGCCATCGCCCGCGAGATTGGCCTGACCCTGGCCAAACGCTTCGATAATCGCGCCTTGCCGATCATGACCCAGTACGACCCGGAATTGCGTGACAACACGGTTTCCGAATGGCGGATGCGCCTGCTGCTGCGCCTCGGCCGTTGGGCTGAGGCCTACCAGTTGACCCGCCGCCTGCCGCCGGAACTGGCCAACAGCAACCGCTGGCGCTATTGGCAGGCGCGCAGCCTGCAACTGGCCCAGCCCAACAGCCAGGAACCGATCGGCCTGTACCTACCGGTTTCCCGTGAGCGCGACTTTTACGGCTTTATGGCCGCCGACCAGATCAAGGCACCCTACCAGCTGAATAACAAGCCGCTGCTGCTGGACCCGAGAGTCATCCAGAAAGTCCGCAACACCGCCGGTATTCGTCGCGCCCTGGAGTTCCACGCGCGCGGGCAAATCGTCGACGGCCGGCGTGAGTGGTACCACGTCAGCCGCCTGCTCAGCCGCGAGGAACTGGTCGCGCAGGCACGCCTGGCTTACGACATGGAATGGTATTTCCCGGCCATCCGCACCATCAGCCTGGCGCAGTACTGGGATGACTTGGATGTGCGCTTCCCGATGGCCCACCGCGCCACCCTGGTGCGCGAAGCCAAGGTGCGCGGCCTGCACTCCAGTTGGGTATTCGCCATTACCCGGCAGGAAAGCGCCTTTATGGCCGACGCCCGCTCCGGCGTCGGGGCCAGCGGGCTGATGCAGCTGATGCCGACAACCGCCAAGGACACCGCGCGTAAATTCGGTATTCCACTGGCCTCGCCGCAGCAGGTGCTCAACCCGGACAAGAACATCCAGCTGGGCGCCGCCTACCTGAGCCAGGTGCATGGCCAGTTCAACGGCAACCGGGTGCTTGCCTCCGCGGCCTATAACGCCGGCCCGAGTCGCGTACGGCAATGGCTGAAGGGCTCCAAGCACCTGGCCTATGACGTTTGGGTAGAGACCATCCCGTTCGACGAAACCCGCCAATATGTGCAGAACGTGCTGTCCTACTCGGTGATCTACGGGCAGAAGCTCAACGCTCCGCAGCCGCTGGTGGACTGGCACGAACGCTTTTTCGACGATCAGTAATTACTAAAAAGGGCGCCAATCGGCGCCCTTTTTAATGCTCCCTCTCCCATAAACGAGATAAGTGACGCAGCGCCCTACTCCAGCACTTCGACTGCCATCCCGACCTGCAGCTCGCCTGTGCCTTCATTGATCAGGTTCTGCCCGAAATACACCTCACCCTCGCGCTCGCGGTAGGTCTTGAGGGTGGTCAGCGGCTCGCGATCGGCACTGCGCTCGCCCGTTAGCGGGTCCAGGGTCGGCATGATGCAGCGGGAGCAGCCCTTGGCCACGCGAAACTCGACGCTGCCAATGCGGATGCGCTTCCAGCTGTCCTCTGCATAGGGCTCGCTCCCTTCGACCACCAGATTCGGCCGGAAGCGCAGCATCTCCAGCGGCCGCCCAACCCGCGCGCAGAGGTCATCCAGCGAGGCCTGGCCAATCAGCAGCAGCGGAAAACCATCGGCAAACCCCACCTTCTCATTCGCACTCAGACTGCCCTCGACCCAGCGGGCACGCTCGGCGGGGACCTGTACCAGGCGGCAGGGCTTGCCGATAAAGCGGCTCAGCCAGGCGGCCGCCTCATCGCCGGCATCCGGGACCTGCAGGCTGTCACTCCAGATAAACGCACCGCGCAACGGGGCATCCGCACCCGGCAAGGACACCTCCAGGGTGGGAAAGCCCGCCGCGTTGAGCGTCAAGCCACCGGCTGCATTACAGCGCGCCGACAGCTGAGTCATGTGCGGCAGCGCACGCTGAGTGAGGAAACGGCCGTTCGCCGCATCCACCAGCATCCAACGGCGGTCACCCTGCATCCCCAGGGCATCCAGCTGCGCCTGCGGCAGGCTTTCGCCAATGGCCGATTTAAGGGGGAAACGGTAGAGCGTGGAAAGTCGCAGCATGGGCCGGCGTCCTGTTCAGCAGATCAACGAGACACCCTTATACGGAATTGCCCGGCAGGCACTCAAGCCCGCCCTGTCATCCACCCGGCTCAGTTGTCGAGCAGCAGGCGCTGGCGAATCCCAGCGACCCGCTGGCCCGCTGGGGTAAACCGCGGTCAAGGCCTAAGCCGCTGCCTCCCCCAACCCCTCTCCCGCCGGGCAAGAGGCAGCATCACGCCGGATAACCGGTGATCTCGCGAATGCTCTGGTACAGCGGCTTGAGCTGCTTGTACATGCGCTGATAGACCTCTTTATAGAGGCGCTCATAGGTCTGTTGCGCCTGGGGATTGGGCTGGAACACCTGACCGACACGGGTCATAGCCGCAATCGCCGTGGGGAAATCAGGATGCAGGCCGAGCCCCACCGCACAGTCGATTGCCGCGCCCAGGCCGGAAGTCTCGTAGGTATGTGGCCGTTCGGCGGGCAGGCCGAAGATATCCGCCGTCAGCTGCATCGCCGCATCGCTCTGCGAACCGCCGCCGGAAACCCGCAGCCGCGTGATCTTGCTGCCCGAGCGCTTTTCGATCTGCTCCTTGCCCTGCCGCAGGGCGTAAGCCAAACCTTCGAGAATCGCTCGATAAAGGTGCGCACGGGTATGCACATCGCCGAAGCCAATGATCGAACCCTTGGCCTCCAGCCCCGGCTCACGGATGCCCGGCGACCAGTACGGCTGCAACAGCAGGCCCATGGAGCCGGCTGGCACGCTGTTGACCAATTCGTCGAACAACGCCTCCGGCTCGACGCCCAGCTTTTGGGCGCGCTGCATCTCGCGCAGACCGAACTCTTTCTTGAACCAGCTGACCATCCAGAAGCCGCGATAGATCATCACTTCGGTGTTGTAGTGATCGGGAATCGCCGCCGGATAGGGCGGAATCAGCGGGATGGTTTCCAGGTACTGGCTGCGCGTGGTGTTGATCGTCGCCGTGGTGCCGTAGGACAGGCAGGCCGTGCTCGGCTCCACCCCGCCGGCGCCCAATACTTCACAGGCTTTGTCCGCCCCCGCGGCAATTAGCGGCAAGCCCTCGGGAATTCCGGTGTGTCGACTGGCTTGGGCACTGATCAGGCCCAACTGCTCACCGGGCTTGACCAGTTCCGGCAACTGCTCGCGGCGCACCGGCATGGCTTGCCACTTCCAGTCACTCGGCGCGGCCCACTTCAGGCGTTTGTAATCAAACGGCAGGTAAGCCACGCAGCAGGCCACCGAGTCGACGAAGCGGCCGGTCAAACGATGGGTGAGAAAACCCGAGAGCAGCAGCAACTTATGGGTCTGCGCCCAGATTTCCGGCTGTTGCTGGGCGACCCAGTTGACCTCGGCCTGGGCGCGGAAGTAATCCACAGTCGCCTCCTCGCCGATCAGTTTGAACAGCCAGCCCCAGGGGCCCTTGATCTTGCCTTCGACCTCGGCCCGCCGCTGATCCAGCCAGAGGATCGCCGGACGCAGCGGCTGCCCCCGCTCATCGACATTGATCACAGTACCGCGCTGGGTGGTCAGCGCCACGCCCTTGATCAGGCTCTTGTCGATCGGCACCTGCTCCCACAACTGCCTGCAGGCTTCGCCGAGGCTCTGCCAGTAATACTCCGGGTCCTGCTCGGCCCAGCCGGGTTGCGTGGAGTAATAGGCCTCCAGCTCGACTTTGCCCTTGCCGAGCAGGTTGCCCTGCAGGTCGAATAGCAGAGCGCGGACGCTCTGGGTGCCGTTGTCGATGGCCAGCAGGTAGCTTTGTTCGCTCACGTAGACAGCCTTCTTATTCTTGTGCCGGCAGGCTGTAGCAACGCTGCCACAGCTGTAGATACTTCAGTTCTTCCTCGGCCCAACACGCGTCATCCCAGCCCAGGCGCGCCTGGCACAGTTGACGAACACGCGGCAGTTCGCCTGCGCCACCGGCAGCCAGCAACAGGCCTAGACGGGTACGGCGCAGCAGCAGGTCATCCAGGTGCAGCACCAACTCGTGTTCCGCGGCAAAGGCCAGCTCGGCCCAGAGCGTATCGGTGGCGCCGACCTGGTCGCTGCCCAGCTCTTCGAGCAAACCCGCCAGCTTCGGCAACTCGCGGCCATAACGTCCGGCCAAGCGTCGTTGCTGTCCGGGTGAGAGCTGCGGCAGCGGCACGGGCACCCTCTGGCGGAACACCTCGCTGCCCTGATCTTCCAGGGTTTTCCCGAGCATCGGCGCGCAGGCCTGCAACACCTCCAAGGCCAACAGGCGAAAGGTGGTCAGCTTGCCGCCGGCCAGGGTTACGCAACCGGGTTCGAGCCACAGCGCATGCTCGCGTTTTTCATCCGAAGGGTTCTTGCCCGGCACCCCGCTGCCGATCACCGGACGCACGCCGGCCCAGGTCGAGAGCACATCGCCGCGGCCTATCTGCGCCGCAGGGAACTGCTGGGCACAGGCCGCCAGCAGGTAGTCGACTTCGACAGCACTGATGCGCGCCTCGAGGTTGAGGTCGTCGTTATGATCGAGATCGGTGGTGCCGATCACGGTTGCGCCCTCCCAGGGGAAGACGAACACCGGTCGGCCATCTTCGGCGTGCATAAAGCTGAACGCATGGGCCAGCGGCAGACGCCAGGCGGGCAGCAACAGATGGCTGCCACGTAGCGGGCGGATCTGCTCGTTACCGGTTTTTAGGCGCAATTGATCGGCCCAGGCACCAGTAGCCTGAGCCACCACCCGCGCCTTGAAGCTGAGGCGCTGGCCAGTTTCCACATCTTCGGCCACAAGCCCGGTCACGCGGCCATCGGCCCGGCACAATTCGAGCACTTTCAGGCCATTCAGCGCCTCGCCACCTTCGGCCCGCGCCTCGCCGAGCACGCGCATGACCAAGCGCGCATCGTCGGTCACCGCATCGAAGAAGCGCGTGCCGCCGAGCAACTTGTCCTCTTTCAGACCGGGCGCCAGGTAGCGCAACTGTGGCAGCGGGTAATAGCGATGGTTGCGCTTACCCGCCAGGGCGTCATACAGAGACAGCAGGCCGCCAAACACTTTCGGCCCTGGAAACTGCCCCTGGTAGTGCGGCATCACGAAGCTCAGCGGGTCGACCAAGCCCGGCGCCTCGCTCAGCAGACGCTGGCGCTCGTGCACCGAATCACGGGTCAGCTTGAGCTGCCCCTTGGCGATATAACGCAGCCCGCCATGAACCATCTTCGACGAGCGGCTGGAGGTGCCCCAGGCGAAGTCGCGCTGCTCGATCAGCAGGCACTTCCAACCGCGCCGGGCGGCTTCGCGCAGAATCCCGGCGCCACTGATGCCGCCACCGACCACGAGCAGATCCCACTCGCGCGCGGCCAGTTCGGGTAACGCCTGCTCACGCCAGGCGGCGTTCCAGGTGCTCATTCGTGGATCAGCACGCCAGGATTGAGGCGCACCTCGGGGTCGAAATGCCTGGCCAACGCCCGCAGCGCCGCCATCCCCAGCTCGCCCTTCTCGACCGGCAGGTACGGCGCATGATCGCGACCGACGCCATGCTGATGGCTGATGGTGCCGCGGTTATGGACAATGGTTTCGCTGGCCAGCTGTTTGAGCTTTTTCCAGCGTTCCAGGGTGCCGGCGTAGCTGTCTGCCGGACGGAACACATAGGTGGTATAGAGGCTCGAACCCTCGCCGTAGACATGCGAAAGATGGGTGAACACATGCACCTGCTCGCCCTCGGCCGCCAAGCCCTCGCGCAGGCTGGCCTCGATCTTGTTCAGCAGGTGGTCGACGTTCGACCAGTCGGTGGCGGTTTCCAGGGTATCTACCGCATAACCGGCCTGCCACAGGCCCTCGCGCAGATACGGAAAGCGGAAACGGCCCTCGGCCCACTTCTTCCCCAGCAAGGTGCCGGTAAATACGCCGCCAAAGCTTTTCAGCAGCTTCTTCGCCTGCTTCAGCGACAGCGCATTCTGCGCACGGTTACCGGTGACGCCGAAGGTCAGCATGCACTTGCCGGTGCGCGCGCCACGCAAGGCCAGGTACTTCTCCAGCAGGGCGATCTGCTCGGGGTGGCCGGCCAGCGCCAGCTGGGTTTCGGTTTCGAGGGCATTCGACAGGCGCAACATCGACAGCGGCACCCGCGCCTGGCCCAGGATGCGGATCGCTTGCAGGGCCTGCGACCAGGACGGCAGGAACACCGCGTAGAACTTTTCTTGCTCCGCCAGCTTACTCACTCGAACCTTCACTTCGGAAATGATCCCGAAGCGCCCTTCCGAGCCCAGCACCACTTCGCGTAGATCGGGGCCGGCAGCCGAGGCCGGGAAGGTCGGAATCTGCAGCGGGCCGGCGAAGGTTTCCAGAGTGCCGCCGGCGAACAGCTGTTCGATCCGCCCATAGCGCAGCGACTGCTGGCCACTGGAACGACTGGCCACCCAACCACCCAAGGTGGAGAGTTCCCAGGACTGCGGAAAATGCCCGAGGGTATAATCACGGGCGCGCAACTGGCTTTCCACCTGCGGGCCGTTCGCACCGGGACCGAAGGTGGCGATCAGGCTTTGCTCATCCAGCTCCAACAGACGGCTCATGCGTTCCAGCGACAGCGTCAACACCGGCCTGCTGCTGAGCTGCGGGTTGATATGCCCGGCCACCGAAGTGCCGCCGCCGTAAGGGATGACCAGCACATCCTGCTCGGCAGCCCAGGCCAGCAACTGACGAATCTGCGCGGAGGTTTCGGGATAGGCCACGCCATCCGGGAACACTTCGAAATTGCCTTCACGCATCGCCAGCCAATCCGCCAGGCTCTGGCCACGGGCGTGGCGCACACGGTCTTCGGCATCGGTAACTATCAGTACATGGGGCGCCAGGCGCGAGGCCGGCACCTGGGCGATCACGCTGGGCAAACTGGCATCCGCCAACACCTGGCCAGCACCGATACGCGCGGCGAGGAAGGCCCCACCCTGGGCCGGCAGCTCGACTACCGTCGCCTCATCACCCCAACCGTTCCAGCGCCGCATGCACTTCTCCTCGTTTTATATATTCAGGCTGTCGATAGCCAGTTTCGAACACTGTTCTTGGCTGCCTATACTAGCCGGCCGCTGTCTGCCGTCACTGTCGGATCAAGACAGCCCCAGTCGCCAATCAAGACAGCCGCCAATCAAGACCCTCAAAATAAGAACGACGCCATGCACGCTCTGGGCTACACCTCAGTTCCCGCACTGCTCAAGTACCTGCGCCATGCCGAACGGCTTGGCCTGGATCAGGCGGCCGCGCTCGCTGCGGCCGGCCTGACCCTGGCGGATCTGGATGACAACGGCCGGCGCCTGCCCAGCGAAGCCCACGAGAAACTCCTCGCCCATCTGCTGCAAGCCTCGGGTGATCCGCTGTTCGGTCTGCATTCCGGGCATTTCGTGCAACCGGGTTCGTGGAGCGTGCTCGGTTACATCACCATGAACTGCGCCACCCTCGGCGAGGCCATGAGTCGCATCGTGCCCTACGAGAAACTGGTCGGAGACATGGGGGTCAGCCGCCTGGAACCGGCCGCCGATCACCTGCGGCTGATCTGGACCTGCCGCCACCAGCCGGCGGAGATCCGTCGGCACATGGTCGAGAACGTGCTGACGTCCTGGCTGCTCTATGCGCGCTGGATCGCCGACATGCACCACTCGCCGCGCGAGGTCTGGTTCGAGCACGCCCAACCGGCGGGCACCACGCTCGACGAATACGAAACGGTATTTGGCTGCCCGGTGCGATTCGAGCAGAGCGTGAATGCCCTGTTGGTGCCGCTGGAATACCTCAACGTGCCGTTGCGCCAGGCCGACGCCAATCTGCTGCGCACGCTGGAAGAACACGCCCTGACGCTGATGGCCGGGCTGGATGAAGGCGAACCGCTGCCGCTGCGGGTGAAGAACGCTCTGCGGCTGCTGCTCAAGGATGGTTTACCGCGCAAGGAACGAGTGGCGGAAAAGTTCGCGATGACCGTGCGCACCCTGCAGCGCCACTTGCAGCACGCCGGCACCAGCTACCAGGAGATCCTCGACCAGTTGCGCCAGGAGCTGGCCGAGCACTACCTGACCCGCAGCACACTGCCGGTGCAGGACATCGCCCATTACTTGGGTTTTACCGAGTCGCGCTCGTTCCACCGCAGCTTCAAGAGCTGGACCGGCGTGACCCCGGGCGAGTACCGCGAGGCTAAGCGCAAAGCAGCCGGGCTGCCAGAGACTCCCTGAGCTTCGCTAACCGTAGGCTGTGCCGGTGCGCACCAGCGGCTTGTGGTGCGCGCAGCGCACCCTACGTTAGACCGCCTCGATCCAAGACGCCGTCCGACCTGGCGCGCTAGTTCAGCAACTCGCTCAGCGGAATGAAGTTAACGCTATCGCCCTCCGCCAACGTCGTCCCCTCACGCACTTCCACCAAGCCCTCGGCCCAGGCGGCGCTGCGCAGCACCCCGGAACTCTGGTTCGGATACAACACCGCGCGCCCCTGCTCGAAGCGCGCCCGCAGGTATTCGCGGCGGTTACCGGGCTTGCGCCAAGCAAAACCTGCCGGCACCGGGAAGTGCAGCGGCGTCACCTCGGCAACCCCCAGGCGGCGCAACAGATAAGGCCGCGCCAGCAAGGCGAAGGTCACCAAGGTCGAGGCGGGATTCCCAGGCAGACCCATCACCGGTACACCACGAAAATGGCCAAAGGTCAGCGGCTTGCCCGGCTTGATCGCCAGCTTCCACAGCGCCAGTTCACCGTCTTCGCGCAGCGCATGCCCCAGGAAGTCCGCTTCGCCGACCGACACGCCACCGGTCGACAGAATCAGATCGACGTCCGCCAACTCGCCTAGCTTGGCGCGGGTCTTGTGCAGATCGTCCGGCAAAATACCGGCATCCAGCACCGCGCAGCCCAGTTGCTGCAACCAACTGCACAGCAGCATGCGATTGCTGTTGTAGATCTGCCCAGGCCCGAGCGGCTGCCCCGGTTCGATCAGCTCATCACCGGTCGACAGCACCGCCACCCGTGGCCGGCGCACCACCGTCAATTCGGCGGCCCCCAGCGCGGCGGACAACCCCAGCTCGATCGCCCCCAAACGAGTACCCGCGACCAACACCGTCTCGCCCATACGGGTTTCCTGCCCTTGCGGACGCACATGCTGGTCGGGCTTGATCGGCTCGCTAAAACGCACTCGGCCATCGGCCAGAACCTCGGCGTTTTCCTGCATCTCCACGCTGTCCGCACCCTCTGGCAGCGGCGCGCCGGTGAAGATCCGCGCACAGCTGCCGGGTTCCAGCGGCACAGGCGCCTGGCCGGCGAAGATGCGTTGGCTGACCACCAGCGGCTCGCCGCGCCAGTCGGCCTGACGCAGGGCATAGCCGTCCATGGCGCTGTTCGGCCACGGCGGCAGATCGAGGCTGGCGACCAACGGCTCGGCCAGCACCCGGCCATGCGCGGCGGCCAGCGCTACCCGTTCGTTTTGGCTGATCGGCGTTGCCTCAGCCAGCGCCAGCAAACGCTCCAGCGCCGCTTCGAGCGGCAGCAGGCCGGGGTGGTCGCAGGCACTCATCCACGCGGCTCGCAGGCGGCTGCTTGCTTGAGATGGGCGACGAAATTGCACGGGCGATGGCGGGCGTCCAACTGCTCGGCCAGGATGCCATCCCAACCCGTGCGGCAGGCGTTGGTCGAGCCCGGCAGGCAGCAGACCAGCGTGCCATTGGCCAAGCCGGCCAGCGCCCGAGATTGAATCGTCGAGGTGCCGATATCGGCTACCGAGATCTGCCGAAACAACTCGCCAAAACCATCGACCTGCTTGTCCAACAGACAGGCTATGGCTTCCGGGGTGCTATCGCGGCCGGTAAAGCCGGTGCCGCCGGTAATCAACACCACCTGCACGCTGTCTTCGGCGATCCAGGTCGCGACTTGCGCACGAATCTTGTACAGATCGTCCTTGAGCAAGACCCGTGCGGCGAGGTTATGGCCGGCAACCGTGAGGCGATCGACGAAGAGTTGGCCAGAGGTATCGGTTTCCAGGGAGCGGGTGTCACTGACGGTCAAAACAGCGATGTTCAGCGGCACAAAGGGTGCTTCAGCCTTGTGGTTCATAGGCTCAATCCGGTTGTGAGAGGGGCAGGCCGGTGTTATATCACAGCCCTCGCTATTCCCGCGCCAGGAGCGCCGTTATGACCGACTCTATCGCCCTGCCCGCCTGCTCCATACTGCTGCTTGCCGGCGGGCGCGGGCAACGCATGGGCGGGCGCGACAAAGGCCTGCTGGAGTGGCGCGGCAAGCCGCTGATCGCCCACCTGCATGCGCTGACCCGGCCGCTGACGGATGATTTGATCATCTCCTGCAACCGCAACGGCGAGCGCTACGCGCCCTATGCCGACCGCCTGGTGCAGGACGACAGCCTGGACTTCCCCGGCCCGCTGGCCGGCATCCGCGCAGGCCTGGCGGTCGCGCGCCAGCCGTTCCTGTTGGTGCTGCCCTGCGATGCACCCTTGCTTGATCTCGCCCTGCTCCAAGCCATGCGCGAAACCGCCGCCGCCCAACCGGAAAAGCCGCTGATGCTACGTCAGGGCGGTCAATGGGAGCCGCTGTTCTGCCTACTACCGAGAGCCTTGGCACCAGCCGTGGAAAACGCCTGGCAAGCCGGTGATCGCGGCCCTCGCCATGTCTTGCTCGCGCTCGGCGCAGTGGCCCTGGATTGCCCGGCGCAGGACCCACGCCTGGCCAACCTGAACACTCCAGAACTGCTGGCACAGGCTGCAAGTTACCGTCGGTGATCACCCTGAACGATGGCCGCGAGATTCAATCCGTGGATCAACCGGAATTCAACGAGGACGATGGCTTCTACGAGTTCGAACAACTGGATGGTAAACACGTCAAGGTCAACAAAGACCAAGTCCGCACCGTCAAAGAACTCTAAGCAAGACCGGCAGTCATGAGTCACCCGATCGTGCATCGAATGACTCATGGCGAGCCACGCATCCCGCATGAATACTGGCGTTCTCCCCCGGCGCAGCAGCGCAAACGCCTGCTCCGATAAAAAAATCTAGCTAACCCCTTGTGCAACAAAACTTTTTCGGTAGAATTATTGCCAATTCGGAGTGTAGCGCAGCTCGGTAGCGCGTCTCGTTCGGGACGAGAAGGTCGCAGGTTCGAATCCTGTCTCTCCGACCAAATCCCCAAAAAACCCGCCTTCACGGCGGGTTTTTTATTGGCTGCGATTCGCCTTTACTGACACCGGCGGCCTGCCACACTTTTCAAGCAAGAAAGCCGCCGACCGGTACAGCGCAATGACAGCATCCGCGACAACGCTGTCGTTACTCTGCAACCTTTTACACACCTTTAGACTCAATGCGCGGGACACACCGATGACAGTAGGAAAAACCGTAAACGGCTATCTCATCAGCCAAGCCAGTGACGGCAACTGGTGGGTATGCACAGCCAATGAAGAACAGATAGCTGGCCCCTTCACCAGCGAGAAGCAGGCCGCAGAAGTCGCCGAGGTTCTTCAGGATCAGCCGCCACCGCCACGTCGCCGCTCGGGCCCGCGGGCGTAACTGGCTGGTGTTGTTCGGCGTAGATTGTTTCAGCGTAAAAACGCCACCACCTGCTCCGCCTCGAACGGCCAGTTGAGTTCGGCCCCGGTATCGCAACGGCGCAATACGGGGATGCGCAAGGCATAGAGTTCGACCCAGTCTTCGTGCTCGGCGATATCAACCAACTCGACCAGCAGACCGTGCTCGACAAAGGGCATCAGCAAGGTTTCAGCGACTTCACAGAGATGGCAGCCAAGGGTGCCGAACAGTTGGCATTCGGGAAGCATGATCGCGTCTCGCAAAGGAGTGAGACGCGCAGTTTAGCATTTGCCTCAGGCGGCTGAACCGGCCACGGCTGCTGGCGGTGGTGCTGTCCGGCCCATTGGGCGCTGGAAAGCCGTGAGGCGCGCCTGCTCGGCGGCCTGAGCTAGCCAGTTAAACAGCTGAACAGTTAAACGCCCGCGGCCTCGAGCAATTGCTCCGCCGCCGCCTTGGCCTCCAACGCCTGTTCGGCCGGGCCATGCAGGTGGGCCATGCTCAAGGCGCCCTCAAAGAGAAACTGCAGCTGTCGCGCCAAGCGCTCAGGCTCAATCGCCCCCAGACGTTGCAGCGCCGCGAGGAAGTAGTCGCAGACGAAACGCTTGTGCAGCGCCGCCTGCTGGTGAATCGGGTGCTCCCGGTTGGAGAACTCGGCGGCGGCGTGGGCAAACAGGCAACCGCAAAAGCCCTTCTCGCTCAACCACAGGTGCAGACCGTCATAGGTACGCAGGATCGCCTCGCGTGGCGGCAGGCTCTCTTGCGCGAGCTGCATGCGCTGGCAGATCTGCCGATGCTGCGAGTCCAACACCGCCAGGATCAGCTCATCCTTCGACTTGAAGTGCTTGTACAGGGTCATTTTCGCCACCCCGGACTCGGCCAGGATGCGGTCGATGCCCGTGGCGTGATAACCCTCGCGATAGAACAGCTCTAGCGCGGTACTGACCAGTTGATCACGTTTACTTGCTGCCATGTAAGGCCTCCTAGGCTCTGGCCATTATGCGCAAGCCGCGCAACCAGCTCAAAGTCGCACTCAGTGCAATCGAGCAAAATTGTCGCTTGAAATATACAGACCTGTCTGTCTAATATCCAGTTCACCGCCCACTCATGGAGAATTGCGATGCGGCTTCACGACTTTGACCTGTCCGGTAACTGCTACAAAGTGCGCCTCTTTCTCAGTCTGATCGGCCAACGCGCCGAGCGAGTGAGCGTCGATCTCCGCGGCGGCGAACACAAACGCCCTGCATTCCTCGCCATCAATCCACGCGGCCAGGTGCCCGCGCTGGAAGATGGCTCGCTGAGCCTTGGCGACTCCCAGGCCATTCTGGTTTACCTGGCGCGGCGCTATGCCGATGAACACTGGTACCCGCTCGATCCCGCGAGCCTAGGCCGCATCGCTGGCTGGCTGAGCTTTGCCGCCAACGAAGTACAGCACGGCCCCGGCCTGGCACGCCTGGGCAAGCTGTTCGGCGTAGCGATTGATGAAGTGGCGGTAAACGCCAAAGCCACGAGAGCGCTGGAACTGCTCAACAGCCACCTGGCGGAACACCGGTGGCTGGCGCAGACCACGGCGCCGAGCATCGCCGATGTGGCGGTCTACCCCTACGTAGCACTGGCGGCTGATGGCGGCCTCGAGCTGACGCCCTACGCTCATCTGCACGGCTGGTTCGCCCGCCTGCGCGAACTGCCGGGTTATATCGACATGCCGGGGCTGTAACACGGCCATTCCAGGAGCAGTTGCGCGATGAACAGTCCCTTCCATCCCGGCGAGCAGGCAGTCCAGGCCCAAGTCGGCGTGCGCGAAAAGGTCGAGGAAATCGGCAAGCGGGTCATCCGCAGCTTTATGCCGGAACAACACCGCGAGTTCTTCGCCCAGCAGCCCTGGCTGTTAGTCGGCAGCCTGGCGAGTGATGGCCAACCGCAGGCTTCATTAGTGTGGGGCGCCCCCGGGTTTCTCCATTCGCCCGAGCCGACTCGCCTGCGGATCGATGCCCTAGCGCAAAGCGATGACCTGCTGGCCACCAACCTGGTCCCAGGTGCGCGCCTGGGCCTGCTCG
Organism: Pseudomonas sp. 2FE; assembly: GCF_005503735.1. Taxonomy (NCBI): domain Bacteria; kingdom Pseudomonadati; phylum Pseudomonadota; class Gammaproteobacteria; order Pseudomonadales; family Pseudomonadaceae; genus Pseudomonas; species Pseudomonas sp. 2FE. The sequence goes on along the minus strand of NZ_SCMO01000001.1, from coordinate 622,080 downwards.
GTTTGGAGCTGCCAACCCGACGGCGTAATCGGCTGAACGGGACAGTCATCGCGGCTGATGCCAAGGGCTTTAGCGTCGAGGTCGCCCAATCCTTCGGCAACTGTCCGAAGTACATCCAGGCCCGTAGCTGGCAAGCGGTCGCACGCGAACCTGGGCCGCTGGAACTGGGTGTAGGCCTGGATCAACGCTGGCTCGCCCTGGTGACTCAGGCCGACACCTTGTTTATCGCCAGCCATAACAGCGATCCACAGGCCGGCGGGGTCGACGTGTCGCACCGTGGCGGCGCGCCGGGCTTCGTCAGCCTGGCCGCCGACGGTCGTTTATGGCTGCCGGACTACAGCGGTAACTTGCTTTTCAACACCCTCGGCAATCTGCTGCTGGAGCCACGCTGCGGCCTGCTGTTCGTCGACTTCGACAGCGGCGACCTGCTGCAATTGGAAGCCCGCGCCGAGCTGTATTGGCCGCAGCAGCTGGCGGCACTGGGGCAAACGCTGCCCGCCGGTGCCGAACGTCTGTTGGCGCTTACCCCCGGTCGTTGGCGCCTGCGCCGAGCGCGTTTGCCACTGGCCTTCGGCGCCCCCAGCGCCTCGCCTTTTCTTCCCGTACAAGGAGTCTGAACCATGCGTCTATTGAGCCTTGCACTACTCACCCTGCTGAGCCTGACGAGCCTGCCCGGTGCCGCCGCGGGTCTGCGGTTCAGCCTGGTGAGAACCGCCGAAGCCGAAACCCTCGACGCCTTCACGGTTGAAGGTGGTCAGTGGACCAAGAAAGTCACCCTCAACCATGTCGCGGTGCTGATCGAGCATCACGCCGCCACCCTGCTGTTCGACACCGGCCTGGGGCGTCAGATCGACAGCCAGTTCGCCGAGATGCCGATGTGGGACAAGCCGCTGCTACAGTACGGCCCCGTCGTGCCAGCGCGTGATCAGTTGGACCAGGACGGCATTCGGATCGACCGCATCCTGCTCTCCCACGCCCATTGGGATCACGCCTCGGGCCTCGCCGATTTCCCGGAAGTGCCGGTGTGGGCGCCCTACGAGGAAATCGAGTTCAGCCAGATCTCGACGCCGCCGGCGGTCCTCCCCAGCCAGTTCAAGCACCCGGTGAAATGGCTGCCCTTCACCTTCCAGTCGCCTGCTTTCATGGGCTTCCCGGCCAGCCTGGATATGTTCGGTGATGGCCGCGTGGTGTTGGTACCGCTAACCGGCCACACACCAGGATCGGTGGGGCTGTTTCTGACTCTGGAAGACGGCCGCCGCTACTTCTTTACCGGCGACGCCAGCTGGCGCCTGGAGGGCTTTACCGGCCCCCGAGAAAAATTCTGGATCAGCCGCAATATGGTCGACAACGACCGCGATGCCACGCGCAAGGTGTTGGAGCAGGTGCATCAGCTGATGGCCAAGGAGCCAAACCTCACGGTAGTGCCGGCCCATGACACCAAGGTGCAGCAAAAGCTGGGTTTCTATCCGCACTGGGTCGAATGATTAATCGCGCTAACGTCCTGAATCCGGGGCCTGCCGACTAAGGTCTAAAGGCTCCCAGCGTCTCTCTCGTGGTTTATTCCACCCGCCGTAACAGTTCGGTCACAACCCCTCTGTCCGCACCCACGAGAAGACAACAACAATGAGCCCCCTCAATAATGAGCACCCCCTCGCCCATGCCGTGGCTCTTGCCACCCTGGGCGTCAGCCTCACCCTGCCGAACCTGGCACAGGCTGAATTTATCCAAGACAGCAAAGCCAGCCTGGAGCTGCGCAACTTCTACATGAACCGTGATTTCCGCCAGGAAGGCGGCAACAAGGGCCAAGCCAAAGCAGAAGAATGGGCCCAGGGCTTCCTGCTGCGCATGGAGTCCGGCTACACCGAAGGCACCGTCGGCGTGGGTGTCGATGCCCAGGGGCTGGCCGGCTTTAAACTCGACTCGGGTGGCGGCACCGCCGGTACTGGCCTGCTGGAACCCGACCGTTCCGGCGGCTCGCAAGACAACTATTCGGAGCTTGGCCTGACCGCCAAGCTGCGCGCCTCGAAAAGCGCCCTGAAAGTCGGCACCTTGATGCCCAAGTTGCCGGTCCTGCAAGCCAACGACTCGCGCCTGATGCCGCAAACCTTCCAGGGCGGCCAACTGAACTCGATGGAAATCGCCGGCCTGACCCTCGATGCCGGCCAACTGCAACAGGTCAACTATCGCGACTCCTCGGACTACGAGGACATGACCATCAACGCTGGCGGCCGCCGCAACATCGTCTTCCAAAAAGGCCTGACCAGCGACCAGTTCAACTTCGCCAGTGCCAGCTACAAATGGAATGACCAGCTGACCAGCGCATACAGCTACGGCAACCTGGAGCAGTTCTACAAACAACAGATCGTCAACTTGGTGCATGTGCTGCCGATTGCCGACAAGCAGTCGCTGAAGAGCGACCTGCGTTACGCCCGCTCCACCGATGACGGCAGCAGCAACGTCGACAACCAGGCCTTCGGCGCCATGTTCACCTACGGCCTCGGTGGTCATGCCTTCGGCCTGGGCTATCAGTCGATGAGCGGCGACACCGGCTTCGCCTATGTCAACGCGACCGACCCCTTCCTGGTCAACTATGTGCAGATCGGCGACTTCGCCAACAAGGACGAGAAGTCCTGGCAGCTTCGCTACGACTACAACTTCGCCGCCATCGGTATTCCGGGCCTGACCTTTATGACCCGCTATCTATCCGGCGCTGATGTCGACCGCGGCGCCGCCCTCTCCGACGGCAAGGAGTGGGAACGCAACATGGACATCGCATACGTGCTCCAGGATGGCCCGCTGAAGAACCTCGGGGTGAAATGGCGTAACGCGACCACCCGCGCCAACTTCGGCAACGACCTGGACGAAAACCGCCTGATCGTCAGCTATAGCCTGCCGCTCTGGTAAACACCTGAATGTAGGCTGGGTAGAGGTGCCACGCCGAAACCCAGCGCGCGGAAGATGCTGGGTTTCGCTGCGCTCTACTCAGCCTACAAACGGAAAAAAGCCCGCTCAGTTGAGCGGGCTTTTTCATTCCGGGGCGAACGGCTCAGTCCTGGCTGACCGCCCCGATCTTGTGCACCGATAGGTCGGCACCGTAGTACTCCTCCTCCTGGCTCAGGCGAATGCCGAGCAGCGCCTTCAACAAGCCATAGACCAGGAAGCCACCGGCCAGTGCCACCAGCACCCCGAGCCCGGTGCCGATCAGCTGGCTGAACAGACTAACGCCACCCAGACCGCCCAGTACTTCCTGGCCAAACACACCGCAGGCGATACCGCCCCAGACGCCGCACAGTCCATGCAACGGCCAGACGCCGAGCACATCGTCGATGCGCCACTTGACCTGAGTCGCAGTGAACGCCCAAACGAACAAGCCGCCGGCGATCACCCCAGTCATCAGCGCACCAATCGGGTGCATCAGATCGGAACCGGCGCAGATCGCCACCAGACCGGCCAAGGGGCCGTTGTGCAGGAAGCCCGGGTCGTTACGCCCCACGAACAACGCCGCCACGGTGCCGCCGACCATCGCCATCAGCGAGTTGACCGCCACCAGGCCACTGACACCCGCCAGGGTTTGCGCACTCATCACGTTGAAGCCGAACCAGCCGACAATCAGAATCCACGAACCCAGCGCCAGGAATGGAATGTTCGACGGCGCGAAAGCCACCAGGCGGCCTTCACGGTAACGGCCATCGCGGCTGCCCAGCAGCGTCACCGCGCCGAAGGCCAGCCAGCCGCCCATCGCATGCACCACCACTGAACCGGCGAAGTCATGGAAGCTCGCGCCAAAGCGCGCGGCCAGCCAGGCTTGCAGGCCGAAATTACCGTTCCACACCAGGCCCTCGAAGAAGGGATAGATGAAGGCCACGATCAGCACCGTCGCGCACAGCTGCGGGCCGAACTTGGCGCGTTCGGCAATGCCTCCGGAGATGATCGCCGGAATCGCCGCGGCAAAGGTCAGCAGGAAGAAGAACTTCACCAACGCATAACCGTGGTCCGCCGTCAGCGCCGTCGCCGGCACCAGGAAGGTCACCCCGTAAGCCACCCAATAGCCGATAAAGAAGTAGGCCAAGGTCGACACGGCAAAGTCGGAGATGATCTTCGACAGCGCGTTGACTTGGTTTTTCTGGCGTACCGTACCGACCTCAAGAAAGGCGAAGCCGGCGTGCATAGCCAACACCATCACGGCGCCGAGCAAGATGAACAGGGTATTGGAACCGTGAACCAGGGTTTCCACGGCACTATTGAGATTTTCCATCGGCGAAGATGACTCCGGCGGCAAAGGAAAAAGCACCAAAGCAGCTCAGCTCAACCAATTACGCACCATCCTGATGCTTGCATGCACCAAATAAGCCCAATAGAGCGACCCGTTTTGGTACAAGCGGTATTGGCAGGAAACTCGAGTTTTTAGTCTTTTTCTTTATTTTTCATCTAGTTGAAGCAAGGTTTGCGGACTTATCCAATCAACCGAAATGCCCAAACAAAGGGCGCCTTGCTTCCGTTATGCACCAGCGCAATGCAATCGTTGTACCAGCACGGTTCGCAGGAACCCTCGGCTTCGCAGCGGACTCGCCCCCTGACGAAGCCAGCAACGGAGACATCGGCCTGAATTCTCCCCGCGCCGGATCGGCCGCCTGCGTCCCAACCGGCCCCGGCCCAACCGCAAACAACTTGAATAGCAAGGCGTGCCGCCCGAACGCGTGGTGTTCGACATCACCGAACTCGGCCACAACTGATCCTCGCGCCCCTACTTCTATCAACTACTCGCCGAAGGCTGGGACGAACGCCCACTGATCCTCTCCACGACCTATCGCGACGCGATCGGCAACCCGTACTGCCTGACGACCGGGCAATTTATCGACAATGGGCGACGGTTGTTGCTGCTGGATATTGATGCGGCGGGGTTGTAGCGATAGCGCAAAACTCGAGCGTAGGCTGGGTAGAGCCGCTTTTGGCGAAACCCAGCCTACGGATACCGCGTTTGCTAACTCCCAAGTCCAATCGACGCCAAACGCCACAGGCGTTCGGCGCCGGCTGGAAACTCTTACTTGGCGCGCCAAGCATCGACACTGAAGGCGCCAGCCCCCTGCACGTAGAGCAGAAGAAAACCGCCAGCTATGGCGAAGTTTTTCATAAACATGATCATCTGCATTTCATCGCTCCAGTTGCGATGAAAGATCAGCGCCGCCGCCAGACAAAATCCAGCCAGCGCCAGAGCGGCCCAGCGGGTAAGAAAGCCGATGATCACTGCAAGGCTAGCGCCGATTTCCAGCGCGATCACCAACGGCAGCAGCGCACCGGGTACGCCCATGCTCTCCATATAGCCCTGCGTGCCTGCGTAACCGGCACCGAGCTTGCCCAAGCCAGCGAGCAGGAAAATATGGGCGAGGAACAGCCGCGCGACCAAGACGATTGCATTATTCATACAGCCTCCTGTTGAGAGAAAACCGCTTTATCCAGCACCTAACATCGAGCTCACCGAGCTGCTTTAGTGGCTCCGCCCATGTAGGGGGGTGCATATGGGGAGAAACACAAACTAGCGAAACAACCCCCAGTACTGGCGGGATGCCTCCATTCGCACCTTGATTTGACCTTAGCAACGCTACACGCCGCTCGCCACCCGCGGCCAGATTGAGCGTCGACAAGACAGTGCCTATACGCCAGGCCTAATGCCACGGCGAAGCCTGGAGACTTGCAGCCAAGCGCCGGAACCCCGAAGCTAGGGCCATCAGCCACTGAACGGCGAGGACAGGCCTTGGACTGGCAAACACTGCTTAACCGTGAACGTCTCGGCAAACCCGCGCATAGCGCTAATGAACTGGGCCGCAGCCCTTTTCACAAAGATCACGATCGGATCATTTTCTCCGGTGCGTTTCGCCGCCTGGGCCGTAAGACGCAGGTGCATCCGGTCTCCAGTAACGACCATATCCACACCCGCCTGACCCACTCGCTGGAGGTCAGTTGCGTCGGCCGCTCGCTGGGGATGCGGGTCGGCGAGATGATCCGTGATGCCCTACCCGATTGGTGCGAGCCGAGTGATCTGGGCATGGTCGTGCAGTCCGCCTGCCTGGCTCACGACATCGGCAATCCGCCCTTTGGCCACTCCGGCGAAGACGCCATCCGCCACTGGTTCCAACAGGCCGCCGGGCGCGGCTGGCTGGAGGCGATGAGCGAGGCCGAGCGGCGCGACTTCCTCAACTTCGAGGGGAACGCCCAAGGTTTTCGCGTACTCACCCAACTGGAATACCACCAGTTCGATGGGGGCACGCGGCTGACCTACGCGACCCTCGGCACTTATCTGAAATACCCCTGGACCGCTCGTCACGCCGAGGCCCTTGGCTATAAGAAGCACAAGTTCGGCTGTTACCAGAGCGAACTGCCGCTGCTCGAACAGATCGCCCACAAGCTCGGCTTGCCGCAGATAGAGGACGAGCGCTGGGCGCGCCATCCGCTGGTGTACCTGATGGAGGCGGCGGATGACATTTGCTACGGCCTGATCGACCTGGAAGACGGCCTGGAGATGGAACTACTCGACTACGCCGAGGTGGAGTCCGTATTGCTCGGATTGGTCGGTGACGATCTGCCGGAAACTTACCGCCAACTGGGCCCGCAGGACTCACGCCGACGCAAGCTGGCGATCCTCCGCGGCAAGGCCATCGAACACCTGACCAACGCCGCCGCCCGGGCCTTTGTCGAGCAGCAGGATGCGCTGCTCGCCGGCACCTTGCCAGGCGATCTGGTCGAGCACATGCACGGCCCAGCCAAGCGCTGCGTACTGGGTGCAAAAAATATGGCGCGGGAGAAAATCTTCCAGGACAAGCGCAAGACCCTGCATGAGATCGGCGCCTACACCACCCTGGAAATTCTGCTGAATGCCTTCTGCGGCGCGGCGCTGGAGCAACAGGGCGGGCGCACGCCGTCGTTCAAGCATCGGCGCATTCTCGATCTGCTCGGCAATAACGCTCCGGACCCAGCCTGGCCGCTGCACAAAGCCTTCCTGCGCATGATCGACTTTATCGCCGGGATGACTGACAGCTACGCCACGGAAATGGCGCGGGAGATGACTGGGCGCTCCAGCCCGGTGTGAGGTGGCGTGGTGTTGGGGGTGACAGCGCCGAGCGACACCTATGCTAGACAGGGGAATCACCCGAGTGGCTTTTGGCAACTTTTAGAGATTGCTGATGATGCGTAAGGTCTTGCGGCAAGCCTTCAACTGGCATTCCGGGCCGCCGGCCTGGGGCCCGGCCATGGTCGCCGGCCTTGGCTGCGCCCTGCCCTTGTTACTGGGCCTGCTCAGCGCCCACCCAGGTTTTCTCTGGACCTCGGCGGGGGCCTTTCTAGCGGCTCAGGCTAATCCGCTACAGCGCTTCGGCATGTTGCGCATGTTGCTGCTGACCGGGCTCGGGGCCTGGAGTGCTGGCCTGGGGTTCTGGGGCGCGGATCAGCCCTTGATCAGCTTGGCGCTGTTCTCCAGCTACGGCTTCCTGCTGGCCTGGCTGCAACGTTTCGGTGCGGAAGCCGGCAAGCTCGGCCTCGGCCTCGCGCTGTGCCTCTGCCTGGGGCAAGGCCAACATGGCCTTGGCAACCTGAATAATCCTTATGCAGTGGGCATGCTGTTCATCCTCGGCGGGCTCTGGGTCACTCTGCTCGCCTTCGGTCTGCGCGGCCTGCACGGCTTACGCATGTGGCCGCGCATGCCACGGCTGTTAGGTCTGTTGAAAGTGCTGCGCCGGCATGCCCGGCGCTTACCGCAACAACAGTGGCGGTTGCACGCACTGAGCAGCACCTTGGCCTTCGCCCTGGCTGGCCTGACGGTCGAGCTGGCCGAGCTGTCGCGCGGCTATTGGTTGACCCTGACGGTGATCACCACCCTGCAGCTGGAGTTCCAAGGCAGCCTGGTGCGCGCCCTACAAGCCAGCCTCGCCAGCCTCTGCGCGGCAGCTCTGTTGATTTATCTCGGCCACAGCCTGCAAAGCCCGCCGCTGATGGTGGCCACCATGTTGCCGCTGATTGTCCTGAGCCGTACCTTCCAATCCCATAACTACGGCCTGTTCGTGCTGCAGAGCACATTGTGTTTCGTACTCCTGGCCGAAAGCTTGTCGCAGGATTGGCACCTGGCGCAGGTGCGGCTGTTCAACTCCTTAACCGGCGTCGCCATAGCCTTGTCGGTGGCCCTGTTGATATACGGCCTGCGGCAGTATCTGGCAAAACACCCCACTCCGGCGCCAGACGCGCCCTAAACCCTCTACCAGCGCATCCACGAAATACGCACGCGCTTCGAGCTCTTCAAGCGCGATGTCGGGGGCAGTTACTGGCAAGCGCTGGTGCAAGTCGGAGCAAATCGATGCGGTCGACCCAATCAGCATCCTCACCAGGGCCGGACTAAGCTGATGTGACCGGTCTGCGCGACTGGGGGTTGGCAGTCGGCCCGTTCTCACGAGTTCTGGAGCAACGTCATGCGTGGATGCCCCGCCTGGTGCCGCGATGCGATGCGCCTGTTCATGATCATCGCCATCAGCTGCTTGGCCCTGACCGGTTGGGCCGCCGACGAACTACCCAGCCCCGAGCTGACCCGCGCCGAGGAAGCCGAAGTCGACGCCATGGTGCTGCCGGTGCCGGATGCCTGGATCGGCGACTTCGACGGCATGCGCAAACGCCGCCTGATCAGGGTGCTGGTGCCCTACAGCAAGACCTTCTACTACGTCGACCGCGGCCGCGAGGGCGGGAGCGCCTACGAGTCGGGCAAGGCCCTGGAAACCTGGCTAAATCGGAAATACCCGCTCGAGGGTAAAGCGCTGCGTTGGCGGGTGATGTTTATCCCGATGGCCCGCGACAAGCTGATGCCCAGCCTGCTGGAGGGCCTTGGCGATATCGCCGCCGGCGGCCTGACCATCACCCAGGGCCGACTGCAGACCGTGGACTTCGCCGATCCCTTCGCCAGCGGTATCCGCGAAGCCCTGGTCAGCAGCCCCAACAGCAAGCCGGTCGGCAAACTGGAGGAGCTGTCCGGCCAGGAAATCATGGTGCGCGCCTCCAGCAGCTACTTCGAAAGCCTGAATGCGCTCAACCAGCGCTTCAAAGAACAGGGGCTCCAGCCGATCAAGGTCCTGCCGGCCGATGAAAACCTGGAGTCCGAAGACCTGCTGGAAATGGTCAACGCCGGACTGATCAACGCCACCGTGGTCGACCGCTATATCGCCGGCATCTGGCAGCCGCTGTACCAGGACATGGTCGTCCACGACGAGTTCTACCTGAAGGCCGATGCTGAGATCGCCTGGGCCATCCGCAAGAACAGCCCGAAGCTGAAAGAGCTACTCGCCGGCTTCGTCAAACAGCACGGGGTCGGCACCGCCTTTGGCAATACCCTGGTGCGCAAGTACGCGAACAATCCCAAGCGGGTGCTCAATGCCACCTCGGAAGCCGAGCTGCAGAAGTTCAACGAAATGCTCGGGCTGTTCCGCAAACACGCCGACAGCTACGGCTTCGACTACCTGATGCTGATGGCCCAGGGCTTTCAGGAGTCCCAGCTCGATCAGGGCGCGCGCAGCTCACGTGGCGCGGTGGGCGTGATGCAGCTGCTGCCGAGCACCGCGGCGGACCCGAGCGTGGCGATTAAAGGCGTAGACAAGAGCGCGGACAAGAACATCGAGGCCGGCAGCAAGTACATGCGCCTGCTCGCCGACAAGTATCTGAACGACCCCGGACTGACTCCGACGAACAAGACCCTGATGACCTTCGCCGCCTATAACGCCGGCCCGGGCAATCTGCGCAAGTTCAGGCGGCTGGCGGAGAAGTCCGGGCTCGACCCGAACATCTGGTTCCAGAACGTCGAGCACGCCGCCGCCCGCGTGGTGGGCCGCGAGACGGTGGATTACGTCGGCAATATCTACAAGTACTACGTCGCCTACAAACTGGTGCAGGGTCGGCAAAAGAAGACGCCGCCCTGAGTTTGACGGCCAGGGAGTAGCGTAACACCAAGGGGGCCATATGGCCCCCTTGGTGTTACGCGTGTTGCGAGTTGATCGCGTTGTCCGGGTACCAGACGTCGATCAACGGGCTAGCGGTGAAGTCAGTCACTTCGCTACGGCCCTTCAGCCAAGCTTCGACCGCGGCACGCTGCTCTTCGCTGACCGAGCCACGCTTAGCCAGGCATACCAGGCCATAGTCATCGCCGCCAACATAACCCAGACCATTGCCGGTCATGGCTTCACCCAGGAACTGGTCGAGGAAAGCGTCAACGGCCTCGTCGGCCAGATCTTCTTTGAAGTTCAGGTTCAGCTCAAAACCCAGCTCCTGGAATTCATCCACGCAGAGTTTTTTGCGCAGACGGCGGGAACGGTTAGTAGCCATGGAACAATCCTCAAGAGTGATAACGCGCGGCACTTTAGCAGTTTAGCCACCGACTTGCCCGACTCTCTGCCGCAGGCGACTTCACCTGCCCGCAGAAAATAGCGCCTTACGCTAGTCGCAGAGCGGCGCAAGCACCTTGGGCTTCGGGCATAATGCGTAGCACTTTCCCAAACTGCTGTGGGAACCCGCGACCATGTCATCTTTCTTCATGTCATCTTTCTTTTTTGGCCCTTGCCTGAAGGGTTTCTGCCAATGATCAAAACACTTCGTCACCTGGCATTCGCCAGCTTGCTGCTGCCAATCGCCTTGCCTGTCACCGCGGCGCCGATCAACAACACCCTGCCGCCCCTGATTCAGAAGGCGCTGAAAGCCGGCAAAATTGGCAACGACTCCCTCTCCCTGGTGTTGCTGCCGCTCAACGGCCCCGGCACGCCGACGCTGATCAATGCCGACGTGTCGGTCAACCCAGCGTCGACCATGAAGCTGATCACCACCTACGCCGCGCTCGAGCTGCTCGGCCCGACCCACCAGTGGAAGACCGAGTTCTACAGCGACGGCCCGCTGAAAAATGGGGTGCTGCACGGCAACCTGTACCTCAAGGGCGGCGGCGATCCCAAGCTGAACATGGAGAAACTCTGGCTGTTGATGCGCGACCTGCGCGTCAATGGCGTACAGCAGGTCACCGGCGATCTGGTGCTCGACCGCAGCCACTTTATGCAACCGCAGTTGCCGACCTTCGATGACGATGGCGGCGACGAGAACAAGCCGTTCCTGGTCGGCCCGGACTCCTTGCTGATCAACCTCAAGGCCGTGCGCCTGATCAGCCGCGCCGAAGGCGGCAAGGTCAGCGTGGCCATGGAACCACCGCTGACCAACGTGCGTATCGACAACCGCGTGAAGGCCCTGGGCAAAGGCAAGTGCACGGGCAATGTCCGCTTCAACCCGGTCAGCCAGTTCGACGGCACTACGCTGGTCGTCACCGGGCAGCTGGCGGAAGGCTGTAGCACGCAGGCCTATCTCTCGTTACTCGATCACCCGGGCTACGCCGCGGGCGCCGTGCGCGCCATCTGGCAAGAGCTGGGCGGCAGCATCCTCGGCAAAGACCGCATTGACGCCGTACCGAAGAACGCCACCCTACTCGCGCGGGCCTTCTCCCCCGATCTGGTGGAAATCATCCGCGACATCAACAAATACAGTAACAACACCATGGCCCGGCAACTGTTCCTCAGCCTCGGCGCACGGTTTCGGAACGCCGAGGATGGCGACGACGCTAAGGCTGCACAGCGAGTGATCCGTCAGTGGCTGGCCCGCAAGGGCATTACCGCGCCACACTTGGTGATGGAGAACGGCTCCGGCCTGTCGCGCGCGGAACGGGTCAGCGCACGGGAAATGGCCACCCTGCTGCAAGCCGCCTGGAAGAGCCCCTACGCCGCCGAATACATCAGCTCCCTGCCCCTGGTCGCGATGGACGGGACCATGCGTAAACGCCTGAAACGCACGCCTATGGCGGGCGAAGCGCATATCAAAACCGGCACCTTGAACACCGTGCGCGCCATCGCTGGCTTCAGTCGCGACAGCAACGGCAATAGCTGGGCGGTCGTCGCCATTCTCAACGATCCACGGCCGTGGGGCGCCTCGGCGATCCTCGATCAGGTACTGGTCGATCTGTACCGCCAGCCGAAAGCCAGCGCTAACACCGCACAGCGCTGAGCCCAGGCGCACCACTAAAAAGGCCGCCCTGCTTTACGCAGTGCGGCCTTTTAAATGCCTCACGACAATTCGTGCTTAACGCGCAGTCAAGCGCCAGGCCCGATGAATCTTCGCATTGCGCGCGAAGTCCGGGTCCAGACTTGTCGCACTGATTTCCTCCACCGCATAGCGCGCCGCCAAGCCTTCATCGAGCTGGAATTTGCGGAAGTTATTGGAGAAATACAGCACCCCACCGGCCGCCAAGCGCGCCATGGCCAGGTCGAGCAACTCGACGTGGTCACGCTGCACGTCGAACACCCCCTCCATGCGCTTGGAGTTGGAGAAAGTCGGCGGGTCGATAAAGATCAGGTCGTACTCCTCGCGATCCGCCGCCAGCCAGGTCATCACGTCACCCTGCTCCAGGCGGTTCTTGTCGGAGAAACCGTTCAGCGCCAGGTTGCGCCGCGCCCAGTCGAGGTAAGTCTTCGACAGGTCGACGCTGGTGGTACTACGCGCCCCGCCCTTGGCCGCATGCACGGTGGCCGTGGCGGTGTAGCAATACAGGTTGAGGAAGCGCTTGCCGGCGGCCTCACGCTGGATGCGCAAGCGCAGCGGGCGATGGTCGAGGAACAGACCGGTGTCGAGGTAATCGGTGAGGTTGACCAGCAGCTTCACCCCGCCCTCGCTGACCTCGGTAAAACGCCCCTGAGTCGCCTGACGCTCGTACTGCTTGGTGCCGCTCTGGCGCTCTCGGCGCTTGATGATGACTTTCGCCTTGTCGACATTGAGCGCCTGGGGAATCGCCGCCAACGCATCGAACAGACGAGCCTGGGCCTTCTCCGGGTCGATCGAGCGCGGCGCTGCGTATTCCTGCACGTGTACCCAGTCGTGATAGAGATCGATCGCCAGGGCATATTCCGGCATATCGGCGTCATACACGCGATAGCAGTCGACACCTTCACGGCGAACCCATTTACCCAACAACTTAAGGTTTTTCTGCAGACGATTGGCGAACATCTGCCCGCCTTCGCTCAAGCGCGCCTGCTCGACTAGCGCTGGCGCCTGCTGGTTTTCAACCTTTCTGTTGTCAACCTTTCTGTTGTCAACCTCTGGCTCCGACTGGCCTAACGCGGCCTGTTCACGCTCGCGTTCGCGCTGCTCGGGAGTGCGGCGCTCACCGGTGACGAACTGCTCGGGCTGCACCTTGATCAGCAACAGCTTGCAGGGCAGCGCGCCGTTCCAGAACGCGTACTGCTTGTGACTACGAATACCCATGCGCTTGCCCAGATCAGGCGCACCGGTAAACACCGCCGCCTCCCAATTCATGCAGGCCTGACGCAGACGCTCACCGAGGTTTTGGTAGAGGTACAGCAGGCTCGCTTCATCGCCCAAGCGCTCGCCATAGGGCGGGTTACAGACCACCAACCCGGTCTGATTCTGATCCGGACGCGGCTCGAAAGTCGCCACTTCGCCCTGGTAAACCTTGATCCAGTTCGACAGCCCGGCGCGCTCGATATTGTTGCGCCCCGGCTGAATCAGCCGGGGATCGGCCTCATAACCACGAATCCACAGCGGCGGCTTCGCCAACCCAGCTTCGGCGCGGGCCAGGGCCTCGGCATGGAGCTTTTTCCACAACGCCGGCACATGCCCCAGCCAGGCCGAGAAGCCCCAGCGCTCGCGCTTGAGGTTCGGGGCGATGTCCGCCGCGATCATCGCCGCTTCCACCAGAAAAGTACCGACACCGCACATCGGGTCCGCCAGCGCACCGCCCGCCGCGGCAATTCGCGGCCAACCCGCGCGGATCAGAATCGCCGCAGCGAGGTTTTCCTTGAGCGGCGCCGCGCCCTGCTGCAGGCGATAGCCACGTTGGTGCAGGCTGTGACCGGAGAGGTCGAGCGAGAGAATCGCTTCGCCGCGGTCCAGACGCAGATGGACGCGCAAGTCCGGGTTCAGCTTGTCGATCGAGGGCCGCTCGCCCGCGGCAGTGCGCAGCTTGTCGACGATCGCATCCTTGACCTTCAGCGCACCGAAGTGGGTGTTGTCGATACCGGAGCCATTACCGCTGAACTCCACCGCCAGGCTGCCCGTCGGCTCCAGGTGCTCGGCCCAGTCGACCTCTAGTACGCCCTGGTAGAGATCGTCCGCGTTGCTCATGGGAAAGCGCTTGAGCACCAGCAACACGCGGTTGGCCAGGCGCGACCAGAGGCACAGGCGGTAAGCCGTTTCCAGCTCGGCGAAGCCGCGGATCGCCGAGGTGTGCTCGCGGGTTTCCTCCAGCCCCAGGCCTGCTGCTTCTTCAGCGAGCAGCCCTTCCAAGCCCTTGGGGCAGGTGAGAAAGAGTTCGTAACGATCCGACATGTGGGTATCCAGTGCCTAAGCAATGTGCGGCGGGCAGTTTGTACTGCGGCGCCAAGGTTAAAAACCGTGGTTCTACCCAACGGCTCCGCGACACCAGGATGGGTCGCCTATCGAACAAAAGCCAAGGCCTGAGTTCGATATCAGCCAAGTCTGGTCGCGTTGCAACTTGCCGGGAGCCTAGTAGCAAGCCCCACGCCGCGCCTGCTGCCAGACTTAGTGTGTTCGATACAATTACGCGCTGTTCTGTCCAATTTTCGAACAGCCGGGCAAAGCTTAATAAGCGGCGAAGGGCGACAACGCGACCCTTCGTCGGAATAAATACAGGATGCGGCCGCGAAACATTCGCGAGGGCAGAACGACTTCATAGTCGCCTGCACCCGCATGCCTCCTGAGTTTAAGCAAAAAGCCCAGGATCGGCGGGTCAAGCCTTATGGCCTCACTCCTAAAAACGTTACGCGCTTATGACAAAACGATCATTCCCACGGCCGGTGTCATTCGTTAGAAATCAACTCAGGCCAACGCCGCAATGGTGACGGCAGGAGACCCGCGACGCCGGAAGCGGGTTCCACTGGTAGAAGCTTTCTACCAGGCCTCGACACGGGGCCAATAGGACATAACAGTCAACAAGTGAGGGCAACACCCTATGAGAAGACTTAAGCGTGATCCTTTAGAACGAGCGTTTTTACGCGGTTATCAATATGGCATCCATGGTAAATCTCGCGAACTGTGTCCATTCACCCTTCCGTCCGTACGCCAAGCCTGGATTAACGGCTGGCGCGAGGGTCGCGGCGACCAGTGGGACGGCATGACCGGCACCGCCGGTATCCATCGACTCAACGAACTTCACGCTGTCGGCTGATCACGCTGTCGGATAGTAAGGACCACCGACTCCGCTTTACCATGCACGCCCCATCCGGGCGGCGGGCGAGAGCCCAGGGGCTCCTTAGGGGAGCCCTTTTTATTGCCTGTCATTTTAGAACCTGTTCAATATCTGCTGCGCTTGACCATGCTGCGTTGAAAACAGGCTCGGAATGCTCATTTACCACTTGTAGACTCCGCCTCCTCGCCTGTTTGACTCGCTGGCGCTCGCCCTTCGGGCCAGCCTGCGGCTGTTACTCCGCTTCGCTTCGTTGCGCCTTGCCTGACCTGCGCTCGCGACGATCTTGAACAGGTTCTTAGATTACTGCCGCGGCAGCGCCGCAATAGCGTCCACTGCTTCGCGAATCAGCGCCGGGCCCTTGTAGATAAAGCCGGAATAGATCTGCACCAAACTGGCTCCAGCGGCGATTTTCTCAGCTGCGTGCTTGCCTTCGGTGATACCGCCAACGGCAATGATCGGCAGACGCCCCGCCAACTCAGCCGCCAGCACTTGCACCGTATGCGTGCTCTTGTCGCGCACCGGCGCGCCGGACAGGCCACCGACCTCAGCGCCAAACGGCAAACCTTCGACACCTTCACGCCCGAGGGTGGTGTTAGTCGCAATCACCGCATCCATGCCCGAGTCCAGCAGCGCCGCGGCGACCTCGACGATCTCGGCATCGCTCATATCCGGAGCAATCTTGATCGCCAGCGGAACCCGCTTGCCCTGCCGCTGAGCGAGGACTTCCTGGCGTTGGCGCAGGGCTTCGAGCAACTGTTTCAGCGAGTCGCCAAATTGCAGGCTGCGCAGGCCGGGAGTGTTCGGTGAGCTGACGTTGACGGTGACGTAGCTGGCCTGGGCGTAGACCTTGTCCAGGCACAGCAAGTAATCGTCTACCGCGCGCTCGACCGGCGTATCGAAGTTCTTGCCGATGTTGATACCGAGCACACCGTTGAACTTGGCAGCTTTGACCCGCGCCAGCAGATGATCGACGCCATGGTTGTTGAAGCCCATGCGGTTGATGATCGCTTCGGCTTGCGGCAAGCGGAACAGCCGTGGCTTTGGGTTACCCGGCTGCGGACGCGGGGTGACGGTACCGATTTCGACGAAACCAAAACCCAGTTGCGCAAAGCCATCGATGGCATCGCCGTTCTTATCCAGGCCGGCCGCCAAACCCACCGGATTCGGGAAGTCCAGCCCCATCACGCGCACCGGCAGGCTGGCCGGCGCCTTGCTCAACAGGCCATTCAAACCCAGACGGCCACCGGCGCCGATCAGGTCAATAGACAGCTCATGAGAGGTTTCCGGGGACAGTTTGAACAGCAGCTCGCGGGCCAGGGTATACATGGGCAGGCTTAGCTCGGTAATGGGCTGGGAAAGTTAGCCGATGATTATAGCCGCCCGCAGCCCCGACAGGCGAGGCAACCGCGACCGATCAGCCCAGGCGACGCAGGCTCAGCGGCTCACCGGCAACACTGAAGCCCAACTCGAAGGAAGCGTAGACGCCTTCATGGGTAAAAAAAGCCCGCAAATGATGAGCCGGTAAACTGACGCGTCGACCGTCACGACTGGGTAACAAGATGCAGTTGGCATGGCCTTGATAGACCACGCGCAAATATTCGGCGAATAAGGCAATATCCGGCTCCAGGCTGGGCATGGAGGCTTCCCCGTAAATGATTGCTGCACTATTGCCACAGGTGGCACCAAGGACAGCGGGCCGCGACCGTCACTTGGCCAGCAAAGGCTGTGCAACGGGCGTTTTCGTCTGCCACACTGGCACCGGTAACCCTGGAATTCGCAGTTAGCCATGAGTCCGAGCGAGCACCCCATAACGCTGACCGCCCGCCTGACGGCCCTGGCCCAACGCCTTGGCCTGACCAGCCGTGCGCCCCGTCAGGTACTGGAACGTGCCAGCGTTCTACGCTTGCCGTTCCAGCCGTTACCGCAACCCCAAGAACAGATCTGGTGGCACACCGGCCCACCGCTGCAACGTTTGGTCGACTTACCGCGCAACGCCCTCTCCGGTCCGGTACAAGAAGACAAGGCGCAAGCCCACTCGATGTTGATCCGCGTGGTGGAACAGGAGCAGCAACAGCTGAGTTCCTTCGACCTGCGCCTGATCGACGGTCTCTGTGGCAGTGACCCGGATGCGCAGCCGTATGCCAACTTCGAGGACTACAGCACAACCCCAGCCTGTCGCGGCATACGCATCATCAGCTACAAGGATTTCGTCAAAACCATCAGCCAAGCCTTGCCGCGCTTCCTCGTCGGCGAGCCGATCGGCCTGCGTCAGGCCAGTTGGTACGGCAAACGCATGTTCTGGGCCGGCGAGCAACATATTGAAGCGTTCGCCTGCGCCATCGCCTACGCCCGGCGGCGTGGCCTGGAGGCAACCCTGCCAGCCGAGCTAACCCGCTATCGCTTACGCCCCAGCGGGCTCAACCAACTGCAAGAGCGCTATCACGTGCTGGCCATGCCCGTGCAAGCCTGGAGCGATCCTGCCTTTATGGGTCTGCTGCTGGATAACGGCCTGCCCTATGCGCGCCTCTCGCTACTGCGCAATCCAGGCGCCCCGGAGTTCCTCCTGCTGCCGAAACACAACCCGGAGGCCACCGCCCTCGGCGAAGGTTTGCGTCTGGCTGGCGCGCCGGATGTGGTGGCTTACCTGCGCCAGCTGAAAGCCTGAAATCTGCGACGGCTGATCCACAGCAACCCGTCTGCGCCTGCTCCTCACTCCACCCACAATAAAAAGCCCCGCACTAGGCGGGGCTCCGGGTTTTCAACGGGGTTTATTCAACCACGTCGGGCAGCTAACCCATCAAGGAATACAGGTCCCATGCTGACTGCTCTGCGCCAGGTCGAGTAGCTCACGGTTAGCCACCGCGTACATCGCGTAGTCGGTAGTGGTCGCCGCACGCAGCTCGGTGAGCATGGCACGCCAGCGCTCGACCAGCGGACGATGCTGCGCCAGCCAAAGCACCGCACGCGCTTCGATATCTGCAGGGCCATCGGCCATTTGCAGAACCGAGACAGTGATTGCCCGTTGCTGCCAGTCCAGATCGTCGCGGAAGGCTTCCCGCGCCAGCGCCTGCCAGTTGTTTTCCACCGACAAACTGGTGATCTGTTGCAGATACCAGGACAGATCCAGCGCACCGCCGAGCGCGAAGTACGCCGCCGCCACTTGAGCAGGATCCTGCCCGGTGACATCCGCGGCCTCGATGATCGGCAACAGCGTGTACAGATGGCTGGTCCCCGCCACTACCCGCGCCAGTTCCTCCGGCACACCGGCTTCGACATAACCCTGGAAGCGCGCCAACCACTGCTCACGCGCAGGGCCTTCGAGCAACTCATCGAGGCGCCCGGCCAGCGCCTCGAGGCGTGGCGCGAAGTGACCAACGTCACGCGCGGCATCCAGCTCATTGCGGCGGCTACGCAGGAACCAGCGGGTGGCACGGCGACCGAGACGCATCAACTCGTCCATCAACTGCAGTTGCAGCTCGGCCGGCACTTGGTAGTCCAGCGCCTCGATCTGCTGCCACCAGTACGGCAGGCGGAACACATCGCGGACGATGACATAGGCCCCGGCGACGTTCGCCGCACTCATGCCGGTGGACTCCTTCAAGCGCTGCACGAAGGTGATGCCCATGTGGTTGACCAGATCGTTGGCGATCTGCGTGCTGACGATCTCGCGCTTCAGACGGTGACGACGCATGGCCTCACCGAACTTCTTCGTCAACAGCGGCGGGAAGGCGGTTTCCATCTCCCGGGCCAGATAATCATCGTCCGGCACCAGGGACTTCAGCAGCGATTCCTTGAGGTCGATCTTGCTGTAGGAGATCAGCACCGACAGCTCCGGCCGGGTCAGGCCCTGGCCGTTGGCGATGCGCTCGGCCAGCAGTTCGTCAGACGGCAGGAACTCCATCGCCCGATCCAATTTGCCGGCGCTCTCCAGCGCCACGATCAGGCGCTTGTACTCGCCGATCCGCTCACGGGCCCGGCGTTGGGCCAGCGACAGCGCCTGGGTCTGCTTGTAGTTGTTGCCCAACACCAGGTTGCCCACGGCGTCGGTCATCTCCGCCAGCAGCTTGTTGCGCTGCTTACCGGTCATGTCACCGGCGGCAACGATCTCGTTGAGCAGAATCTTGATATTCACTTCGTGGTCGGAGCAGTCCACACCGCCGGCGTTGTCGATGAAGTCGGTGTTGCTGGCGCCACCGTTGAGGCCGTACTCGACGCGACCGAGCTGGGTCATGCCGAGGTTGCCGCCCTCGCCCACCACCTTGGCGCGCAACTCGCGGCCATCGACCCGCAGGGCGTCGTTGGCCTTGTCGCCGACGTCGACGTGGCTTTCAGAGCTGGACTTGACGTAAGTACCGATACCGCCGTTCCACAGCAGATCGACCGGGGCCTTCAGCAGTGCATTGAGCAACTCGGTCGGCGTCAGCTTGTCGGCGCTAATCTCGAAACGCTCCTGCATCTCCGGGCTGATGGCGATGCTCTTCGCCGCGCGCAGGAAGATGCCACCGCCGGCAGAGATCAGTGAGCTGTCGTAATCCGCCCAGCTGGAGCGCGGCAGATCGAACAGGCGCTGGCGCTCGACAAAGCTCTTCGCCGCGTCCGGGTTGGGGTCGATGAAGATGTGCTGGTGGTTGAAGGCCGCGACCATCAGCAGCTTCTCCGACAGCAGCAGGCCGTTACCGAACACGTCACCGGCCATGTCGCCGATGCCAATCACCGTGGTGTGATCCTTCTGCACGTCGATCCCGCACTCGCGGAAGTGCCGCTGCACCGAGACCCAGCCACCCTTGGCGGTGATCCCCATGCCTTTGTGGTCGTAGCCGGCGGAACCGCCCGAGGCGAACGCATCGCCGAGCCAGAAACCATAGTCCGCGGCGATACCGTTGGCGATATCGGAGAAGGTTGCCGTGCCCTTGTCGGCCGCGACCACCAGATACGGATCGTCTGCGTCATGCCGCACCACATTGAGCGGCGGCACCACCGCACCTTCTTTCAGGTTGTCGGTGATATCCAGCAGGCCGGAGATGAAGATGCGGTAGCAGGCGATGCCTTCGGCCAGGATCTCATCACGGCTGCCACCGATCGGCAGGCGCCGTGGAATGAAACCGCCCTTGGCGCCGACCGGCACGATCACCGCGTTCTTCACCTGCTGGGCTTTGACCAGGCCGAGCACTTCGGTACGGTAGTCCTCTTCCCGATCGGACCAGCGCAGCCCGCCGCGGGCAACCTTGCCGCCGCGCAGATGCACGCCCTCGACCCGTGGCGAATAGACGAAGATCTCGAACATCGGCACCGGCTTCGGCAATTCCGGAATCGCCCGCGGATTGAATTTGAAGCTGAAGTAGGACTTGTTCTGCCCCTGGGCATCGGTCTGGTAGAAGTTGGTCCGCAGCGTGGCTTTGATCAGATCCAGGTAGCGCCGCAGGATGCGGTCTTCGTTGAGCACCGCCACATCATCCAGCGCGGCCAGAATCGCCTGTTCCAGTCGCTGCTGCTTGTCCGCCAGATCGTCCGCGGTCAGCTTGCGCGCCAGGTAGAAACGGGTTTTGAACAGGCGCACCAGTTCCTTGGCGATATCGACATGGTTGAGCAAGGTGCTGGCGATATAGCTGAGATCGAAGCCCAGGCGGATCTGCTTCAGGTAACGCGCATAGGCCCGCAGCAGCGCCACGTCACGCCAGGGCATCGCGGCGGTCAGCACCAGGCGGTTGAACGCATCGTTCTCGGCGGCGCCACCGACGATCTGCACGAAGGCATCCTGCAGCGTGTCATTGAGCTGCTGGATATCCACCTCCAAAGCCTCACCCTGCCGTTCGACGTGCGGAGTGAAGGCGAAGTCGTGAATCCAGAACTCGCGGCCACTCTGGTGCTGCAGGCGGTAAGGGAATTCGCCGAGGACGCGCAGGCCGAGATTTTCCAGGATCGGCAGCACATCCGACAGCGCCAGCGGCGTGTCGGCGTGATAGAGCTTGCAGTGCAGCTGCTGCTCGCCGGCAGTCAGCGGCTGGTAGAAGCTCATCACCAGCGGACGTTCGTCCGACAGGCTGAGCAGGTGCTGCATGTCGACGACCGCCGAATGCGGGGCGAAACGCTCGCGGTAGCCGGCCGGGAAGCTTTTCGGGAAGTCGGCCAGCACCTTGGTGCCTTTCGCCTCGCCAAAGCTCTCCACCACCAACCCGGCGTAATCGTCCTTCCAGGAGCGGCAGGCCTGAATGACCTCGCGTTCGATCTGTTGCGGGTCGATCTGCAGCTTGGTCTTCGGGTCGATGCGCAGAATGAACTGCACCCGCGCCAATACCGACTCGGAGAAGTAGGTCCAGAACTCGCAATCGGTCGCCTGCAGACGGTCCACCAGCACCTGCTGGATGCGCATGCGGGTTTCGGTGGAGTAGACATCCCGCGGCACATAGGCCAAGGCGTAAACGAAACGGCCGTACGGGTCCGCGCGCAGGAACAGGCGGATCTTGTTGCGTTCCTGAATCTGCACTATCGCCAGGGAGGTGCTGTACAACTCGTCCACCGGGGTCTGGAACAGGTCATCGCGGGGCAGCACTTCCAGCACCTTGACCAGTTCTTTGCCCAGGTGCCCCTGTGCGGTGAAGCCGGAGCGCTGCTCGACCTCGGCGACTTTGCGGCGGATGAAGGGGATTTCGCGCACGCTTTGGCTGTAGGTGATGGAGGTGTAGATGCCCAAGAAGCGGCATTCCTTGAGCACCTTGCCCTTGGCGTCCAATTCGCGGATAGAGACGAAATCCGGGTAAGCCGGGCGATGCACCCGACTGGGCTGCGCGGCCTTGGCAAAGGACAGCAGCACCGGCTCACGCAGGTACTTCACCGCGTAAGACTCGATGTGCAGCTCTTCCTTCTTCAGCCCGGCGCGCAGGCGCTTGGACAGGCCCAGCAACGAGGTCTCGTCGTAGACGATGTGACCACCGTCGGTCTCATCGACCACGGTGAACTCCTCGTAGCCGAGGAAGGTGAAGTGATTGTCCAGCAGCCACTCCAGAAACACCTTGATTTCCGCCAGCTCGGCGCCATCCACCTTCAGCTTGGCCTTGCCCAGCCAGGCCAGCAGCTCCTCGGCCTTGGCGCGCATCGGCAGGAAGTCGGCAACCGTCACGCGCACTTCTTCCAGCACTTCCAGCAGGGCGTGCTCCAGCGCGCGCAACTCGTTGGCATTGGCGCAGCGGTCGATCTCCAGGAAAATCAAGGATTCCTGCAGCACATCCTTGCCCAGGGTGCCTTTGGGCAGGACTTCCAGCAGTTCGCCTTTCTTGTTGCGGCGCACGCTGAGCACGCTGTTTTGCAAGGTATGAATGCTGTGACCGCGGCGGTTCAGCTCCATGCGTACCGAGTCGACCAGGAACGGGACATCCGGATGCAGCACTTCCACCGCGGTGTGAGTGGATTGCCAGCCGTGCTTCTCATAATCCGGGTTGAACACCCGCGCCTCGGGCGCGGCGTGATCGAAGCGCTCTAACAGTCGCCAGGCCGACAAGGTGCAGCCAACCAGGTCGGAAAGCCGGCGCTGGGTCAGCTCATCGAGGGCGATGATGCCGAAGAACTGCTCGGCGAACAGGGCCACTTGTGGCAGCGCCTGCTCGCTAACGTGCTGCGCCAATGCCGCTTGCAGTTGATGCTGGAAGTCGGCTTTGCTGGCCGCCGTAAAGAACGCCATGGTTGTGCTCCGCTGGGCTTGTTATTCGAGTGGAAATGACTGGCCACGACTGCCGTGGCTCAACAACAGTGCCGTGGTTCAAGAATGCTGTAGTTCAACGTTAGTCTAGGCAGCCCGTCTTGCATTAAAGTGGCGACCTCAGACTAAGGCGGCACCCTCGACTCGCCAGTCACATTTCCCGGAAGAGCTTAACGATGGAACACCGTGAAGCGCTTGTCGCGCTGCGACATTTTCTGTCAACCCAGATCCTTGGCCAGGAAAAACTCATCGAAAGACTGCTGATCGCCCTGCTCGCCGACGGCCACATGCTGGTCGAGGGGGCTCCCGGTCTGGCCAAGACCAAGGCGATCAAGGAACTGGCCGAAGGTGTCGAAGCCGAATTCCACCGCATTCAGTTCACCCCCGACTTGCTCCCGGCGGATATCACCGGCACGGAAATCTACCGCCCGGAAACCGGCAGCTTCGTCTTTCAACAAGGGCCGATCTTTCACAATCTGGTGCTGGCCGACGAGATCAACCGCGCGCCGGCCAAGGTCCAGTCGGCGCTGCTGGAAGCCATGGCCGAGCGCCAGGTCAGCGTCGGGCGCAGCACTTATGACCTGTCGCCGCTGTTTCTGGTGATGGCGACGCAGAACCCGATCGAGCAGGAAGGCACCTACCCGCTACCGGAGGCCCAACTCGACCGCTTCCTGATGTACGTGAAAATCGGCTTCCCTGACGCCTCGGTGGAACGCAAGATCCTCCAGCAAGCCCGTGGCGAAGCGCTCCATGGCGAAACCAAGCCCGAGCACAAAGTCAGCCAGCAGGCGATCTTCGCCGCACGCAAAGAAGTTCTCGGTCTGTACATGGCCGACGCGGTGGAGGAATACCTGGTGCAGCTGGTGATGGCCACCCGCAACCCGGGCAAGTTCGACCCGGAAATGGCCGAGTGGATTTCCTATGGCGCCAGCCCTCGCGGCTCGATCGCCCTGGATCGCTGCGCACGGGCGCATGCCTGGCTAGCCGGGCGCGACTTCGTCAGCCCGGAAGACATCCAGGCCGTGCTGTTCGATGTGTTGCGCCATCGGATCATTCTGTCGTTTGAAGCGGAAGCGGCCGGCATCGATCAGGACCGGGTGCTGCAACGCATTCTCGACGCGGTCGCCGTAGCCTGAGAATCATCTAGCCCCTATGCAAGCACCCCTAGTTGCCGAACCCGGAATCCGCGTCAGCCACGCCGAGCTGATCGAGATGCGCCATCGCGTCCGCGAGGTGCAGCTGTTCTCGACCCCTGCCCGCCGTAGCCCGCTGATTGGCCTGCACCACTCCAAACTGCGTGGGCGCGGCGTGGACTTCGATCAGGTGCGGGTGTATCAAGCCGGCGACGACGTGCGCACCATCGATTGGCGCGTCACCGCACGCACCCAGGAGCCGCACACCAAGCTGTTCCATGAGGAGCGCGAACGGCCGATTTTCATCCTGGTGGAACAGAGTCAGCGGCTGTTCTTCGGCTCGGGCCTGGTGTTCAAATCGGTACTCGCCGCGCAGGCTGCAGCCTTGATCGGCTGGGCCGCACTGGGCCATAACGACCGGATCGGCGGTCTGGTATTCGGCGACAGCGAGCACCACGAAATCAAACCACGGCGCAGCAAACACAGCTTGCTGCAATTGCTCAACCGTCTGGTGCGCGTGAATCAGGCCCTGCACACCGAGGCCCAACCGAGCCGCGACGCGTTCGGCCTGGCTCTGCGCCGGGCTCGCGAGGTGCTGCGCCCCGGCAGCCTGGTGATCGTGCTCTGCGACGAGCGCGCACTCACCGAGAGCACCGAACAACAGCTGACCTTGCTCGCGCGCCACACCGACTTGCTGCTGCTGCCGCTGTCCGACCCGCTCGACCATGCCCTGCCTGCCGCCGGCTTGCTGCAGTTCACCCAACGCGGTGCGCAACTGGAGCTGGACACCCACTCCCTCGAACTGCGTCAGGCTTACCACGCCCAGGGCGAGGCACGCCGCGCCCGCTGGCAGTTGCTGGCGCAAAAGCTTGGGGTGCCGCTGTTGCCGCTGAGCACGCAAGGCGAAATGGTCGAGCAGTTACGTGACCATCTGAACGCTCAGCGCCCCAGGAAACAGCAATGAACCCCCTCGATCAGTTGGAGCCCCTGATCGCCCCGCCCGCGATCCCCTGGTGGCCGCCCGCACCCGGTTGGTGGCTGCTTGCGTTGCTGCTGCCACTGCTGCTGTGGGGCCTGTGGCGACTGCGCCGGCGGCTGCCTTGGCAACGCAAGAAAGCCCCGCAGGAACTCCCCCTCGACCCGCTGCGCCAAGCCGCCCTGATCGAGCTGGCGCAACTGCGCAAGCCTTACGACGGCGCTCCCGCCAGCGTTTGGCTGCAACAATTGAATGCACTGTTGAAGCGCCTGTGTCGTAGCCACTACCCGGCCAGTCACAGCCACACCTTGAGCGGCCGCGCCTGGCTAGCCTTTCTCGACAACCGCTGCCCGGCCGCCGGCCTGACCCGCTGGATGGTGCTGGTGGAAGGCGCCTACCGCCCGGAGTGCAAGCTCGACGACAAGGCCGTGAATGGTCTCAACCAAGCGATCGACATCTGGATTCGCAAGCATGTTTGAGTTCACCTGGCTCTGGATCTTCCTGCTCGCCCCCCTGCCCTGGCTGCTGCGGCTAGTGCTGCCCGAAGCCGACAGCGGTGAGGCGGCGCTCAAGGTCAGCTTCCTCAATGAACTCGAAGGCCTGGCCGGGCGGCGTGCGCGCGCCAATCTGCCGGCCTGGCGCCAGCAAGCGCCCTTCGCCCTGCTCTGGCTGCTGCTGCTCTGCGCCGCGGCGCGCCCGGCCTGGGTGGGCGAACCCTTACCGCTGGCCGCCAGCGGGCGCGACTTGTTGCTGGCGGTGGATGTTTCCGGCTCGATGGACTACCCCGACATGCAATGGGACGGCGCCGAGGTCAGCCGCCTGACCCTGGTCAAACATCTGCTCGGCGACTTTATCGAAGGCCGCCAAGGCGATCGGGTCGGCCTGATCCTGTTCGGCAGCCAAGCCTACCTCCAGGCCCCGCTGACCTTCGACCGCCATACCGTTCGCACCTGGCTGGACGAGGCGCTGATCGGCATCGCCGGCAAAAACACCGCCGTCGGCGATGCCATTGGCCTGGCGGTGAAACGTCTGCGCCAGCGCCCGGCGGAAAGCCGCGTCCTGGTGCTGGTCACCGACGGCGCGAACAACGGCGGCGAGATCGAGCCGTTGACCGCCGCCCGCCTGGCCGCCGAGGAAGGGGTGAAGATTTACCCGATTGGCATAGGTGCCGATCCCGAACAAGGCGGCGCACTCGGCCTGCTCGGCCTCAATCCGGGGCTGGATTTGGACGAGCCGACCCTGCAGGCGATTGCCGGGCAGACCGGCGGCCAGTACTTCCGCGCCCGTGACAGCGAAGAGCTCAAAGCCATCGAAGCCAGCCTCGACCAACTCGAACCGGTAGCCCAGCAACCGACCCAGGCCCGTCCAACGCTGGAGCTCTACTGCTGGCCGCTGGCCGCCGCGCTGTTGCTCAGCCTGCTCCTGGTCGCCCACGCACTCTGGCCGCACCTGCTGCAACAGCGCCTACAGCAACCTTTACAACAACGTTTACAACAGCGGGCCAACTGGCCACAGCGGCTGCGGAGGCGCACATGATCGCCCTTTGGCCACATTGGCTGAGACCCTTCTGGCTACTCATCCTGCCGCTGCTGGGCTGGCTACTCTGGCGCCTCTGGCATCGCCAACGGCGCGTCGGGCGCTGGCAGATGCTGCTGCCGGCCGCCTTTCATGGCGTGCTCCTGAGTGGCGGCAACAACCGCGGCAGCCGTCTACCCTGGATCG
The DNA here is from genome assembly GCF_005503735.1 of Pseudomonas sp. 2FE. Lineage (NCBI taxonomy): Bacteria > Pseudomonadati > Pseudomonadota > Gammaproteobacteria > Pseudomonadales > Pseudomonadaceae > Pseudomonas > Pseudomonas sp. 2FE. The sequence goes on along the minus strand of NZ_SCMO01000001.1, from coordinate 595,282 downwards.
CCCTCGGCCTCGCCTGGCTGCTGGCCCTGCTCGCCTTGCTCGGCCCCGGTTGGCAAAGAGTCGAACAGGCCAGCCAGAAGCGCGCCGACCCGTTGGTGGTACTGCTGGAGCTGACCCCGGCGATGCTCGCCAGCGACGTCACCCCGACTCGTCTGGAACACGCCAAACGCAAACTGTTGGACCTGCTGCAAGCACGCCGCGATGCCCAGACCGCCATCGTCGTCTTCGCCGGCAGTGCGCATACCCTGGTGCCGCTTTCCGACGACCTGGCGACGACCCGCAATCTGCTCGAATCGCTCAAGCCCTCGATCATGCCAGAAGCTGGCCACCGCGCCGACCTGGCCGTCGGCAGGGCGCTGGCCCTCTTGGAGCAAGGTGCGCAAGGCCAGGGACGGCTGCTCTTGATGGGCTCGACCCTGGACGAGCAAGAACGCCAAGGCATCCGCCAGGCCCTCGGCGACAAAGGCGAGCGCCTGCACATTCTCGGCATTGGCACCGCCCAGGGCGCACCTATCGCCCAGGAAGACGGCGGCTTTCTCAAGGATGAGCAAGGGGCGATCCTGCTCCCGCGCCTGGATAGCGCCGGTCTCAAGCGCTTCACCCGCGAGCTGGGTGGGCGCTATATGAGCGCCCGCCTGGATGACAGCGATTTACGCAGCCTCGGCCTGCTCGACGGCGCCCAGAGCCTGCGCGAGGCGGAGCCCATGCGTCTGGCGACCTGGGCCGATCAAGGCCACTGGCTGCTCTTGCCGCTGCTGCTGCTCGCCGCCTGTGCCGGCCGCCGCGGCTGGCTGTTCTGCCTGCCGCTGTTGCTGCTGAGTCCGCAGCAAAGCTATGCTTTTGAGTTTAAAGACCTCTGGCTACGCCCCGACCAGCAGGGCCAACGCCTGCTCGAGGCCCAACGCCCGGTCGAGGCCGCGCAACACTTCCAGAACCCGCAATGGCAAGGCCTGGCGCTGTACCAGGCAGGTGACTACGCCGGGGCGGCCGCGCATTTTGCCCTCGGCGATACGGCCGCCGAGCACTACAACCGCGGCAATGCCCTGGCCAAAGGCGGTGAACTGGAAGCGGCGCTGGATGCCTACGAGCAAGCACTGGAGCGCCAAGCCGACTTACAACCGGCACTAAAGAACAAGGCCCTGGTCGAACAACGGCTGCGCCAGCAACAGCAACAACCGGCAGACGCACAGCAGCAGGGGTCCGCCAACGCGGCACAACAGCAGCAAAATCAGCCAGGTCAGCCACAAGCAGGCGAGTCGGATGAACAATCGGCGAGCCAGAGCCAACCGAGCGAAGCCAGCAGCCAAGACGGCGAGTCGAAGGCCGCAGGTCAGCCTGAAAGCCAAAGCGGCAACCCGCAGGCAGGCCAACCCGGCGACGACAACCTGGCCAAGCCGATGCAAGCCAAGGCACACGAAACCCTCGGCGGCGAACGTCGCCAGGCTCTGGAACAGTGGTTGCGGCAGATCCCAGATGACCCGGGCGAACTGCTGCGGCGTAAGTTCTGGTATGAACAGCAACAACGTCAGGAACAGCCCCGATGACCCGCCTGCTTTACGCTCTGCTTCTTAGTGTTATGGCGCTGCATGCCAGCGCGGCGGGGTTTTCCGCCAGCGTCGACCGCACACGCCTGAGCGAAGGTGAAACCATCGAGCTGACCCTCGAGTCCGATGACGTCACCCTGTTCGGCAAACCCGACCTGACTCCGCTGAACGAGTTGTTCGAGGTTCTCGGCACCCGCCAGCTCAACCGCCTGACCACCCTCGACGGTGAGGCGCGCGCCACCACCCGCTGGATGGTCACCCTGCAGCCGAAACACAGTGGTTCGGTGGTCATTCCGCCCTTGCGCCTGAGTGACGTGGAAACCCAGCCCATCACCCTGCAAGTGCTGAAGACCGACGAGCGCACTGACAGCGACCCGGTAGTGCCGGTCTTCATCGATGCCAGCCTGGACCAGGAAAGCGTCTACGTTCAGGCCCAGGCGGTGCTGACCCTGCGCATCTACCACTCGGTTTCGCTGTACGACGACAGCAGCCTGAGCCCACTGCAGATCCCCGAGGCACGCATCGAACCACTGGGCGAGCCGCGCACCTACGAGAAAGAGATCAATGGCGTGCGTCATGGGGTGATAGAGCTGCGTTATGCGATCTATCCGCAGCAAAGCGGCGAGCTGCAGATTCCCGCCCTGCTGTTTAGCGCCACCGCGGCAGACCGTAGGCAGAGTAACGACTATCAGCCCTTCGGCCCGCGGCCCGGCAAGTTGATGCGGGTGGAGTCCCCGACTATCGCGCTGACGGTCAAAGCCAAGCCAAGCGACTACCCGGCCAAGGCTCCCTGGTTGCCGGCCCGCGCCCTGAGCCTCGCCGAGGCCTGGAGTCCAGAGCCAAACAACGCACAGGTCGGTGACTCGCTGACGCGCAACCTGATGCTCAAGGTCGAAGGCCTCTCCAGCGCACAGCTACCACCGTTGGCACAGACCCAGGCGGAAGGCTTGCGGCGTTATCCGGATCAACCGCAACTGGCCAACCAGGCCAGCGAACGCGGCCTGATCGGCAGCCGTGAAGAACGCGAGGCGCTGGTGCCCAACCGCAGCGGGCGTATCGAGCTCCCCGCCGTGGAAGTGGTTTGGTGGAACACCAAAGAGGACCACCTGGAGCGCACCAGCCTGCCGGCGCGCACGTTAGAGGTGGCCAATAACCCGGCGCTGGATGTGGACGCGCCAGTGGGCTCGGAGCCTTCAGCGATGTTGGCCGAGGGCCCGCCGCTGTGGCCCTGGCAGTTGGCCTGCGCGCTGCTCGGCGGCACCACCCTGCTCGGCTTCGGCCTCTGGTGGCATGCTCGGCGACAACCTGCGGTATCCCGGGCGGCGCAGAATGGCCCCAGCCCGCGCAGCCTGCTCGACGACCTCAAGCGTGCCTGTTTGGCCAATGATTCGCAGGCCACCCGCCAGGCACTAGACGCCTGGGCCCGCCAGCAACCGGAAACCCTCGCCGATATGGCGGCACGCTTCGTCCCGCTGTCGGAGGCGCTCGACGGCCTGAACGGTGCGCTCTACAGCGAAAGCGGCCAATACTGGCAAGGTGAAGAGCTGTGGAAAGCGATCCTCGCGCTACCCGCCGCTGAAGCCATGCTGGCGGGCACGCAGGAACCCAGCCCACTGCCCCCGCTGTATCCACGCTGACATTATCTAGCGGCCAGTTTGGTGGATTACGCCGCTACGCAGCTAATCCACCCCTACCACAGCGCCAAGCTACAGGCCGTCTCTTGCTCAGCGCTATTATCAGGCTGGGTAGAGGCGCTAGCCGAAACCCAGCTCATACCCTGCGAGGTTTCACGAGGTGCATCCATGCACCTCGCCCTGCGGGCAGCTAAAGCTGTGCAAAACGGCTTTCCTGCCGTTTTGTCGCTTCGCTCTACCCTGCCTACAGATACCGCGATGGGTCAACAAATCAACCGGCCTTTCAGCCGAGCATAAAAAACCGCAGCCTAGGCCGCGGTTTTTTGCTCTTGCAGTAACCCTTAGTGCGCGAGCAGCGAACCACCAACTTTGCCGGCCAGCTTCTCTGGTTTGATCAGGAAGCGAGCCAAGGCTGGGAGCAGCCACAACGCGCCGAACATGTTCCAGAGCAACATGAAGGTCAGCATCAGACCCATGTCGGCTTGGAACTTGATCGCCGAGAAGATCCAGGTCGCCACCCCGATCGCCAGGCACAGACCGGTGAACAGCACCGCTTTACCGGTCGACTTCAGCGTTTGGTAGTAAGCCTCTTGCAGCGGCAGACCGGCCCGCAGGAAGCTCTCAAGACGGGTGTAGATGTAGATGCCATAGTCGACCCCGATACCCACGCCCAGCGCAATCACCGGCAGGGTCGCGACCTTCACGCCAATACCGAGGAAGGCCATCAGCGCGTTGCCCAGCACCGAGGTGAGGACCAGTGGCAGGACGATACACAGGGTCGCGGCGATGGAGCGGAAGGTGATCAGGCACATCGCGGCGACGCAAATGTACACCAGGATCAGGATAGTCAGCTCGGACTCTTTGATCACTTCATTGGTGGCCGCCTCGATGCCGGCGTTACCCGCCGCCAGGAGGAACTGCAGACCGTCCTTGTTGTGGTCCTTGGCGAACGCCTGCACCGCAGCTACAGCACGATCCAGGGTCTCCGCCTTGTGGTCATTGAGGAACACCAGCACCGGCGCCAAGGAGCAATCGGTGTTGAACAGACCATCGGCACGGGCGATGGAGTTATTCAACACGTCTTTGTTGCGCGACAAGGTTTCCCACTTCAGGTTGCCCTCGTTCATCCCTTTGATCATCTGCTTCGACACAGTGACCAAGGAGATCGCCGATTGCACGCCCTCGGTGTTCGTCATCGTCCACATCAGCTCGTCGATCGGCTGCATGGTCTCATGGATCGAGCAACCTTCGGCAGCCGTCTTGACCATCACCACCAACACATCCGAGCTGGTCGAGTAGTTGTTGATGATGAATTGGTTGTCCAGGTTGTAGCGCGAGTCTGGACGCAGCTCGGGTGCGCCCTGATCCAGGTCACCAATCTTCAGGTTATGCCCGTACCACAGGCCACCGGCAAAGGCTGCCAAGGCAATGACCACCGAGATCGGCGCCACCACCGGATGGGCGAAGTTCGACAGCAAACGCCAGAACGGGTGCTCGCGCACCGCGTCCTTCTTGCTGCGCTCGATCGACTTCTGGCTGATGCCGACATAGGAGATGGCCACCGGCAGCAGGATCAGGTTGGTAAAAACGATTACCAGCACACCGAGGGAAGCACTGATCGCCAGCTCACGAATCACCCCGATGTCGATGATCAGTAGTGTGATGAAGCCCACGGCATCGGCCAGGATCGCAATCGCCCCCGGCAGGAACAGCTGCCGGAAGGTGCGCCGCGCGGCGGTCAGGGCGTTATCCGCATCGCCCGACTGCAAGGCAATCCCGTTGATTTTCTGTACCCCGTGGGAGATACCGATGGCGAAGATCAGGAACGGCACCAGCATCGAGTACGGGTCCAGACCGAAGCCGACGGTGTGCATCAGCCCCAACTGCCAGAGCACCGCCACCAAGGTGGTGGACAGCACGGCGATGGTGCTGCGGATGCACAAGGTGAACCAGTAGAGCAGCACCAGAGTGATCAGGAAGGCAATGCCGAAGAACGCCACCACCATGACCAGGCCATCGATCAAGTCGCCGACCTTCTTGGCGAAACCCACGACATGGACCTTCACATTCGGGTTTTGCGCTTGGTACTTGTCGCGGATTTTCTCTTCCAGCTCGTGGGAGAACTGCCGGTAATCCAGCTTGAGCAGCGTGCCTTGGTCGTTCGGGTCCGGATAGGACTCAAGCAACGGCACGTCGACGATGCTCGACTTGAAGTTGTTCGCTACCAGACGGCCGATCTGCCCGGACTTGAGCACATTGTTGCGCAGCTCTTCGAGGCTAGCTTCGGAGCCGTCATAGGTCTGCGGGATGACTTCGCCACCGGCGAAGCCTTCCTCGGTCACTTCGGTCCAGCGCACGCTCGGACTCCACAGTGACTTCAGCCCCGAACGGTCAACGCCAGGAATATAGAACACCTCGTCATGCACCTGACGCAGGGTCTCCATGTACTCCTTGCTGAAGATGTCACCATCCACGGCTTCCACCGAGATACGCACGGTGTTGCCGAGGTTGGCCAGATCATTGCGGTGCTCGAGCATCTTCTGAATGAACGGATGCTGAAGCGGAATCATCTTCTCGAAGCTGGTGGACGGACGCACCTGCAACGCTTGGTAAAATAAGAAGATACTAACCAGCAGGCAGATCAAAATCACTGCCGGCCGGTTGTTGAAGATCAGGCGCTCAAGAAAAGTCGCCTTATCCTGGTGATGGTTACTCATCGTACTCATACCTCAAAAGCCCCGGCTTATTATTTTTGGCCTAGATCAGGTTGGCCTAACTCAGCGCCAGTCGGCGAGGAGACATGCACGCCACCTTGTCCCACTAGGATCAAGTTGCCCTTGTTGTCAGCGCTCACGCCGGCCAAAGACAAGCGATCTGGACGATTGACCAGGCTGAAGCTGTGGCCGTTATCGGTACTCTTAAGTACGCTGCCACCATGCCCCACTACGACCAGTGAGCCGTCTTTCAGCACGGCGCCGCTGGCCAGCCCGAACTCCAACGGGCCGTTACGCTGCATGCTCAGCGGGATGTTTTGCCAGGTGCTACCGAAATCGCTGGAGCGGAACAGGTTGCCGCGCAGGCCATAGGCCAGCAAGGTGCCGGGCTGATTAATGCCGAGCACACCGAACAGCGAGCCTTCGTAAGGGCCTTTAAGGGTTTCCCAGGTTTGCCCCCAGTCCGGCGAACGGAACATGCTGCCCGCCTCGCCGACCACGAACAGGCCGGAGTCCTTGACCTCGGTGATGGCGTTCAGGTGGTAGCCATCTGGGTTGTCCATGCGCTCACTGACGTCTTCCCAGGTCTTACCGCCATCGGTCGTTGCGAACAGCGCACCGTAAGCACCCACGACAAAACCGCTGTTTTGATCCTTGAACCAGACATCCAGAAAAGGCGCACCTTCTTCACGCTCTAGATCACTGAACTGCTGAACCCAAGTGGCACCGCCATCTTCGCTGGCGAGGATCTGCGCATCGTGACCAACAGCCCAGCCACGCTGGTCATCGACGAAGAAGACCGCAGTAAGCATCTGCCGAGTCGGCACCTTGGCCTGGGTCCAGACCTTGCCATTATCATCGGAGTAAAGGATGTGGCCACGATCCCCCACTGCTACCAAGCGCTTGCCCGCATGAGCTATATCGAGCAGCAGAGCGCTCGCGGCCTTCGGCGACTCAATGGCATAGACGGTTGCTGAATCGGCGGCGCTTTGCGCCTGCAGCGGAGCTGCTGCAAGGCTCAGAACAGACAGCACACTACACAGCGAAAGCACTTTAGCCAGCGGCGAGTGGAAGCGGAACGCCGGTGCGCGAAGGAACTTCACAGCTTCACCGGACTGGGTGCGCCGCATGACGGGCTCACTCATATGCCTTTCCCCTTTATTGTTATGGGTCGATCGGTCTTTTAGCAGACCGCCTATCCTATCCAGCTTTCGAAAGGCCTGACAATCAACATGACGTTATGTTTTGTTAAGGCAAACCCGCATGATTGAGGCCTTATTCGGCGCCCTGATGCAGAAAGGCCGCTACTACTGTAGCGGCCTTTCTCCAACACTACACAACCTCGGTTGTGATGGCTGCGGTCAACGCGTGCCGCGGCGACGCAGCGCGGCTGGCTTGAAGTAGCCGTCGTCCGGAATCGGCTGGCTAAAGTCGATGGTGGTCGGCTCTTCGTTATCCAGGTTCTGCACGTGGTAACGACGCGCTTGCAGATCGTGGAACACGTCCAGTGCAGACCAGGTGGTCGGCAGTTCGTAATAGTTCTTCAGGTACGCCTGGGACACACGCCACAGCTCGCCACGACCATCGTACTGGTCCACTTCAGCCGCTTGCCAGCTGTCCTCATCGAGGAACAGGGTGCGTTTGGAGTAGATATGACGGGCGCCGGCTTTCAACGTACCTTCCACCACCCACACACGGTGCAACTCGTTACGTGTCAGCGCCGGGTTCAAATGCCCCACCTGCAGCAGATCCGCGTACTTCACATCGGGGCTGGTGACTTTGTAGTTGTTGTAAGGAATGTAGATTTCCTTCTTACCTACCAGCTTCCAGTCGTAACGGTCCGGGGCACCGTTGAACATGTCGGTGTCATCGGCGGTACGCAGGCCATCGGCCGCGGCAATCGGCGTGTCATAGGCCAGGTTCGGCGCGCGGCGAACACGACGCTGACCGGCGTTATAACCCCAAGCCTGACGCGGCTCTTTCACCTGATCCAGGGTCTCGTGTACCAATACCGCACCACCAGCCAGGCGCGCCGGGCTCTTGGTGAAGGACAGGTAGTAGAACATGATGTTGTTCAGGTCAGCGTACGCGCCCTTAGGGTTGTAGAACTTGAACATTGCCTCTTGCTGCGAGGTCACCAGGGTGTAGGCACCGTTACGCTGAACGGCCACTTCGGAAGCGCGCCGGACGATGTAAGTACCACGGTAGCGAGCGATGTGGTTCCACACCGCCTCCACGCCATTCTGCGGAATCGGGAACGGGATGCCGCCGTAGGCGTCGGCAAAACCATTGCCGCCGTCCAGCAGCTTGGCATTAGTGGCGTTCTTCACGCTGTTGTCATACACCCACTGCGGCGCGGAGCCGGAGCGGCGAGTCTGGTACACCGGTATCTGGTAGCTGTTCGGATAAGCATTGAACAGGGCGATCTGACCGGGGGTCAGGTTGGCCTTGTACTGATCCAGGTTGGCCTTGGTGATGGTGAACAGCGGCTTGTCCGCGGGGAACGGATCCGGGTGGTGCTGGCCTGGCGTCTTGTGTTCGGCCGGCGCCTTGGTGATGCCACCGGTCCACGCCGGGATAGTGCCAGCGGCATTACCGGCCTTCTCAGCACCAAAGGGAGTCAGGCTAGTACCCAGCTTGGCCGCTTCTTGCGACGAGACCGCCGCCAACGCGTTACCAGCAGTCAGCGCCAGGACAATCGCGGCGCCAATCAGCATGTGCTTTTTCAGCATCATATTTCTCCGTGAGGATTCATCCACCGAGCGCCCGTAGACACCCGGCATTTTTCTAATAGGTTTTAGAAGGAGTACTTGACGTTGACGCCGACGTTGTCGCGGTCACGACTCGAGTTGTTCTGGCCGCCACCGAAGAACTCGGTGTACTGCAGCTCGGCTTCCAGGCTGCTCAGGTAGCTGGCCTTGACACCCAGGGTGTAAGCCTTGCGCCCCTCGATGAAGTTACCGGTCTGGAAGGAGTTACCCTCGAAGTCGTCCTTGTAGACGGCATATGGGGAAACGTTCACGCCGGCGTACACGTCGTTCCAGGTACCGCTGAGCAGCAGGGTATAGCCGTAGGCGTTTTTATCGACCTGATCTTCGGGGCCGTAGCCAGATGCGAAGGAGCCATTTACCCGACTTGCAAATCCACGCTCCTCTCCATCAAAGGTTGTGTACTTCAGGCTGCTGCCACGCAGGTGCTCGGACGCCAGCTCGGCGACACCGAACAACGAGTCGAAACTCAGCGACGGACCGAAGTTATAGATGGTGCCCAGAGAGGTATTGAAGGCCTCTACGCGCTCATAGTTGTGGAATATCTCACTGCGACACATCTGCTTGCCCGAGATCAGGGCACATGCTTGATCGTCAGCCACGCTCTGGTCGTAGAGATCGGTAGTACCGAGCACCCCCTGTGCCAGAAGGTCGCGAACGATGTCGTTAGTCGCACTGATGCCGACCGGCAGGTTCGGGCGGTAAGACAGCTCACCGAACACCGAGGCCTCACCCACAGTAGTATTGAAACTCATGCCGAACATACGGATGTCTTCGACATATTCACGACGCACTACGGCGTTGCCTGCCGCATCGATCGACCCCAGCAAGTTGGCAGTGAGCTCAGGATCGGTAATCAAACCCGGCGCAAGGAGTGCGCCGGTCTGCGCGGCCTGCCGCAGCGCAGCGATATCCAAACCATCGTACTGGCTGAAATCCACCGCAATCTGCGGTTCTTTGGCGTGGTAATTGACGTAGTAGAAACCGAACTCGGTGGAGTTCAGCCCCTCGGCGATATAGCGGAAGGCCGCGCCGAACTGACCATCGTTCTTGGCATTGATATCGCTGCCAACGTTGGCCACCTTGATGACGTTGCCAGAGGCGAAATCCGAACCATTCAGACCGAAGTTATAACCCGGCCGACCCGCTAACAGCCCCAGGTTGCCCGCCACGGCATTGTCATACAGGCTTCTGCCATTAAGGAAGCCGAATGGTGTTCCCGTCAGCGGAGTCACTGCAGGAGCAAATGCATCGTTCTGGCTATATGCAGTATTACCACCATCGGCAAACAGGTCGGTTTCAGAGAAATAAGTACCTACCGGGTCAATCGCGCTTTCCTTCCAGTTGAACTGGTAGAAAGTCTCCACCGACAGATTGTCGGTCAGGCCGAGGTTGAAGCTCAGCGCCTCCACCGGCACCAGCACCTCTTTCAATTCTGAGCCAGGCAGGCGGAACTTGGCGGCATCCACCGGGTTGGTGGTGTTCACGCCACCACGGTAGAACAAGCCTTCGCCCCAGTTGAACACCTGCTTACCGATACGACCGGTAACCGGCATATCGGCGATATCCCAGTTGCCATATAGGTAGGCATCGAGGATCTGCGCATCACGCCCGGCCTTGTGGCGGGTTTCGTAAGTAAAGCTGTCGTCTTTCGGGAAATTCTGGCTCGGCTGTACCGGGCTGTTGTTGTCGTAGTAATCATTGCGCTTATCCATGATCTGGGTGTCATAGAAAGCCGTGCCACGAACGAAAACGCCGTAGTTCTTATAGGTCGCTTCCAGGTCGGAAGTGATCTTGTAGACCTCGGAAACCAGGCCGGTATCGAAGTTGCGATTGCCGTCGTTGGTGTTGATATCGTCGTTGGTTTTGTCACGCCCCTGCACACGCCAGAGTTGGCCGTAGGACACCGTGGTATCGATGGAACCGCTGACTTCATTGTCGGCAAAGCTGAATTCCACCGCCTGGGCCTGAGCGGCGACCAGCAGCGGCAGGATACCGGCAAAGGCAAAACCGGCCTTGGACGGCGCGAAACGCAACAGAGGATTACGGGACTTGAATTCCATCGAGACTTTAACTCCGAGGACAGATCATTCTTCTTATTGCGCCCCAACTAAAGGGGCGCAGCGCAGCCGCACTCGTGGCGGCCTTTTAGTTGATCGGAAGAGAAATTCCCCAACGCGCTTGACGCGCACCCCGGGGCTAGAAATGCACCATTGCGGGGCCAAATCCTTGGCTCTATTGCAACCATGGTGCCAAACGGTCGTTTTAATTCAATAAAACGGCGCCAACAAACCGTGAACAAACAGCCGTTTTATGACCGATCATTCACCAGCCGATTCATTCATCATTCAGTCGATAGCTGCTCAAGTTGTCCTACGATCTGGCGCGCATTGTCACTCAAGGCCACACTCCATAAAATTTCTGGTGCACGTAAGCAACCAGCAGTCAAGGCAAAACCCCCAACCTAAAGAGGGTTAGCTGATAAGCAGGAGGCTAGTTATTTCAATAGGTAACAAAAAGTGTTACCTATACGCACCAGGTAACACTCTTGAGAGGCGGGACTCGCCTTAGGCTAGGCTTTTGCTAACGACTTCGTAGACATCGCTGGAGAGTTCACCCGAGGCGAGGATTCGCTCTAGCTCGGCCTTCATCAGCACCTGGCGAGCCGCGTCGTATTTGCTCCAACGCGTCAACGGCGCCAACTGGCGAGAGGCAATCTGCGGGTTGAGGCCGTTGAGCGTAATCACCAGATCGGCCAGGAAGCGGTAACCGGCACCGTCTGCGCGGTGGAAGTTGACCAGATTCTGGCCGGCGAAAGCACCGATCAACGCCCGCACCTTGTTCGGGTTTTTCAGGGTAAACGCCGGATGCTGCATCAGTTGTTGAACCCGCTCCAAGGCGCCCGGCAGGGTGCTCCCCGCCTGCACGCTGAACCACTGATCCATCACCAGCGGGTTGTCCTTGAAGTGCTCGGCGAAAGCCGCCAACGCCTTGGTCTTTTCCTCGGCAAACGCCGAGTTGACCAGCACGGCCAGAGCCGCCAGGCGCTCGGTCATGTTGTCACAGGCTTCGTACTGCTCCAGGCAGGCGCCGAGTACTTCTGGCTTTCCACTCAACATTAAGTATGAGAGCGCGATGTTTTGCAGGCTGCGCCGGGCGAAATGCGCCGCTTCGGCGACATACGCACTGTGCCGAGACGACTCACGATTGGCCTGATAACGCTGCCAGAGCGGTGCGAACAAGGCCTCGGCCAGTTGCTGCCGAGCAAACTCGCGGGCGGCATGGATGGCATCGACGTCCGCGCTCTCGCTGATTTCGGTGAGATAGGCCTCGCTCGGCAACGACAGCATCTCGGCCACCATCGCCTGATCCAGCTGCTGGTCTGCCAGCACGGTGCGTAACGCAGCCACCAGCCGCTGATCGAGCAGCAGCTTCTCGCCACGCTGGTGCTGACCGATCAGCTCTTGCAGCACCTGCACGGCCAACTGTTGGCCCGCCTCCCAACGGTTGAAGCCGTCGGAGTCGTGCTGCATGAGGAACATCAGTTGATCACGATCGTAGGGGAAACTCAGTTTGACCGGTGCAGACAGGCCGCGCAGTAACGACGGCAAGGGTTTCTCGGCCAGATCGACGAAGGTGAACGACTGCTCGGCCTCGGTAACGGCAAGCACTCGAGTCTCGCCCAGCGCCTTGGCTTCGCCGGCCAGACGCAGTGGCAGCGCCCCACCCTGGCCATCCAACAGACCCAGCTCGAGCGGAATCACGAACGGCAGCTTCTGCACCTGCCCCGGCGTGGCCGGGCAGCTCTGGCGGAAGGTCAGGGTGTAGGTTCTGCCCGCCGCATCATAGGCCTCGCTGACTTGCAGGCGCGGCGTGCCGGCCTGGCTGTACCAGCGCTTGAACTGGCTCAGCTCGACGCCATTGGCGTCTTCCATGGCCTTGATGAAGTCATCGCAGGTCACGGCCTGGCCATCGTGGCGCTGGAAATACAGATCGGTGCCCTTGCGGAAACCCTCGGCGCCGAGCAGGGTGTGGATCATCCGCACCAGTTCCGAGCCCTTCTCATACACCGTCAGGGTGTAGAAGTTGGAGATTTCGATAAAGCTGTCCGGGCGCACCGGGTGCGCCATCGGGCCGGCATCTTCGGCGAATTGATGGGTGCGCAGGTAGGCCACGTCCTCGATCCGCTTGACCGTGCGCGAGTTCATGTCGGCGGAGAACTCGGCATCCCGGAACACCGTGAAGCCTTCTTTCAAGGACAACTGGAACCAGTCACGGCAGGTCACCCGGTTACCCGACCAGTTATGGAAATACTCGTGGGCAACCACGGCTTCGACACGCTGGTGCGCGGCATCGGTGGCAGTCTCGGCCTTGGCCAGCACGCAACTGGAGTTGAAGATGTTGAGGCCCTTGTTCTCCATGGCGCCCATGTTGAAGTCGTTCACGGCGACGATCATGAAGATGTCCAGGTCGTACTCGCGGCCATAGACCTCTTCATCCCAGCGCATGGAGTTCTTCAAGCTGTCCATGGCGTGCTGGCACTTGTCGATATTTTCCGGCTCGACATAGATGCGCAGTGCCACTTCGCGCTGGCTCATGGTGCTGAAGGTATCTTCGATGCACCACAGATCACCGGCGACCAATGCGAACAGGTAGGCCGGCTTCATGAACGGGTCTTCCCAGGTCGCCCAATGCCGACCACCCTCCTCCGGTCCACTGGCAATCGGGTTGCCGTTGGACAACAGCACCGGATAGCGATGCTGCTCGGCGCTCAGGGTGGTGGTGAAACGGCTCATCACGTCCGGGCGATCGAGGTAATAGGTGATCTTGCGAAAGCCCTCGGCCTCGCACTGGGTGCAGAACATGCTGCCGGACTTGTACAGGCCCTCCAGGGCGGTGTTGCTTTCCGGGTGGATGCGCACGCTGCTGTCGAGGGTGAAGCTGGCCGCCAAGGGCTGCAAGCGCAGGTGGCTATCGCTCAACTGGTAGTCGGCAGCCGACAGCTGAATGCCGTCCATGCTCAGGGACAACAGTTCCAGCTGCTGGCCATCCAGCACCAGCGGCGGCAGGCCGGCGCCACGTTCAGGATTGCGGCGCATCAGCAGTTGCGCATGAACCAGGGTGTGGTCCTCGAACAACTCGAAGGTCAGATGGGTCTCGTCGATCAGGTAGTCCGGCGCCTGATAGTCCTTCAGGTAAATCATCTTCGGTTGTTCGGTGCGCATGGCTTATGGCCCTTTACGTTCAGGAATGCACGGCGAGTTGGTAAGCCGTGTATTTGCGGATATTGATGACGCCGGTATCGAACAGCAGGTATTGGCCCTTGATGCCCAGCAGCGTGCCTTCTGCGATCGGGTCCTTGTCCAGGTTGAAGCTGGTGATCTTGGCCGGGTAAGCCTCGATCGGGTAACGAATCTCGGTGGGTTCCAGGTCACTTAACTGCTGAATCGCCTGCAAGCCAAAACGCTGCTGCAACGCCTGCAGGCCTTCACCACAGGACGCGAACAGCTGCTCGCGAATCGCCGGCAGATCCACCGGCGGCGCATCGCCTTTAAGCAACGCCCGCCAGTTGGTCTTGTCCGCCACCTGGCTACGCAGCAGATCCTCGACCAGGCCGGACTGCTGCCGGGTCGCCACCCGCAAGATCGGCAGCGCCTGAGTCGCGCCCTGATCCAGCCAGCGGGTAGGCACCTGAGTCGCGCGGGTGATGCCGACCTTGACCCCGGACGAGTTGGCCAGATAGACCACGTGATCGGTCATGCAGAACTGCTCACCCCAGCTCGGCTCGCGACAGGTGCCGGCCTCGTAGTGGCACCTTTCCGGGCTCATGATGCAGATATCGCACTGCGCCAGCTTGGTCATGCACGGGTAGCAATAACCCTGGCTGAAGCTGGTTTTGGTCTTGCGTCCGCAATGGCTGCAGTGAATCGCGCCGAGGTACTCCAGACGCAGGGTTTTACCGATCAGCGGATTGACCGGCAGCTCTTCATCACCCAAGCGAAACGCGTACTGCACCGGCGCTTCCAGACGCGCCGACATTTTGCTTAACGCACCGCGGCCAAGCTCGCTCAATGGATGACATCCGATTTGAACAGAAGGTTCGGCACTGGCGCGGATTTCGAGCTGCACTCCTGCGGCCCCATGTAACCGGTGCGCTGTTCCTCGGGCAGATTTTGCAGCTCCCAGGCGATGACGGCCTGCAAACTCAGTTCTTTCTGCTCCTGGCTGAGCTTGCGGCCATCCGACCATTTGCCGATTTCAACTGCCAGCTTGAGGCTCTGGTAAATCTCGGGGGTGATGTTTTCAATCATTTCAGCAAAAGACGACATGAACGCCTCCAAACATAAAGTGGCAGTTTAACGGCGCAGGCTCGCCAGCGCACCGCCTAGCAGCCCCGTGGCACAGCCCACCAGCAAGCCACCGACATGCGCACCGTTGGCAATCGCCCCGAAGCCCAAGGTCTCGGTCACGCCGGACAGGCAGACCAGCAACCAGATCAGCATCATCACCACCACGCCCTTGGGCAAGTGATACGCCGTGCTAGGCGCCAGCCGCTGGAAAATCCAGCAGTGCCCGAGCAGGCCATAGAGCACACCGGACAGCCCGCCGAACAACGCAGGCCCGGCAAAGACATACTGGACGCAGTTGGAGACCAGACCGAACAGCAGCGTCAGCCCCAGCAGCATCACGCCGCCTTGGCGCGCCTCGATCCGCCGCCCCAGCTCCCAGAACCACATGGCATTCATCGCCAGATGCAGCACGCCGAAATGGATCAGCATCGGCGTGATCAGCCGCCACCACTGTCCGGCGGCCAGGCTCTCGGCCAGCGGCGTGAACACGATGTAGTCACCCTGAATCTGGAAGTCCTGAAAGCTCAGCCAGCGGATGGTGGCGAAGTTGTCGCCGAGCAAGGTCACCCCGGCCACCAGCAAGGTCAGCAACAGCACCCAGGTGGTCAGCGGGTTGTCGCGCAGTTGCTGGACAAAGCCGCCCGTATTCTCCGGGGCCGACGCTGGCACCAGCTGAAAATCGGGGTCACCCTCGGGAAAGCGCCGATAAAGGCCGCGCACATCCGCAGCCAACTGCTCGCCCGGCACCCACAGCACCTGCTCGCCGGATTCCTCACTGACGCGATGCGGTACTTGCAGGCGCTGCAACAGCGCCACAAAGCCGCCCAGATTAACGCTCAGCGGCAGACGCAAGACTTCAACAGCACTCATTGCACTAGCTCCGGCCGCTCAACTTCAACCCAGACGAACTTACGCGGGTCGAGGCGGGTTTCTTGATCCAGGCGATAGGCCACCAACTTGCCGGACAGCACGGCGCTGTAATCCAAGCAGGCCAGGTTCGGCCGAATCGGCGCCGGCTTGCCGCTTCGCCAGTAATGGCCGACGAACAACAGCGGCTCTTTCGGCCCATAGCGCAGCAGTTCGGTTTTTTCCGCGGCGGACAGCGGCGTCTGCGCCACCAGCTCGGGCAAGGCGTCCGGCTGAAACACGATGTCACCGTAGGTTTGCGGATCTTCTTCCCAGAACTTGGTGCGAAAGAACGCGCGGGTAAAGCCATCGTCGCTGGTCAGTGTCAGGCCGTGGGGCAAGCGCATGTCCGTACCGCGCAACAGGCGGTTAAACACCCTATCGGCAAAACTGCCCGACACCGCGGAGGCTTGCAGGAACGACTCATCCACCCGGCCGTCGGCATACAGTGCGCGCAACGACTCGATCAAGCCGGCATCCCAGCAGGCATGCACGACGCGGAAGCGACCGGCATCGATAAACAGCGGCAACTGATAAAACCAGCCGAGAAACTCACGCCACTCGCCCGGGTAAGCCTCGAACTGCGCCAGACTTTCTTTGATCAGCCGCGTATGCCGCGGCGTGTGCTCACGGACATAGTGCCGACCGCTACCCGGCAGCGCCGGGGTGCTCCAGCCGAGCGCATTGAACTCGTGGTTACCCATGATGCACAGCGCTTGGCCCGCTTCGACCATGCCATGGACGATATGCAGCGCCTCACGAATGCGCGGCCCGCGGTCGATGATATCGCCGAGAAACAGCGCCAGGCGCCGTGGATGACGCCAACTGCCAGCCTGCCGACGGTAACCAAGCCTATCCAGCAAGCGCTCGAGGGTGCGGGCGCAGCCGTGCACGTCACCAATCAAGTCGTAGCCGCGCGCCGGATCGAGCAACATTTAATCCCCTCCGCCACCGAGCCTGCTGCCCCAGCCCAGTTTGGTTCGGCAGACCTCGTAATAGTTGTGCTCCAACGGGTGAATCAGGCAGAGCTTCTGTGGCTTCTTGCTGATGGTGATGGTGTCGCCGGGCGCACAGGTGAAGTGGTTTTGTCCATCGCAGGAAACCTGCGGATAGATCTGCATGTCCTTGGCGACGACGATTTTCAGCTCACTATTGCCATCCACCACAATCGGCCGGCTGGACAGGGTATGCGGGTACATCGGCACTATGACGATGGCGTCCAATTTAGGGTGCATGATCGGCCCGCCGGCCGACAGCGCATAGGCGGTCGAGCCGGTGGGCGTGGCGACGATCAGGCCGTCGGCCTTCTGGCTGCAGACGAACTGACCGTCGATGTGCAGCTCGAACTCGATCATCCGCGTGGACTTACCGGGATGCAGCACCACATCGTTGAGGGCGTCGCCCTGACCGATAGTTTCGGCATGCCGGCGCACCTCGGCCTCCAGCAGGAAGCGGCTCTCCACCAGGTACTGGCCGTCGAGCACCCCGGCGACCTTGACCTCCAGCTCATCCGGGCGGATATCGGTGAGAAAACCCAGGCTGCCGCGGTTGATCCCCAGCACCGGCACCTTATGCTGGGCCAGCGCCCGCGCGGCGCCGAGCAGGCTACCATCGCCGCCGACGACAATCACCAGATCGCAGGCCTCACCCAGGCTCTTGCGCGACGAGGTTTGCAATCCGTGGCCCGGCAACACCTCGGCGATGGTGTCCTCGAGGATCACGTGCAGATGGCGATCGAGCAGGAATTTCTTCAGCCGGCGAATGGTATCGAGCACCTGCGAACTGCCCAAGCGACCGATGATGCCGATATTGCGAAATTGCTCCATGGGGCTCCTACGGGGCTCAGGGACAGTGAAGTTAGGCCGATTATGGGCGAAAGCCGCCGACAGCGGCAAACCAGTGCCGCGACCTAGAAGTTCGACACAGCGCTGGCCACTGGGTTTTGTCGCGAGGCCTGGCGCCACGAGGCGGCATAGTCGGCTATGGCTAGGAGTGGCAAGGTCCAAGAGGTGCGGCCAGGATCGGCTGAAACCTGTGTCTCGAGGCAGTAATACCTCTTTTGTAAAGACAGGCGCTATGCTCGCAGAATGATGCCTTTCACCGCGCTTGCCGACCTGCCCCGCCAGTTGCACCAGCCCCAGGTGCGCGATCTGGCCTGGGTGCTGCTCGCCCCACCGATACTCAGCACCACCCCGTGGCCACAGCGTCATCCACTCAGCGCCAGTGCCTGGGCCGCTGCGCCGGAACAACTGGCCGACTGGCTGCAAACCCTGGACCGCAATAGCGCGGCGCTCGAGGCCTGGTTAGCCCAACATTCGGTGCGGCGCCTCGGCCTGTATTACGAGCGGCTTTGGCAATTCGCCCTGAGTGCGGCACCAGGCATCGAGCTGATGGCGGCTAACCTGCCGATCCGCCAAGCCGGGCATACCTTGGGCGAGCTGGATCTGCTGCTGCGTGATGCCGAGGGCGTGCACCACCTGGAGCTAGCGATCAAGCTCTACCTCGGTCCCCAACACGGCGATGGCACTGCCGCCGCGTGCTGGCTCGGCCCTGGCAGCCATGATCGGCTGGATCTCAAACTGAACCATTTGAGCCGGCATCAGCTGCCCCTCTCCGCTCGCCCCGAAGCACAGGCAGCGCTGGCCGAGCTCGGCATCACACAGATTCAGGCCGAACTCTGGCTCGGCGGCTACCTGTTCTACCCCTGGCCCGGTTGCAGTGAAGCTCCGCACGGTGCTCAACCGCAGCATCTGCGCGGCCGCTGGCTGCACCGCCGCGACTGGCCAGCCTTCCTCGCCGCAAGTGCCATGGGGCGCTGGCAACCCATACCTCGACAGACCTGGCTGGCGCCGGCGCGGGTGGTCGCAGCGGACACCTGGACGCCATTACAGCTGGCGCAATGGCTGACTCAACTGGACGAGCATGCGCCGGCCCAACTGCTGGTCAGATTTACGGAGAACTCAGCGGGGAGCTGGGAAGAAGCCGAACGCTTATTTCTGGTCGCCGATCAATGGCCACAACGGGGCGGCGAGGGGAAAGCCAGGCCGTAGGCAGAGCGAAGCGGCTCTACCTAGCCTACAGATACCGCGATCGGTAAACGAGCTAGCGGCTACGCTCGGTGCGCCCGCCGGAGCGTGCCAGGTAGCCCGGACCACTTTCGCAGAGCAGGCCGTCACGCAGCACCGCCGGCAAAGCGTCCAAACCATCGCGCAGGGCATACGCCTTGAATCCCAACTGCGACAGGAGAAAGACCGCACTGGCGCTGCGTTTACCGCTGTCGCAATAACACAGGTAAGTGCGTGCCTTATCCAATAGCCGAGCCTTCAAGCGCAGCAGTTGCAACGGCATGTTCAGCGATTCCAGGGCATGGGCGCGTTCGTACTCCTCTTGCAGCCGCACATCCAACCACTGCGCGCCAGCGGATAGCAGCCGCGCCGCCTCACCGAAAGACACCTCGTCGACCACCGGTGCCTTGAGCAAGGCGAAGAAGTCCTGGCGATCCAGACGCAAGACCACGCCATCTTCGAGCATGGTCACGGTGGCGTTGCGCGGCCGGTCGGCCAGCAGCGCCTCCTCACCGAAACACGCGCCGACTTCCAGTTCGGCCAGCACCTGATGCGCGCTGCCCGCACTGCGAATCACCTCGGCACGCCCACTGTTCAAGAAGAAGCAGCAATCGCCCTCCTCCCCCTCACGCAGCACCGTGCTCCCGGCTGGCAGCTCGATGCGCTGCAAACGTTCGAGCATGGCCCGCACATTCGGCGACGGTACTTTGGCGAAGAGGGGGTTTTCCAGCAGCCGCTCGAGCCACTCCACGTCCTCGCCGGCCTGCCCCAACTCCAGCAGCAGATCCTGATAGGCCAGGCGCCAGGTCAACAACCGTGTCAGGGTTGCGCTGTCCAGCGTCAGCAGGCTGACATCGGTCAGCGCCCGGGCCTCATGCAAGCGCGGTAGGCTGGGTGACAGCGGATGGCAGCTGGCTTCACTGCCCGCGAGCAGATGCTCTTCTTCTCCGTCGACAGAACGCAGCAGCAGTTCACCCGCCAAGAGGTAATGGGTCAGCCGCGCCTGATCACCCTGGCGGAACAGCAATTGACCGGCCAGCACGGGTTGCGGCACTAGCTGATCGCGCAGCTCGCGCCACTGCTGTTCGGAGAGCACGTTGAGCGGCGTCAGGCTGCGCAGCTGTTCGGGATTCAGGGGATCACTCATAAGGATATCCAGACTCCACCGGTCGAAGCTCAGCATCACCGGCCACAGGTCCAGCCAGATCGCGCAAGCGCATCGGCTCGTTGTTCATATCATTGTTCATACGGGCGGCCCTGCACCCCTGCAAGCCGCCCGTATGGACGAAGAGCAGGCGTGTACCAGGGGCAAAGTAACCGGCCTCAACCTGCTGGCGCAATGCCATTAATGCTTTCGCGGTATATAACGGTTCTAGCGGCACGCCGCTGCACGCCTCAAGCTCAAGAATAAAGCACGCCAACTCGGCATCGACCTTGGCAAAACCACCGCGATAGGCGTCCAGCAACCGATAACCACGATCTGCCACGCCTGCCTGGCACAGAATCGTCTGTACCTGCTGCGCCACGCCATGATCGCCCGGCACCGCCATAGCGCCGAACACCGGATGCGCACCCGCCTCCGCCAGCACCAAGCCAGCCAAGGTAGTACCCGTGCCCACGGCCAGCCACCAGCCGTCATAGTCAGCCCAACCGAGCGCAGCCAACTGCTCGCGCGCCTGCGTCACCAGCGCCGCACAGCCCAGCGCCCCCGGCAAACCACCACCGCCCTCCGGCACGGCGTGCAGCTTGGGGTAGCGTGCCTGCCATTGAGCCCAGAAATCCGGCCGATGCCGCGCTCGATAACCGCCGTAGCCGAGCCAGTGCAGTTGCATGCCCCACGCCTGCAGATCACGCACGGTTGGCGTGTCTTGCGGTTCACCGCGCAGCAAGCCGGCGGTGGGAAAGCTAAAGCGCTTTCCCGCCGCGGCCAGGGCATGCAGATGATTGGAATGCGCCCCGCCCAGGCTGATCAAGCCATCGGCACCCACCGCGGCGGCGCTAACCAGATGCGGGGTCAGCTTGAACCACTTATTGCCGGAGATCAGCGGGTCGATCAGGTCGAGGCGCAGCACCGCCAGCTCGACAGCAGCCTGCGCCAGCCAATCGAGCTGCAAAGGCTCAAGTGGCGCCCTTGGGGCCCACTGCGGAATAACCAGAGACAAGGCTTAGCTGACGGTGCGCAGGCGGCTGGCCTTATGCCGCGCACAACAATTGGAGTCGCCCGCGACGAACCGACTGGGGCTGTCCACCCGCTCGATCGGCATGGCGCAGCGCTCACCGCTGGACAAGTTCGCCTCGCAGTTCGGTTGCTGGTAATGCGCCAGCCACTGGAGATATTGCGCTTGCGAAACGAAGCACTTGGTCGCGGCGTAGGCCAGCGGATTGTCCTGATAACGGGCGACATCCTGCAGCGGGATAGTCAGGTGACCGGCACCCGGGTGATAGACGACGAATACCACGCCGAGCTTGGTCAGCCGCTCGAGAATCTGTTCGCCGCCTTGGCTGGCAAACGCGTCACGCTCACACTTGAGGCGCTCGACTTCCTGTTGCAGTTGCGCGTCCAGTTCGTTGCGGTAGGCCAGCTCAACGTCACGAATGGCGATCTGCTCTTTGTACTCCACTACCGCAGACGCGATCTTGGCTTGCAACTCAGCATCAAACTGCGCACGCAGGATATCGCTCTCGGTGCGGCCATGGTGCTCCAGAGCCCGCAATTGCTGGGTCATTTCTTCGCGGTTTTTCTGCAAGCCATCGGCTTGCGCGGCTAATTGCGCCTTGAGGTTCGCGTTGAGTTCCTCCTGTTGACGCAAAGCCAGGTGCAGGCCATGGATTTGCACCTGCAGCGTTTTATTCTGCTCAGCATTGGCCAGTTTGAGTTTGGCCAACTCCTCTTCGTGTTGCTGGCCCAGGCTGCTGATCCGCAGACGCTGCTGTTTGATCAGTTGCGCGGTTTTCAGGCGGTGCTCCTGATCGTTTTTCTCAGCCAGTTTCTCCGCCACCTCCTTGGCTGGATCCGGCGCATGCCATTTGTCCTCGGAAGCCATTTGCAAACGTTCGGGAGCGACTGTCTGTGCCGAGTCATCCTCAACCAGCAAGCCCAACTGATTACGCTTGGCCGCATCGCGCAGCAGTACGAGGTCGTTCTGCCCCGGCGCCAGGCTGGGGTCCCACAGGTGCATCTGCTGCCAGGACACCGGACACTGGCTGCGGCAGGCCAAACGAATCGGCCCCGCACCGAGGTCTGGGCCACGCCCGGAGCGCTCGGCCAGATGCCGTAGGGGGATATTCCAACCGCTATCGGCCAAGCCCTTCTTGTCGAAATCCAGATAGAAGAACACCGCCGCGCGGATTAACAGACGCGGGTTGATCAACACATAGGCCACGCGCACCTGCTGATCGGCGAACTCCGGCATAGTCACCATGCCGTCGAGCAAAGCCTCGAATTCTGGAAAAAGCATTTCCTTGCAGATGCCGCGCTCACTGAAGAACATCACGGCTTCCACTATCTGTGGCTTGTTCTGCATGCTCATCGGCTTCCCTCTAGGCCAACACGGCGATAGTCCACTCGGGGGTGACGCTCCTGGCAGCCTGAGTAAAGGCGGCAACACCAGGCGTTATCCCGTGATATCGACAAGTCTAGGGGAAAAAGGGGCGCGGGCAATGTGACTGGGTTGGCAGTCGCCCGCCGTGGCAGTTAGACAGACCAACGGCGGGGCGAAACTGTGATGGGCTTGGTGCAATATCTCAGGACTTGGAGCTGGCCAAAAAGGGCGCCAGACGCCGCCCCATCTCCTCGCCCAACGCCTGCAAACCACTCAGGGGCCGAATCATCACCTCGAAATCGACAATCTTGCCGTCGTCATCGAAGCGAATCAGGTCGATACCCTTGAGCTGACGGTCACCGACGCGGGCACTGAACTCCAGCACCACGCTCAGACCATCTTCGCTGAACAGCTGCCGGTGGTAAGCAAACCCCTCGAACACCTGCGAGACCGTGTTCAGAATCAGCGTCACCAGCGGCGCACCGCTATAAGGTTTGAATGCCATCGGCGAACGAAACACCGCCTGCGGATGCAGCAAGGCCGGCAGAGCACGCAGATCCTGTTTTTCGAGCATGGCATGCCATTGCTCAAGCGTGACGGCAACAGCTGGGTTGGGCGATATAGCTAGCATGTGCAGCGTACCCCTTATGAAAAGCCTGAAGACCAACCATCGAGCCGTCATACCCAGCTTCGCGGGCACGACGGCTTATTCAGATTCAGATCATCTTAGAGTTCAGCGGCCAGGCGCGAACCCTGATTGATCGCCCGTTTGGCATCCAATTCAGCCGCCACATCGGCGCCACCGACCAGGTGCACGCTCTGCCCAGCGGCGACCAGCCCCTCCTGCAACTCACGCAGCGGATCCTGGCCGGCGCAGATGATCACGGTATCCACCGGCAGCACTTGCGGCTCACCCTCGGCGATGCGGATATGCAGACCGGCGTCGTCGATCTTCAGGTACTCGACGCTATTGAGCATCTGCACCTGCTTGTTCTTCAGGCCGGCACGATGAATCCAGCCAGTGGTCTTACCCAGGCCGTCGCCGACCTTGGACTTTTTCCGTTGCAGCAGGAACACCTCACGGGCCGGCGCATGCGGGTCGGCCTGGATGCCGGCAACCCCACCGCGAGCCTCCAGATCGGCGTCGATGCCCCACTCCTTCCAGAAGGCTTCGCGGTTCTGACTGGTGGCTTCGCCTTGGTGCACGATGAACTCGGAAACGTCGAAGCCGATGCCGCCGGCACCGATCACCGCCACCTTCTGCCCGACGGGCTTGCGCTCGAGGATGGCATCCAGGTAGCTGATCACCTTCGGGCTGTCGACGCCAGGAATGGCTGGTGTGCGCGGCGCGATACCCGTGGCCAGGATGATCTCGTCGTAGCCGCCTTCGGCCAGCTCGGCGGCATCCACCCGAGTGTTCAAGCGCAGCTCGACCCCGGTAGTCTCCAGCTTGCGCTTGAAGTAGCGCAGGGTCTCGAAGAACTCTTCCTTGCCCGGCACGCGCTTGGCCACGTTGAACTGGCCGCCGATCTCGCTGGCGGCATCGAACAAGGTCACCTGATGGCCACGCTCGGCCGCCACGGTGGCGGCGGACAACCCAGCCGGGCCGGCACCGACCACGGCGATCTTCTTCACCGTCAGGGTCTTTATGTAGTTCAGCTCGGTCTCATGGCAGGCCCGCGGGTTGACCAGGCAACTGGTCAGCTTGCCGCCGAAGGTGTGATCCAGGCAGGCCTGGTTGCAGCCGATGCAGGTGTTGATCTCGTCGCTGCGACCTGCGGCGGCCTTGTTGACGAAGTCCGGGTCGGCCAGGAACGGACGCGCCATGGAGACCATGTCGGCGTCGCCTTCGGCCAGCACCTGCTCGGCGACTTCCGGAGTGTTGATGCGGTTGGTGGTGATCAGCGGGATGCCGACCTCACCGCGCAACTTGGCGGTAACCTTGGTGAACGCGGCACGCGGCACCTTGGTGGCGATGGTCGGGATACGCGCTTCGTGCCAGCCGATACCGGTGTTGATGAGGGTGGCGCCGGCCTGTTCGATGGCCTTGGCCAGCAGCACGATCTCGTCCCAGGTGCTGCCACCTTCCACCAGATCGAGCATCGACAGGCGATAGATGATGATGAAGTTCGCCCCGACCGCCTCGCGCACGCGGCGGACGATCTCCACCGGCAGGCGCATGCGGTTCTCGTAGCTGCCGCCCCAGCGGTCGGTACGCTGGTTGGTATGCGCGGCGAGGAACTGGTTAATGAAATAACCTTCCGAGCCCATGATCTCGACGCCGTCGTACTCGGCCACCTGGGCCAGGCTGGAACAGGTGACGAAATCCTGGATCTGCTTCTCGATACCCTCCTCGTCCAGCTCTTTGGGCTTGAACGGGTTGATCGGCGCCTGGATCGCGCTCGGCGCCACCGACTTCGGGCTGTAGGCATAACGGCCGGCATGCAGGATCTGCATGCAGATCTTGCCGCCCGCCTCGTGCACCGCCTGGGTGACGATCCTGTGCTTTTGCGCCTCTTCCTCGGTGGTCAGCTTGGCCGCACCGGAATACACCCCACCCTCGACGTTCGGGCCGATACCGCCGGTCACCATCAGGCCCACGCCGCCACGCGCACGCTCGGCAAAATAGGCCGCCATGCGCTCGAAGCCGTTGGGCTTTTCTTCCAGGCCGGTGTGCATGGAACCCATCAAGGTGCGGTTGCGCAGGGTGGTGAAACCCAGGTCAAGCGGGGCCAACAGGTGCGGATAGTGAGCGGCGGTCATAGGAGCTCCACAAGCAGTACATTCACGGGATGCCGCAGCCTCAGTAGCGGTTGTTGTCGAAACCGGGCAGCGATCAGTTATGCAGCAGACGATAGAGAGCTACCGAGCCCCACTCAATGATCCAAAGTGACAAGTTATTGATCGAAACGAGCAGCGCGACTTGGCAAGCACAGCCCAGCGTCCTACCCTAGACAGTGAATCCCGCACGCCTTTATCTCATGCGCAAACTACTCAGCTTCGCCGTCATCAGCCTCCTCATCGGCGCCATCAGCGCTTATGCCGTTTGGACCGGATTGCGTCCGAGCGGCCATTACCTGTCTGACCTGCGTAGCCAGGTCGTGCTCAACCAAGGCCAGCCAGGCGAGCGCGGCAACCTGCTCGGCATCCAGCCGGAGCTGTTCTCCGGCGATTATCAGAGTGTCGAGCTACTGCACCTGAAACTCGCCGCCTACCTGGAAAAAGCCCGCAGCGAAGGCCTGCTCAACCGCAAAACCATCGCCGTACTGCCGGAACACATTGGCACCTGGCTGATCGCGAGCGGAGAGAAGGCCGAGGTTTATCAGGCCAAAACAGTGAAAGAAGCCATGGCCTGGCTAGCCGCCAGCCATCCGCTGCAACTCGTCAGCGCCCTGCTTGCCGCGCAAGGCGAGGATCGTCTGGCCGACGCGCTGTTGCGCATGAAGGGTCAGGCCATGGCCCGCGACTACCAAGCCTTGTTTGGCGGTTTGGCCAAGGAGTTCGGCATCACCCTGGTAGCCGGCTCGATCGTGCTACCCGAGCCCCGGGTGGAAAACGGCACTCTGACGGTCGGCGCTGGCCCGCTGTACAACATCAGCCTGGTGTTCGGTAGCGATGGCGCACCACTCGGCCAGCCACAGCGCAAAAGCTTCCCGATTCGCGACGAACAAGGCTTTACCGCCGCCGCCCCGATTGCTGCGCTACAGGTGCTGGATACACCAGCCGGGCGCCTGGGCGTGTTGATCTGCGCCGACAGCTGGTACCCGGCCGGTTACGCCGAACTGGCCCGCAACGGTGTCGAGCTGCTGGCCGTACCGGCGTTTCTCACCGGCAATGGCCATTGGTCGAAGCCTTGGGGCGGCTACAATGGCGCCACGACGCCAGCCGACGTCAGCCTTAAACCCGGCGAACTGAGCGAAGGGGAAGCCTGGCAGCGCCTGGCCATGGCCGCTCGCCTCTCCAGCAGCGGCGCCCAGGCGGGTATCACCGTGTTCATGCGCGGCCAGTTGTGGGGCATGGGCAGCGATGGCCAAAGTTCGCTCGCCACGCCCGGCCAAAATAGTCTGGCTAGCGTTGGCCACGGCGCCCGCTTGATCAACCTCTGGCTGTAGGCCGATGAAACCCACGCGAGTACGTCTTGGCGACCTCTCGGTCGGTTTCGTCCACAGCCTGGCCGAGGCCGTACGCGCGCTTGCGCAAGACCCCGCACCGCTGCTCGACCAATATGGTCTGGATGCTGCGCGCCTGGCCGAGCCGCGGGCCAGGCTGTCGATCCCGCGTTATATGCGCCTGGGGCACGCCGCCATCCAGTTGACTGGCGACCCCAGCCTGGGCCTGTTGATGGGCCAACTGAACCGACTCAGCCAAGTTGGCCTGGCCGGTGTGACCGCCGCCCAAGCCCCGACCGTGCGGGAAGCCGCCCGCGCACTGATTCGCTTTGAACCCCTGTACGCCTACAACTATCGCGGCCAGTCGAGCTTGCATGAGGATGCCCAAGGTGCCTGGCTGCGCTTCTATTCGATCAACCCGTACAACGCCTACAACCGCTTTGTCGTGGACTCGGTACTGGCCAGCTGGACCTGCCAGCTGAGCAGCCTGGCCGGGCAAAAGCTGAACCTCGAAAAGGTCGAAATCGAATTCCCCGCCCCCAGCTACGCCGAGCGCTACGCCGAGGTGTTCGGCTGCCCGCTGGAGTTCGGTGCCAGCGTCAATCAGCTGCGACTGAACCAGGCCAACCTGGCATTGCGCAACCCCGAACACTGCCCGAGCACCTGGCGCCATCTGCTGGAAATCTGCGAACGCGAACTGGAACAACTGACCCGCACCCGCAGCCTGCGCGAGCGCATCAGCCAACTGCTCGGCCCGCTGCTGCATGGCCGTGAGCCCGACCTGGAAGAAGTCGCGGCACGCCTACAGCTCCCCACCTGGACGCTGCGGCGCAAGTTGGCGGAAGAAGGCACGCAGTACCGGGCGATTCTCAACGATACCCGCCGCGATCTGGCGATGGCCTATATCCGTGACACCGAACTGGCCTTTGGCGAGATCGCCTACCTGCTGGGCTTCGCCTCGGCGGAAGCCTTTCAGCGCGCGTTCAAACGCTGGAGCGGGCAAACCCCTGGCGAGTTCCGCCGTGCGCAACGGCAAACAGGCTAACGGGCCTCGTCACAACTCAGTGGCGTCTTCCACAGGCTCAGCAGGGTCCTCTTGCTCGCCAGCGCGGTACTCGAGGAGCTCTTCTTGATAGTCGTCCATTGGGTTACCTCTCGATCTGAAGACATGGGCCTAAC
Source organism: Pseudomonas sp. 2FE (assembly GCF_005503735.1). NCBI lineage: Bacteria > Pseudomonadati > Pseudomonadota > Gammaproteobacteria > Pseudomonadales > Pseudomonadaceae > Pseudomonas > Pseudomonas sp. 2FE. Next base: position 567,471 of record NZ_SCMO01000001.1, on the reverse strand, counting down.
AAAGACCCTAGCAAGCAGATTAAAGATCCCTGATGAACAAAAGATGAAACAAAATCGAAATATTGCAGGCAATAAAAAACCCCTAGGTTTTTCAACCTAAGGGCTTTCTAAGATGGCGCAGCGGACGGGACTCGAACCCGCGACCCCCGGCGTGACAGGCCGGTATTCTAACCGACTGAACTACCGCTGCGTGTCGGTTGGACTTGCGTCCAATGGAACTCTTTTAAACCTCTGACCAGCTCCACCCTGTAGGGCTTCACCCGTCTCAGGCCGACCGTGATCGAACCTGGAGAATATGGCGCAGCGGACGGGACTCGAACCCGCGACCCCCGGCGTGACAGGCCGGTATTCTAACCGACTGAACTACCGCTGCGCGTCGGTCGGACTTGCGTCCGAAATTCACAAGAGTGGTGGGTGATGACGGGATCGAACCGCCGACCCTCTGCTTGTAAGGCAGATGCTCTCCCAGCTGAGCTAATCACCCGCTGCTTGCGAGGCGCGAAATTTACGCGGGAGACGCACCTAAGTCAACACCCTACATAGAGTTTTTCTTCAAAGAGGGGTTTATCTCGGCAACCTTCGAGTTTGCCTCAGGCTGCCCGCGCAACCGACCACCATGCTCGCGCGACCCGATCAATGCGCTACGCGCAAGGTCAGGCGCGCGGCGACCCGACCCTCTTCGTCACGATCCAAGCCCGCCTCATCGATCCGCACGCCCTGCCCTTCGAGCAAGGCAAACCAGCGCAACAGCTGGGCAAAAGGTGCTGGCTGCAGGTTGACCTGCAGGCCGCCATCCCCCTCGCTGTCCAAACGCTCCACGGCCAGGTTCTGCTGCGCCGCACTGGCAGTAATCAGACCTTGCAGCTTCGCGGGGTCCAGGCTGACTTGGGGTTTGCTGTGCAGCGCACGGGCTAAAGGTGCCCGTGCCTGCAGATAGGCATTCAGCTCGCGCTGCTGCTCGAAAGCACTGCGCGCGGCGATCAGGCGTTGCTCGGCAGGGCGCCAGACACTCAGATAGAGCAGCAGCGCCAGCAAAAATAACGCCAGCAGGCTCAACGCCAGGCGCTCACGAGGGATAAGCGCGCGCCAGCGCTGTAACAACACGGAACGCTCCAGTTGCGCCGCGAAGGGATTTTTCAATGCACTCAAACCGCTCATCCTTAGCCTCCAATCACCAAGCGGGCACTAACCCCAGTCGCTTCACGGCTGGCTGACCCCAACTGCACCACCAATCCAGCCGCGATCAGGCGTTCACGCAACCGCTCCAGCGCGTCGAAACCCGGCGCCTGCACCTGCAGCGCCAAGTCGCCGCGGCTGTCACTGAAGTCCAACTGCTGCACACGCACCTGCGCGCCTTCGGCAATCAGCGCTCCGGCTGCCTGACCGAGCAGACTGAGCAAACGGCTCTGACTACCAGCAGCACCTTCGGCCAAATGCTGGTCGAACTGGGTACGCAGGTTGACCAGCTTAGTGTCCTCAGGAAACAGCTCGCGATAGAGCGCCACATTGGACGCGGCATAGACCTCGCTCTCGCGCTGCACTTGCCAGCTCTGCGCCACATTGAAGCCCCACTGCAGCACCAGCCACAGGCCAACCAAGCCCAGCACCGGGCGCCAACGCAGCCAATCCTCGGCTGACTCACGCGGCGCGAACTCGCCTTGGGCCAGGTTGCAGCCCGCAGTCTGGCTGGCCAACCAGAGATGCAGATCCGGCTCGCGCTGACACTCGCCAATCCCTGCCGGCAGCGCCTGCTCCGGCCGGGCATAGGCCATGTGCGGCAGCGGACAGACCGGCGCCAGCGACGGCCAATCCTCGGCGGCCAGCGCCATGCGCGTCGGCGTGACTCCACCGAGCAGCCAACGCTCATCCAGCCAGAGCAGTTGCGTACCTTGCGCCGGTAGCAGATCCGCGTCGACCTGAATCGTCGCCGGCCGGTTTTCCGCGCACAGCGTCAACCAACCCGCCAGCCAGCTACGGCGCACGGCGAACACCCGGTGCCGACCGTCCGCCAACTGCTCGCCCAGGGCCAGATGGAAGTGCTCGACCTCTTCAGCCAGCAGCTCCTCCACCGCAAACGGCAAGGCCTGGCGCAACCAACGGGACTTCTGGGTCGGCAGTTGCACAACGCAACTGGTCACCGCCTCCACCGGCAGCACCAGGCGCCAGGGCGCCCCCAGCTCCGCCACTGCCGCGCAAAAGGCTAGCTGCGTGCGGACGCCCGCCTGCACGCGACACACCACCAGCTCAGGATCCGCCGCCACACAGGCGGTCGGCGGCAGAAAGATAGACACCTGACTCATTGACCGGACTCCTTGATTGGCGCTGGCGCTGAACCAGCCTGCCCTAAATCACGCGCCAGTACCCGCAGGCGACCATCTTCAGCACGTTGCAAACTGCTCACCAGCACCTGACGACGATCACCCACTCGAACCTCGCTGACCACCTGAAAATAATTAGTGCCCACAGCCACGTCCTCCTTCTGCACACCGAGCCCAGCCAATGGCGCCAGACCGCGGAAGCTATCCGCACTGAGAAAACCCTCGCTACCCCGCATCGCCAGCAGACCTTGGGCAACGCTCGGCGTCAAACCATCGGCCAGGCTGGAAAGCACTAAGGCACTGGCAGTATTGACGTTTAGCGTAGCGTCTGCGGGTAATGCGCTGACATAAGGCAACAGCCGCCGGTAGTCCGCCTCATTCATGCCCAATAACAGGCGCAGCTCGGAGACATCGCGCAGCAGTTGATTGGCGGCTCGGTAGGCGGGCTTTGCCAGCAGGTATTGATTGTCCTCCGCGCCAAAGGCGCCGCTCGGTTCCTGGTCGACATCCAGCCAGTCCTGCAAGCGCTCGGCATAGGGCTGCTCGATATCCAGGCGCAACAACAAGCGGCGAAACTGCGCCACGGCCCTTGCATTGACCTGACCCTGGCGCACCAAACTGTTGAGATTGAAGCGCCCGCTCGGATCCTCGATACGCACCCGCAACTCCCCCCCTTCATCCAGCTTGAAGGGAGCCTGCGGTCGCGCCCACGCCTCACCCAGGTGATCCACCGGCTGGCGCGGATCACCCTGGCGCAAATCGCGCAGCAGGAGCGCCTTGGCTAACGTCTCGCCACCCATGGCATAATGCCAGGCCTGACGCACATTCAACAGGTTGGCACTGCTCCGAATGGCCAACTGCTGGCGCGCGATCAACCCGGCACAGACCACCGTCACCACGGCCACCACCAGCAGCACCGTGATCAAGGCGACTCCCCTTTGGCGCTTCATGAGCCGGCCTCCGCTTCGGGCTCGGGCGCTGGCTGCTCACCACCTTCGGTGCCTTCCTTGGCCGCATCCTTGGGCATATCCGGCAAGCGCAAGACACGCCGCAGCTCACCATAACGACGATGCTCCAGCACTAACTCGACAGCCCTCGGCAACTGCTGCAAACGCTGGTCTTCGGCGCCTTCGGCCGGCGGCCAGTTGTCCAACCAGCGCCCCTCGCGATCCAGGTAACGCAGAGCAAAGTGGGTAACCCCGTCCAGCGCCTGCTGCACGCGCGGCTGGCTGTCCTGGGCCTGATCCAACACCGTCCAGTAACGTCGCTGCCACTGTTCGCCACTCAACTCCCAGCGAACCCGCTGCAAGCGCGAACGTGGCGCCCCAATGGGGTTGCGCCAGCCATTCCGGGTGAACTCCAATGCCGTGCGATCCCCATCCTCGCCGAGTAAGGCCGCACGCGGCTCGCCAAACGGGTCGCGCACCGGCCGCGCCACCACCTGCAGCACATCGCGCTCGAAAGCCGCCATGGCGCGGATCAACTCGCGTAATTGCTGTTCCTGGACTCGTGTCGCAGTGTCGGTGCGCAGCACGCTGCTGAGCATGCGGTAAGTGCCCAACCCCAGCAGGGCGAAGATCGCGATGGCAATCAGCAACTCCAACAGCGTGAAACCCGCGGAACGCCTCATGGTTCAGCCCCGAGGAAGCCGGTCAGGCTTAATACCGCGCGCTCTTTCAGCTCGCCACGGGCACCGCGCTCACCGCTCAGCGCCACCCAGAGCGTGACCCGGCGCATCGTCGGCTCGCTGGTTGGCTCAATCAGGCTAAGCCACTCCCAGTGTCGCCCGGCATAGTCCAACTGACCCTGCGCGCGGCCATCGGCCGGCGGCGTTTCGGCCAGTTGCAGTTCGCTCAAACGATTGTCGGCAATCCACATGGCCAGGGTCTTGTCTTCCAGGCGTGCGGCCGTCTGCAAGCTACGCGAACTGGCGGTCAGCACGCTGGCCGCGACCAAGGCGAAAATGGCCAGCGCGACTAACACCTCAAGCAAGGTGAAACCCCGTGCGCGCGTCATCCGGCCCGACCCTTGAGCCCCTCTAGCTCGACTCTGGGCAAGCGGAAACCATCGCTGGACATCTGCAGCCGCAAGCCATCTTTGCGCCGTTCAGCCAGGCGCAAGCGAAAAGGACTGAGTTCGCCGCTCGAGAGAATCAGTAACTGCGGGGCTTGGTTTTTGGCTTTTTTATCGTCATCCGCAGCCGGTGTAGGCAAGTTCAAGGCTTCGCCATCTAACTCGAAGCTCAGCACCGCCCAACTCGGCAAGCGATGGGCAGCCTTATCCACTGCCAGCCACTTGCCCGTGATTTCGTCGTAGCGCAGCACTTGATAGGCCTCGGGGCTCAGTCGTAGACCGTACTCGCGGTTGTCCAATACCGCCTCGTCGGCTAACACGCCGATCAAGCCGGTCAGGCGCTCAGCCTCGTTGTTCAGTTCCCGCGCAGGCCCTGCGATGCCGGTGCTGAGCACGGCCAACCCAACCAGGCTGCCGAGGATCACCAGCACCACGAGCAGCTCGATCAGCGTGAATCCCCGCGAGCAGCGCATCGCGGCTTACAGATCCCAGTTGCCGATATCGGCATCGTGGTCGTCGCCGCCTTCCTTACCGTCGGCCCCGAGGGAATACAGATCGAAAGGACCTTTAGTGCCCGGCGCCAGGTATTGATAGGGATTGCCCCAAGGATCGACCGGCATCCGCTTGAGGTAGCCGTCCTTGTTCCAATTCTTCGCCGGAGGGTTGCCCGAGGGCTTGTTTACCAGGGCTTCGAGCCCTTGCTGGGTGTTCGGATAGGCGTAATTGTCCAGTTTGTACATATCCAGCGCGGCGGAGATGGCCTTGACATCACCCTTGGCCACAGTGACCTTGGCCTGATCCGGGCGGCTCATCACCTGCGGTACGATCAAGGCCGCGAGGATCCCGAGGATCACAACCACCACCATGATTTCGATCAGGGTAAAACCCTGTTGCTTGCGCACGTCCTTCACTTGCTTACCCCACCAGTTGATTCAACGACAAAATCGGCAGGAGGATGGCCAGCACGATCAACAGCACCACCACCCCCATAAACACCAGCATGAACGGCTCGAACAGCCCGACCAATAAGGCGACCTGCGCGCCCAGATCATTCTCCTGATTGCGTGCGGTACGCGCGAGCATTTGATCCAACTCGCCGGAGCGCTCGCCGCTGGCAATCATGTGCAGCATCATCGGCGGAAACTGGCCACTGGCCTCCAGTGCGCGAGTCAGGCTGCCGCCCTCGCGAACCTTCTGCGCGGCCAGCACCACTTCGGCGCGAATCACCCGGTTGGCGATCACCTGCGCGCCAATGCCGAGGGCTTCGACCAAGGGCACGCCACTCCGGGTGAGGATCGCCAGGGTCGAGGCGAAACGCGCGCAGTCGGTCGCCCGCACCAAGCGGCCAACCAAAGGCAGGCGCAACAGCAAGCCATGCCAACGCCGCTTGACCCGCTCATCGCGCAATGCCCAACGCAGCCCAAAGCCGCCGGCGAGCAGCAGCAAGACCAGCAACCAGCCCCAGGCTTTAACCGCGTCACTGAGTGCAATCAGACCGCGCGTCAGCGCCGGCAAGGTCTGCCCGGAGTCGACAAATACTCGCACCACATCCGGCACCACATAGCCCAGGAGAAAGGCAACGATGATCAGCGAGGTGACCATCAGGATCAGCGGATATAGCAAGGCCAACTGAATCTTCTGCCGCGACTGTTGGCGCTGCTCGGTGTAATCCGCCAGTTGCTCCAACACCGGGCCCAAATGCCCGGCGTGCTCACCGGCGGCGACCGTGGCGCGGTACAACTCGGGAAAGGCCGCGGGGAATTCTTTCAGGCTAGCGGCCAGACTATGGCCCTCCAGCACTCTGGCGCGCACGGCGAGCAGCATCGCCTCGATACGCGGCGCGGTGGATTGCGCAGCGGCGGCGCGCAAGGCTTCTTCGATCGGCAACCCGGCCTGAATCAGGGTGGCCAACTGCCGGGTCACCAACGCCAGGTCGCGGGCGGAAAGCCCACGAACGAAGCTGAAATGCCCGTCATTGCTGGCTTGCTCGCGAGTGCGGGTGGCCTTCACCTGCAAGGGCGCCAACTGCCGCTCACGCAGCAACTGCCGCACTTGGCGGGCGCTGTCGGCCTCCAGAACGCCTTTCTGCTGACGCCCCTTGGGGTCGAGGGCGAGGTACTCGAATGCGGCCATGATGGTTCCTAGATCACTCTTCCCGTGTCACGCGCAGCACTTCTTCCAGGGTAGTCGTCCCCTCCAGCACCTTACGCCGGCCATCCTCACGAATGCTCGGCCCAAAGCGGCGCGCATGTTGGATCATTTCCTGCTCGGAAGCGGCGTTGTGCACCAAGGTGCGCAGATGGTCATCGAACACCACCAGTTCATAGATACCGGTACGCCCGCGATAGCCCTGCTGCTTGCACTCGGCGCAGCCACGGGCATGCTGGATCAGCGGTGGCTGCGCACTGTCGACGCCCAGCAGCGCACACTCCGCGGCATCGGCGGGGTAAGCCTCTTTGCAATGCGGGCAGAGCACGCGCACCAGGCGCTGGGCGAGCACTCCCAACAGCGAAGACGACAACAGGAACGGCTCGACGCCCATATCTACCAGCCGGGTAATGGCACCGATGGCGCTGTTGGTATGCAGGGTGGAGAGCACCAAGTGGCCGGTCAGCGACGCCTGCACGGCGATCTGCGCGGTTTCCTTGTCGCGTATTTCACCGACCATCACCACGTCCGGGTCCTGGCGCAAGATGGCGCGCAAGCCGCGAGCGAAGGTCATATCGACCTTGGGGTTGACCTGGGTTTGGCCGATGCCTTCCAGGTGGTATTCGATCGGATCTTCGACCGTGAGAATGTTCCGCGTACGGTCGTTGAGGCTGACCAAGCTGGCGTACAGCGTGGTGGTCTTACCCGAGCCGGTGGGGCCGGTGACCAGCAGAATCCCGTGGGGTTTGCGCACGGTTTCTTCCATCAGCTCGCGGTCACGCGCGCACATGCCTAAATGCTGCAGGGTCAGGCGCCCGGCCTGCTTATCGAGCAAGCGCAGCACCACCCGCTCGCCATTCGCCGAAGGCAGAGTGGACACCCGAATATCCACCTCGCGCCCACCCACCCGCAGCGAAATCCGCCCGTCCTGCGGTACACGCTTCTCGGCAATATCCAGCCGCGCCATGACTTTGATCCGCGACACCAGCAATGCTGCCAGCTCGCGCTTGGGTTCCAACACTTCACGCAAAATACCGTCGATCCGGAAGCGTACGACCAAGCGTTTCTCGAAGGTTTCCAGGTGGATATCGGAAGCGTTTTCCTTGATCGCCTCGCCGAGGATGGCGTTGATCAGGCGGATGATCGGCGCGTCATCCTCCTGCTCCAGCAAATCCTCGGTTTCTGGAATCTGCTCGGCCAGAGCAGCCAGGTCCATGCTGCCACCGATATCTTCGGCCAGCTGCATGGAGGCGGAATCGTGTTGGTAAGCATTGGCCAGGGCCAGTTCAAAGGCGTCGGCCGAGAGCGCGCGCAAGGGCAGACGCCGCCCGGCGAAACGCTGCGCTTCGACCAGAGCCACCAGTTCAACCGTGGGCCGGTGCCCCAGACAAGCCTGGTCGGACTCGACCATCAGCACCACACCATGGCGCCTGGCGAAACTGAATGGCAACCGGCGTAGCGGCGCCTCAGCAGGGAGAGCGTTCATATTGATCGGGCCTTCAAACGGTAATCTTGAGCGAGTATCACAGGCAAATTTGACCGGCGTACGTCACGACTCCGCATTTTTTTGTCGTTATCAATGCTCCCACTACGGGAGGGGTCACAGAGGTCTATCTTTAGCACATCAGACTATGGCACACACCCCCAAATTGGTTGCGGAGCCAAGCCTGCTAACTGCTATGATCGAGCCGCGATCCACACCACCAATAACAACAAATTCACGGAGTGACGCCCTTGCCCTTCCCTGGATCTCAGCGCTGGCTGCAATTGCAGGCCCCGACATTAGTCGGTGCCGCGCTGATCCTTGCCATGAGCCTAAGTTTAGCCTGGCAAACTACCGACTGGCTGCGCCTGCTGCGTGCTCCGACCCACTCCACCAGCACCGATACCCCGGCCGTGCTCGCAGCCCCTGCACTGGAACGCCTGGAACCCCTGTTCGGCACCAGCAGCCCGGCCAGCGATGCTCCACCACCGGCCACTAATCTGCGCTTAAGCTTGCATGGCAGCTTCGTACATGCCGATCCGCAACGCTCTAGCGCGATCATCCAGCGCGAAGGCAGCAAACCACAGCGCTATGCGGTCGGCGTCGAATTGAACCAAGGGGTGCGCCTGCATGCGGTCTATCGCGATCGCGTAGAGCTTGAACGCAACGGCCACCTGGAAAGCCTGCCCTTCCCCAGCCGCAAGAGCAGCGCAAACAGCGCTAGCGATACCGAAGCCGCACCCGCAGAAGACTCGGTCGATCAATTGTCGACGCTGCAAGAAGACAATGCCGCACAGCTGCGCGAACGCATGGACGCCCTGCGTCAACAGATGGATGCCGCCGGCACCCTGCCCGCCGCCGAACCCAATTCCACCGAACAGCCCACGGAAAGCGACTGACACGATGTCTCCAACCCTCTCTCGCCTGACTTTCGCCCTGCTCGCCACCGGCCTGATGGCCATGCCACTGCCGTCGAGTGCGGCGATCACACCCGCCTCAACAAGCGCCAACCAACAGGAGGAGCGCTGGACGATCAACCTGAAGGACGCCGAAATCCGCGAGTTCATCGACCAAATCGCCGAGATCACCGGCGAGACCTTCATCGTCGATCCACGGGTCAAGGGCCAGGTCAGCGTGGTGTCCAAGGCAGCACTGTCGCTGAGTGAGATCTATCAGCTGTTCCTCTCGGTGATGGCCACTCACGGTTTTAGCGTGATCACGCAAGGCGAACAGGCCCGCATCGTGCCCAACGCCGAAGCCAAGGCCGAAGCCGATGTCGGTCGCGCCGCGCCAAACCGCCTGGAAACCCGCCTGATCCAGGTGCAGCACGGCTCGGTGACGGAGCTGATTCCGCTGATCCGCCCACTCGTACCGCAATACGGTCACCTGGCCGCAGTGACCTCGGCCAACGCCCTGATCATCAGCGACCGCAGCGCCAATATCGCGCGCATCGAAGACCTGATCCATCAGCTCGACCAGAAGAGCGATCACGACTACAGCGTGCTCAACCTGCAGCACGCCTGGGTGATGGATGCCGCCGAAGCACTCAATGCCGCCCTCGCCCGCGGCCAGGCCAAAGGCGCCTCCGGTGCTCAGGTCATTGCCGATGCCCGCACCAACCGCCTGATCCTCCTGGGCCCGCCGGCTGCCCGCGCCAAGCTGGTGGCGCTGGCACAGTCTCTCGATACTCCCACCACGCGCTCGACCAACACCCGCGTGATCCGCCTGCGGCATAACGATGCCAAGGCGCTGGCACAGACCCTCGGGGAAATTTCCGAAGGGTTGAAAGCTCCAGCCGCCACCGGTGAAGCCGCCGGCAAGCCGCAGGACATCATGATTCGTGCCGATGAGAGCCTGAATGCCCTGGTTCTACTGGCCGAACCAGACCTGGTGGCGACGCTAGAGGACATCGTCCGCCAGCTCGATGTACCGCGCGCGCAGGTGTTGGTGGAAGCGGCCATCGTCGAGGTATCCGGCGATATCACCGACGCCCTCGGCGTGCAGTGGGCAGTGGATGCCCGCGGCGACACCGGCGGACTCGGCGGGGTCAACTTCCGCGGCACCGGACTGTCGGTCGGTTCCGTGCTGCAAGCCATTCAAGACACTAAGAATGACGTAGACAATCCGCTGCTGAACACCCTGCCGGATGGCGCGATCATTGGCATCGGCACCGACCACTTTGCGGCGTTGATCACCGCGCTGTCAGCCAACAACAACAGCAACCTGCTGTCCACCCCGAGCCTGCTGACCCTGGACAACCAGAAGGCGGAAATCCTGGTCGGGCAAAACGTGCCCTTCCAGACCGGCACCTTCACCACCGATGCATCCGGGGCTAACAACCCTTTCACCACCATCGAGCGCCAGGATATCGGCGTCACCCTCAAGGTCACCCCACACATCAACGAAGGCGCCTCCCTGCGCCTGGAGATCGAGCAGGAGATCTCCTCCATCGCCCCCGCCGCCACCCTCACCGCTCAGGCGGTGGACCTGATCACCAACAAGCGCTCGATCAAGAGCACCATCCTCGCCGAAGATGGCCAGGTCATAGTGCTCGGCGGGCTGATTCAGGACGACATCACTAAGACCGACTCGAAAGTCCCGCTGCTGGGCGATATCCCCTGGCTGGGCCGGCTGTTCCGCTCGACCAGGGACCAGCACGTCAAGCGCAACCTGATGGTCTTCCTACGCCCCAGCGTGGTCCGCGACGGTGCCGGTCTGGCGGCCTTGTCCGGGAAGAAATACAGCGACATCCGCGTGCTCGGCGACCAAACCAACACGACTCGCCCGAGTCTTCTGCCGCACAACCCCGGACAGCTGTTCGACGGCCATGGCGACTCGGCGATCGACCTGCGCCAATAGTCGAGCCGCGCCACCAACAGGCGCATAAAAAACGGGCGGCGTGCCTTTCAGCGACGTCGCCCGTTTTTTTATGGGGTACGACTCAAGCTTTTTTAATCAAGCCAACGATAAACAACAACACTACCGCACCGATCACCGCCGTGAGCAGTGAGCCAATCACCCCTCCACCCGCCGACACACCGAGATAGCTGAACAAGTGCCCACCGATTACCGCGCCGACTATCCCCACCACCAGATTGCCGACCAGACCAAAACCGCCACCGCGCATCAACTTACCGGCAATCCAGCCGGCGACAGCGCCAATAATCAAGAACAGTATCAGGCTCATGTGCGCCCCTTCATCTGTGGTTAGTCCTACAAGACTAGACCTTGCTCAAGCAGGTGCGCTGCCGACATGTCTGGGATGGGCTCGCGGGCGTCCCTGGCTGGGGCACAGCTCAGAGATAAATCATCTTGCGCGTCATCCCACCGTCGACCACCAACTCCTGCCCGGTGACGAAGCCGGCGTTGCCCGACAGGAGCCAGGCGACCAACGCGGCGATGTCCTCGACAGTGCCCACCCGGCCGGATGCTGGGCATGCTCGAGATCGGACAGCGGTGCGGTGCGGCGCGCGGAAAGATCGCGCGCGTCGATCCATCCGGGGCTGACCGCGTTAACCTGCACCTCTGGGCCGAGACTGGCCGCCAGCGCGTGCGTCAGTGCCAGCAGGCCGCCTTTGCTGGCCGCGCAAGCTTCCGAGTCCGGCTCGGACTGCTGAGCGCGGGTAGAGGTGAGATTGACGATAGAGCCGTAATGAGCGCGCAGATAAGGCGCGCAATACTTGGCCAACAACAGCGGGCCGCCGAGATTGACCGCCAACACCCGATTCCACTGATTCAACTCGAGACTTTCCAGCGGCGGGTTATGCGGCTCGGCGATGGCGGCGTTGTTGATCAGCGCATCGAGGCGGCCGAACTGGCCAAGCACTTCGGCCACCCCGACCACCACCTGGCTTTCCTGGGAGACGTCCATCGCGACGAACCAGGCGTTATCCCCCAAGGCCTTGGCTACCTTGGAGCCACGCACGCGGTCGGTATCGGCCAACACCACCTGCCAACCTTCGGCGATCAGTCAGGCCGCGATGCCCAAACCAAGGCCGCGCGCCGCACCGGTGACTAGCGCAACTCTGCCGTTATTCGGGGCCGCACGCTCCACTTCCCACTCAATCACAAAGCCGCTAGACCACGCACCAGGTCGGCCTTGAGGTCGGCCACATCTTCCAGACCCACGGCAACGCGGATCAGGCTGTCACGAATACCCGCAGCCGCGCGTTCTTCCGGCGACAGACGCCCATGCGAGGTGGTGCTCGGGTGAGTAATGGTGGATTTGCTGTCACCCAGGTTGGCGGTGATGGAAAGCAGGCGGGTGGCGTCGATAAAGCGCCAGGCACCGTCCTTGCCACCCTGCACCTCGAAACTAACCACCGCGCCGAAGCCGCTCTGCTGGCGCTTGGCCAATTCATGCTGCGGATGACTGGCTAAACCGGCGTAATGCACCTTCTCAATCCCGGGCTGCTGCTCCAGCCACTCGGCCAGAGCCTGGGCGCCGGCACAATGGGCTTGCATCCGCAGGCGCAGGGTTTCCAGGCCCTTGAGGAACACCCAGGCATTGAACGGGCTGAGCGTCGGCCCAGCGGTACGCAGGAACCCCACGACTTCTTTCATCTGCTCGCTACGACCCGCCACTACGCCGCCCAGGCAACGCCCCTGGCCGTCGATGAACTTGGTCGCCGAGTGCACAACGATATCCGCCCCCAGGGCCAACGGCTTTTGCAGCACCGGTGTGCAGAAGCAGTTGTCCACGACCAGCGAGGCGCCATGGCTATGCGCCACCTCGGCCAAGGCCGCAATATCCACCAGTTCGGCCAGCGGATTGGACGGTGACTCGACGAACAGCAGCTTGGTATTGGGCTTGCAGGCTTTTGCCCAGGCAGACAGGTCCGCCAGCGGCACGTAGTCGACCTGCACAGCGAAACGCTTCAGGTACTTCTCAAACAAGCTGATGGTCGAGCCAAATACGCTGCGCGAAACCAGTACGTGATCGCCCGCACTACAGAGGGCCATCACCGTGGCCAGAATGGCCGACATGCCCGAGGCCGTCGCTACAGCCTGTTCGGCACCTTCCAGCGCGGCGATACGCTCTTCGAAAGCGCGCACCGTCGGGTTGGTGTAACGCGAGTAGACGTTGCCCGGCACCTCGCCAGCAAAGCGCGCAGCCGCATCCGCGGCGGTGCGAAAGACATAGCTGGAGGTGAAGAACAACGGCTCACCGTGTTCGCCCTCCGGCGTGCGGCGTTGGCCGGCGCGTACCGCCAGGGTGTCGAAACCTACACCTTCGAGGTCGCTGTCCAGCCGGCCGGCATCCCAATCCTCTGTCATGCCGCTACTCCGTCAATTGTGTTATCGAGCACTTAATTGATCAATTATTGTACAGGTCGATGATAGCGCTGACCGCATGGGCCTTGACCTTGGACGAGTCGTTGCGCGCCTGTTCGATCTTGTTCAGATAGGCCTCGTTGACGTCGCCGGTGACATATTTGCCGTCAAAAACCGCGCAGTCGAAATGCTCGATCTTGACCTTGCCGCCGCCCACCGCATCGATCAGGTCGCTAAGATCCTGATAAATCAGCCAGTCGGCGCCTATCAGCTCCGCCACCTCTTCGGTCGTACGGTTGTGCGCGATCAGTTCATGCGCACTCGGCATGTCGATGCCATACACGTTCGGGTAACGCACTGCCGGCGCGGCCGAGCAGAAGTAGACGTTTTTCGCCCCGGCTTCGCGCGCCATCTGAATGATCTGCTTGCAGGTGGTGCCACGGACGATGGAGTCGTCCACCAGCATGACGTTCTTGCCGCGGAACTCCAGCTCGATGGCGTTGAGCTTCTGGCGTACGGATTTCTTGCGCGCCGCCTGCCCCGGCATGATGAAGGTGCGGCCGATATAACGGTTCTTCACGAAGCCTTCGCGGAACTTCACCCCCAGATGGTTCGCCAGCTCCAGCGCAGCCGTGCGGCTGGTGTCGGGGATCGGGATGACCACGTCGATATCGTGCTGCGGACGCTCGCGGAGGATCTTCTCCGCCAGCTTCTCACCCATGCGCAGGCGCGCCTTGTATACCGAGATACCATCCATGATCGAGTCCGGACGCGCCAGGTAGACGTGTTCGAAGATGCACGGCGAGTAATGCGGATTAGTCGCGCACTGACGGGTAGAGAGCTTGCCGTCTTCGGTGATGTACACCGCTTCGCCCGGCGCCAGATCGCGAATCAGAGTGAAGCCGAGGACATCCAGCGAGACGCTTTCCGAGGCGATCATGTACTCCACGCCTTCGTCGGTATGACGCTGACCGAAGACGATCGGGCGGATCCCGTTCGGATCGCGGAAACCAACAATGCCGTAACCGGTAATCATCGCCACCACCGCGTAACCACCGCGGCAACGCTTGTGCACATCGCTCACCGCGGCGAACACATCATCTTCGGTTGGCTGCAGCTTGCCGCGTACGGCCAGCTCATGGGCAAACACGTTGAGCAGCACTTCCGAGTCGGAGTTGGTGTTGACGTGGCGCAGGTCGGACTCGTAAATCTCCTTGGCCAGTTGCTCGACGTTGGTCAAATTACCGTTGTGCGCCAGCGTGATGCCATACGGCGAGTTGACGTAGAACGGCTGCGCCTCGGCAGAACTGGAGCTGCCGGCCGTCGGGTAACGCACATGGCCTATGCCCATGTGGCCGACCAGGCGCTGCATATGGCGCTGATGGAACACATCGCGCACCAGGCCGTTGTCTTTGCGCAGAAATAACCGACCGTCATGGCTGGTCACAATACCGGCAGCGTCCTGGCCGCGATGCTGGAGGACGGTTAGCGCGTCATACAGCGACTGATTGACGTTCGACTTACCGACGATACCGACGATGCCACACATGCGACGCAACCCCTACTCAGTGAATCAGGCTAATTCTGAAAGCTCTTTACGGCAGTTTAGGCTGCAAGAGACCTTCTTTAAACGGCAGCTCAACAGGCGTGCTGATACCGCTGGCGAGCCACTGACTGGCAAGCCCTAAAATGAGGTTTTTCGACCAGTCGGCGACCAGCAAGAAATGTGGCAGCAGACTCGACTGCTGCCACCAGGAATCTTGTTGTACCGGCGCCAGGCTGAGCAAGCCAACCAGCAGCACCACCAGCAAAGCACCGCGCGCGGCGCCGAAGGCCATGCCGAGAACACGATCGGTGCCCGAAAGGCCGGTGACCCGGACCAGCTCACCAATGAGGAAATTGAGCAAGGCGCCGACCAACAAGGTGGCGACAAAAAGAATGGCGCAGCCGGCAATGACGCGGGCCGAGGGTGTTGCGATAAATTCGACCAGGTGCTGCGAGAGCGCGCCACCGAACATCCAGGCGACGACCCCAGCAATGATCCAGGTGACCAGCGACAGAGCCTCTTTAACGAAGCCACGTTTTAAGCTGATTAAGCTGGAGACGGCGATGACGGCGATAATCGCCCAATCGACCCAGGTGAATGGCACAGTGCAGCCTACGAACGGGAAAGGCGCTGCATTTTAACAGAGCCCTTCCCAAGGGGTAAGCCGAGGATTCGACCGTCGCGGATTTATTCAGAGCCTATGCGCTAAAAACATCTGACGCCAGCACGACAAAGCGCCTGATTTGCCACCTTCTCTTGAACGGGTCCTTAGCTGCTCTCTGGCTGGAAGCGAACGATAAAACCCTTGAGCTTCTGTTGACGAGTCAACTGATCACGCAAACGATCGGCCTCGGCGCGCTCAATCAGCGGGCCGACAAATACCCGGTTCATCCCGTCAACACTGCGGATATAGGCGTTGTAGCCTTGGCTGCGCAGGGTTTTCTGCAGGCTTTCCGCACTGGCACGGTTAGACAGACTGGCCAACTGGATCGACCAACTGACCGGCAGACTGTTCGCATCCAGACGACTCGGCACCGGAGCAGGAGCAGGAGCAGCCGGCGCCACTGGTGCGCTGGCTTGAGCCTGCGACTGGCTCGGCGCTACAGCGGCCGGTGGCGGCGTCTGCAGCGACGCGCTTGCGACGGGATCGACCGGCACAGGCTCTTCCGGCAACAACTGCGGCTCTGGCACCGCGACCGGCTCGACTGCTACCTGCGGCATAGCCGGTGCTTGCGGCATGGCCGGCGCCTCGACCACCACGCGGCGCAACTCGTCCTCGCGGGACAGCAGCATCGGCAGAAAAATTACCGCCAACGCGACCAGCACCAGGGCACCCACTATCCGTTGCTTCAGTCCTTTATCCAGCAAAGCCATCCCCTACTTCCCCTTGGCATGGCAGGCCAGCCAGTCCAGGGCCTCGGCCACGCAATAAAAAGATCCAAACAGCAGAATTTCATCATCCGCCGAAGCCTTAGTCCACTGCCCTTCCAGAGCCGCCGCCACATCGGCGTAAGCCGTGACTGTCGCACCTTGGTTGAGCAAGGCCGCTTCCAGCTCGGCGACCGGACGCGTGCGCGCAGTCGGCAGCGGCGCTACCGCCCAATCTTGCACCACATCCAGCAGCGGAGCCAAAACCCCGGAGAGATCCTTATCGGCCAGCAAACCAAAGACTGCCAGACGCTTGCCCGTCACCGGTCGGCTCGCCAGGCGCTGGGCAAGATATTCAGCGGCATGGGGATTATGCCCAACATCCAGCAGCAGTGTGAGCGACTTACCCTGCCAATGCAGCGTTCGCCGATCCAAACGACCGGTTACCCGCGTGCGCAATAGCGCAGCGACAATCCGTTCAGCCTGCCAGGGTAGACCGAGCAAGGCATAAGCCTGCAGCGCCAAGGCCGCGTTTTCCATGGGTAGATCGAGCAACGGCAGGTCATGCAGCTCAAGGACTGCACCCGCCAGAGTCAGCCCGCGCCAATGCCACGCCTGCTCAGCAACGGCCAGGTCGTAATCGCGTCCACGCAAGAAGAACGGGCAACCCAACGCTGCCACTTGCGCCAACAACGGCCGCGGCGGCTCAAGGTCGCCACACAAAGCCGGCACCCCGGCGCGGAATATACCGGCCTTCTCAACAGCCACCGACTCACGGCTATCGCCCAGCCAATCGGCATGATCCAGGCCAATACTGGTGACCAGAGCAAGATCGGCGTCGATCAGATTGACCGCATCGAGCCGACCACCCAGGCCAACTTCCAGCACCGCCGCATCCAGAGCGCTACGCTCGAACAGCCAGAAAGCTGCCAAGGTACCCATTTCGAAATAGGTCAGGGATATCTCGCCACGCGCGGCCTCAACGGCGGCAAAGGCTTCGCACAGCTCCGCATCCGAGGCATCAACGCCGGCAATCTGCACACGCTCGTTGTAACTCAGGAGATGTGGCGAGCTGTAGACGCCGACTTTTAGACCCTGCTCTTGCAGCAGCGAGGCCAAAAAAGCGCAGGTGGAGCCTTTACCATTGGTGCCGGTAACCGTGATGACCTTGACCGCCGGCTTACCCAGGCCAAGCCGGCGCGCCACTTCACGCGAGCGCTCCAGCCCCATATCTATCGCCGAGGGATGCAGCTGCTCTAGATAAGCGAGCCAGTCGGCCAGGGTACGGTCAGTCATGCCGTGACGGGGGACGGCAAACGCATCAGCTGCGCCAACAACCTGGCCAGGCGTGGGCGTAGCTCTTCGCGGTGGATGATCATGTCGATCGCGCCATGCTCCAGCAGGAACTCGCTGCGCTGGAAGCCTTCCGGCAGCTTCTCACGCACGGTCTGCTCGATCACTCGCGGGCCGGCGAAACCGATCAGCGCGCGCGGCTCAGCGACAATCACGTCACCGAGCATGGCCAGACTGGCCGATACGCCGCCGTAGACCGGATCGGTCAGCACGGAAATGAACGGCACGCCCTCCTCACGCAGACGCGCCAATACCGCGGAGGTCTTGGCCATCTGCATCAGCGAGATCAGCGCTTCCTGCATCCGCGCGCCACCGGAAGCCGCGAAACAGACCAACGGGCAACGTTGCTCCAGCGCCACGTTGGCCGCGCGAACAAAGCGCTCACCGACAATGGCGCCCATCGAGCCGCCCATAAAGGAGAACTCAAAGGCGCAGGCCACCACGGGCATTTTCTCGAGGGTGCCGCGCATGGCGATCAGCGCATCCTTCTCGCCCGTCTGCTTCTGCGCGGCGGTCAGACGATCCTTGTACTTCTTGCTGTCGCGGAACCTCAGACGGTCGACCGGTTCCAGCTCGGCAGCGATTTCTTCGCGCCCTTCCGTATCGAGGAAGATATCCAGCCGGGCACGCGCATCGATACGCATGTGGTGGTGGCATTTGGGGCAGACATCCAGGGTCTTTTCCAACTCGGGGCGATACAGCACCGCCTCGCAAGACGGACATTTATGCCAGAGGCCCTCAGGTACCGAGCTTTTCTTCACCTCGGAACGCATGATCGAGGGGATCAGCTTGTCTACCAGCCAGTTACTCATGCACTTATTCTCCAAAGCTGTTGGCCCGGACGCGCTAACGAGCGATTGCCGCGCGCATGTCCTTGAGCAAATTCACGATTGCAGTCCTAGTCAGGGCCGACTCTGCGCATTCAGCAAATCGCACGAACAGCGCAAAGCCTACCACCACACCATCGACTATCCGGGCGACAATTCCACCAGAAACACCTAACCCTCTGTCACTGGCCCGACTCTCAGCATGGCTGAACCAGCCGCACCCTTTTGTTCTTCGTCATAGCGTTAACCGCGCGACATCATGCGAAGCTCAATACGGCCCCAAGGCCTACCTGCAACTCCAGGCTAATGGACGGCCAAAAATCTTCGCCCGTCACATAGAGAATCCAGCTCCGGCCTGCCAGCAGCGCCCGCTCGTGCCTACCCTAAGGCCATGCCCGCGAGGCCATCGAAGTCAGGCACGACCGACCTCGCGGATGAAGGCACGAATCTTTTCCGCATCCTTGATGCCCTTGCTCGCCTCCACGCCGCCGCTGACATCTACCGCATAGGGGCGCACTTGCCGGATCGCGGCGCGGACATTCTCCGCACAGAGCCCACCCGCCAGGATAATCGGCTTGGACAAATCATGTGGCACCAGCGACCAATCAAAGGACTCACCGGTGCCGCCCGGCACACCAGCTACGTAAGTGTCCAGCAGGATACCGGAAGCTTGGGAGTATTGAGCCGCTTGCGCCGCTATATCGTCGCCAGGCTTGACCCGTAGCGCCTTGATATAGGGGCGGCGGTAACCGGCGCAGTCGGCCGGTGTTTCGTCACCATGAAACTGCAATAGATCCAGCGGCACAGCATCGAGAATCTCGTTCAACTCACAGCGGCTGGCATTCACGAAGAGCCCAACCGTGGTCACGAACGGTGGCAAGGCCGCGATAATCGCCTGAGCTTGCTGAACACTGACCGCCCGCGGACTTTTGCCGTAGAACACCAACCCAATGGCATCCGCACCGGCTTCGGCGGCGACAAGCGCATCCTCGATTCGAGTAATGCCACAAATTTTGCTGCGAACGGCTGACAAGATGCGGCACCTTCATGGAAAGACTATGAATGGTAGCAAATGCCTTTTTAGGCGTCAGCCGCGAGTTCCGGCAAGCCCGAAAGGAAATGCGGCCCGATGTAACGCTCTGGCAAGACAAACTCTGGCGGGTACTCGACCTGCACCAGATAGAGCCCGAAAGGATGCGCGGTAACGCCGCCGAAGCGACGTATGCGAGCCTCCAGCACCTCCTTCGCCCACTCGACCGGCCGCTCGCCAGCACCGATGGTCATCAGCACCCCGGCGATATTGCGCACCATGTGGTGAAGAAAAGCGTTAGCCCGGACATCCAGCACGATCATCTTGCCGTGCTGAGTAACGCGCAGGTGGTGCATTTTCTTGATCGGCGATTTCGCCTGGCACTGCCCGGCCCGAAACGCACTGAAATCATGGGTGCCCACCAACGCCTGCGCCGCCTCGCGCATGCGCTCGACATCCAGCGGGCGGTGATTCCAGGTGATCTCCTCGGCCAGATGCGCCGGGCGAATCTGGTCGTTGTAGATCACATAGCGATAACGCCGGGCGACGGCCTTGAAGCGCGCATGAAAGTGCGCCGGCATCACTTTCGCCCAGGCCACGCTGATATCCGGTGGCAGGTTGATATTGGCGCCCATCACCCAGGCTTTAAGCGAGCGCTCGGCCTGCGTATCAAAGTGTACGACCTGACCACAGGCATGCACACCGGCATCGGTGCGCCCTGCACACATCAACGAAACCGGGGAGTCAGCCACCCTGGACAGTGCAGTTTCAAGCACTTCCTGAACCGTCGGCACACCCGAGGCCTGGCGCTGCCAGCCACGATAGCGAGAGCCTTTATATTCGACGCCAAGGGCAATTCTGGAAAAACCAACGGCAGCCATTTCGGCTGCCGCTGTCGGTATTGCTTCAGTCATGGATCAGACGATACGAGCGATCAATTCGCGCGCTTCCTGTTGTTGGCCATCGCTACCTTCGGTAATCACTTCGTCGAGAATGTCGCGAGCGCCTTCGGTGTCACCCATATCGATGTAGGCCCGCGCCAAATCCAGCTTAGTCGCCGTCTCGTCAGTACCGGAGAGGAAGTCGAAATCGTCGTCGGCATCCAGGCTAGCCGATTGCGGCGCGCTGGTAGCCGGAACTACGAACTCATCAAACCCAGCAGGCTGATCCAAGCTTTCGCTCAACTGATCAAGCTCGGCAGTGACTTCATCAAGCTGCGCCGCAAAGCTATCCGCGGCAGGTGCAGCCGGCGCCTCATCAGTCAGGGACAGATCGAAATCAGCCGCCAGCTCCAGATCGGCGCCCAAACCTTCTTCCGACAGATCCAAGCTCAGATCGGCAAACTCATTCATGGTCGGAGCGGCGCTCAACTCGTCATCCAAACTCAGCAGGAAATCATCTTCCTCCGAAACGGTGGATTTGCTGTCCCCGTCCAGATCCAGGCTGAAATCGGCCAGGTCATCAGTCAACGCCAAGCTGTCGGCAGCGGTTTCGCTATCCAAGCTCAGACCGAAGTCCAGGTCATCTGCCGCAGGCACGGCCAACGGGCTTGGCGAGCCCAGATCCAAATCGCTATCCAGGCTCAGCTCAGCAAAATCACTCAAAGAGTCATTGCGGTCAGAGGCTGGCAGATCACGCTCAAGCTCGGCCTCAAGTTCGTCCAAGCTCAAATCGAAAGCATCGTCCTGCTCGTCAGCATGGGCGACTGGCTCATCCAGTGTCAGGTCGTCGAGGCTAAAGCTATCCAGCTCATTGGCAGCCGCCGCACCAGCCAAACCGACCCCAGCCAAAGCAACCATGGCCGGATACCTGGACTTCAGCTGTTCAATCTCAGCGCTAGCGCCGCCGATTTCGCGCAATTCACTTTCCTGACGGGCAAAACCTTCGCGATCGCCCAGTTCGGCCTGCACTTCCATCAGTTTCAGGCGCAGGTCGCTGCGTTGCGGCTCATCGTTGATGGCGTCCTGCAGCAACTCGGCAGCTTGAGTAAAGCGGCCATAGGCAATGTAAATATCGGCCTCACCGAGCACATCACCAGTTTGTGCGGTAACGCGATCCTCTGGGGCCGGCGCTACCGCTTCGGCGGCAGCATCGCTATCCAGCCCATCAAAACTGCTGTCTGGCAACTCCAGATCGGTATCAAAGGGGCTTTCTTCGTCCTGGGCAGCCAGGCTGTTCTGCAGTTCGGCCTCTTTCAGGGCATTGCGCCGCGACAGCACCATCAAGCCAACCAGCAGCGCCAGCAACGCCCCGCCACCGGTCAAACCCAACAACATGGGATTGGCCATCAGCACATCGACAAAGCTGGTTGACTGCTCCTCTTCTGCCACTGGGGCAGATGCCGGTGCGCTCTGAGTGGTTTGAGCCGGCACTTCGGCAGCAGGAGCAACTGGTTGAGCGGCTGGAGCCTCAGCGACTGGCGGTTGAACAACGGCCACAGGCGCGACTTCAGGTTTAGCGGCCGGTTCCTCGCTGGAGTTATAGTCTGGAGCCGCAGCTGGCAGTGCAGCTGGGGCAGGCACTGCCGACTCGGCAGCAGGAGCCGGCTGCGCCGGCGCGGCAACGACTGGCGCGGCCGGCACAGCAGCAACCTCGGTACTGGGTTGCTTGGCATGCGCAGCCAAATCAGCCTGCAGCTTGGCGAGCTGGCTGTCTTTCAGCTGAATTAGACGTTGCAGCTTGTCCAATTGGCTCTGCAGATCGCCCATACGACTTTTCAACTCGTCATTCTCACGACGACTGGAGTCAAGGCTTTCTTTGGTGACAGCCAGCTTGTCATTCAGCGCCTTGCTATCACCGCTCGCGCCTTTATCGCTGCCAGCCGTGGCCTTTCCCGCTTCGGCAGAAACCAGTTTCAGGCTGTCTTTGCTTTCGGCTTGCGCTGGAGCGGCGCCCGCTGCGCTGCGCTTGGTCGCATCCAACTGACGCGTACCGGCAGCGGCCAAGCTGCGACCTTCGCGCCAGGCGGCGTTTTGCTCGGAGACCTGGGCAATCGCCTCACTCTGCGCGCGACTTTTGATCTGTTGTTCGTCGGGCAGACGGAGCACCTGACCGCTTTTCAAGCGGTTGATATTACCGTCGACGAAGGCATTCGGATTGAGGTCCTGAATAGCCAGCATGGCTTGGTGCGCCGAACCACCGGCACGCACACGCTGGGCGATGTCCCACAAGGTGTCACTGGAGGTGGTCTTGTATTCATTACCTTCCAGCTTGCTGGTTGCGACCGGGGCTGGCGGTGCAACTGGGGCCGCAGGACGACTAATCGGTGCAGTGGCTACCGGTGCCGCAGGCCGCGGAGCAGGAGCTGCCAGCGGACGTGGCGCCGGAGCGGCAACCGGAAGCTGAGGGGCAGCGGCTGCCGCGGTTTGCGGGGAATACAGCGGTGGGTCGAGCAGCAGGGTGTACTCACGCAGCACGCGACCACTTGGCCAGAGCACTTCAACCAGGAAATTCAGGTAGGGCTCGCGCACCGGCTTGCTCGAGGTCACGCGAATGACACTC
Organism: Pseudomonas sp. 2FE; assembly: GCF_005503735.1. Taxonomy (NCBI): domain Bacteria; kingdom Pseudomonadati; phylum Pseudomonadota; class Gammaproteobacteria; order Pseudomonadales; family Pseudomonadaceae; genus Pseudomonas; species Pseudomonas sp. 2FE. Next base: position 544,550 of record NZ_SCMO01000001.1, on the reverse strand, counting down.
TTGCCATTGGGCTTGAGCACCGGAGTGAACTTGAGGTCGGTGAGGAAATACTGGCGATCAACGCCGGCTTTGTTGAACTCTTCAGGAGACGCCAGATTCGGAATCACCTCGTTAGAGGCCAGATCGCGCACCTCCACCAATTCGATTTCGGCCACCAACGGCTGATTCAGCGCAGACTTCAGGGTCACTTCCCCGAGCCCTAGCGCCTGTGCCACACCGGAGGTCAGCGCCGAAGCAGCCGCGATTGCCAGCACCAGTTTGCGAACCCGAGCCATAGCGTTATCCCTTGTTTTATCTTTTTACTCGACGGGCGAGAGGGTCTTATAGTTGCTGCCTGTTCCGCCTTGCAGCGGTTCCCCACCAGCAAACAGCTCAGCCCCCCGGTATCACCAAGATAGGCCAAGCTCGAATGATTCTTCAAATTTCCAGGTAAGTATCTTTTACAGATAGTGTTTTATCAACAACTCACCTATTTGCACAGCGTTCAGAGCCGCGCCTTTGCGTACATTATCAGACGCAATCCACAAATTGAGTTCGCTCGGATCATCCAGTCCGTTACGCACTCGCCCGACATATACAACATCCTGACCAACCGCATCACCCACCACCGTCGGATAGTCACCCCGCTCTACCCGCTCGATGCTCGGCGCGCGGTCCAGAGCCGCACAGACTGCCGCTAGATCAACCGCGTTTGCCGACTGTAGCGACAGGCTCAGGCTATCGCCAAAAAACACCGGGGCCTGCACGCAGGTCGCTGCCACCTTTAACGCCGGAGCGGCGAGGATCTGCTTCAGCTCATCGGCCAGACGCTTTTCCAGAAGCGTATGCCCACTGTCATCTGCCGGCCCGACCTGACCCAGTAGATTGAACGCGATCTGCCGATCAAAAAACCGTGGCTCGAGCGGGCGCACATTGAGTAGTTCGGCCGTTTGCCGCGCCAGTTCGACCACAGCTTCGCGCCCCTGACTGGAGACCGCCAGGCAGGCCGTGACGCTCAGGCGTTGCAGCGTCAGCAGAGCGCGCAACGGCGCCAGCACCACGGCCAAAGCGACTACCGAGGCACTCGGACTACTCAACTGATAAGGCGCTGACAGCGACTTGAGCAATTCGGCGTTTGCCTCGGGCACCAGTCGCGGGGCCTGCTCCGCCGGCAAAGCACCGGACAAGTCAATCAGCGCGCAACCGGCCGCGTGGACACGCGGTGCATAGGTACGAGTTACCTCCTCGCCAGCGGCAAAGAAGACCAGGCGCACTTTGCTGAAGTCGAACTCATCGACCTCCCGCACCCGCAGGTTTTTGCCGCGAAACGGCACGGACTGGCCTGCCGACTCGATACTGGCCAGCAAATGCAAGGTGCCTACGGGGAACGCGCGCTCTTCGAGGAGCTGGACGAGGGTTTCGCCGACGGTGCCGGTGGCGCCAATCACGGCGATATCGAAGGGCTGGCTCACGGAACTACCTCAGGCGAAACGGGGAGCGGCACTTTAACCGCCACCCCGCGCCCAGGCAATCAAGCGCCGACGAGCCCGTCGGCGCCTGGTCTGAATTAACGCTCGAGCAGAATACGCAGCATGCGCCGCAGCGGTTCGGCAGCGCCCCACAGCAGTTGGTCACCGACAGTGAAGGCGCCCAGATACTGCGACCCCATGTTGAGCTTACGCAGACGACCGACCGGTACGCTCAAGGTGCCCGTCACCGCAGTCGGAGTCAGCTCCTTGATGCTGACTTCGCGCTGGTTCGGTACCAGTTTCACCCAAGGGTTGTGCTGGCTGATCAGCCCTTCGATATCGCTCAGCGGCACGTCTTTGTTCAGCTTCAGGGTCAACGCCTGGCTGTGGCAGCGCATGGCGCCGATGCGCACACAGATGCCGTCGACCGGAATCGGGCTCTTGAAGCGACCGAGGATCTTGTTGGTCTCGGCCTGGCCCTTCCACTCTTCACGGCTCTGGCCGTTCGGCAATTCCTTGTCGATCCAGGGAATCAAGCTGCCGGCCAGCGGCACACCGAAGTTCTCGGTCGGGAAGGCTTCGCTGCGCATGGCTTCGGCCACTTTGCGGTCGATGTCGAGGATCGCGCTAGCCGGGTTGGCCAGATCATCCGCCACCGCCGCGTGGGTCGCGCCCATCTGCTTGATCAGTTCGCGCATATTCTGCGCCCCTGCCCCGCTCGCAGCCTGATAGGTCATGGCGTTCATCCACTCGACCAGACCGGCCTCGAACAGGCCGCCCAAGGCCATCAGCATCAGGCTGACGGTGCAGTTGCCGCCGATGTAGTTCTTGGTGCCCGCGTCCAGCGACTGGTCGATCACCTTGCGGTTAACCGGGTCGAGCACGATGACCGAGTTATCGTCCATCCGCAGCGACGAGGCCGCGTCGATCCAGTAACCCTGCCAGCCCGCTTCGCGCAACTTAGGGAACACTTCACTGGTGTAGTCGCCGCCCTGGCAGGTGAGGATCACGTCGAGGCTTTTCAGCTCGTCGATGCTGTAAGCGTCCTTCAGCGGAGCAATCTCCTTGCCCACGGCCGGGCCTTGGCCGCCAACATTGGAAGTGGTGAAGAACACTGGCTCGATCAAATCGAAATCCTGTTCTTCCAGCATCCGCTGCATGAGTACGGAACCGACCATCCCGCGCCAACCGATCAGACCTACACGTTTCATCGCAACTACACCTTCATAAAAAGTGGGCCACTGCCTCGGCAGCGGACCCGAGAGATTACCTGACTTGCAAACTAGAGCGCACTCAGAGCTGCGACTACCGCATCACCCATTTCGCGAGTACCGACCTTGGTGCAGCCTTGCGACCAGATATCACCGGTACGCAGGCCTTGATCCAGCACCAGACTCACGGCTGTTTCGATGGCTTGCGCCGCGGCGTTCTGGTTGAAGCTGTAGCGCAGCAACATCGACACGGAGAGGATGGTCGCCAGCGGATTGGCAATGCCCAGGCCAGCAATATCCGGCGCCGAACCATGGCACGGCTCGTACATACCTTTATTGTTGGCATCCAAGGATGCCGACGGCAGCATGCCGATGGAGCCGGTGAGCATCGACGCCTCATCCGACAGAATATCGCCGAACATGTTGTCGGTCACCATCACATCGAACTGCTTGGGCGCGCGCACCAGTTGCATCGCCGCGTTATCGACATACATGTGGCTGAGCTCGACGTCGGCGTACTCCTTGGCCACTTCCTCGACCACTTCGCGCCACAACTGACTGGATTCCATGACGTTGGCCTTGTCCACCGAGCACAGCTTCTTGCCACGCACGCGGGCCATGTCGAAACCGACCTTGGCGATCCGGCGGATCTCGCTTTCGCTGTACGGCAGGGTGTTGTAGCCCTGGCGCTCGCCATTTTCCAGGGTACGGATACCGCGCGGGCCGCCGAAGTAGATGCCGCCGGTCAGCTCGCGAACGATGAGGATATCCAGACCGGAGACCACTTCCGGCTTCAGCGTCGAAGCCTCCGCCAGTTGCGGATAGAGAATGGCTGGCCGCAGGTTGGCGAACAGACCCAACTCGGCACGAATCTTCAGCAGGCCTTTTTCCGGACGGATGGCGCGATCTAGCTTGTCCCACTTCGGCCCGCCAACGGCGCCGAGCAACACCGCGTCCGCCGCACGCGCACGCGCCAGGGTTTCGTCGGCCAGCGGCACACCGTGCTTGTCGATGGCAGCGCCGCCGATGACGTCTTCGCTCAGCGCAAAACCGAGCTGGAACTTGTCATTCGCCAGCTCCAGCACCTTGACCGCTTCGGCCATGATTTCCGGGCCGATACCGTCACCGGGGAGAATCAGAATCTGCTTGCTCATAACGTCCTCGTTTATTCGTGGCGGCATCGCCAAATTCTTATGCAGGAGCGAGCATCGCTAATCGCTCGCGATGCTCGCTCCTACCAAACAAAAGCTTACCGCTCGGCCCAGAGCACCAGGACATCGAAGCTGAAGGAGCCGTCGGCGGCCACTTCGAAATACTCGCGCACCTCTTCGCCCACCGCCGCCTGCAAGGCGCGGATGGCCGCGCGAAACACCTCGGGGGTGCGCATGCGCTCGACCCAGGAGGCGAACTCGATGTGCAGGCGCTGGCGGCTATGACCGGTCACCTGCAACCCCGCTTCGCCGACCTGCCGCAGCCATTCGGCCGCCGAATAGTCGCGCACATGGCTGGTGTCGCGCAGCACTTCCACCGTTTGCAGATGGGTATCCAGCAGCGGACTGCCCGGCGCCATCACATCGATAAAGGCCGCCACGCCACCCGGTTTAAGCACGCGGCGCACTTCCCGCAGGGCTAAACCAAGGTCACTCCAGTGGTGCGCCGAATAGCGACTGAAGACGAAATCGAACTCGCCATCGGCAAACGGCAGCTTCTCGGCGGCACCGCGCTCGGTGCGCACATTGCCCAGCCCACGCTGCTCGGCAGCTGCAGCAACCACCTCAAGCATTTGCGCCGACAGGTCATAAGCCACCACCTCCCCCACCAAGGGGGCAACCTGGAAGCTGACATGCCCGGCACCGCAGCCGAGGTCGAGCACCCGCGCCTCGCCTCGGCCGGCAACCGCCGCCTGCAATAGCGCGAACTCGGTCCCCTGGGCATGCACCGCACTGTTTAAGTAGGCGTTGGCCTGCTCGCCGAACTGACGCTGGACTACCTGTTCATGGGTCTTGTCGTTCATTTCAGCTCCATCTGTACTCACCAATCGGATGCGTTGGCCCTGCGGGGTCACGCATCCTACGAAAAAATGCACTCAAGCGTCGCGGAACAACCAGGGTTGGCTTTGCCGATGCTGAACCTCGAAAGCACTAATGGCCTCGCGGTCTTGCAGGGTCAGGCCGATATCGTCCAAACCATTCAACAGGCAATGCTTACGGAAGGCGTCGACCTCGAAACCGAGCACCTTGCCATCGGCACGCGTCACGGTCTGCGCCGCCAGATCCACGCTCAGGCGATAGCCCTCATTGGCCTCGACCAGTTGGAACAGCTCGTCGACTTCGGCTTCCGGCAAGATGATCGGCAGCAGGCCGTTCTTGAAGCTGTTGTTGAAGAAGATATCGGCATAGCTCGGCGCGATGATGGCGCGAAAGCCGTACTCCTCCAGCGCCCACGGTGCATGCTCGCGACTGGAGCCACAGCCGAAGTTCTCGCGGGCCAGGAGCACGCTGGCACCCTGATAACGCGGCTGGTTGAGCACGAAATCCTGGTTCAACGGGCGATTGCTGTTATCCCGCCCCGGCTGACCGACATCCAGGTAACGCCACTCATCGAACAGGTTCGGACCAAAGCCCGAGCGCTTGATCGACTTCAAAAATTGCTTGGGGATGATCTGGTCGGTGTCGACGTTGGCACGATCGAGCGGAGCGACGAGACCGCTATGTTGGGTAAAGGCTTTCATCTTCGCTCTCCTCAGGCCTGAATCAATTCACGTACATCGATAAACCGGCCAGTCACGGCGGCCGCGGCGGCCATCGCCGGGCTGACCAAGTGGGTACGCCCGCCAGCGCCCTGACGACCTTCGAAGTTCCGGTTGGAGGTGGATGCGCAATGCTCGCCACTGCCCAACTTGTCCGGGTTCATCGCCAGGCACATCGAGCAGCCCGGTTCACGCCATTCAAAACCGGCTTCGATAAAGATGGTGTGCAGACCTTCCTGCTCGGCCTGCGCCTTGACCAGACCGGAGCCCGGCACCACCATCGCTTGCTTGACCGTCGAGGCAACCTTGCGGCCCTTGGCGATAGCCGCGGCAGCGCGCAGATCCTCGATCCGCGAGTTGGTGCAGGAGCCGATGAACACGCGATCCAGCTGAATATCGGTAATTGCCTGATTCGCCGCCAAGCCCATGTACTTCAAGGCCCGTTCGATCGAGTCTTTTTTAACCGGGTCGGCCTCTTGGCTCGGGTCCGGCACATACGCATCCACCGGCAAGACCATCTCCGGCGAGGTGCCCCAGGTCACTTGCGGCTTGATCTGCGCGGCGTCCAACTCAACCACGCTGTCGAATACCGCATCGGCGTCGGAAACCAGGTCTTTCCAGGCCTCTACCGCTGCGTCCCAATCCGCACCTTTCGGCGCAAACGGACGGCCCTCGATGTAAGCGACGGTTTTCTCATCCGCAGCCACCAGGCCCACGCGCGCACCGGCTTCGATGGCCATGTTGCAGATGGTCATGCGGCCTTCCATCGACAAATCGCGAATCGCGCTGCCGGCGAACTCCAGGGCATGGCCGTTGCCGCCCGCAGTGCCGATCTTGCCGATGATGGCCAGCACGATGTCCTTGGCGGTGACGCCGAAAGACAACTGCCCTTCGACCTTGACCAGCATGTTCTTCATCTTCTTCGCGACCAGGCACTGAGTCGCCAGCACATGCTCAACTTCGGAAGTACCGATACCGTGAGCCAGCGCACCGAAGGCTCCATGGGTCGAGGTATGGGAATCGCCGCAGACCACGGTCATGCCCGGCAAGGTCGCGCCCTGCTCCGGGCCGATGACGTGAACAATGCCCTGACGCACGTCGTTCATCTTGAATTCGAGGATGCCGAACTCATCGCAGTTATCGTCGAGGGTCTGCACCTGGATGCGCGAGACTTCGTCGGCGATGGCCGCGATGCCGCCCTTACGCTCGGCCAGCGTGGTCGGCACGTTGTGATCCGGGGTGGCGATGTTGGCATCGATGCGCCACGGCTTACGCCCAGCCAAACGCAGACCCTCGAAGGCTTGTGGCGAGGTCACTTCGTGGAGAATGTGGCGGTCGATATAAATCAGCGACGAACCGTCATCCCGACGTTTAACCTCGTGCGCGTCCCAGAGTTTGTCGTAGAGCGTTTTGCCGGCCATCAGAAAATCCTCATCAGCGTGTTTCTATGCCAGGCCTATTAAATAGCCCTTTGGCTTATGTGGATGATCCTAGGGACTTGCATTAAATAACTCAAATTCATATTTTTCATACTTTGGATAACCAACAGGAATTCGAGCATGGATCTGGCCAGCCTCAACGCCTTTATCGCCATCGCCGAAACCGGCAGTTTTTCCGCGGCGGGAGAACGCCTGCATCTGACCCAGCCGGCGATCAGCAAACGCATCGCCAGTCTCGAACAACAGCTGAATGTGCGCCTGTTCGATCGCCTGGGCCGCGAAGTCAGCCTGACCGAGGCCGGCCGCGCCCTGCTGCCGCGCGCCTATCAGATTCTCAATGTGCTCGATGACACCCGCCGCGCCCTGACCAACCTCAACGGCGAGGTGAGCGGCCGACTGACGCTCGCCACCAGCCACCACATCGGCCTGCACCGTCTGCCGCCGCTGCTGCGCGCCTTTACTCGGGCGCACCCGCAGGTGGCGCTGGATATCCAGTTTCTCGACTCGGAAGTCGCCTATGAGGAAATCCTCCATGGTCGCGCCGAGCTGGCGGTGATCACCCTGGCGCCGGAAACCCACGCGCCGGTCAAGGCGGTGGTGGTGTGGGACGATCCGCTGGACTTCGTCGCCGCCCCCGAGCATCCGCTGGCGCGTAGCGGCGCCATCAGCCTGGCCGACGTGGCGCGGCATCCGGCGGTGTTCCCCGGCGGCAATACCTTTACCCACCACATCGTCAGCAAGCTGTTCGCCGCCGAAGGCCTGACACCGAACATTGGCATGAGCACCAACTATCTGGAGACGATCAAGATGATGGTGTCCATCGGCCTGGCTTGGAGCGTGCTGCCGCGCACCATGCTCGATGAACAGGTGGCGCGCCTGCCGCTGCCGGGCATCCAGCTCAGGCGCCAGCTCGGCTATATCCTGCACACCGAGCGAACCCTGTCGAATGCGGCGAAAGCCTTTATGGCGCTGCTCGACGCCCAGCGAGAAAGCCTGGCCTAGCGGCCGAGACTGGCGTGGCGTCATAAACTGAAATGAACAAGGGCGCCTCTCGGCGCCCTTGTTGATACGGCGAAGCTTAACTGTCCAGCGCTGCACGCGCACCGTTGATCGGGATGCGCTTGGCCTTCGCCTCTTCCGGCACGACCCGTTCCAGGTCGATATTCAGCAGGCCGTTGGCCAGTGCCGCAGCCTTGACCTCGATATGGTCGGCCAGACGAAAGGACAACTTAAAGGCCCGCTGAGCGATGCCATGGTGCAGATAGGTGACGTTCTGCGCGCTGTCGGCGCGCTTGCCGCCACTCACCGTCAACACGCCACGCTCGACCTGCAACTCCAGGTCATCGTCCTGAAAACCGGCGGCGGCAATGACTATGCGGTACTGGTCGTCCGCGTGCTTTTCGACGTTATAGGGCGGGTAGGAACTACCGGGCTCATTGCGCATGGCCGCTTCGAACAGATCGTTGAAACGATCGAAACCGATGGAATGGCGGAACAGCGGAGCCAAGGAAAATGCAGTGCTCATGTAAGTCTCCTGATTTCAGCGAGTGATTGACCCGGGACCCGCTTGCGGCATCCCGGCACTCTTAGAAATAGGGACTGCCGGAGCGATTTCAAGGCCGCGCTCACTACTCCGGAAAAACTCAAACCGCCGCCAACAGCTGCTCTTGATTCAGCTCCACACCCAGCATGGCATCGATCCGCTCACAGCTGCTCTCCCGCCGCACGGCGTTAAACAGCTCCACCGCTTGCGGGTAATTGCGCGTCAGCTGGCCTAGCCACTGCTTCAGCCGACCCGGCGCATAGCGCGGAGAAAGCTTGCGCCGGGCCTGCAGCCAGAACTCCTGCAACAGGGGCATAAACTCAGGCCAGCGCATTTCCTGCACTTCTTGGCCGGCCCGCGCCGCTGCGATCTGCCGCGCCAGGTCCGGGCGCGCAACCAGCCCACGGCCGAGCATGATGTCCTCGACCCCGCTCACCTCGCGGCAACGGCGCCAGTCGTCGACGCTCCAGATTTCACCATTGGCGAACACCGGCACCTTGACCACCTCCTGCACCCGCGCCACCCACTCCCAATGGGCCGGCGGCTTATAGCCGTCGACCTTGGTCCGCGCATGCACCACGATCTGCGCCGCGCCGCCCTCGGCCAGCGCCCGCGCGCAATCCAGGGCGCCGTCGGGGCTGTCGAAGCCCAGGCGCATCTTCGCCGTGACCGGAATCGCCGCCGGCACCGCACGGCGCACCTCACGGAGGATGGCATGCAGCAGCTCCGGCTCTTTGAGCAGCACCGCACCGCCACGTGAGCGGTTGACTGTCTTGGCCGGGCAGCCGAAGTTCAGGTCGATCACCGGCGCGCCCAGCTCGCAGGCGAAGGCGGCGTTATCCGCCAGGCAAACGGGATCGGAACCGAGCAGCTGCACCCGCAGTGGCGTACCGGCGACGGTTCGAGCCCCAGTCTCCAGCTCGGGCGCCAGCTGCCGATAGGTCGTCGCCGGCAACAAGCGTTCAGACACACGGATAAACTCGGTGACGCACCAGTCGATGCCGCCGACACGCGTCAGCACATCCCGCAGGATCTCGTCGACCAAGCCTTCCATAGGCGCCAGGGCGATTTGCATACACAGGCTCTCAAGGAAAAGGCGCGCAGTTTACGGGCATCTCCGGCGCAGGAGAAATCCAGCGCAAAGCCTACTCGTTGCGCCGTGCTTGCACAGCACTCTAACGCTTAACTAAACGACATTAACGGCCTGTTAAAGCTCCAGCGGATAAGGCTCGACCAGCGCCGGGCCATAGCCCTCGATGAATTCCTGCGGCATGCGCTTGGGCTTGCCGCTGGAGAGCTCGATGCAGACGAAGGTGGTCTGCGCGCGCAGCAGCGTGGCGGCGTCGGACGGGCGGATCAGCTGGAAACGGCGGGTCATTTTCAAGCGCTGGTCCGACTCGACAATCCAGGTCGCCAACTGCAACTCATCCTCTTCATAGGCGCTGGCCAGGTAATCGATCTCATGGCGCAGCACCGCCATGGCGCGATCCAGGCGGCGGTACTCGGTCAAGTCCAGCCCCAAGCTCTGCGAATGACGCCAAGCGCAACGCTCCAGCCAGCTGACATACACAGCGTTGTTGGCATGCCCGAGGCCGTCGATATCTTCAGCGACAACCTGCAGATCGATGGTGAACGGCGTCGGCAAATCCCAGCTCATGCGTGGTGCTCCAGACTACTGGCAAGGTCGCGTGCCTCGGCCGCCAGTTGGGTGATCTGATCCCAGGCGCGCGCGCGCACCAGGTTGCTCGGCGCGATCCAGGTACCGCCGACACAGGCGACATTAGGCAAGCGCAGGAAACTCAGCAAGTTGTCTGGCGTCACCCCACCGGTCGGGCAAAAGCGAATCCCGGTGAACGGGCCCTTGAAGCTTTTCAGCATTTTCACGCTGGTGGCGCCATTGGCCGGGAACAGCTTGAGCGAGCGGTAGCCGTATTCCAGCGCCAGCAGTACTTCCGAGGGCGTCATCACCCCGGGCAGGTAAGGCAGGCCGGAATCTTCCGCCGCAGCGGCCAGGCGCTCGGTGCAACCGGGGCTGACGGCGAAGTGGGCACCCGCCTCGCGCGCCTCGAGAAATTGTTCGGTGTGGATCAGGGTGCCGGCGCCAACCAGCAGGTCCGGCAGCTCCTTGCGGATCGCCGACAACGCATCCAGCGCCCGCGGCGTGCGCAGGGTCACTTCCAGCACGCGGATGCCTCCGGCGTGCAGCGCGCGAGCCAAGTCGACCGCCAGACTAATGTCCTCGATCACCAGCACCGGCAGCACCGGGCGGGCCTGTTGCAGCACCACATCCATAGTCAGGCTCATGCTCTCGCTCCCAATAGTCCTACAACCCTAGATAATCCTAAAACAACGTCGTCGCGCCCTGGTCGGCCGGGCCAACCAAGCGGCGCTGGGCGGCAAACAGCCCCAGACCATAGCCTGCGGCCAATTCTTCTGGCGCGCTAGCCGGCTCACGCGCCGCCAATTCGGCATCGCTCAATTCCACCCGCAACACGCCTTGCAGCGCATCCAGCTCGATCCAGTCGCCATTGCGCACCTTTGCCACAGCACCGCCAACCGCCGCTTCCGGGGTCAGGTGCAAGGCCCCTGGCACTTGGCCTGAAGCACCGGACAAACGTCCATCCGTGACCAAGGCCACCTGTTGCCCGGCCTGCTGCAAGTTCGCCAGCAGTGGCATCAGCTTGTGCAGCTCCGGCATGCCATTGGCACGCGGACCTTGGAAGCGCACCACCAACACCAAGTCACCCACCAGCTCGCCACGTGCATAGGCGGCCTGCACCGCCTCTTGGCTGTCAAACACCAAAGCCTGCGCCCGTACGCGCCAATGCGCCGGATCGACCGCCGAGGTCTTGAGCATGGCCCGTCCCAGATTACCGCTGAGCAGCGCCAGCCCCGCTTGCGCATCGAAGGGCTTTTGCGCCGTACGGACGATATCCGGCGCCGGGCTTTGCCGCGGCAGTTCACGCCAAGCCAAGCGATCGCCATCCAACCAGGGCTCGCGGGCATAGGCCGGCAACCCCTCGTCCGCGACGGTCTGGACATCGGCGTGCATCAGCCCGGCGTCGAGCAACTCGCGAATGATCCACGCCGGCCCGCCAGCCGCCTGGAACTGGTTTACATCGGCCGCACCATTGGGATAAACCCGCGCCAGCAGCGGCACCACTTTCGACAGCGCAGCGAAGTCTTCCCAAATCAACTCATAACCGGCGGCTCGGGCGATAGCCGGCAGGTGCAAACCATGGTTGGTCGAACCGCCGCTGGCCAACAACGCCACCACGGCGTTGACCAGCGCCCGCGCGTCGATCTGCTTGCCCAGCGGCAGATAGCGCTCGCCCTGGCGACTGTTGCGCGCCACCAGGCGTGCCGCCTCGTCGGTCAAGGCATCGCGCAGCGGCGTATGCGGATGGACAAAGGCACTGCCCGGCACATGCAACCCCATGGCCTCCATCAGCAGTTGGTTGGTGTTGGCGGTGCCGTAGAAAGTACAGGTGCCATCCTGGTGATAAGCCGCCTGCTCGGCGGCAAGCAGCTCATCGCGGCCGACCTCGCCACGCACATAACGCTGCCGCACGGCCGCTTTGTCCTTGTTGGCCAAACCAGAGTGCATCGGCCCGGCCGGCACGAACACCGCCGGCAAGTGCCCGAAGTGCAAGGCGCCGATCAGTAGACCTGGGACAATCTTGTCGCAAACCCCAAGGTAGAGGCCGCCGTCGAAGATCGCATGGGTCAGGCCGATGGCGGTGGCCTGGGCGATCAGATCACGGGAAAACAGGGACAACTGCATGCCCGCCTCGCCCTGGGTGATGCCGTCACACATGGCCGGCACCCCGGCGGCGAACTGCGAAGTCGCGCCGGCCTTAGCCAGGGCCAGCTTGAGCCGGTCCGGGTAATCCTTGAGCGGCGCATGGGCAGAAAGCAGATCGTTGTAACTGGAGACGATGGCGATATGTGGCGCGCCGCCCTGCTTCATGATCAGCCGTGCGTCATCCGCCTGTGCGGCCAAAGCATGGGCCAGGTTAGAGCAGCCGAGCTTGTGCCGCGGCTCACGCCCAGCTGCGATTTCCAGCCGCGCCAAATACTGCGCACGGCGCGCAGCGGAGCGCTGCTCCAACTCGGCGGTAACCTGTTCGACAACGACCTGCAGCATGGCAACACCCTGTTTTCAACAAGTACTTACTCTCAGTGTACCGGCTCAGGGCGCCCAATAAATCCTCACCTGCAGTGGGCTGTGCCAGAGCAATGCATACAACGGCAGCGTGCGGCTGGCCGGTTCGTCAGCCAGCACCGCTTCGATCAAGCGACGTTTAACCGGCCCGAAAGCCAGCAAACCGATCCAGTGGCTCTGCAGCAGCATCGACAGATTCAGTGACAAGCGGGTAGACGGCTCGCTCGGGGCAATGCCCACCAGCCCAGCAGGCGCGGCGGCAGGATCGAGAGCCGCCGTCAGCCCAGGCATAGCGGGAAACAGCGAGGCGATATGTGCGTCTTCGCCCATACCCAGCAGCACCGCGTCGAACGGCAACCATTCACTCAACTGCGCCGCCCAGGCGCTGGCAGACTGCTGCGGGCCCGCAGCCTGGCGCGGATCGCGGCAAGCCGCCCCTGGCAACCCCGCCCGTAGCAGACGCCAATTGCTTTGCGCAGCGTCCGCGGGCACCCAGCGTTCGTCGGTTGGGCTCAGGTCGATGCGCGACCACTCCACAGGCTGCGCCGCCAGCACTGGCAACAACGCCTGCGGGCTACTGCCACCCGGCAATAGCAGGCTGGCGCGCGGTTGCTCGGCCAGCGCCTGTTGCAGTTGCGCACCCAGGTCGGCACTCAACTGTGCGATGCAGGTTTCACGCTGCGGATATTGCAGAAAAATGCTCTGACTCATGACAGAAGGCTGGCACGCTAGCGATCGAAATAGACGCCGCCATCATGCGCCATTCTCGATTGGCTCGCAGCCTGCCTGGAACTGTACCGGCAGCCCACACTAGCAACTCAGCTCCAGGCCGCAGCCTTCAAGCCACCGCATTCGCAGACGCCTGACGCACGCCTGCGAGCAACTCCAACACGCCCTCGATCAACCGCGGATCGGCCAGTACACGCTGATGCCCACCCTGCGCCAAGCGCAGTAAACGGCTGTCGAACCAAGCTGCATGAATGATCTCGGCTTCGCTCACCGGCACCATCGGATCATCTTCCGCATGCACGACCAGGCCAGGGAGATCCAGCTGATAACGTGCCACATCGAGGTGCGCCGCCGGCATTCCGGCATGCTGCTCAACCAGGCGAACAAAGTGCGCCCGCGCCTGCTCGGGTAACGCCATAAAACGCGCGAAACGCCGCAGCACGCCGAGAATCCGACTAGGCGCCGAGATGCTCACCACTGCCTTGGTGCGCAACCCCAATTGGCTCGCCAACAGCGCACTGGCCCCGCCCATAGAATGGCCGATCACCGCCTGCAGCGGCGGCAACTCCCCAGCAGCCTCGAGCAAGGCGCGAGCGAACAGCACCACGTTGGCCTCATGACCTGGCGAGCGGCCATGGGCCGGCGCATCCAGCGCTATGACCCCATAACCGGCGTTGACCAGCGCCTCGATGAGTGCGGCGAACTGCGTCGGCCGGCCTTCCCAGCCGTGCAGCAACAACACCGTAGGGCCACTGCCCCAGCGCAACGCCGAGAGCCCGAACCGCAGCGTGATACGCTCGGCCCGCCCGAGCCAAGGCAACTCCCAGTCACGCGGCGGCAGTTCGCGCGGCGTCATGAACTCGCGGCGCATCTTGCTCGCCACTGCCTGCGGGGCCAGCCGACCGACGGTGGCATTGAAACCACGCACCCAACTCAAGTTGTTCATCGCACACCTCCTCAGACCACCGCCGACTTGGCGGCACGCAGCACTCGGTCGGACAACTCGCCCGGGCCCAATGCCCGAGCCAAAGCCAGCCCGCCCACCATCAAGGCAAGATCGGCGAGTACGTTGTTGGCCTCTTCCGGGCTGCCCGCCAGCTCCGCCGTCATCAGCTCCAGATGCTCAGCCAAGCTCACGCGAAAACCTTCCGGCAGGCGCGTTAATTCACCCAGCGAACTGGGTAACGGGCAGCCATCGGTTTGCGCATCCCGATGCTTACGGGACAGGTAAAACGCCGCCATCAATGCCCGCCGCTCGACTGCCGGCAGGCTCCGATCGAGCTCACTGAGCAGGCTGCGGCGCCGTCCAAGCAACTGGCTGAAGGCCTCCAGCATCAGCGCATCCTTGCTCTCGAAATGCGCATAAAAGCCACCAACGGTGAGACCTGCCGCACCCATCACCTCGCCCACACTGGGCTCGGCCGGGCCACGCTGGAACAACGCCGCACTGGCAGCGCCGAGGATGCGTTCGCGGGTTTGCGCCTTCTTATCGTTCATACTCGCCTCCAAAATATTACGATTGAAATATTATACTCGTAATAAATTTAAGCAAGCCGAAACCCACACCGCCGGTCGGCAAGATCGGAGCAAGACAAGAGGAAAAAGCAGCAGACAAACAAAAGGGCCATTCCGTGAAGAATGACCCTCTAAAATCCCGCAAAGCGGGTGAAAATGGCGTCCCCTAGGGGACTCGAACCCCTGTTACCGCCGTGAAAGGGCGGTGTCCTAGGCCACTAGACGAAGGGGACAAAACCTTCGAAAAACAAGGCCAGCTTTACGCTGGCCTGTGGCAGTTTTTTACAATCACAAGCATTTGATTTGTAACTGCAGAATTGGTGGAGATAAACGGGATCGAACCGTTGACCTCTTGCATGCCATGCAAGCGCTCTCCCAGCTGAGCTATACCCCCAGATTTATCGCCTCTCGGCTCACAGCACCTTGCGGAACTGCTTTTTAATACTGGCGTCCCCTAGGGGACTCGAACCCCTGTTACCGCCGTGAAAGGGCGGTGTCCTAGGCCACTAGACGAAGGGGACGCAAAACCCTTCTAACAACTCGACCAGTTCAACAAACTGATCGTGGCAAGCCTTTCGGCTTTAAAGAGATTGGTGGAGCTAGACGGGATCGAACCGTCGACCTCTTGCATGCCATGCAAGCGCTCTCCCAGCTGAGCTATAGCCCCATCTCAAGGACGGGGCGCATGTTAAATGCGACCCTAATGGCTGTCAACAAAATTTTCCTCTCTTCGCGTTTCTTTATGCTGACAGAACAACTACTTACCCTGCCCCGCCAGCACTTGCCGAAGCCTGTACGGGCGGAGCAGTGGGTCAGGCGATAGCCGCCAGCAGCTTTTCCCATTCCTTGGTTTCTTTCTTCGACACGCCACCCAACAGCTCGATAGCCTGACGCAGGCGGAAGCGCGTGAGGTCGGGGCCGAGAATTTCCATGGCATCCAGCACCGATACCGAGCTGGCCTGACCACTGATCGCCACGAACATCAGCGGCATCGCATCACGCAGCTTCAGCTCCAGATGTTCGACCACCGCCTGGATGCAGGCGGTGATCTGGTCTTTTTCCCACTGACGCAAGGCTTCCAGCTTCCACAGGATCAGCTGCATGACCTGCCGCACCTGCTCTGGCGAGAGCTTCTTGTGCTCGAACAGCTTGGCCTCCAGCGGCAACGCACCGGCAAAGAAGAAGCCGGCCAGCGGCGCGATCTGACTGAGCGTCTCCACCCGCCCCTGCACATGCGGGGCAATCTTCATCAGGTATTCGGGGTTGAGCGCCCATTTCTGCACTTCAGCCGCAAACGCCTCGACGCTCAGCTCGCGCAGCCATTGGCCGTTCAGCCAAGAGAGCTTTTCCAGATCGAAAATCGGCCCGCCGAGAGAAACCCGCTGAATGTCGAAGTGCTCGATCATCTCGTCGAGGGTGAACTTCTCGCGCTCGTCCGGCATCGACCAGCCCATGCGGCCGAGGTAATTGAGCATCGCCTGCGGCAGATAGCCCATGCGCTCGTAGAAGGTGATCGAGGTGGGGTTCTTGCGCTTGGACAGCTTGCTCTTGTCCGGATTGCGCAGCAGCGGCATGTAGCAGAGTTGCGGCTGTTCCCAACCGAAGTACTCGTACAGTTTGATCAGCTTGGGTGCCGACGGCAGCCACTCTTCGCCGCGCAGCACATGGGTGATGCCCATCAAATGGTCATCCACCACGTTGGCGAGGAAGTAGGTCGGTAGACCGTCGGTCTTCATCAGCACCTGCATGTCCATGCGATCCCAAGGGATCTCGACCTCGCCACGGAGCATATCCGGCACCACACAGACGCCTTCGGTCGGCATCTTCATGCGGGTCACATTCGGCTCACCCGCCGCCAGGCGCTGCTGCGCTTGGTCTTTCGACAGCTGCATACAGAGGCCGTCGTAGCGCGGGGTTTCCTTACGGTCAGTCTGTTCCGCGCGCAGCTTGTCCAAGCGCTCGGTGGTGCAGAAGCAGTGGAAGGCATGGCCTTTTTCCACCAGCTCGGCGTTGTACTTCTGGTAGATCGGACCACGCTCGCTCTGCCGATACGGGCCGTGCGGGCCGCCCACATCCGGACCTTCGCTCCACTCGATGCCCAGCCAGCGCAAGGCGTCGTAAATCTGCTGCTCGGACTCGCGAGTCGAACGCACCTGGTCGGTATCTTCGATGCGCAGGATGAACTCACCGCCGTGCTGGCGAGCGAAGCACAGGTTGAACAGGGCAATGTAGGCGGTGCCAACATGCGGGTCGCCAGTCGGTGACGGCGCGATACGGGTACGGACGGTGGTCATTGAGAGTCTCGAATCAACGGATCAATTAAGGAGCCTCCGATTGACTCAAAGGCTCTCCGGCACATGGCTGTACCGTTCATTAAGGGGGCAATGTTAACAGGGGCTCCCCTGTGGGCTCCAGCAACTGCCCCTCTTCCAGCGGCAGGCTACGCATCAGGAAATCCAGGAAGGCTTTCACCTTCATCGCCTGGAAGCGTCGCGATGGATAGACCGCATACAGCTCACCGATCGGTAGCCGCGCCCCAGGCAGCAGTTCGATCAGTTGGCCACTCTGCACCATCGCCTCACTGATCATCACCGGCAAACCGGCGATCCCCGCCCCCGCCAATACCGCTTCACGGGCGAAGGTGATGTTGTTGCAGGACAGCACGCGCTGACAGGGAATGCTTTCGCCGAGCAGCGGCCAGTAACGCGGCGAGTCTTGCGGCAAGAGGATGGCGCGATGAGTGGCCAACTGCTCGGCCGTCGCCGGCACACCATGGGCCGCCAGGTACTCGGGACTGGCACACAGGCGCCGACTGCTGGCAAAGAGCTTGCGCGCGATCAGCGTTGAGTCCTGCGGCTGGCCTAGCAGAATGGCGATGTCCACGCCCTCTTCCACCGGGTCGACGTGACGCGAGGTGATCTCGGCCTCCGCCGTAATCTGCGGGTATTGACGCATAAACGCGCCGAGCACCCGGCCGAGGAACAACTGACCGAACTCGATCGGCGCGGTGATCCGCAGCAAACCGGAAGGCTCCTGCTGAAGCTGCATGACGGCCTGCTCGGCCTCGGCAAAGTCCAGCATGATCTGCCGGCAACGCTCGTAGTACGCCTGACCGACCTCGGTCAGGCGCAATTTGCGCGTGGTGCGGTTCAGCAGGCGCACGCCGAGGCGCTCCTCCAACAGGGCGATACGGCGGCTGACCGTGGACTTCTGCATTCCCAGACCCAAGGCGGCCTGGGTGAAGCTGTGGCACTCCACCACCCGGGTAAAGATCAGCGCATCATCAAGCCCCATTATTGTTCCCCATAAGCAACAAAGTTTCTGAATTCTAGCGTCTACATACTTAGAAGGAACACTGTTAGATTCACTTACACTTTTGCCCGCACTTCGAGCACTCGCATGCCAGCCCAACTGCAACGCCGCTTATTTATTTTCCTTGCCGCGCTTGGTCTGATCGCCCTCGCCTTCTTCGCGCACTGGTTCTTTATTGACCGATTTGTCGAAAGCACCGACAACGCCTATGTGCAGGGCGAGATCACACGTATCTCCAGCCAGCTCAGCGCGCGCATCGACAAGGTTCTGGTGCAGGACAATCAGCACGTGCAAAAAGGCGAACTGCTGGCGGTTCTGGAGGCCGACGACTTTCGCCTTGCCGTCGAACGCGCGCGTGCCAACCTGGCGACCCGCGAGGCCGAACAGGCTCAGGCGCGAAGCAAACTGACCCAACAAGCCAGCCTGATCGCCGCCAGCCGGGCCGATGTCTCGGCGACCCAGGCCACCCTTGGCCGTACGCAAATGGACCTGTCCCGCGCTCAGACCCTGCGCAAACCCGGCTACGTCTCCGAAGAGCGCGTCACTACCCTGGCCGCCGATAGCCGCGTGGCCCGCTCGCAAGTGAGCAAGGCCGAGGCCGACTTGCAAGCACAACGCCAGCAGATCAACTCGCTTGACGCCGAAATCAAACGCCTCGACGCACAGATCGCCAACGCCCGCGCCGAGCTCGCCCAAGCCGAGCTGAACCTCGGCCGTACCGAAATCCGCGCGCCCATCAGTGGCCTGGTTGGCCAGCGCGCCTCGCGCACCGGTCAGTACGTACAAATAGGCGCCTACTTGATGTCGCTGGTGCCGGATGAAGACATCTGGATCCAGGCCAACTTCAAGGAAACCCAGATCGGCCCGATGCAGCCCGGACAAAAGGCCGAGCTGGTGTTCGACGCCTATCCGGATACGCCGATCGACGGCACGGTCGAAAGCCTGTTCGCCGCCTCCGGCGCGCAGTTCAGCTTACTGCCTCCAGACAACGCCACCGGCAACTTCACCAAGGTGGTGCAGCGTATTCCGGTGAAACTGACCTTTGCCGCCGACAACCTGCTGAAGGGCAAGATTCGCCCCGGCATGTCCGTGACGGTCAAGGTCGACCTCAAGGCCGGCAACAGTGGCAGCTGATGCGCTGATCCGCCCTACCGGCGAGCCGAGCCGCCGCGACTGGATCGCGGTAATGAGCGCCATGCTCGGCGCCTTTATGGCGGTGCTGGATATCCAGATCACCAACTCATCGCTGAAAGACATCCAAGGCGCACTCTCCGCGACCCTCGAGGAAGGTTCGTGGATCTCCACCTCCTACCTGGTGGCCGAGATCATCATGATCCCGCTCACCGCCTGGCTGGTGCAGTTACTCTCCGCACGGCGCCTGGCGGTCTATGTCTCGATTGGCTTCCTGATCGCCTCCCTGCTCTGCTCGATGGCCTGGAGCCTGGAGAGCATGATCGTCTTCCGCGCCCTGCAAGGCTTTACCGGCGGTGCGCTGATCCCGCTGGCGTTCACCCTGGCGCTAATCAAACTGCCGGAACAGCACCGCGCCAAAGGCATGGCGCTGTTCGCACTGACCGCCACCTTCGCCCCCTCCATCGGCCCCACGCTCGGCGGCTGGCTGACGGAAAACTTCGGCTGGGAATACATCTTCTATATCAACGTGCCGCCGGGGCTATTGATGATCGCCGGGCTGCTCTATGGCCTGGAAAAGAAGGCGCCGCACTGGGAGCTACTGAAAAGCACCGACTACGCGGGCATCCTCACGCTGGGGGTAGGCCTCGGCTGCCTACAGGTGTTTCTCGAGGAAGGCCACCGTAAAGATTGGCTGGAGTCCAGCCTGATCGTCGGCCTCGGCGGCATTGCCCTGGTCAGCCTGATGACCTTCGTGATCCTGCAGCTGTCCAAACCCAACCCGCTGATCAACCTCGGCATCTTGCGCAACCGCAACTTCGGCCTCTCGAGCGTCTCCAGCGTAGGACTGGGGGTTGGCTTGTACGGCTCGATCTACCTGCTGCCGCTCTACCTGGCGCAGATCCAGGGTTACAACGCCATGCAAATCGGCGAAGTGATCATGTGGATGGGCATTCCGCAGCTGTTCTTGATTCCGTTGGTGCCGAAGCTGATGAAGATCCTTTCACCGAAATGGCTGTGCGCGCTGGGCTTTGGCTTGTTCGGCTTCGCCAGTTTTGCCTCTGGCGTGCTGAACCTGGACTTTGCCGGCCCGCAGTTCAACCAGATCCAGCTAGTGCGCGCGCTCGGCCAGCCACTGGTCATGGTGACTATCTCGCTGATCGCCACGGCCTACATCCTGCCGCAGGATGCCGGCTCGGCCTCCAGCCTGTTCAACATCTTGCGTAACCTCGGCGGCGCCATCGGCATCGCGCTGCTTGCCACCCTGCTCGACAGCCGCGCCAAGACCTATTTCGACTATCTGCGCGAAGCCATAGTCCCGAGTAACCCGCAAGTCGCCGAACGCCTGACCCTGCTGACGGAAAAGCTCGGCAACGAACAGGCGGCGCTGGGCAAGCTGAGCGAGATCGCGCACCAGCAGGCGGCGATCATGGCTTACAATGACGCCTTCCATTTTGTCGGCATCGCGCTCGGCATCAGCATGCTCGCCGTGCTGCTGACCCGTTCGCTGCCGGCTGGCGTCCAAGGCGGCGCTGCTCACTAACCACGCGCCGGTGCAACCCGGCGTGTGTCTTCCCAGGCTCCCCATGTCCGCAACTGCTTCCCGCGCCCGCTCGCTGCTGCTGATTGGTGCGTTCGCCGCTATTTATATCGGCTGGGGTACCACCTACCTGGCCAACCACTTCCTGCTGCGCGAATTGCCGCCCTTCGTCATTGCCACCTTGCGCTTCTTCTTCGCCGGCAGCCTGGCCTTGGCCTGGGTGCTGATCAGTGGCCAGGCGCGCATGCAACGCAGCGACTGGGGCGGTGCCTTTATTGGTGGCTTGCTGTTGATCACGGTCGGCCAGGGCGCGCTGCTTTATGCCAACCAGTACCTGCCCACCGGCTTGCTGGCGATGCTCTACACCACCCTGCCACTGTGGAGTGTGGCGCTGGAGTGGCTGCTCGGCGACCGCCCACCGCCCTGGGTGCTCTGCGGCCTGGCGCTGGCCTCGGGCGGCATTGTGCTGCTGATGAACAATGGCCTGGGCAGTGCGGCAACCGCCCAGCAGTGGTTTGCCGGCAGCCTGGTGGTGATCGCCACGCTGCTCTGGGCCATCGGCGCCTGGTGGCTGCGCAGCCGCCCGTCGTTTCGCTCCAACTGGCTGGGGATGAGCCTGCAAATGCTGATCGGCGCGGTGCTGCTCGCGCTCTTCGGGCTGTGGCGCGGCGACTGGCAGGGCGTGCAGTTAGCCGAACTCTCCCAGCAAGGCTGGCAATGGCTGGCGTACTTGGTACTGCCGGTCAGTCTCGGCGTGTATCCGGCGTATTTTTGGCTGCTCCGCGAAGTACGGCCGAGCCTGGTGTCGACCTTTGCCTTCGTCAACCCGCTGATCGCCCTGCTGCTCGGCTACCTGCTGCTGGATGAGAGCCTGAGCCTCACTGCCCTGCTGGCGTGCCTGGCGACGCTCGGCGGGGTGACGCTGATTATTTTCGGGCGCCGCTGAGCCCCCACTGCGTAGGGCGTACTCGCGAAGCAGTACGCCGTCGAACTGGCGGGCTGCCGCTACGCGGCGAGGCCGCCCTACGTCGCACGCTCGCTCCTACACCTGATCACACCTGCAGCAGGCGCTCGCGCAGCTTCTGGATCTCGTCGCGCAGTTGCGCGGCGGCCTCGAATTCCAGGTCGCGCGCCAATTGATACATCTTTTCCTCCAACTGGCGAATGCGCTTGGTGATTTCGCTCGGCGAGCGCAGTTCGTTTTCGTAGCGGGCGCTCTCTTCCGCCGCCTTCGCCATGCCCTTGCGCTTGGTGCTGCGCGAGCCGGGGACATGGGCACCTTCGAGGATGTCCTGAACGTCCTTCTTGACCCCTCTGGGCGTGATGCCGTGCAACTCGTTATGGGCAATTTGTTTGTTGCGCCGCCGCTCGGTCTCGCCTATCGCCCGCTCCATCGAGCCGGTGATGCGATCGGCATAGAGAATCGCCCGACCGCTGAGGTTACGTGCGGCACGGCCGATGGTCTGGATCAGCGAACGCTCGGAACGGAGGAAACCTTCCTTGTCCGCATCGAGGATCGCCACCAGCGACACCTCGGGCATATCCAGGCCCTCGCGCAGCAAGTTGATGCCCACCAGCACATCGAAGGCGCCGATACGCAGGTCACGGATGATCTCCACGCGCTCGACGGTATCGATGTCCGAGTGCAGATAGCGCACGCGCACACCGTGGTCGGCCAGGTAGTCGGTCAGATCCTCGGCCATGCGCTTGGTCAGTGTGGTGACCAACACCCGCTCCTCTAGCGCGACGCGCTTTTTGATCTCCGACAGCAGGTCATCCACCTGGGTGACGGCAGGGCGCACTTCGATCTGCGGATCGACCAGACCGGTTGGCCGCACCACTTGCTCGATCACCCGGCCGGCATGCTCGGCCTCATAGTTACCCGGCGTCGCGGAAACGAAGATAGTTTGCGGGCTGATCGCCTCCCACTCATCGAAGCGCATCGGCCGATTGTCCAACGCCGAGGGCAGCCGGAAGCCATACTCGACCAGCGTTTCCTTACGCGAACGGTCGCCTTTATACATGGCACCGACCTGCGGCACGCTGACATGGGACTCGTCAATAACCAGTAGCGCGTTTGCCGGCAAATAGTCATACAGGGTCGGCGGCGCCTCCCCCGAACCACGACCGGAGAGGTAGCGCGAATAGTTTTCGATGCCATTGCAGTAGCCCAGCTCGAGGATCATCTCCAGATCGAAGCGGGTGCGCTGCTCCAGGCGCTGCGCCTCCACCAGCTTGTTGGTGCTGCGCAGGTATTCCAGACGCTCCTTCAACTCCACTTTGATATGTTCCACCGCCTCCAGCAGCTTCTCCCGCGGAGTCACGTAGTGGCTCTTGGGATAGAGGGTGTAGCGCGGCAGCTTGCGCAGCACCTCACCGGTCAACGGGTCGAACGCGGCGATGTTCTCCACCTCCTCGTCGAACAGCTCGATGCGAATGGCTTCCAGATCCGATTCGGCCGGGAACACATCGATCACATCGCCGCGCACCCGGAAGGTCGCGCGGGCGAAGTCCATGTCATTGCGGGTGTACTGCAGATCGGCCAAACGCCGCAGCAGCGCGCGCTGATCCATTTTGTCGCCGCGATCGATGTGCAGCACCATCTTCAGGTACGACTCGGGATCGCCCAAACCGTAGATGCACGACACCGTGGTGACGATGATCGAGTCCGGCCGCTCCAGCAGCGCCTTGGTCGCCGAGAGGCGCATCTGTTCGATATGGTCGTTGATCGAGGCGTCCTTCTCGATAAAGGTATCGGAGGATGGCACGTAGGCTTCCGGCTGGTAGTAGTCGTAATAGGAAACGAAGTACTCCACCGAGTTATTCGGGAAGAAGCTCTTGAACTCGCCGTAGAGCTGCGCCGCCAGGGTTTTATTCGGCGCCAGCACCAAGGTCGGGCGCTGCACCTGAGCGATCACATTGGCGATGCTGAAGGTCTTGCCGGAGCCGGTTACCCCCAGCAATGTCTGGTGCGAAAGCCCAGCTTCCAGGCCTTCCACCATCTGTCGAATAGCCTCGGGCTGATCACCGGCCGGCTGAAACCGGGTCACGAGTTGAAACTGCGACATAACCTACCTCGACAAATGGTTGTGACGCGGCCATAGAGCCTGCGTCAAACCTGGCGAAAGCGTGCGTGCGATATCGCCGCACGCAACCTTGGCCGCTATAATACCGGCCTACTTGCGCAACCCCCTAGCATCAGTCGTAGCGGGGTGTTGCTTGGCTTCCCACCCTCCTCTCCGAGCTGCCGCATCATGAGTTTGTTCTCTGCCGTAGAAATGGCTCCGCGCGACCCCATCCTGGGCCTAAACGAAGCGTTCAACGCCGACACCCGCACGACCAAGATTAATCTGGGCGTGGGCGTTTACTTCAACGAAGAGGGTCGAATTCCGCTGCTACGCGCAGTGGCTGAGGCCGAGCAAGCTCGCATCACGGCCCACGCACCGCGCGGCTACCTACCGATCGAGGGCATTGCCGCCTACGACCAGGCCGTGCAAAAACTGATCTTCGGTAGCGACTCCAGCCTGCTGGCCGAAGGCCGCGTGGTCACCACCCAGGCAATCGGCGGCACCGGCGCACTGAAAATCGGCGCCGACTTTCTCAAGCGCCTGCTGCCGAACGCAGTCGTCGCCATCAGTGACCCGAGCTGGGAAAACCACCGCGCGCTGTTCGAGTCCGCCGGTTTCCCCGTCCAGAACTATCGCTACTACGACGCCAGCAGCAACGGCGTTAACCGTGCCGGCCTGCTGGAAGACCTGAAAGCCCTGCCGCCACGCTCGATCGTGGTATTGCACGCGTGCTGCCACAACCCGACCGGTGTCGACCTGAACCTTGAGGACTGGGGAAAAGTTCTCGAGGTGCTGAAAGAACAAAACCACGTGCCGTTCCTCGACATCGCCTACCAGGGCTTTGGCGATGGCATCGAAGAAGACGCCGCCGCCGTGCGCCTGTTTGCCAAGTCCGGGCTGACCTTCTTCGTCTCCAGCTCCTTCTCCAAGTCCTTCTCGCTGTATGGCGAGCGGGTTGGCGCGCTGTCTATCGTCACCGAGTCGAAAGAACAAGCCGCCAAGGTACTCTCGCAGGTTAAACGAGTGATTCGCACCAATTACTCCAACCCGCCGACCCATGGCGCCACCGTGGTCGCCGCAGTCCTCAACAGCCCCGAACTGCGCGCCCTCTGGGAAGAGGAACTGGGCGAAATGCGTATTCGCATTCGCGCCATGCGCACGGCCCTGGTCGAACAACTGGCCGCACAAGGCGCCAAACGCGACTTCAGCTTCGTTGCCCGCCAATGCGGCATGTTCTCCTACTCCGGCCTGACCGCCGAGCAAGTCGAGCGCCTGAAGAATGAGTTCGGCATCTACGCCGTAAGCACCGGCCGCATCTGCGTTGCCGCGCTAAACAACAGCAACCTGAATGCCGTCACCAGCGCCATCGCCAAGGTCCTCTAAAACACCTGAGGGGAAGTTAGCGAAAGCTTGACTTCCCTTTCTTAATCAGTAGGATACGCACCGTTGTTCCGCGATAGCTCAGTTGGTAGAGCAAGTGACTGTTAATCACTGGGTCCCTGGTTCGAGTCCAGGTCGTGGAGCCAAATTCAAAACCCAGCCAATGGCTGGGTTTTTTTATTCAGGCGAAGAAGCGCACGACTGCATGAATGCAGGAGTTAGAGCGAAGCAGGATGCCCGAGCCGAGCTTACGAGCTGTAAATGAGCATGATCGCTTCGCTCGCACCGAAGCAGGCCGCGCTAAAGCGCGTTAGCAACAAGCTGCTTGCTGAGCCTGTTTTTAACGCAGCAGTACGCGCGAAGCCTGCAGCGGATCCTGAACAGGCTCTTAGCGGACAGGCTGAGTTTTCAGCCATTCGCTGCGCCGCTCAGTTTCAATACGCCCAGGCTTTGCAACAAGGTCGCGCCGGCGAACATCATCAGGATCTGCGCCTGGGCCTGGGCACAGATGGCCGTGCGCCGTTCCGGTTGTTCGATATAGTCCAGTGATTGCTGGAATAGCTGGCGGCTGATCAGCGAGGAGACCTGGCGAATCGCTGCCTTATCCAGACTCGGTAGCAACTGCAGCTCGCCGATGTCCTCCGCCATATCATCGGCAAACTCATCCATCACCCGACGCAAAGCCTCACGCAGCACCGGCGAAGCGCCGTGCAGTTCGCGCATGCCGACGATAAAGGCTTGCGGGTTGTCGGCGACGAAGGCGAAAAACAGCTCGACCGTCTCGCAGCAGACCCGCCGCCCACGGCCCAGGTCGATGCCCAGCGGCAGGGCTTTGGCCGCCACTTCGCACAGCGAGTCATCGGCCCGCTGCGCCGCCTGCCGGCGTAGATCACGCAGCGGCTGACGGATCTGCGCCGCCATTTCGCCAATCAGCGCCAAGCCCAGATCATCGACCGTCTTGAAGTGCCTATAAAAGGTGTTCGGGTTCAACCCCGCGGCGCGCGCCAACTCGCGCAGGCCTAAGCGGCTTAGGCTGCGGGACTCGGCAGCCAGGCGCAGCGCGGCATTCATCAACAAGCGCTTGCCCTGCGCCTCGACCACTTTGGGTGGGCTGACCTCTACCGCTACTTTCATCGTGCTCGACCCACTCTTCGGAAGATTGGCTCTACGGAAAATTGACCCTACGGAAGATCGGCTTGACCCTTCGGTATACGGGTGTATACATACCCTCCAGGTAGACAAGCGTATACACCGAAAACAAGCATAACAGGAGCTTGGTCATGAGCGCACAACCTGCCGTCCCACCTACCACTGCCAGACACACCAAGATCGCCATCATCGGCACCGGCTTCTCCGGCCTGGGCATGGCGATCCGCCTGAAGCAGCAAGGCGAAAATGACTTCCTGCTGTTCGAGAAGGCAGGCGGCGTCGGCGGCACCTGGCGGGTCAACAATTACCCCGGCTGTGGCTGCGATGTGCAATCGCACCTGTATTCCTTTTCCTTCGAGCAGAACCCCGAGTGGACGCGCATGTTCGCCCCCCAGCCGGAGATCAAGAGCTATCTGGAAGGCTGCTGGGAAAAATACCGCCTGCAGCACAACACCCTGCTGCAGACCGAAGTGGCGGGCCTGCGCTGGGATGACGAGTTGCAGCTGTGGCACCTCCATGATGCGGCCGGCAACCACTACAGCGCGCAGTTCGTGGTGTCCGGTATGGGCGCCCTGTCGACCCCATCGATCCCCCAACTGCACGGCCTGGAGCGTTTTGCCGGCAAGCTGTTCCACTCGCAGCAGTGGGATCACGCCTATGACCTCACAGGCAAACGCGTTGCGGTGATCGGCACTGGCGCTTCGGCTATCCAGTTCGTCCCGCAGATCCAGCAACAGGTCGGCCAGCTTGACCTCTACCAGCGCACCGCGCCCTGGATCATGCCGAAACCGGACCGCGCCATCCGCGAGGCCGAGCGTGAGCGCTTCAAGCGGTTCCCGCTGGCGCAGAAGCTCTGGCGCGGCTTGATCTACACGCTACTGGAAAGCCGCGTGATCGGCTTCGCCTGGGCGCCACGCCTGATGAAACTGGCGCAATGGCTCGGTAAGGCGTTTATCCACAAGCAGATCAAGGATCCCGTGCTGCGCGCCAAGGTCACCCCGGACTACCGCATGGGCTGCAAGCGCGTGCTGATCTCCAACGACTACTTCCCGGCCCTGACGCAGCCGAATGTCGAGGTGATCAACGACGGCATCCAGGAAATCCGCGCGCACAGCATCCTCAGCGCCGACGGCCGAGAGCGGCAGATCGACGCGATCATCTTCGGCACCGGCTTTACCCCGAGCGACCCCATGCCGCGCGGGGTGATCTTCGGGCGTGGCGGTGTCGACCTGCTCGACACCTGGCCAGACGGCCCGCAGGCCTACAAGGGCACCCTGACGGCGGGCTTCCCCAACCTGTTCTTCCTGATGGGGCCGAACACCGGGCTGGGGCACAACTCGATGGTGTATATGATCGAGTCGCAGATTCACTACGTGCTCGGCGCCCTCAACCTGCTGAGCGAACGCAAGCTGCAAAGCCTGGAGGTCAAACGCGCGGTACAAGACAGTTTCAACGCCAAGCTTCAAGGCCAGCTCGGCAACAGCGTGTGGAACGCCGGCGGCTGCAAGAGCTGGTATCTGCACCCCGTCAGCGGCCGTAACTGCACGGTCTGGCCCGGCTTCACCTGGCGCTTCCGCCTGCTCACGCGCAACTTCGACCCGGCGGCCTATCACTTCAACCGCGCCCAACCCGCGCACCCGGCCCAAGGCGTTATGCCGGCCGTAGCCCGTCAGATTGAAGAGGCCAGCGCATGAAATCCTTCGAGAACAAAGTCGCCGCCATCACCGGCGCCGGCTCCGGTATCGGCCGCGCGCTGGCCTACGGTCTAGCGCGCCAGGGCTGCCATCTGGCGCTCGCCGACCTGAACGGCGAAGCCCTGGCAGAAACCGCCGCCCAGGCGCGCCTTCTCGGCGTACAGGTGACGGAGAGCAAGGTCAACGTCGCCGACCGCGACGCCGTACACGCCTGGGCCGAGCAGGTGGTGCTGGATCACGGCCGGGTCAACCTGATCTTCAACAACGCCGGCGTGGCCCAGGGCGGCACCGTGGAAGGCAACGATTACGCCGACTACGAGTGGACCATGGACATCAACTTCTGGGGCGTGGTGCACGGCAGCAAGGCCTTCCTGCCGCACCTGCAGGCCGCGGGCGAAGGCCATATCGTCAACGTCTCCAGCGTGTTCGGGCTGTTTGCCCAGCCGGGCATGAGCGCCTACAACGCCAGCAAGTTCGCCGTGCGCGGCTTCACCGAGTCGCTGCGCCAGGAACTGGACATGGAAGGCGGCGGCGTGTCGGCCAGCTGCGTGCACCCGGGTGGGATCAAGACCAACATCGCCAAGACCGCGCGGATGAACGACAGCCTGAGCAAGGTCACCGGGCAAGGCGCCGATCAGGCGCGCCAGCAGTTCAACGACCAACTGCTGCGCACCACCCCGGACAAGGCGGCCCAAGTGATCATGCGCGGCGTGCTACGCAACAACCGGCGCATCCTGATCGGCGCCGACGCCCGGGCGCTGGACGCCATTCAGCGCCTGCTGCCGGCCCTCTACCAGCGTCTGCTGGTCGGCTCCATGCGCCTGGCCGCCCGTTTTGCGCCCAAGCCGAAATACTCGGGCAACAGCCAGGAAGTGGCTGAATAAAGGGCGCTACCGGTAGAACCCAGTAAAAACAGAGGGCGGCGGTTCAACGAACCGCCGCCCTTGGTGCGTCAGCCAGCCGAGCAGCAATTTCTGCAACGGAAAACCCGCCAGCTCGTTCGGAAAACCGAATGCACATCACCCCTCTATTCGGAAGACCGGACACAACGCATTTCCCCCCGCGCGCAAATACTAAAAATAACCCTTTAAATTCAAATACTTAAAAAATTGAATCAAACCCAAAAAAGCTGGCATATATCCTGCTCTTAGGCATGGGAGGAATGCGAACCGACATCTGAACTCGTTCAGCGCCCCTGTCGTAGTCCCAACATAACAACAAGCCGAGGAAAAGACTCATGCGTATCGTTCCCCACCTGTTGGGCGCAGCCATCGCTGCCGCTCTGCTGACCACCCAGGCCCACGCCAACGAACTCACCGGCACCCTGAAGAAGATCAAGGATTCCGGCACCATCACCCTCGGCCACCGCGACGCCTCCATCCCCTTCTCCTACCTGGGCAACGATCCGCGCCAGCCGGTCGGCTACTCCCATGACCTGCAGCTGAAAGTGGTCGAGGCGATCAAGCAGGAACTCGGCCTGCCGGAGCTGAAGGTGCGCTACAACCTGGTCACCTCGCAGACCCGTATCCCGCTGGTGCAGAACGGCACCGTCGACCTGGAGTGCGGCTCCACCACCAACAACATCGAGCGCCAGCAACAGGTCGACTTCTCGGTCGGCATCTTCGAGGTGGGCACCCGCCTGCTGACCAAGAAGACCTCCGGCGTCAGCGACTTCGCCGACCTCAAGGGCAAGAACGTGGTGACCACCGCCGGCACCACCTCCGAGCGCCTGATCAAGACGATGAACGCCGAGAAGCAGATGGGCATGAACATCATCTCGGCCAAGGACCACGGCGAATCCTTCCTGATGCTCGAGTCGAGCCGCGCCGTGGCCTTCATGATGGACGACGCGCTGCTCTACGGCGAAATGGCCAAGGCCAAGAAGCCAGACGACTGGGTCGTGGTCGGCGAACCGCAATCCTTCGAGATCTACGGCTGCATGCTGCGCAAGGGTGACCAAGGCTTTAAGCAGGTGGTCGACACCGCCATCAGCGCCACCTTCAAGTCCGGCGAAGTCAACGCCATCTACAACAAGTGGTTCCTCCAGCCGGTTCCGCCGAAGAACCTGAACCTGAATTTCCCCATGAGCGATGAGCTGAAGAAGCTGATCGCCAACCCCACCGACAAGTCTGCAGAACAGATCTGAAGGTGATGCCCCCTCCTCGGCCACAAGCCGGGGAGTAAGCGGGGAATAGGGAGCGGCACTCAACCTCTCCCACTCTCCAACTGAATGGACAAGGGACCATCCGCCACCCGCGGATGCGGGCACGCTCGCGCGTGCCCGGCCCCCGACTCCACGCCATTGCTTTCGCGCCATCCGAGGGGAAACCCGCATGAATTACAACTGGGACTGGGGCGTGTTCTTCAAGTCCACCGGCATCGGCAGCGAGATCTACCTGGACTGGTTCGTCACCGGCCTGGGCTGGACCATCGCCGTCGCCCTGGTGGGCTGGATCATCGCCCTGCTGCTGGGCTCGCTGCTCGGCGTGCTGCGCACCGTGCCGAACCGCTGGGTCTCCGGCCTCGCCACCACCTACGTGGAAATCTTCCGCAACGTGCCGCTGCTGGTGCAGCTGTTTCTCTGGTATTTCCTGGTGCCAGACCTGCTGCCCGAACCGCTGGAGCTGTGGTTCAAGCAGGACTTGAACCCGGCCACTTCGGCCTACCTCTCCGTGGTGGTGTGCCTCGGCCTGTTCACCGCCGCGCGGGTCTGCGAGCAGGTGCGCACCGGCATCCAGGCGCTGCCCAAGGGCCAGACCGCCGCGGCCTATGCCATGGGCTTCAAGTTGCCGCAGATCTACCTCAACGTGCTGCTGCCGCAGGCCTATCGCATCATCATTCCGCCGCTCACCTCGGAGTTCCTCAACATCTTCAAGAACTCCTCGGTGGCGTCCTTGATCGGCCTGATGGAGCTGCTGGCGCAGACCAAACAGACCGCCGAGTTCTCCGCCAACCTGTTCGAAGCCTTCACCCTGGCCACGCTGATCTACTTCACGCTGAACATGGGCCTGATGCTGTTCATGCGCATGATCGAGCAGAGAGTCGCGGTGCCGGGCCTGATCTCCGTGGGAGGTAAATGATGGATTTCAGCGCGATAGTCCCCGCCCTGCCGGGCCTGTGGGAAGGCATGCTGATGACCCTGCAGCTGATGGTGCTCGGCGTGCTCGGCGGCGTGGTCCTCGGCACCCTGCTGGCGCTGCTGCGGCTGTCGCCCAGCAAGCTGCTGTCCAACCTGGCCGGCGCCTACGTCAACTACTTCCGCTCGATCCCGCTGCTGCTGGTGATCACCTGGTTCTACTTCGCGGTGCCCTTCCTGCTGCGCTGGATCACCGGCGAGGACACCCCGATCGGCGCCTTCAGCTCCTGCCTGGTGGCCTTCATGATGTTCGAGGCGGCGTATTTCTGCGAGATCGTCCGCGCCGGCATCCAAGCCATTCCCAAGGGCCAGATGGGCGCCGCCCAGGCACTGGGGATGAGTTACGGGCAGATGATGCGCCTGATCATCCTGCCCCAGGCCTTCCGCAAGATGACCCCGCTGCTGCTGCAGCAGAGCATCATCCTGTTCCAAGACACCTCCCTGGTTTACACCGTCGGCCTGATGGACTTCCTCAACGCCTCGCGCTCGCGCGGCGACATCATCGGCCAGCCCCATGAGTTCCTGATCTTCGCCGGTCTGGTGTATTTCACGATCAGCTTCGCCGCCTCGCTGCTGGTGAAGCATCTGCACAGAAGGTTAGCCGTATGATTTCGATCGATAACGTCAACAAGTGGTACGGGGACTTCCAGGTGCTGAGCGACTGCACCACGCAAGTCAAAAAAGGCGAAGTGGTGGTGGTCTGCGGCCCGTCCGGCTCCGGCAAGTCCACCCTGATCAAGTGCGTCAACGCGCTGGAGCCCTTCCAGAAGGGCGACATCCGGGTCGACGGCACCTCCATCGCCAATCCGAAGACCGATCTGCCCGAGCTGCGCTCCCGGGTCGGCATGGTGTTTCAGCACTTCGAGCTGTTCCCACACCTGTCGATCACCGAGAACCTGACCATCGCGCAGATTAAGGTGCTCGGCCGCAGCAAGGCCGAAGCCACCGAGAAAGGCCTCAAGCTGCTCGACCGCGTCGGCCTGCTGGCCCACGCCCACAAGCACCCCGGGCAACTCTCCGGCGGCCAACAGCAGCGCGTGGCGATCGCTCGTGCGCTGGCCATGGACCCGGTGGTGATGCTGTTCGACGAACCGACCTCGGCCCTCGACCCGGAGATGGTCAACGAGGTGCTCGACGTCATGGTGCAGCTGGCCAACGAAGGCATGACCATGATGTGCGTGACCCACGAGATGGGCTTCGCGCGCAAGGTCGCCGACCGCGTCATCTTCATGGACCAGGGGCAGATAGTCGAAGACTGCGCCAAGGAAGAGTTCTTCGGTGACGTCTCGGCCCGCTCCGACCGCGCCCAACAGTTCCTCGCCAAGATCCTCCAGCACTGATGCCGCGATCCGCCCCTCAGAACCTGTTCTAGGTCGTCGCGAGCGCAGGTCAGGCAAGGCGAAAACAGGCGAAAAAGCGCAGTTTACGAGTTGTAAATGAGCATTTTGAGCCTGTTTTCAACGCAGCATGACCAAGCGCAGTAGACCTTGAACAGGTTCTCCCGGCGAGAGCGGCGGAGATCGCTGCACGTTCTCTAACCAATAACAACAACCCACCAGAAGAGACGCACGCATGAAGAACGTTTTGCATTCATTCGCTCCGGGCGCACTGGCCCTGATGTTCCTGCTGCCGCAAGGGCTGCAGGCCAAAGAAGCCGAGTCGCAGCAGAAGCTCGCCAATGTGGTGATCCTCGCCACCGGCGGCACCATCGCCGGCGCCGGCGCCAGCGCCGCCAACAGCGCCACCTACCAGGCGGCGAAAGTACCGGTCGAGCAGCTGATCGCCGGCGTGCCGGAGCTGAAGAACCTGGCCAACGTGCGCGGCGAACAGGTGTTCCAGATCGCCTCGGAAAGCATCTCCAACGACAACCTGCTGCAGCTGGGCAAGCACGTCGCCAAGCTGGCCGAGAGCGACGAGGTCGACGGCATCGTCATCACCCACGGTACCGACACCCTAGAAGAGACCGCCTACTTCCTCAACCTGGTGGAGCACACCGACAAGCCCATAGTGGTAGTCGGCTCGATGCGCCCGGGTACCGCCATGTCCGCCGACGGCATGCTCAACCTGTACAACGCCGTCGCCGTGGCCAGCAACAAGGCAGCGCGCGGCAAGGGCGTGCTGGTGACCATGAACGACGAGATCCACTCCGGGCGTGATGTCAGCAAGTCGGTGAACATCAAGACCGAAGCCTTCAAGAGCCCCTGGGGTCCGCTGGGCATGGTGGTGGAAGGCAAGAGCTACTGGTTCCGCCTGCCGGCCAAGCGCCACACCAGCGGCTCCGAGTTCGACATTCAGAAGATCTCCAGCCTGCCACGCGTAGACATCGCCTACGGCTACGGCAACGTCGATGACACCGCCTACAAGGCCTTCGCCCAGGCCGGCGCCAAGGCCATCATCCAGGCCGGCACCGGCAACGGTTCGGTGGCCTCGCGCGTCGTGCCGAGCCTGCAGGCCCTGCGCAAGGATGGCCTGCAGATCATCCGTTCCTCCCACGTCAACCAGGGCGGTTTCGTTCTGCGCAACGCCGAACAGCCGGACGATAAGAACGACTGGGTGGTCGCCCATGACCTCAACCCGCAGAAAGCCCGCATCCTCGCCTCGGTCGCCCTGACCAAGACCCAGGACAGCAAGGAGATGCAACGGATCTTCTGGGAATACTGACAGCGTGCGGCGGCGGGCCTGGCTCGCCGCCATCCTGATGCGAACAGAATTGAGCGGATATCGCCGATGCCCCCTACAGCCGATACCGCCAAGCAGACCTGGCCGCAGTGCCGCTCAAGGCTGCGCAGCCTAGACGCGGCGCACGACGCCGGACTGGCCGCCCGGCCATGATTGTGCTGCAATCGCCTTTCCCCAACCCTCGCGCGCTGCCGCCCTTGCTGACCGTGAAGCCTCGTCTGATCCGTCGCCTGCTCCTGCCCTTGCCGATCATCCTGCTGATGCTCGCCTGCGGTTATAGCGCCTATTACCTCAGCACCCAGATCGGTATCCGCGCCCTGGCCGAGAGCGGCGAACGCCAGCTCGAGCTGCACGCCCGCGCGGTGGAAAGCGAGATCAGCACCCACACCTACCTGCCCAGCCTGCTGGAGCTGGAGTCCAGCGTCAGCCGCCTGCTGCTCGACCTCAGCGAGCCCCGGCGCGAACGGGTCAACACTTACCTCGAGGGCCTGAACAAACGCAGCGGCAGCCTGGCCATCTTCATCCTCGACACCAGCGGCCGCGTGCTGGCCACCAGCAACTGGCGCGACGCCGACAGCTTCCAGGGCGAGGACCTGGCCTACCGCGCCTATTTCCAGGATGCCATCCAGGGCAAGCCGGGGCGCTTCTACGGCATCGACAGCACCGGCGAAGCCGGCTATTACCTGGCCCACGGCCTGCGCCATCGCGGCACCATCATCGGCGTGGCGGTGGTGAAGATCCGCCTCGACCCCCTGGAGAAACGCTGGGAACGGGCACGCCTGGAAGCCTACGTCAGCGACGAAAACGGCATCATCATCCTCTCCAGCGACCCGGCGCGCCGGCTCAAGGCCGTACACCCCCTCAGCGCCGAGACCAAGGCGCAACTGGCCGGCAGCCTGCAATACCACTGGACCACGTTCAAGGAGCTGCAACTCCTGGCGCGCCAGCGCATCGCCGCCGATACCGAGCTGCTGACGCTGCCCGCCAGCGGCGAAAACGCCAGCGCAGCGCAGCCGATCAGCTACCTGGCGCAGACTCGTCCGCTGAACGACACCCTCTGGCACCTGACCCTGCTCTCCCCCTTGCAGGACCTGCGCCGCGCGGCCATCAGCCACGGCATGCTGGCCGCGGTGGCCTGCGCCCTGCTGGCCTTTCTGCTGATCGCCTGGAACGAGCGGCGCAAGGTGATCGCCACCCGCCTGGCCGCCCGCGAGGCCCTGCAGCAGGCGAACAACGAGCTGGAGCGCAAGATCGCCGAACGCACCGCCGACCTGCGCGCCAGCAACGAACGCCTGAAGGCGCAAATCCGCGAACGTCGGCAGGCCGAGGAAACCCTGCGCAAGGCCCAGGACGACCTGGTGCAAGCCGGCAAGCTGGCGGTGATCGGGCAGATGTCCACCAGCATCGCCCACGAACTCAACCAGCCGCTGGCCGCCCTGCGCACCCTCTCCGGCAACACCGTGCGCTTCCTGCAACGTGGCGCCCTGGATACCGCCAGCAGCAACCTCGCCACCATCAACGAACTGGTCGACCGCATGGGCCGTATCACCGCCAGCCTGCGCGCCTTCGCCCGGCGCGCCGACGACAGCGGCGAAGCCCGCCTGGGCAAGGCCATGGACGCGGCCCTGTTCCTCCTGCAGCCACGCCTGGAGCGCACGCCACTGCGTATTCACCGGACCTACGGCGACGCTCGCCTGGCCATCGACCAGACGCGCCTGGAACAGATTCTGGTCAACCTGGTCGTCAACGCCATCGACGCCATGCACGGGCAGAGCGACCGCCAGCTCTGGCTCGAAGGCCACGCGGAGGACGACCACTATCGGCTCCAGGTCCGCGACAACGGCCCGGGCATTCCGCCCTCGGTGCGCGTGCATCTGTTCGAGCCGTTCTTCACCACCAAACCGGGCGAACAAGGGCTGGGCCTGGGTCTGACCCTGTCGGCCAGCCTGGCCGCCGCGGCTGGCGGCAACCTCAGCGTGCAACACCCGGAAAGCGGCGGTACCGCCTTCGAGCTGAACCTGCCCCTGCTGCCCCAATCCCCTGCCGAGTCCAGCCGCGATGAATGACCACTTGACCGTCCTGATCGTCGAAGACGACCCGCATGTCCTGCTCGGCTGCCAGCAAGCCCTGAGCCTGGAGGACATTCCCAGCATCGGGGTCGGCAGCGCCGAGGAAGCCCTGCAGCGGGTCGGCGAGAACTTCGCCGGCATCGTCATCAGCGACATTCGCCTACCCGGCATCGACGGCCTGGAACTGCTCGCCCGCCTCAAGGCCCGTGATCGCAGCCTGCCGGTGGTACTGATCACCGGCCACGGCGACATCTCCATGGCCGTCGGCGCCATGCGCGACGGCGCCTACGACTTCATGGAGAAACCCTTCTCCCCCGAGCACCTGGTGGATGTGACCCGCCGCGCCCTGGAGCAACGCGGGCTGGCCCGCGAGGTCTCGGCGCTGCGCCGCCAGTTGGCCGGCCACCAGGCCCTGGAGGAGCGCCTGCTGGGCCGCTCACCGGCCATGCAGCAATTGCGCGAGCTGATCGCCAACGTCGCCGACACCTCGGCCAACGTCTTGATCGAGGGCGAAACCGGCACCGGCAAGGAACTGGTCGCCCGCTGCCTGCACGACTTCAGCCGGCGCAAGGATCACCAGTTCGTCGCCCTGAACTGCGGCGGTCTGCCGGAGAACCTGTTCGAGAGCGAGATCTTCGGCCACGAGGCGCATGCCTTCACCGGCGCCGGCAAGCGCCGCATCGGCAAGATCGAGCACGCCAACGGCGGCAGCCTGTTCCTCGACGAGATCGAGAGCATGCCGATCAACCTGCAGATCAAACTGCTGCGGGTGCTGCAGGAACACAGCCTGGAGCGCCTCGGCTCGAACCAGAGCGTGGCCGTGGACTGCCGGGTGATCGCCGCGACCAAGGCCGACCTGGATGAACTGGGCAAGGCCGGGCAATTTCGCAGCGACCTGTACTACCGCCTCAACGTGGTCACCCTGGAGTTGCCGCCGCTCCGCGAACGCCGTGAGGACATCCCGCTGCTGTTCGAACACTTCCTCCAACATTCCTCGCTGCGCTTCGACCGCGCCGCGCCGGAACTGGATCGGCACACCCTGTCGAGCCTGATGGCCCACGACTGGCCGGGCAACGTGCGCGAATTGCGCAACGTCGCCGAACGCTTCGCCCTCGGCCTGCCGGTGTTCAAGAAAAGCGGGCTAGCGGCGGAAAGCAGCGGCCCGTCCTTCGCCGAGGCGGTGGACGCCTTCGAGAAGAGCCTGCTCAGCAGCGCCCTGGAACGCCACAGCGGCAACCTCAGCCAGGCCAGCCAGGCCCTGGGTATGGCCAAGACCACACTGTTCGACAAGGTGAAGAAACACGGGCTGCAGTAACCCCAGCTCGCCGCCGCGGCCCCGCCCAACCCAGAGGCAAAGGGCGCTATGCAACCCGCGGCGATTTAGGCATGGTGCTGCCACCGCGCAACGGTCAGCAGCTTGCCGCCCGCACGGCGCACTTATTCAATGCATGCAGGCCTGCACTGAGCTGGCCACGGAGAACCTCATGAGCGCAAAAGACCAGGAACGCAGCACCGACGAAGTCTGGGTGCAGCTCTGCGAGGCCGGCGAGCTTGACCCGGCAAAGCGCCTTGCTGCCCGGCTGGCGATCCTCGGCAACCCGGACGCCCAGGATTGCAGCCTCTACCGCCCGGACGAAAATGACCCGGACGCCGAGGAAGAAGACCTTGGCGATGCCAAAATCCTCTTCACGGGCCTGTTCCAGGCACCCGAAACCTGGGATGAAGCAACCCGCGCCGAGTTTTTTGACGACGCCGACCCCGAACTGTTCATGACCGCCTTCATCGAGTGTGAAGCCAGGCCGGCGTCTGCCAAATTCTTCACCCCCGAAGTCGGCGACTATGTGGCGACCCTGCCCGGGCTGGGAGCAGTCGTGATGTTCTATGTGCACGACTACCTCGAGGATGAGAACGGCAGAAAGTGCATCCTCATCCGCGACAACGAGGCGATGGACTAAGGCCGCCGGAGACTGGACGCATAATTCCTCTGGCGAAATTGCTACTGAACTATCGGTGGTTGGTGGGTAGCGCTTAACGTCCGTTCCTGGGGTTAAAAGCTGCCTGGCGGCGGCAATCGGCCAGGAGCGGACCTTACAGAAGATTCCAGTGTGTTAGGCGTGTCTTATTACACCAGGGAAGGCGTTGCGAAGCTCATTATATATATCGTCCGCTTCTTCGTGCAGGGGATTTAACCCCTTACTTTCCGGCCAGCTCCGAATATGCAATTCGAAGACAAATTTGCTTGTCATTGGGTCGCTATCATCACGCTTAGCTCGCTCCAATGCTTCTACAAGGCCGACCTTGCCTTTAGCAACCAAAGCCATTAGCTCTTCAAATTCGTTAACTGTTAGGCAGAAGATGTTTTCGTTTGGGATATGGCAATCTGCGGGATATTGATTCCTTATTTCTGAAAGCTTTGCCTCTCCAACTCCTGAAGAAAGAGCGCGACCAGTGCCTATGTAGAGCTCTTTGTATGTCACTACAATCAAGTAATTTACAGGGCGGGACCGGATTACAGGATGCTCATCGGAGATAAGATTTTTCAGGCGCGAGCACAAATCATGCCCTTGCACAAATGCTTTCATGAGAGAGGTGCCTGTAGCTCCCTCAACTATCTGTTGCTGGTGAGCGACCATCCCGCGCTGAGCCATTTCGACGCCTTTAGCATCAATCAGGACGTTAGCTCCACCGTCTGACACAAGGAAGTCAATCAGATTGCCATCCCCTGGTAGGACACTTTTCTGTTCCTCCTCGGTGGCAACCGGCAGGGAAGTCATATTGATCCACGTGCCTACGTATTTCTCGAAGGCTTTGCCCCAGGGGGCGTTGAATCTGTTCACGTTGTCACGCTTGAGGAGGTCGTAGATAAAATATCCCAAACCACGATGAAGCACATGTGGCGATACGCACCAGAATTGCCCGCCAACTTTGATAAGGGGGAAGCTGTAGAATGGAGTCTGATACAGAAAACCCCTTTGATCATAAATATTTTCACCCATCGCCTTAAGTGTTTTAGGCAACTCCGGCAACTCAATAGAAACAGCTCTCAGAAATGCGTCAACAACGTGAGGCTTAAAGTACGGGCAAAGACCAAACATCAATGTACGAGGGATAACGCAAGCATGCTTGTGCGCAGCAGATAGCAAAACTATACTCAATCGCATGAAATCAGGAACGGCTACACCTGTTATAGCTTCGAACCGAGCTTTGAAATAATGATTATCCTCTACCCTTGAGAACAGTGCTTCCTGCCTTGCAATATCGAAAAACCCCCGTTTATGCTGGTAGTAGAACTGCCGATAAGCCGTAACCCTCACGAAAAGGCTCACGTCCTCATATTCGTCGGGCATGCGCCCGATGTCTTCAAGGTTGTATATCTGCTGCAGGATATCTACTAGTTGGGTGCCCGAAATTGGCGGTCGGCCCTGGACATTGCAAGATTCGTCCTGAAAGACCCATTTGATCAGTAACATGACCAGCCATGGGTGCTTAAGCAGTTGGCCGAGAGGATTTTTCGATGGTTGATAGAGGTACTCTAGGCTCTGCTGAAGCACACTAATCGGGTCATAACGTCGAAATTCGCGCTGAACTTCAATGACGCGGATCTTGTATTCACCGGCGGAAAAAGTGGGCATCGTTGTCATGCGGTGAGCCTCATCTGCCATGTTTGCAATTAATTCTCTTACGCCAGTTATGCCGCTGTCATCGATCAACGAGCCTAACGCTTTGTAGAAACGATGATTTGGTTTCCTCCAACATTACATCGTTCCTCTCGATCCAACGCTCCAAAGCCTCAAAGGCATCGGGCCATTCATGGTTGTACTCCACGTCAAAAATCACCATACACGCGCGCATGGCTTCTAGGTGGCGACCGCCATAGAGCACTCCCCAGCGATTCTGAAAGTTGGTGGTGTGGCTCTGCCAATCTGACTCAGAGTATCCGAACAACATACCCTCAAAGTTCGGGTGCGCGCCCTCAGAAAGTTCTGCGTACAATTGCTCCAATCCTGGATAGCGCTTGTCCGCCTTATTGAGCACCCCGAGGATGTTTATCGATTCGTGCGGTGTGCTTTTGTCGCGCGACCCTAGCAAGAGCCTCGTGGTTCGTTCGGAAAATTCATGAAAGTTTGCTGTGCCGGCGACTACCTGGCGGGTGGCTTGATTCAAGTGAATTAGGACAGCGGCCGTTTCGAATGCACTACGCAGTAGAATGCGCGCGCCAAGCAGTTGAGATGCCGCATACAACGCATGCGACTGCTCAAGCAGGTCCAGCATGCGCCATGCAACTGATTCGCGGAGTAGTAGTCCACGCCAGGGGGCCTTCCATTTGTGCGCGATGTTGCTCCTGGCGAATAAGCCACCAACGTCGACCTCTCGGCAGAGAGAGGTCTTCCAAGCTGCTAGCGTTGTCGCAATGTCTTGCATGGGACACCTCACGTTGGAACACAGCCGTGTCAAAGGCTTCGGCTGCGCTGGAAAATGGAGAGGGGATTATTTTCTACGACTTGACCGTCCGCAATGGGTCGTTTTCTGCCACTCGCCAACCGGCTTATTGCGCCGGCGAATACCCCCACCTACAAACCCATCTGTTTGCTGATGATCTCGTTCATCACTTCCCGCGTGCCGCCGCCGATGGAAAGGATGCGGTTATCCCGGTACAGGCGTTCCACCAGGCTTTCACGCATATAACCCATGCCCCCGGCGATCTGCACCGCGTCGTAGACGATGCGGTCGGCGATATCGGTGGCGAAGTTCTTGGCCATGGAGATTTCCTTGATCACCGATTTACCCGCAGCCATCTTCGCCGCCTGGCGGTAGGTGAACTCGCGGGAAACCTCCAGCTGCGTCGCCATCTCCGCCAGCCGGTGTTTGAGCACCTGGAATTTGCCGATCGGCTTGCCGAACGCCTCGCGCTGGCTAGCCCACTTGAGGCTTTCTTCCAGCGCCAGTTGCGCCGTCATATTGGCCATCAGCGCCAACGACAGCCGCTCGGACTGGAAATTGGCCATGATCCCGGCAAAGCCCATGTTTTCCACACCAATCAGGTTTTCCACCGGCACCCGGCAATCATCGAAGAACAGCTCGGCGGTGTCCGACGCCCACCAGCCCATCTTCTTCAGCTTGCGGCCGACGCTGAAGCCCGGCGTGCCCTTCTCGATCAGCAACAGGCTGACGCCGCCAAAGCCGTCGCCGCCGGTGCGCACGGCCACGGTGTAGTAGTCGGCGCGCACGCCGCTGGTGATAAAGGTCTTGCTGCCGGTCACCCGGTAACAGTCGCCACCGCGCACCGCACGGGTCTTTAGACTGGCCACATCCGAGCCGCCGGACGGCTCGGTCACCGCCAGCGCCATGATCTTCTCGCCGGAGAGCACCTGCGGCACCACGCGGTCACGAATCGCCGGCCTGGCCCACTTCACTATCGGCGGCAGGCCGATATCCAAGGAGCCAAGCCCAGCCACCAGGCCGCCGGAGCCGGAGCGCATCAGCTCTTCACTGGCCGCCACCTTGGCGAACAGATCGCCCTCGTGGCTGCCGCCAAACCGTTCCGGATAACCGATCCCGAGAATCCCGGCGGCACCGGCCTTCAGGTACAGCTCGCGGGGAAATTCCTCGGCCTCCTCCCAGTCGGCGATAGATGGCAGGATTTCCCGCTCGACGAAACGCCGCACGGAGTCACGCACCAGTTGATGGGATTCGTCGAAGTAGTCCTGAAAAGCGGGCATGGCCAAGCTCCGGATAGGGGTTTCCCGACCATACCGAGCGCTTGCTTGGTTTTCAAGGTGAAGCATTGGCCAACACGCAGGGCGATAGCGCCTAGCCATCAGAGGATAGACAGGCTTCAGGATTGGATTAAAGCCGAGCGGTTGACCAAGGCCGCGCTATGCCTACCGGCGAGAATCAGAGGCTGATCGGTCTACGTCCGGCTAGCGCATGCGCCAGGGTGCC
This sequence comes from Pseudomonas sp. 2FE, assembly GCF_005503735.1. Classification (NCBI taxonomy): domain Bacteria; kingdom Pseudomonadati; phylum Pseudomonadota; class Gammaproteobacteria; order Pseudomonadales; family Pseudomonadaceae; genus Pseudomonas; species Pseudomonas sp. 2FE. The sequence continues at coordinate 502,650 of NZ_SCMO01000001.1, read as the reverse complement.
GCCATCGACCAGTTCCAACTCGCCACCCAGCGGCATGCCGTGGGCGATGCGTGAGGTGATCAGGCCTTTGTTGGCCAGCAACTGCGCGATGTAATGAGCCGTCGCTTCACCTTCAACCGTCGGATTGGTGGCGAGTATCACTTCGCTGAAGGCGGCCTGCTGGATACGTGCCAGCAGCTCGGGAATGCCGATGGCCTCTGGGCCGAGGCCATCCAACGGCGACAGGTGCCCCTTGAGCACGAAGTAGCGCCCGCGATAGCCGGTCTGCTCGACCGCATACACATCCATCGGCCCCTCCACGACGCAGAGCACACTGTCATCGCGGCGCGGGTCCGCACACTGCGGGCACAGGTCGTCTTCGCTCAGGGTCCGGCATTGCTTGCAGTGGCCAACGCCCTCCATCGCCTGCGTCAGCGCCTGCGCAAGCCGCAGAGCGCCACTGCGATCACGTTCGAGCAGCTGCAGGGCCATGCGTTGCGCAGTCTTCTGCCCTACTCCCGGCAGAATGCGCAGGGAGTCGATCAGTTGGCGAATCAGCGGACTGAAGCTCATGACAGGCACTCACAAAATGCGGGGTACGGAGCGGGCCGCTCAGGCAGTGTGCAGGGTAAGGCGCCGACGGGCGAGGAACCGGAGTGTGCCAGTGCACATGAGGATTCCGAACCCGGCGGCAACGCCGCCATGCGCGCTGCATGGGCGGCACGAGCAATCTAGAAGGGCATTTTGAAGCCGGGGGGCAACTGCATCCCAGAGGTCATGCCCGACATTTTGTCCTGGCTGTTCTGCTCGATTTTACGCACGGCATCATTCACCGCTGCGGCGATCAGGTCTTCGAGGACTTCTTTGTCTTCCTGCATCAGGCTGTCATCCAGGTTGATGCGTTTGACATCATGCCGACCGGTCATCACCACGCTGACCAAGCCCGCACCGGATTGACCGGTCACTTCGGCGTTCGCCAGCTCTTCCTGCATCTTCTGCATTTTTTCTTGCATCTGCTGCGCCTGCTTCATCAGGCCGGCCATGCCACCTTTCATCATGGGAATCACCTCAAAAGTTGTCTTGAAAACTACTGCGCGGCGCATCTGCTGCGTTGCGCGGTGCTCACTTCCTCGCCGTACTACCTGTACTGTCTCGTCGTTGCGCTCCGGGCGCCTTGCATATACGCCTGCTCGCTACGTTTCCAAGACAACTTTCAGGTATTCAGGGGTTCGATAGTGCCGTCGCGAATCACCGCGGCGAACTGTTGAATCATTTGCTGCACCAGCGGATCGCTATGGATCGACGCCTCCGCCGCGCGCTGGCGATCTGCGCGTTTACGCGAGGCGGCCTGCGCCGGAGTTTCCTGCTCGGGCTTATGCAACTCGATTTCCAGCGTTAGCGGACGCTCATGGTACTGATTCAACGCATCGTTCAAACGGCGCTGCTGGGTCGCGTTGAACAGCGCACTTTGCGCAGGGTCCAGGTGCAGGCGCCAGGTATCACCTTCGATGGCGACCAGCGTGCAGTTGGCGGCGATGCTAGCGGTCAGGCCGGTTATGCCCAGACGCGGGAACAGGTCCAACCATTCAGCCGCCAGGCCAGTGGCCGGCTGCGCCGCCGGTTGCGGTTCGGCTTCGACGGCTGGCGCAGCAACACCGACAGACTCCAGAGCATCGAGGTAGGCATCCGCCTCGCCATCGACCTCGTAATAATCCTCATCCGGGAGCGGCGGTTCATCATCGCGCTCAAGGTCATTCAGCATGGAGGCCAGCTCAGCCAGCATTGGAGTGGGGGCTATGTCAGACGCCTCTGGCTCGACTGCTGGCTCGGCTTCGACCACCCGCGAAGGAGCGCTAATGCTCGGCTCATTCCACGGCAGGTCAACTACCTCGGCCGCCTGCGCTGCGGGCGCTACAGCTGCGGGCAGCGGAGTAACGGGTTGCGCGGCGACGGGGGCGGGCTCGACCGTGGTAGCAGCTACGACAGCAAGCGGCTCGACGACAGGCGCCGCAGCTGCAACAGGCGCGAGTACAGGCGCAGGTGCAACAACTGGCGCTGCCGGTGGAACCGGAGCAGAAGTTACGGCCATAGCCGGCGCCGCCATAGCAGCCCCGGCCACTGGGTTGGGTCTGGGATCAGCAGTGGCCTGGCTAATCCCTAGCGGCTTTAGCGCCACCCTCGGCGCGTCATCCGTATCCGCCGGGCGGAAGGCCAGCATCCGCAACAGCACCATTTCGAAGCCACTACGCGGATCCGGTGCCAGCGGCAAATCACGCCGACCGATCAGGCCCATCTGGTAATAAAACTGCACATCTTCGGACGGCAATGCCTGCGCCAATGCCAACACGCGATCGCGGTCACCCTGGCCATTATCGACCGCCTCTGGCAGCGCCTGGGCGATGGCTACGCGGTGCAACACATTGAGAATTTCCGCCAGCACGCCGCTCCAATCCGGGCCTTGCTCGGCCAGGTGGCGCACCGTTTCGATCACGCCACGGGCATCGCCTTCCAGCAGCGCCTGCAACACGCCGTAGACTTGGCCGTGATCGAGGGTACCGAGCATGGCACGCACATCCGCGGCCAGCACTTTGCCCTCGCCAAAGGCGATGGCCTGATCGGTGAGGCTCATGGCGTCGCGCATCGAACCGTCAGCCGCGCGGCCCAGCAGCCAGAGCGCATCCTCTTCGAAGGGCACGTTCTCGACGCCAAGCACATGGGTCAGGTGCTCGACTACCCGCTCCGGCGGCATGTTCTTCAGGGAAAACTGCAGGCAACGCGAGAGGATGGTGGCCGGCAGCTTCTGCGGGTCAGTCGTCGCCAGCAGGAATTTGACGTGCGGCGGCGGCTCCTCAAGGGTTTTCAGCAGGGCATTAAAACTGTGGGTCGAGAGCATGTGTACTTCGTCGATGAGGTACACCTTGAAACGCCCACGGCTCGGTGCGTACTGCACGTTTTCCAGCAGTTCGCGGGTATCTTCGACCTTGGTACGGCTGGCGGCATCGACTTCGATCAGGTCGATAAAGCGCCCCTCGTCGATCTCTTTACAGACCGAGCAAACACCACAGGGCGTTGAGCTGATACCGGTTTCGCAGTTCAGGCACTTGGCAATGATCCGCGCGATGGTGGTCTTGCCCACCCCGCGGGTGCCGGTGAACAGATAGGCATGGTGCAGGCGCTGACTGTCGAGGGCATTGATCAGGGCCCTCAGCACATGAGTCTGGCCGACCATTTCGCGGAACGAGCGCGGACGCCATTTACGTGCAAGAACCTGATAACTCATCGAAAACCGTCGCAGCTGGGGAGCAAGAAGTCGGCTAATCCTAGCGGAGCCCGGGGCAAATTGCATCCGATGCGCTCGCCTATCCATGCACTGGGGCGAATGAGGAAGTCAGGGGATATCGAGAGATCGTGGCGCGCTGAAGCTGAATGGCCACTTGAAACTGGAGGCAACCCCACCAGCCACACCCCGGCACACAATTTCACCGCTGCGGCTGCTCCCTTCCAGGCCTGACCGGGGTGGCATGCAAGCATGCTCGCAGTTTGCTGAAAGCCGCACTGCGTCTGGGCTGATGGGGTTCTGATGGGTTCGCTTCCAGCACCATTTCAGGCGGGTTATTACGTTCTGAGAGGCGCAAAAAATCTGGGGTGTGACCAGCATTGTTCCACTTTGCTGTACCACTTCGGTGTACCACTTTGGCTTACATAACCCGACGCGGGGCCGTCTACTATCTGAACTTGCGGCTACCTAAGCACCTATATCCGCACCGTCACACTCTGCGTCTGAGTCTGGGCGTCACAGAGCGTAAAGCTGCCTTATTCCTAGCAAGCTCTCTCACCCAACGAGTGCATGAGCACATAGCCTCGCAGCCGCTTACAGAGCCCCGTAGGCTGAGTGCTCTGTGTGCAACATGGCGAAGTAGCATCCCTACCCCAACGGCTCTCCAGCCGCCTACCAGAGCCCATAGCAGCGCCCTCACCACCACTCCTGCTAACGGCCCCAATCTGAGCACTCTGTCGAAGCTATATATAGAAGAAGGGAAACGTGGCGGTACATGGCGAACCGTCAGCACCTTTGAAGTGGAACGAGCCTTACGCGATCTATTTGAATTGATGGGGGATATGCCTGCGGCAGCCTTCGACGTAGAGCAAGCACGCATCCTCAAGGATCGACTGAGCCGTTGCCCGCAATACTTCGGACTTCGCCCAGAGTTTGAAGGTATGACGCTACGTCAGGTTGTTGAGGCTGAGAAGACGTATAAAACTATCAGTGCCGTTACCGTCAATAATCGACTACGTAAGCTCTCTGCGTTCATGAATTGGTGCAAGGCCAATGGGTACGTGAAAGAGAATCCGTTATCAGGTCTAAAGGTGATGACGGGATCAGCGAAAGACGCCCGGCTGTCGTTTGAAAATGGAGACTTACGCAAGCTGCTTGACCTGAACGCCCTACGAACCGAAGCACGTAAACATCTATGGCGTTACTGGCTCCCGCTGCTGGGTCGATACACTGGTGCACGACTTGAAGAGCTTTGCCAACTACATGTCGAAGACATAGCCGAGGTGCAAGGCATTCCGTGCCTCCGCTTCGATGATAGCCGCGAAGATCAGAACCTAAAAAATGGCAGCAGTCGTCGTGTCATCCCCCTACACCCAGCCCTTATTGACCTTGGATTTGTGGGGCATGTGCATCAGATCAAATCTAGTGGCGTTGTACGTCTGTTCCCAGAGCTTGAGCCCACACGAGATAAGCTGGGGCATGCACCAAGCAAATGGTTCAGCCGTTACAAACACAAGCAAGGCGTCACCGATGCTCGCAAAACCTTTCACAGCTTCCGACACACCTTCATTGACGATATGCGAGATGCGGGAGTTCAGGACTCACTTGTGAAACGCATGGTTGGTCACGAAGACAACTCTGTCACGTTTGGAATCTACGGAAGCCGAACTCCACTCAAGGCGATGCTGGAAGCACTGCAATATCTTGACTGGATGCCGGAGCAGTCAAGGACGTGACAGGTAAAAACCAATGCGTTTGCATTCCCGCCTGACCGCCAGCTTGCATCCGACTAGCCGTCATGCCTGTGTGCCGCATAGCAGGCAGAGATCGGCCAGAAGGGGCTACTAGTCAGAATGGTGGCAAATGACTGGCGTTGTTTGGTCTGCAGCCTAAGCTAATTGAGCGGCCTTGGCTTGCCGTCCGTGTCGCGTTTCTTCCTGAGTGATGTCGCGTTTTCCGTGACCACCTCTAAGCTAGACAAGGACTTACAAGACGACAAGGAACGTTATATGACATGCAGTCGCGACAAAAAATGCAACTTGGCATGTCGCCTAATAGTAGTTAGCACTCTATGAGGGTAGATATGTGAACCAGGCAGAGAAAGAAAAGAGACTACAACTCCTACTCGTTAATTTGGAACGGCTCATTGGAGACAATTGCTACAACTCGAATATCCAAAATTATGGACCCGGTGGTGAGTGGGAAGGTGAAGGCCGTGAGTTTCGATATCCGATTGCATATCGTGACTCATACGGTAACGAAAGGAAGGAGAAATATTTCTGGCCAACAGGTCTAGACGAACAACATCTGAAAAACTTCTCAACTAACGGGCATTATAAGTTTGGCGCCAATCAGCTGATGATCATGCAAGGGCTTAGAAAGGTAATTAAATACCTCGAAGATAACCATGCCCTCAAGATATAGTGCAAACAAGACGCTGCATCGGACACCCTGCACTGCGCAGCTTTTTGTGCAATTCGCTTCGCTCACTGGACTCGCAAAAGCTACGCTTTTGCTCGCCGGTTAGCACAAACGTTAGGCAAGCATATGCAAGATGAACGATTTTACACTCAAGTGAGCGAAGAGCTTAAGCATCAGCCGGTGATCCCTGGGCTGTGGGCAAAAGCTTATGCAGAATCGAATGGAAATGAAGCACAAGCAAAAGCTCTTTATATTCGTTCCAGAGCAGAGCAACTCGAAAAAGCTGAGCAAGATCTTCTACAAGAATACCTTGCAAAGAAAAAACGAGACGAGCTGCTCTGTGAACTCAAGCAAAACTATAAACTCCACATACCTTTTCTTGCTCTAGCGATAGTCTACATACTGGTTACCATTGCAGCATGGTGAATAGCCTAACAAACGGTTCAAGCCGTTCGCTTCGCTCACCGAACCCTACTAACAATGAACTAACACCCTCCAAGACATCGTATAAGCCACGATACTCTATTGGCCATAGCCAACCTACAGCTAACATTTCAGCGCCATCCAGAACGCACTGTAGGCACAATACACGACAGTGAAGTAACCGCGAACGGATCAGCGGCCTCTAAGTGCTTGCCCTAGAAAAGCAACTCACCAACCACTCGCAATAACAGCTTGACAAGCAAGCCGTTTCATGTAGTATCTGCTCCCTGTTCGAAAGAGCAGAGCCAGACACCCGAAGCCTCTACGCGACCATTGCGGAAACGCAGTGCATTGCACGGAGGCTTTGTCGTTTCTGGGGTTTGTAAAAGTAGCAGCATCAACACAACCGGCAAATACCAGCCAAACCAACGGGATATCCCGAGGAAACGCCTATCGAAATGAACTTGAACAAGGAGAAAAATATGGACAACTGCGTCACCCCCAATTCCTGCGACACCCCTAGCACCATTCAAGACGTAACCGGATACGAGCTACCCGATATCCATCTCGCACTCGTGGAAAAGCGAGCCGATCTTGTCAACGGTTTCATTGTTGACAAAGAGACTGGCGAGATTCTAGGCGAGTATGCCCAAGCATCAGCATCCCACACGCTCTCTCGTCCGCGCCCCCATAAAGCGCCCGACGAGTGCCTGAGCGTGGATGATTGGCACAACTACCGAGATCAGCATGTTGACCGCCGCGAGCTCCCCTCGCACACCAAAAGCGCATTGCTCGATGCGCAGGACGCGGCGCTGGGTGAGCGTTTTCGAAACGGTGAAGACTATCGAATCAGCAGGCCGATGATGGCGTTGCTACTCAAGTTGCACGAGATAGCGCTGTATCGCAATGTCATCGTCATGACACAGACCGATCTCTCCAAACATCTTGAAGTGAATGAGTCGAACCTATCCGCCAAACTGGCCAAACTGGTTGAGGCTGGGCTGCTCAGGGTGTTCACCTCCCGCACTGGCAATATGCGTAAGGGTGAAATCAAACTGCTGATCAATCCGAGACTGGTGTTCCGTGGCAATGATTACCTACAGGGTAATGCCATTGAAACATGGTATCGTCATCAGACAGTGGAAGCTGGCCACCAGATTCAACATGATAGCCAATTTGTTATGCACGATCACCGTGTACGACCTGTGCAAATTGCTGCGTAGACTTCCATGGTTTTTTAGAAAAACCTATGGGGAAACACCTCCACAGGCCACTGAAATCAAGGGGTTTGCAACTTTCCTTATATATAAGAGAGAGAGTGTAACTCGACGTGCTTCGCTAGCATGAGCTAACGCAACACTATCGTAAGTAATACTATCGTCAACTCAAGCCAGCTATTCGCTGGACGTTGGCTCAACACATATTTAACTGTCGTACTCCGTACAAATGAACGAAGTCTACACAAATCTTGATCTTGATCTTGATCTTGATCTTGATCTTCTCTGAATTGTGCTAACTGTACACCGAAGGTGTGAGTGTTACTAATGTTAACTCCGTTAACCTGTTTGCACTAATGAATGAGATCAAAGGCAGGAGCAAGAACTGGATTTGTGTAAAATTTTGATTTTGATTTATGTTCGACCGGAAGGTCATCGTTGTTCTCTCGTTAGTTGGATAACTCTGTTACCAGAGTCAGCAAAACGGAGTTTTCTATGTAACCAGCATTAGCGGGTTGGCGAGTAGCCAAGAGTCGTAGACGAAAAGCTAATGTCATTCCCAGGCTAGATAGGTCTCCAGCTAGATAGATAGCCCTGATAGGGCGGGACGCCCACATGCAAGCCCCCTGCTGAACAGTTCCCAGGATGGAGTGTAGGGGGCATACATAACAGATGAAATCTGATGCCCGCTCTTCCGTTCTTGCCTTTGCCGTTGTGATGGATGGGCGCCAGCATGTCGAGCCTTGCGAGATATTGATTGGTTAATAATTGATCAATATCCTATGTAAACTGGGGTTAAACCTTAACGCTCTTCATTACTAAAGTAGGGCGGATTAAGTGTAGCACGTCTGTAGCCCTCATTCTAAGGGCGACTCGTCCCCCTGCTGATAAGCAAAACGCGTTCTCTTTCTCCGCTTTGCTCTTTTCGATGAGATAAATGGAATGGGCGAGCGAAGATCACAGTCAAACGCTGCTGTCAACAGTTTTGTGGCGAGAGAATACAAGACATGTTCAACATTCAGGTGTTAGGGAATGTCAAGCTGGCGCTTGGGCCTTACACATCTATTTTTGTGCAACAGCTCTGATAGATGGTTGTGTAACAGTGCTAGAACGAACGTTCATTGGTGTTACACAAACAGGTTGTGCGTGTTACACTGCATGCACGCCAAGAGGAAACACAAAATGAACGTTGTTTCTTACTACCGAGTGTCTACAGCCAAGCAAGACAAGTCAGGATTAGGTTTGGAAGCTCAGCGTTCCTATATAGAAGCAGCGGCCCGCCAGAATGGCTGGCATGTGATAGCAGAGTTCACAGACACAGAAAGTGGCGCTGTAGCTCCTACAGAACGTCAGGAGTGCATCAAGGCTCTGAACGCCTGTAAAGAATTCTCCGCTGTGCTGGTTGTGGCCAAGCTTGACCGTTTGTCGAGAGACGTTGAACACATTGCAGGCTTGATGAAGAGAGCTGCATTCAAAGTTGCAACGATGCCCCATGCAGACGCCTTCCAGCTTCACCTATTCGCAGCTCTAGCGGAACAGGAACGCCAGTTCATCAGCCAACGCACAAAGGACGCTCTGGCAGCCCTCAAGGATCGTGCAGACGGGGGGTGTGTCGAGAGTGTTGCTAAAATAGCCCGTAGGGCTACAGCTCTAGCCAAGGGCCGTAATAGTGTATCCCGCACCCTTGGTACAGAAGCCACAGCAGCCAAGGCTAAAGCCTTCGCCTACGCAGTAGAACCACACATCATCCATGCTATTAGTAAGGGCGCTGCTTCTCTTCGTGCTGTAGCGACGTTCCTCAACACACGTGCTGTCACCACACCCACTGGTAGCGAATGGCACGCAGTGCAGGTAGCCCGCGTGATGAAGAGTCTGTCATTGGCATTCGTCTGACAGCCTTTGTAAGCCCCTACAAGCTCTATAGAGCCCTTCCCCTATACACACACATACATCATCTTACACGGCATCGCTCAGAAGCTCTTGTAGAGCCTCCTGTCTTATTTCTATAAATCAGCCGTTTCTATTCGGCCTGTGTGCAATTGGTTAAGCGGTGCGGGCATAAACCCGGCTTCCATTATTTCTGGCCAGCTACTACAAAACACCCCCACCCCATGTGCAAAGTCGCTCCGGCGGCGGGAGTGGGGGCTGGTTCAGAGCACTTGGGTAACGTAGTTCGCCACGCCTAATGTAATCGCGAATGCGGCTAGTAAGTATGGCACGATGTAACCGGCAAAGCTGGGCTCAGCGATGAATGTCTTGCATGTCAGAAGAAGGGCGACAGACCAGCCCTTGATGCCGCTAAGATGTAACTCTCCGGATCTAACGTTTCCCTCGTGGCTTATTAGAGCCCGGTGCCCTGACGCGCTTCTGCTGATGCTAGTGGCATTGATGTATCCAACTTTTACCCGGTTTCCGTTCCACCAGACACCGCTGGGGAAGTAGCTTTGCTGTGGGTCATCTGCTTGCTTGGGGAGGGTTGAGTCCAAGTGTCTTTTCAGGGTGGCGCTGGACTGCTGTTTCACAAACTCGGCGGGGAATGCGTTCCTGAAGTGGTCTTGATGTGTTTGCCAGTACCTGTAAATGAACCAGAACAGCATCAGCCATGCGATTACAGCCAAGACCGTAGGGCGTGAGAAGTTGATGTTCACCACTTCAAGTGTTATCTCGTTGTTCTTGAAGCTACCTCCCGCTAGGTAGTAGATGATGAATGCTGCTGACATTACAGTCAGATTTCTACGCTCTGGGTCGGAATCCTCAATCGCCAAAGTAATCGTCCTTGTTCGTTGGGTGGGCTACGGCTTTTGCATGTCTTGTATCAGTTGTTCTGTGATAATCGCCTGCTCGATCCATCCTACGGTCAACTTGATTAGAAGTTTCAGGTCTTTGATGTCCTTGTCAATCCAAGTCCTGACATAATGCGTTTCATCGTTTCCAAGCCAAACAGCCCGTTTTGCACACTGTTTGATATTTTCGTTGTCCACGTAGGTGTCTATCACCTGTCCAAGAGGTCTTGATTTTACTTCGTCTGCTTTGTCAGGGAATTTTGTGGTGCAATAGTCTTTAATAAGAAACTCAAGTGCTTTTCGGTAGCCAACCCCAGCAATTGCACTAAGTTCAAATGCCTCGGCCTTGGCTGATTGTGTAAATATTTCCACAAACTGTGGTGATACTTCTTTTGCCTCTTCGGGGATGTCCGGTGCTATGGGGTTCCTTGGGTATGTTACCTGAAGAGCGAAGTGTTTAGAAAGCTCTGTAAAATTAACTTGGAGCCTTTTAAATACGGCTACAAATAGTCTGTGGCAATCATTTTTTGGGCATCTGTAAGCAGCATCTATACATTTTCCAGAGTTGTACATTAGTGCTTCAATGAATTCAGCTTTAATTGCGTGGTGGCAATGCGGACACACGTCAGGGTGGTTGTCGATTTCAAAATGATTGCTGCCTATCTTTAGTGCTTGCATGGCCAGTATCCATTTTTGGCTTGCAGGATGAACAAAACCCACCATGAGCGGGCTTATGTGTAGAGTAGAGCGATTTAGTCGCCTACAGTCTCCAGCGTGCTAGCTGGTTCAGGCTCAAGCTTGGCAATCTCCGCCTCTACATCAGCCAGTGCAGCCTCCAGCTCTGTGCGCTTGGCCTTGAGGAATTTCAAGAATTTCTGTTCCTTGGTTTCCTCCTGCTTCGCCAACGCTTCTTCAAACTCAGCCATCAGGGTAGTGGCGCTAGCACTCTTAGTGGCAGCCTTGGGCTTGGTGACTACACCATCCCATTTCTTGAAAGTGGCATATGCTGGTTTATGTACAATGGTGCCATCTCTCAGGGTGAACTTCATCCCGTCACACCAGACGCTAGCCCCTTGATTACTGGCTTTCCATGCTGCAATAGCCTCTTGTTTCTTTTCTTCGTCCCATTTGACTTTCTGTGCTACAGCCATGTGCAATGCCCCTGTGTGTTCGTATAGGAGGTGATTGTAGGATCACACGCCACCTCTGTGCAATCGTGTGCAGTGTAATCGTGTGTAACACAGAGTTTTGCACGGGATAGCGTCTGACGACAGTCAGGAGGCGAGAGCGGAGCGGGAGCCGATAAGCTATCAATTGTACTCCCTGTGGGCGAAGCCCTGATGCTTCCTGCACACAAGCGCAACAGCCTGTCCCGACAGGCCAGCTTGAATGGTATTCAGTGTTGAATTGTATTTTCGTTGAGTAGTGGGGGGGGGGATAATAAATTAATAATTTATCCCCCATAAAATAGATAATACTCCTAACGACAGGTCAACCTGTCGTATGTATCCCTTACAAGGGGAGTCCATCGCATAGGCTGGCCTATGCTTAGTAATATGTGACCGAATAGAAATTCCCATGATGGGGCGCTCTACTCGCTGTCGCTCGCTTCGCTTTCTATTGTGCGACACAATGGAATGTTGTCCTTTGGACAAGGTGTTTCCCCTGCTGAGCAGTGTCCACAGCTTCGCTCTTCTATCTTGTGACGGAATAGAATAGCCCCTGCAAGGCTCTGCAAGCCATTTACAGCTTCTAAGAGCTACCCTGTTCAGGGGTAACAGCTTAAAGCGTCTCCGAGAGCCTCACAGGCTGCTCTGTTTGATATTGAAGTTAAACTCCAGCTTCTCAATAGCTTCTTTCTTCTGGTCGTAGCTCGGCCCAGCGAAATACACGTCAAGCGAGATATGGCCGAACTCATGCCCGAGAATTGCAGGGATCATGATAGGTGACGCACCGCATTGAAGTAGCTGTGTTGCCGTACATTTCCTGAAGCTGTGAAAGACGTGGTATTCACCGAATCCTTCTGCTCGTTTCAGTTTGGTGAACCTCTGCGAAAGGGCGCTCAGGCGTAGGTTGTGCTTGGTGCCGTCATTACCAGCGAACCGGAATTCCTAATTTTTCCCAGCCCGTACAACCCCCCGGCATGTGGTCAGTCTGAAAAATGGAGGGGCTTGTTCCGCTGTTTCGAAAAGGAGTTAGTGCTTAACCAACAGGGAACGGAGCTATGACGCTGAACGACTGCATCATCCGGTATACATACCAGCAAGCCACTCCGTACAGCAGATATGACACGATCACTAGTCCGAGGGTTGCGTAGAGAAATCCGTCTCCGATCTTGTCTTCTCGGCAGTCGTCAGACTTGCCCATACCATCGTGATAAAAGCTCTGCGAAAGGTAAGTGAACCCGGCAGCCACGCCGACACAGAGAACACTGATAGCAAGTAGCAACACCCCAAGCCCTAGGAACTCAAGCCCCTCGGGCTTCAAACTCTTCCATGCCGAGCTAGCGAAGGCCAACAGAGCCGCCGCCGCACCACCCCCAATCAGCAAGCTACTTTTCAAAGCCACTTGCCCACTATCAATCACTGTGCGAAACAGCGCCTGCTCAGATTGGTGCCTGTGCTCATGGGCTTGTTTTTGGAAATCTAGGCCCGCCTGCTCTAGCGGAGCCTGAGTCACGATGTGTTGAGCCAGCGACCCTAGGTATGACTCAAGACTCTCTACAGTGATGATCTGGTTTCCTTGAGCCTTGGCTTTCTGTACCTCGGCTTGTATCGCTTCCACTGCCTGTTGTGCGTTCATTCTACCCAGCCCCCCATGATCCCTGCCTCGCTGAAACTCATCCTAACAGCGAAATCTCATCCCATAGCGCAGAGCGCAGCACAACCGAGGAACACACCGCTTAGGCAGCAGATTGCCACCCAAGCCAGAGTCGAATGGAGGTTTACTGGAGGTAGGTCAGAGGGCGTAACTGGAGGGACTTGAGTAGTACAATTGAGTAGTACAGCCAAGAAATGAAAAGCCCCGTAAACCATTGATTTACGAGGCCTTCTTAATGAGTGGCGGGGAGATAGGGATTTGAACCCGCCGACGAACTAGGCAAGCAACTCCACCAGAGCAACGAACTGCAGGACTGGCCAACCATTGAAGCCTGCTTCCTCAGCAGGGTCGCTTACTACTCGTCATCCTCTTCATCGTCGTCCCAACCCGAGTCATCCTCATCATCAATGACCCCACCTCCCCCATCCACGAATGACTGACAACCTTCGTTGAATGAAGGTGAATTCGTACTACACGCAGAGTCATCGTCAATATCGTTCTCCTCTGCCCAGTCGTAGCCAGCTTGGTGGCCCGAGCAATCATCTAGGCACTCGTAGCTATCAAAGGTAGCCCCATGAGCCACCCCAAACGCTGCAAGCAAAACAAGGACAGAAAACGCCTGCATCCCCCCTACCCCGCGCTTTATCACGTGAATACGAGACCTAGCACGAGAATAGCCGTCCACCGAGAAGATGGGTGAAGTGGATGCTGAATTGAGCTTTGAAGAGACCGAGCGAACAGATACGATGCGTCGCACGGTGCACCACTGCGGTGTACCTAAACGCTGTTCCACTCTTCGATTTTTGGCGTGAAAAGTCTTTTATAATCAAATACCTAGAGACTGGAGGCAACCCCACCAGCCACACCCCGGCACACAATTTCACCGCTGCGGCTGCTCCCTTCCAGGCCTGACCGGGTTCACGGCTGATCGTTGCGGGGGGACCGATGGGGTCACCATAACGAAGCCCTCCAGATGGAGGGCCGCGCCATTGTACCGGCTTGTCGGCAACTTACAACTGCCGGCTGCGGATTAAAAAGATATCCGCGACAAGCACTTGCATCTTCCTATAGGCGGGAACTCGCGACCAGTTGCGCCAGCCCGGAAGACAGCTCGGACAAGCGACGATGCGCCTGTATTTCTCGCTAGCCAATGCTTGCTTGGAGCCCGCCATGGGAAGAGGCCGAGATACAAAGGCCCAGCATTTGCGCCATGCCCCTCAAGTATTAGGGCTTTTGTGCTAGCGTGCGGGCCTTTCCAGGCCGGGAACGAGTTGGCCGTCTGAGCCTCTCACCCTCTGGCGCACAGCCGGAACGCCGGCCTGGAGCCCAACTATCCACTTAACGGAGCAACACCATGGCAATGACTAAAGACCAACTGATCACCGATATCGCCGAAGCCACCGACGCGCCGAAAGCGACCGTGCGCGCAGTGCTGGAACAGCTGAGCGAGATCGTCAGTGATGCACTGGAAAACCATGACGAAATCACCTTGCCTGGCATTGGTAAATTGAAGGTGACTGATCGCCCAGCGCGCACCGGCCGTAACCCGCAGACCGGTAAGGCGATCGAGATCGCCGCGAAGAAAGTCGTGAAATACGTACCGGCCAAGGCTCTGACTGACGCGATCAACTAAGCCTCAGCAGATATGAGCCACACCAGATAGTAGGGTGGAATCCCCGAAGGGGCTTTCACCACCACGAACCGATTGATCGGCATGATTCGGTCTCGAATGAACGCCTCGCCTTGTGCGGAACGCTCGTTTCTGCGGGATGGTGGATTACGCCGCTGTGCGGCTAATCCACCCTACGCCACTGCCCGTCAGGGTACCGCTACCGCGGTCACTTCAACGCCAGGGGCGGACGCAACGGATTCGGCCACCGGCTGACTGCCCCCCAGTTGCCGAATCTGCCTGATCTGCTGAACCCTGTTCAGGTTTTCCCAGGCTGTGGCGTAATGCGCTGGCGACTGTTCGATCGCGCTGCGAAAGAACTGCTCGGCCACGTCCAGCTTGCCTTCCACCAGGCATACGTAACCGACATCATTGCTGGCTTCGGCACGTGTCTCGATCTGTTCAAAGGCGGAGACAGCCTCCTCATAACGCTCCATGCGTGCCAGTAATAACCCATAGTTGCGCCAGAGCGGCTTGTAGGTGGCGTCGTAGCTCATGCCACGCTGGTACATGCGCTCGGCTTCGGGCCACTGCCCGGCCAGGTAATAGGAATAGCCCTGGCTGTTCTGCACCAGCGCGGAATGCGGCTCGATAAGCATGGCCAGCCGATAATAGGCCTCGGCCTGCGGGAAGTCGTTGCGCAGATCCGCGAGCACGCCGAGGCCGTTGTAGACCTTGAGCGGCGACTGGCTGTCCACCTTGAGCTCAGCCACGCCAGGCAGACTGTCGCCCTTGCCGTTACCAAGACGCTTCTGGTCCACAGCGACCGCCTTGAACAACAGCTCCTGCGCACGCTCGTGATTGCGCCTGGCCAGGTTCAGCAGGCCCATCTCCGTCAGGGCTTCGAGGTTGTCCGGATCATTCTTCAGCACATCGGCGAAAGCCATCTCGGCGAGCTGGGTATTGCCCCGTTCGCGGTGGATGCGGCCCACCCACACCAGAGCGGCATAGCGCTCAGGGTCCAGTTCGATGGCTCGCAGATACTGGAACAGAGCCTGATCCAGATTGCCTGCCTGGTAAGCCATCGCGGCCATCTGCATGGCCTGATCGGGCGAGCTGATCTCCTTTTGCACCTGATAGAGCAGCGAATTGTCACCGGTGTAGATCGAGCGGCTGCCAATCGCCTGCTCCGGCCCCATGGTCTGACATCCTGACAGCACGGCCATCATGGCCAACAGCAGACAGTTCCTGTTCATGTCATAGCTTCCCGAAAACTTTAAACACCCCAATGATTGCAGGACCGATGGCCACCAGGAAAAAGCTCGGCCACAGACAGAAGATTAGTGGGAATACCAGCTTGGTGCCGATTTTCGCCGCCATTTCTTCGGCGGCCTGAGTGCGGCGGTCGCGAAACTCTTCGGCATAGATGCGCAGGGTGGCGGCGACACTGGTGCCGAAGCGGATGCTCTGCGCCAGCAAGCTGACCAGCCCGCGAATGTCCTCCAAGCCGGTGCGCTCGGCCAGGTGTTTGAGCGCCTCGCTACTGGGGATTCCGGCGCGAATCTCCGAGTTGACCAGAGCCAGTTCCACCGCCAACTCCGGCTGACTGACCGCCATCTCTTCGGCCACCCGCTCGATAGCCTGGGGCAAGGCCAGGCCCGACTCCACACAGACCACCATCAAATCCAAGGCATCGGGGAAGGCAACGAGCAGCCGAGTCATCCGCGCCTGCTTGCGCTTATCGACATAGATTGCCGGCGTCAGCCAACCCACACCGAATGCCGCAACCACCAGTGCAATGCCCATGACCAGGGACAACTTCGGGATAAATGGCAAAACCAGCAGCGTAAGGCCCAGCAGTATTAGTGGCGACAGCAGGCGAACCGCCCAGTACATCTGCACAGCCGCGGGCGAGCGATAACCCGCGTGCGTCAGCAGGGTTCGGGTGGTCGAGGCCTGTCCCTGCTCGCCGGAGGTAAAGCGCTGACCCACCTGCTCCAGCATCAGCTGCAGGTTGCTTGGCGCCTCCTGCCCGTGGCTCCCCCCGCCATGACCGCGTTTAATCAGCGTAAGGCGGCGCTGCACCGGGTCCTGCAACCCCAACACCAGCAATGCCAGGGTAACCACAGCGAACACCGCGCTCAGGCCGATGGCAGTGACGAACAACAGGCGCGCCAGCTCCTCGTTGCCCACCGCCCGATTGAGCAGACTTAGCAGATAGTCCATGGCACCCTCCTCCCCTAGGCTTTTTGCTCTTAAGGAAATGTTGAAAAGTGATCTTCGTCGTTCCCGCGAAAGCGGGAGCCCAGGCACTGCTGAACCCTGGATCCCCGCGTGCGCGGGGATGACGACTATTTCAGACCTTCCTTAAACTTGGATACGGATGATTTTACGTATCCAGAAAATTCCAATCAGCATGGCAACAAAAGCCGCCATGACCAGCTTCTGCCCCAAGGGTTCCTTGATCAGCAAGGGCAAATAGGTTGGGCTCGAGAGCACAATCGCCGCAGCCAACACAAAGGGCACAGCCACCAATATCCAGCCCGACATCCGCCCCTCAGCCGAGAGGGTCTTGACCTTGCGCTGAAAGCGGAAACGGCCGCGAATCAGGCTGCTCAACCGCTCCAGTACCTCGGTCAGGTTGCCACCGGTGTCGCGGTGGATCAGCACCGAGGTCACCAGCATCATCACCGTCATGCTCGGCATGCGCTCCAGCAGGCCAAGCATGGCCCGGCGCACATCATTGCCGTAGTTGATATCGGCGAAGGTCAGGCCGAACTCATGGGCCACCGGCCCCTTATGCTCCTCGGCCACCAGTTGCAGGGTCTCGTTGAACGGATGCCCGGCACGCAGGGCTCGGCACATGGCATCCAGGGCATCCGGCAACCCCTCCTCGAACTGGGCGAAGCGCTTACCGCGATCGCTGGAGATCTTCAACAGCGGCAACCAGAACACCGCCAAGGCCAGCGGAATCGCCACCCACCAGAGCTGCGTGAACAACCAAAGCAGAATGCCCGCGGCCACGGCCAAAACCAGCCCGAGCAGCAGCACTCGATAGGCGCGGTAGCCATGCCCAGCCTGCTCGATCATCTGCGCCAGGGCCTCCATAGCCGGTAACTGCTCCAGGCGGGCCTCCAGCGGCGACAGGCGTTTGAGGTACTTTTGCCGCAACACCGTCTGCATATTCGGCAGGTTGCTGGCCCGCTCCAGCAAGTGCAAGCGGCTGCGAATACGTTTGCGCACCTTGCCTGCCTCACCGAACACCGGCACCACCAGCCCCTGGCTGAGGAGGAAGATGGCGGTGAACACCATGCCGAGGAACGCCAGGATGAATTCACTGGGGATCTGATTCATTACTGCCCCTCCATCCATTCCGGGCGGAACAGGTTAAGCGGCAACTCGATGCCGCGCTTGGCCATCACGTCGCGGAAGGCCGGCACCATGCCCGTCGGGCGGAACTCGCCCAGCACTTCGCCATGTTCGCCCATGCCGCTGCGGACGAAAGCGAAAATCTCGGTCATGGTGATGATCTCGCCCTCCATGCCGTTGATTTCCTGCACGCTGACCAGGCGCCGCTTGCCATCCTCCTGACGTTCCAGCTGGACCACCACATCGATGGCCGAAGCGATCTGCTGGCGCAGGGCCTTGATCGGAAAGGTGGCACCGGTCATGGACACCATGTTCTCGACCCGCCCCAAGGCATCCCGTGGGGTATTGGCGTGAATAGTGGTCAGCGAGCCGTCGTGGCCGGTGTTCATTGCCGTCAGCATGTCCAGCGCCTCGGCGCCGCGCACCTCGCCGATGACGATGCGATCCGGGCGCATACGCAGGCTGTTGCGCACCAGCTCGCGCTGGTTCACCTCGCCGCGCCCCTCGATGTTCGATGGGCGGGTTTCCAAGCGCACCACATGAGGCTGCTGCAGCTGCAACTCGGCCGAATCCTCGATGGTGACGATGCGTTCGTTATGCGGAATGAAACTGGACAGCACATTGAGCATGGTGGTCTTGCCGCTGCCAGTGCCGCCAGAGATCAACACATTCAACCGCCCGCGGACGATAGCCTTGAGCATCAAGGCGATGGCCGGCGTTAGGGTGCCCATCTGCACCAGGCTTTCGGTATTGAGCAGGTCCACCGCGAAACGACGGATCGACATGCTCGGCCCGTCAATGGCCAGGGGTGGAATGATCGCGTTGACCCGCGAACCGTCCTTCAATCTGGCATCCACCAGCGGCGAGGATTCGTCGATGCGCCGCCCCAGGCTGGAGACGATGCGGTCGATGATATTCAGCAGATGCTGATCGTCGCGAAAACGCACATCGGTTCGCTGCAGCTTGCCGTGGCGCTCGACATACACCGAGGCATGCCCGTTGACCAGGATGTCGGACACGCTGTGGTCGGCCAGCAGTGGTTCCAGCGGCCCCAGGCCGAGCACTTCGTCGGTGATCTGCTTGATGATCAGCTGGCGGCTGCTGGCACTCACTGGCGCCGAATGCTCGTCCAGCAGCCGCTGGCTAATCTCGCGGATCTGCCGCCCCGCCTCGACCGGCTCCAAGGTATCCAGCAGTGACAGATCCATGACTTTGAGCAACTGCTGGTAGATCTTCTCCCGCCACTCGGTTTCCATCGGGTTGAGCTGGGTTCTGGTCTCGTAGAGCGCATCCGGTGCACTGGCCTCCCAGGCCATAGGGGCACCGGCAGAGTCCTCGCTCTTGGCTTGTGCCTCCTGCTGGGCTGCCGGAACATTCTTACCGGGCTGCTGACGCAGGCGATTGCGAAATTCGCTGAGCATGGTCTATCCCCTGAACAGTCGGCCAAAGGTACGTTGCAGCAAGCTCTGCTCGGCAGCCTCGGTGCCGAGCAACGCCTGACTCAGCTCGCGCATGCCGAGGGTCACGGGGGCCCGCGGCGCATGGAGCTCCAGCGGCACCCCGGTGTTCTGGCTTTCACAGACCACCGCATAGTCGTTGGGCAGTTTCTGCAGATCCGCGCAGCGCAGCGACTCGGCAATATCCTTGAGGCTGACCGGCGAAGCCTTGTTGTAGCGGTTGACCACCACCTGCAGGCGATTGCCCTGCACCCCCAGGTCGTCACGCAGGATGCGCACCAGGCGGGTGGCGTCCTTCAGATGGCTGAGACTCTGCTGCACCAGGATGTAGACCCGGTCGGCCTGCTCCAGGGTGACGCCGGTGAGGTGGTCGATCTGCCGCGGCAAATCCACCACCACCCAGTCATAGGTGCTGCGTGCCAGACGCAGCAGCGCCTCCAACTGCTCCAGGCGCACATCCTGCGACAGGCACAGCTCCCCGGTACGCCCGCCAAGCACATGCAGGGTCGGGCTGAAATGGCTGCAAAAGCCGCGCAAGGCGACGCTGTCCAGCGCCTCGACCTGCTGCAGAACCTCCACATGGCTGTGCGCTGGTATCACGTCCAGGCAGTGGGCCACGCTGCCGAACTGCAGATCCAGGTCCAGCAGCAGGGTTCTGCCGCCACGGGCACTGAGCTGATGGGCTAGATTACAGGCCAGCATGGTGGCGCCCGAGCCGCCCTTGGCATTCATCACCGCGATCAGTTTGCCGCCCGTCGCCTGCCCCGCCTGAGCCTCCATAAGCATACGGCCGAGAGCCGCCAGCAACTCCTCTGCTGCCACCGGCTCCGGCAGAAAGTCACGGGCGCCGGCCTGCATTGCCAGGCGCATGCCCTCGCGCTCGTCCAGTGGCCCACAGACCAGCAGTGGTGGGCGCTCCTGCGCCGGGTGCTGCAACAGCGCCGCCAGTTCCTCGCGCCACAGGTGGCTGACGCGCAGCAAGAGGAAATCAGGCATCTGCTCCAGCCCATACAGCGGATCGGTATGGCCGTTGCTCACCAGCCGCGTGATCACCTGCAGGCTGGGCAGGCGCTGGCTTAAAGTTTTCAGATGGTTCAAGGCCGCCGCGTCGCGACTGCTGATCAACAGGCGCAATCCCTGTTTACTCGGCGAACTGGATGGCGCGGGGGCTTCTCTGAGCTTTAACATGGTGTGGGTACCTCAGTCTCGCCATCGAAGCCGAGACTTTCACGGGGCAAGGTTGCCCTGAACGCCGGCAGGCTAAAGCTGCCGGCAAAACCAGGGATCAATAAGGTGAAGGGGAAATTCACGATACTGAGTTGCACGTAACGGATGGAGGAAAAGCCGGCATCGCCATCATTGGGGTTGGCCACCACGGCGCCGTTCTCGTCCAGGTAGGTCAGGGTCAGATTCGCCGTCTGCAGATTGCCGATCAGGCCACTGGCGCCGCTGTCAGTGGCCGCATTGAAGATCGCCCGGCGCAAGATCACCGGATCGCTGATTTGGCACACTGCCGCCAGACGCGCGCCACGCCGCACCACCTCGTCCAGGCCGTTGACCGTGAAGTACAGCCGCCCCATTTCCAGCACGCCGAATAGCAAGGTGAACAGCAGCAGGCCAATGATGGCGAACTCCACCACGTAAACGCCGCGCATGCGTTTGCCGTTCATTGCAGCACCCTCATGACAGTGGTGGCGATCAGCGGGATATTCAGCGCGATCGCGTTACCGAAGAAGCCCGGCAGGCTACCGCCACAATTGCCCGCACCGATCACCGGGCAGAAGTTGTAGGTGATGCTCACCTGCACATGCTCGGTACCCACGGTGCTGACCGTCACGTCGGCGGCAGTCAACCCCGGCACCACCGGCGGGAAGCCGGCCGGGCTGGACGGCACGCCATACACGGCGACATTCTTGATCCGCGTTTTCAACAACTCACCCGGCTCGGTCCCACTGTCCCAGACTGCGCCGGCGGCATAGCGGCTGGCATCGCGGCTGGCCTGCAGCAGACTGTTGTACTGGTAGAGCATGCGGCCGAACTCGCCAATGGCCAGCAGCATGAGCAGTAACAACGGCAGGGTGATGGCGAACTCCACCATCGCGACCCCACGCTGGGCCCTTGGCCGCGTGCTCCCATGACTGCGCATCGCATACCTCCTAGGAGTCGGTGCTTGGCACACCGACACCGTTGCCGATATAGGTCTTATACAGTTGGATTGTCGTCTGATCAGCGCCCCCGCAATCCTCGACAAACTGGCCGAACACCTCCTTCACAGCACCTTGCTCCACCTCCTGGGATAGATAGAAGCAACCGGTTCCAAACACCGGTAGCGTAGTGACCCCGCTCCCCGCTGCCGCACAGTTTCCAATCACGACATTAAGAACGCGCCGCTCGCGCTTGCCCGTGCATGTTCCTGGGTTATTGACGCAGGTTTCGCTGGCCTCTTGCCAATCCTTGATATCGAGTACATCGTCGGCATCGGTCGATAGGTCGCCACTATTGGAGGTGACCTCATTGCCCTGGTACATCGGGGTCGGAGGTTCGCCGTTCATGGTCACCAGCGGCTTGCTGTAATCGGTGTACAGATCCGGCTGGCAAGTGGCATCGACAGGACCGTTGTACAGCCCCAGACGGGTATTCAAGCCCTGGGCCACCGGGCCCCAACTCATACCGGGCTTGGTATCGACCGATCCTCCCACGCACTGTTTAATTCCGTTGCAAAAGGCCTCTCGAATATCCGCGGCACCGGAAGCGCCGGGTAAATCCAATAACTGACAGTTGCCGGCGCTTGGGCTGCCGGGAGTACCGCACGTCAGCGTTACCAAATCACCAAATTTATACCCCCAAAAATTGCCATTCTTAGGGTCGTGTTTAGTCGGATCGCCGCACACCATTATGGGAACGACCCCGCACGGTGGCGGTCCCGCGGTAGCGATGGCCGCTACAGCCTTGTCCGCCAGAGCCGCATTGCCGAACGACTGGGCGAAGTCCCAGAAGAATCCGGTCAGGGGGTAGGTCGGCACCGTCACCCGGACAAAGCTGGCATCCGCCGGCCCCGGGAAGGAGAAGGGGCCGTAGACACTGTTGGCCAGCTCCACCACCGCGAAACCGGCGATATTGCCGCCGATGGCCGTCGCCAGCTCGCTGTTGCCGCTGGCGTTGGCATTCTGCGAAAGCGTATTCAGCGCGGCATCCCGTGACAGCGTGGAAGCATTGCCCGTGCCCAGCACCTGCTGAAGGGTCTTGGCACCGCTCAGTGCGGCGGCGTCCACGGCGTTCTGCAGGCGCGTCTTGTTCAGCAGCATATGGCCGCCGTCCAGCGCCAGGGCGCCCATCAGCAGCATGGATGCCAGCGCAATCACGATCAGCACTATTACCGCCCCCCGCTGGCGCCCCGGCGTCGCGGTGAACGGCCGTTGGATACGGGGTTTCATCATCAAGTCCTCAGTTACCGATATTGATCTGGATTGGCTGGCCGACCTGCTCCGCATCGCCGGTGACGCCACGGAAACCGTCCATGACCTTCTCGGTCAAAGGGCCATCGGTGCCGGTTGGCGAAACTTCCGTACCTGGGTTGGCGGCCCGCTCCTTGTCGGCGATCTGCTGATAACTGGTCTGATAGACGCTGTAGCCCAGCGTACCGACCCGACCTTCCTCGTAAGTCATGCAGCCGGACAGCGCGGATACCAGCAGGCAAAGGGGCATCATGGTTTTCATGGTCGCTGTCTCCTAGTTGAGGTCATGGCCAAAGCTGCCCTCGCTGACCCCGAGGCTGACGGGAACCGAGCGCCCTGGCTCACGCCCCTTGGTCTTGCCGAGCAGGTAGAAGTCCAGGTCGCTCGGCTCGACGAATTTCTCGGTGGGCAGGCGCACGGCCCTGGCATCCACCGGCTTGGCCAGGTGGGGTGTCACCAGGATCACCAGTTCAGTTTCGCCATTGATGAACGACTGGCTGCGGAACAGATGCCCCAGCACTGGGATATCGCCCAGCCCCGGGAAACGGCTGACGAAATCGCGGGTGTTCTCGCTGATCAAACCGGCGATGGCGATGGTCTGACCATTGCCGAGTTCGACGGTGGACTCGGCGCTGCGCTTGGTCAGCGAAGGGATGACTTGGGTTACCCCCTCACCCAAAATGCTGTCCAGGCCGGTATCCAGCACCAGCGAGTTGACATTGGAAAGCTCGCTCACCGAGACATTCAGGTTGAGGTTGATGCGCCCGGAATCGAGCACCACCGGAAGGAACTTCACCCCGACCCCGAATTCCTTGTATTCGATGGTGATGCCATCGTCCTCGGTGATAGGAACCGGGAACTCACCACCGGAAATGAACTCCGCCTGCTGCCCGGTGAGGGTGGTCAGGGTCGGTTCCGCCAATACCTTGGCCGAGCCATTGTCCTTGGACGCCTCCAGCACCACGTTGAAGAGGAATTCGTCCGAGAGGAACTGGGCAAATAAGCCCGTACCACCGCCGATGAGCGAAGCGGGTGGAAGAACCGCGCCACCTCCGGGGGTCAGGCCTAGCCCCTGACCATTGTTGAAACCGCCCCCGCTCCAGCGGCTGGAAGAGCCGAAGTCCAGGGCGTTGAAGCGCACGTTGAGATTCTTGACCAGGCTGCGCTGCATCTCCGCCACTTTGACCTCCAGCATCACCTGCTGGCTGCCGCCGACGGTGAGCAGATTGATCACATCCAGCGTCTGGGTCGGCGCCGCCACGGCGGCCTCGCCCTCACCCTGCACCACGCTCGAAGTTTGCGCGGTATAGGTCTTGGCCAGCTTGACGGCGGTATCCATGGCCGCCGCGCTGCTCACCTGGCCACGCAGCACCAGGGCGCCCTGGGCGCTGAACACCTCGATGCGCTCGTTGGGCAGCAACTGGTGCAGCTTGCTCTTCAACCCGTCGAGGTCATGCACCACTTCGAGGTCGAGGGTTTCGATCAGACGGTTGCCGCTGTCCCACAGCAGCACGTTGGTGCTGCCCAGGGAACGGCCCAGCAGATAGAGCTGGGTCGGACTGGTGACCAGGATATCGGCGATTTCCGGGTTGCCGACCGAGATCCGCTTGACCGGCGAGCGCGTACTGAGCACCCGCGACTTGTAGATCGGCACTTGGATATGGCCGGTATTCGCCGCCGGCATGGCTCTCACCGCCGGCAGCGGCTCGGCCGCCTGCACTGCGGCCAACAACAGCAGCCATGCGCCCAAGGTGTGCAGCGCGTATGTCCCGAGTCTCTGGATGGTGTCCATGTACTACTCCTTGCTTGTTATGCCGCTTGCCTGCTTACAGCCCGTAGGGTGCATTCGCCCGCCAGGGCAATGCACCGCCTACCCCGAACCCTCCGATGCTCGGCGGGACCGCCCCCGGTGCAATGCCTACGGCGATTGCGCCCTACAACTTATAGCTGCGCTTTCTTATAGCTGCGCTTTCGCCACATTGACTTCGGTACCGCGAATCACGGTGATACCGCCACCGCCACCGCTACGGCGCACCACCGGCTTGGGCGCCGCCGGAGCCGGTGCCGACTGTTGCGCCACTGGCAGCGGCGGCTTCTTCTGGTTGTCAAGCGGGTTGCGCAGAGCCAGTTGCAGCTTCCCTTCGGTCATCGCCTTGACCAGGATTTCCCCCTGTTCCGGGGCCATCTCCAGGGTCACCGCGCGCACCACCACCGGCTGGGTCTTGTCGGTGCTGGCGGTCTGGTCCACGGCAAGCACGCGCAGGTCCTCGAGAATGGTTTCGGCTTCGGCATTGCTGTTGTTGCCAACCTTCTTTGTCGCCAGCACATCGACCCGGTTGCCCGGCAGCAGGAAGCCGCCCACGCCGACCACATCGTCCACCCGCACCGAGATGGCGCGCTTGTCCCGCTCGATCAGCGAGGCCAGTGTGCTGCCCCCCAGGTGCTCGGCCATACGCGCCCCGCGCAGGATGTCGCCGCGCAACATGGCGAAGGTGGCGATCTTGCCCACCACCTTGTCGGTAGCATCGAAGGCATCGTCCGGCACCGTGTCCTTGGGCATGCGCACCACGGTGACCTGCTGGGCCTCGACCATCTGCCCGAAGGGAATCTCCATCGTGGCCACCACCACGTTCTGCAGGTTGTCGTCCGGGCTGGCATTCAGCCGAGCACTGAGCCAGTTATTGGCCATCCAGGCGGCGCCCAGGCCCAGGATCAGGGAAAGGGCAACCAGGGTGAGAGTACGAGAACTCATGTCTGTGACTCCTTATCCAAGTAAATCGAGTTGGACGAAGTAGTTGCGCCAGGCCCACTCCAGCTCGCTGGGGGACAACGGCCCGGAACCGTCCAGGTAACGCTGGCGGTCCAGCGCCATGCCGAGCAGGTCACGCGGATGGCAGGGCACCAGCGGCATGCCCTCGGCCTCATACAGGCCTTGCAGCACATAGCGCAGCAGGAGCGGGTCAAAGGCGATACCCAGACGCTCGGTTTCCTGGCGCCAGATGCGCTCGTACTCTTCCGGTTGGAGGTAGTTGAAGTGCAGCTTGTAGCCAATCCGCCGGAGGAAGGCCTCATCGGCCAGCTCCAAGGGGTTGAGATTGGTGGAAAACACCAGGATCAGATCGAACGGCAGCTCGCAGTGGCGCCCGCCGCCGAGGTTGAGGAAGTCGCGCTTCTCTTCCATCGGCACTATCCAGCGATTCAGCAGCTCGGCCGGGGCCATGCGCTGGCGGCCCATGTCATCGATGATGAACAGGCCATTGCTGGCCTTGAGCTGCAAGGGAGCCTGGTACTGGCGGGTGAAGGGGTCGTAGCGGATATCCAGCTGTTCCATGCTCAATTCACCGCCGGTGATGACGATCGGTCGTTTACAGCAGAGTAGTCGACGATCGATCCCTTCATTGAGCAGCAGGCTGTTCTGCTGCTCGTCGTCATCCAGGCGTTGGTGTACCTGGGGGTCGTAGATCTCGATCACGGCTTCGTTGATCGCGATGGCATGGGGCACCCAGATGGCCTCGGCGAACAGGCGGATCAACCGGCTACTGATATAGGTCTTGCCGGTGCCCGCAGGGCCGTAAATCATGATGGCGCGCCCGGAGTTCATCGCCACGCCCAATTGGTCGAGCATGGCCTCCGCGAGCACCACCCCGCCGAAGGCGGAACGCATGTCGCGCGCGGTGATGCGGCCATGGTGGATGGTCTGCACCTTCAGCAGGGAACGGTAGGCACTCACCGGATAGGGAGCCGCGCCGATATAGCCGCTGCGCGACAGCGCATCGCGGGCGGCGCTGCGGCCGCGCTCGGTCAGGCCGTAACGCAGGGTCTGGCCACCGGCCTGGCCGAGCACCTCGACACGGCCATCCTTGCGCAGAAAGGCGAGAATCTCTTCCAGCACCGCGCCGGTCAGCGCCAGGCGCTCCACCAGTCGCGACATGTCCAGCACGCCGGCATCGTGCAGGTGCTTGCACACCAGATCACCGAGAAAATTGTCCGCCAGGCCTGTCTCGCGGATAGTGCGCGGCTGCGGAGCCAACCGCTGCACCGCTTCCCGTTCGCTGGGGTAGGAGCTGCTATCGCTGATGGCGTACATGACAGCCTCCTGGGCTATAAGCCGATGTGCAACCAATAGAGGCTGGCTAGAGTTCCCAACAAAATTGCAATTGAGTAAGGAAAAGGTTTGCCGGCCGCCTCATCTGCTGCCGGCGCAAGGTAGGCTCTCGCCTTTAGCATCAGCCCGTAACGCGACAGGGTCTGGAGCAATTGTCCGCGAAAAAGCACAATCAAGAATCCGCACAGGCCACCTGCAATCAGGCTGAAAAGCGCGGCCCAAAGCGCATCATGTGGAGTGAGAAAGGCACCGACCATGGCCATTAGCTTGACATCCCCGGCGGCCATACCGCCTAGGGCATAGAGGGGTAGAAACACGGCAAAACCGACCAACAGACCCAGCAGACCGTTTCCTACCCCGCCAATCCCACCCTCATAGGCCTGGCCGGCCAATCCGAGGGCGAGACCCAACAAAATCAGGAGGTTGGGAATGCGGTGGTGACGAAGATCGCTCACCACCGCAATCACCAGCAGCCCTAGCAGCAAAATTGCGGTAAACATCTGCTCCATGGACATCGCTGCAAATCCCACTGGGAGAAGAGTGCTAGCACGGACCGGTAGCTATGACGCAGTTGCCAAGCCGCGTAATTTGGGTGTTTACGTTACCTCCCAAAATTATGAACGCAGCGACAGCCCCTAGCGTTACCAGCCCGCCAGCCACCGCATATTCCACAATGGTCAGGCCATCCTCGTCCTTGACGAACTTCAGCACCGAAGTCTTGATCGCTTGCAGATTCATTTTGCCCACCTCACTCGAGTGTTGTTCTTTCAGGAAACCGGCAGTGCTTCGTGCACCGCCTACCTGCACCCTAGTTGCCGGCCAAAAGAGGGGTTAGGAGTTTTTTGCGAATAGCTAGGACTCTTTTGCTGTCATTGCCAGGACAGCAAAAGCAGCGAGGTCATCATCTGCGACAGCAACGGAAAGCCTAAGAGAAGGAATGACTTACGAATGACTCTGCAACTAATTCGCAAGCGACCAGCGGTCGATCCCGGGCGCGTCGATAAAAAACGAAAAGTCCGCGTGACTCCACGCGCTCAGCAATACATAGAACACAACCAGCTAAGTAGATTTTTTATTACTAGGATTTGATCTTTGCGGTAATGACACAGTGACAATACTGCTGAGGTGAGGGAACAACACGGGCGCAGAGCTAAGCAGATGAAGTCTAACTCGGCCAGAAAACCATTCCTTTTATGGCTCGATCTGACCCACGATCGATCCACGGAGGAACTCATCGCGCAATTCAATGCCTCCTGCGACTGCAGGCTGGCGAAAGAGCCCGTGCTTGCCAGCAGGGAGCCAGGCCCGCAGGCAGACATGATCTGCATGCATTTCGATCGCCCCGACGTGCTGGGCCTCAGCCTGTTGCTGGAGGTCAAACGCAGCGTGCCCTCCATCCCGATCACCATGTTCACCGTGCAGCACTCGGAAGAGCTAGCCGTCTGGGCCATGCGTTCCCGGGTCTGGGAATACCTGGTGCTGCCCCTCTCGGCCACCGAGAAGAATCGCTACTTGCACGCCCTGGAGCAGCTCTGCGAGCTGCGCCGTAACGCTAATGGGCATGGCAAGAAGCCGTTGGTCGAACACTACCCATGCCTGCCGGGCAGCATCCGACTGACCGCAGAACACCAGAAGCACCAGGCTCTCAACAAGGTGCTGCAGTACCTCGACCAGCATTTCCGCGAGAGCATCGACCAGAAGGAGCTGGCGCAGCGCTGCGGCATGACCGCATTTCGCTTCAGCCGCCTGTTCAAGGAAGTGATCGGCCTCGGCTTCATGGACTACGTCCTGAACAAGCGCATGGACTTCGCCAAGGAGCTGCTCGACAACAGCCAGATGCCCATCACCAGTATCGGCTATGAGGCCGGCTTCAAGGACCCTTCCTACTTTGCTCGCGCCTTCAAGCAGTTCGCCGGCTGCACGCCCAGCGAATACCGCCAGGCGCACCGCTCCGGAGTGCCTGTAACAGCAGAGCCGGCATTGGATGATGCTCTGCTAGAGGTGGTCGACAGCCTGGTGCTGGACGTCGGGGCCTGACGCGCCTAACCCAGGCTGCCCAGCACAGCCAGAAACTCAGCTTCATCCAGCACCTTCACCCCCAGCTCGCTGGCCTTGGCCAGCTTCGACCCCGCCCCGGGCCCAGCCACCACGCAATGGGTCTTGGCCGAAACCGAACCAGACACCTTGGCGCCCAAGGCCTCCAGCTTCTCCTTGGCCAGCTCCCGACTCATCACCTCCAGCGTGCCGGTCAGCACCCAGGTCTGACCCGCCAGCGGTAAGCCCTCGACGGTCTTCTTCGCGCTTTGCCAGTGCATGCCAAACTCCCGCAGCTGCGCCTCGATGGCTTGCGCGCGCTCGACATTGGCCGGGTTATCGAAGAACTCACGCAGCGACTTGGCGGCCTTCTCGTTCAGCCGCTCGACCTGACGCAGATCCAGCCAGTCGGCGCTGATGATGGCGTCCAGCGAGCCAAACTTGGCGGCGAGCTTTTCCGCGCCGGTCGCCGCGATAAAGGGGATATTCAGCTTGTCGATAAAACCCGCCAGGCTGGCGCAAGCGGCGAACTCCGGATGCAGGTCACCCTCCTCTTGCAATTCCAGACCGCGCTCCAGCAGTTGCGCGATCACCGAGCGGTTGTGCTCGTCCTCGAAGAAACTGTGGATCTCATGGGCGACCTCCGCGCCGACATCCGGCAGATACGTCAGCACTTGCGGCAGCGCCTGCTGGATGCGCGTGAGCGAGGCCAGGGCGCGGGCCAATACCTTGGCCGTTTCTTCGCCAACATCGGGAATCCCGAGCGCGTAGATAAACCGCGCCAGGGTCGGCCTCTTGCTCTCGGCAATCGCCGTCAGCAAGTTCTGGGTGGACAGCTCGGCGAA
Source organism: Pseudomonas sp. 2FE (assembly GCF_005503735.1). Lineage (NCBI taxonomy): Bacteria > Pseudomonadati > Pseudomonadota > Gammaproteobacteria > Pseudomonadales > Pseudomonadaceae > Pseudomonas > Pseudomonas sp. 2FE. The sequence continues at coordinate 472,856 of NZ_SCMO01000001.1, read as the reverse complement.
GCCTTCCAGCTCGACGAGCTGCTCGAAGCGCAAAGTGAACAGATCGGCGGGCGACTGCACCAGCCCCTCGTCCACCAACTGCTCGATGCTCTTCTCGCCAAGCCCTTCGATGTCCATGGCGCGCCGGGACACGAAGTGAATGATCGCCTGCTTGAGTTGCGCGCCACAGGCCAGGCGACCGACGCAGCGATACGCCGCCCCTTCACTGACGGTTTCGCGGCCTTTACTGCGTTTGATCAGCTGAGTGCGCTCGACTGCCGAGCCACAGATCGGGCACTCACTCGGCACCTTGACTGTTCGTGCTGCAAGTTCATCCGCAGACCAGTCAGGGCGCCGCTCCAGTACGACCTGCACCACTTGCGGAATCACATCGCCAGCGCGGCGAATGATCACGCTGTCACCGATCATCAGCCCCAGCCGCTCGACTTCATCCATGTTGTGCAAGGTGGCATTGGAGACGGTGACGCCAGCCACCTTCACCGGCTTCAGGCGCGCCACCGGGGTGATGGCGCCGGTACGACCGACCTGGAACTCCACCGCCAACAACTCGGTCAGCTCTTCGCTAGCCGGGAACTTGTGGGCAATCGCCCAACGCGGCTCACGGGCGCGGAAACCCAGCTCGCGCTGCCAGGCCAGGTTATTCACCTTGAACACCACACCATCGATTTCATAGGGCAGCGCGTCGCGCTTCTCGCCGATGGCACGGTAGTAGTCCAGGCACTCTTCGACGCCCCGGGCCAACTGCAACTCGTGACTGATCGGCATGCCCCAGCCCTTGAGGGCTGTGAGGATGCCGATATGGGTGTCCGGCAATTCGCCCTGTACCTGGCCGATGCCATAGCTGCAGAACTCCAGCGGGCGGCTGGCGGTAATCTTCGGGTCCAATTGACGCAGGCTGCCGGCCGCGGCATTCCGCGGGTTGGCGAAGGTCTTGCTACCGCTCTCCAGCGCGCGGGCGTTCAACGCATCGAAGCCGGCGCGGGACATATACACCTCGCCGCGCACTTCCAGCACGGCCGGCCAGCCGCTGCCTTGCAGCTTGAGCGGGATATTGCGCACGGTACGCACGTTGACGCTGATGTCCTCACCCGTCGCACCGTCGCCACGGGTGGCGCCGCGCACGAGCTGGCCATCGCGATACAACAGGCTGACCGCCAAGCCGTCGAGTTTCGGTTCACAGCTGTATTCCACCGCCACGCCGCCGCCGAACAGGTCGCCGGCGGGCAACTCATCGGCCAAGCCTTCGCGCACGCGGCGGTCGAAGTCCCGCAGGTCATCTTCGGCAAAGGCGTTGCCGAGACTGAGCATCGGCACTTCGTGCTTGACCTCGCCAAAGGCCGACAGCGCCAGGTTACCGACGCGCTGGGTCGGCGAGTCGGCGGTCACCAACTGCGGATGCTCGGCCTCCAGCGCTGTCAGCTCGTGGTACAACCGGTCGTACTCGGCATCCGGAATGCTCGGCGCGTCGAGGACGTGATAGCGGTAGTTGTGCGTGTCCAGCTCGGCGCGCAGTTCGAGAATGCGGGCAGCGGCATGCTTTGTGGTTGTAGAGGCGTCGGTCATGGTGACTCTCTGGAAAACGAAAAGAGCAGCCGCGGCTGCTCTGCAATCAGTTCCCTCGCCCTAAAGGGCGAGGGGGGCGCTTTGTTAGCGTTTGTGGGTCAGCAGCTTGCGCTCGAACTCGACGATGCGCTGACGGTAATGCTCGATGGTCTGCGCGGTCATGACGCTGCGCTGGTCGTCTTTCAGCTCGCCATTCAACTCGTGCGCGAGCTTGCGTGCGGCGGCCACCATCACATCGAAGGCTTGCTTGGGATGACGCGGGCCCGGCAGGCCGAGGAAGAAGCTCACCGCGCGGGTGCTGAAGTGGTCGATATCGTCCAGGTCGAAGGTTCCCGGCTTGACCCCATTAGCCATGGAGAACAGCACTTCGCCATTGCCGGCCATGCTTTCGTGGCGATGGAAAATATCCATCTCACCGAATCGCAGACCACTTTCCAGAATATTCTGCAGTAGCGCCGGGCCATTGAAGCCTTCGCCTTCGCGGGCGACGACGTTGATCACCAGCACTTCCTCGACGGGTGGCAAGTCTTTGCTGTCTTCCTGGGCGCTGACTTTGCGTTTCTTCGGTTCGGCGTCATCGACTGGATTGAGCAGCGTCGGCACCGGCTCGTCGAGACCGAGATTGAGGTCGCCCTGATGCGGCTCGACCGGCGTGCCCCGGCGGCGATTGAGCTCGCGCGCACTCATGGCCGGCAGGTCTTCTTCCTCCAGCCCGGGCTCCTGATGACGCCCCAAAACCCGTGACGGCCCGAGCAACTCCGGGGCGCCATCATCATCCGGCAGGTTGGAAAAACTCCGATCAAGCCTGAACTTCAACTTGCCCTTACCACCGCGCATACGCCGCCAGCCATCGAAAATAATGCCAGCGATAACAATGATGCCGATGACGATCAGCCACTCGCGCAGACCGATATCCATGTAACTCCTTAACCCCTAAAAATGATGATGAAGAAAGGGCGTCCTCGCCCCTTGAAACGCGGACAACTGTATGTTCTTACAGCTGTTTTCCGCGCGTAACAAAAGTGTGGCTTAAGCTAGCACGACAAACGGCATTTTTGCACCGTCGGCTAGCCAATCGGCCAGGCGGACTCAAGCCTCGACCATGGCCAGGGCTTCCTCCACATCCACCGCCACCAACCGCGAGCAGCCTGGCTCATGCATGGTCACCCCCATCAACTGATCGGCCATTTCCATGGCGATCTTGTTGTGGGTGATATAGATGAACTGCACCTTCTCCGACATCTCTTTCACCAGCCGCGCATAGCGACCGACGTTAGCGTCATCCAGCGGCGCATCGACCTCGTCGAGCATGCAGAAGGGTGCCGGATTGAGCTGGAAAATGGCGAAGACCAGCGCCAACGCGGTCAACGCCTTCTCTCCACCGGAGAGCAGGTGGATGGTGCTGTTCTTCTTGCCCGGCGGGCGCGCCATGATAGTCACCCCCGTATCGAGCAGATCTTCGCCCGTCAGTTCCAAATAGGCGTTGCCGCCGCCGAAGACCTTCGGGAACAGCGCCTGCAGGCCGCCGTTGATCTGGTCGAAGGTTTCCTTGAAGCGGTTACGGGTTTCCTTGTCGATCTTGCGAATCACGTTTTCCAGGGTATCCAGCGCCTCGACCAAGTCGGCGTTCTGCGCATCCAGGTAGCGTTTACGCTCGCCCTGCTGCTGGTATTCGTCGATGGCGGCCAGGTTGATCGGACCCAGGCGTTGAATCCGCGCGGCCAAACGCTCCAACTCTTCCTCCCAGGCCCGTTCGCTGGCCTCGGCCGGCAAGCTGGCGAGCACGCCATGCAGGTCGTAATGGTCTTCCAGCAACTGATCCTGGATGGCCTTGCGGCGCACGCTCAGCGCTTGCCACTCCATGCGCTGCTGTTCGAGTTGGCCACGCAGCAGTTGTGACTGCTGCTCGGCCTGAGTCCGGCGCTTTTCCGCGTCGCGCAGTTCGCGGTCGGCATCTTCCAGCGCCAAACGGGCCAGCTTGAGTTCGTCTTCCACGCCCATGCGCTTGTCGAGCAGCTCTTCGAGCTTCATGCGCAACTCTTCCAGCGGCGCGGCGCCCTCGTCCAGGTTGAGATTGAGCTGTTCGCGCTTTTCGCTCAGGCGCTCGGCTTGCAGCTCGAGCCGCTCGAGGGCCTGACGCGTCGAGTCATGCTGCGCCTTGAGCGAGCCAAGCCGCACGGCCAACTGATGGGCATGGTCCTTGTGCTGACGGGCCTCCTGGCGGACCCGATCGAGACGTTCGCGCAACTGATCGCGCCGGGCCAGCAGCTGTTCGCGCTGCTCGGTGTCGATGGCCATGGCGTCCAGTGCATCTTGCAGTTGCAGGCGCGCTTCGCCCAACTGTTCGTGCTCGATGGCGCGCTGTTCGCCGAGCTCGCTGAGCTCGGCGTCGAGACGCCGACGCCGCAGGGTCAACTGCTCGACCTTGGCCTGCCCGGCGGATAGCTGCGCCTTCAACTCGCCCTGCCGCCGAACTTCCTCCTGCAGGCGGCGACGTTGCTGCTCGCGCGCCTCTTCCTGTTGCTGTTGGGACTCGCGCAACGCCAGCAACCGCTCGTCGAGGCTGGCCAAGGCCGCTTCACGCTCTTCACGCTCCAAGCCCAGGCGTTCCAGTTCCTGAGCACGGGCCAGTACGCCGCTTTGCGCTTCACTGGCGCGCCGCACGCGGAGGAAGTGCCGGCCGACCCAGTAACCGTCACGGCTGATCAGGCTTTCGCCCTCGGTCAACTGGCCGCGCCGCGCCAGGGCGTCATCGAGGGACTCCACCGGCTTGACCTTGGCCAGCCAGGGCGCCAGATCGACGCTGGCCTCAACCTTATCCAGCAGGCTGCCAGCCACCCGCGCGCCACCTTGGGCCGGGCTGACCAGGCGCAAATCGCCTTGAGCGAAACCGGCCAGATCCAGGCTGGCCAGATTCTGACTTAGAGAGTCATCTAACAGCACGGCGTGCAGATCGGCGCCGAGCACGGCTTCCACCGCCGACTCCCAGCCCGGCTCGACCCGCAGGCCTTCAGCCAGGCGCGGACGCTCGCTCAGCTGTTGCTCGCGCAACCACTCGGCGACGCCTGTGCCGGGATCGAGCGCGGCTTGTTGCAAGGCTTCCAGCGAGGCCAGCCGGCCGCTCAGCCGCTGCAACTCGCCTTGCGCCTGCTGCTGCGCCTGACCGGCTTGCTGCAATTCACCACGCAGTTGCTGCAGACGCTCCGCCTGCTGTGCATCCGCGGCATGCAGCTCTTCCAGGCACAGCTCGCTGCTGGCGACTTGTTCACTCAGCTCGAGGATCGCCGCATCTTCCGGGTCGGCCGACAGCTGCACGCCCTCGTCACCCAGACGCCGCTGGCGCTCGGCCAGACGCTCGAGGCTCTGCTCCAGTTGCTGGATGCGCGACTGTTGCACCTCGGCCTGACGCCGCGGTTCGGCGGAACGCTGGTTGAAGCCATCCCACTGCTCCTGCCAGCCGTGCATGGCGGTTTCAGACTCTTCGAGGGTTGCCGCCGCCTCTTCCGCGGCGGCGCTGGTCATGTCCTGCTCGGGTGCGAGCAGCGCCAGCTCCTCACCGAGGGTAGCCAGCAGCGTACGGTCGTGGCCGAGGTGGGACTCGGTTTCCAGGCGCGAACGCTCGGCCTCGTTCAGGTCATCCTGCAGCTGGCGCAGGCGTTGCTGGCCGTGCTGGATGCTCTGCTCGACGCGGGCGATATCGCCACCGACGGAATAGAAGCGCCCCTGCACCAGATTGAAACGCTCGGACAGTTCATGATGGCCATCACGTAGCCGCTCGATGCTGGCATCGGCATTGCGCTGTTCGGCGACCAAGGCTTCGAAACTGATTTCCTGATGGCCGATCACCGCCTCGCGCTGGCCGACCTGCTCGTTCAGCGCCTGCCAGCGCAGGGCCGACAGCTGGGCCTTGAGCTGGCGCTCTTCGGCCTTGTATTCCTGGTACTTCTCCGCCGACTGGGCCTGACGGTGCAGACGATCGAGCTGGCGCTCCAGCTCTTCGCGCAAGTCGGTCAGGCGCGCGAGGTTTTCATGGGTGCGGCGGATGCGGTTTTCCGTCTCGCGGCGGCGCTCCTTGTACTTGGAGATGCCGGCGGCTTCCTCGATGAAATTCCGCAGATCCTCGGGCTTGGCTTCGATCAGCTTGGAGATCATGCCCTGCTCGATGATCGAGTAGCTGCGCGGGCCCAGGCCGGTGCCGAGGAAGATGTCGGTAATGTCGCGGCGCCGGCATTTAGTGCCGTTGAGGAAATAGCTGTTCTGGCTGTCGCGGGTGACGCGGCGGCGGATGGAAATTTCCGCGTAGCCGGCATATTCGCCGACCAAGGTGCCATCGGAGTTATCGAAGATCAGCTCGATGGAGGCCTGGGTCACCGGCTTGCGGGTGTTCGAGCCGTTGAAGATGACGTCGGTCATCGACTCGCCACGGAGGTTCTTCGCCGAACTCTCGCCCATCACCCAGCGCACGGCGTCGATGATGTTGGATTTGCCGCAGCCGTTAGGCCCGACCACCGCCGCCATATTGCTCGGGAAGCTGACCGTGGTCGGATCGACGAAGGACTTGAAGCCCGCCAGCTTGATGCACTTTAGCCGCATAGATCGCCTTCCCTAGCCCAAGCCCCAAGCACTTAGCGTTCGGCCAGCGCGGCGAGAACCATCTGGCAATTGTGCTTGCCGTAGGCACTCAGCACTTCGCGGATCTGCTGCTGGTCACGGGCAATCACCGCCTGTAGCAAGGCGGCGAAGGCATTGAGGAACTGGCTCATCTCGGTTTTGCGCCGCTCCAGCGCCAAATGGTAGGTGCGGCTGATGGCCGGCAACAGGTTCTCCAGCGTCTCCTGCAAATAGGGGTTATTAGCGAAGGGAAAGGCGGCGCGCATGACGTCGAAGCTGTCTTCGACAAAGGCGTTGATGTCCTGGCGCTGGGCACTGTCAACCAGGCGCTGCTGAATCACCAGGAGTGGCGCCAGGTCTTCCTGAACCCGCCAGCGCTCGGCCACGGCATAACCCAGCAGGATGTACAGCTCCATCACCAAGGCATAGAGGCTCTGCACGTTGTGCGGAGTCAGCTCGGTTACCTGGGCGCCACGGCGCGGCAGGATGGCGATCAGATGGCGGCGCTCGAGGATCAGCAGCGCTTCACGCACGGAGCCGCGGCTGACATTGAGGGATTGGGTGACTTTCAGCTCTTGAATGCGCTCACGTTCTTTCAGCTCACCCCGGATGATGCGCTCCGCAAGGTGGTGAGCAATCTGCTCGGCGAGGCTGTCCGGTGCCTTGAACGTCATGGTTTTCCTTCGAAATCGTGGCTAACGCGCAGGCCGCGAAGTGTAGCACAGGGTGTTACCCGGCCAACCCGGATGAAATCGAAGACGTCCCACAGATGAACAAGCAAGGCTATTACCGTCCGCTTAGAGCCTGTTCACGATCTCGCGAGCTAAGGTCAGGCAAGGCCGCGCCCGCTCCATGCGGGCTAGCGGCATTCACCACATCCCTGTGGATCGCGAAATCGGGCGAGAAAGCGCAGTTTACAAGTAGTAAATGAGCATTTTGAGCCCGATTTCAACGCGGCATGGCCGACGCGCAGCAGATCATGATCAGGTTCTTAGCCTGGCCACCGTGCCGTTTTGCTCGGCGTGCGGATATGGGAGGGCGCGGCTTATTCGACCGCCAAGGCCTGACGCACAGGCGCGCCCCGACAGGCGGCGAACATATCCAGCGCCGGGTTATAGGCTTTGCTCCGGACTTCCAGCAGACCGAGCATGGAATGGAACAGATTGTCCTGACTCAGGGGCTGGTCGCGCTCGGCACGCAGGCAATCAGCATCCAGCGCAAAGGCCTGCTGATAGGAGTCGGAAAACCACGCCAGCATCGCCACATGCTTTTGTTGATCCGGCGCCATCAGATAGGGGGTGCCGTGCAGGTACAGGTTGTATTCACCCAACGACTCGCCATGGTCGGCCAGGTAGAGCATGGCACTGTCCAACTTGCCCTGATTGCTACGCAGCAGGTCGATCAGGCTGGCCAACACATGATCGGTGTAGGCCAGGGTGTTGTCGTAGCCATTGACGATGCTCGCACGCGAGCAATCATTCAGCGCATTGCTGTTGCAGACCGGGGTGAACCGCTCGAACTCTTTCGGGTAGCGCTTGAAATAGTCCGGGCCGTGACTGCCCATCTGGTGCAGCACCAGCACCGTGTCCTGCTCCAGCTTATCGATGAAGCCCTGTAGATCCTGCAGCAAAATCTCGTCATGGCACTCGCCACTGGCGCAGAACTGCGGGTCGTGGCGATGGCTTAAGTCCTCGAACGCCACCCGCTCACAGGTGCCCTTGCAACCGGCCTGATTGTCGCGCCAGAGCACATGAAAACCGGCTCGCTGCAAGACATCGAGCAAGCCTTCCTGCGACTTCGCCTTGGCCGCGCTGTAATCGCCACGGCCGAGGTTCGAGAACATGCACGGCACCGAGACCGCGGTCTCGGTGCCGCAGGAGCGCACATTGGTGTAGGCAATCAAGCCGCTTTCCGCTTGCAGTTGCGGCGTGGTGTTGCGTGGGTAGCCAAGCACTCCAAAATTCTCCGCCCGCGCGCTTTCCCCGACCACCAACACCGTCAGCGACTTGCGCCGGTGGGTCTGCCAGATCGGCGCTTTTACGGCGTCGACGCCCACCTGCCGGAACGGCTGCTGGCTCGAACTAATCTGCTCGCGCAGATAGCTCAGCGAGGCGCCCACATAGTTACTCGGAACCACCATCAAGCGCAGTTCATGGTGATTACGGAACAGCGAGGAAAGCCCCTGATAGTTAACCAGCGCAACCCCGCCGAGCACCGCCACACAGGCCGCGCCGACGAGCACTTTGCTCAACAGTTCGCGCGGCCAAACCCGGTAATTGACCGGTGTGCGCCAGACCAAGCAAACCGGTAACACGCCTAGCAACAGGACATAGACCGCCAATTTGCTCGACAACAGGTCGCGCACTTCCGCCACATCGGTTTCCGCCGCGTTGCGCAACATGCCAGCGTCGATCAGCACGCCGTACTGGCTCATGAAATACGCCACGCAGGCACTGATCAGCAGCAAGAGCGTCAGTATCGGCTTCAACACCCAGCGAAAAGCCAGCAGCGTGAGCACCAGATTGAAAATCGCCAGCACGATCAGCCCGAATGCCAGCCGCATGAGCAGCCCCTGCCAATCGCCCGAGGTGATCGAGAACAGGTGTTGCCACAGCACAAAGTTGCAGCACAGCAACAGGAACGCACTGCTCAACAGGGTCAATACTTCAGGGCGCACGGCCTTTATTTTCAACATGGAGTTCTGCTCGATCCCACTCAGGACAACGTCAGTCACTGGGTATGGCGAGCCATACCTCTTATGGGGGCGCAGCCTAGGGACGTCGCTATCAAGTTTTCGTGAAAAAAAGCTCAACAAAAGGTTGCCGGCGGGCCAGTGCAGCAGCCAGCCGCAGCTCAAGAACGCAAAGGCCGCAGGCCACCCCACTGGCCGTGGCCGGCTCATAACTGAAAGGCATGACGATTGCCTGACTGCCAGGTCAAATATTTATTGACCCAAAAGTCAGAAAACTCTAAATTCACTTCCATACGAGCCCTCGTAAAAACAATAAAGTGCCTGGAGGTCGTCCTTGATCCAGTTTTTACTCAATCGTGAGCTGCGTACCGAGCAGCGTCTCGACCCGAATGTCACCGTGCTGAACTACTTGCGTGAGCACGTGGGCAAGCCCGGAACCAAAGAAGGCTGCGCCTCTGGCGATTGCGGTGCCTGCACCGTGGTGGTTGGCGAGTTGGATGGCGACTCGATTCGCTACCGCACCCTGAACTCCTGCCTGACCTTTGTGTCCTCCCTGCACGGCAAACAGCTGATCAGCGTTGAAGACCTCAAGCACGACGGCAAACTGCACAGCGTGCAGCAGGCCATGGTCGACTGCCACGGCTCACAGTGCGGCTTCTGCACCCCCGGCTTCGTCATGTCGCTGTTCGCCCTGCAGAAAAACAGTGACGGCCACGACGAGGCCCCCCATCGCAAAGCTAAGGCCCAGGAAGCACTGGCCGGCAACCTCTGCCGTTGCACCGGCTACCGGCCAATCCTGGATGCCGCCGAACAGTCCTGCTGCCAAGCCAAACCTGACCAGTTCGATGCCCGTCAGGCCGAGACCATCGCCCAGCTGCGCGCCATCGCGCCGAAGGACATCGCCGAACTGAACAGTGGCGACAAGCGTTGCCTGGTGCCGCTGACCGTCGCCGACCTGGCCGACCTCTACAGCTCGCATCCGGAAGCCCGCCTGCTCGCCGGCGGCACCGACCTGGCGCTGGAAGTCACCCAATTCCAGCGTGCCCTGCCGGTGATGATCTATGTCGGCAACGTCGCCGAAATGAAGCGTATCGAACGCTTCGACGAGCGTTTGGAGATCGGCGCAGCCACCGCGCTGACCGACTGCGCCGAAGCCCTCAGCGCGGAATACCCGGACTTCGGCGAGCTGCTGCACCGCTTCGCCTCCTTGCAGATCCGCAACCAAGGCACCCTCGGCGGCAACATCGGCAACGCCTCACCCATCGGTGACACCCCACCGCTGCTGATCGCCCTCGGCGCACGGATCGTCCTGCGCAAAGGCGAGAACACTCGCACCCTGGCGCTGGAAGACTACTTCCTCGACTACCGGGTGACGGCTCGCCAGGAAGGCGAGTTCATCGAGAAGATCATCGTGCCGCGCGCAAGCAGCCGCCAGGCCTTCCGCGCTTACAAAGTGTCCAAGCGCCTGGATGACGATATCTCCGCCGTCTGTGCGGCCTTCAATCTGCGCATCGAGGATGGCGTGGTCACGGACGCCCGCGTCGCCTTCGGTGGCATGGCGGCCATCCCGAAACGCGCGGCGGCCTGTGAGCAAGCCCTGTTGGGCGCCACCTGGTCACAGACTGTCATTGAGCGCGCCTGCGCGGCCTTGGCGGAGGACTTCACCCCGCTGTCGGACTTCCGCGCCAGCAAGGAATACCGCCTGCTCACCGCGCAGAACCTGCTGCGCAAATACTTCCTCGAACTGCAAGCCCCTGAAGTCGAAACACGGGTGACCGCTTATGTCTAATCACAGCGTTAAAAAGACCCAGGAAGAGCTGACCGCGCTGTTCCACCAGGACCTCCGCACCGGCGTCGGCCGTAGCGTCAAACATGACAGTGCGGACAAGCATGTGTCCGGTGAAGCGACCTATGTCGACGACCGCCTGGAGTTCCCCAACCAGTTGCACGTCTATGCCCGCATGAGCGACCGCGCTCACGCCCGCATCACCAAGATCGACACCGCACCCTGCTATGCCATCGAGGGCGTGACCCTGGTCATCACCAGCAAGGACGTGCCTGGCCAACTGGATATCGGCGCAGTAGTGCCGGGCGACCCGCTGCTGGCGGACGGCATCGTCGAATATGTCGGCCAGCCGATCATCGCCGTCGCGGCGAAGGATCTAGACACCGCGCGCAAGGCGGCGATGGCGGCGATCATCGAGTTCGAAGACCTCGAGCCGATCCTCGACGTCGAAGAAGCGCTGCGTAAAAAGCACTTCGTCCTCGACAGCCACCAGCACAAACGCGGCGATTCCGCCAGCGCCCTGGCCAGCGCGCCCCATCGCCTGCAAGGCAAGCTGCATATCGGCGGCCAGGAACACTTCTACCTGGAAACCCAGGTGTCCTCGGTGATGCCGACCGAAGACGGCGGCATGCTCGTCTACTGCTCGACGCAAAACCCCACCGAGGTACAGAAGCTGGTCGCCGAAGTGCTCGGCGTGCCGATGAACAAGATCGTCATCGACATGCGCCGCATGGGCGGTGGCTTCGGCGGCAAGGAAACCCAGGCCGCCGGCCCAGCCTGCCTGTGCGCGGTGATCGCGCACCTCACCGGCCGGCCGACCAAGATGCGCCTACCGCGCGTCGAAGACATGCAGATGACCGGCAAACGCCATCCGTTCTTCGTCCAGTACGACGTCGGCTTCGATGACAGCGGCCGCCTGCACGGCATCCAGATGGAGCTGGCGGGCAACTGCGGGTACTCGCCGGACCTGTCCGGTTCGATAGTCGACCGCGCGATGTTCCACTCGGACAACGCCTACTACCTCGGCGATGCCACCATCAACGGTCATCGCTGCAAGACCAACACCGCCTCCAACACCGCCTACCGCGGCTTCGGCGGCCCACAAGGGATGGTCGCCATCGAAGAAGTGATGGACGCCATCGCCCGCTCCCTCGGCAAAGACCCGCTGGAGGTGCGCAAGGCCAACTACTACGGCAAGACCGAGCGCAACGTCACCCACTACTACCAGACCGTGGAAGACAACCTGCTCGAAGAGATGACCGCCGACCTCGAGGCCAGCAGCGACTACGCCAAGCGTCGCGAGGAAATCCGCGCGTTCAACGCCAAGAGCCCGGTGTTGAAGAAGGGTCTGGCGCTGACGCCGGTCAAGTTCGGCATCTCCTTCACCGCCACCTTCCTCAACCAGGCCGGCGCGCTGATCCACATCTACACCGACGGCAGCATCCACCTGAACCACGGCGGCACCGAAATGGGCCAGGGCCTGAACACCAAGGTGGCGCAAGTCGTCGCCGAGGTGTTCCAGGTCGATATCGAGCGGATTCAGATCACCGCGACCAACACCGACAAGGTGCCGAACACCTCGCCGACCGCCGCCTCCAGCGGTGCCGACCTGAATGGCAAGGCTGCGCAGAACGCCGCCGAAACCATCAAGAAACGCCTGGTCGAGTTCGCCGCGCGGCACTACAAGGTCACCGAGGAAGACGTCGAATTCCGCAATGGCCACGTACGGGTGCGCGACCAGATACTGACGTTCGAGGAGCTGATCCAGCAGGCCTATTTCGGCCAGGTGTCGCTGTCCAGCACCGGCTTCTATCGCACCCCGAAAATCTTCTACGATCGCAGCCAGGCGCGCGGTCGGCCGTTCTACTACTACGCCTACGGTGCCGCGTGCGCCGAGGTGCTGGTGGACACCCTGACCGGCGAATACAAGATGCTGCGTACCGACATCCTGCACGACGTCGGCGCCTCGCTGAACCCGGCCATCGACATGGGCCAGGTCGAAGGTGCCTTCATCCAGGGCATGGGCTGGCTGACCATGGAAGAGCTGGTGTGGAACGCCAAAGGCAAGCTGATGACCAACGGCCCGGCCAGCTACAAGATTCCGGCGGTGGCCGATATGCCGCTGGACCTGCGCGTCAAGCTGGTGGAAAACCGCAAGAACCCGGAAGACACCGTATTCCACTCCAAGGCCGTCGGTGAGCCGCCGTTCATGCTCGGCATCGCCGCCTGGTGTGCGATCAAGGATGCCGTCGCCAGCCTGGCCGACTATCGCGCCCAACCGGCGATCGACGCCCCGGCCACGCCGGAGCGCGTACTCTGGGGCGTGGAGCAGATGAAACGACTGCAGCAGCCGGCCGAATCCGCTGCCGCAGTCGAGGTCGAACCCGCTTGAGCCATGTAGGAGCGGGCCATGCCCGCGAAGCAACGCCGCTGATGCAAAAGCATCGCGGCCATGGGCCGCTCCTACAAAAAACCAACGGTGCACAACAATGACAACACACACCGAACATTCACCAGAAGCACCGGCGCAACAGGCTCGCGAAGCACTGCCGCCGCTGCTCCTGCTGGAGCCGCTGGGCACGCCGACGCGTCCGCACAAAGACGACGACTGGCGCCTGTCGCGCTCCGCTCGCCCACTACGCACCTGGAGGCTGAGCAAATGAGCAACTGGATCAGCGCCCTCGCCGACCTGCAGCAACAAGGGCAACCTTGTGTGCTGGTGACCATCATCGAAGAGCGCGGTTCGACGCCGCGCAACGCCGGCTCGAAAATGGTGGTCACCGCCGAGCGGATCTTCGAAACCATCGGCGGCGGCCACCTGGAATACAAGGCGATGAAAATCGCCCGCGAGATGCTCGAAAGCCGCAGCCAGGACACCCGCCTGGAACGCTTCAGCCTCGGTGCCAGCCTCGGTCAATGCTGTGGCGGCGCCACCGTGCTGCTGTTCGAGCCGATGGGCCAGCCACAGGCGCAGATCGCCGTGTTCGGCGCCGGGCATGTCGGTCGCGCCCTGGTGCCACTGCTGGCCAGCTTGCCGTGCAAGGTGCGCTGGATCGATTCGCGGGAAAGCGAATTCCCCGCGCAACTGCCGGCCGGGGTGGAAAAAGTCATCAACGAAGAACCGGTCGATGAAGTAGAGAACATGCCAGCCGGCAGCTACTACATCGTCATGACCCACAACCATCAGCTCGACCTGGAGCTGACCGCGGAAATTCTCAAGCGCAACGATTTCGCCTACTACGGCCTGATCGGCTCGCGAACCAAGCGGGTCAAATTCGAACACCGCCTGCGAGAGCGCGGTTTCCAACCCGAAGTCGTGCAACGTATGCGCTGCCCCATGGGCCTGCCCGAGGTGAAGGGCAAGTTGCCGATTGAGATTGCCGTGTCCATCGCCGGCGAGGTGATAGCGACCTACAACGCCCATTTCGGTGAACAAAGCAGCGGCCAGGATGTGAATAAGGGTGTACCTGTCGCCAAGCTGCTGCCCAGCTCACGCCGAGAGCAGGCCTGATCTCCCCTCTCCCCAACCCTCTCCCGTAAACGGGAGAGGGAGATAACTTCCTGCGCCTCAGCGACTATCGAACACTATCTGAATCAGGGATTCCCATGACTACAACGATCAAAGCCTACCGCGCCGCCATCCTGCACAGCATCGCCGACCCCGCCGAAGTGGGGATCGAGCAGTCCTACCAGTACTTCGAGGATGGCCTGCTGGTCGTCGAGAACGGTCAAGTGTCCCAGGTCGGCCACGCCGCGGATCTGCTGCCCAGCCTGACAGGCGTGGAGATCACCGAATACCGCGATGCGCTGATCACCCCGGGCTTTATCGACACGCACATCCACTACCCGCAGACCGGCATGATCGCCGCGTATGGCGAGCAACTGCTGGACTGGCTGAACACCTACACCTTCCCCACCGAAAAACAGTTCGCCGACAAGGCGCATGCCGCCGATGTGGCGAGCATTTTCCTCAAGGAACTGCTGCGTAACGGCACCACCACCGCGCTGGTGTTTGGCACGGTACACAAGCAATCGGTGGATGCCTTCTTCGAGGCGGCCGAGGCACTGAACCTGCGGATGATCGCCGGCAAGGTGATGATGGACCGCAACGCCCCGGACTACCTGACCGACACCGCGCAATCCAGCTATGTCGACAGCAAAGAGCTGATCGAGCGCTGGCACGGCAAGGCCCGTCTGCACTATGCCGTGACCCCGCGCTTCGCGCCGACCAGCACGCCCGAACAGCTGACCTACGCCGGCAAGCTGCTGCAGGAATACCCCGGGCTGTACATGCACACCCACCTCTCGGAAAACCTCGACGAGATCGCCTGGGTGAAAGCGCTGTTCCCAGAGCAGAAAGGCTATCTGGACGTTTACGACCACTTCCAGCTACTCAGCGAGCGCTCGATGTTCGCCCACGGCGTGCATCTCTGTGATGAAGAGTGTCAGCGTCTGGCGCAAACCGGTTCGGCCGTCTCGCACTGCCCGACCTCTAACCTGTTCCTCGGTAGCGGCCTGTTCAACCTCAAGCAAGCCGAGCAGTTCAAGGTCAATGTCGGCCTGGGCACCGATGTCGGCGCCGGCACCAGCTTCTCCATGCTGCAAACCCTGAACGAGGCCTACAAGGTCCAGCAGTTGCAGCGCAACAAACTCAGCCCGTTCAAGTCACTGTACCTGGCCACCCTCGGCGGCGCTCGGGCACTGCGGCTGGAGGACAAGATCGGCAGCTTCGCCAGCGGCAACGATGCGGACTTCATCGTGCTCGATTACCACGCCACGCCGCTGTTGTCCTTCCGCTTGCAACAGGCCAAGGATGTCGAAGAAAAACTCTTCGTGCTGATGACCATCGGCGATGACCGGGCGATTAAAGAAACCTTCGCCGCCGGCCGCTCGGTGCACCAGCGCGGCTGAATTAGCGTAACAGGCGTAGGGCGGACTCAGGAGCGCAGCGAACAGTCCGCCGCTTGAGGTGGCGTACTGCTTCGCGAGTACGCCCTACGCCTACGGAGTTTTTCTAGTTGCCACGCCCAGCGTGGGGACGATCGACACTCTTGGATTCTGCGCCCGTCATTCCCGCGTAGGCGGGAACCCAGCCGACAAACTCAGCGAGGCGTCGCCGCGCGCGTGGACTTCTTCTTGGTCTGCAGCAGGTGCGAGAACACCGCATGCAGATCGTCGGAAGCGCTGTCTTCGTCCAGATTCAGTTTGCTGTCGATATGATCCATGTGGTGCATCATCAGGCTCACGGCCTTGGCGGTGTCCCGCGCCTCGATGGCGTCGATCAGTTGATTGTGTTCATCGTATGAACAGTGCGAACGGCTGCCGCTCTCGTACTGGGCGATGATCAACGAGGTCTGCGACACCAGGCTGCGCTGGAAGCTGATCAAGGGTGCGTTCTTCGCCGCCTCCGCCAACTTCAAGTGGAACTCGCCGGAGAGGCGGATACCGGCACCGCGATCGCCGCGGGAGAAGCTGGTCTGCTCGTCGCTGACCATCTGCCGCAGCTCAGCCAACTGCTCAGCCGTCGCGTGCTCGACCGCCAGTTCGGTGATCGCGCGCTCGACCATCCGCCGGGCGTAGAAAATCTGCCGTGCTTCCTCCACACTCGGGCTCGCCACCACCGCACCGCGGTTGGGGCGCAGCAGCACCACACCTTCATGGGCCAAGCGCGATAAGGCCCGGCGGATGATGGTGCGGCTGACGCCGAAGATCTCGCCCAAGGCCTCTTCGCTCAGCTTGGTACCCGGCGCCAGGCGCTGTTCGAGGATGGCATCGAAGATATGCGCGTAAACGATATCGTCCTGGGTCCCGCTGCGGCTGCTTTTGCCGGTACGCGGTTGCTTCTTGAGGGGCTGTAATTGTTCGTTCATTCGGGCTCGCGTCAAAGAGGTCGGCGGTCATGCGAGACTCTACTGCCTTTCCCCGGGCTGCTGGCAAGCAGAAATAGCGGAAAGTCAGAGGATAAAAGTACTGACATATTGTACACAATCAAACCCGCCTGCACACTTTGCGCCCCGTCGCATTTGCCTGCGCGCTAGTGGCCTGTACGGCTAGTTGGTTAACTCAAGTTCGGATACCTGGAGCCCTGAGACAAGGCGCGGCGACGAGTCATAGCTGGGCTATGGCGAGGAGCGGCAACGCAGTATCGGGGTTTCAGGCGCCGAAATTGACTAATTGAACTAGCCACACAGGCCACGAGGCCCTCGTCCATTCCGTAAAGGATCCTGGCTGGCTGCCTATTGCTCTGCTCAGCCGAGCGCCCCTTAGAAAAATCTCTCTACGCATGGCGTTTGCCCGCTATGGCTTCGCGATTTATGCCGCTTAAACCCACCGCAAGCAATCCACAACGCGCCTTAAGGGCCTCACAAAAAACTCTATCTGTATGTTTTTAAAGGAGTTTATATCAATATCGAGGCTCGATTGCGCGCACAATCCATCTCTCTATATATCCACAATCCAGCGGTGCGATTTACGCAACACTGAAAACATTATTTGCTTTTTTTGTATACAAACGCATAATCCGGCTCGTGTGACTTCCTGACCTTATGGTCAACAAACCAAGACGGTAAGCGCACCACCCATGCCACCTGCCTCAGAGAGCCGCTGCAGCAAAACCACCGGCTCTCGGTGAACAAATACAAGAGATGAGGAGTACCCCCGCTGTGGAAAGCACTAAACAAGAACAAATATATGTCGCGAACCCCGCTAGCCCTGGCCTGCTTGAACGTCTGTTCAAACTGAGCCTGCACAACACCACGGTAAAGATCGAACTGGCCGCTGGCCTGACTACCTTTATCACCATGGCTTACATCATTTTCGTTAACCCCAACATCATGGTCGCCGCTGGCATGGATCACGGGGCTGCGTTTGTTGCCACCTGCCTGGCTGCCGCCTTCGGTTGTTTCCTGATGGGCCTCTATGCCAACTGGCCGGTCGGCCTGGCACCGGGCATGGGCTTGAATGCATTCTTTAGCTATACCGTGGTTGGCGCCATGGGCTACAACTGGCACGTCGCCCTGGGCGCAGTGTTCCTTTCCGGCCTGCTGTTTATGATTCTGACGTTCACCAAGATTCGTGAATGGCTACTCAACAGCATCCCGCCCAGCTTGCGTTTTTCCATGGGCGCCGGCGTCGGCTTGTTCCTCGGCCTGATCGGTCTTAAAGAGGCCGGCATCGTGGTTGCCAGCCCTGCCACGCTGATCCATTTGGGCGACATGACCTCGCCTGCGCCATTTTTGGCAGCCATCTGCTTTTTGATGATCGCGATCATGGAACACCACCGCGTGTTCGGCGGCATCCTCATCAGCATCCTCACCGTAACCCTAGCGGGCTGGGGTTTGGGTCTGGTCGAGTACCATGGCGTCTTCTCGATGCCGCCGAGCATTGCGCCAACCTTTATGGCGATGGATATCGGTGGCGCCCTTAACGTTGGCATGATCAGCGTGATTTTGGCCTTTCTATTTGTGCACATGTTCGACACCGCTGGCACCCTGATGGGCGTGGCACAGCGTGCCAACCTGGTTAGTGAAAACGGTCACATCGAGAACCTGAGCAAAGCAATGAAGGCTGACAGCACCGCCAGCACCTTCGGCGCCCTGCTCGGCTGCCCGCCGGTTACCAGCTATGTAGAGAGCGCTGCCGGCGTTGCCGCGGGTGGCCGTACCGGGCTGACCGCAGTGACCGTTGGCGTACTGTTTGTCGCCGCCATGTTCTTCGCCCCGCTGGCCGGAATGATTCCCGCATACGCCACCGCCGGTGCGCTGATTTATGTGGCCATGCTGATGATGAGCGGCATGGCGCATATCGATTGGAAAGACCACACCAACACCATCCCAGCCATCATCACCGCCATCATGATGCCGCTGACCTTCTCGGTCACCGATGGTCTGGCCCTGGGCTTTATCACCTTCGTGGTAATTAAGGTGGGGACCGGCAAGCACAAGGAAATCTCTGCTAGCCTCTACGCGCTGGCAGCGATCTGTATTGCCAAGTTCATCTTCCTGTAAGGTTTAACTCGGCGACAACAAGCCTCAGCGCTCCGGCGCTGGGGCTTTTCTACATCTGGAGAGAAGCAACATCTGGAGAGAAGCAAAATGAGCCTGGAAACCTGGCTGCTGTTCAGCAGCGCCGCGCTGATCGTGATCCTGATCCCCGGGCCACTGTCCTTGCTGATGGTCAGCAACAGCCTGAACTATGGGCTGCGCCGCTCCTTGCCGGCCTTTCTCGGTGGCGTCAGCGCCTCGATCTGCCTGCTCAGCACCTCCGCCCTCGGGCTTGGCGCCTTGCTGCTCGCCTCGGAAAGACTCTTCAGCGGGTTGAAAATCGTCGGCGCGCTCTATCTGTTCTATCTCGCCTGGCAAAGCTGGGGCGAATCGCGCCAGGCGGCCAAACCGGCGAACGCCGAAGAACAGCCCGTCAACCCAAGTTGGCGCAGCATGTTCTGGAAGGCCTTTGGTCTGGGCGCCAGCAACCCGAAGGACATCCTGTTTTTCGCCGCCTTCCTGCCGCAATTCATCAGCGCCGAGCGCCCGCTACTGACTCAGCTGCTGGTGCTGATCGCCACCTGGACAGTGCTCGACCTGGCCAGCAAGCTGTTCTACGGTCTGAGCGCACGCGGCGCCGCGCGCTTTCTGCGCTCAGGCAAGGGGCAGGTGTGGTTCAACCGGATCAGCGCAGGGCTGTTCGCCGGGGCGGGTACGGCTTCATTGCTGAGTCGTTAAGCCGCTTGAAGCCAGGCGTTGGCAATCAGCCCCCACCGCCCCCTCGGTCATGCGCGACTGATTAGCGGGGTTTAGCGCATGCCTGGGGCGCACGAGCGTTAACCTGAACTCGCCGGGCTGCAATCGGGATAGGGGGCAGCCGAAGCTGCGCCCCTCCCACACCACCCGGCATGCGGGTCCGCACCGGGCGGTTGGAGCAGTTGAGGTCATCGGACTTGTGACTCTCCCGGCCCGATGCCTGGGGTTGTGTTTTCCGACTCGGCGGAGATGATTCCTCGCTGCCGTTGCCTTTCAGGCTTCACCTGGCAGGACATAATTGGCGAGCTTCGCTTACGCGATCATCTGAGGCATTTCAACTCCGATAGCCAGGGCACTTACCCTCCTACTCCTTCGGCCCTTCGTCAGGTGTTTCGAGCCTACAGTGACTCAACTATTTGACTACTATGGCCTCTGCTGACTTCTCGCTCCGGCTTGCGCCGTCGCCCTTTCAGGCGCAAGGCGAGATCTCCCCAGGTAAGAACGCAATCCTTCACCGCACAACCGCCGGATCTACGCTGCCGCCCTTTGACCACAAGAGTTTCGCGGTTTTTGGCCCGCTCACCCTGGTCGGCATCGCCTTCTATCCGGTTCTTGTTCATCGGCTCACGGCTTCGCTCCACGCTTCCTCCCCACACTCGGTCGCCCTCATGCAGTTGCGCTTCACTTCGTTCGCTGTGGTCAGCTCACGGCGGGACTTTCACCCACAAGATTGCGCCCATGCTGGGCGCACCAAAGAAACGGGGCGCTCAGCGCCCCGTTTTGCATCGCGCTGACCAGCGCTGCCTTTACTTGTCCAAAGCCGCTTCAGCGGCGGCGATCTCCGCCTGACGCTTGGCGATCATCTCGCCCACGGGTGGGCCCTGGAAGCGCCGCGCTTCAAAGGCGAACCAGACAATTGCCGTGAGGATCAGAAAGCCGATGGTGATGTACAGCGCCCAATCGTTAGGCGGCTGGATGCCGATGACGAAGATCACCACCATCGAGATGATCGAGAGGATCGCGAACAATGAGAACAGCCCGCGCCCCAGGTTCCACGGCCCCATGCTCGGCCACTTCGAGGTCCCGTAGGTGAACAGCCCGAGCACTATGGGAATGACGAAGGAGAAGAACAGGAAGATCACCGTACAAGACACGACAATCGTGTAAACCGGCGTTTCGCCGATCGATACCAGGGACGAGCCCCAGACGAACAACACCGCCAGAATCGCCCCGGTCCAGATTGCCGCCACCGGGCTGCGGTGGGTGGGTGAGACCTTGGCCAGTGCTTTCGAGCAGGGTAGGCCGCCGTCTCGTGAGAAGGCGAAGATCATGCGCGAGACCGAGGTCACGGTGGCCAATCCGCAGAGAAACTGCGAGATGAAAATCGCGAGGTAAAGCGCCATCTTGACGGCCGGGTTGACCTGGGTATCCATCGCCCAGAAGAACACGTTCCAGCCCTGCTTCGCCGCCTCGTCCATGCTCGGCAGCATGAGTACGAAGGAGCAGAGCATGACCCAGCCGAACAGCAACGACCAGACCACCGACATGACCATGCCGCGCGGCACCGAATGGGCTGCCTGGTGGGTCTCCTCGGAGGTATGCGCGGAGGCGTCATAGCCGGTGATGGTGTAGATCGGCAAGAGCAGGCCGAGCATGAAAATCCAGCCGTTCGAGACTTGGGGCCAGACGTTGCCGCCGGCCTCGCCGGAATAGTTGCCGAAGGTCACCAGCCGGACGAACTCATAGCTGGGTGCCGCTATCAGGCAGACGATGGTGAGCGCGATCGCCGTGGCGAAGATCAGATAGCCCGAGAAGTCGGTAAGCTTCGCGGTCAGGCCGATGCCGAAGTGGTTACACAACGCCTGGATGCCGGTCAGGATCGCCAGGAAAATGATCCGAGTGGTGATGGTGTCTTCCATGCCCAGGGCCGGTCCGAAGGCGCCGAAAAAGAAGTAGTAGGTGCCGACGTTGATCGCGCCGAGCACGGTCACCAGCCCCAGCAGGTTGAACCAGGCAGTCAGCCAGCCGGTGAAGCGGTTACCGAGAATCGAACCCCAGTGATAGAGACCGCCAGCGGTTGGGTAGCTCGAGGAGATCTGTGCCATGGCCATGGCGAAAACTCCGGAAATCATGCAGCCGAGCGGCCAGCCGATGCCGATAGCCGCACCGCCCGCGCCTGAAATGCCCTGTGCCAGCGAGTTGATGCCACCCGAGAGGATGCAGATGATCGAAAAGGAAATGGCGAAGTTAGAGAAAACGCCCATTCGTCGCGAGAGTTCCTGGGCATAGCCCATGCTGTGCAACAACTTGACGTCATCGTCTTGCGGCGCAGTGGCGCCGGGTTGGCTTACTGGACTCATAATGTGTGCCCCTAAGTAGGTTTTGATACACCTCTATCCGCGCTGTGCGTTGCCGAATGGGCTGGCCTCGCCTTTGCCTGCTACTCGACCCCTTGTCGTACTGCTCCTGCTAAAACCCATCCATGCTGCGTGCTCGAACCAAGGCCATGGACAGACGACTGCTCTAAATACGGCCGTGGAAAGCCGCGGCGAAAATCTCGGCGGCACCTTCCCGCGTCAATGGTCGTGGGTTGCCGGCGGCGGAAGGGTCGACAATCGCCATGTCGGCGATCAGATCGGCCTGCCGGTCATCCACCCCCAGCTCAGGCAGTGTATGGGGCACGCCGATGTCCTTGCGCAGCTTGAGCACGAAGGCCAGGAAGCTCTCGAAGCCCGGGGCCGGCAGGCGCAGGTAAGCCGCCAGGCGGGTGATACGTTCCTCGATGGCCGCACGATTGAATTGCAACACATAGGGCATGAAGGTGGCATTGGTCATGCCGTGATGGGTGTCGTACAGGGCGCCCACCGGATGCGCGAGCGCGTGCATGCCGCCCAAGCCTTTCTGGAATGCGGTGGCGCCCATCGCGGCGGCCGCCAGCATTTGCGCCCGCGCGTCGAGGTCGGAGGGGGTGCGTACCGCCCGCACCAGGGCATTCGCGACCAGGCGAATGCCTTCCACCGCGATGCCGTCGGCCATGGGATGGAAACCCGGCGCGCAGTACGCCTCGAGGCAATGGGCAAAGGCATCCATGCCGGTGCCGGCGGTGATCTTCGCCGGCATGCCGACGCTGAGGGCCGGGTCGCTGATGACCACGCGCGGCATCATCTTCGGATGGAAGATGATGCGCTTGGTGTGCGTGCGCTCGTCGATGATCACCGCCGCACGGCCCACCTCGGAACCGGTGCCGGCGGTGGTCGGCACCGCGATGACCGGGGCGATACCGCCTTCGTCGGCGCGCGTCCAGTAGTCGCCGATGTCTTCGAAATCCCACACCGGCCGGGTCTGCCCGCTCATGAAGGCGATGAGCTTGCCCATATCCAGGCCGCTGCCGCCGCCGAAGGCGACCACACCATCGTGCTTGCCAGCACGGTAGGCATCGAGCCCGCCAGCCAGGTTGGCTTCGATCGGATTGGGTTTGAGGTCGGAAAACAGCGCCACCGCGAGGCCGCCGGCGCGCAAAGACTCCAGCGTCGCCGTGGTGATCGGCGCGCGCGCCAGGCCACTGTCGGTGACTAGCAGCGGTCGTTGGATACCTTGACTGCGACAGATCTCGGCCAGCTCGGCGATGCGGCCGACGCCGAAGCGGATGCTCGTGGGGTAGTTCCAGTTGGCGGTCAGGATCATGCTCAGACCTCGTGGCGCAGATGGAAGGATTTCGGCCGGGTCAGGGTTTCATAGCCTAGGCGCGACAGCGTGGCGCCGCGCCCGCTGTTCTTCACCCCGGTCCAGGCCAGGGCCGGGTCCAGGTAGTCGCAGCGGTTCATGAACACGGTGCCGGTGGCGAGTTCGTCGCCGAGGCGTTCGGCGGCGTCGATATCCTGCGTCCAGATGGACGCGCTGAGGCCGAACTCGCTGTCGTTCATCAAGGCGATGGCTTCTTCGTCGCTGGCCACCGGCATGATGCCGACCACCGGGCCGAAGCTCTCCTCGCGCATCACCGACATCCGATGATTGACGTCCACCAGCACCTGCGGCGCGAGATAGGCGCTGCCCGGCGCATCGGCGGGAAAGGCTTGCGGATCGATCAGCGCCTTGGCCCCCATTGCCACTGCTTCGGCGATCTGCCCGCGGACAAATTCGGCGGCGCCTGGTGTGATCAGCGGGCCGAGGCTGGTGGCCTCATCCAACGGGTTGCCGAGCACGTATTGGCGGGTCAAGGCGACGAAGCGCTCGACAAAGACAGGGTAAATTGCTGCATCGACATAGATACGCTCGATGGCGCAGCAGCTCTGCCCAGAGTTGAAGAAGCTGCCGTCCACCAGGTTTTCCACCGCATGCTCGAGGTTGGCGTCGGCCCGCACGTAGGCCGGGTCTTTGCCGCCGAGCTCCAGCCCCAGGCCGAGGAAGCGACCCGCAGCGGCTTGTTCCACCGCCTTGCCGGCGCCGACCGAGCCGGTGAAATTCACCTGCTGCACGCGCCCCGAGGCGATGAGGGCGGCGGTCTGCCCATGCTCGAGCAGCAGGTTGTGGAACAACCCCGCTGGCAGATTGGCGCGGCGGAACGCCTCGGCGAAACGTTCGCCGACCAGCAGGGTTTGCGAGGCGTGTTTGAGGATCACGCTGTTGCCGGCCATCAACGCCGGGATGACGGAGTTCACCGCCGTCAGGTAGGGGTAATTCCAGGGTGCGATGACCAGCACCGTGCCCAGCGGTTCGCGCTTGATATGGCGACGGAAACCAGCTTGCGGCGAAGGCTCAAGCGCGGCCAGGGCTTGCGGCGCGATGGCGATCATGTGGCGGGCGCGCTCTTCGAAACCGCGTAGCTCACCGGCGCCAAAACGCACCGGACGGCCCATCTGCCAGGCTAATTCTGGAACGATTTCATCGCTCATCGCCAGCATCGCGTCCACCGCGGCGCTGCAATAAGCGGCTCGCTCGGCGAGTGGCCGGCGCTGCCACTGCGCCTGGGCGGCTGAGGCAGCAGCCAGCGCGAACTCAATCTGCGCCGCATCGGCGCAGCGGCGTTCGGCGTAGACCCGGCCATCGACCGGTGAGATGAGTTGAATCATCGCCGTCATAATCTTCTCAATAGCGCTCGAAGCCGCGCCGCAGTTCCCAGTCGGTTATCCGCCGGTCGTATTCCTTCTGCTCCCAGTCGGCGGTGTGCGCGTAGTGATCGATCACTTCGTCGCCGAACGCCTGCCGCAACATGGTCGAGGCCCTGAGCGCAGCGGTGGCATCGCGCAGGGTCTTCGACACTTCCGGCAACTGTTCGTCGAGGTAGGCATCGCCCTCGTAAGGCGCCGCGAGGCCGAGCTGTTCATCGATGCCGGCCAGGCCCGCGGCGATCAAGGCGGCGAAGGCCAGATAGGGATTGAGGTCGGCGCCGCCGATGCGGCACTCCATGCGGATGGCCTTGCTGCCTTCGGCGCACAAACGGAAGCCGGCGGTGCGATTGTCCCGGCTCCACACCGCCCGCGTCGGCGCGAAGGTGCCGGCCTGGAAGCGCTTGTACGAGTTGATATAGGGCGCAAGAAAATAGGTGATGTCGTTGGCGTATTTGAGCTGTCCGGCAACCCACGAGCGCATCAGCTTCGACATGCCGAATTCGGCCTTGGGGTCGAAGAACAGCGGCTTCTTGGCATTCTTGTCCCACAGCGAACCGTGGATATGGCCGCTGGAGCCGGCCAGGTCGTAGCGCCACTTGGCCATGAAGGTGATCGCCTTGCCCTGCAGCTGCGCGATCTCTTTGCAGGCATGTTTGATGATGACGTGGCGGTCGGCCATGGTCAGGGCGTCGCAATAACGGACGTTGATCTCCTCCTGGCCCGGCCCCCATTCGCCCTTGGAGTTTTCCACGGGAACGCCGGATGCCTGCAGATGCTTGCGGATCGCCCGCAACACCGGCTCCTCGCGGGTGGTCTGCAGGATGTTGTAATCCTCGATGTAGTGGCCGGCCGTCTTCGGGTGCTGGTAGTTCCGCTCGTGGATCGCCTCGTAGCTCTCGTCGAACAGGTAGAACTCCAGTTCAGAGGCGAACATGCCGGTGTAGCCGCGCTCGCGCAGGCGCGCCACCTGCTTTTTCAGGATTGCCCGCGGGCTGTGCGGCAAGTCCCGCCTATGGTGGTGATCGAGCACATCGCAGAGCACCAGCGCCGTGCACTCCAGCCAAGGCACGCGACGCAAGGTGGCCATGTCGGGTTTCAGCACGAAATCGCCGTAGCCTTTGCTCCAACTGGCGGCGGCGTAACCCGGCACCGGCTCCATGTCGATGTCGTCGGCCAGCAGGTAGTTACAGCAGTGGGTTTCTTCATGGCCGCTGTCGAGGAAAAACTCGACCTGGAATCGCTTGCCAACCAGGCGCCCCTGCATATCGACCATGCAGGCCAATACCGTGTCGATCTCGCCACTGGCGGCGGCCTGCTTGAGTTCATCGAAGCTGAGCAGAGGCTCGGTCATGAAGTTAGTCCTGATCTGTTCGAGTTGCCGGTTTGCTTGAGATTCAGGGATTACTGACATTCACTGCTGAGTCCTTGCCCGTACTAGCACTATGACTCGATGAAAAAAGCTTAGACCACTCCGGCCGTTCGTCAGGCGCGGCGATTAAATGCTGGTACGGTCGCTCGCCAGGGAGCCGGGACAGAAACAGGCGCCGGCCAGCGGCACCGAAGTGGGTGCTGCCGCGGCGCTGAGCGGCATCCACACAACCATCGGGGCGATTAACCCGCTCGGCGCGCACAGCGCCACCGACCAGCAGGGACTGGCGGCGGGCTCACGTCAACAGAGCCTAGCGGGAATGACGGGGATACTTGGGGATAGCCGAGTTTTCCTGGCGCCTGGTAAAGCAGTAGCGGACGGAGCGCCGTCCGCCCCCAAACCAGGAATCAGCCAGTACCTAATTCGCTGCCAAGCCAACCGGATAGGACTGGCGCTAAGCCCGCCTAGCCGCTGACAAATAAAGAACGAAAAAAAGCCCGCAGTGTGAACGGGCTAAAAACTCTTCCAAAGGAGTCGAGGGTAACCGTGTTTCGGTGCCTCGTGGCCTGTACGGCTAGTTGGTTAACTCAAGTTCGGATGCCTGGAGTCCTGAGACAAGGCGCCGCGACGAGTCATAGCAGGGCTATGGCGAGGAGCGGCAACGCAGTATCGGGGCTTCAGGCGCCGAAATTGACTAATTGAACTAGCCCACACAGGCCACTAGCTACCCCGGTAGGTGGAATAGCTGTAAGGCGAAATCAGCAGCGGTACGTGGTAGTGGTCCTGCTCGGCGCTGATGCCGAAGCGCAGCACCACAACATCTAAAAAGGCCGGGCTGGGCAGCTCGACCCCACGGGCACGGTAGTAGTCACCGGCGTGGAACTGCAACTGGTAGACCCCGCTGACGTAGTCAGCGCCCTGCAGGATCGGCGCATCGCAGCGGCCATCGTGGTTGGTCAGCACGGTTGCAATCAGCTCCAGCCGTTCGGCTTCGACCCGATACAACTCGACCTTGATCGCGCTGCCGGGGCAGCCGTGCGCGGCATCCAATACATGCGTCGTTAAACGTCCCATTGGTTCAGGGCATCTGCGCGCACTCTACGCTCGCCGAGCGAACACACAGACACCACGCCTCCTTTACTCAGTTGAATTCGGTACGCCGCACAGGCCAAAAGCCCCGGCGCGAGCCCAGCATAACACGCGACTCGAAAAATATAAGACATTTTAACTTAAAATTGTACACAATAATTTTCGCCCGTAGCCGGCATCAATCCAAGCCTCGGCTTTACCACAAGGGTCTAGCACCCTCAGTCACCTCAGCGTTTGAGGCGGTAACGCCTGAACACTCGGCCATTCTGTCCGCGAGCACATTGCAGCGAGAAAAAGTGAAATTTTAGATTTACAAAACATCGTGCACTTTGTATACAATCACTCCATCACGGTCGCCCACGCCCGAACCCCTCAGGCACCCACAGCGATCGCAACATCTATAGAAGGAAGACTGCAGTGAGCGCTGACTACCCTCGCGACCTGATCGGTTACGGCAACAACCCTCCCCATCCGCACTGGCCGGGCGACGCGCGCCTCGCGATCTCCTTCGTGCTGAATTACGAGGAAGGCGGCGAGCGCAACATCCTCCACGGCGATCAAGAATCCGAAGCCTTCCTCTCCGAGATGGTCTCCGCGCAGCCGCTGCAAGGCGCGCGCAACATGAGCATGGAATCGCTCTACGAATACGGTAGCCGTACCGGCGTCTGGCGCATCCTCAAGCTGTTCAAGAAGTTCGATATCCCGCTGACCGTCTTCGCCGTGGCCATGGCCGCCCAGCGCCATCCGGAGCTGATCCGCGCCATGGCCGCCGCCGGCCACGAGATCTGCAGCCACGGCTACCGCTGGATCGACTATCAGTACATGGACGAGGCCCAGGAACGCGAGCACATGCTCGAAGCCATCCGCATCCTCACCGAGATCACCGGCGAGCGTCCGCTGGGCTGGTACACCGGCCGCACCGGCCCGAATACCCGCCGCCTGGTGATGGAGGAAGGTGGCTTCCTCTATGACTCCGACACCTATGACGACGACCTGCCCTACTGGGAAAGCAACAACCCGACCGGCAACGCGCACCTGGTGATTCCCTACACCCTGGACACCAATGACATGCGCTTCACCCAGGTGCAGGGCTTCAACAGCGGCGACGACTTCTATACCTATCTGAAAGACGCCTTCGACGTGCTCTACGCAGAAGGTGCCGAGGCGCCGAAGCTGCTGTCCATCGGCCTGCACTGCCGCTTGATCGGCCGGCCGGCGCGCCTGGCGGCCCTGCAACGTTTCATTGAATACGCGCAAAGCCATGAGCAGGTCTGGTTCACCCGCCGCGTCGATATCGCCCGCCACTGGCACGCCAGCCATCCTTTTCAAAAGCAGCCTTGCAAACAGGAGAGCTCTAAATGAGCCGCTTCCAGACACTGACACCTTCGCAACTAACGCGCGAAGCCTTCGTCGCGGCCTTCGCCGACATTTACGAACACTCGCCCTGGGTCGCCGAAAAGGCTTTTGACCTGGGCCTGGATGCTAGCGTTGACGCTATCGACAACCTGCACCAGCGCATGGCCGATGTCCTGCTGAGCGCCGATAAGGCCGCCCAACTGGCCCTGATCAATGCCCACCCGGACCTGGCAGGTAAAGCGGCGGTGCGCGGTGAACTGACCCAGGCCAGCACCTCGGAGCAGTCCGGTGCCGGCATCCATGAATGCACGGCCGAAGAGTTTCAACGCTTCACCGAGCTGAACGACGCCTACAAGGCGAAGTTCGCGTTTCCCTTCATCATGGCGGTTAAAGGCAGCAATCGGCACCAGATCCTGGCGGCATTCGAAGAGCGCATTCATAACTCGACGGACGCCGAGTTCACCCGGGCGCTGGCCGAGATCAACAAGATCGCGCTGTTCCGGCTGCAAACCCTGTAAGCCTGCTCCTATAGAGAACAGAAGGCCGCCACCTCTCCCGCCCCTAAGTAAGGCAGACAACCAATGAAAGCTTACGCCGTACCCTTCGAGAAATTCGTCAACCTCGCCGATGCCCGTCTCGGCACCCAAGCCATCTCCGTCACCGACGACTGGTTCGCCGACGTCAACCGCCTGTTCCAGCCGACCCCGGCGGTGTGGAAAGAAGGCGTGTTCGATGACAACGGCAAGTGGATGGATGGCTGGGAGTCGCGCCGCAAGCGCTTCGAAGGTTACGACAGCGCCGTGATCCGCCTGGGTGTGCCGGGCTCGATCAAGGGTGTGGATATCGACACCAGCTTCTTCACCGGTAACTTCCCACCGTCCGCCTCCCTCGAAGCCTGCTTCGTGGTCGAAGGCGACCCGAGCGAAGCGACCCAGTGGACCGAAGTGCTGAGCGCCGTCGAGCTGCAAGGCAACAGCCACCACTACCACGAGATCAGCAACGACCAGGCCTGGACTCACCTGCGTTTCAACATCTACCCGGACGGTGGTGTAGCCCGTCTACGCGTCTACGGCATCCCGTTCCGCGACTGGTCCTCGGTGGGCGGCAACGAACAGCTCGATCTGGCTAGCGCCCTGAACGGCGGCCGCGCCCTGGCCTGCTCGGACGAACACTTCGGGCGCATGAGCAACATCCTCAACCCGGGCCGCGGCATCAACATGGGCGATGGCTGGGAAACCGCCCGCCGCCGTACGCCGGGCAACGACTGGGTGATAGTTGCCCTCGGTCACCCGGGCGAGATCCAGCGCATCGTGGTCGACACCCTACACTTCAAAGGCAACTACCCGGACAGCTGCTCGATCCAGGCGGCCTTTGTCAAAGGCGGCACCGACAGCCAGATCGAGACGCAAAGCCTGTTCTGGCGTGAACTGCTGCCGAACCAGAAGCTCTCGATGCACGCCGAGCATGAGTTCGCCGAGCAGATCAACGCCCTCGGCCCGGTGACGCACGTGCGCATCAACGTGTTCCCGGACGGTGGTATCAGCCGCCTGCGCCTGTTCGGCAAAGTGGCGAAGTAACCTATGTCCTTCTCCCTCCGGGAGAAGGTGCCCGAAGGGCGGATGAGGGAAACACCGAGCTCAGCCCGCGTTTCCCTCACCCCTAACCCCTCTCCCGGAGGGAGAGGGGAATAAAAGCAACCTGAACAAGTAGACCAGCATGCGCAAACTAATAATCGAGCCGCTGAGCAAAGAAGCCTTCGCCCCCTTCGGTGATGTCATCGAAACCGAGGGCAGCGATTACTTCATGATCAACAACGGTTCCACTCGCCGCTATCACAAACTGGCTACGGTCGAGACCGCGCAGCCGGAGGATAAGGCGATCATCAGCATCTTCAGCGCCCAAGCCCTGGAAATGCCGTTGTGCATACGCATGCTGGAGCGTCATCCGCTGGGCAGCCAGGCGTTCATACCGCTGCTCGGCAACCCCTTTCTGATCGTGGTCGCGCCACTTGGCGATGCACCTGAATCAGAGTTAGTCCGGGCCTTCCGCAGTAATGGCAGGCAGGGCGTTAATTACCATCGCGGCGTCTGGCACCACCCGGTGCTGACGATCGAAAAGCGGGATGACTTCCTGGTGGTTGATCGCAGCGGTTCTGGCAACAACTGCGATGAGCATTTTTTCACCGAGGATGAGTGTTTGCTCCTCACCCCCCACCAATAAGAGAAGACCTGGAAGCCGGCGTGTCGGTGATAGGTGAAAGAGGAAAAGACTGTGGAAGCACATCTGATTGAATGGCTGAACCTGAGCATCCGCTGGGTTCACATGATTACCGGCATCGCCTGGATCGGTGCCTCGTTCTATTTCGTCTGGTTGGAAAACAACCTGAATCGCGTCAACCCACGGGAGGGGCTGGCCGGCGACCTGTGGGCGATCCACGGTGGCGGCATCTATCACCTGGAGAAATACAAGCTGGCCCCGCCGAAAATGCCGGACAACCTGCATTGGTTCAAATGGGAAGCCTATTTCACCTGGATGTCCGGCGTCGCCCTGTTGATGGTGGTCTACTACCTCAACCCGGCGCTGTACCTGGTGGCACCGGGTAGCGACATGGCCCCGGGCGTTGCAGTCGCCATCGGCATCGCCTCGCTGATCGCCGGTTGGTTCGTCTACGACTTCCTCTGCGACTCGCCGCTGGGCAAGCAACCGGCCCTACTCGGCCTGGTGCTGTTCGTGCTACTGGTCGCCGCATCGTTTGGCCTGAGCCAAGTGTTCAGCGGTCGCGGTGCTTACATCCATGTCGGCGCCATCATCGGCACCATCATGGTCGGTAACGTCTTCCGTACCATCATGCCAGCCCAGCGCGCACTGGTTAAAGCCATCGAAGAGCACCGCACGCCGGACCCGGCCCTACCGGCCAAGGGTCTGCTGCGTTCACGGCACAACAACTACTTCACCCTGCCGGTGCTGTTCATCATGATCAGCAACCACTTCCCGAGCACTTACGGCAGCCAGTACAACTGGCTGATCCTGGCTGGAATCTCGGTGTTGGCGGTGTTGGTGCGTCACTACTTCAACACCCGTCACGACAGCAACAAGTTCGCCTGGACCCTGCCAGCCGGCGCACTGGGCATGATCTGCCTGGCCTTCGTCACCGGCCCGAGCCTGAAGTCGACCAGCCCTGAAGTGGCGAAAACCGCAGTCATCGAATACGCGCCCATTCCGGCAACCGCGATCAGCGGCGCCAAGCCCGCGGCGACAGCCCCTGCCGCACCGGCTAAGGCGCCAGCAGCAGCCAACGCCGCACCGACTCAAGCCGCCGCTGGTTTCGACAAAGTGCATAGCGTGATTCAAGAGCGTTGCACCGTCTGTCACTCGGCCAAGCCGACCAGCCCAATGTTCAGCAGCGCACCTGCCGGGGTGATGTTCGATACGCCCGAGCAAATCCAGCAACTGGCGGCGAAGATCCAGGCCCAGGCTGTCGCCACGCAAACCATGCCGCTGGGCAACATCACCCAGATGACCCAGGAAGAGCGCGACCTGATCGGTGCCTGGATTGCCCGAGGCGCTCAGACCAACTGATCCATTTGCTGAAGGTCACCCCCTCTCCCTAGCCTCTCCCCAATGGGGAGAGGCGGCGCGCCATCGGCGTCCATCCCTGTATTTCCCAGCTACACCGCCCCCCGCTAGCAGTCCTTCCCCGCCTTCACTCCCGCCCGAAAAATCGCCCAAAATTATGTACACAATTATCAAATAAATTGTTATTCAAAATGTCCACAACTAGTTATAGTCTTCGCAACCTGACCGACCGGACAGCTTTGCCGTTCGATCAGGCCGAGAGGAGCAATAGCCCTCTCGCGTAAGCCCATGACCGAATAAAAATAATTGGCAGGCTAACCATGACCACACCCGCTAGCTCACGTAGCAACAACGGCTCCGACCTTATCTATGGCCTGGAAGACCGGCCGCACTTCAGCGCAGCGATCTTCGCCGCCCTACAACAGGTGCTGGCGAGCTTCGGCGGCATCATCACCCTGATCATCGGTGGCGCCCTCGGCCTGCTGAGTGAGGCGCCCTACCCGATCAGCATGGCGCTGTTCGTTTCCGGCCTCGGCACCTTCATCCAGGCGCGCCGCTTCGCCCCGGTGGGCTCCGACCTGCTCTGCCTGCAAGGCATGCGCCTGTCCGCCATCAGCAACCCAAGCCTAGCGAACCCTCTAACCCGGCCAACACCAGCTAACCTATCGAGTTGAGGTGCTGGGCGCCGGTCCCCTCTTCACCCCTGGAGACGGCCAACGCACTGACCTGCAACGCACGTCAGTGCCGCGGCCAACGCTCGGGATGAGAAGCCCTGTAAACCACTACAACAAGGAAAACCGTATGAACCTGAAGCACCTACCACACTGCCTCGCCCTGTCAGCCGGTCTGTTGACCGGTAGCCAGGCGGCCATCGCCGGCGACCTGCTGCACTGGCAAGACAATAGCCTGACCTACCTGAATGGCAGCAACTTCAACGAAATGAACTTCGACGCCGAAGAACAGCGCTCGCAAACTACCTATAGCTTCGAGCACGCCAGCGGCTGGAAGTGGGGCGACATCTTTGCCTTCTACGACTACATCGATGCGGACAACCTCCAGTACGGCGGCAGCTTTGACCAGGGCACCTTCCATGCCAGTGAGAACGACAGCTTCTACTACATGGAGATTAATCCCCGGGTCAGCGGCAGCTGGCTGACCGGCCAAAGCCTCTCGGTCGGCCCGCTGAAGGACGTCCTGGCAGCCTTCGTGTATGAAAAAGGCAATGGCGGCCCCGGCACCGAAAACTACCTGTACGGCATCGGTCTGGACTGGAACGTGCCCGGCTTCGCCTTCCTACAGACCAACCTGTATCGGGTCAAGATCAACGACCACGTGTTCTTCGCCGACACCAGCGGCCCAGGCTATGCCGAGCAGCTGACCGTCGCTGGCGCCTACCCCTTCAACGTCGGCAAGCAGAGCTTCGTCGTCGACGGCTACATCGATTGGCGCAGCCCTTCCAAGGATGCCGGCACCCAGACCTCGCTCGGCTCCTCGATCCAGGTCAAATGGGATGCGGGCAAGGCCCTGTTCGGCGAAGAGCGCACACTCTACGTCGGCACCGAGCTGAACATGTGGCACAACAAGTACGGCCTCAAACCCGTCGACGGCTCCGGCGATGGTTTCGACCAGGCTGCCGTACAGGCGCTGGTGAAATACCACTTCTAAAGCACTTGGCCGCTGCCGGGTAGGCGGTAACGGCTAACACCAAGGGGGATGGCGCTGAGCGCTATCCCCCTTTTTCATTGGCTGCGACTGACCGGCGGCAAACAAGCGCAGCAAAGGCTTAAGGCTCTTTGCGACCATGCAAGATACCGCTCGCTTGCACTATACGCTCAGCCGGCACCCGCAACTGCGCCAGCAAATACTGCGCAAACTCCGGCGAATAGGGCTGCCGGGCGATGGCTCTTTGCATACAGAGCAACCACGCATCGCGCTCCCCCTCGCCAATCGGCCAACGCGCATGGAACTGCGGAATATTGATCGGCCCGTAGTTCTCCGCATACAGCCGCGGCCCGCCCAGCCAGCCACACAAGAAACTCGCCAGCTTATTACGGGCCAGATCCAGGCTCTTGCCGTGCATTTGCCTGACGCTGGCGATGTCACTGGACTCATCCATGATTCGATAGAAATCGTCGACCAACTTGTTAATGCCTTCGAGACCACCGGCCGCCAGGAAAGACGCATCACCGACGCCGAACACGGGGGTTGTACTGGAGGACATGGATTGATACCTCACGATTAATTCGATCGTTCCCAGGCTCCAGCGTGGGAATGCAGCCCAAGACGCTCTGCGTCTGCTCAACCGACCGACACCTCCATCGGACACATGAGAGGCGTGACCCGGCTTGCCGGGGCGCCATCGCACGTACCGTTGAGGCCGGTTGCTGGGACAACCAACGGATTCCGACGTCCAGAAAGTGTGGTTGGCCAGCAGGCTGTCGGTCAGCTTGAGCAGCTCGGGATCGGGCTTCGCCCGTTTGGTGCGCTTCGGTACGCTCATCAGGACTCCTTGAGGCTGGCAGTCTCCTGCCAAATGACCGTTTACACAAAACGAAAAACACCCTCGGCGAGTGAGAACCCTAACAGCAGTGAGTCGAAGCGCCATGACTGAATCGAAATGCACCGCTAAGCTCGGATAAAACAGCACCTAGGCTGGCGCTCCCATGCGCACCGCTGACACCGAGGAGTCTCATGCATGCCCCATCCACGTTCCGTTCTGCTGCTCTTCACCAGCCTGGCTTTAGCGCTGAGTACGCCGGCACCGATGGCCGCCCCTAAAAATGCTCACGGCAAGCCAGACAACTATTCTGCTGGTGGCGGCTACGACGACCACGACGTCACCATCAAGCTCAACGGCCCGCAGATAGACATAGGTCGGGTACGTATCATCCTCGGGGATAACCGGGACCTGATTGGTCCTGTGCAATCCCTACCCCCGGGAATCCAAAAGAACCTGGCGCGCGGTAAGCCATTACCGCCTGGCATTGCCAAACGCTTCGACAGCCGCCTGCTAGGCAGGCTGCCGCACTACGATGGCTATGAGTGGCAGCAAGTCGGCCGCGACGTCGTCTTGGTAGCGCTTGCGACTGGCCTCATCTATGAAGTGCTGCACGACATTCTGGACTAAGCCTCACCCCTTGCCGGTCGACTCAGCCGTGGGCCGCTGCCAGCACCCCGGCCTTGCTGCTCATCGCCAGGCGCGCAGCAAAAACCAGGATGCAAAAACTACGGGGGCGCAGGCACGCGCTGCAACGAGAGATAAGGATTAATGCGCCGCGGGAGAGAAGCAGACTAGCCGAGCAGATTCCGGCCAGCCTTTCAGCTGAGTTTGCCCGCAAGCATTGGCTGCGATGCGCAACACAAGGAGCCCGGCAAACTGACTAAGTTGGTGTCCCCTGCTGGAGTCGAACCAGCATCTAGCCCTTAGGAGGGGCTTATTCTATCCATTGAACTAAGGAGACAAGATGTGAAGCCGCGGCAGATTCTACCCGTTTCCAACGGTGCAGTAGATGGATCTCTAGAAGAACCACCCTCCTTGCCCTTCGCAGGGATGCTCCATCCAGTTGAGCGAGGGGAATCTGCCGACTATCGTGCTAAACAGTGCACGACAGGCCAAGGGGGCGGCATGTTAGCGACCGCCGAGGCTTTTGTCATGCCGTAGCAATCCGCGTTACCCATACTCAACTGAACCCCGCAGGAGCGCCGCCATGTCACACGCCCCCAATGCCGCTCACTTACCCGACTCGCCGTTCGCCACCTTCAGCCTGCGCGCGGCCTGCGGTGCGGATGCCACCAAACTCGCCAGCTTGTTGCAGCAACTCGGCAGCGATGACCCACGGCCCGATCCAACCCTGCTGGCTTTACGCCTGGCCGAGCTACCGGCCAGCCGCGAAGTGCTGGTGGCCGAGCGCGACGGCCAACTGCTCGGCACCTGCACGCTCAATCTGATCGAGCACCTGGCGCACAACTTCGCGCGCTCGGCAGTTCTCGAAGACATGGTGGTGGACAGCCAGCAGCGTGGCCTGGGTATCGGCCAGGCGCTGATCGAAAAAGCCGCCGAACGTGCCCGCGCCTGGGGTTGCTACAAACTGGTGCTGTCCACCAACCAGAGCCGCGAGGCCGCGCATCGTTTTTACACGGCCCTGGGTTTTCAGCACTATGGGATCAGCTTGGCACTACCCCTGGATTGATCCCTACTTCGCGCCGAAGCGTTCCTCGGCCAGGCGATCGGCCACGGCCGTGGTCGTGCGGCCTTCCTGAT
Organism: Pseudomonas sp. 2FE; assembly: GCF_005503735.1. NCBI lineage: Bacteria > Pseudomonadati > Pseudomonadota > Gammaproteobacteria > Pseudomonadales > Pseudomonadaceae > Pseudomonas > Pseudomonas sp. 2FE. The sequence continues at coordinate 436,707 of NZ_SCMO01000001.1, read as the reverse complement.
CGGCGCGGAGGAAGATTTGCTGCAGGGTATTGCCGATGCCTTCGATATGCGCCTTCAGCTCGGTGGCGCTGCCGCCGCTGCGCTCGAAATACACATCGATGATGCCGCCGGCGTTGATCGCGTAGTCCGGCGCATAGAGGCAGCCGTTGCGCTTCAGCTCTTCGGCCAGCTGCCAGTCGGCCAGTTGATTGTTCGCCGCCCCGGCGATGATCGGCGCGCGCAGCGCCTCGAGGGTTTGCCGGTTGATGATGCCGCCCATGGCGCAGGGTGCGAAGACGTCCACATCCAGCCCGTAGATATCGTTCTGGCTCACCGCCTTGGCGCCCAGTTGCTCGACCGCGCGGCGCACGTTGGCATCGACGATATCGGTCACCCACAACTCGGCACCGGCCTCTTTCAGGTGCCGGGCAAGGCTGAAGCCGACCTGGCCGACGCCCTGGATCGCTACCTTGAGGCCACGCAGGTCATCGCGGCGCAGGCGGTGCTTCACCGCTACCTGAATGCCGATGAACACGCCGTAGGCGGTGGACGGCGACGGGTCGCCATTGCGGATGCCGCCGTCGAAGGCTTCGCGCTGCCCGGCGCCTGCCACATGGCGGGAGCGCTCGGCCATGATCTGCATTTCCGCCACACCGGTGCCGGAGTCGGCGGCGGTGATGTAGCGCCCACCCAGGCTATCGACGAAATCGCCCATGGCCTGGAACAGCGCTTCGCTCTTGCCGGTATGCGGGTCGCCGATGATCACCGCCTTGCCGCCGCCCAATGGCAGGTTTGCCAGGGCCGACTTGTAGGTCATGCCACGGGACAGACGCAGCACGTCGCGCAGGGCCAGCTCGTCATCGGCGTAGGGCCACATGCGGCAGCCACCGAGGGCCGGGCCGAGGTTGGTGTTATGGATGGCAATGATGGCTTTCAGGCCGGAGGCCTTGTCGTGGCCGTAGACGACCTGCTCGTGACCATCGAATTCGACGTGGGAGAAAACGGACATGCGGATTCCTCGGATTTCTTGTTGTTGAATGCTGGGGGATGAGTCTGTTCCCTTCTCCCGCCGGGAGAAGGTGGTCCGAAGGGCCGGATAAGGGAAATGCCGGGTACCCTGCATTTCCCTCACCCCAACCCCTCTCCCAAAGGGAGAGGGGCTTTGCTCAGGCGGCCGATTCGTAGAGCCGCACCACCTGGAGTTCACCGGCCAGTAGCCGGGTGCGCAGTTGCGCCTCATGCTCGCGGGCCTTGGCCATGGCGCGTTCCTTGACGTGGCCGTAGCCGCGGATCTGCTCGGGCAACTCGGCGATAGCCACAGCCGTGTGGTAGTTGTCTGCCCGCAGGTGGGCGAGCAACGCTTCGATGCTGTCCTGGTAATGGCCGATCAGCTCGCGTTCCTGGCGACGCTCCTCGCTGTAGGCGAACACGTCAAAGACGCTGCCACGCAGGAACTTGAACCTGGCCAGCAGACCGAAGGCGCGCAGCATCCAGGGGCCGAACTGACGCTTGCGCGGCTGGCCGGTAACCGGGTCGCGCTTGGCCAGCCAGGACGGCGCCAGGTGGAACTCCAGGTGGTAGTCGCCGCTGAACTGAGCCTCCAGTTGCTTGCGGAAATCACCGTTGCTGTAGAGCCGCGCCACTTCGTACTCGTCCTTGTAGGCCAGCACCTTGAAGTAGTAACGCGCTACGGCTTCGGTCAGTTGTTTGTCGACATCGCTGTCGGCCAGCCGCACGCGCTCCACCAGATCGCTGTAGCGCTTGGCGTAGGCGGCGTCCTGGTAGGCGGTGAGGTAGTCGATGCGGAACTGGATGACCTCGTCCAGGGTTTCGCAGCTTGGTGCGTCCTGCTCCACCGGCGTGGCCAGTTTCTCCACGGCCGGCAGGTCATGGGCGGCGCGGCGGCCCCAGAGGAAGGCCTCGCAGTTGAGCTTCACCGCCACGCCGTTGAGCCTGATGGCCTGCTCGATGGCGGCGGCGGAGACCGGTACCAAGCCCTTTTGGTAGGCGTAGCCGAGCATGAACAGGTTGGTGGCGATGCTGTCGCCGAGCAGGCGGGTGGCCAGGCGCGTGGCATCGATGAAGTGGGTCTTGTCTTGGCCCACCGCCTCGATCAGCGCTTCCTGCATGGCCTGCCCTGGCACCTGGGCATCCGGGTTGCGGGTGAATTCGGCGGTGGCCGCCTCATGGCTGTTCACCACGGCGGTGGCGATGCGCTCGTTGAGCTTGGCCAGCGCTTCTTCACTGGCGGCGACGACCAGATCGCAGCCGAGCAGCAGGTCGGTCTCACCGGCGGCGATGCGCACGGCATAGATGTCGTCCTGTTTGGCGGCAACGCGGATATGCGTGATCACCGGGCCGAACTTCTGCGCCAGACCGGCCTGGTCGAGCACGCTGCAGCCCTTGCCTTCGAGGTGCGCGGCCATGCCCAGCAGCGCGCCGACAGTGGTCACGCCGCTGCCGCCGACACCCGGCAGGAGAATGTTCCACGGCCGTTCCAGGGTGGGCTGGGTTGGTTCCGGCAGTGCCGCGAATACCACACCGGCACCTACCGCTTCCGGCTGGCGCAGGCTGCCGCCATGCACGGTGACGAAGCTCGGGCAGAAGCCCTCGACGCAGCTGAAATCCTTGTTGCAGGAATTCTGGTCGATCTCGCGCTTGCGCCCCAGCTCGGTCTCCAGCGGCAGCACCGAGAGACAGTTGGATTTCACGCTGCAGTCGCCGCAGCCTTCGCACACCGCCGGGTTGATGAAGGCACGTTTGGCCGGGTCGACCAGCTTGCCGCGCTTGCGCCGGCGGCGCTTCTCGGTGGCGCAGGTCTGGTCGTAGATGAGCACCGAGACGCCCTTGAACTCGCGCAGCTCGCGCTGCACGGCATCCAGCTCGCGACGGTGATGGAAGCTGACGATGGGCGCGAAGGTGGTGCGGGTCGGGTACTTCTCCGGTTCATCGGAAACCAGGGCGATGCGCTTCACCCCTTCGGCGAAGACCTGCTGGCTGAGCTGGTCGACGCGCAGTTCGCCGTCGATGGGCTGGCCGCCGGTCATGGCCACCGCATCGTTGTAGAGGATCTTGTAGGTGATATTGACCCCGGCCGCGACCGCCGCGCGCAGGGCCAACTGACCGGAGTGGAAGTAGGTGCCGTCGCCGAGGTTCTGGAAGATGTGCGGGGTGTCGGTGAACGGCGCCTGACCGATCCAGGTCGCACCCTCACCGCCCATCTGGGTGAAGGTGTCGGTGTTGCGGTCCATCCACTGGGTCATGTAGTGGCAGCCGATGCCGCCTTGGGCGCGGCTGCCTTCCGGCAGTTTGGTCGAGCTGTTGTGCGGGCAGCCGGAGCAGAAGTGCGGGGTGCGTACCGTGCTGTGCTTGGGCGCGGCCAGGGCCTGTTCCTTGGCGGCGAGGAAGCCCAGGCGCGACTCGATCTGCTCGCTGCTGTAGATCGGCGCCAGGCGGCGGGCGATGACCCGGGCGATCATCGCCGGGGTCAGCTCGCTAAGGTTCGGCAGCAGGGAGTGGCCGTCCTCGTCGAACTCGCCGACCACCCGCGGGCGCTTGCCCACCGGCCAGTTGTAGAGTTGGCCGGTGAGCTGGTCCTCGATGATGCTGCGCTTCTCCTCCACCACCAGGATCTCGTCCAGGCCTTCGGCGAACTCGTGCACCGAGACCGGCTCCAGCGGCCAGCTCATGCCGACCTTGAGCACCCGCAGGCCGACCTTGGCGCACAGCTCGTCGTCCAGGCCGAGGTCGACCAGGGCCTGGCGCACATCGAGGTAGGACTTGCCGGTGGTGATGATTCCGAGGCGCGGATTGGGCGAGTCGAGCGTCACCTGGTTGAGCTTGTTGGCGCGGGCGAAGGCGCGGGCGGCGTAGATCTTGTAGATATTGAGGCGCTTTTCCTGGGCCAGCGGCGGGTCCGGCCAACGGATGTGCACGCCGTCTTCGGGCAGGGCGAAGTCTTCGGGAAACCGTACCTCCATGCGCAGTGGATCGACGTCCACCACGGCGGAGGAATCGACGTTCTCGGCGATGGTCTTCAGCGCCACCCAGCAACCGCTGTAGCGCGACAGCTCCCAGCCGATGATGCCGTAGTCGAGGATTTCCTGGACGTTGGCCGGGTTCAGCACCGGGATCGAGGCGGCGATGAAGGCATGCTCGCTCTGGTTGGCGATGCTCGAGGATTTGCAGCCGTGGTCGTCACCGGCCAGCAGCAGGACGCCGCCATGGGGCGACACACCGGCCGAGTTGCCATGCTTGAACACGTCGCCGCACCGGTCGACGCCCGGGCCCTTGCCGTACCACATGGAGAACACGCCATCGTAGCGCGCGCCGGGGAACAGGCTGGTCTGCTGGCTGCCCCAGACTGAGGTGGCCGCCAGCTCTTCGTTGACCCCGGGCTGGAAGTGTATGGCGTTTTCCTGGAGGAAAGTCTTGGCCTCCCAGAGGCTCTTGTCGAGGTTACCCAGGGGCGAACCGCGATAGCCGGAAATGAAACAGGCGGTGTTCAGGCCATGGGCCGTGTCACGCTGTTTTTGCAGCATCGGTAGGCGGGTGAGTGCCTGGGTGCCGGTGAGGTACAGATGACCGGTTGCAAGCCGGTACTTGTCATCCAGGCGGATCTCGGCCAGAGACATGCGGGCGCTCCTGTTGTTTTTATGGCGACCTCGATGGCAACGGTTAATGCCATCTTCGTTCGGCCTCGGGCAGGATCGCTGCACGAGACGGCTGGCTAAGAATATGACCGAGCGGTACCGATTTTTTCTTTCTATTTTCGGGCTTGAAAGCCAATATTGCGCATGATCATTCCAACATAAACAAAATATCGGACTCATTCATGCAGGCTCCACTAAACCCCATCGATCGCAAGATTCTGCGCCTGCTGCAACACAACGCCGACCTCTCGGCGGCGGCGGTAGCGGAAAAGGTCGAACTCTCGCAATCGCCCTGCTGGCGGCGCATCCAGCGCATGCAGGAGGAAGGCCTGATCGAGCGCAAGGTTGCCCTGCTCAACCCGCAACGCCTGGGCTTCTCCATCACCGTATTCGTCAACATCAAGCTCTCCGCCCACGGGCGCAACAACCTCAAGGAGTTCGAGGAGGCCATAGTCGGCTACCCGGAAGTGCTGGAGTGCTACACCATGGCCGGCGGTTCGGATTACCTGCTGAAGGTGGTGGCGCGGGATATCGGCAGCTACGAGCGCTTCCTGCGCGACCAGTTGCTGCAACGCCCGCATGTGCTGGAGGCGCACTCGAACATCGCCATGAGCGAGGTCAAGCGCACCACGGAGTTGCCGCTGGATCTGGTTTAGCTGGATCTGATTTAACCGTCCGTTGCAAAACTACTGCGCCCAACGCCTTTAGCCCGGCGCAAAAATTCAGATACCCAAGTGATGTAGGCTGGGTAGAGCCGTTTTTCGGCGAAACCCAGCAAAGGGCCTAGCTGGGTTTCGCTGCACTCTACCCAGCCTACGGTTTTGCGTTTTCCCACAACAGCTAGCTCAGATGCCCATGCCATCGAAGGCCAGGCTGACACTCGCCGGCAGGGCATCGGGATGATCCAGCAGCCAGGCGTCGAAACTGTGGCCGATGTGGGTCAGCAGCGCCTCGCCCGGCTGCAACTGCTCGATCACCTGCAGGGCGCGGGGCAGATCGTTATGGCTGCGCGGCGCCTGTGGCTGCGGCGCGCTGGAACAATCCAGCACCAGCACATCCAGCGGTTTACCGGCGAGGAAGGCGGTGGTCTCCAGCGGCACGCCGACCGTGTCGGTCAGGTAAGCGATGCGCCGGCCCTGCCCCTCCAACCCCGCTTCTTCTAATCCTGTCTCTTCTAATCCTGTCTCTTCTAATAGAAAGCCAAAGGTCGGCTTGGAGTGGGTCAGCGGCAGGGCCGTGACCGTCAACTCGCCGAGTTGGCGGCGCTCGAAGGCGGCGAACGGCTGGGAAAAATCGAGAATACCCGGATGCTTGTAGAGATCGGCAAAGCCTTCCGGGTCGGCCGGGCCATGCACCGGAATCACTAGCCCTTGGCCCCAGCGCAGTTGCAGCAGGCCCTGGGCGTGGTCGGCGTGGTAGTGGGTTTGCAGGATGCCGCTCAGCGAGTGCGGTGGAAAGCGCTCGGTCAGATCGCTCAAACCACTGTCGATCAACCAACGCTGCCCCCCACATTCGACCAACGCACAACAGGGCCCGCGGCGGTGCTGCGGGTAAACCCTGGCGCGGTCGCACACCACGCAGCTGCAACCGTAGACCGGCACTTGGCGAGCATCGCCGGTGCCGAGCAGGGTCAGGCGCATGCGCGACTCTCGCCGATCAGGTCGAGCAGGTTTGCCACGGTTTGCTCGAAGTGGTCGGAGTTGTCGAGGGTATGCAGCTGGGCGCTGTTGCCCTCGCCTTCTGGGTTCGCACTGGCTTGCAATTGCGCGTTACGGGCCAGCCTGGCCTCGATCTCTTTGACAGACTCGCGCCCCCGTGCCAGCAAGCGCTGACGCAATACCTCGCTATCGACTGTCAGCAAGATGGCGAGCAAATTCGGGTAGCGCTGGCGTGCCTGCGGCAGATAGGCCCGCGAGCCATTGACCAGCACGTCATGCCCGGCCGCCAGCCAGTCGTCGATCTGCTTGGGGATGCCATACGCCAGGCCATTGGCGCGCCAGCTCATGGCAAACGCACCTTCGGCCTCCAGCCGGTCGAACTGCTCCGGCGTGACCGGCTGGGCGTCCTCGCCAACCGCCTCGGCCGAGCGGGTGATCACCCGCCGGACGATCCGGCAGCCACCCGCTTCCAGCGTCGCGCGGGCGGCTTGTAGCAGGCTGTCCTTGCCTGACCCCGAAGGGCCGATCAAATAAATCAGCTTGCCCATGTTCAGAACACTCTCTTGCCTTGGCGCCAGACCTGTTGGATCACCGCCTGCCCCGCCTGCCCCTTGGCCTGCAGCAAATCCGCCCGCAAACCCGGGCGAATCTCGCCACGATCCACCAGCCCGGCCGCCTGGGCCGGCGCGCGGCTGACGGTGCCGATAGCCTTGGGTAAATCATACCCGTTGTCCTGCCCGGTCAGCAGTAAAGCCGCCGGCAACAGGCTCGTTGCGTCAGCGCCCGGGCGATAGCCATGCGCTGCGTCGTCCGGTCAGCCAGGCCGACGCGCGCCAAGGCCTCCACAGGGCGCGCTGCCTTTCTTCAGTCCTGAACCTACCGGAGATGCCGCACTTCAACATGCAAGCGGCCTTGCGCCTGCACTTCGCGGCCCAGCACCCGGATGCTGCCGCCCGCGCGGCGATCACAGCAGGCCAGCCCCGCCAGGTGCCGCAACAAGGTGGACTTGCCGGAGCCGGAAGCACCGATCAGCGCGACCATCTCGCCCGGCTGCACGGACAACGCCAAGTCATACAGCGCCTGCTTGCGGCCGAACGTCTTGTTCAGGCTCTCAACACGGATCACTGCGTTCATGGGTTTGCCCTCTCATTAACGGCTGCTGGGCGACTACCGGCCGCCATCTGGTATAGACCATGACAGGCGAACCCTGTGTCAGCCCCGTTAATTGGGCGTGACGCTTAAGTGACAATCAGTTTAAGTTTTTATGCGGCAGCTGCTCTGGGACAGTCGTTTTGCCCAGTAACGCGCATTTCTGACAACTGGCGCAGGCAAAAAGCCAGCACTCCGGCCAAAATACGCCATAGAATTGGTGTTAATTAACAGCTGCAGTGATCGCAAGGTCATTGAGACGCAAACCGCGATTCTGGTTGAACGGCTAGTGCTAATGATGGTCAAACCGGTGACAATCATGCGGCTCATTGCCAGCATCGTTTCCCTGAACTAACCGGTTTAAATGTATGCGCCCCATGAAACAGGCTATTTACTCCAGCCGTACGGCTGACAAATTCGTCGTCCGCTTGCCCGATGGCATGCGCGAACGCATTGCCGATGTCGCACGCAACCACCATCGCAGCATGAATTCCGAGATCATTGCGCGCCTTGAGCAGAGCATGCTTCAGGAAGGGGCGCTGGATGACGACCTCAGCATGCGTTTGGACAGACCCGAACTGTCACTGCATGAGCGCGAACTGCTGCAACACTTCCGCCAACTGTCACGACGCCAGCAGAATGCTCTGGTTGCCCTGATCGCCCCTGATGCAGAACTAAGCGCCGAAGGGGCTTAAACAGCACTCGAGACAACCCTTGCCCATAAAAAAACCGCCCATCGGCGGTTTTTTTATGGGCGACGACTTAGAGCAAGAACAGTGTCGCCAGCCCGAGGAAGATGAAGAAACCACCGCTATCGGTCACCGCGGTAATCATTACACTGGAACCCAAAGCCGGATCGCGCCCTATGCGTACCAACGTCATCGGGATCAATACGCCCATCAACGCCGCCAGCAACAGATTGAGCGTCATCGCCCCGGTCATGACCAGGCCCAGTGACCAACTGCCGTAAAGCAGGTAAGCGACAATCCCGATCACCCCGCCCCATACCACCCCATTGAACAGCGACACCGCCAGTTCCTTGCGCATCAACCGCGAGGTATTGCCGGTACTCACCTGATCCAGCGCCATCGCCCGCACTATCATGGTGATCGTCTGGTTCCCGGAGTTACCGCCGATACCCGCAACTATGGGCATCAGCGCGGCCAATGCCACCAGCTTCTCGATCGAGCCCTCGAACAGGCCAATCACGCGCGAGGCGATAAAGGCGGTGATCAGGTTGATCGCCAGCCAAGCCCAACGGTTACGCAGTGACTTCCACACCGAGGCGAAGATATCTTCTTCTTCGCGCAGACCGGCCATGTTCAGCACTTCGGCTTCACTTTCTTCACGGATCAAGTCGACCATTTCGTCGATGGTCAGACGGCCGATCAGCTTGCCGTTCTTGTCCACCACCGGGGCGGAAATCAAGTCATAGCGTTCGAAAGCCTGGGCGGCATCGTAGGCATCCTCATCCGGGTGGAAGCTCACCGGATCGTCGGCCATTACCTCGGCTACCTGCTTATCCGGGTCGTTGACCAACAGGCGCTTGATCGGCAACACGCCCTTCAGCACACCGTCATAATCGACCACGAACAGCTTATCGGTATGCCCCGGCAACTCTTTCAGGCGGCGCAGGTAGCGCAACACCACCTCCAGGCTGACATCCTCGCGGATGGTGACCATCTCGAAGTCCATCAGGGCACCGACCTGATCCTCTTCATAGGACAATGCCGAACGCACGCGCTCACGCTGCTGCGCGTCGAGCGTCTCCATCAGTTCGTGAACTACGTCGCGAGGCAGCTCAGGCGCCAGGTCAGCCAACTCGTCGGCGTCCATTTCCCTGGCGGCCGCGAGTATCTCGTGATCGTCCATGTCGGCGATCAGCGTTTCCCGCACCGAATCCGAGACTTCGAGGAGGATGTCGCCATCGCGCTCGGCCTTGACCAACTGCCAGACGGTCAGACGGTCGGCCAGCGGCAAGGCTTCGAGGATATGGGCAACGTCGGCAGAGTGCAGATCATCGAGCTTGCGCTGCAGCTCGGCGAGATTCTGTCGGTGAACCAGGTTCTCTACGAGATCCCGGTGCTGGCCTTCCTGACGATGGGTCAGGTCTTCGACCAGTTTGTGGCGATGCAGCAGTTCGACTACCTGAGCCAGGCGGTCCTGCAGGCTTTCTTGCGGTTTTTTTGCTTCTACTTCAGTCATAGCGCACTCCACCCCCAGCGGCAGGGCACGCCAAAAGGGATCAATCCGTCAGTTCATGATTGGACAATCGAGATTCTGAATTACTACTGGGTAAGTCCATGGTGGTATTCCATAAGCCCCGGCGGGGCTGACGGGAGAAATGATAACACTGCTCAATGGCTTTGCACGTTACAAAATCTAGGCAAGAACAAGCGCTTGCATCACAAAGTTCAGTCTTGCCTGAATCCTCGAACTCCGACGCAGAGCACTTTCAACAGGACACTACTGGCGAGAGAAAAAGCACGCGCTAAGCTTGCTCGGCGACCGTCAAGGAGGACGTCCCCATGCATAGACTGCTACGCGCAGCCTTCTGCGCCACTTTGCTTTGCCCTTCCCCGCTACTGCTGGCCTCGACTGTGTTCCGCTGCGAAGACGCCAAGGGGAATGTCACCTTCACCCTGCAGGGCTGCCCAATAGCGCACAGGCAGCAACTGCAAAACGCCGACAACCCAACCCCCGGCAGCGACAAACCCGTGCCCCTGGCGAAAACTGCCAAGGGCAAGCGCTCAAGTAAAACCAGTAAAACAGCAAAGGCCAGCGAACTGGTGGTGGTCGGCGAGCAACAGGATGGCTGTGGCAACCGCGTCACAGGCAGCGCTCGCCGCGCCGCGATGATTCAGAAGGAAGTACGCGCCGGCATGACTCGCGCGGATGTAGAGAGCACCCTGGGCAAACCGGACAAGATCAGCAGCCAGAACGGCCAACTGCGTTACCAATACCGCAACAATGAAGGCCGCAGCCGCCAGGTCAGCTTCGACGAGAATGGCTGCGTCCGCGGCAAACGCTAGACAAAGAAAAAGGGCCTGCATTGCTGCAGGCCCTTTCGGTATGGTGCACTCAGGAGGATTCGAACCTCCGACCGCTCGGTTCGTAGCCGAGTACTCTATCCAGCTGAGCTATGAGTGCATTTTTACAACACCCGGAGACTGCCTAAGCGCGTCTCTGGTTAAAACAAAAGGCTTACATTACTGCAAACCATTCTTTGAATATGGTGCACTCAGGAGGATTCGAACCTCCGACCGCTCGGTTCGTAGCCGAGTACTCTATCCAGCTGAGCTATGAGTGCACGAGTGACGCAAATTATAAAGCTTCGAATCTGACGGTCAACTAATTTTTCCAGTAATTTCAACAGCTTACCAAAAAACCAACTGCATCAACTTCGTTATAAATAATGGCGGAGAAGGGGGGATTCGAACCCCCGACACCCTTTTGAGATGTACTCCCTTAGCAGGGGAGCGCCTTCGGCCACTCGGCCACCTCTCCGCAACACGGGGCGCATGATATCCATCTTTGCCCCGTTTGCAAAGCCAAAAATTGATAAAAATTAGTGGCTTGGTTCTTGGTCCTTCTCTTTCTGGATGCGCTGGTAGATTTCCTCACGGTGCACAGCAACTTCCTTGGGCGCGTTAACGCCAATGCGCACCTGATTACCTTTCACACCCAACACGGTGACAGTGACATCGTCACCCACCATCAGGGTCTCTCCGACCCGGCGAGTCAGAATCAGCATTCCCTTTCTCCTCACGGATTACAGTTCAGGACAACAAACAGTCTGCAAAATTAAAATGGTGGCAGTCCCCGTCAATCTCAAGCACCGGAGACCTTCACCCAAGTATTGACTAGTGTGGGCAGAAAGAAAGTTCCGCCACCTCCGCCAAAATGGCGAAAGGCGCGGGATCAACCGCGCCTTTCGGGCAACGCCTCATTCGCCCTGTCGGGCCGGAGCGTCCAATTCGAAAGCGGTGTGCAACGCACGCACGGCCAACTCCAGGTATTTCTCTTCGATTACCACCGACACCTTGATTTCCGAGGTCGAGATCATTTGGATATTGATGCTCTCCTTGGCCAAGGCTTCGAACATACGACTGGCCACGCCCGCGTGGGAACGCATGCCGACGCCGACGATGGAGACCTTGGCAATCTTCAGATCGCCGCTGACTTCCCGCGCATTGATCTCACGAGCGGTCTGCTCAAGTACCTGCTGGGCGTTCTGGTAGTCATTGCGGTGAACGGTGAAGGTGAAGTCAGTGGTGTTATCGTGCGCGACATTCTGCACGATCATGTCCACTTCTATATTCGCGGCACTGATCGGGCCGAGGATCTTGAAGGCCACGCCAGGAATATCCGGCACGCCACGGATGGTCAGCTTGGCTTCGTCGCGGTTGAAGGCGATGCCGGAGATGATCGGCTGTTCCATGGATTCCTCTTCATCAATAGTAATGAGGGTGCCCGGCCCCTCTTGGAAGCTGTGCAGCACGCGCAGCGGGACGTTGTACTTGCCGGCGAACTCCACCGAGCGGATTTGCAGCACCTTGGAGCCGAGGCTGGCCATTTCCAGCATTTCCTCGAAGGTGATCTTGTCCAGACGCTGAGCCTGCGGCACGACGCGCGGATCCGTGGTGTAGACACCATCCACATCGGTATAGATCTGGCACTCATCGGCCTTCAGTGCGGCAGCCAGGGCCACGCCCGTGGTGTCGGAACCACCACGCCCGAGCGTCGTGATATTGCCGTGCTCATCCACGCCCTGGAAACCCGCGACTACCACTACACGGCCGGCCTTGAGGTCGGCACGAATCTTCTGGTCATCGATCTGCAGGATACGCGCCTTGTTGTGCGCGCTGTCCGTCAGGATCCGTACCTGGTTGCCAGTGTAGGACACCGCCGGCACGCCACGCTTGATCAGCGCCATGGTCAGCAGGGCGATGGTCACCTGCTCACCGGTGGAGACCATCACGTCCAGCTCACGCGGTACCGGCTGGTCGCTGATCTGCTTGGCCAGGTCGATCAGGCGGTTGGTCTCGCCACTCATGGCGGATAACACAATCACCAAGTCATCGCCCGCTTCGCGGAATTTTTTGACCTTCTCGGCTACCTGCTCGATACGCTCGACGGTGCCGACGGAGGTGCCCCCAAACTTCTGTACGATCAAAGCCATTTCAAAGCCGCCTCAGCCCGTGAAGGGCGCCCATTAAACATTCAACTCAACCCATCGCCAAGGCCCGCCGGGCGTCGGGCGGGCAACTTGAGCCAAGCGTTAAAGACCTTGTTCGACGAAAGGCACGGTCAGCGCCAGCGCAACATCCAGTGCAGCGGTATCGACACCACCACCCTGCGCCATATCCGGACGACCACCGCCTTTACCACCGACCGCCGCGGCCGCCTGCTTCATCAGCTCACCAGCCTTCAATTGCGCGGTCAGATCCTGAGTGACGCCCGCGACCAGTACGACCTTGTCATCCAGCACACCGCCGAGCAGGATCACCGCCCGACCGAGTTTGTTCTTCAGTTGATCGACCAGTGCCAGCAGCGCCTTACCGTCTAGACCATCCAGACGCGCAGCCAGGACTTTCACGCCCTTGACCTCGACCGCCGAACCGGACAGGTCATCACCCGCGGCGCTGGCGGCCTTGGCTTTAAAGCGCTCAAGCTCTTTTTTAAGATCACGACTTTCAGCAATCAGACCTTCAACAATTTTGTGCAAGGTTGCTTGGTCACGATTTTTAGAACCAACAATCCTGGCCAAAGTATCGCGGGACTCTTCAAGTTCACTCACATAACGAAGCGCTTCCGCGCCGGTGACCGCTTCGATACGCCGCACGCCGGCGGCCACACCATTTTCGCTGATGATCTTGAACAGACCGATATCGCCGGTACGGGAGACGTGGGTGCCGCCGCACAGTTCGACTGAGAAGTCGCCCATGCTCAGTACGCGCACGCTGTCACCGTACTTCTCACCGAACAAGGCCATGGCACCCTTGGACTTGGCAGTTTCGATGTCAGTTTCTTCGGTCTCGACCGCGGAGTTCTTGCGAATCTCGGCGTTGACTATGTCTTCCAGGATTTTTAGTTGCACGGGTTTGATCGCCTCGAAGTGACTGAAGTCAAAGCGAAGCCCCATGCTATGAACGAGCGAGCCTTTCTGCTGCACGTGCTCGCCGAGCACCTGGCGCAGCGCGGCATGCAGCAGGTGGGTGGCGGAGTGGTTGAGCGCGGTGGCCTGGCGTACTGAGGCGTCGACCTGGGCCGTTACAGCCGCACCGAGGCGCAAGGTGCCTCTATCGATGATGCCGTGATGCAGGAAGGCGCCACCGGCCTTGGTGGTGTCGCTCACATCGAAACGCACGCCATTGCCCGCCAGGAAGCCGCAGTCACCGATCTGGCCACCGGACTCGGCGTAGAACGGCGTATGATCGAGCACCACCACACCCTCCTCGCCTTCGCCGAGCTGCTCGACTACCTGGCCGTCCTTGAACAAGGCCACGACCTTAGCCTCACCGGCAATACAGACGTAGCCGGTAAAGTGAGTTTGCGCGTCCACCTTGACCAGGCTGTTGTAATCCATGCCGAACGAGCTGGCCGAGCGGGCACGCACGCGCTGGCCTTCCATTGCACGCTCGAAGCCGGCCTCGTCGATGCTCAGGCCGCGCTCGCGGGCGATATCGCCAGTCAGATCGACCGGGAAGCCGTAGGTGTCGTACAGCTTGAACAGGGTCTCGCCGGGGATCATCTTGCCCTTCAGGCCGACCAGATCCAGCTCGAGAATCTTCAGGCCCTGCTCCAGGGTCTTGGCGAACTGCTCTTCCTCGGTCTTCAGCACGCGCTCGATGTGCGCCTGCTGCTGCTTCAGCTCCGGGAAAGCCTCGCCCATCTCGGCCACCAGCGCGGCGACTATCTGATAGAAGAAGCTGCCCTTGGCGCCCAGTTTGTTGCCGTGGCGGCAGGCGCGACGAATGATGCGGCGCAGCACGTAGCCACGACCTTCGTTGGATGGCGTCACGCCGTCGGCGATCAGGAAGCCGCAGGAGCGAATGTGATCGGCCACTACCTTCAACGACGGCTGCTCGTCGTTGCTGCAGCCGATGGCCTTGGCGCCAGCGACCAGCAGGTTCTGGAACAGGTCGATCTGGTAGTTCGAGTGCACGTGCTGCAGCACGGCGCTGATCCGCTCCAGGCCCATGCCGGTGTCGACCGACGGCGCCGGTAGCGGGTGCAGCACGCCATCGGCGGTGCGGTTGAACTGCATGAAGACGTTGTTCCAGATCTCGATATAACGATCACCGTCTTCTTCCGGCGAGCCCGGTGGGCCGCCCCAGATGTCGGCGCCGTGATCGTAGAAAATCTCGGTGCAGGGGCCGCAGGGGCCGGTATCGCCCATGGCCCAGAAGTTGTCGGAGGCGTACGGCGCGCCTTTGTTGTCGCCGATCCGCACCATGCGCTCGGCCGGCACGCCGACTTCCTGGGTCCAGATGTCGTACGCCTCGTCATCGCTGGCGTAGACGGTGACCCACAGCTTGTCCTTCGGCAGGTTCAGCCACTTGTCCGAGGTCAGGAACTGCCAAGCGTAGTTGATCGCATCGCGCTTGAAGTAGTCACCGAAGCTGAAGTTACCCAGCATTTCGAAGAAGGTGTGGTGGCGCGCGGTGTAACCGACGTTTTCCAGGTCGTTATGCTTGCCGCCGGCGCGGACGCACTTCTGGCTGCTGACGGCGCGGGTATAAGCGCGCTTTTCCTGGCCCAGGAAGCAGTCCTTGAACTGGTTCATCCCCGCGTTGGTGAACAGCAGGGTCGGGTCGTTGCCCGGGATCAGAGAGCTGGAGGCGACACGGGTGTGGCCCTGCTCTTCGAAGAAGCGGAGGAAGGCTTCACGGATTTCTGCGCTTTTCATAGGTTCTTCCACGGAAAATGCGGCCACGAATCGCCGACAAAGGGCCGCATTATATCGGCCTCGCGGCTTCGGGCTAGTGTCTTTGTACGATAGTTAACGACTATTGGAACTAGATTTGCAGTCAGTGCAGACGAAAGGCGGCAAATGCCTCGATCACCTTACGGATATCGGCGCTCGACACATCCAGGTGCGTGACCAGGCGCAAGCGCTCTGCGGCGGTCACCTTGACCCCGCGCTCGGCCAAAAAAACCTTGAGTGCGGGCGCCAGCGGGCCCAGCTGCACATAGACCATGTTGGTCTGCACCGGCTCGACCCTATAGCCCAGCTCACACAGCCCTTCGGCCAGCAAGGCGGCGTTGGCGTGATCCTCGGCCAGGCGTTCGACCTGATGCTGCAACGCGTACAGCCCCGCCGCCGCTAGAATCCCGGCTTGCCGCATGCCGCCACCGACCATTTTGCGCAACCGCCGGGCCTTGCCGATCAGTTCCGCGCTGCCGCATAGCACCGAACCGACTGGCGCGCCGAGCCCCTTGGAGAGGCAGACCGAGACCGAATCGAAGTGCTGAGTGATCTCCCGCGCCTCCACCCCCAGCTTGACCGCCGCGTTGTACAGGCGCGCACCGTCCAGATGCAGCGCCAAGCCATGCTCGCGCGTGAGCTGGCGGGCGGCGGCCAGGTAGGTCAACGGCAGCACCTTGCTCTGCATGGTGTTTTCCAGCGCCAACAAGCGGGTGCGGGCGAAATGGAAGTCGTCCGGTTTGATCGCCGCCGCCACCCGGGCCAGATCGAGCGTGCCGTCGGCCTCGACTGCCAGCGGCTGCGGCTGGATCGAGCCGAGCACCGCCGCTCCGCCGCCCTCATATTTATAGGTATGCGCTTCCTGCCCGACTATGTACTCGTCACCGCGTTCACAGTGCGCCATCAGCCCGAGCAGGTTGCTCATGGTGCCAGTGGGCACGAACAGGCCTTCAGCGAAGCCTAGGCAGCTGGCTAAGTGCCGCTCCAGACGCTTGACCGTCGGATCCTCGCCATACACATCGTCGCCGACCTCCGCGCGCAACATGGCCTCACGCATACCGGCGGTGGGCTGGGTGACGGTGTCGCTGCGCAGATCGATAACAGACATGGGTCAGGCTCCTGAAAGGGCGGAAAGCCCGATGCTAAAGCGCCCCAAGAGGACAAACAAGATACAGATGACGCTGCACAGTGACGGCTACACGTTTACCTATCGCAAGATCCGTAGGCTGGGTAGAGCCGTTTTCTGGCGAAACCCGGCGGGGTGTTTGCAGCGGAGTATTGCTGGGTTTCGCTGCGCTCTGCCCAGCCTACAGGTAGGCGGCCTAGGCCAAGTTATCGGCGCTAGTCGGAACGACCAGAATGGCGGCGCGCAGGCCATTCTTCACTTTCGGATTGGGGAAGATGATGCGCGCGCCCTCCTCCTCGACGATCCAGCGCGTGCCGGCGATATCCTCGGCCAGCAGATAGCCCACCGGCAACTCACTGAAGTTCTCGATATCCGCCGGCAGATGCAAGGTAAACGCATCGCTGTGCTTGATCACCTCGCGGGCCACCGCAAACAGCTGCAAGCCCTCCAAAGCACCCGCCTCCAGCTGCGGCTCGCGGCCTTCGATCAGGCATTCCAGACGTGCTTCCAAGCACTCGAGGTTGACCTGCTGGTTCTGCCCGAACGGTCGCGCCTTACCCAGCTCCAGCGTGAAGGCCTCGGCATCCAGTTGGGCATAGGTGTAGGAGCTGAAGGTAATCGAGCCCTTGCTCTGTAACAGCACCGCAGCAATCCCGGCGGCCTGCAGGCGGGCCAGCTCCAGCCGCGAGTGAGCGCAGCCTTCACGCCAGGGGTAGAGGGCGAACTGTTCGATTTTCGAGCCGCGGATAGCGGTGTGCAGGTCGTAATGCAAACGACTGCGTTGCGGCTTACTGAAGAACGCCGCGCTCAGGCGCTCCAACTCACAGGCGCGCAACGCCTCGAAGCCACTGGACTGCTCATGCCGACCATTGAACAGACGATTGATGTCCTGCTCGATATAGCGCTCGCCACGCCGCATGGCCTCGGGGTTGCCGAGCAGGAACAAAATACGCGCACGCGGCTTCAAGTCGCCACGGGCAATGCCTTGCAGCAGGCGGTCGAGCAGTTCGATCGGCGCAGTTTCGTTGCCGTGGACACCGGCCGACAGCAACAGATCCAAGCCACTGTCATCCGTGCTGGGCGGCGTCACTTCCAACGCACCTTCGGCCAGCCAGCGCAAACGCGTGCCCTCGGCGGTCAGCTGAATCTTTGCGGCGGGCTCGTGGCCAGCCAGGGTCAGTTCAAGCAGCTTACCGAGGGCTAACATAGGGCACTTCCCAATACTTACTTCTTAATGATCGTGGCCACAGTCCGGGCCATGCACATGCTCGTCATCGACTTCTGCCGGCTCCATCTCCAGCTCCAGGCTGACCAAGTTGGTCGCCAACGGGCGCAGCAGCAGGTTGGCGTACTCGGCGTCGCCTTCCTCGACATCCACCCCGATGATCAGCTGGCCGCGACCATCTTGCTGAATCCAGACTTCCTTGCCCTGCCAGATCACGGCAAAGCGGGTGCAGGAGGTTTCCAGCTGGGTGCCGTCGGTGTCTTCGAGGATCAGTTGCAGGCTATCGGACATGGTTGCAGGACTCTTAATTGATCTGGAATGGATAAACCGAGCCTAGTTTAAGGATCTGCGTCAGTTCATCCAATGCCGAACGGCATTCGACCAGCAATTGCGGGTCGGCCAGGTCGGTTTCAGCCAGACGGTCGCGGTAGTGCTTGTCGACCCAGAGGTTTAGCGTGTCATACAGCGACGGGGTCATGATCACACCCGGATTCACCGCGTTCAGCTCGCCCTCGTTGAGCGCCACCCGCAGGCGCAGGCAGGCCGGGCCGCCGCCGTTCTGCATGCTCTGCTTGAGGTCGAAGACCTTCACCTCGCTGATCGGCCCGTCTTCGGCGGTCAGGCGCGCCAGGTAGCTCCACACGCGTTCATTGTTGCGGCACTCTTCCGGCACGATCAGCAACATCGAACCATCGGCACGCGACAGCAGCTGGCTGTTGAACAGGTAGGACTTCACCGCGTCTTCGACGGTCACCGCATCGCGCGGCACGCACACGGCGCGGAAGCGGCCGCCGCGACGACCGAGCTTGTCGTGCAGCTCGGCCAGCACCTTCTCGGTGTCGAGGAAGGCGTCTTCGTGGTAGAACAGCACTTCGCCGTTGCCCACCGCGATCACGTCGTTATGGAACACGCCCTGATCGATCACCGCCGGATTCTGCTGGGCGTAGACCACGCCGGCCTCGCCCAGGCCGTGCAGACGAGCGACCGCCTGACTGGCCTCCAGGGTCTGCCGCGCCGGGTAACGCTGCGGCTCCGGGAAACGGCTGTCGAAGGCGCTGCGGCCGAACACGAAGAACTCCACGCCGGCCTCGCCGTAGCTCTTGCAAAAACGCGTGTGGTTGGCCGCGCCCTCGTCACCGAACTGGCTCACCGCCGGCAACGCCGCGTGATGGGCAAAGTGCTGCTGGTTGGCGAACATGGCGCCGAGCACGCGGCTGGTGGTCGGGTGCTCGAGGCTGCGGTGAAACTTGCAGTTGAGGTTGGCGGCGGTGAAATGCACACGGCCGTCCGCGGTGTCGGCGCTGGGGCTGACGGTGGCGGCGTTGGCGGTCCACATATTGGACGCCGAGCAGCTGGCGACCAGCAGCGGCATGGCTTCCTTGGCGGCTCTCTGGATCACCTCGGCATCAGTGCCGGTAAAACCCAGGTTGCGCAGTGCGGCGACAGCCGGGCGTTCCTGCGGGGCCAGTACACCCTGCTTGAAGCCCATCTCCATCAGCGCCTTCATCTTCGCCAGGCCTTGCTTGGCGGCGTCCTTCGGGCTGGAGACCTGCTGGCTGTTGCCCTGCGAGGCGACGTTGCCGTACGACAGACCACCGTAGTTGTGAGTCGGCCCGACTAGACCGTCGAAGTTGACTTCATAGGCATTTTTAACGGTCATAGGTTGACTCCCGGGGTCAGGGTTGCAGGCAGGCTCAGGCTTTCGCTTTCCAGCGAGGCCACCGGATAGGCACAGTAATCCGCGGCGTAGTAAGCACTGGCGCGGTGGTTGCCGGAGGCGCCGACTCCGCCAAAAGGCGCCGTGCTGGCGGCGCCCGTCAGCTGTTTATTCCAGTTGACGATGCCGGCACGGCTCTCGACCCAGAACTGTTGATAGCGCTCGCGGGAATCCGACAGCAGCCCAGCGGCCAGGCCATATTGGGTGGCGTTGGCTTCGCGAATCGCACCGTCGAAATCGGCGTAGCGAATCACTTGCAGCAGCGGGCCGAAGAACTCCTCGTCCGGGCGTTCACTCACGGCCGTGACATCCAGGATGCCCGGAGTCAGCAGCGCGGCGCCGGCCTGCGGCTGGGTCATCGCCAGCAGCGCGGTGGCACCCTTGGCGAGCAGCTGCTCCTGGGCCTGCATCAGATGCCGCGCGGCCTCCAGCGAGATCACCGAGCCCATAAAGGGGGCCGGCTGCGCATCGAAGGCGCCGACCTTGATCTGGCTGGCGACCTGGGCCAAACGCGCCAGCAGGGCATCGCCCCAGGCGCCTTGCGGCACCAGCAGGCGGCGCGCGCAGGTGCAGCGCTGGCCGGCGGAGATGAAGGCCGACTGGACGATGGTGTAGACCGCGGCGTCGACATCCTGCACCTGATCGACCACCAGCGGGTTATTGCCGCCCATCTCCAGCGCCAGGATCTTGTCCGGGCGGCCGGCAAACTGTTGATGCAGCAAGTTGCCGGTGCGGCTCGAACCGGTGAAGAACAGCCCGTCGATACCCGGGTTGCCGGCCAGGGCGACGCCGGTCTCGCGGGCGCCTTGCAGCAAGTTGAGCACGCCGGCCGGCAGGCCGGCTTCGATCCAGCACTGCACCGTCAGCTCGGCGACTTTCGGGGTCAGCTCGCTGGGCTTGAAGATCACCGCGTTGCCGGCCAGCAACGCCGGCACTATGTGGCCGTTGGGCAGGTGACCGGGGAAGTTGTAGGGGCCGAATACCGCGACCACGCCATGGGGCTTGTGGCGCAGCACGGCGGTGGCATCGGCCAGCGGGCCGCTCTTCTCGCCGGTACGCTCGCGGTAGCTCTGGATCGAGATGGCGACCTTGTTGACCATGCTGGTCACTTCGGTGGCGGACTCCCACAGCGGCTTGCCGGTTTCCTCGCCGATGCTGCGGGCCAGTTCGTCGCCGTGCGCTTTAAGCGCGGCGGCAAAGCGTTCCAGCACGCCGATGCGCTCTTCCAGCGAGCGTTTGGCCCAGGCCGGGAAAGCTGCGCGGGCGGCCTGCACGGCAGCCTCGACCTGCGCCGCAGTAGCAGCCTGACCAGCCCAGACCACGGCCTGACTGACCGGATTCAACGACTCCAGCGCCTCGCCCTGGCCTGCTTGCCAGGTGCCGGCAATGTAATGCGTACTCATTAAATCAGCTCCTTGTTCGCGGGCGCTCTGGCCGACAGCGGCACTGCGCGCACTTGATCGCCGGCGGTGAGTTGCAGGCGTTTGGCAGTCAACGGATCGACCACCAGGGTGCCGGCCGCCATCCGCGCCGGTGCGGCGGTGATGCGGCAGTCTTCACGCTTGCGGTTGTGGATCAGGAACGGCGCGGCGTCATCGCCCGGCGTGCCAATTGCCAGCACCAGCGCCTGGCTGTCGCGCACGGCGCGGATCTTCGCGGTTTCGACTTCGATGGCCGGGCCGGCGTCGAAGATATCCACGTAACCCTGATAGCTGAAACCTTCACCCTTGAGCATGGCCAGCGCCGGCTCGGTATCTGGATGGACGCGACCGATGATGTTGCGCGCCTCTTCCGAGAGGAAGCAGGTGTAGAGCGGGAACTTCGGCATCAACTCGGCGATAAAGGCCTTGTTACCGACGCCGGTGAGGTAATCGGCGCGGGAGAATTCCATCTTGAAGAAGTGCCGGCCGAGGCTTTCCCAGAAGGGCGAACGCCCCTGCTCGTCGGACATGCCACGCATCTCGGCAATCACCTTGTTGCCGAACAGCTGCGGGAACTCGGCGATGAACAGGAAGCGCGCCTTCGACAGCAGGCGACCGTTCAGTCCGCTGCGGTGTCCGGCATGCAGGAACAGTGAGCACAGCTCGGAGTTACCGGTCAGGTCATTGGCGAGGAACAGTGTCGGAATCTCGCGGTGGATCTGCAGTTCCTGCGAGGCGCTGACGGTCAGGCCGAGACGATAGTTGTACCAAGGCTCGCGCAGGCCGACCGCGCCAGCGACCGCCGAGATGCCGACCACCTGGCCGGCGTCATCTTCGAGGACGAACAGGTAGTCGGCGTCGGCGCGCTCGGCTTCGCCACGGAAGGCTTTCTCCGCCCAACCGACGCGGTGCGCCAGGCGCTCCTCATTGGCCGGCAGCGTGGTCAGGCCGGCGCCGGTGCTGCGGGCGAGATTAAGCAGGGCCGGCAAATCGGCACTGCGGACGGGGCGAACGATCATAGGCAATCCTCTTAAACCGCAACCAGGCGCACGCTGGCACCCTCGCCGACGCCCAAGGCTTCGGCGGCTTCAAGACTCAGGGTGACCGGCTTACCCGGCACCCAATCCAGTTCGACGACAACCGCACGGAAGTCCTGCAATTGGCCGTTGGCCACCAGATAGGGGCGCCCGCCTTTGCCGGGTTCACGCTTTTCTTGAGAACCAAGGCGGACCGGCACGACGCGGCTCTGGGCAATCGAGCGAATGCCCGAGGTGCGCGCATGCAGGGTCGGGCCACCGTCAAATATGTCGATGTAATGATCGGTCTCGAAACCTTCACGCATGAGGATGTCGAAGGTGATCTGCGCCCGCGGATGAACCTGGCCCATGGCTTCCTGGGCGGCGTCCGGCAACAGCGGCACGTAGATCGGGTAATGCGGCATCAGTTCGGCGAGGAAGGTGCGGCTCTTCAGACCACTGAGGCGCTCGGCCTCGGTGTAGTTGAGGTCGAAGAAATTCCGCCCGACCGCATCCCAGAACGGCGAATCACCGTGTTCATCGCTATACCCGACGATCTCCACCACCACCGCATCGGCGAAGCGCTCCGGGTGGTTGGCCACAAACAACAGGCGACCACGCGAGTTCAGCTCGGCCCACGGCGAATTCACCAACGGCTTTTCAACGTAGAAGCTGGTCAACAGGCTATTGCCGGTCAGGTCGTGACAGAGCGAGAGCACGTGAATCTTGTTGTGGATCGACAGCGACCGCGAGGCATGCACGAAGGTCTCGTTGCGAAAGCTGTAGAACGGCTCGGAATAGCCGGCCGAAGCGACGATGCCGGAACAGCCGACCAGCCGGCCGGTGTCCGTATCTTCCAGGACGAAGAAATAGCTCTCTTCACCGTTAAAGCTGACTTCGGCCGCGAACGACGCCTCCGAGGCGACGATCTTATCGCTCAGGCGTTCGGCATCATCCGGCAGCGAGGTAACACCAACCGGGCTGTCCGCGGCCAGACGTTGCACGTCGGCCAGATCAGCCATTTGCGCAGGGCGCATCACCAGCATGGTGTTACTCCTTAAAGAAAAGCTCCAAGCCACTCGCGCAGAGAGACCCAGAGAAAGCCATGGCACGCGGCCACAGCGCACACAGAAATGGTCATCCTTGGTTAAAACACCGATCGACTCGTCCTGAGTCGATTAAAGCTACAACTGAGCTGCCTACAACTGAACTGCGGGGCTGGCGCGGGCCGAGAATACCCAGGCAAAGTCGGCCCGTGCCGCACCCCATAGAACCTGCTTAGGCCTGAGTCAACTTGGCCACGGCGCGCTCGAAACGGTTCAGGCCTTCATCGATATCCGCATCCGGAATCACCAGGCTCGGGGCAAACCGCACGACATCCGGGCCGGCCTGCAACACCATGACGCCTTCTTTCTCGGCGGCATTGAGCACGTCCTTGGCCTTACCCTTCCAGGCATCCGCCAAGGCTGCGCCGATCAACAGGCCCAGGCCACGCACCTCGGTGAAGATGCCGTACTGCGCAGCGATCTGCTCCAGGCGCACTTTGAAGCGCTCGTGCTTGGCCTTGACGCCATCGAGCACTTCCGGGGTGTTGATCACATCCAGCACCGCACCCGCCACCGCACTGGCCAGCGGGTTGCCGCCGTAAGTGGTGCCGTGAGTGCCGACCGACAAGTGAGCGGCGATCTTGCTGGTGGTCAGCATCGCGCCGATCGGGAAACCGCCGCCCAGGCTCTTGGCGCTGGAGAGGATGTCGGGCGTGACACCGTAGTTCATATAGGCGAACAGTTCGCCGCTACGACCCATGCCACTTTGCACTTCATCGAACACCAGCAGCGCGTTGTGCTCGTCACACAGCTTGCGCACACCTTGCAGATAAGCCTTGTCAGCCGGCAGCACACCACCCTCGCCCTGAATCGGCTCAAGCACCACAGCACAGGTCTTGTCGGAAATGGCCGCTTTCAGCGCATCCAGATCGTTAAAGGGTACATGGCTGATGCCTTGGATCTTCGGACCGAAGCCATCGGAGTACTTCGGCTGACCACCGACAGTCACGGTGAACAGCGTGCGGCCGTGGAAGCTGTTGCTCGCCGCGATGATCTCGAACTTCTGCGGGCCATACACATCATGGGCATAGCGACGCGCCAGCTTGAATGCGGCTTCGTTGGCCTCGGCACCGGAGTTGGCGAGGAACACGCGCTCGGCGAAAGTGGCGTCGACCAGCTTGTGTGCCAGACGCAGGGCAGGCTCGTTGGTGAAGACGTTGGAGACGTGCCAGATCTTCTGTGCCTGTTCGGTCAAGGCTTTGACCAATGCCGGGTGCGCATGACCCAGGGAGTTCACGGCGATACCGCCGGCGAAGTCAATCAGCTCACGACCACTCTGATCCCAAACGCGGGAGCCCTCGCCACGCACTGGAATAAAGGCTGCGGGGGCGTAGTTAGGAACCATCACCTGATCGAAATCGGCGCGCTCTACCTGTATATGCTCAACGGACATCGGTGTTCTCCTGCCTGGAACGGCTAGCGATGAAATGAATTGTAGGGACTGATTTGGGGCGGGCATTGTCGGCATGCGACAACTTCTTATAGCGCCAACCCGGGAAATTTCGGTGCTTATGGAAATGCGACAGAAAGCGTCGCGAAGGCGCAGTTTAAACGCTGTTCGGCACAGTTAGGCATGGACGGAGAAAATTCGCGGATGCCTGATTTAGCCGTTGCCCGGCGTACATTGGAAAAACGCAAAACCCGTAGGAGCGGCCCATGGCCGCGATATACGTTTCGCGGCCATGGGCCGCTCCTACCCGCGCTCGACCGGCACGGAAGTGAGCTCAAAGGGGCTGCTGCTGCGGCGCTGATTGCGATCTTCGCGCGGGGTGGCGCCGAAGAAGTTGCGGTAGGCGCTGGAGAAGTGCGGGCCGGAGGAGAAGCCGCAGGACAGGCCGATCTGGATGATCGATTTACTGGTCTGCATCAGCAACTGGCGAGCCTTGTTCAGGCGCAGCTCCAGGTAGTACTGGCTGGGCACACGATTGAGGTACTGCTTGAAAATCCGCTCCAACTGGCGGCGCGAGACGCAGACATGCTGGGCTATTTCATCGGTGGTCAGCGGTTCTTCGATATTCGCCTCCATCAGCAGCACGGCCTGGGTCAGCTTCGGATGGCTGGAACCCAGACGGTTCTGCAGAGGAATACGCTGGCGCTCACCGCCTTCGCGAATGCGCTCGACCACCAACTCTTCCGAAACCGCACCGGCCAACTCGGCGCCGTGATCACGCGCCAACACCGCCAACAGCAGGTCGAGCACCGCCAAGCCGCCACAGGCCGTCAGACGATCGCGATCCCAGTCGAACAAATGACTGGTGGCAATCACCTTGGGAAAGCGCTCAGTAAAGTCGTCCTGCCAGCGCCAGTGCACCGCCGCACGATAACCCTCGAGCAAGCCGAGCTGAGCCAAGGGGTAAACCCCCGCTGACAGCCCGCCGATCACACAACCAGCCCGCACCAACTGCTTGAGCGCACTGGATAAGGCCGGAGCGAGATGGGTCGGCGGCTCATCGGCCAACAGGAAGAGCTTTTGACAGCCCTCCAGCTTACCGACCCAAGGCTCACCCGGCAGACGCCAAGCGCCTTCGACCATCGGCTCGGCCTGGAGGAACCGCAGCTCGTAAACCACTTCAGGGTGAACACGCTGAGCGACGCGCAACGCTTCCTCCGCCAACGCCAAAGTCATTGCCTTGGTGCTGGGCCAGAGGAGAAAACCAATTCGGTAAGCAGTCATGGCTGACAGTTTAGGCTCTGTTGGCATTGATAGACATGCCGTGTTGCGCCCAAATGGGGCGTCATTATCGTACTTCCAGCGACCTGGGTTACTTCAAGCTACCGGAAAGGAACTGCTTGAGACGCTCGGACTGCGGGTTGACCAGCACTTCTTTCGGGCAACCGCGCTCTTCCACCACGCCTTTGTGCAGGAACACCAGTTGGTTCGAGACTTCGCGAGCAAAGCCCATCTCGTGCGTCACCACCACCATGGTCCGGCCTTCCTGCGCCAGATCCTGCATGACCTTGAGCACCTCACCCACCAGTTCCGGGTCGAGCGCCGAGGTCGGCTCGTCGAACAGCATCACTTCCGGCTCCATCGCCAGCGCGCGGGCAATCGCCACACGCTGCTGCTCGCCACCGGACATGTGCGCCGGGTAAGCCTCTTTACGATGCGCCACACCGACTTTGGCCAGGTAATACTCGGCCTTTTCCAGCGCGTCTTTCTTCGACATGCCAAGTACGTGCACCGGGGCTTCCATGACGTTTTCCAGGGCGCTCATGTGCGACCACAGGTTGAAGTGCTGGAACACCATGGACAGGCGCGAGCGCATGCGTTGCAGCTGCTTGGGATCGGCGGCCTTGAGCGCGCCCTCCTTGTTCGCCACCAACTTGAGCTCTTCGCCATTGAGCAGGATCTTGCCGGCGTGGGGTTGCTCCAGCAGGTTGATGCAGCGCAGAAAGGTGCTCTTGCCCGAGCCGCTGGAGCCGATGATGCTGATCACATCGCCGGCTTTGGCCGCCAGGGACACACCCTTGAGCACTTCGTGGCTGCCATAACGCTTGTGCAGGTCTTGAACTTCAAGTTTGTACATGGTTTCGGTTCTCGAAAGGCAATGAATCAGTCGTTGAGCAAACGACCCTGACGGATGGATTGACGACCGGCCACCTTGGCCAGCCAGCGCCCAGGCTGAGCGAAACGCATCCGCTCAATGGCGAACAACACACCCGCCGTACCCGCGTGAATCACACTGCGGCGATCGTCGAGCGGATCAAGCACTTCAAATAACGCGGTGCCCGCTTCTACGTAGGCACCTACGGGCTGCAGAAAGCTAACCACGCCTGAGTGCGGCGGGTAGAGCAACTCAGTGCCGTCGAAAGGCACCGCTTCGCAACACTCTTCAGGCGCAGCCGGCCAATCACCGACGATCAGCCCCTGCTCGGCCAAGAAAGCCAGAATCGCTTCGGCGTAGTCACGCGCCTGGTCCGCCTCGGTATGGTCCATACCGCCCAACTCCACCGTAGTCGCCAGGCAGACCGGAGCGATGTTCGCCGCCGGAAAACGCTGCGCCAGGCGCAGCCAGGGCAGCGAACAGGCTTCATCGAAGGACGAACCGCCGGAATCTTCAGCCAGCAGCACCGTACCGGCGCGAACCCGCGCAGCCAGCGAGCGCAATGTCGGCCACTGCTGGGGAATACCATAGAGATGCACCGCCGCCTCGAAATCGCAGTGCAGATCGAGCACCACATCGGCGTCGCAGGCGTGCCGCAACAGCAGACGCTGCATACCTTCCAGCTCGGAACCGGCAGGCGCGAGAGCCTCCAGCGCTTCGAGCATGGCGCTGCGGATCAGCCGCACATTGGCCGGCCCATCGCTACCCAGACGACCTTGCAGCTCAGGGGCGACAACCGCCGCCAGATCGACAAAGTCGCGATTGAAGTTCTTGCCGCTGGCCAGCTCATAGCGACCCTGATGCTGACCCTGAACCATCTGCCCCAGACCAATCGGGTTGGCTACTGGCACCAGCTCCACCACGCCGGCGAGCCGGCCCTGGGTCTCCAGCTCGCGCAGGCGACGCTTGAGTTCAATCGCGACGCGCATGCCCGGCAGCTCATCGGCATGCAGGGAAGCCTGGATATAAGCCTTGCAAGGCCCACTGCCGAAACGGAAAACCGTCAGCTGGCGTCGGCTGCCCAGAGTGGCCCAAGGCAGTTCATGGTCGATGCGCTGCATGATAAGTAACTCCCTTAAGCCTTACGCGGCGCCAGGTAGGCCAGCCAGTGGCGCTCGGCCAGCTTGAACAGGCGCACCAGAACGAAGGTCAGGCACAGGTAGAACGCACCGGCGGTGATAAAGGCCTCGAACGGCAGGTAGAACTGCGAGCTGAGGGTGCGCGCCGCGCCAGTGATGTCGATCAAGGTGACGATCGAGGCCAGACTGGTGGTGTGCAGCATCATGATCACTTCGTTGCTGTACTGCGGCAGCGCGCGACGCAGCGCCGAGGGCAGCAAAATCCGCCGATAGAGTTTGAAGCGCGACATGCCCACGGCTTTAGCCGCTTCGATCTCGCCATGCGGGATGGCCTTGAGGCTACCGGCGAGAATTTCCGCGCTGTAGGCACTGGTGTTAAGGGCAAAGGCCAGGCAAGCACAGAAGGTGGCATTGGACAGATACGGCCAGAGAAAGCTCTCACGCACCGCCGCGAACTGCGCCAGACCGTAGTAGATCAAAAACAGCTGCACCAGCATCGGCGTGCCACGAATCACATAGGTATAGAGCCAGGCCGGAAGGTTAACCAACGGCTGCCGCGAGACGCGCATCAAGCCCAGCGGAATGGCGAGCAGCAGCCCCAGCGCCAGGGAAATCAGCAAAATCTTGAGGGTCACCAACACGCCACCGAAATACAGCGGCAGGTTGGCCCAGACGGATGAAAAGTCGAAGATCATAGTTCAGCCACCTTGATACCTGCCGAGTAGCGTTGCTCCAGGAACCGCAGGAGCAGCAAAGACACACTGGTCAACACCAGATAGAGCGCCGCTACCGCCAGGTAGAAGGTAAAAGGCTCGTGCGTGGCATCCGCAGCGCTCTTGGCCTTGAACATCATGTCCTGCAGCCCGACCACCGAGATCAGCGCCGTCGCCTTGGTCATTACCAGCCAGTTATTGGTGAAGCCCGGAATGGCGAAACGAATCATCTGCGGCACCAGCACCCGGAAAAACACCTGCAGGCCGCTCATGCCGTAGGCCGCGCCCGCTTCGGCCTGGCCCTTGGGGATGGCCAGGAAGGCACCCCGGAAGGTCTCCGAGAGATAGGCCCCGAAGATAAAGCCCATGGTAAAGACGCCCGTGGCAAAGGGGTTCAGGTCGATGTAATCCTCATAGCCCAGCAGCGGCGCGACCCGGTTAACCACATCCTGGCCGCCATAGAAAATCAGCAGGATCAGCACCAGATCGGGAATGCCGCGAATCACCGTGGCGTAGGCCTCGCCCAGCAAAGACAACCACTTGATCGGCGAGAGACGAAACGCCGCCCCTAGCAACCCCAACACACAAGCCAGCGTCATAGAGGTCAGGGCCAACGACAAGGTGAGCCAGGCACCGTCGATAATGGTCGAGCCGTAGCCGTTCAGCATGATCTTAATTCCTCATACAGCGCGTCTCAGCGAAACCGAGGCCGCACCGATACAACGAAAAAGTGGCACAACAACAGGGTAGCCCCGCAATTCATCCCGAACTGCCTGAAGCGCGTCGAATCCGTTCAAAATTCGGACCCGTTCACGCCGAAGGCCGGCGACACTCCCCATGCCGCATGCCCCGCCCGCTTACACGAGCGCCCTGGCGCAAACCCCAGTTATGCCACTTTCGGAGAAAGCGATTACTCGCCGTAGACGTCGAATTTGAAGTACTTGTCCTGCACTTCTTTGTACTTGCCGTTGGCGCGAATAGCGGCGATGGCAGTGTTGAACTTCTCAACCAAAGCCTTATCGCCCTTGCGCACCGCGATACCGGCGCCGTCACCGAAGTACTTCACGTCGGTGTAGTCCGGGCCAGCGAAGGCGAAGCCCTTGCCGGCGTCAGTCTTCAGGAAGCCGTCGTCGATGTTGACCGAGTCAGCGATGGTTGCGTCCAGGCGGCCGGAAGCCAGATCCAGGAACACTTCGTTCTGCGAGCTGTAACGCACGACTTCAACGCCTGCCGGGGCAAACACTTCGGTGGCGAAACGGTCGTAGATGCTGGCGCGCTGCACGCCAACCCTCTTACCTTTCAGATCCACCAGCGGATCTTTGATCACGCTGCCGGCCTTCATCGCCAGCTTCGCCGGGGTCTTGTAGTACTTGTTGGTGAAGTCGACCGACTTCTTACGCTCTTCGGTGATACTCATCGAAGACAGCACGGCGTCGAACTTGCGGACTTTCAGAGCCGGAACCAGGCCGTCAAACTCCTGCTCGATCCACTGGCACTTGACCTTCATCTCTTCGCACAGCGCGTTACCGATGTCGTAGTCAAAACCGGTGATAGCGCCGTCAGGCGTCTTGCTGGCAAAAGGTGGGAAAGCCGCCTCGATACCGATACGCAGCGGCTTGGCATCGTCGGCCATGGCCAGAGACGACAGGACGGACAGCGCCAGGGCGCCGAGAAGCGCGATCTTCTTCATCTTATGACTCCTTCGAGTGGGTGTGGCTTCTGTTGGCAGAGTTGGAGATCGCCCAGGCCGTCCGTGAAGTATAGAAAGAGTCACCGTCTTTGCAGTGCGCTAGGCGGCATGCAAGAGGCTACGGCTGGGTGAGCGGCATTCTAACGACAGCCCAAAAGCCGATATTTCTCCAATGCGACAACTAGTTACAAAAGACTCCAGCAGCCTTGCCAGGCATATTGACAGGCACTCTAAAACCTGGAGCACCAGAAAGAATTGACAACCAATGACAAAGGCAATAATCGCGCCATATTTTGCAAAACCCTTATATTTCGGCACTTTCAGCATATCTAAAGATTCTCAACCAGCCTAAACAAGCAGCCAAACAGCGCAAGCTGTTTCCGTACACCCCGCCAAAGTGCGCGCTGTTACCCAGTGTGTTACGTCCACCAAGCCCTTCGCTCAGCCGTGCAAGCCAGCCCATAAAGCCGATATCAATCCCCATCAATCGGCGATTTATAGCTCGAGTCCGCAGACTGCGAGACAACTACCAAGGCCGAAACGAAAAGGCCCTGCCCCAGCTTGTGACTGGAGCAGGGCCTGGTAACAGCTGCCTTTTAGGCGGCCTGCATACTGCGGTGTGTGTCGATCAGGTGTTGCACCACGCCGGGATCGGCCAGGGTGGAGATGTCGCCGAGCCCCTCATATTCGGCGGTGGCAATCTTGCGCAGGATGCGGCGCATGATCTTGCCCGAGCGAGTCTTTGGCAGCCCCGGTGCCCACTGGATCACGTCCGGTGCGGCGATCGGGCCGATTTCCTTGCGTACCCACTGTTTGAGTTCCTGACGCAGCGTTTCGCTCGGCTCTTCGCCACTGTTGAGGGTGACGTAGACATAGATGCCCTGACCCTTGATGTCGTGCGGCATGCCGACCACCGCGGCTTCCGCCACTTTCGGGTGGGCGACCATGGCACTCTCGATCTCGGCGGTGCCCATACGGTGCCCCGACACATTCAATACGTCATCCACCCGACCGGTGATCCAGTAATAACCGTCCTCGTCGCGCCGCGCACCGTCGCCGGTGAAGTACATGCCCTTGAAGGTCTTGAAGTAGGTGTCGACGAAGCGCTCATGGTCGCCGTACAGGGTGCGCGCCTGGCCCGGCCAGGAGTCGATGATCACCAGATTACCCTCGGCCGCACCCTCGATCAGGTTGCCGAGGCTATCCACCAGGGCCGGCTGCACGCCGAAGAACGGCCGCGTCGCCGAACCCGGCTTGAGCGCGGTAGCGCCCGGTAGCGGGCTGATGAGGATGCCGCCGGTCTCGGTCTGCCACCAGGTATCGACGATCGGGCAGCGCTGCTGCCCCATGGTGCTGTAGTACCAGTGCCAGGCTTCCGGATTGATCGGCTCACCGACCGAGCCGAGCAGACGCAGGCTGGAGCCGTCGGCGCCCTGCACGGCCGCATCGCCCTGAGCCATCATGGCGCGGATGGCGGTCGGCGCGGTGTAGAGAATATTGACCTTATGCTTGTCGATGATCTTGGAAATGCGGGTGACGTCCGGGTAGTTCGGAATGCCCTCGAACAGCAAGGTAGTGGCGCCATTGGCCAGCGGCCCGTAGACGATATAACTGTGGCCGGTGACCCAACCCACATCCGCGGTACACCAGTAGACCTCGCCCGGCTTGTAGTCGAACACCCGCTCATGGGTCAGCGCGGCGTACACCAGGTAACCGCCGGTGGTGTGCTGCACGCCTTTCGGTTTGCCGGTCGAGCCCGAGGTGTAGAGGATAAACAGCGGATCTTCGGCACCCATTTCCTTGGGCGCGCAGTGGCTGGAGGCGACCGCCATCAGGTCCTCGTACCAGACGTCGCGATGCGGGTTCCACTTGATGTCGGCCCCGGTGCGCTTGCAGACGATGAGCTTCTGCACGCTGCTGGTTTCCGGATTGGTCAGCGCGTCGTCGACGTTGGCT
This sequence comes from Pseudomonas sp. 2FE, assembly GCF_005503735.1. Lineage (NCBI taxonomy): Bacteria > Pseudomonadati > Pseudomonadota > Gammaproteobacteria > Pseudomonadales > Pseudomonadaceae > Pseudomonas > Pseudomonas sp. 2FE. The sequence goes on along the minus strand of NZ_SCMO01000001.1, from coordinate 404,685 downwards.
TTCAGCGGTGTTTTCTTGCCGCCGCGCAGACCTTCATCGGCGGTGATGACGATCTTCGACTTGCAGTCGATGATCCGCCCGGCCAGCGCTTCCGGCGAGAAGCCGCCGAACACCACCGAATGCACGGCACCGATACGGGTGCAGGCGAGCATCGCCACCACCGCTTCCGGAATCATCGGCATATAGATGGTCACCACATCGCCGCGATGCACGTCCTGGCCGCGCAGGGCGTTGGCGAATTTGCAGACCTGCTCGTGCAGTTCACGGTAGGTGATGTGCTTGTGTTCCGAGGGGTCGTCGCCTTCCCAGATGATCGCCACCTGATCGCCACGCTCGGCCAAATGCCGATCCAGGCAGTTGGCCGAGACGTTGAGGGTGCCGTCGGCGAACCATTGGATATCAACGTGGTGGTCGTCGAAAGAGGTCTGCTTGACCTTGCTAAAGGGCTTGATCCAGTCGAGGCGCTGCGCCTGTTCGCGCCAGAAGCCATCGGGATTGATCACCGATTGCTGGTACAGGGCTTTGTAGCTGGCCTCATCGGTCAGCGACTGAGCCGCCACCTCGGGACGCACGGGATACAGGGAAGCAGCACTCATCGGGAAATACCTCAGCGGGCAGTTGTTGTTTTATGGCGCCTTTTGTAGCTGCTGCGTCCCTCAATAACCATTCGACCATGGTCTTACCAGTCGTAGCACCCGGTAGGCGGCGCGCCCACGTGCCCTTGCCCCAGCATCGCAGCCACGGCCGCTCACAAATCAGCTTGGCGCCCTGCGAGCCCCAAACTAAAAAGGGCGACCCTAAGGTCGCCCAGTCAATCATTCCGAGAGAGAAACACCTAGACACTGGCGCCCTGAAGAACGGGTTCCAGACGGTGTCGCTGCACCCCTGTTCGGCCTAGACGGACGGCCTATGAAGCAGCGGACCGCTCACCCTCCTCCTCGCCCACAGCACCCGCCGCACTGGCGACTGTAAAAGCCACGGCGCAGGCCAGCAACGAGAACACCGCAAAAGTGCCCATCACATACAGGTAAGGCAACACATGATTCCACGCTCGAGCCACGCCCAAGAAAGCGGCGAATAGCCAGCCGCTCATGGAGAGCGCGCCCAAGAGAGCAAGGCGGGTACGGGCGGAACTGTGCAACAAGACGAAGGGAGCCTTTTGCAGCAGGGGGAAACCGACTCGATGCAGCAACGCGCCGTTCAGGCTAAGCAGCGCAACAACGGTCACCTTCGCCCAGAGCTTCTGATTGAGCAGATACGTGGCCCCCTCATTGAGGTAACCCTGGAGCACCAACAGCAGGCCACTTCCCCAAAGAGCCAGCAGCGCCAGGGTGACGATCTTCTGAGTTTCCTCGAGATACTCACGCTGCGCCTGATCCAACGCCTCCCTGCGCCAACCCCAGAGCTTGTGATCGGCCTGCAGCACCCGCCCCAGGGCAATACAAGTGGCGAGCAGATGGCCGTATACGAGTAGCATTTTAAGCATTGCCTTAACCTTATTTTTATTCGGGCAATGCACTCCCTGCGCCCGCGCTAAATTGAAACTAAATGATACATATTTGTATTTATCGTGACAAGCCTCCGGCCCTCCCCCATGAGCGGAAACGCCCACGCTCAAGCGCGAGGCGAAATGCCTCTTCGAAGCGATCGAGGTCCAGAACCGAAAGGCAAGACGCCGCCGAACACCGCGGGAGCCGACGAGCGCGGCAGTGATTTCAGGGCGCGAGGAGAATAAAAAAGGGCGACCCTAAGGCCGCCCATTAAGTCATTCCGGGAGAGGAATGTTGGAAACATCAGACATCCAAGATCACGCAAGATTCGGATAGACGCTTTGTACAGGGCACATCGGCGTGGGGCCATAGCACCAAGGTCTAACAGGCCGTTGAAAAACTACCTACGTTGCCGATACGGCGTTAAAAACGGCCTCAAAATGCTCATTTACAACACGTAAACTGCGCTTTTTCGGCCGTTTTTGCCTTGTCTCGGCTGCCTCGCCTACATTTTTCAACGGCCTGCTAATGGTCACCGCCGATTGCCGCCGATGCCGCCCCTCTCACCAGCACCACAGGGATGCGTACTGCCCCGACGCCTCCGGGGACACCGTCTGCTCCTGGATGGGCGGATAGGCCTCGCCGCCCGCGCATTGCCAGCGGTACACGTAGTCCTTGCGACAACCGAACGCCGGGTCGCCGATCACCTGGTGGTCCACCAGGTAATCGCAGCGCTGCTTGCCCTCGCAGGCGTCGGCAAGCTGCTGAGTCACCCCTGATGGGCTGCCACAGTTGCCGCCGTAAACCGCGCTGATCACCACTATCTTGCCGTGCTCGGCGGAGGGCGGATTCGCCCCGTCATCTCCAGTTCCAGCTTCGGCACCGGCATCGCGCAACAGGCTGCGCAGGCGCGCGATCGCGACATCGCGGCTGCCCATGGTCCAATTGCCGTTACAGTCCTGCCAATGATTGGGATAAAGGCGCACGCCCTCCTCCAAACATTCCAGGCCCGCCCGCCAGCGGGCGATATCCTCGGCGCTAGCGCCGGATTGTCCGCCACCACCACTACCACCGGAGGTCGGGTCCGGGTCGGCGGAGGCGCGGTCCAGCTCGCGGACCTCGGTTCGCAGCTCCTCCATGTCATCTTCGATTTTGCGCAGTTCCTCGGTCAGCTGCTGGCGGTACGGAGCGATGAGCTCGTGCATCTGATCGAGCCGGCTCTCGGCCGCGTCCTGGGTCATCCGCCCCGAACCGGTCATCAGCCGCAGCCGATCGACATAGTCCTGTTGCTTGATCGGCAGCAAAGGCCCGCCAAGGTCGCCGGGGATGAAGAAATAATTGCCGCTTTCGGCCAGCTCGAGCTGCTGATCGAGGAGATTGCGCTGCTGCTGGAGATCGTCCAATTGCTCCTCGATCTGCGCCAAGCGCGGGTTGCTGTCCGCGACGGCAAGCGGGCCGAGGATCAGGACCAGCACAGCCAGCCAAACGCCCCAGTACCGCTCGGGATGCCGCAGCCAGCCGACTCGTGGATTCGACGGTTCATCGTGCATGGCATCCTCCGCTGCGATCAGGCTCCCGAGGGTTAAACCTAGACGCTCGCAGGGGATGCCGCCACTCACTCGGCTGCTCGGCGCACAAATCCTAGGGCGGGTTGCCCTACTCCTTGCCCAGCCCATGCTGGCGCAGCTTGTTGGCGATGGTGGTATGCGACACACCGAGGCGCTTGCCCAGCTGACGACTGCTGGGGTACTCGGCATAGAGCCGCTCCAGCACGGCCTTTTCGAAACGCCCGAGAATCGCCTCCAGCCCGCCCTCGAGGGAGAAATCACCCAGCGGCTGCGGCGCGCCATAGTCCGGCAGGCGGATATGCTCGGGCTTGACCGTGCCGCCATCACAGAGCGAAACCGCCTGAAACAGCACGTTCTCCAACTGCCGTACATTGCCTGGCCAGTGGTAGTGATTGAGTCGCTCAAAGGCTTTCGGCGCCAGCTTGGGTAGCGGGCACCCGATCTGCCGGCTGGCCTGATCGAGAAAGTGCTCGGCCAACGGCGCCAACCCATCCAGGCATTCGCGCAGCGGCGGGATATGCAGGCTGAGTACGTTGAGGCGGTGGTAGAGATCCTGGCGGAACTCGCCTTTCGCACAGAGCTCGGAGAGATCCACCTGGGTCGCGCAGATGACCCGCACATCCAGGTACACCTCCTCGTCGCTACCGACCCGGCGGAAGCAGCCATCTTGCAGGAAACGCAGCAGCTTGGCCTGCAAGCGCGGGCTCATCTCGCCGACGCCATCGAGGAACAAGGTGCCGCCCGCGGTCAACTCCAGCAGGCCGAGCTTGCCCTCGGGACGAGCCCCTTCGAAGGCGCCCGGACCGTAGCCGAACAGCTCGGTCTCGGCCATGGATTCCGGCAGCCCGGCGCAGTTCAGCGCCATAAACGGCGACTGCCCGCGCGGACTGGCCAGGTGACAGGCGCGCGCCAACAGCTCCTTGCCGGTGCCGGTCTCGCCCTCGATCAGCAACGGCGCATCCAGCGGCGCCATCCGCCGGGCTTCGCGCACCACCGCGGCCATGACTTTCGAGCTCTGGAAGATGCTGTCGAAGCCGCGCAGCTCCTGCTTGCGCACATGGTAGATGCGCTCACCGACCCGGTCGGCGCGGTGCAGGGTCAACACCGCGCCGGCCAGGGCCTCGCTTTCGTCGTGCTCGGATTGCAGCGGGGCGATGTCGGCGAGAAACACATCGCCCTTGACCTTGACCCGCAGGCCATTGATCCGCGACTTGTTTGCCCGCACCAGCTCGGGCAAGTCGAAATCTTCGGCGTAGCGGGACAACGGAATCCCCGGCACCTCATCCACCCGCACCCCCAGCAACTGCGCCGCCGCACGGTTGGCCGCGACTATCGAGCCGCCCATGTCGATCGACAGCACCGGAAAATCCAGCGCGCCGAGCAAGGCATTCAACTCCAGATGACGGCGCTCGCTGGGCATCAAGCCGACGCGCTTGACCCCGAACACGCCGGGAATCGCCTCGAACTTGGCGCGCAGCGACTGGAACTGCAGGTTGATCAGGTTCGGGCAGTGCAGATAGATGGCGTTGCCCTGCTCGCCGCCGACCTCGCCACGGGCGACGTTGATGCCATACTCGACCAGCAGATTGAGGATGTCGCGCAGGATACCGACGCGGTTCTGGCAGTGGACTTTGATTCTCATCGCAAACGCCCTGTTATCGCTGCTTGTGGCGGGCCAGCAGTGTTTTTTTCGCAAAATCACTGCAGATTTTCGTCAAGAATATGTGACAGATGCTTGCGCCAGCAAGGCTGAAATCCGCAACCTCGCCAAGATCGTAACTATATCTTTACGAATTTATCGGTATTTCCTGCCGACCCGAGCCGCTAGCCGGCTGCGCAGCGCAACGCTCTGCGGTATTGCTAGGTCAACACAACAACAACGCGCTGCGGCATCGCGACCGCGCAGGAGACCGTATGAAAACCACGCAGTACGTGGCCCGCCAACCCGATGAGCACGGTTTTATCCACTACCCGGAAGCCGAGCATCAGGTGTGGAACACCTTGATCAGCCGCCAGTTGAAGGTGATCGAAGGCCGCGCCTGTCAGGAGTATTTGGACGGTATCGAGCAGATTGGCCTGCCCCATGAGCGCATCCCGCAACTCGGCGAGATCAACAAGGTGCTCGAGGCCACTACCGGTTGGCGCGTGGTGCGGGTGCCGGCGCTGATTCCGTTCGAGACCTTTTTCCAACTGCTGGCCAGCAAACAATTCCCGGTCGCCACCTTTATCCGCACACGGGAAGAGCTGGACTACCTGCAAGAGCCGGACATTTTCCACGAGATCTTCGGCCACTGCCCGCTGCTGACCAACCCCTGGTTCGCCGAATTCACCCACACCTATGGCAAGCTCGGCCTCCAGGCCAGCAAAGAGCAACGCGTCTACCTCGCCCGCCTGTACTGGATGACCATCGAGTTCGGCCTGGTCGACACGCCGCAGGGCCGCAAAATTTATGGCGGCGGCATCCTCTCCTCACCGAAGGAGACGCTCTACTGCCTGTCCGACCAGCCCGAGCACCAGGCCTTCGACCCTATCGAAGCGATGCGCACGCCTTACCGCATCGACATCCTGCAACCGCTGTATTTCGTGCTGCCGGAGCTTAAGCGGCTGTTCGAACTGGCCCATGAGGACATCATGGCGATGGTGCCCAAAGCCATGCAGCTAGGTTTGCACCCGGCGAAATTCCCGCCGAAACAGGCGGCCTGAACGATATCCGGACACGAATACCTGGACACGTAGGCTGGGTAGAGTCGCGTAGCGACGAAACCCAGCGCATAGCATCGAGCTGGGTTTCGCTACGCTCTACCTAGACTACCTAGACAGCAAACGCCTACAAGAAGGAACCCACCATGACCGCTTTGACCCCCTCCGCTCTGAATCAGGCCCACTGCGAAGCCTGCCAAGCCGGAGCCCCGCAAGTCAGCGATGCCGAACTGCCCGAATTGCTGCGGCAGATTCCGGACTGGAATATCGAGGTTCGTGACGGCGTGATGCAGCTGGAAAAGCTCTTCCTGTTCAAGAACTTCAAGCAGGCCCTGGCCTTCACTAACGCCGTCGGCGACATCTCCGAGGCCGAGGGCCATCACCCCGGCCTGCTGACCGAATGGGGCCAGGTCACCGTGACCTGGTGGAGCCACTCGATCAAAGGCCTGCACCGCAACGACTTTATCATGGCCGCCCGTACCGACGAGGTCGCGAAAACCGCGGAGGGGCGCAAGTGAAACACTTCCACGCGATCTCCCGCGTGCCCGGCGACCCGATTCTCGGCCTGATCGAGGCCTTTCGCGCCGACAGCAATCCGGCCAAGTTGGATCTCGGGGTTGGCGTGTACAAAGACCCCCAGGGTCATACACCGATTTTGCGCGCGGTGAAGCTGGCCGAGCAGCGCTTGGTCGACAGCGAAACGACCAAGAGCTACATCGGCGGTCATGGCGATGCGCTGTTTACCACGCGCCTGGCCGAACTGGTGCTCGGTGGCGACTCCGCACTGCTGCGCGAACAGCGCGCCGGCGCCACGCAAACACCGGGCGGCACCGGCGCCCTGCGCCTGACGGCGGACTTTATCGCCCGCTGCCTGCCGGGCCGTGGCATCTGGCTGAGCGACCCGACCTGGCCGATCCACGAAACGATCTTTGCCGCAGTTGGGCTCAAGGTCGGTCACTACCCCTACGTCGGCAGCGACAACTGCCTGAACGTCGAAGCCATGCTCGCCGCCCTCGGCCAGTTGCCGCTCGGCGACGTGGTGCTGCTGCACGCCTGCTGCCACAATCCGACCGGCTTCGACCTGTCGCACGACGACTGGCGCCGGGTGCTGGAGGTGGTGCGCGCCCGTGAGCTGTTGCCGCTGATCGACTTCGCCTATCAAGGCTTCGGCGATGGGCTGGACGACGACGCCTGGGCGGTACGGCTGTTCGCCCAAGAACTGCCGGAGCTGCTGATCACCAGCTCCTGCTCGAAGAACTTCGGCCTCTACCGCGAACGCACCGGCGCCTTGATCGTCTGCTGCGAAGATGCGGAAAAACTACTGGATGTGCGCAGCCAGCTGGCCTCCACCGCCCGCAACCTGTGGTCCACCCCGCCGGCCCATGGCGCTGCGGTGGTCGCGCAGATCCTCGACGACCAGGCCTTGAAAACCCTCTGGGTCGATGAAGTGGAAGGCATGCGTCGGCGCATCGCCGAACTGCGCCTGGGCTTGGTCGAAGCCCTGCAGCCTTATGGCCTGGCCGAACGCTTTGCACATATCGGCATCCAGCGCGGGATGTTCTCCTACACCGGCCTCACGCCCCAGCAGGTGCAGCGGCTGCGCGATGAATACAGCGTGTATATGGTCGGTTCCGGCCGTGCCAACGTGGCCGGGATCGATGCCAGCCGGCTCGACGACCTGGCCCGCGCCATCGCCCAGGTCTGCGACTGATCCGACGTAGGGTGGACATGGCGTCGGCCTTGTCCACCGCTCAAGGCGGCGGACAAACCGCAAGCGGTATGTCCGCCCTACCTCCCGGCGCACGGTCGAGCCCGTAGGGTGGATTCGCCGCAACGCGGCAATCCACCGCCACCACACAGCCCGAGGTGCATTGCCCTGCGGGCAAATGCACCCTACCGACAAACTCAGTAATCCACCTTGCCGCGCCCGGCCTTGATCGAGCCGCGCTGGCTCTTGCCTTCCAGCCGACGCTTCTTCGAGCCCAGGGTTGGCTTGGTCGGACGGCGGGCTTTTTCCACCTTGGCGGCACTCAGAATCAGCTCCTTTAGCCGCTCCAGCGCGTCCGCGCGGTTCTGTTCCTGAGTGCGGTACTGCTGTGCCTTGATCACCACCACGCCATCGCCGGTGATGCGGCTGTCGCGCAGCGCCAGCAGGCGTTCCTTGTAGAACGGCGGCAGCGACGAGGCGTTGATGTCGAAACGCAGGTGTACCGCGCTGGAGACCTTATTAACGTTCTGCCCACCGGCGCCCTGGGCGCGGATGGCGCTCAGCTCGACCTCGGCATCGGGCAGATGGACGTTGTTGGAAATCACCAGCATGACGAAAGCACATAAAAGGAAAGAGGCGGCCAGGATAACCCGAGCGCCTGCGCAAGCATTCATCCAATCCAACCCACAATCCCGCCCTGCTGAAACAACAAACCCGGCTCTAATAGCCGGGTTTGTTGTTTAGCGTACCGATCAAGTACCGGCCGACTGTTGCGCGGTTACTCGACTGCCGAACTGGCGCCGAACAGATCCGCCGTGGCTTTAGCTTTGGACAGCTTGAGGCGGTAGCAACCCCACATAAACACCAACCAGAACGGAATCGCGTAGACCGACACCTGGATCCCTGGGATCAGCAGCATGACGCCGAGGATGAACAGCACGAAGGCCAGGCACAGGTAGTTGCCGAAGGGGTACCAGAAGGCACGGAACCCCGTGCGCACAGCATCGCGATCCATCTGCTGGCGGAACTTCAGGTGTGAGTAGCTGATCATCGCCCAGTTGATCACCAGCGCCGCCACCACCAGCGACATCAGCAGCTCCAGCGCGTTCTGCGGCACCAGGTAGTTGACCACCACCGCGAGGAAGGTCACCAGCGCCGAGAGCACCAGCGCACGCACCGGCACGCCGCGCTTGTCGACCTTGGCTAGCGACTTCGGCGCATCGCCCTGCTCGGCCAGGCCCAGGAGCATGCGACCGTTGCAGTAGGTGCCGCTGTTGTAGACCGACAGCGCGGCGGTGAGCACCACGAAGTTGAGGATGTGCGCGGCGGTATCGCTACCCAGCATCGAGAACACCTGGACGAACGGGCTGCCGCTGTAAGCGTCACCGGCACTGTTGATGTTCTGCAGCAGGGCATCCCAGGGAGTCAGAGAAAGCAGTACCACCAGCGCGCCGACGTAGAAGATCAGGATGCGGTAGATCACCTGGTTGATCGCTTTCGGGATCACGGTCTTCGGCTGGTCGGCCTCGGCCGCGGTGAAACCGAGCATCTCCAGGCCACCGAAGGAGAACATGATGAAGGCCATCGCCATCACCAGACCTTCAAGCCCGTTGGGGAAGAAGCCGCCATGTTCCCACAGGTTGCTCACCGCAGCCTGCTCGCCGCCAGCACCGCTGAACAGCAGGTAGCAGCCGAGCACTATCATGCCGATGATCGCCACCACCTTGATCATGGCGAACCAGAACTCCGCCTCGCCGAACAGCTTGACGTTGGCTAGGTTGATCGCGTTGACCATGACGAAGAACACCGCCGCGGTGGCCCAGGTCGGGACATCCGGCCACCAGTAATGAATGTACTTGCCGACCGCGGTCAGCTCCGACATACCCACCAGGATGTACAGCACCCAGCAGTTCCAGCCCGAGAGGAAGCCGGCAAAACCGCCCCAGTACTTGTGGGCAAAATGGCTGAAGGAGCCGGCTACCGGCTCTTCGACGATCATTTCACCAAGCTGGCGCATGATCAGGAAGGCGATAAAACCGCAAATGGCGTAGCCGAGGATCATCGACGGGCCGGCGGATTTCAGTACCCCGGCCGAGCCGAGGAACAAACCGGTGCCGATGGCGCCACCGAGGGCGATCAGCTGGATATGGCGATTCTTCAGGCCGCGTTTGAGCTCGCCTGAGTGAGGAGTGTCATGCTGCATTGGTACGTCACCTTTTGTTTTTATCTGTGACGGGATCGGACCCGCCGCGCTTGTGGTGCGGCGGAATTCAGCAAGGCGGGTAAGCCTTAGTTTCGGAGCCCCTACTGCGCGTCGGGCTGCACCTCCGGAGCGGCGTTTTTAAATGCTTCTAGGGATTCACAGCGGGCGACCAGATCGAGGATGCGCGGGTACGCATTGAGGTCACAGTTAAAACGGCGCGCATTGTACACCTGCGGAATCAAGCAGGCCTCCAGATAGCCCGGCCGCTCGCCCAGTGACAGACGACCGGGCAAGCGCAGCAGTCCCTGCTCCACGGCCGCCAGGCCGACGTCCACCCAGTGCCGATACCAGGTGTCTTTCGCCTCGTTCTCAACCCCCAAGGTGCCGGACAAGTATTGCAACACCCGCAGATTGTTCAGCGGGTGGATATCGCAGGCGATATGCAGCGCCAATGCGCGCACCTGCGCGCGCTGGGCCGGATCGCTCGGGAGCAGTGCCGGTTGCGGGTGGGTTTCTTCCAGGTATTCGAGAATCGCCAGGGACTGCGCGATCTTCGTCTGGCCATCGACCAGCAGCGGCACCAAACCTTGCGGATTCAGCGCCAGGTAGTCGGCCGAATGCTGCTGGCCGCCATCCTTGACCAGATGCACCGGCACTTGCTGGTAGGCCAACCCCTTCAGGTTAAGCGCGATGCGTACCCGATAGGCGGCGCTGGAGCGCCAGTAGGAATAGAGAGTCAGCATGGACATCCTTCCTCAGGTAGTGGTCTGAACCGCGGGATCAATGCGGGTATTTTTCCACCGCCTGCTCGATGGCGCCGAAGATGCTTTGCCCATGGGCGTCGAACATCTCGATGCGCACCCGGTCACCGAACTTGAGGAACGGGGTTTTCGCCTCGCCGTGCTCGACGATTTCCAGCATGCGCTTTTCGGCCAGGCAGCTGGAACCGGCGCTGCGGTCATAGTTCGACACGGTGCCGGAGCCGATGATGGTGCCGGTTCCCAGCGGCCGGGTCTTGGCGGCATGAGCGACCAGGGTCGGGAAGTTGAAGGTCATGTCGACGCCGGCATCCGGCTGGCCGAACAGCTGGCCGTTGATCTGCGAGACCAGCGGCCGATGCACCTTGCCCTCGCGCCAGGTATCGCCCAGCTCGTCCGGCGTCACCGCCACCGGCGAGAAACTGGAGGACGGCTTGCTCTGGTAGAAACCGAAGCCCTTGGCCAGCTCGCCGGGAATCAGATTGCGCAGCGACACGTCGTTGACCAGCATCAGCAACTGAATGTGCGCGGCCGCTTCGGCCGCCGAGGCGCCCATCGGCACGTCGTCGGTGATCACCGCCAGCTCGGCCTCCAGGTCGATGCCCCAGGCCTCGTCGGCCATGCGAATCGGGCTGTGCGGCGGGATAAAGCTGTCCGCGCCGCCCTGATACATCAGCGGGTCATGCCAGAAGGATTCCGGCATCTCGGCGCCTCGGGCCTTGCGCACCAGCTCGACGTGGTTGACGTAGGCACTGCCATCGGCCCAGTGATAGGCGCGCGGCAGCGGGCTGGCGCAGGCGCCCTGCTCGAAGGCGAAGGCGCCGGCCTCCAGGCCATCGTTCAGCCGTTGGTACACCGCGTCCAGTTGCGGACGCTTAGCCGCCCACTCATCCAGTGCCGCCTGCAGGGTCGCGGCAATCGCCGGGACTTTCACCGCACGGCTGAGGTCGCGGGAGACCACCAGCAGCACGCCGTCACGGCCTTGATTCAGAGATGCGAGTTTCATAGTTCAACCTGTAGGGTGCGCCCTGCGCACCACTTGTCTGGGCGATGATCAAGGTGCGCACGGCGCACCCTACTTCAACTGTCTTTCCCTGGCGCACGCCAGGAGTTCACGTATTCGGGGACATCGACCTGCGCGGCGGCCGGGTCTATCTCCAGGGCACGACGGCTGTCGATCATCACCGCCACTTCGTCGGCGAAGTTGGCCGGGGCGTCCTGGCTCTTCTTCAGCGCCTTCGGGTGCGGCCCGTGGGGGAAGCCGCAGGGGTGCAAGGTGACCATCCCGGCCTCGATGTTGTCGCGGCTGAAGAAGTTGCCACGGTGGTAAAACAGCACTTCGTCGTAGTCGTCGTTGTTGTGATAGAACGGCACCTTCAGCGCACCTGGGTCACTTTCGACCGGGCGCGGACAGAACGTGCAGACCACGAAGCCGTTGGCCACAAAGGTGGTGTGCGCCGACGGCGGCAGGTGATAGCGATGGCTCATCAGCGGGCGGATATCCCGCCAGTTGAGACGCACCACGGTGTTGTCGCCATGCCAGCCGACCACGTCCAGCGGGTTATACGGATAGGTCACGGTGCTGATCTGGTTGCGCCGCTTAATGCGCACCTGCCAGGTGTTCTCGTCCTGCTGGGCCTTGAACGCGTCGTCGAGATGCGGATGGTCGAGCACCGCCGGATCGAAGATCGCATGCGGGCCAACCAGGCCCTTGTCCGGCAGTTGATAGGCACCGTCGGTGTTCTCGATCAGCAGCATAAAGGTCGGCTCACTGGCCTCGATGCGCCAGGCGGTGCCACGCGGCACCATCAGGTAATCGCCGTCGCGGAACTCCAGGTGGCCGAAGTCGCAGTAGAAGTGCCCCGCGCCTTCGTGAATAAACAGCAGGTCATCGCCGTCGCCGTTGCGTACCAGGTGGCGCATGGCGCCGTTGGTCTTCCACACCCGCAGCTTCATGTCGCCGTTATGCAGGGTGACCGGCGCTTCCAGCGGGCAATCGCGCTCGCTGGAGAGCTGGTTGAAGTTGAAGGCGTGGGGCCGCAACGGCCCCTCCCAATCGATCCAACCGGTGGGCGGATGCTTGTGGTGCAGGTGTGAAGCCGGGCCGAAGAAACCTTCGCGGCCCATTTCCCGCTCATAAGTGCCTGCCGGGAAATCGCAATGCGCCTGCCGTGAGCACTCGCCTTCACGCAGGGGGAAGCTGATCCATTTACGGCTCATGTCAGAACTCCATCGTAGGGTGCGCTGTGCGCACCATTACCTCGGCCCCGGTGCGCGCGGCGCACCCTACGCCAGGCACCAGGTCACTCGGCCTTGAGAACGCCGCGTTTGACCTGATCCTCCTCGATGGACTCGAACAAGGCCTTGAAATTGCCCTCGCCGAAGCCCTGATTGCCTTTGCGCTGGATGATCTCGAAGAAGATCGGGCCGATCACGGTATTGGTGAAAATCTGCAGCAGGATGCCGTCGTCACCCGGCGCACCGTCGATCAGGATGTTCAGTTCGCGTAGCAGGGCAGTGGGCTCGGTGTGGCCGGCGACGCGTTGATCGACCTTGTCATAATAGGTGTCCGGCGTTTTCATGAAGTCCACACCGTTGGCGCGCAGCTTGCGCACGGTCTCGTAGATGTCCTCGCTGGCCAGGGCGATGTGCTGGATGCCTTCGCCGTGGTACTCGCGGATGAACTCTTCGATCTGCGATTTATCGTCCGCCGATTCGTTGATCGGGATACGAATCTTGCCGCAGGGCGCGGTCATGGCGCGCGACAGCAGGCCGGTGAGTTTGCCTTCGATATCGAAGTAACGGATCTCACGGAAGTTGGCGATACGCTCGTAGAAGCCAGACCAGACGTCCATCTGCCCACGCTTGACGTTGTGGGTCAGGTGATCCAGTTCGATCAGGCCGACCGCATTGTCCTGCGGCGTGCGGCCTTCGATGTACTCGAAGTCGACGTCGTAGATGGTCTTGTCACTGCTCTCGTTGGCATAGCGATCGACCAGGTACAGCAAGGAGCCGCCGATGCCCTCGACGCAGGGGATGTTCAGCTCGCCGAAGTTGGCGTGGCTGCCGACCAGTGTGGCGCCCTGGGCTTCGACATAGGCGGCCGCCTGGGCCGCATTCTTGACCCGGAAGGCCATGGCGCAGGCGCTCGGGCCGTGCTTCTCGCCGAACTCACGGACATGGCCGGTCGGGCTGCCGTTGAGGACGAAATTGATGTCGTTCTGCTGGAACAGAAAGACCTCCTTGGAGCGGTGCTTGGCGGTTTCGGTGAAGCCCATGGCGGTGAACAGCTCACGCAGCTGCTGAATGCCCTCGGGCGTCGGCGCGGTGTATTCGACGAATTCGAAACCGTCGGTACCAATCGGGTTGTGCTGCTCGATCTTGTTCACGGCGTTCATTCCGCCTCCTCGTTGTTCTTGTGGGCGCACCGCCCTGCCCTTGAGACAGCGACGGTGTGGATAGCCTCATAACAACCCTTGCCCGAGGGTCGGACAAGCGCAGTGCCGGGCCTTATCGGGGCTTGCGCTCGGCCTATATGGCAAATTTTCCTTACAACATTGAAAAGCGCCGAGAGCCCTCACTGCAGCGGCTTGCCATCCGTAACGATTATTTGCCAAAGCGGTGCGCTCGGCTGCCAGGTTACTCGCCCTGAACGTACAGGTCGCCAACCGGAGGCTGTGCCGAACCGTGCTCCAGGCTGGCATTGGCCGAGTCGCTTGTTAGCCTGTTATAGCTGGTGAACGGCTGCGGTCGGGCGATGGCATATCCCTGGGCATAGTCGACGCCCATGTCGCTCAGCGCCTGAATGATCTGCGGCGTTTCGACGAACTCGGCGATGGTGCGTTTGCCCATCACGTGGCCGATGTGGTTGATCGACTCGACCATGGCGCGGTCGATCGGGTCGTCGAGCATGTCCTTGACGAAGCCGCCGTCGATCTTCAGGTAGTCCACCGGCAAATGTTTGAGGTAGGTGAAGGAGGACATGCCGGCGCCGAAGTCGTCGAGCGAGAAACGGCAGCCCAGCGCCTGCAGCTCGTTGATGAAGCGGGCGGCGCTGGCGAGGTTGGCGATGGCGCTGGTTTCGGTGATCTCGAAGCAGATCAACTGCGGTGGAATCCTGTACTGCTCGAACTGCTCGCGCAGGAAGTCGAGGAAGGCCTCGTCGCCGAAGGTGGTGCCGGACAGGTTGATGGCGCAGGTGGCGATCGGCTCGACCTGCGCGCCGGCCAGCCGCGCGGCGAGGATGCCGAAGGCGTTCTTCACCACCCAACGGTCGATCAGCGGCATCAGGCCATAGCGCTCGGCGGCCGGGATGAAGCGGATCGGCGGCACCAGCTGGCCCTCCTCGTCGCGCAGCCGCAGCAGCAGTTCGAGATGAGTGCCGCCACCCTCGCCCTGGCCGAGCCGGGCAATTTCCTGGGCGTACAGGCAGAAGCGCTCCTCCTCCAGCGCCTGATGGATGCGCTGCACCCAGGCCATCTCGCCGAAGCGCAGCGACAGCTCTGAATCATCCGGGTGATAGACCTGCACGCGGTTGCGGCCTTTTTCCTTGGCCATATAGCAGGCCAGGTCGGCCGCCCGCAGCGCCTCTGCCAGCGTGGTCCGCGCCTGCGCGATATGCACCAGGCCAATGCTCACGCCGATGTTGAAGGGGCGCCCGCCCCAAACGAAGGGCAGGTCCTGCACGCTCAGGCGCAACAGTTCGGCAATCTGGGCGGCCGGTCCGGGCGGGCAGTTTTCCAGGAGGATGCCGAATTCATCGCCGCCCAGCCGCGCCAGCGTGTCGCCTTCGCGCAGGCGCCGTTGCAGCAGGCTACAGACCTGGCGCAACAGCTGGTCGCCGGCGGCGTGGCCACAGGTGTCGTTGACCACCTTGAACTGGTCGAGATCGAGGAACATCAGCGCGTGCTGCCCCGGATGGCGGTCGAGCTTGCCCAGCGCCTGCTCCAGCCGATGTTCGAACTCGCGGCGGTTGGCCAGGCCGGTGAGCGCATCGTGCGACGCCTGCCAGGACAGGCTGGCGATGTACTGGCGCTCGCGCGTCATGTCATGGAGCACCAGCACCGCGCCAGCGATCTTGCCGTCGATCTGGATAGGCGCGCCGACCAGCGCAACGGCCACCGTGCTGCCATCGAGGCGGACCACCTGCTGCGCGTGGGCGCTGCCGCCGTCGATCTTGCCGTCGAGGATCTGCTCGATCAGCGTCAGGCCCTCCTGCTGGCTGTCCTCATCGACCAGGCGAAACAGCGACAGCAGCGGCAAGCCGCGGGCCTGCTCGGCCCGCCACGCGGTAAGCCGCTCGGCCGCCGGGTTCATGTACTCCATGCGCCCGACGCTGTCGGTGCTGATCACCGCGTCGCCGATCGACGCCAGGGTGGTCTGCGCACGCTCCTTTTCCGCGTGCAGCGCGTGCTCGAACGCCTGACGCTGGGCCAGCAGCTTGCTCGTGCGCAGCACCGCCAGCAGGATCAGGATGGCGGCGGTGGCCAGGTTGGCCGCCAGCAGCAGCCGCTGGATGAAGCGCGAGCCTTCGCCGAGCGCGTCGGAAAAGGCCTTGGCGATCGGCGTGACGCCAGCGTTGATGGCATAGATCTGCGCCTTCCAGCGGCTGATCTCATCGCTGCCGGCCAGGCCGCCGGCTATGCCGGCGTGCATCGCCGCGGCCACGCCGGTCAGCTCCAGCAGGTAGCGGTCGCCGACGACCCAGTGCTCGATGGCTTTTTCCAGATAGCTGAAGTGGCGGAAGTTGCGGAACAACCAGATCAGGCCGGGAATGTCCTGCGGATGGTTGCCGCCCCGTAGGAGGCCGGCGCGGGCCGCTGCCAGATCGGGGTCGGGACGCTCGAGCGCGAGCCGCGCGGCATGATCGCCCAGCGGGATGGCGATGGCCGCCTGGTAGGCACGGTAGTCGGCTTCGAGGAAGTTGTCGCTGTACCGGCAGAGGGACTGGATGGCCTCCTTCTGCCCCTTGGACCACAGGCTCTCGCCACCAACGTAGGCGCGCACCGAGGAGAGCAGATCCAGGCTCAAGCCCGCGAGCAACGCCTGCAGCAACACGATAGCGATGAAGGGCCAGATAAGCCCGAACAGGCGGGGTTTGTCGCGAATCCGTTTCTGCCTCATTGCATCCCTTCCCTATTCAGGCGAACGCCAAGCGATCGGGAGCCGTTCGTACCGCCCCCCTTCCCGACCCGCTCATGGTCCTCTTACGCAGGCCCATGCACGGCTCTAAACCGCAGCGTATCCGCAAGACGGCCCCCGAGTGGCGACAACAGACAGCCTCAGTCTAGCGGGAGAATTTCCGCAGCGCCGGCCGGTGGCCATCCCTCGGCAAAACCGGCTTGCACTGGGCAGTGCTTTCATTGCGCTGCCAGGAACTGGCCAGCGCCTTGGATTGGCATGGCCGGTTGACTCCAGCGAATGAGCACAGGGGCAGCCCATCGCTATGACTTTCAATAGCGGCTCCCACCCATTTGACGCGGGCCATGGGCCAGAATCACCTCCGCAACCGAGCAGGCCTCGCGCCCGCTATTTGCTCTCAGGGGGCGGTTGGCGTGACAAGAGCACGTTGAGCAGGTTGTCCTGAAAGTTAATGTTGCTGGTCAGGAACGCGTGGTCCTCGCACAGGAAGAACGCATAAGCCACCGGCAGAAAACTGTCCTCGTTCTGTGGCGCGCCGGGGTCCAGGGTCTCGCGCGCCAGCAGCGACGGCTTGGTGACGCGGCCATCGCCGGGCTCGATCATCAGCTCGTCGTAGGGCACACCGGGCCGGGGCGCGGCAATGTCTGCTGGCGTGAGTCGCACCGTGTCGCGTCCATTGAGCTGCTCCACCAGCAGCCGGGCAGGCGTCATGTGGCAGCCACCGCCAAAGAGCACATAGCGGATTGGCGACACCGGCTCGGCCACGGACAGCATCCAGGCCAAACGCCGTGCACGCTCCAGCTGAGAAACGAAATAGCGCTGCAGCGCCGGCGCGTCGGCAGCGGTGGCCAGGCTGGGTTCGTAGACCGACCAAGCCATGCGCTGCCAGGTGTTGGGGTCAAACAAGTCGTCGTGACGAGGCTTGCCCTCGATGTCCACCAGCCAGTTGTTGAGCGGGTGGGGAAATAGCTGATAGCCACTGGGAAAGGTGGCCAGAGTGCGCGGCGAAATACGGTTCCACCCGACCTTTTCGCCACTGATGAAGGCGTGCAGTGAGCTGACCGACCCCAGGTTGGGCGTGCCCAACAACACCAGTTTGCGCACCCGGTCCGCCCCATCCATGGTCACCTGCTGGGGCGCGCCGTCCAGCACATCGCGGGTGCCAAAGCGCAGGTAGTAGCGCGCGATCAAGCCACCCATGCTGTGCGCCACCACATCGACGCGTAAGGTCGGGTCGGCGTAATCACGGCGCACGGCCGCAATCAGCCGATCCAGTTCCCGCACGCTGCGCAAGGTGTCTTGCCGCCAGTCGTAGGAAAGGACGTAGTAGCGTCGCTCGCCCTTGCGCGCGGGTGTCCCGGGCTGGGCGCGCGCATAGCCACCAAATTGCGTCAAGGTTCGTAAAATTGGCCGGTAAAAGTCGCGCCGCAGCGCCTGCTCGGCAATGCCCGCAGCTTCCAGCCGCGAAGGCCGTGGCGTATTCGTTTGCGGATCGATTTCGAGGGCCAGCTCCGGGTAAGAGGAGAACAGAATGCGCCACCACGGCCCCGGCCAAATCTCTTCGCCGCTGACCCGGTCGCGCAAGCGGGTGCCAAAGGCACCCGGGATCAAGATGACCGGCGCGGCTTCGGCGTCGGTGGTGCTGAGCTGGTAGAGCCGTTTCAGGTCGGGGCGCGGTGACTCGCTGCAGCCCAGCAGGCCCGCCGCAAGCACCAACATGGCGACCAGCCGTGCGGCCGACTGCGCCAGACTCCGGCGGACAGAACTGTCAGAGTGCATGGGCGAAGCCCCGAGGCTACGATGTTTTCACCGAAGCTCCTGGCGAATGGCCAGCTTCAGGCCGGACCACAGGTCGTTGACCGCGCAGGCTGTCATTGCCCCCTGGCCAGTGAGAGTGTCGCCGCTGGCGGCACCCGTCAGGATATTGGTGCCTTCAATACCGCTTACAGTGGCCATGAGCACGCTCCTTCAACGTTGGCGGCATCTTGACGGTATGAGTCTAGTGCGCGGCGAATACCCAGCCATCTTTCATTTGCAGGAACTGGAAAGCCTTTCGTCCGCAGCCGCCTGCACGTTCTGGCCCTCCTCGCCCGTTTTACGGGGCGAGGAGGCATGCTTTTAGAGCCGCAGGCTCGTGTGCCGATGAGCGCCTGAACGCTCCGCGTTCAGGCCGGGGCGCGGAGCGGGGGCTGGGGGCGAGAGGATATAAGGCGCAGACGCCTGCTTGAGTGAACGGCATTCAGGCTGGACTGCGCTAACCCTGTTGCAGGTGGCCGTACAGCTTGGCGTACAAGCCGCCCTCGGCGATCAACTGCTGATGATCACCATCCTCGGCGATGCGCCCGCCATCGAAGACCAGCACCCGATCCGCCTGTTTCACCGCCGACAGGCGGTGGGCGATGATCAAGGTGGTGCGGCCGTTGAGGAACTGGCCCAGAGCCTGGTGCAGGGCGTATTCGGTGGCGGCATCGAGGGCCGAGGTGGCCTCGTCGAGGATCACCACTTTCGGCTCGGCCAGCACCATCCGCGCGATCGCCAGGCGCTGGCGCTGGCCACCGGAAAGGCGTACGCCGGAGCGCCCGACAATGCTCTCCAGACCTTGCGGCAAGGCGCGAATGGTCTGCGCCAATTGCGCGATTTCCAGCGCGCGCCAGCAGGCCTCATCGCTGCGCTCACGACCCATGGTCAGGTTCGCGCGTACCGTGTCGTTGAACAGCGCGGGATGCTGCAGCACCACCGCGACCTGTTCGCGCACGGTTTCCAGGCCGATCTCTTCCAGGCTGCAACCGCCATAGCGGATGCTTCCGGCCTGGGCCGTGTAGAGGCCCAGCAGCAGTTGCACCAGGGTGCTCTTGCCGCCGCCGCTGGCACCCACTATGGCGACCTTCTCACCCGCGGCGATGGCGAGGTTCAGCTCATCCAGCACCGGCTCATCGTGGTAGGCGAAGGTCAGGCCGCGCACCTCGATACCGAGCGTGTCGCGCCCGTCGAAGGGATCGACGCCACCTCGATATTGCGGCTCATCGGCCCGCGCGAGCAGCTCGTTGATCCGCGTCAGCGCGCCACCGGCGGCGTAGAAGGCATATTGCAGATTCAGCAGCTGTTCGACCGGGCCGATCATAAACCACAGGTAGCTGAACACCGCGAGCATCTGGCCGATCGACAGGTCGGAGAACAGCACGGTGAGCATCGCCGCCGCCCGGAAAATATCGATACCGAACTGGAACAACAGACCGCTGGCGCGGCTGGAGGCATCACTCTTCCATTGCGAGGCCACCGCATAGTTGCGTACCTCTTGGGCGCGTACACCGAGGCGGCCGAGGAAGAAGCCCTGGCGGTTGCCGGCACGGATTTCCTGGATTGCGTCCAAGGTCTCGGTGAGGGCCTGGGTAAAGCGCGAGGTGCTGTCGTTCTCGAGCTTCTTCAGATGCTTGACCCGTTTCCCCAACTGCACCGTGGCGTAGATCACCAAGGGATTGAACAGCAGGATCAACAGCGCCAGTTGCCAGTGCATCCACATCAGGATGCCCGCGGTGCCGGTCAGCGTCAGCACCGCGACCAGGAAGCGGCTGAGGGTTTCGCCGACGAACTTGTCCAGGGTGTCGAGATCGGTGACCAGGTGGGTGGTCACCGTGCCACCGCCGAGGCTTTCGTATTCGCCGAGGGAAATCCGCTTGAGCCGCTCGATCAGGCGAATGCGGATACGGTAGACGATGTCCTTCGACAAACGGGCAAACAGCCGCGCCTGCACCACGTTGAAGACCAGCGCCGAGCTGCGCAACAGCAAGGTCAGCAACACCATCAGGCCGATGTAGCCGACGGCGCTCTCCCAACTGCTGGGCAGGAAACGATCCATGACCTTGAGCGCCGCGTCGCCCTGCTTGAGCAGCACTTCGTCGACCAGTAACGGCAGCAGCAGTGGAATCGGCACGCTGCAGAGGGTCGCCAGCACCGCCACGCCATTGGCAATCAGCAAGGCTTTTTTGTGGCGCAGGGCCAGCCGGCGTATTTCCGCCCAGCTCAGCCGATCAAGCATGCGCGCCCCGCGCCAGCCAACGCGCCAGCAGCGGTGCCAGTTCGCTGAGCGGCTGATAGCCATTGGTCAGCAGGGCCAGTTGGCCATTGCGTTCGGCGAGCACGGTGGGGAAGCCGGCGATGCCCAGATCCTGCACCCAGGTGAAATCGGCGGCGGTGGCGGCGTGCTGTTCGGCACTGTCGAAGGCCGTCGCGAATTCGATGCGCGGCAAGCCGGCCGCTTCCGCGAGTTCGACCAGCACGCTGGCCTGTGTGACGTCGCGGCCTTCGGCGTAGAAGGCCTGCTGAATGCCCTTGACCAGCGGCCAGACGCTGGCCGGATCGAGGGAGCGCGCGGCGACCAGGGCACGGCAAGCCGGCTCGGTGTCGTAGACGAAACCCTCCGGCAAGGCGCCATCGAACCTGAACGGCTGCCCGGTGGCCTGCGCGACCGCCTGCCAGTGCTCAAGAATATAGCGCTGGGTGGTCGGCTCCAGCGCCGCGCCACTGCCGGTCCGCAAGCCGCCGGCCACCATGTGCAGTGGCACGCCCGCGGCCTGCGCCTGTGCGGCGAGCGCCTCGAGCACCGGCGCGAAACCCCAGCACCAGGAGCACATGGGGTCCATCACATAGAGCAGGCGAGCTTGCATGGGTCAGGACTCTGCACAAAGTCGAGGGTTGTAGCCCAGAGGGTGCGGTTGATTGCGCGCCTTGGCCAGTTCGATCTGCTTCTGCCGCTCACGGGCACTGTTGCGGGTCTTCTCGCTCAGCGAGTCCCAGCAGTGCGGGCAGCTGATGCCCAGAACGTAATGCGGCGACTGGCGGTCTGCAACCGAAATCGGGATGCGGCAGGCATGGCACTGATCGTAATCGCCTTCGCTGAGGTCGTGGCGAACGGTCACGCGGTTATCGAACACGAAGCAATCGCCGCGCCACAGGGTGTCTTCCTGCGGTACTTCTTCCAGGTATTTGAGGATGCCGCCCTTGAGGTGATAGACCTCATCGAAGCCCTGGCCGAGCATATAGCTGGAAGCCTTCTCGCAACGGATTCCGCCGGTGCAAAACATCGCGACCTTCTTGTGCTTGGCCGGATCGAAGTTGGCTTTTATGTAGTCGGGAAAGTCACGGAAGCTCTTGGTCTGTGGGTCGATGGCGCGCTCGAAGCTGCCAATCGCCACTTCGTAGTCGTTGCGGGTATCGATCAGCAGCACTTGCGGGTCGGCGATCAGCGCGTTCCAGTCTTGCGGCTCGACATAGGTGCCGACCTGCTGGTTCGGGTCGACGCCCGGTACGCCGAGGGTGACGATTTCCTTCTTCAGCTTGACCTTGGTGCGATAGAACGGCTGCTCGTCGCAGTACGACTCTTTGTGATCGATATCGACGAAACGCGGGTCTTGCCTGAGCCAGGCGAGCAAGCCGTCGATACCCTCACGGCTGCCCGAAACGGTGCCATTGAGGCCTTCTTCGGCAATCAGCAAGGTGCCTTTGATGCCGTTATCCAGCAGGCTTTGCAGCAGGGGCTCGCGCAGTGCAACGTAGTCCTTCAGGGTGACGAACTTGTACAGCGCCGCCACGACGATGTTCTGAGTCATGCAGGTGATTGCTCCAGGTGGTCGTCCACGTAAAGGACGGACCGGGTTTTAGAAATGCTAAGGCTATAAATGACGGCGCCGGCTGGGCCGGCGCTGGGTGAAGTCTACCAGAAAGCCACGCCACCCAGCCTGCGGCCAAGCGGCACAGGGCTAATGGCACACAGCTAATGATCGTGCTTACTGCCACCCAGACAGGTTGGCGAATCAGGCGCATGGCCCAACTCCGCCCACTCTTGCGGGGTATAGGTATGCAACGCCAACGCATGCAGCTGGCCCATCAGTTCGCCAAGGCTGGCATAGACCTTCTGGTGCCGCTTGACCGCATTCAGCCCGGCAAATAACGGGCTGACCACCACGGCCTTGAAGTGCGTTTCCAGCCCACGACTGTGCATATGGCTTTCATCCAATACTTCGAGGTACTGCGGTTCCAGCGCGGCCAGCGCCGTCTGGATACGTTCACGCATGCTCATGCGGGGCTCCGTTTAAGGCTTCTTCGCTTCAGGCTTGGCTTGCGCCGGTTGCAGCTCGGCGGTCATATCGGCGAGCAGCTTGTTCACTTCCGGCACCGCAGTTTCCAGCTTGGACTGGGTTAGCTGGGCCGATTGCGCGGTCAGGGCCGGCATTGCTTCCAGCACTTTCTTGCCCAGCGGCGATTGGTAGAAGGCAATCAGATCCTTCAGCTCTTGCTCGCTGAAGTTGCTGGTGTAGAGCTTGACCATGTCCGGCTTGAGTTTATCCCAGCCGACGGCCTTATTCAGCGAGGCATTGGCCTTGGCCTGATAGCTCTCGAGCAGCGCTTTCTTGGCTTCTGGAGCCTGAGCCTGGGCGAAACGCTGGGCAAACATCTGTTGCACTTGGGCATACACCGGCACGGCCAGCTTGTCGGCATGCGCCAGCTTGAGGAAACGCTCGGCATCGGCAGCGTGGCTGGCCGCATCCGCCAACACCTGACCGCTGGCGCACGCCAACAGAACCGCCGTGCAAAGGGTACGAATCGGGGTCATCGAAATTCCTTGTCTTCTCGGGAAGGGCTAACAGGCCGTTGAAAAAGGTAGCGAGCGACGGCTAGGCAAGGCGAAATCAGCCGCAACGTAGCGCAGCGAAGTAACAGCCAAAGGCTGGCCCGCAGGGCGAGCGTAGCGAGTCAAAAGCGCAGTTTACGTGCTGTAAATGAGCATTTTGAGGCTGATTTCAACGCCGCATAGCGCGCGAAGCCCGCAGTAGTTTTTCAACGGCCTGTTAATGATCAGGGCGAACCCCAGGGTTGGCCATTCTGCGCTCAAGCTCGCCCCCGGCTCAAGCGAGCGAGCGAGTTTGTACACAGGATCACACAGACTGTGTAGTGCAGCGCAGCCGTTGATCCATTGTCAAAGTGCCAGTACTTGCCCATCCTTTAGCGGGGTGGGCATGCTGCGCGCCGTCAAAACCACGGCTACTCTGTCCACTGAAGACACCCACGCCCCGCAAGCTCCTGCGCACCTAAATCCTGCACACATGGACGTGCCCGATGAACAGCTTCACTTCCGCTTTCGCGCCAGAGCCCTGGCGACCGCTGTGCGATGCCCAAGGCCAGCTCTCCCCCAAGGCGATTGGTTGGTCACCGCGACCGCAAGTGCATTGCGCCCTGCCCGGCCACTATGGGCGGCGTAAACGCTGGAATCACTGGTGCATCACCACCCCGCACTGGATGCTCTCGCTGACCCTGGCCGACCTCGACTACCTGGGCTACGCCGCCGCTTACTTCCTCGATTTAGAGACCGGCCACGCCGTCGCGCATACCCAGTTACTCGCCTTCGGCCGCGGCTGTCGGTTGCCGGATACGCCAGTGGCAAGCCACGCGTTCGACCACCCACGCCTGCAATTCAAGGCCGATGAACACCCAGGACGCCTGCGCCTGACGGGCGCCGCGCCGGATATCGATGGCCAAGCGTTGCACGTCGCACTGGATATTCAGCGCCCGGCGCATCTGGAGTCGGCCAATCTGGTGGTGCCCTTCGCCGGCCGCGGCTTCCATGCCACCTCCCGGCAATTGGGTCTGCCGACCAGCGGCAGTGTGCAGTTGGGGCGCGCGCACTACAGCTGCGTACCGGGGCAGAGCTTCGCCGCCCTGGACTTCGGCCGCGGTGTCTGGCCGTTGCACAGCCATTGGACGCGCGCTGCCTTCGCCGCCCCCGGGGGTATTGCCGGTAACTTCGGCTCGGGCTGGACCGACAACAGTGGCCTGTCCGAGAACGCCCTATGGTTCGGCGGCGAGCTGCTGCAGCTGGACGCTCCGGTGCACATCGAACAGGCCCCGCAGAGTCCTTTGGCGCCCTGGCGTCTGAGCAGCGCCGATGATCGCGTCGCCCTGGCCTTCAGCCCGCGTCAGCAGCATCAAGCCCGCCCACAGTTTGGCCCCCTCTATGCCGACACCCGCCAGTGGTTCGGCCGTTTCGACGGCGTACTCCGTGGCCCGAGCGGCGAGCGCGTGCCGGTCGATGGCGCCCTGGGCTGGCTCGGCACTACCCGCGCGCGCTGGTAAAGCGCTAATCGGCACGGCTTTAAATCCAGTGGGCACGGAACCAGAGGTGCGCCGAAGCGCCTAAACTTGCGGAACAGTCCCCGGAGAAGAGCCATGAGCCGCATCGAAACCGACAGCCTCGGCCCCATCGACGTCCCTGACGAAGCTTACTGGGGCGCGCAAACCCAGCGCTCACTGATCAACTTCGCCATCGGCCAAGAGCGCATGCCGCTGGCGGTGCTGCACGCCCTGGCCTTGATCAAGAAGGCCGCGGCACGGGTGAACGACCGCATCGGCGAGCTGCCGCCGGAGATCGCCCGGCTGATCGAACAAGCCGCCGACGAGGTACTGGCCGGCCAGCACGACGAGCAGTTCCCGCTGGTGGTCTGGCAGACCGGCAGCGGCACGCAAAGCAATATGAACGTCAACGAGGTGATCGCCGGCCGCGCCAATGAACTGGCTGGCCAGGGGCGCGGCGGCAAGGCGCCGGTGCATCCGAACGATCACGTCAACCGCGCGCAAAGTTCCAACGACAGCTTCCCCACCGCCATGCACATCGCCGCCGTACAAGCCGTGCAACACGACCTGCTGCCGGCGCTTGCCGAGCTGTCTGGCGGCCTGGCCGAACAGGCGGCGCGGCATGCGTCCCTGGTCAAGACCGGGCGCACGCATTTGATGGACGCCACACCGATCACCTTCGGCCAAGAGTTGTCGGCCTTCGTCGCCCAGCTCGATTACGCGGAGCGGGCCCTGCGCGCCGCATTGCCGGCGGTCTGCGAACTGGCCCAAGGTGGTACGGCGGTGGGCACCGGCCTGAATGCCCCGCACGGTTTCGCCGAAGCGATCGCCGCCGAGCTGACGGCGCTGTCCGGCCTGCCGCTGGTTTCCGCGCCGAATAAATTTGCCGCCTTGGCCGGCCACGAACCGTTGGTCACACTGTCCGGCGCGCTGAAAACCCTTGCGGTGGCCTTGATGAAGATGGCCAACGACTTGCGCCTGCTCGGTTCCGGCCCCCGCGCCGGGTTCGCCGAGGTCAAGTTGCCGGCCAACGAGCCAGGCAGCTCGATCATGCCCGGCAAGGTCAACCCGACCCAATGCGAGGCGCTGTCCATGCTCGCCTGCCAGGTGCTCGGCAACGACGTCAGCATCGGCTTGGCCGCCAGCCAGGGCCATCTGCAGTTGAACGTGTTCAAGCCGGTGATCATCCACAACCTGCTGCAGTCGATCCGCCTGCTGGCCGACGGCTGTCGCAACTTCCAGCGGCACTGCATCGAAGGCCTGGAACCCGACGCCGCACAAATGGCCGCGCATCTGGAACGCGGTTTGATGCTGGTGACCGCGCTAAACCCGCATATCGGCTACGACAAGGCCGCGCAAATTGCCAAGAAGGCCTACAGCGAGGGCACCACCCTGCGCGAAGCCGCTCTGGCCCTGAAGTATCTCAGTGCAGAAGAGTTCGACGCCTGGGTGCGTCCCGAAGCGATGCTGGAGACCGGTCACCATGGTTGAAACGACGAAAAGCGGTGCCACCCCGCTGGAGGGGGACGGCAAGCGCATTCTGCTGATTCTCGGTACACCGAAGAGCCGCAGCCTCTGCCATGCCCTCGGCGAGGCTTACGCCCAAGGCGCGCGCAGCGAAGGCCATGTGGTGCGTCAGCTGAAACTGGGCGAGCTGGAGTTCGATCCGGTGCTGCGCGGCGGCTACGACCAGAGCCAGAACCTGGAGCCCGACCTGCTGGAGGCGCAACGGCAGATCCACTGGGCCGAACACCTGGTGTTTGTCTACCCGGTCTGGTGGGGTGGCCTGCCGGCGCTGCTCCAAGGCTTTTTCGACCGGGTGTTCCTGCCCGGTTTCGCCTTCAAATATCGCGAGCGTTCGCACACCTGGGAGAAGCTGCTGAGCGGGCGCAGCGCCGATCTGCTGGTGACACTCGACACCCCGCCCTGGTATTTCCGCTGGATTTACGGCGCACCGGCGCACCGGCAGATGGTGCGCACCATCCTCGGCGCCTGTGGCGTCAAAACCCGCCGCCTGACCGAGTTCGCCCCGATCCGCCGGTCCTCCGAGGAGCAACGGCAGGGCTGGTTACGCCGCGCCGAGTTGCTCGGCACTCGCGCCTGACGCGCCCGTAGGCTGGGTTTCGCCCTGATGGGCTCTACCCAGCCTACAACCTACACATTGTCGGCTGCCGCCAACCGGGCACGGCGTGCCCGCCAGCCCGCGATAACCGATGGCCCGAGCGCGGTCAACGCCGAACCTAGCACCACCAGCAAGGCACCCGCGTAGGCGATCCAGTTGATCTGCTCGGGGTGCACATGATCGGGCCATAAGCTGGCCGCCAGGGCGACCGAGGCAAAGGTCACCAACGGGGTAATCGCCAGCGTGGCGCTGACCCGCGAGGCCTCCCAATGCGCCAAGGCCTCGGCAAAGGCCCCATAGGCCACCAGCGTATTCAGGCAACAGGCCAGCAACAGCCAGCCTTGCAGCGGGTTCAACGCCACTAGCTGCAACGGCTGCGCCCAGGGCGTGAGCAACGCGGCGCAGGCCAGGTAGATCACCATCATCACCTGCATCGAATTCCACACCGTCAGCAGTTGCTTCTGCGCCAAGCCATAAAAGGTCCAGACGAAGGCCGCCAATAGCACGATCAGCACACCCGTGGTGTATGCCGTGAGCGAGGACAACAGCTCGTGCAAACGCTGGTTGAAGAACAAGCCGAAACCCAGCAACAGCACCGCCAGACCGATGCCCTGGCCCAGACTGAAACGTTCGCGAAAAATGAACAGACTGCTGATCAGGAACAAGATCGGCGCCACCTGGATCACCAACTGCGTGGTGCCGGGGCTGAGCAGATTAAGCCCGATCAGATAGAGCACGTAGTTGCCGGTCAGCCCAGCAATGGCCAGCACCAGCAACCAGATGCCGTTCTTGCCCAGCAGGCGAACACTCGGCAGGCGTTTCGCCGCAGCCAGATAGGCCAGCAGGATCGAGCCGGCGACTAACAGGCGATACCAGGTGACCGTGATGGGGTCCATCACCTGCAGCACTTCTTTCAGTTTGATCGGCAAGATGCCCCAGAGCACGGCAGTGGTCAGGGCGAGCAGCAGGCCGTAGAGCCAACGGCCGGATGAGATGTGCATGGCAGCCTCGAATGCGCAGCGACCGCTAAACCAGGGTAAAACCGGGTGGCGGTCGCAAACGGTCATTCTAGGCTGCGACCGCTGGCCAGCACAGGAACAGTTAAAACCGGTTGCACTCGACAACTGTACCCTTGGCCTCGCCCAAAGCCGTCACATGCTTGACGCCAAAAGAATTAAAACCAGAAAAAATGTGCCGATATTATCGGCAAAATCGACCATTTGTCGCTAACTCCAACAACCGTTCAAACACCGATTAAACTGAGAACTAGTCAGCTCGTCTCGGGAGTCAGCGCTATGTTCGGTCAACGTACCAAAGATCCGGCAGCCGCCACGCACTACCGCAGCGAGCGTGTCAGCGCGGTTAATGGCGAGTATTTTTTTGCAACCCGTGAAGGCACTTTGGAAGGCCCGTACTTCACCCGGGTCGATGCTGAACGCGAGATTGCTATTTATGTCCGTCGGCAAATACAGGGCAACGAGATTATCGAGAGCCGGGCCTTCTAGAACACTGAGCCAGCGATAAAAAACCCGCGCCAAGGCGCGGGTTTTTTATCGCTGAAACGGCTGCGCAGGCTTAGCGCACGACCTCGAACAGACCAGTAGCCCCCATGCCACCACCCACGCACATGGTGACGATGCCATAACGCAGGTTACGCCGTTGCAGCTCACGTACCAGATGGCCGACCTGGCGCGAGCCGGTCATGCCGAACGGGTGGCCGATGGAGATGGAACCGCCGTTGACGTTGTATTTCTCGTTGTCGATTTCCAGGAAATCACGCGCATAGAGGCACTGTGAAGCGAAGGCTTCGTTCAGCTCCCACAGATCGATATCGGCAACGCTCAGACCACGAGCCTTGAGCAGCTTCGGTACCGAGTACACCGGGCCGATGCCCATCTCGTCCGGCTCGCAACCGGCAACGGTGAAACCGCGGAAGAAGGCCAGCGGCTTCAGCCCCAGTTCGAGGGCTTTCTCCAGGCTCATCACCAGGGTCATGGAGGCGCCGTCAGACAGCTGCGAGGCGTTACCGGCTGTCACCGAGCCGTCTTCGGCGAACACCGGTTTCAGCGCCGCCAGGCTGGCCAAGGTGGTATCTGCCCGGTTGCAGTCGTCGCGATCCACCACGCCGTCGAGGATGCTCTTCTCGCCGCTGGCTTTGTCTTCCACCTGGTATTTCACCGCCATCGGCACGATTTCGTCGTCGAACCGACCTTCGGCCTGCGCCCGCGCGGTGCGCTGCTGGCTTTGCAGGGCGTAGGCGTCCTGCTGTTCACGGCTCACGTGGTAACGCCGCGCGACGATTTCAGCCGTCTGCCCCATCGGGAAGTAGATGCCCGGCGCATTTTGTTTCAGCAGCGGGTTGATCAAATTGTCGGTGTTGACGCTTTTCATCGTCAGGGTGATCGACTCGACACCACCGGCAACGATGATGTCGCTGCAGCCGGAAGCGATCTGGTTGGCGGCAATCGCAATCGCCTGCAAGCCAGAAGAACAGAAGCGGTTCAGGGTCATCCCGGCCACCTGAGTGCCCAGGCCCGACAACACCGCGACGTTACGGCCGATGTTGAAGCCCTGCGCACCCTCGTTCGAACCGGCACCGACGATGCAGTCCTCGACCGCGGCCGGATCGAGGTGATTGCGGGCCAGCAGTGCGTTGACGCAATGCGCCGCCATATCGTCTGGACGGGTCAGGTTGAACTTGCCACGGTAAGACTTGGCCAGGCCAGTCCGGACGCTGTCGACTATCACCACTTCACGCATGACGCACCTCGTTGTTATTTGTTTAAAGCAGGTTTGTTTAGAGCATGTTTGCCTAGGGATGCCGGCAGGATAAAACCGGACGCCGCGACTGCGCGACGATCATTCACCCTGCGTATGCGCAACCATCCCCTCGGCCGTCAATCACGTGCGAACGCGGCTTGCAGCGCATCGTTGATAGTGCGTAGCACCTTGACCCGGGCGAAGCGTTTGTCGTTGGCCTCGACCAGGGTCCAGGGCGCGATCTCGGTGCTGGTGCGATCGACCATATCGCCGACTGCGTCGCTGTACAGCGGCCACTTTTCGCGATTGCGCCAATCCTCCTCGGTGATCTTGAAGCGCTTGAAGGAGATCTGTTCGCGCTCCTGAAAGCGCTGCAACTGAGTGTCCTGGTCGATCGACAGCCAGAACTTCACCAGCACTACGCCGGCACGGGTCAGCTGCTCCTCGAAATCATTGATCTCGCCGTAAGCCCGTAGCCAGTCCGCCTGGCTGCAGAAACCCTCGACCCGCTCCACCAGCACCCGGCCATACCAGGAGCGGTCGAACACGGTGAACGTGCCGCGCGCCGGGATATGCCGCCAGAAGCGCCACAGGTAGGGTTGCGCGCGCTCCTCCTCGGTCGGCGCGGCGATCGGCACGATGCGGTACTGACGCGGATCGAGCGCCGCAGCCACCCGGCGAATGGCGCCGCCCTTGCCGGCCGCGTCGTTACCCTCGAATACCGTGACCAAGGCATGCCGGCGCATGCGTTTATCGCGCATCAGCCCCGCCAAGCGCGCCTGTTCGCTCGCCAATTGTTCCTGGTAAGCGTCCTTGTCCATCTGCTGGCTCATGTCCAGACTGCCCAGCAGGCTGCGATTGTCCAGGCTAACGGTCAAAGGCCCGGCATGGGGGTGGCGCTGTGGCCGCTGCTTGCGTTTGAGCGCGGCTTGCAGGCCTTCGAGCAAGATCCGGCCCATGGTCAGGCTGCGGTAATACTCGTCGAAACCCTCGATGACGTACCAGGGCGCATAGTCGCGGCTGGTGCGGCGCAACACATGCTCGCCAAAACGGACGAACTTGTCGTAGGTCTGCGATTGCTGCCAGTCCAACGGGCTCAGCCGCCAGCTACGCAGCGGGTCGTCCTGCAAAGCCTTGAGGCGCGCCTTCATCTGCTGCTTGGAGAGGTGGAACCAGAACTTGAAAATCAGCGCGCCCTCGTCACAGAGCATGCGCTCCAGGTTCTCCGCGCCGTCGATGGCCTGATCCAGTACCGCATTCTTGAAGTGTCCATGGACCCGTCCTTGCAGCATTTGGCTGTACCAGTTACCGAAGAAAATCCCCATCCGCCCCTTCGGCGGCAGCTGCCGCCAGTAGCGCCAGGCCGCCGGGCGGGCCAGCTCCTCGTCGGTCTGCTGGTCGAAGGTGCTGACCTGAATCAGCCGTGGGTCCATCCACTCGTTGAGCAGCTTGACCGTTTCACCCTTGCCGGCGCCCTCGATGCCATTGATCAGCACTATCACCGGGAAGCGCGCCTGTTGCTTCAGCTCGAACTGCGCCTCCAGTAGCGCCTCGCGCAGGGCCGGCATCTCGGCGTCGTAGGTCTCCTGGTCGATGGCGTGACCGATCTCGGCGGACTCAAACATAAATGTGGCTCCGTTCCCTGACTCGACGCGCTCAGCCTAGCGGATTGCCGCAGCGCTTGGGCAGCCCTGAAGCCCGGCCAAGCGCAGCGCAATCCGCGCTAGCGTCAGCTACGAGGCGATAGCTCGCGGATCGGCTAGAATGCGCACTTAGCTGTGACAGAAGCCGATATGTCCGACACTCCGCAGATTCAACCCGACCATGCCCAAATAGCCCACGCCCAAATAGACTGGGACGAGCAAGGTCAGCCGCGCTCGCGCGCGTACGACGACGTGTACTTCTCCAACACCTCGGGCCTGGCGGAAACGCGCTATGTGTTCCTCGCCAACAACGACCTGCCGGCGCGCTTTGCCGCCCTGCCCAGCGGCGGGCGCCTGGTGATTGGCGAGACGGGATTCGGCACCGGGCTGAATTTTCTCTGCGCCTGGCAACTGTTCGAGCAAACCGCGCCAGCCGACGCCCAGCTGCATTTCGTCAGCGTCGAGAAATACCCCCTCAACCGCGCCGATTTACAGCGCGCCCTGCGGCTGTGGCCCGAGCTGGAAGCCTTCGCCAGCGAATTGCTGACGCAGTACGTCGCCCTCCATGCCGGCTTCCAGCGCCTGCTGTTCGCCGGCGGGCGGGTGGTGCTGACGCTGCTGATTGGCGATGCCCTGGAAATGCTGCCAGAGCTGGATGCCCAGGTCGACGCCTGGTTTCTCGACGGCTTCGCCCCCGCGAAAAACCCCGACATGTGGACGCCCGAGCTGTTCGCCCAACTCGCCCGGCTCTCCACAGCGGACACCACCTTGGGCACCTTCACCAGCACCGGCTATGTGCGCCGCGCGCTGAACGACGCGGGTTTCCGCATGCGCCGGGTGCCCGGCCTGGGGCACAAGTGGGAAGTGTTGAAAGGCCGCTTCACCGCTGAATCGCGCGCGACCGCCAAACCCTGGTTCGCCCGCCCCGATTTCGCTGCCCCCGAGCGTACCGCACTGGTGATCGGCGCCGGCCTCGCCGGTTGCGCGAGCGCGGCCAGCCTGGCGGCGCGCGGCTGGCAGGTGCAGCTGCTGGAACGCCACGCCGAGTTGGCGCAAGAGGCCTCCGGCAATCCGCAGGGCGTGCTCTATCTCAAGCTGTCGGCCCACGGAACGACACTGTCACGGCTGATCGTCAGCGGCTTTGGCCATACCCGGCGCCTGCTGGAACGCCTGCAACGCGGCATCGATTGGGATGCCTGCGGGGTACTGCAACTGGCGTTCGATGCCAAGGAAGCCGAGCGCCAGGCGCAGTTGGCCAACTCCTTCGCGAATGACCTGCTACAGAACCTCAGCCAGAACGAGGCGCAAGCGCGCGCCGGCATCGGCCTGCCCGCCGGCGGCCTGTATTACCCCGAGGCCGGCTGGGTGCATCCGCCGGCACTCTGCCGCCTGCTGGCCACGCAGCCGAATATCCGCCTACTATTTCATCAAGAAGCACTGGAACTGCGCCGCGCCGGTGAGCTGTGGCAAGCCTGGGCCGGCGATCGGTTGCTCGCCAGCGCGGCGGTGGTGGTGCTGGCCGGCGCCGCCGAAATCCGTCGCTTCCCACAGAGCACCGGGCTGCCGCTGAAACGCATTCGCGGGCAAATTACCCGCCTGGTGGAAACCGCCGAAAGCGCCGTGCTGCGCACCGTGGTGTGCGCCGAAGGTTATGTCGCGCCGGCGCGTCTGGGCGAGCACACCCTTGGCGCCAGCTTCGACTTCAAGAGCGACGACCTGACGCCGAGCGCCGCCGAGCACGCCGGCAACCTCGAGTTGCTACGGGAAATCTCTGCGGACTTGGCGCAACGCCTGCACGCCGAGCAACTCGACCCCGCCGAGTTAGCCGGCCGCGCCGCCTTTCGCTGCACCAGCCCGGATTATCTGCCCATAGTCGGCCCGCTGGCAGACAGTGCGGCCTTCGCCAACGCCTACGCGGTGCTGGGCAAAGACGCCCGGCAAACGCCGGACACGCCCTGCCCCTGGCTGGAAGGCTTGTACGTCAACAGCGGCCACGGCTCACGCGGGCTGATCACCGCGCCGCTGTCTGGCGAGCTGCTGGCCGCCTGGATCGATAACGAACCGCTGCCCGTGCCCCGCGACGTCGCCGAAGCCTGCCACCCCAATCGCTTCGCCCTGCGCAAGCTGATCCGCAACAGCTGACCCTCTCCTGTTGTTCCCTGCAGCACCCCGACACAGGCCATCGGGGTTGCAATTTTTTTACTCCCTCACAATACTCCCCCCTGTATATATACCCCAAGGGGTATCAAAAAGAGACCAGCCCATGACCACAGCGAACGCCAACCAGCAAGACGCCATGCTCAAACGCCTGGCCCGCGTCGAAGGGCAGGTTCGCGGCATCCAGGCGATGATCCGCCGCGGCGAGGAATGCGAGGCCATCGCCCAGCAGTTCGCCGCCGCGCGCAAGGCCCTGGACAGGGCCTACCAGGAGATGCTCGCCTGCCTGCTGGAAGAAGCCGTGCTCGACCCCAACCGCGATGACGCCGAGACCCTGGCCCGGGTTCGCGCCATCTTCACCAAATACACCTGATACTCCCAGGGAGTACCAAAATGCCCGAGACCTTCTGCCTGATCGACGCCCCGCGCTTTGCCGCGGCCCAACACCAAGGACAGGTGCGCTTTCTCGTGGACGTGCGCAGCCCGGCGGAATTCCGCGCCCAGCATGTAGCCGGCGCGCGCAACGTGCCGCTGGACCGGCTGGCCCCGGCGCAACTGATTACCCAGCTCAGGGCCGAGGGCCTGCGGCACGGCGCTGAGCTCTACCTGCTGTGCCAGAGCGGCCAGCGCGCCCGCCATGCCGCCGAGCAGTTGCAACAACTGCTGCCGGGCGCCCAGGTGATAGAGGGCGGCACCGACGCCTGCGTCGCCTGCGGCATCCCCGTCAATCGGGGCGCCGCCAGGGTGATCGGCCTGCAGCGCCAGGTGCAGATCTGCGCCGGCAGCCTGGTGCTGCTCGGAGTGATCCTCGGCACCTGGCTGCATCCTGGCTGGTATGGCCTCGCCGCGTTCGTCGGTGCCGGCCTGACCTTCGCCGGCCTCAGCAACACTTGCGGCATGGCCCTGCTGCTGGCCCGCATGCCCTGGAACCGATGATGGACATGCTGCTGCTCGAAGCGCTCGGCATCGGCGCGGTCCTCGGGTTGCTGCTCGGCCTGACTGGCGCCGGCGGCTCACTGGTGGCCCTGCCCTTGCTGCTGAGCCTGCATCTGCCGCTGCGCGATGCCATAGGTGTCAGCCTCGGCGCCGTCGCCCTCACTGCCCTGGTCGGCGCGCTGCCGCGCGCCCGTCAGGGCCAGGTGGCCTGGCTGCCGGTGCTGCTGCTCAGCCTCAGCGGCTTGCCGGGCAACGCCCTGGGCCAGTGGCTGGGCCGGTTCGTTGCCGAAGCCGTGCTGGTGATTGGCTTCTGCCTGCTGGTGCTCTGGTCGGCCTGGCGCATGTGGCACAGCAGCGGCCTGCCGCGCACCAGCCAGAGGCCGCTGCGTGGCCTGCCGCTGGTCGGCATCGGCCTGGGCGTCGGCCTGCTGTCTGGACTGATGGGGGTCGGCGGTGGTTTCCTGATCGTCCCCGCCCTGCTCTGGCTCACCCCACTGTCGATGCTGGCCGCCATAGCCACCTCGATGACGGTGATCGCCCTGGTCTCCGGCGGCGGTTTCTTGCTCTACCTCAGCGGCGCGCGGCCCTCGCCCCTGCTGCTGGCCGGTCTGGCGGCCGGTGGAGCGCTCGGCGTGCTGGTCGGTAATCACCTGGCCCAGCATCTGGGCAGCCGACTGCTGCAACGCCTGTTCGCCCTGATGCTGGTGCTGGTCAGCCTGTCGCTGGCCAGCCAGAAACTCCTTGGAGGTGCCTGAGATGTTGTTCCGTCAATTGTTCGACAGCACCAGCTCGGCCTACAGCTATCTGCTGGCGGATGCCGGCAAGGCCGTGCTGATCGACCCGGTCAAGGACAGGCTGGACGACTACTTACAGCTGTTCCATGAGCTGGATCTGCGCCTGGTGCTGGCCGTGGACAGCCACACCCATGCCGATCACATCACTGCCCTGGGCGCCCTGCGCAAAGCCACCGGCTGCCGCAGCGGCTTTGGCGTGCAAAGCGGCAGCCACTGCGCCAGTTTCACCTTCAGTGATGGCAAACGCCTTGCCTTCGGCAGACGCGAACTGATCGCCTGGCACACCCCGGGACATACGGACGACTCCTATTGCTTCCTGCTGCCGGCCACAGGCGCGGAACCCGCAAAGCTGTTCAGCGGCGACACCCTGCTGATCCGTGGCAGTGGCCGCACCGACTTTCAGAACGGTGACGCCCGCGAGCAATGGGCCAGCTTGCAGCGCCTGCTGACCCTACCCGGCGCTACCGAGGTCTGGCCCGGCCATGACTACCGCGGCTGGACATGCTCCAGCATTGCCGAAGAAGCGGCACACAACCCACGCCTGCAGGTGGGGGATGTGGAGGCCTACGTCGCGTTAATGAACAGCCTGAAGTTGGCAACCCCGCGCCTGATGGACATCGCCATACCGCTCAACCGAGCCTGTGGGAATGACTGAAGCAGCACCGCTGTCCGCGCCCCGGAACCGCGCCGAAGTCGCCAGCCCAAGCGTTTTGCCTTGCGCAAGCTGAGCCGCGACACCGCAAGCCCAAGCGACCGCCTCGAGGAGCGCTTCAGTCCGCAACTGGAGCACGGCGTGCTAACCCTCGGCAGCCTGATTGCCCCCCGATCGAGCAAGGTAAAAACGTCACTTGATGGCCGGCCGGCGTAAGGGCACAGTGCCAGACAAAAGACGAGGGGAGCAGCACCCTTAGCCCCTCCAGATAACAACAATGAGGTTTACGGATGCCTCGAATTTGCCTGGCGTTGCTGCTGCTCTTACTCACTGGGCAGGCCTGGGCCTGGCTGCCCGCCCCACTGGATCAGGATGAACTGCGCCTGTCGCTCGGGCCTTACCTGGGCTACCTGGAGGATCGCCACGGCAGTTTCACCCTCGAGGAGGTCCGCGCCCTGCCTGATACGGACTTCCGAGCGGTCAGCGGCGATCACGCCAACCTCGGCAAGAACAACTCGGTCTGGTGGTTCAAGGTGCCGTTGCTCAACAGCCGTGCCCATGACTTGGCCGGCTACCTGGAGGTCAACTACCCGCTGCTCGACGACCTGCAACTCTATCTACTCACCCCGGACGGTCGCCTGCGACAGCAGGAAAGCGGTGACCATTTCGCCTTCTCGCAGCGGCCGGTGCAGGTGCGCAATTTCTGGTTTCCAATCAGCCTGCCGGCAGGCGGCAGCACGCTGCTGATCCGCGTGGAAACCACCAGCACGGTATTTGTCCCGCTGTTCTTCAGCACCTACGGCGCCAGCGCCGCCGCCCAGGAAAACCTGATGGGCGTGAATGGCGCCTTCTATGGCGTGCTGTTCGCGATGTTCTGCTACAACCTGTTTCTGTTTCTATCGCTGCGTGAGCCGGCGTACTTCTGGTATCTGATTTACAGCCTGAACATCGGCCTGTTCGCCGCCTGCTTCGATGGCAGCCTGTTCAAACTGCTGCCCGAGCATGTCGCCCTGCAATCGGTGAGCATCTACATCCTGATGTTCCTGCACTGTTTCAGCGCGACCCAGTTCAGCCGGCATTTTCTGCATACGCGGCAGTATTTCCCGCGCCTCGATCTGGGCCTGCGCCTGTTCATGCTGGCCATCTTCGGCTGCCTGGTGTCGCTGCCGCTGATCGGCCTACAAGCCTGGAACATCCTGGCCAGCCTGACCGTGCTGGGCGTCTCCTTCGTCCTCCTGCTCAGTGGCGCCTATGTCTGGCGCCAGGGTTTGCGCTATGGCTCCTACTACATCCTGGCCTGGGGCATTCTGCTGATCTCATTCATCATCGCCACCAGCGGCTCTCTGGGTCTCGAGTTGTTCGGTCTCTACGGCTCGGCAGTGGTCAAAGTCGGCGTCGCTATCGAGCTGATCACCCTCTCCATCGGTCTCGCCGATCGGATCAATCGGCTCAAGGAGGAAGGCTTCCGCTCACGCCAAGCCGCCGAGCAGTCGGAGATCGAGAACCAGGCCAAGAGCCGCTTCCTGGCCAAGATGAGCCATGAGATCCGCACGCCGTTGAACGGTGTGCTGGGCATGCTGCAACTGCTCAAGAGCACGCCGCTGGACCGTAGCCAAGGCTTCTATGTCGACACCATCGCCAGCTCCGGCAGCTCACTGATGGCGGTGATCAACGACATTCTCGACTACGCGCGGATCGAGTCCGGCAAGCTGAGTTTGGAACATATCGACTTCGACCTCGAAGTGCTGCTCTCCGAGACCCTCAGCCTGTTTACCGCCCAGGCCCTGGAGAAACAGCTGCGCCTCTACGTCGGCCTCGAAGGCGGCGTACCGCGA
This sequence comes from Pseudomonas sp. 2FE, assembly GCF_005503735.1. Classification (NCBI taxonomy): domain Bacteria; kingdom Pseudomonadati; phylum Pseudomonadota; class Gammaproteobacteria; order Pseudomonadales; family Pseudomonadaceae; genus Pseudomonas; species Pseudomonas sp. 2FE. Next base: position 367,094 of record NZ_SCMO01000001.1, on the reverse strand, counting down.
CGCATCCAAGGTGATCCGACGCGGCTGAAACAGGTATTGATGAACCTCTTGAGCAATGCCCTGAAGTTCACCGCCGAAGGTCATGTGGCCGTCAACGTCTGCCGCCGGAGCGACAGCCAGGGCGCAGCGCAGCTGATCTTCGCCGTCAGCGACAGTGGCATCGGCATTCCCGCTGCGGCGCTGACCCAGCTGTTCGAGTCCTTCGCCCAAGGCGATTCCAGCACCACCCGCCATTACGGTGGCAGCGGCCTCGGTCTGGCCATCAGCAAGGAACTGGTGGAAATGATGGGCAGCCATATCCAAGTACAGAGCACGCCAGGCCAAGGGACCCGCTTCGCCTTCGATATAGCGCTGCCCGACGGCGACGAACACGCGGATGAGTTGAGCCAACTGCTCAAGGGCCGCACCGCCCTGCTCGCTTCGCTGGACGGCCTCGGCCTCGATGCCCTCAGCCGCCTGCTCAGGCGCTGGGGCATGCGCACCGAGCGCTGCCAAAATCCGCAGCGCCTGCACGACTACCTCGACGATTTCGCCGTCGCTCCGCTGCTGGTGTTGATGGCGCCCTGGCCTGGCAGCGTAGCGGGCTGGCTGGACTCGCTGCGCCCCCGCCTGCAGCCCGGCCAACGCGTACTGCTGCTGTGCCCACCCGAACACTGTCCACAACTGCCGGCCAGCGGCGGCCTGCGCCTGCTCAACCTGGCCCAACCGCTGGCCGTGACGCCCTTGCGCGAGGCGCTGCTGGAGCTTTACCAAGAACGCCGAGCAGAATCACGCCCGCCAAGCGGCGAAATCCGCAACGCTAGCGGCGCGACGCCGTGCCTCCTGGTCGCCGAGGACAATCCGGTGAACCAATTAGTGGTGCAGGGCTTCTTGAAGAAACGCGGCTACAGCGTGCGTCTGGTGAGCAACGGTCTGGACGCCGTCAGCGAATACCAGCGCGACCCCGCCGCCATTCAACTGATCCTGATGGACTGCGAAATGCCCAAGATGGATGGCTTCGAGGCCACCCGGCAGATCCGCCGCCTGGAGCGCAACCAGCAGCTGACGGCGGTACCGATCATCGCGCTAACCGCACACATCCTCGACGAACACCGGCAGCATGGCGCCGACGCCGGCATGGATGACTTCCTCGGCAAGCCACTGGACAGCAAGCTGCTGTACAGCACCCTGGATCGCTACCTGCTCAGCCAGCCGCTGGGCACCTCCAGCTAAGACCAAGGTTTTATCTTGCAGCTTTAGCATGGTCGGGACGACCTCGGAGTGCTTGTGCGCTAAGATCGCCCAGCGTTTTGGAGAAGTGCCCCGTGTTAATCCCCCAGCAGCTGTTAGAAGCCGACACCCTCACCCGCCTGATCGAAGACTTCGTCACCCGTGACGGCACCGACAATGGCGATGAAACCCCACTAGAAACCCGCGTTTTGCGCGTCCGTCGCGCCCTGGATAAAGGCGACGCGGTGATAGTGTTCGACCCGGAAAGCGAACAATGCCAACTGATGCTGAAACGGGAAGTGCCGCGGGAGTGGTTGGACTGACGGGATTGCAAACCCCGCAGGCTGGGTAGACCGATAGCGAAACCCAGCCTGGCCAAGCTGGGCTTCGGCGCATGCGCCTCTACCCAGTCTACGATTGGGGGAAACGCGGCCCCAGCAGAATGACGCTCGCGCCCAGTACACAGAGCGCCGCCCCCAACCAGTCACTGGCCAACGGCCGCGCCCGTTCGATCACCCCCAGCCAGAACAGCGAAGCCACGATATAGATGCCGCCATAGGCCGCGTACGCCCGCCCGGCATAGACCGCTTCGACCCGGGTCAGCAGCAACGCGAACAAGGCCAGACTGAACAAGCCCGGCGCCACCCACCAGGCACTTTTGCCCATCCGCAGCCACAGCCAAAAGGCATAGCAGCCGGCGATCTCGAACAAGGCGGCGAGGCAAAACCACAGGTAGTTGAGCATCCAGCGCCCTCTTGGTTAATTGCAATTTAGCGGGGGGCATGGCGCAGGCCTTACCCAGCGAAAGACCCAGCGCCGGACAAAATGTTCGCCCTAACCGCGTAAGCCGCCCTCGCGCTCCCAGGCGCAGCGCACGCGCAAACCGTCTTCCTGGGGGCTGTGAAAGCCCTTCTCCGACTCCCAGCGAAAGGTATGGGTGCCGTTCAGCTCGGTTTCCAGGTGGACGACCGCGCTGCCCCAGTACAAACGCTTGAGCAGCGCCTCGAACTGCTCGACCCACAGGCTCCACTCGTACTCCACCGCACGGTAGCTGGCACCGAAGTGGATCACCTGCGTCTGGTACAGCCCTTCGCCTGCGTGCTCGCAAAAAGAAAACATCTCCCGCCCCAGAAACGGCCAGGCCTCCCCCGCGGGTAAAGCATTCAGCTCACGGCGGTTGGTCACCCGGCGCAGGCGCCGCTGCTCCGAGTCAGTGGACGGCCAGTCGCGGATACAGCCATAGACGATGGATTCGGACTCCACGCGGGCACTCCAGGAAATGAAGGCAGCCTTCTAACACAGGGCAAGGGCCTGGGGAAACCTCTGCCTTATCAGGCTTGAGCGCCCATCCACACCGCGCGCAGAAAAAAGCCCCGCAGCAGGCGAGGCTTCTTTCAACGCTTCGATTTACCCGACCAGCTTGGTCGCCAGCCAGAATAAGCCCGCCGACAAGGCCATCGCCGTCGGCAAGGTCAGCACCCAGGCCAGCAGGATGTTGCGCACGGTACCGCCCTGCAGGCCACTCTTGTTCGCGACCATGGTGCCGGCGACCCCCGAGGACAGCACATGGGTGGTCGACACCGGCAGGCTGAACACGTTAGCCAAACCAATAGCGCAGGCCGCGGTGATCTGCGCCGCCATGCCTTGGGAGTAAGTCATGCCCTGCTTGCCGATCTTCTCGCCGACGGTCAGCACCACCCGCTTCCAACCGACCATGGTGCCGATCCCCAAGGCCAAGGCGACCGCGAGGATGACCCAGAATGGCGAGTATTCGGTGGTGGCGGTCAGATCCTTGCGCAGCTTCTCCAGGTCAGCCTTCTCGCGCTTGTCCAGGCCTTGCAGCTTGCCGACCTTCTTCGCCGTGTCGTCCAGACACAGCAGGTAGCGGCGTACCTGGATGCGGTTTTCCGCCGGCAGATCCCGGTAGTTCGCGACGCCCGCCAGGTTCGTCAGCAGCGCGGCTACGGTCGACTCGGTCAGTTTGGCGTCGCAGCGGAACCGCTTCGGCAGCTCGGTCGTGTGATTCTTGCCGAGGGCCAGGTATTCGCTGAGGGTGGCGTGGTTGCGCTCGTAGAACTGGCTGAGATGCAGGGTGGCATCGCGGGTCCGTTCGATCTGGTAGGTGGTGCTATTCAGATCCAGCACGAACTGGGCCGGCACTATGCCGATCAGCACCAGCATGATCAGGCCGATGCCTTTCTGGCCATCGTTGGAGCCATGCACGAAGCTCACGGCCATGGCCGAAAGCACCAGCACCAGCCGGTTCCAGAACGGCGGATGCTTCTTGTCGTCGAGTTCGCGACGCTGTTCCGGCGTCTTGTGCATCTTCGACAGCGGCCGCCACCACTTCAGTGCCAGCAGCAGCAGCGCGGCGACCATGAAACCGGCGGCCGGCGAGGCGACCAGGGAGATGCCGATATCGATCGCCTTCTGCCAGTTGACCCCATCCGCCAGCGAGATATCGGTAATCAGCGCATTGGCCAGGCCGACGCCGAGGATCGAGCCGATCAGGGTGTGCGAACTGGAGGCCGGAATGCCGAAGTACCAGGTGCCCAGATTCCAGGCGATGGCCGCGGCCAGCAGGGAGAACACCATGGCCAGGCCGTAACCGGTATCGACATTGATCAACAGCTCCACCGGCAGCAGATGGACGATGGCATAGGCCACGCCGACGCCGCCGAGCAGCACGCCGAGGAAGTTGAAGAACCCGGAGAAGATCACCGCCAGGTGCGGCGGCATGGCTTTGGTATAGATAACCGTGGCCACCGCGTTGGCGGTGTCATGGAAACCGTTGATGAATTCGAAGGTGAGGACGAAGGCCAGGGCGAGTAGCAGGCTCGCGACGACCCAGGCATCAAGCCCGCTGAAGAATTCGAACATGAAGGTTTTATGACCGAGGCTGAAGGGGGCGCGATTATGCCAGATAAAGCCTGTGAGCAAATCCACAAACTGCTGGTTGGTGAAGCTGGCAGACCAACTCGCGCCCTGTATTTCGCAGGCAACAGCTTAAGACTGAGGCTTCCGAGCCGTTGCTAGGGCACCTCAAAAACGCCTTGGAGTGTCGACGCCTCGAGGTTAACCGCAGCCAAAGCGCTGCGTTGGCCAGGGTTGCACTTAATTCTAGGCAGTCAGCACGCCTTGCCCGGCCGTGGGCGCAACTGCCAGGCCAGACCGCTCATCAGCAACGCCAGGCCCGTCAGTACCCTAAAGGGCAACTGATAATCGCCGGCCAGATCGCGGCCGAGGCCGGCCAGAATCGGCGTCAGACTCGCCATGCTGTAACCGGCACAGAGCATCATCGCGGTCCAGCGGCTGACGGCCAGCGGCGTGTGCACTTCGTACAGCGGCAACACCAGCGACAGGGCGAAGGAGCCGCCGAGGCCGAAGCCAATCAGCACCGCCCACAGCTCCGGGATGAAGGTCGGCACCAGGCTGATCATGCCCAGGCACAAGGCTGAGCACAGCCCGCAAAGCAGCAGCAGTTGGTAGCGGCAATCGAGGCGCTGCGCTAGCCAGGGCAACAAGAAGGAGCTGGGCAAGCCGACCAGCATCGAGATGCTGAACAGCGTGTTGCTGCGCAGCAGGGATAAGCCGGCCTCGTGGTAGCGCGCCACCACCCAGGTCGCCAGGGCATAGAACAGCCCGGCCTGAATGGCGAAGAAGCAGCTGATCAGCCAGGCCCGCGGCTCTCTCCAGGGCAGGCCGGAACCGCTGCCGACTTCAGCGGCGCTTTCCGCCCGGTTCGGCAGGCGCAGCCAGAACACCAGCCCGAACAGCGCCGGTAACGCCCAGATGGCCAAGCCATAGGTCCAGCGATCGGCCAATAGCTGCGTGGCTGGCGCCGTCAGCACCGCGCCAGCCGCACCGCCAATCGCCATGCTGAAGGAGTACCAGCCGACGGCGTGGCCGATATGCTCGACGAAATGGCGTTTGATGAAGCCGGAGAGCAAAGGTCCGGCCACGGCGATGCCGGTGCCCAGGAGCACCGCGCTGCCGATCAGGATCGGGCTGGCCTGCCCGGCCAGACGCATGAGCAAGGCCGCCGCGATCAAGCCGAGGCACAGAGCGATGGTCCGTTCCAGCCCCAAGCGCAGCGCCAGCCGTGGCGCCAGCGGGGCCAGCAGGCCCATGCACAGCACCGGTAAGGCGGTGCTCAGGCTGATCAGCCCGCGGCTGAGGGCGAGTTCGCGGGCGATGCGCTCGATCAGCGGGGCCAGCGAGGTGATGCCGGGGCGCAAGTTGATCGCGGCCAGCACCAGGGCCAGCAACAGCATGGCCCGGGATACGGGTTTCACAGAGCTTTCAACACAGTAGCGGCCAAGCGGGCCGGAGGAGCAACCCTACTCCCCCGGCCCGAGCCAGGACAAGCCCGGCCCAGGTCAAAGTTGACCGAACGGACAATTTATCCCATTAACCCTGTTTGCTCTTGGCGCGCATTTTCTCGGCCATATTGGCCATCTCGTCGTAGAGCAGCTGCGGGTTCTTCTGTTTCAGCGCCCAGGCCATGCGGCCTTGCTCATGGGGCAGGATCATGAATTCGCCCTTGGCGATCTCCTGGTAGATGTAGTCGGCGATATCCGCCGCGCTGATCGGCGAGCCCTCCAGCAGCTTGCCGACCTGCGCCTTCATCGCCGGGGTCGGGCCGCGGAAGGAGTCCAGCAGGTTGGTCTGGAAGAACGACGGGCAGACCACGTGCACGCCGATCTCCTGCTGCTTCAGCTCGATCAACAGGCTCTCGGAGAGCGCCACCACGCCGGCCTTGGCCACGTTGTAGTTGCTCATCGCCGGGCCCTGCATCAGCGCCGCCATGGAGGCGATGTTGACGATCTTGCCCTTGCTGCGCTCGAGCAGCGGCAGGAAGGCCTTGCAGCCCTTGACCACGCCCATCAGGTTGATCGCGATCTGCCAATCCCAATCCTCCAGCGACAACTCGCTGAAGAAGCCGCCCGAGGCCACGCCGGCGTTGTTGACTATCAGGTCGATGCCGCCCAGCTTCTCCTCGCAGGCCTGGGCCAGCGCGGTGAGCTGGCTGTAGTCGCGTACGTCACAACGCTGGGTGAAACCATCGCCGCCGGCTTCGCGGACCAGTTGCAGGGTTTCCGTCAGGCCCGGCTCGCTAACGTCGGACAACGCCAGTTGCCAACCTTCGCGCGCCCAACGCAGGGCAATTTCGCGACCCAAGCCGGAACCCGCGCCGGTAATCATCATGCGGTTTTGCATACTGAGGTTGCCTTATATGTTCTGTGGTAGATGGGCCGCAGTGTAGCTAAGGCACTAGTGCAGCCCACGCACCATTAGGCTGCTGAATGACCGAGGCAAACCGCACCAGCGCTTGCGACCTTGGTAAGGCAAAGAACCGCTAGCCTTATCCGCCCGCAGGATCAGCCGCGTTCAGCGCCTGCGCTTGCGCAGCACTAGCGTCAACCGCAGGTAGACCAAGACATTCAGCACAACCACCAGGCCGCCCAACCACAGTTGCAGCTGCGCCGTCAGCCCGCTCGGGTAGATGAGCGGGATCAGGTAATGCTCGACGAAACCACCGCTATAGCCAGACTGACCGGCGGCGCGGCGCAGGCTGTTCTCCCACGGCGTCAGCGGGCAGACCAGATGAAAGAACTCCACCACCGCCCCCCAGAACACCGCCGGCAGATGCACCCAGGCCAGCGCGTGCCATCTCAGCACCAGCAGCCCACCGCCCAGCACGAAGAGGATGAACAGCAGATGAGCCAACACCAGCGCATCGGCGCCCAGACGGTAGATCATCCCGCTGCCCTGCCCTGCGCGCTGAAGCGCTTAGCCGCCATCGGTTAGCCCCTCAATCCAGCACAAACAACTTGGCGCCGAGGGTGGTAGCGGAGCGATGCGGCTCGGCATTATCCGCGACCTGATAACTCATGCCCGGCTTGAGCACAAAGCGGCGGCCATCCGCCAACTCGGTCAGCAACTCGCCCTCCAGGCACAGCAGGATATGGCCCTTCACACACCAGTGGTCGGCCAGATAGCCCGGCGAATACTCGACCATCCGCACCCGCAGCGCGCCGAACTGGCAAGTCCGCCAATAGGCCAGGCCAGTTTCACCGCGATGTTCGCTGGGCTCCACGGCCGCCCAGTCGGTGGTGCCGAAGGGGATATCGCTCAGTTGCATAAGGCCTTCCTTAGGGTTTGCTGATTATTGAATAGGGGCTCAGTCGCTAAGCCGGGCATGCTCAGCCAGCTCGGCCTCGATACAGGCCGCGATCCTCGCCCGCTGCAGCGCCAGCCCCGCTCCCTAGGGCTCAGACGGGGACAACTCCTGACCCGCCTCGACCCGGTTGCGGCCGGCGGCCTTGGCGCGATAGAGCGCCCGATCAGCGGCCTGCAACAGACTCTCCGCCGAACTGTCGGCCTTGGGTACCAGGGTGGCGATGCCCAGGCTCAGGGTGACGTAGCTGGCGGTTGCCGAGTCGATGTGTTCGAGCTTCAGCTCATACACGGCGTTACGCATGGCCTCGGCCAAGGCATAGGCGCCTGCGGCCGCGGTGTCCGGCAGGATGATCACGAACTCTTCGCCGCCGTAGCGGGCCACCAGATCGGGCGGGCGCCGCACCCGGGCATGGAGCCGCGCGGCGACCCGTTGCAGGCAGCGATCGCCGGCCTGGTGACCGTAGTGATCGTTGTAGGCCTTGAAGTTGTCGATATCGGCCATGATCAGGCTGAGCGGGCTGCCCTGGCGTTGCGCGCGCCGCCACTCCAGGCTCAGGGTGCGCTCGAAGCCGCGGCGGTTGGCGATTCCGGTCAGCGGGTCCTGGGTCGCCAGCAACTCGAGCCTGTCGTTGGCCGAACGCAGGTCGACTTCCACCTGCTGGCGCTCGATGATTTCCCGTTCCAGGGCCCGGTTGATCGAGCTCATCTCCTGGCTGAGTCCTTGGGCTTTCTCGCTGGCGCGGTGCAGGCGGCCGATCACCAGGGCGAGCAGGGTGGAGAACAGGGCCAGGATGCTCAGGGTGACGACGGCGGTTTCGATCAGCAGTGGACGGGCACTGAGCCCCGCGCTGTCGAGTGGCTGGTCGACCTCGAGGATGCCACGCACCTCGCCGACCTTCCAGCCGCGCCGGGGGGAATCGGGGTGGCTATTGTGGCAGTCGACGCAGGCCGGGCGCATGAGGTCGGCCGTGGCGTAGCGCAGCACCAGCTGATCGCCCTGGCGTTCGAAGCGGTAGAACGGCTGCTCAGGGTCGGCTTGCAGGGCTTGCCAGGCCTGCCGGCCGAAGTCGTCCTTGAGACCGCCCTCCTGCGCATGCCAGGGAAAGGGGTAAGGGCTGTACAGCCTGGTGCTGACGCCGGAACCCTGCTGGCCCAGGCGGTTGCCGAGCAGCATGCTCAGGGTCGCGGGCAAGGGAATGGCCTGGGGCGTGGCCTGGTAATCGTGGGTGACGCTCATGCCGTAGGCACGGGCGCGGGCGACCACCTCGGAGGTGTAGAGGCTGCGGAACTCGCTGAGGGTGGCCGTATACAACCGGGCGCTCTTGAGGGCGGCGTCTTGCAACTGCTGGCTGAAGATCTGGTGCAGGCTCCAGCTCAGGCCGGTCAGGCTGAGCAGGAGTATCAGGGCCATGCCGATGACGGCATGGCCCTGGAAGAGGTCGAGGGTCCGGTCCAGCCAACGGGGTGGGGAAGGCATCGTTCGTTCGGCGTCCTGGGTCGGGGGGAACCGCGTGCTCAGAGTATAGGAATAGCAAACCTCCTTGCATCGGTCGCGGCTTCGACCTACGAACCCGTTCAAGATCGTTGCGAGCCTGTTTTCAACGCAGCATGACACGCGTAGCCCGCAGCAGATCGTAAACAGGTTCTTAACCGACGCAGCCCTGCTCCGTGAACTTCACCCTGGCGACGGCACCGTACTTGTTCGCGTAGCTCGCCAACAGCTCAGCATCGCGCCACCACCAGCGCTTGGCGTTGGTCATCAGGCCTTTCTTGTATTCGATGCCGTGGGGCAGGTCGAGCCACGGGCGGATCACGCTGCCATCGGGGTAGCTCAGCAGCTCGCTCTCTGCCTCGGCAAAACCCTCGATGCGCACACCGCCCAGGCCATCCTTGAACGCGAATTCGATGGGCACGACTTTCGTCGGCAACCATTTGCTGACGAGTTGCGCGCCGAACAGGTCGAAGAGCCCGCCGCCCGCCTTCCCCGTGCCTATCGCCTCGAGGGCCTGACGCTGCTCCGCAGTGGCGCCGCTGTCGATATAGGCACAGGCGCTCCCCTGGCCTTGCTCGACCGGGCCCGGGAAGCTGTAGTAGAGCGCGAACCGTGTATCGTCGAGGAGTGTCGTGCCGAACCGGCCCGAGAGGATGTGCCAGGCGCCCCAGCCCATGCAGCGACCCTCGGTCGGCCGCGCATTGAAGTTACAAGGGCAGCCCCAGTCGCAGTTGCAGGCCGTGAAGTAGTCGGCTTCGAAGTTCCACTGAGTCATCTTTCCTCCTCTGCCCAGCCCGCAGTGGCGCAAGGCATAGTCGATAAACCAGGATTTCTGGCGGCGGTCGGTACGTTGAGCGTTGAGTGGAACCCCGGCCGCGCCCATTTCCCGCCGATCGAGCTGCAATCGAACGGCGGAATCAACCGGCACCCAGCTGCGCGAGCGAATGAGCGCCCCGCTTGCAGGTCCGTGACTACAGTCTAGTCAAGCCCGCCGCGCGGAATGCGAGCGACTCATTCGCGCTGGTCGGCCAGCGCCTCCAGCAGAAAGTCGACGAAGCTGCGCACCCGCAGCGAGAGATGCCGGCCATGGGGGTAAAGCAGCGTGAAGGGCCGGGAGCGGCCGGCGAAGGGCTGCAACACCTCGACCAGGCTGCCGCGGCGCAACTCCTCCTCGACGATAAAGCCATAGGTCTGCAACAGCCCGGCGCCGCTACGCGCCAGGGTCACGCCGCCCAGCAGATCCTCCGCGCAGCAATAGCCGCCGGCGGTGACCAGCTCCAGCTCCTTGCCGTCCCGGCGGAACGACCAGGGGATCGGCTTGCCGCTGCTCGGCAGCAGGAACTGGATGCACTCGTGCTCGGCCAGCGCCTCCAGGCTAGCGGGCACTCCGGCGCGCTGCAGATAGGCCGGCGCGGCCACCACCAGCAGCGGCGCATCCTCCAATTTGCGCGCGATCAGGCTCGAGTCCGCCGGCACCCGCGCGCGTATTGCCAGGTCGAAACCCTCGCCGACAAAGTCGACATTGCGGTTGCTCAGATGCACCTCGACCTCGACCGCCGGGTAGCGCGCGCGGAACGCCGGCAGCAGCGGCAGCACCCGGTAGTGGCCGTAAGGCGTGCCCATGCTGATGCGCAGCAGCCCGGCCGGGGCCGCCTGCTGACCCGACACCTCGCGCTCGGCCTCGACCAGTTGCGCGAGCGCCTGCCGGCACTGCTCGAAATAGGCCCGGCCGCCTTCGGTCAGGCGAATCTGCCGGGTGGTCCGCAGGAACAGGCGCACGCCCAGCCGAGCCTCCAGGCGCGACACCGAGCGGCTCACCGCCGCCGGAGTCACGCCTGCGGCCAGGGCGGCGGCGGTAAAGCCGCCCAACTCGGCGGCCAAGCAAAACAGTTCCATGCTGCCCAGCAGCACTCCACCCAACTGACGCCCCATCTATTAGTTACACCCTGTATCAAGTGAATTGAGTGAGGCGCCGTTTATCCGCCTGGAGATTGCCAATAGCCTAACCCACAGCTACATCCACATCGACAGAGGGAACTCACCATGAAGCTTTACTACTCCCCCGGCGCCTGCTCCCTGGCCCCCCACATAGTGCTGCGCGAAGCCAGACTGCCCTTCACCCTCGTGCGGGTCGACACCCAAACGCACCAGACCGAGCACGGCGCCGACTATTACCGGATCAACCCCAAAGGCTATGTGCCGCTGCTGGAGCTGGATAGCGGCGAGCGCCTGAGCGAAGGGCCGGTGATCACCCAGTACCTCGCCGACCAGGTCGGCAACCATGAGCTGATGCCCGAGGCCGGCAGCCTGGCGCGCTACCGAGTGCTGGAATGGCAGAATTACATCACCTCGGAGCTGCACAAGGCCTTCGGCGCGCTGTTCAACCCCGCCCTGGACGCGACGGCTAAGGCGGTCTACAGCGCCGCCCTGGCGAAGAAGTACGCCTGGGTCTGCGAGCAACTGCGCGGCAAGCAGTACCTGACCGGCGACAACTTCAGTGTGGCGGACGCGTATCTATTCACCGTGACGAACTGGGCTCCCCATGTCGGGCTCGATCTCTCGGCCTACCAGGACCTGCAAAGCTACTTGAAGCGAGTCGCGGCGCGGCCCGCCGTGCGCGAGGCGCTGGAGGTCGAAGGCTTCTGACCCCGCAACAGCCCCGCTCCGGCCCAAGCAGGGCCGGAACCCACTCAGATCAATGGAAGAGATCCCCACATGTGGAAAAGCACTGAAGTCTCACGGCGCCTGAACCTGGCCGCACCGATCATTCAAGGGCCCTTCGGCGGCGGCCTGTCCAGTGTCGATTTGGTCGTCGCCGTCTGCGAGGCCGGCGGTTTAGGCTCCTTCGGCGTGCATCACCTCGCCGGGGCGCAGATCAGGGAAGTCGCCCACAACATCCGCTCACGCACCCAGCGCCCGTTCGCCCTCAACCTGTGGATACCCTTCCAGGACAGCGAAAACCCTAGCCTCAGCACTGAAGAATTCGCGCGCAACGTCGAGCGGCTGACGCCTTACTACAACGAATTGGGTATGCCCCCGCCGGTACGCCCTGAACGCTTCACGCCGAGTTATGAGGAACAAGTCGAGGCCGTGTTGGAGGCCCGCCCGGCGGCCTTCAGCTTCGTCTACGGCGTACCCTCCCCCGAGGTTCTGCGCCGCTGCCGCGAGCTCGAGATAGTGACCATCGGGGCCGCCGCCACCGCGGACGAGGCGCTCGCGCTCGAGCGGGCCGGGGTCGACCTCATAGTCGCGACCGGCTTCGAGGCCGGCGGGCACCGGGTCTCCTTCCTGCGCGCCGCCGAGCACTCGCTGACCGGCACCTTCGCCCTGGTGCCGCAGGTGGTCGATGCGGTCAAGGTTCCGGTCATCGCCGCCGGCGGCATCGCCGACGGCCGTGGCATAGCCGCCGCCTTGGCCCTAGGCGCCCAGGGCGTGCAGATCGGCACGGCGTTCCTGGCCTGTGCCGAGTCGTCGGCCAGCGAGGTGCACCGGCGCATGCTGTTCAGCCCGGAGGCGAAACACACCGCGCTGACCCGCGCCTTCAGCGGCCGGCTGGCCCGCGGCATCCGCAACCGCTTTATCGATGAGCTGAGGGCGGAGGAAGCGAATCTTCCCCAATACCCCGTACAGAATTGGTTCACCGGGGCAATCAAGGCGGCGGCGATCAAACAGAATCGGGCCGACTTGATCTCGCTCTGGGCCGGCCAAGCGGCGCCCTTGCTGCGCCACCACGATGCCAAGACGCTGATGCAGGCGCTGCTGGAGGAGGCTTCGGCAGTAATCGACAGGGCTTAGCTCAGAGGGCCAGGCCTGGCCCTGCCCCCCCCGGCGAGCCTAGCGCGAGCGCCTTGTCCGCCGCGGCACGGCCTAGTCGCGCTCGGTTCAGTACGTAGGGTGCGCTCTGCGCACCAGTTGCAGCGGGCATTGGTGCGCACAGCGCACCCTACGAAGCCATGCCGTCGAGTCGATATTTCTAAGACCGAACCTAAGCGCTCCCCCGCGCTTGGCGTCCCTAATTAGGCAATCCAACGCTCGGCTTCTGCGCGAATACCGCTATCTTTTCAGAGAGTCGCGAGCGACCCGGTGCGCGTCCCGCCTGGCACCTTGTTTACATATCAACGTTAAATTGTTCACAACCTGTTGCACAGTTTTACAGAAACGTAGTACACAACAGCACGCTCCCGCGCATAACTCGCCGGGCAGCGGGTGGGCACCTCGAAGGGAACAGCGGCGGACACCGCGCCGAATCCCCCAAGGCGCCGAGCCCGGCTCGTCAGAGCTGCTAAGGTCACCGCAGACAAGGAGAAAACTCAATGCATGAGTTCGCTGCAGCCACACCCGATACGCTGCCTAGGTTGACCTTGAAAGGCATCTGTAAGGTCTATCCCACGGTCGTCGCCAACGATGGGATCGACCTGTGCGTCATGCCCGGCGAGATTCATGCCGTGCTGGGCGAGAACGGCGCCGGTAAATCGACGCTGATGAAGATCATCTACGGCGTGACCCGCCAGAGCGCCGGCGAGATGTTCTGGGAGGGCCAGCCGGTCGTGGTGGAAAACCCGGCCCATGCCCGCAGCCTGGGCATCGGCATGGTGTTCCAGCACTTCTCGCTGTTCGAGACCCTGACCGTGCTGGAAAACGTCGCCCTGGCCCTGCCGGGCAACCCCGATTTGCCGGATCTGGCCCGCCGCATCGAGTCGGTCTCCACGCGCTACGGCCTGCCGGTCGATCCCCGTCGGCATGTGCATGCGCTGTCTGTCGGCGAGCGCCAGCGGGTCGAAATCGTGCGCTGCCTGCTGCAAAACCCGCGGCTGCTGATCATGGACGAACCGACCTCGGTGCTCACCCCGCAGGCGGTGCGCGTCCTGTTCGAGACCCTGCGCCGGCTGGCCAGCGAAGGCTGCTCGATCCTCTATATCAGCCACAAACTCGACGAAATCCAGGAGCTGTGCCACAGCGCCACAGTGCTGCGTAGCGGCAAGGTCACGGGCGCCTGCATCCCCTCCCAGGAGACGCCCAAGAGCATGGCGCGGCTGATGATCGGCAAGGATCTGCCGGCCTGTGTCCACACCGCGGTCCAGGCCGGCGGCGAGGTCCGGCTGAAACTGGCGGGGCTGTCGCAGGCCTCGCCCGATCCGTTCGGCACCGATCTCAAGGACATCCAGCTGGAGGTGCGCTCCGGCGAGATAGTCGGCATCGCCGGGGTCTCGGGCAACGGCCAGGCCGAGCTGTTGGCGGCCATTTCCGGGGAGACCCCGCTGAGTGAGAAAGACCAGGTGCAGATCTGCGGGAGCCCGGCGGGACGCTTGCCGCCCGACCAGCGCCGACAGATCGGTCTGTGCTTCGTGCCGGAAGAGCGCCTGGGCCGCGGCGCAGTGCCGAGCATGGCGCTCAGCGACAATGCCATCCTCACCGCCGCCACCGCAAAGGCCCTGGTCAAGCGCGGGCTGATCGATTTCCGCGCCGCCAAGGCCTTCGCCCAGGAGTGCATCGAGCGCTTCAACGTCAAGTGCGGCGGGCCGGCCGCGCAGGCCAGATCGCTGTCCGGCGGCAATCTGCAGAAGTACATCATGGGCCGCGAAATCCTCCAGGCCCCCAAGCTGCTGGTCGCCGCCCAACCGACCTGGGGCGTGGACGTGGGCGCGGCGGCCTTTATCCGCCAGCAGATCATCGACCTGCGCAACAGCGGCTGTGCCGTGCTGGTGGTCTCCGAGGAGCTGGATGAGCTGTTCGAGATCTGCGACCGCATCGCGGTGATCGCCAAGGGCCGGCTGTCGCCGAGCCGGGCGTCGGCCGAGACCTCGGTAGAAGACATAGGCGTGTGGATGAGTGGCATGTGGCCGGGCGCCGAGAGCGCGCCGGCAGCGACCCACCATCAATAAACCAGCCATCAATAACAAGGGAAAGCGAGCCATGTTGTCCTTCACGCTTGAAACCCGCCCCGAAGCCTCGCGCACCATGAGCTATCTGTCGCCGTTGATTGCGGTGGCACTGACCGTGCTCGGCGGGCTGCTGTTGTTCTCCGCCTTGGGTAAAGACCCGGTCGAAGGCTTCCAGGTGTTCTTCCTCAATCCGCTGCGCCACTGGTACGGGGTGGCCGAACTGCTGCTCAAGGCCATCCCGCTGATGCTCATCGCGGTGGGCCTGGCCATCGGCTTCCGGGCCAATGTCTGGAATATCGGCGCGGAAGGCCAGTTCATCCTCGGCGCCTGTGCGGCGACGGGAGTGGCGCTGGCCTTGGGGAACCACAGCGGCCCACAGGTGCTGCTGGCGATGGTCGTCGCCGGGGCGCTCGGTGGCGCGGCCTGGGCGGCGATCCCGGCGTTCCTGCGCACCCGCTTCAACGCCAATGAGATCCTGGTCTCGCTGATGCTGGTGTACGTCGCCCAGTTGCTGGTGTCCTGGCTGGTGTTCGGCCCCTGGATGGACCCCGAAGGCTTCAATTTCCCGCAGAGCAAGATGTTCTCCGAGTCGGCGCTGCTGCCGATGCTGGTCGAAGGCACGCGGCTGAACCTGGCCTTAGTGATGGCGCTGGGGGTGCTGGCGGTCGGCTATGTGTTTATGCAGAAGAGCTTTCT
Organism: Pseudomonas sp. 2FE; assembly: GCF_005503735.1. NCBI lineage: Bacteria > Pseudomonadati > Pseudomonadota > Gammaproteobacteria > Pseudomonadales > Pseudomonadaceae > Pseudomonas > Pseudomonas sp. 2FE. The sequence continues at coordinate 351,632 of NZ_SCMO01000001.1, read as the reverse complement.
CGGCTTCAAGATGCGCGTGGCCGGCGAGGCGGCGGATGCGGCGCGCTATGCCGGCTTCTCGGCCAAGCGGATGGTCTGGATCGGCTTGCTGGCGGGCGGGGCCAGCGCGGGCCTGGCCGGCATGGCCGAGGTGGCCGGGCCCATGGGCCAGCTGACCGACAAGGTCGCCAGCGGCTACGGCTTCGCCGCCATCATAGTGGCCTTCGTCGGGCGGCTGAATCCCATCGGCATCTTCTTTGCCAGCCTGTTGATGGCGCTGCTGTTTCTCGGCGGCGAGCAGGCGCAGCTGTATCTGAGCCTGCCCTCGTCGATCTCCAAGGTGTTCCAGGGCATGTTGCTGTTCTTCCTGCTCGGCTCCGACCTGTTTATCAACTACCGGCTGCGCGTGCGGCTGACACTGGCCAAGGCGGGAGACTGAGATGGAGCAGAGTCTGATTACCTCGATCCTGTTCGCCACCCTGGTGGCGGGCACGCCGCTGATTATCGTGGCCCTGGGCGAACTGATCACCGAAAAGGCCGGGGTGCTCAACCTGGGCGCCGAAGGCACCATGGCGATGGGCGCGGTGGCCGGTTTCGCCGCCACCCATTACACCGGCAACCCCTACCTCGGGGTGCTGGCCGGCATGGCTGCCGGCGCGCTGATGAGCCTGCTGTTCGGCCTGCTGACCCTGACGCTGATGGCCAACCAGGTGGCCTCCGGGCTGGCGCTGGCGATCTTCGGCGTCGGCCTCTCGGCCTTTATCGGCAAACCCTTTGAGTCGCTGACCCTGCAGGCCGTGCCGGCGATCCGCATTCCGCTGCTGGCCGATATTCCGCTGCTCGGGCCGGCGCTGTTCAACCAGCAGTCCTTGGTCTACTTCTCCTGGGCCCTGCTCGGCGGCGTGCTCTGGTTCCTCCACAAGAGCCGCGCCGGGTTGATCCTGCGCGCCGTCGGGGAATCGCCTTCCTCGGCCCATTCGATCGGCTATTCGGTGATCGGCATCCGCTACCTGGCCACCACCTTCGGCGGCGCCATGGCCGGTATCGGCGGCGCCTTCCTGTCGGTGTTCTACACCCCGTTGTGGGTCGAGGGCATGGTCTCGGGCCGCGGCTGGATCGCCCTGGCGCTGGTGGTATTCGCCACCTGGCGGCCATTGCGGGTGATGGCCGGGGCCTACCTGTTCGGCGGGGTGATGATCATCCAGTTGTTTATCCAGGGCTCGGGCCTGCAGATCGATGTGCCGTCTCAGTTCCTCTCGGCGCTGCCCTATCTGGCCACCATCCTAGTGCTGGTGCTGATTTCTCGGAACCTGCAGAGCATCCGGCTGAATTCGCCCCAATCGCTCGGCCAGCCCTACCGGCCGGACGCTTGATCCAGCGGCGGGCCGTGAAAGGGGGGCGGCCCGCCTTGCGCAAGACCCCCCCGACAACAAAAAAGCGGCTTACGAACCTGTGCTATTAAGCAAGGAGAGAAACTGATGGGTAATCGCAGACATTTCATCAAGACAGCGGGTGGCATGGCAGTGGCGGCGGTGTTCGGCGTCGGCCTGCTCGGTCAGGTGCAGGCGGCCGACCCGCTCAAGGTTGGCTTCGTCTATATCAGCCCGATCGGCGACGCCGGCTGGACCTACCAGCACGATCAAGGGCGCCTGCAGATGGAACAGGCGCTGGCCGGCAAGGTGGAGACCAAATACATCGAGAACGTGCCGGAAGGCGCCGACGCCGAACGGGTGATCCGCGAGCTGGCCAGCAGCGGCTACACGCTGATCTACGCCACCAGCTTCGGTTACATGAACTACGTCGATCGCGTCGCCAAGCAATTTCCGAACGTCACCTTCATGCACGCCACCGGCTACAAGATGGGCAAGAACTTCGGCAACTATAACGCCCGTTTCTATGAGGGCCGCTATCTGAATGGCGTGATCGCCGGCAAGCTGAGCAAGTCCAATGTCATCGGTTATGTCGCCGCCTTCCCCATCCCCGAAGTGGTGATGGGCATCAACGCCTTCGCCCTCGGCGCCCGCAGCGTCAACCCCAAGGCCGAAGTCCGGGTGATCTGGGCGAACAGCTGGTATGACCCGGGCAAGGAGCGCGAAGCCGCGCTGACCCTGATCTCCCAGGGCGCCGACATGCTCACCCACCATACCGACTCGACCGCGGTGGTGCAGGCCGCCGAGGAAAAGGGCGTGAATGCCTTCTCCTACCATTCGGACATGGCGAAGTACGGACCCAAGGCGCAGCTCTCCGGCACCACTCACCAATGGGGTGACTACTACACCCAGACCACCAGCCAAGTGTTGGACGGCAGCTGGAAGCCGACCTCGACCTGGGGCGGCGTCAAGGCGGGGATGATCAAGATAGTGCCGCTCAACCCGTCCGTTCCGGCCGAGGTGAAGGACCTGGTCACCAAGCTGGACGGCGAGATGCAGGCCGGCACGCTCCACCCCTTTGCCGGCCCGGTCGTGGACCAGGACGGCAAGACCCGCGTGGCCGCCGGCCAGGTGATCACCGATGCCGATCTGAACAAGATGAATTACTTCGTGCAAGGCGTAGCCTCCAAGCTGCCGCAGAAGTAACCCGGGCCAGTACCAGCAAAAGGCCAACCTGTGGGTTGGCCTTTTGCTGGGCGCCTATCGCCTAGAATCGGCTGGGCGGGCTTTTCTAGCCACGCTCGAACCTTACCGAGCAACGCGGAAGAGTCGTCATATTGGGAAATAAATCAGTCCTCCTTTTCTCCCCACTCCTAGCCCTTTTCAGAAAATAAATCTGTCCCCTTTTCTCGCACCTTTTCTCGCCGCCAGTCAGCAGGCATAGCGGTAAGCCCCCTCGGAAGCCTTGAGGGCGGATCGGGTTAAACAATTGGGCGAATTCTTTTGACCCATCCCCATCTTTTTTGACGATGCGCACTATGCCTTTCCACCCCCTGCCGCTCGCGAAACCCGGCCATCTTGCCTAGGCTCTTTGCAGTCCAGCGTTTGCACGGGTGCTGCCATGGAAACTTCCTTCTCCTCTCTCTGCCGCCGCTTTGCCCTGCTTCTGCTCGCCGGCGCCTGGGCGGCCTTGGCGATCGCCGCCTCGCCCGGCGAAACCGCCAAGGACAGTGCGGAGGATCTCGTCAAGGACGTGATCTTCCAATCCCTGGGTGCCGTCGGCGGCGTCGTCGACGCGGTCGACGATCTCGCGCTCGATCCCGTGGTGAGCTATGCGACCACGGCCGACAAGCCGGAAACCATCGACGACGAAGCGGCCGACGCGGCCTTCCTGAAACTCCTCGAAGGCAGTATCAACGTCACATTTCCGGAACTCGGTTTCGCCATCAAGGGCGGGAAGCTGATCGTCGGCGGAACCGCCGCCGCCATCGAGATCGCCTTGAACGAGGCTTATGAATCCGGACGCGACGTGGCGCTGTACCAGACCATCTTCGGTACCTCCGACGGCCCGGATGTTTTTCTCGGGAATATCGATCAGCTATTCGCTCAGCAATCGTTTTTCGGCGACTTTCTCGCCCGGCGCTCGCCACCCATCACAGCCGAGACGATCGGCGAACAGGTGAAATCGAAACGCGAGCTGGAGAAGCTCTGGTTCACCTATTACAAGAACACGCTGCAAGGCGGCCCACTCGGCCTGTCGCCGGCATTGCGCGAGCAGGTGGACACAAGGCTGAACGAAGCCTGGCCGCAGATGCTCGCCTATTGGCAGGCCAAACGCGCCCAGGTCGTGCTGGCCAATGCGCGTACGGTGTATCACGACCGCCTGCGCGCGGCTGTCGAAAAGCTGGCCGACCAGAAGCAGCAGGACCAGGAGCAACAACAAGCCGGTGCCGGGGATAACGGCGGCGCCACGGAACAACCTAGCGTCGATCAAGAGCAGATCGCAGGCTGGCGCGCGACGCTCGAATGCCTGGAGGAAGGCGCGCGCAAGTACCCGAACTATTGGCAGGATTGCAACGGCAACTGGACCCTGCGTTCGCGCGACGTGGAAATCGCCTACTACCGGGATTTATTGCGCCAGGCCGGCGTCGAGACCGGCGGCTCACCCGATGCAACGGCCCCGCCCGGTGAAGCGGTAGCCGGCCCGCTTGAGCAGGGCATCAACCGCTACGGCGGCGATTATCGCTACGAGGAAATGTCGAACACCGATCCGGGACAGTGCCAGGCGCTCTGTCTCCGGGAAGCCCGCTGCATAGCGTTCTCCTATGTTCGCCCCGGCATCCAGGGCGAACATGCCCGCTGCTGGCTCAAGGACAGCGTGCCGGGGCCTTCGGACAACGCCTGCTGCACCTCGGGCACGGTGACACGCTGACCGCCGCACGAGCTATCCGTGAGGAGCTAAAAGGGTCGTAGTGATTTATCTAGCAGGACGCCTTAGTTGAAAATAAATCACTACGACCCCTTTAGCTCTTTAGCTACTGTCCGTCCCGGCGGAGGTGAAGGATCTGGTCACCAAGCTGGAAGGCGAGATGAAGGCCGGCACCTTCCATCCGTTTGCCGGCCCACTCGTGGACCAGGACGGCAAGACCCGCGTCGCCGCCGGCCAGGTGATCACCGATAGCGATCTGAACAAGATGAATTACTTCGTGCAAGGCGTAGCCTCCAAGCTGCCGCAGAAGTAACCCGGGCCAGTACCAGCCAAAGGCCAACCTCGCGGTTGGCCTTTGGCTGGACGGCTTCATCCCTCACCAATGACGATGTCGCCGTAAGTGCTCTGGACAATCGCTTTCAGCTCCGCCTGCTCGCCGGCGGGCACCTTGAACTTTTCGAGCGTCTGCTGGAAGTCATCCATAAAAGCCTCCCACTCTTTGGGCGTGATGTTCAGGTGCTGATGAGCGTCACGCATCGAGCGTCCGGTATATTTCTGTGGCCCCCCGCTAGCCCAGCCGACCATTTCGGTAACGAGATACTTGAAGCCGGCTGGCGGCACCTTGTGGTGGGCTTCGTTCACGGCCGGATTCGCATTCAGGCGGGCATCCGCCATGACGCGGTCGATAAAGTCATCGACCACGACCGCGATGCTGTAAATTCCGCCCAGACGCTCATAGAGGCTGGGTTGAGGTGGTTGCTGGGTTGCCATGTGCGTGTCCTTTCGTGTGTTGGTTTTTGTGCATAACGAACACTTCGTAAGCCGCCTGACTATAAATAGACCCCAAATGGGGTAATAACGCCTTCACGGGCGAGGTGGGTAACCTTCCACTCCACACCCACCGTTCTGGCATGCCGCTTTGCGCTGCCCAGTTGGTAGGGCGGGTAAGACCCGCCAAATAAAAGCAACACAACAATATCGGCTAATCATCAGTTTTTCACCGCGCGGGTTTCAGCCATACAAGGCTCAACCTCCGCGCCGCGATTCGCTCATGGCCGCTGGGGTAAGAGCACGATGCAGTTGGGGTTCAGTCCCATGTTCTTGAGCGTGTCCACGCTGGCGATGGGCTTGCCCTCGGCCACGTCAATCACGGTTATGGAGCCGTCGCTCATGCCCGGCAGGTTGAGCAGGCTGTTCTGGACGAAGAGGTAGCGCTCGTCAGGGGAGAATACCAGGTGGTGCGCCCCAGCCGCCGCCGGGATGGCCTTGAGGAACTTGGGCTTCTGTGGGTCACTCACGTCGTAGACGCTGACGTGCCCTGGCTTGGCGGTGGTCACATAGAGCCGGTCACGCTTTTTGTTGTGCTCCATCTCCAGGGCCACCCCGTGGTTGCGTGAGCCGTAGTCGTCCACCTGACTGAAGCCGAAGCCCTTGGTGCTGGGATTCCAGGCCGCCATCCAGAGCGTGCCCCCGTACATGTTGGTGATGTAAGCCACCGGCGGGGTCGCGCCGGGCATAAACATTACCTCGACCGGCGACTCGCCGGAAGGCGAGGGCTTACGCGATACTTTGTGGGTGGAGAGCACCTTGCCTGTGCTCGCCTCCAGCACGGTCACAGTCTCACCTGGGTCGCCGAGGTCGGAGGGCCGCACTGTGCTCGTGATCATGACGCGGTCAATGCCATTGTGGATGCTGATGCCGTGGGGATACTTGATAAAAGCCGGCCCTCCAGCGGGCGATCCGATGGTTTTGATGGGCTTGTCAGTGGCTGCGTCACCCATCACCACGTTACTCGAGCCCATGCAGGTGAGATACCAGGTCCGGTTGTCCTCCGAGAAGACCACATCCTCCAGCACCTGGCAGTCCAGCACCGGCACCGCCTTCATCCGATAGGGGAAGCGGGTAAGGTCCATCACATGAAGGACACTTTTGCCAAGAGCAGTGATGTAGGCCTTGCTCTTGTCGCGGTTGAAGTAGATGTGGTGGGCCACGAGGTCAGACGGCAGAGGGATCTCCATCAGCAACTTCCCGAAGCTCGGCGACTTCGGGTCGACATCGACGACCGCCAGCCCTTCCTTCCTGATGATCTGCTCAGGCTTGGTCTCGTAATTGAGCAGGGCCAGGATCTCGGCCTGAGCCTGAGAGGCAGACAGGACCATCACGGTCAGCAGCGTACGGACGAAGATTTTCATAGAATTCTCCTTTCCTAGATGGAATATGGCGACAGCTCGCATTCAAACTCCGTCAGACCAGTCAGACAGCAGCCTGACTATAAATAGACCTCAAGTGGGTAATAACGCCTTTACGGGCGTGGTGGATAACATCCCAGCGCATCAACTGCTCTGGCATGCCGCTTGGCACTGCCCAGTGTGCGGATAAGGCGATTATCCGCCACCTGGGGCGGGCTATCTGCGGGAAGGCATTGGGAGAGAAGGTTCAGGCCTCCCCCCGCGCAAGGCGCATTCCAGCGAACTGCTTTGAGGCTAGCCCTTCCCCGATCGTCCAGCAAAAACCACTCGTCCAGATAAAAAAAAGGCAGCCCGCAGGCTGCCCAAATCACTCAGAGAGTTGTTGCTTAGTGAGCCGCGGCACCGCTGGCACCCAGGCCAGTTTGCGAGCGGACGAATTGCGGCAGGAAGCGTGCGCGCTCATCGGCAGCGGCAGTGGACTTGTCCGTAATGGAGAAGAACCAGATACCGGCAAAGGCCACGATCATCGAGAACAGCGCCGGGTACTCGTACGGGAAGAGGGCCTGGGCGTTACCCAACACCTGCACCCATACGGTTGGGCCGAGGATCATCAAGCCCACTGCGGTCACCAGGCCCAGCCAGCCGCCGATCATGGCGCCACGGGTGGTCAGGTTCTTCCAGTACATGCTGAGGAACAGCACCGGGAAGTTGCAGCTGGCGGCAATCGAGAACGCCAGGCCAACCATGAAGGCGATGTTCTGCTTCTCGAACAGGATACCCAGGCCGATGGCGAGTACGCCGAGGGCCACGGTGGTGATCTTCGAGACCCGCAGTTCATCCTTCTCGTTGGCTTTGCCCTTCTTGATCACGCTGGCGTAGATGTCATGCGACACCGCCGAAGCACCCGCCAAGGTCAGGCCGGCCACCACCGCGAGGATGGTGGCGAACGCCACCGCCGAGATGAAGCCGAGGAACAGGCTGCCACCCACGGCATTGGCCAGGTGCACCGCGGCCATGTTGTTGCCGCCCAACAGGGCGCCGGTCGCATCTTTGAACACCGGGTTGGTGCTGACCAGCAGGATCGCGCCGAAGCCGATGATGAAGGTCAGGATGTAGAAGTAGCCGATGAAACCAGTCGCATAGAACACGCTCTTACGGGCTTCTTTGGCATCGCTCACCGTGAAGAAGCGCATGAGGATGTGCGGCAGACCGGCAGTCCCGAACATCAATGCCAGGCCGAGGGAGATCGCCGACACCGGATCTTTCACCAGCGCGCCGGGGCTCATGATGGCCTGACCTTTGGTGTGCACTTTCACCGCTTCGGAGAACAGCGTGCCGAAGTCGAAATTGACGTGCTTCATCACCATCAAGGCCATGAACGAGGCGCCGGAGAGCAGCAGCACGGCCTTGATGATCTGTACCCAGGTGGTCGCCAACATGCCGCCGAACAGCACGTAGAGCACCATCAGGATACCGACCAGGATCACCGCGACGTGATAGTCGAGGCCGAACAGCAGCTGAATCAGCTTGCCGGCACCGACCATTTGCGCGATCAAGTAGAACGCCACCACCACCAACGAACCGCTGGCGGACAGGGTGCGGATTTCCTTCTGCTTCAGGCGGTAGGACGCGACGTCGGCGAAGGTGTACTTGCCGAGGTTACGCAGGCGCTCCGCGATCAGGAACAGAATCACCGGCCAGCCCACCAGGAAGCCGATCGAGTAGATCAGGCCGTCGTAGCCGGAGGTGAACACCAGGGCGGAAATACCCAGGAAGGACGCCGCCGACATGTAGTCGCCGGCAATCGCCAGGCCGTTCTGGAAACCGGTGATCTTGCCGCCGGCGGCATAGTGGTCGGCCGTCGAGTTATTGCGCTTCGAAGCCCAGTAGGTGATGAACAAGGTGGCGCCGACGAAGGCGACGAACATGACGATGGCCGACACGTTCATCGGTTGGCGTTGGACCTCGCCGGTCAGCGCTTCGCCAGCCCAGAGGGCCGGGGCACAGGCGAGCAAGCCCAGCGTGGCAAGCAGACGCGCGATCATTTTTGCACCTCATCCAGAATGGCCTGGTTCAGATCGTCGAATTCACCGTTGGCACGGAATACGTAAATGCCGGTCAGGACGAAGGCCGAGACGATCAGCCCCACCCCCACCGGAATGCCCCAGGTCGTGGTCGAACCCGGGCTGATCGGCTTACCGAACAGTTGCGGATCGAAGGCTATGACCAGGATGAAGGCCACATAGAGGCCGAGCATGATGGCTGAGAGTATCCAGGCGAACCGCTCGCGCTTGGCTACCAGTTCTTTAAAGCGCGGACTCTGTTCAATCCGCCGGTAGATGCTGTCGTTGCTCATTTTGTTGTCGTCCTCCGCAGCACGGGTTGCTGGTGAGGTCACTCTAGAGCGCTGGGACGCACGCGACAGACGACCTTAGTCTTAGTCGAGACCATAGTCTTAGAAGATGCCTAAAACTGTCTGCGCATCAATGATGCTGCGTTAAACATGGCTTCGCTCGCCCTACGGGCCAGCCTGCGGCCGTTACTTCGCTTCGCTACGTTGCGCCTTGTGACCCACATGGATGTGGGGAATGCCGCTACCCGTAGGGAACGGGTGCGGCCCTGACCTTCGCTCGACGAGTTTTAGATCATCTTCGCCGCTCTGTTTTTTAAGTCAGAAACGACAAAGCCGTTCAGTGCGGACACTGAACGGCTTCGATAACAGCGACCGCGAGTTCGCGGAATCAGATCACCGCGAACCCCGGCCCAAGTCCGGCGGCAGTATTATTGCACCCACTCCTTGACCCGCTCCGGGTGCTCGCTCACCCACTTCTGCGCAGCCGCCTCGGGCTTAGCGCCCTCCTCGATGGCCAGCATCACTTCGCCGATTTCACTGGGTTTCCAGGTGAATTTCTTCAGGAAGGCCACCACTGTCGGCGCCTTGGCTTCTAGACCTGGATTGGCAATGCTGTCGACGTGCTCGGCGGCACCGTAGACGCCTTTCGGATCGTCGAGAAAGCGCAGCTGCCACTTGGCGAACATCCAGTGTGGAATCCAGCCGGTGACGGCAATGGGCTTCTGCGCCTTGATCGAGCGCGCCAACTCGGCGGTCATGGCGCTACCGGAACTGGCCTGCAGCTTGTAGTCCAGACCGTAGTCCTTGATCGCCTGATCGGTCTTGAGCATCACGCCCGAGCCGGCATCGATGCCGACGATGCGCCCGGCGAAGCCGTCTTTCTGCGCCTGCAGGTCGGCGATGCTCTTGGCCGTGACGTACTCCGGCACGATCAGGCCGATCTTCGCGTCATTGAAGTTCGGGCCGAGGTTGACCACCTGATCCTTCAGTTTCTCGTAATAGGGTCCATGGGTGACCGGCAGCCAAGCCGACAGCATGGCGTCCAACTGCCCTTTCGCCACGCCCTGCCACATGATGCCGGTGGCCACTGGCATCAACTTCACCTCATAGCCGAGCTGCTGTTTAATCACCTCAGCCGCCACATGGGTAGTCGCCACGCTGTCCGACCAACCCTCCACGAAGCCGATCTTGAGGGTCGGTTTGTCCGCCGCAGCGGTCAAGCCCGCACTCAGTGCCAGTGCCAGACTGGCGCCTAACCCAAATAGCCGTCGCATCTTCATCGTTGCTTCCCCGAAAGTGGTGCGCACAACGCGCGTAAAGCATCTGAAATGGTGTTGTTGGTTTGGGATTCGCCCCCGTCACGCCCCACTGCAAACCAGCGGCCCTCATCAGCGGAGTACTGATGGGTCAATAGTTGACCAACGACACGACGACACGTGCTCCGATAACGACATCAAACCAGCGAGAAGCGACATTCGCCCGGCGGATCGGGAATTCAAAAGACCTATGACCATTAGCAGCGGCTCTAGACGTCGTACATAAACGCGTTTCCTTCACCGCTGAGCGTGCCACGCGCGGTCGAGGCTAACGAGATCTCCAAAGCTACAACGGTGGCCTGCGCGGCAATGGTCGCCTGCGCGGCTATGCGCGAAACGCCGGGAATGCAGGTAAGATGCGCGGCTTTGCTCCCAGACGCGCCCGATCATGCCCGCTACCGCCCGCTTCCCAGCCTTACCCTATGTGTTCGCCTGTCTGCTCGCCCTGTTTGCCCTCGCCGGGCTCTGGTATGGCCTCGGCCAGCCGGTCGTGCTGCCGGACGCAGCGACACCGACGCACAAGTTGCAGTGCGCCTCTTACACGCCGTTCGATAAGGATCAGTCGCCCTTCGACCAGCCTTTCGCCCTGCGCCCGGAACGGATGGATGCGGATCTGGCGCTGCTGGCCACGCGCTTCCACTGCATTCGCACCTACTCCATGACCGGCCTCGAAGCCATTCCCGCGCTGGCCCGTAAGCATGGTTTGCAGCTGATGCTGGGCGCCTGGGTCAACGGCAACCCAGTGGACACCCAGAAAGAAGTCGAGGCGCTGATCGAGTCCGCCAACGCGAACCCCGACGTCGTACAGTCGGTGATAGTCGGTAACGAGACCCTGCTGCGCAAAGAAGTCACCGGCGCCCAACTGGCACAACTGATCGGCCAGGTGAAGGCTCGGGTCAAACAACCGGTGACCTACGCCGACGTCTGGGAGTTCTGGCTGCAGCACCCGGAAGTCGCGCCCGCCGTGGACTTCCTGACCATCCACCTGCTGCCTTATTGGGAAGACGACCCGGCGGGGATCGACGAGGCCCTGGCGCACGTCGCCGAGATCCGCCAGGTGTTTGGCAACAAATTCGCCCCCAAGGACATCCTGATCGGCGAAACCGGCTGGCCAAGCGAAGGCCGTCAGCGTGAAACCGCGCTGCCGAGCCGGGTCAACGAAGCCAAATTCATCCGCGGCTTCGTCGCCCTGGCCGAGCAGAATGGCTGGCACTACAACCTGATCGAAGCCTTCGACCAGCCCTGGAAGCGCGTCAGCGAAGGCGCCGTGGGTGGTTACTGGGGCCTGTTCGATGCCGATCGGCAAGACAAGGCCGTACTCGCCGGCCCGGTCTCCAACCTGCCGAACTGGACTGTTTGGCTGAGCGTTAGCGGCTTGATCTTCCTCGCCACCCTGCTGCTGGCCGGGCGTCCGGCCTCCACCCGTGCGGCCCTGCTTTTGCCGCTACTGGCCGCCCTCGGCGCCGCGTGCATCGGGCTCTGGGGCGAGTTGGCGCGGGTCACCAGCCGCTTTGCCGGTGAATGGCTGTGGGCTGCGTTCCTGGTCGGCTTGAATCTTCTGGTGCTCGCGCATGCGGCGCTGGCGCTGTCGGCCAAAGCGGGCTGGCGCGCCCGCCTATTCGCCTGGCTGCAAGCACGCGGCGGCTGGTGGCTGGCCGCCGCCGGCTTCGCCGGTGCGGTACTGATGCTCAGCCTGGTATTCGACCCGCGTTACCGCAGCTTCCCCAGCGCGGCGCTGTTGCTGCCGGCGGTGGTGTACCTGTGCCGCCCGGTAGCCGGCCCACGCCGTGAAATCGCCGTACTGACCTTGATCATCGGTGCCGGCATCATCCCGCAGCTGTACCAGGAGACCCTCGGCAACCTGCAAGCCATAGGTTGGGCGCTGGTCTGTGTACTGCTGGTCGCGGCGCTATGGCGCAGCTTGCGCATCAGAACGAAGTAACTCTCCGCTAGCCCGGAATGCATCCGGGCTACGGCAAGCAAAACCCAAAAAAGGGATGACTGAGTCATCCCTTTTTTGGTTCTTCACAGATTACCGGGGACGTGGGGCTAACAGCGGACAGGCAAGAGAATGGTGCTTCTTGACCCTGAGTCATTCCCCGTTGCCGTGCGGGCGGATAGTCCGGGTTTCGCCCCCTCGGGCGAGTCACTTTTCGCAGTCGCGCGAAAAGTAACCAAAAGCGCTTGCCCCTGCATCTGGCCCGCCTGCGGCGGGTTCCCGCGCTCCATCATTGTTCCGGGGGCCCGCGCCGAAGGGCCATCCCTGGCCCATCGGCGCTTTCGCGGCATCCCTGCCGCTCAACCCCCTACGCAACGATTCCACTCGGCCTCCTGAAGGGGCGCCGCCCCCGCCCCACCTGATGTATCAATCCACCAGGCAGCTGTTGGCTTCAAGTGTTTAAAAAACGTGCAGGCGACACCCCGGGTTCCCGTCAGGAGGCCGAGTGGAGGTACTGAGTAGGGGGACGCGAGGCAGGACGCCGAGCGAGGCACGATGGGACAGGGACGTCCCTTCGTGGCGTGCCCTCGGAGCAGTGCCGGAAGGAGGGCAGTCAGAGCGCAGCGAAGACCCGGATGCCGGGGTGCGCTTTCTTTTGCTTACTTTTCTTTGCGCAATTCAAAGAAAAGTGAGGCGCCCGAGGGGGCGCAACCAGGACTATCCGCCCGCGCGATAACAGGCTCGGACACAGCTTCAAGGCCAACAAACGGCACGGTTCTAGCGACCCTCTTGCCTATCCGCTGTTAGCTCTCATGTCCCCCGGTAGCCCGTGAAGACCTTTTTATATCCCGCGGACTCAGGCCGCTGGACGTGGCGCCCGCACCAAACGCAGCGCGGCGATCACCACGGCAAACACCGCCAGACTGGCGCTATACAGCACCAATGCCGGCAACGCGAACAACAGCGCCAACACCGCCAGCCCCCGACCCAACCGGCCCGGCACAAAGAAGGCCACGACCGCGCCGCTCAATGCCGCCCAGGCGAGCACCCGGAAGTGGATCAACAACCCCAGCCCGGAGCGCACTTGGCACTCCCAACGCTGCGCCTCATCCACACACAGGCCGACCCACTGGCCATCCTCCATCAGCGCAAAACGCAGCCCATAGCTGGCGGCCAACCACAGTGGCAGAACGATCAGCAGCGCGATCAAGGGCAAACGGCGGGACATAGGGCTCTCCGAGGGATGAAAACGGCGCCCAGCATAATCGCCCGCCCGCCGTATGCAAGCCTAAATCCACACCTCCATACCGGCTCGGCGCTGACGGATGGATCGGCTCGGGCACTTGCCCCTCTACATTAGCCCGCTTGCCGGTAAGAACCTGTTCATGATCTGCTGCGCGTCGGCCATGCGGCGTTGAAATCGAGCTAAAAATGCTCATTTACTACTTGTAAACTGCGCTTTTTCGCCCGGTTTCGCCTTGCCTGACCTTAGCTCGCGAGATCGTGAAAAGGCTCTAAGAGCTCGAATACGGCAAGCTCAGGCATCCACCACGAAAGGAATTCGTATGTCCCGCATTCACCTACGCGCCGCCCAGCGCGACGACATCCCACTCATTCTCAGCTTGATCCGCGAACTCGCCGAGTACGAAAAGCTCAGCGAGCAGGTCGTCGCCGACCCGGCGCAGATGGCCGACCACCTGTTCGGCACGCGGCCGTTTGCCGAGGTGCTGATCGGCGAACTGGATGGCGAGCCCGCCGGTTTTGCGCTGTTCTTCCACAACTATTCGACCTTCCTTGGCAAACCCGGCATCTATCTGGAGGACCTCTACGTGCGCAGCAGCGCCCGCGGTGCGGGACTGGGCAGGGCACTGCTGGCAGAGCTGGCGCACTTGGCCGTGAGTCGCGGTTGTGGTCGCTTGGAATGGTCGGTGTTGGATTGGAACGAGCCCGCGCTCGGCTTCTATCACCGCCTTGGCGCTCGCCCGCTGGACGATTGGACGGCCTATCGCTTGAGCGGTACCGCCCTGACCGAGCTGGCCCAGCACGCAGGCTAAAGCTGCACCTGGGCACTCGCGAGGCTTGCCGTTGTCATAGCCTGCGTACTCACTCAGCACCTTATCTTCTAAAGGGACTCTGCAATGCCCCGTCCTCTAGGTCTTGCTGCGCTCTTGAGCGGCCTCGTCTTGAGTCTGCCGCTGCTGGCGGCCGATATCGACGCCGCCAGCTATGGCTACCCACTGAGCAACCCGTTCGAGGCGACCATCGCCACCACCCCGCCGGAACTACGCCCGGCGCTGCCCGCCGACGCCGATATCGACCAGGCCGACTATGAGCTCAAACTGCGCCCGGAACGCGAGTTCGAGCTGCCGGATAACTTCTGGCCGGTGACCAAGTTGCGCTATCGCCTGGCTGAGCAGAAAGGCCCGGCGCCCCTGGTCTTCATCATTGCCGGCACCGGCGCGCACTACTCCAGCAGCCTGACCGAATACCTGAAGAAGCTGCTCTACGGCGCCGGCTACCATGTGGTGCAACTGTCCTCGCCGACCAGTTATGACTTCATGACGGCGGCCTCGCGCCATGCCACCCCAGGCGTCTCTACCGAGGATGCCGATGATCTGTACCGGGTCATGCAGGCCGTCCGCGCCCAGCACCCTGGGCTCGAGATTACCGACTTCTACCTGACCGGCTATAGCCTCGGCGCCCTGGATGCGGCCTTCGTCAGCCACCTCGATGAAACGCGGCGCAGCTTCAACTTCAAAAAAGTGCTGCTGCTGAACCCACCGGTCAACCTCTACACCTCGATCACCAACCTCGATAGCCTGGTGCAAACCGAGGTCAAGGGCATCAATGACAGCACCACCTTCTATGAACTGGTCCTCGGCAAGCTGACCCGTTACTTCCAGCAGAAGGGCTATATCGACCTCAACGATGCCCTGCTCTTCGACTTCCAGCAGTCCAAGCAGCACTTGTCGAACGAACAAATGGCCATGCTGATCGGCACCGCGTTCCGCTTCTCCTCGGCGGATATCGCCTTTACCTCCGACCTGATCAACCGCCGTGGCCTGATCACCCCGCCGCACTACCCGATCAGCGAAGGCACCAGCCTCACACCCTTCCTCAGGCGTGCGCTGCTGTGCGACTTCGACTGCTATATCGGCGAACAACTGGTGCCGATGTGGCGCGCCCGCACGGATGGCGGCAGCCTGCTGCAATTGATCGACCAGGTCAGCCTCTACGCTCTGGAGGATTACCTGAAAACCAGCAGCAAGATCGCCGTGATGACCAACGCCGACGATCTGATCCTCGGCCCTGGCGACCTCGGCTTCCTGCGCCGCACCCTGGGTGAGCGCCTGACCGTCTACCCCCATGGCGGGCACTGCGGCAACCTCAATTACCGCGTCAACAGCGCCGCCATGCTGGAGTTCTTCCGTGGTTAAGACATCCTTCCTGCTTGCCCTGCTGCTCACCAGCAGCCTGGCCCACGCCGAACAGACGGTTGATCCGGATGGTTTCAGCGAACCGCTGAAAACGCTGAAATTCAACCCGGGCCTCGACCAGCGTGAGTTCGAGCGCTCGAGCCTTGACGCCCTGAACGTCTACGACCCCTTGGAGTCGTGGAACCGGCGGGTCTACCACTTCAACTACCGCTTCGATGAGTGGGTGTTTCTACCCGTAGTTAACGGTTACCGCTACATCACCCCCGGCTTCCTGCGCAGCGGGGTTAGCAACTTCTTCGGCAACCTGGGCGATATTCCCAACCTGCTCAACAGCCTGTTACAGCTCAAAGGCCAGCGTTCGATGGAAACCACGGGGCGGCTGCTGTTCAACACCACGCTGGGGATCGCCGGCCTGTGGGACCCGGCAACTATGCTGGGCCTGCCCAAGCAGACTGAAGACTTCGGCCAGACCCTGGGCTTCTACGGCGTGCCCGCGGGTCCTTATCTGATGCTGCCGATACTCGGCCCGTCCAACCTGCGCGACACTGGCGGGCTAGTGGCGGATTTCAGCCTGGAGAGTCAGATCAACTTCCTCAACGTCGCCGAAGTCAGCGGCGATCACCCGGAAATCAGCGCGCTACGCGCCGTCGACAAGCGCCACAGCACCAATCTCCGCTACGGCCAGACCAACTCACCGTTCGAGTACGACAAAATCCGCTACGTCTACAGCGAGGCGCGCAAGCTGCAAATCGCCGAATAGCCGGCTTGACCCGGGAGCCGCCCCCAGGTTTTAAGCTGCGCCATTCTTGTGTAGGAACGAGCTCTGCTCGCGATCAGATCCACCCACAAAGCATCGCTCGCGATGCTCGCTCCTACAGGTTCACGTCCATTACAGGAGTTTCCATGCGCGTCGCCCAACTGGCCAAAGCCGCCGCCGTCAGCACTGAAACCGTGCGCCACTACACCGCCCTCAACCTGCTGCAACCCCGCCGCAACCCGCATAACGGTTACCAGGAATATGCCAGCGAAGACCTCAGCCGTCTGCGTTTTATCGCCCGGGCACGGCGCCTCGGTTTCAGTTTGAAGGACGTGCAGGCCATCCTCGCCCGTGCCGACAGCGGCGGCGCGCCCTGTGGCGAGGTGCGCGACCTGCTCAGCGAACGCCTGAACGCCCTGCAAGCGCATATCGATGAGTGCCAACGCCTCGCCGGCGTGATGCAGGCGGCGCTCAGCGACTGGGCCAGCAAACCGCAATGCGCGCCGGATGGTCTGGCCATTTGCCGGCTAATTGAAGAGTTCGAGCTAGCCGGCGAAAGCCGCCCGGCCACCCCCTGCCCCGCGCACTGAAAAAACATCTAATAACTCGATATCTATACCGCGAAATTCGCACCATCCAATCTGACCAACCGGGATAGCATGGCTACATTCCCCGCAGGCGGTGCCGTGATGACCCAGTTCCGTAGCGCACTTAGCGTGCAACCTGGCCTAAGGTCGGCCCAGTGCGCGGATCGAGCCGCGCGGCTTACGGGCTGAGCGCTGCAAGCGACTCTAAACCGAGGAAACTGAGCAGCGCCGCCTTTTGCGCCATGGCGTCCTGATAACCCAACTCAATCAGCTCATTGCAGTAGCCCGGCTCGAATAGCAAATAGCTGAGAACCCCAGCGCCGCTGGCCTTGGTCGCGCCAGGCCCACGCAAGAACAGCCGCAGCGTCCGCGGCAGCTCGTGAAGATGGCGCGCGGCGATCAGATCCAGCGGCTGACTCGGGGCAATCACCAACACCTCCACCGGCTTCGGGGCCAAACTTCGCGGCGGTAGCTCGGCGGGCAGCCAACGGCTCATGTGGTTGAGCCGCTCCAGCAGTTCGATGTCGCCTTCCAGGCTGTCAATAAAGGTGCTGTTGAGCAGATGCCCGCCGATCTGCGCCAAGCTGGGTGGGCGCCCGGTTTTCGGCCGGACGACGATCGCATTCGCATCGCCACTCTGCGGATTGCCGCTGACCCCGACCACCAGTACACGGTTGGCGCCCAGGTGCAGCGCCGGGCTGATCGGTGCCGACTGGCGCACTGCGCCATCGCCAAAGTATTCGCGATTGATCTTCACCGGCGGGAAAATCAGGGGGATCGAAGCACTGGCGAGCAGATGCTCGAGCTTCAGCCGGGTGGGTACGCCAACCCGGCGATGGCGAAGCCAGGGATCGATGGTCGCGCGCCCCTGATAGAAGGTCACTGCCTGGCCGGACTCATAGCCGAACGCGGTGATGGCCACCGCGCGTAATTGGCGCATCCGCACCGCCGCGGCGATCCCGGAAAAATCCAGCTCCCGCGCCAGCAATTCACGCAACGGCGAACTGTCGAGCAGCGCGACGGGCAAACTCTTACCCAGGCCGAGCAGGCTGTGACCGAGAAAACGATAGGCCTGACGCAGTACCCCAGGCAGATCGCTGCGATAGATCTGATGGGTATGGAAGTTTTGCCAAACCTGGGTCAGCCGGTGGACCGCCTCGGTGAAGTGCAACGCGCCACACGCCAGCCCCACCGCATTCACCGCGCCGGCGGAGGTACCGACTATCACCGGGAAGGGATTTTGCGTGGCATCCGGCAGCAGGTCGGCAATCGCGGCCAACACCCCCACCTGATAGGCCGCCCGAGCTCCACCGCCGGAGAGAATCAGCCCGGTGACCGGCTTGGCAGAGCTATCTGCTGGATTCATCGGCGCGCTCTCGGGGCATTTCCGCGAGTATAGGCGCGGCCTACTTAGGCCGCTTTTTGTACAACTTGGGTTCACCGCTCGGCCGGGTCTTGAAACGTCGGTGCGCCCACAGATATTGCTCGGGGCACTGGCGAATAGCCGTTTCGACCCATTGGTTGATGCGCAGGCAATCGGCCTCCTCGCTCTCGCCGGGGAAAGCCTCCAACGGAGGATGGATCACCAGGCGATAACCGGCGCCAGCCTCCAGACGCTCCTGGGTAAAGGGTACGACCCGCGCCTTACCGAGCCGAGCGAACTTGCTGGTGGCGGTCACAGTCGCCGCGCTGATGCCGAAGAACGGCACGAAGATGCTTTGCTTGGCGCCATAGTCCTGATCCGGCGCATACCAGATCGCCGCGCCGGCACGCAGCACCTTGAGCATGCCGCGCACGTCTTCGCGCTCGATGGCGCTAATCAGCCGCTGCTCGCGACCACGACGCTGAACGTAATCGAACAGCGGATTCTTATGCGCGCGGTACATGCCGTATAGGCCATGTTCCAGCCCAAGCAAGCCGCCGCCCATCTCCAGGGTGGTGAAGTGTAGGGCCATCAGAATCACACCCTGCCCGTCGGCCTGCGCCTGCTGCAGATGCTCCAGCCCCTCGATCTGCGCCAATTTGCGCAACCGCGCCTCGGGCCACCACCAGCTGATCGCCATCTCAAAGAAGGCGATACCGGTAGAGGCGAAGTTCTCCCGCAGCAGGCGCTTGCGCTCAACCGCAGGCAGCTCTGGAAAGCACAGCCGCAAATTACGTGCGGCAATCTGCCGACGCGAACGCGCGCCCCAATACATCAGCGCGCCCAAGCCGCGCCCGCACTTCAGCAACAGCGCGTAGGGCAATTGGGTGATCAGCCACAGCAAACCCAGGCCCAGCCACAGCAGCCAGAAACGCGGATGGAGGAAATAGGCACGAAAACGCGGACGATCCATCTCAAATTCCGGACAAACAACAAGGCCGCGCATTCTACAGGACTCCACCTGGCTTGCGGCCCAACCGCGTTCTCGCTATAAATCCCGACTACTTTCGCCCTCAGAGCCTGTTCAATATCTGCTGCGTTTGGTCATGCTGCGTTGAAAACAGGCTCGGAATGCTCATTTACCACTCGTAAACTCTGCTTCCTCGCCTGTTTGACTCGTTACGCGTTGTGACCCACATGGATGTGGGGAATGTCGCTACCCGTAGGGAACGGGTGCGGCCCTGACCTGCACTCGCGACGATCTTGAACAGGCTCTCAGCAAACTACCAAGGCGCATCAGGCAAACCATGAGCCAAGCCGATCTTCTCAACCAGGACCCCGTGTTCCAGCTCAAGGGCAGCATGCTCGCCATCACGGTGCTGGAGCTGGCGCACAACGACCTCGCCCGCCTCGAACTGCAACTGGCCGAAAAGGTTGCCCAGGCGCCGAACTTCTTCAGCAACACCCCGCTGGTCCTGGCGCTGGACAAGCTGCCTGATGGTGAAGGCCTGCTCGACCTCGGTGCGCTGATGGCCGTCTGTCGCCGCCACGGCCTGCGCACCCTGGCCATCCGCGCCAGCCGCGAGGAAGACATCGCCGCCGCCAGCGCTCTCGACCTGCCGGTCTTGCCGCCCTCCGGCGCGCGCGAACGGCTGGTCGAACCCGTCGAAAGCATCGCCGCGCGGAAAAAAGCGGAAAAACCTGCAGAACCGGTCGCCAAACCGACCAAGGTCATCACCACCCCGGTGCGCGGAGGCCAGCAGGTGTATGCCCAAGGGGGCGACTTGATCGTACTGGCCCCCGTCAGCGCCGGCGCGGAACTGCTCGCCGACGGCAATATCCATGTGTACGCGCCGATGCGCGGCCGGGCTCTGGCGGGCATTAAAGGCGACACCAAGGCGCGAATTTTTTGCCAGCAAATGGGCGCAGAAATGCTCTCGATTGCCGGTCAATACAAGGTCTCGGAAGACCTCCGGCGCGACCCGCTATGGGGCGACGCGGTGCATGTCAGCCTATCGGGTGACGTGTTGAACATCACCCGTCTTTAACGGATACTGCCGCCGACTTCTAATTTAAGTCCCACCGGGGCATTACGGGAATTCGCGCAGCCGCAGTACGGCTTATTAAGTTCCCGATTTATTTACATTTGGGGTGAATCACCTTGGCCAAGATCCTCGTAGTCACTTCCGGCAAGGGTGGCGTGGGTAAAACCACCACCAGCGCCGCCATCGGTACCGGCCTTGCCCTGCGCGGGCACAAGACCGTCATCGTCGACTTTGACGTCGGCCTGCGTAACCTCGACCTGATCATGGGCTGCGAACGCCGCGTGGTGTACGACTTCGTCAACGTCATCAACGGCGAAGCGACCCTCACCCAGGCCCTGATCAAGGATAAACGCCTGGAAAACCTCTACGTCCTGGCCGCCAGTCAGACTCGCGATAAAGACGCGCTGACCCAGGAAGGCGTAGAAAAGATCATCAACGAACTGCGCAAAACCTTCGAATACGTGGTCTGCGACTCGCCGGCCGGGATCGAAAAAGGTGCGCATCTGGCCATGTATTTCGCCGATGAAGCGATTGTCGTGACCAACCCGGAAGTCTCTTCCGTCCGTGACTCCGACCGTATGCTCGGCCTGCTGGCAAGCAAGTCGCGGCGCGCCGAGAAAGGCGAAGAACCGATCAAAGAGCACCTGTTGCTGACCCGCTACAACCCAGAACGGGTGACCAAGGGTGAAATGCTCGGCGTGGAAGACGTCGAGGAAATCCTCGCCATCCGCCTGCTCGGCGTGATCCCGGAGTCGCAAGCGGTGCTGAAAGCGTCTAACCAAGGCGTGCCGGTGATCCTCGACGACCAAAGCGACGCCGGCCAGGCGTACAGCGATGCCGTCGATCGCCTACTGGGTAAGGAAGTCGGGCATCGCTTCCTCGACGTGCAGAAGAAGGGCCTCCTGCAACGCCTGTTCGGAGCTCGCTAATGAATATTTTTGACTTCTTTCGTGAGCGTAAGAAGGAATCCACCGCCTCCATCGCGAAAGAGCGCCTGCAGATCATCGTCGCCCACGAGCGCGGTCAACGCAGCCAGCCCGACTACCTGCCCGCCTTGCAGCAGGAACTGGTCGAGGTCATTCGCAAATACGTGAACATCGACTCGGATCAAGTACAGGTCGCACTGGAAAGCCAGGGCAGCTGCTCGATTCTGGAACTCAACATCACCCTACCGGATCGTTGATTCGCAAGGGTACGCGACGGCGGCCTCGGCCGCCGTTGGCGTTTCTGGAACTGCCCAATGCCGCTTTCCCACATTGAAATAGTCCACCAGGACGCTGCCATTCTGGTGATCAACAAGCCGACCCTGCTGCTCTCGGTGCCTGGCCGCGCCGACGACAACAAAGACTGTTTGATCACCCGTCTGCAGGAACATGGCTTTGCGGAAGCCCGCATCGTCCATCGCCTGGATTGGGAAACCTCCGGGCTGATCCTGCTGGCCCGGGATGCCGACAGTCACCGCGAACTGTCACGGCAATTCCACGACCGCGAGACGGAAAAAGCCTATACCGCGCTATGCTGGGGCGAACCGCAGCTGGACAGCGGCCGGATCGAGTTACCCCTACGTTACGACCCGCCCACCAAACCGCGACACGTGGTCGATCACGAACTGGGCCGGCACGCCCTGACCTTCTGGCGCGTACTCGAGCGCTGCGGCCATTACAGCCGAGTCGAGCTGACCCCGATCACCGGCCGCTCGCACCAACTGCGGGTCCACATGCTCTCCATCGGCCATCCGCTACTCGGCGATCGACTCTATGCCCATGAGCAAGCCCTCGCCGCCCATGAGCGCCTGTGCCTGCACGCCAGCATGCTCGCCTTCAGCCACCCGCAAACCGGCGAACGCCTGCGTTTCGACTGCCCGGCACCGTTCTAGCTGCAACTTCTCCCTGTTCTTGTAGGAGCGGATTTATCCGCGAAGCCGAGCCCGAGAATGACACCGATCCAGCTGAAAGAACGCCGCGTTGTTCTTGTGGGAGGGGCCTTGGCCACGACGGCTGTGTTGTTTGAGAGGCCCCATCGCGGATAAATCCGCTCCTACAGGTTCACGCAGCCGAGTCCCTCGCGACGCATCCAGCCCAACGACCCCAGCCAATACGGTAAACTGCCGACCTTGCCGCCTGGAGTGCCCTATGCGCGAAGAATTGAACCAAGGCCTGATCGACTTTCTCAAGGCCTCGCCCAGCCCTTTTCACGCCACCGCCAGCCTGGTCCAACGCCTGGAAGCCGCAGGGTTTCAAGCGCTGGACGAGCGTGAGCCCTGGGCCACTGAGCCCGGCGGCCGTTACTACGTGACACGCAACGACTCCTCGATCATCGCCATCAAACTCGGCAAACGTCCGCCGTTGGAAGGCGGTCTTCGTCTGGTTGGCGCGCACACCGACAGCCCCTGCCTGCGGGTGAAACCCCAACCGGAGTTGCAGCGCCAAGGCTTCCTGCAACTGGGGGTGGAAGTCTACGGCGGCGCCCTGCTCGCGCCCTGGTTTGACCGCGACCTGTCGCTCGCCGGGCGTGTCACCTTCCGCGAAGGCGGCAAGGTGCAGAGCCAACTGATCGACTTCCAGCTGCCCATCGCGGTAATCCCCAATCTGGCGATCCACCTCAATCGCGAAGCCAATCAGGGCTGGCCGATCAATGCGCAGAACGAACTGCCGCCGATTCTGGCCCAGGTCGCCGGTGATGAGCGCTACGACTTCCGCGCCCTGCTGGCCGATCAACTGAGCCGCGAACATGGCCTCAACGCCGACGCGGTGCTGGATTACGAACTGAGCTTCTACGACACCCAAAGTGCCGCCGTGATCGGCCTGAACGGCGACTTTATCGCCGGCGCGCGCCTGGACAACCTGCTGTCCTGCTTCGCCGGCCTGCAAGCGTTGCTCGGCAGCGAGGGTGATGAAACCTGCGTGCTGATCTGCACCGACCACGAAGAAGTCGGCTCCTGCTCGGCCTGTGGCGCCGACGGCCCGATGCTCGAGCAGGTGCTACGGCGTGTGCTGCCCGAAGGCGAGGCGTTCGTGCGGATCATCCAGAAATCCCTGCTGGTCTCGGCCGACAACGCCCACGGCGTACACCCCAACTACGCCGACAAGCACGACGCCAACCACGGCCCCAAGCTCAACGCCGGCCCGGTGATCAAGGTCAACAGCAACCAGCGTTACGCCACCAGCAGCGAAACCGCCGGTTTCTTCCGCCACCTGTGCCTGGCCGAAGAAGTGCCGGTGCAGAGCTTCGTGGTGCGTAGCGACATGGGCTGCGGCTCGACTACCGGCCCGCTCACCGCCGGCCAGCTCGGTGTACGCACGGTGGATATCGGCCTGCCGACCTTCGCCATGCACTCGATCCGCGAACTGGCCGGCAGCCATGACCTGGCGCATTTGGTGAAGGTACTGACGGCGTTCTACGGTGCCGAACTGTTCTGAGTGCCTTACGTCCCCTGCACGACGGTAACAACGCCCCGCCAGCAGCAGGGGCGCACCTACTCCGGCACTTCGACGCTCACGTGGATGGCGTCGTGCCGCCAGTACTCGATGTCGCAATCGATGAGCCGGCCGTGCTGGTCACGGTTGATCCGGATGATACGCAGCGCCGGGCTGCCGACCGAGACCTTGAGTGCCGCCGCGGCCTCCACGTGCAACGCGGTCGGCACCATATCGAAGCGCACCCGCCCGTAGAAGATGTCGTACTGCTGCGCATACAACTCGGTCAGCGAGCGGGTCAGGTCGAACGTCAAAACACCGGGGAAATGCGCCGGATTGAGGTAGTGCTCGACATACAGCACCAACCGCCCATCGATGCGCCGGGCCCGGCGAATCTGAATCACGCTGGACAACGCCGGTAACTCCAGCAGAGCGCAGATTGCCGCCGATGCCGGTAGCAAGCGCGCCGACAACACCTCGGTGGCGGGGTGCCGGCCTTGTTCGCCGACCATCGCGTGGAAGTGGCTACGCACCAACGGGTTGTAGGTCAGCCGTGGTGGCGAGACAAACCAGCCGCGCCGCTCTTCCCGATAGATCAGCCCCTGCGCCTCCAACTGCCCCAGCGCCTCGCGCAGGGTGATGCGCGTGGTAGCGAACAACTCACTGAGTTTGCGCTCGGCCGGCAACTTGCTGCCTGACGACAACAAACCGTGCTCAATCTGCTCTTCCAGCGCGCGACAGATGGCCGTCACGGCGCGGGGTGCTTCATCTCGCATCAGGCCTTTCCCATTCTGGACTAGTCCAGCCCCATTTAGGGGCTTTGATTGGCTCGGGTTGAGCCCGTAATAGAGTGGTAATCCTAGGTAGCCTAGATGACTATTCGATGACATCCAGCCGTATTTGCGCGCCGCAGGTCAACCCGAGTAAAAAATCTACAGCAGATAAATCAGTTACTTAACTATGGTCTACGCTTGTTCAGCACGCACCTTGGCACCGCCATGGGCAGCGTGGAAATACCCTGACCGACACAAAACCGTCATCCAACCCGGCTAACTTGGCTTGGCTATTGCTGATCTAGACCAACATCTTCACCACCCCTTGCTACAAAAAGGAGCGTCGAATGAAACGCCTGTTGCTAGCTTCACTCATAGGATCGACCATTGCCCTGGCCAGCTCGGCCATGGCGGCAGAAGCAGAGCTTAAAAGCCTGGAACAAGCTGCCCGTGCCGAAGGCGCAGTGAATAGCGTGGGCATGCCCGATAGCTGGGCAAACTGGAAAGACACCTGGACCGATCTCGGCAAGGTCTACGGTCTCAAGCACCTGGACACCGACATGAGCTCGGCGCAGGAAATCGCCAAGTTCGCGGCCGAGAAAGACAACGCCACCGCCGATATCGGCGACGTGGGCGCCGCCTTTGGCCCCATCGCCACGCAACAGGGCGTGACCCTGCCCTACAAGCCGAGCACCTGGGAGCAGATCCCCGCCTGGGCCAAGGATGCCGACGGCCACTGGATGCTGGCCTATACCGGCTCGATCGCTTTCATCATCAACAAGCAACTGGTGAAAGAGCCGCCGAAATCCTGGGCCGACCTGGAAAAAGGCAAATACAAAGTAGCCATCGGTGATGTCAGCGCGGCCGCGCAAGCGGTCAACGGCGTACTGGCCGCCGCCATCTCCAAGGGCGGCGACGAGAAGAACATCCAACCGGGCCTCGACCTGTTCGCCAAGATCGCCGAGCAAGGTCGCTTGTCACTGTCGAACCCAACCATCCAGACCCTGGAAAAGGGTGAAGTCGAAGTCGGCATCGTCTGGGACTTCAACGGCCTGAGCTACCGCGACCAGATCGACCCGAGCCGCTTCGACGTGCTGATCCCGTCCGACGGTTCAGTGATCTCGGGCTACACCACCATCATCAACAAGTACGCCAAGCACCCCAACGCCGCCAAGCTGGCCCGCGAGTACATCCTCAGCGACGCCGGCCAGATCAACCTGGCCAAGGGCAATGCCCGCCCGATCCGCGCCGAGCATCTGACCCTGCCGGATGACGTCAAGGCCAAGCTGCTGCCGAACGAACAGTACGCCAAGGTCCAACCGATCAAGGACGCCAAGGCCTGGGAGGCAACCTCCAAGGCCCTGCCGGGACTGTGGCAAGAGCATGTGATCATCAACATGGAATAACCGCGTGCCCAGGCGCCGGCCACCCGGCCGGCGCCTAACCACCTCCAAGGCGCAAAGGCTATGAAGCACAACGTCATCCTGGTCCTGCTGGATGGCCTGAATTACGGTGTGGCCCAGCATGCGCTGGGTCACCTTCAGGCTTACTGCGGTGCGGGCCGGGCCGCACTCTACAAGCTCGAATGCGAGCTGCCGGCGCTCTCCCGACCACTCTACGAGTGCATCCTCACCGGCATCCCGCCGATCGAGAGCGGCATCGTGCATAACGATGTCTCGCGCCTGTCCACCCAGCGCAGCATCTTCCACTACGCGACCGCTGCCGGGCGCAGCACCGCCGCCGCGGCTTACCACTGGGTCAGCGAGCTGTACAACCGCTCGCCGTTCAATGCCGCCCACGACCGCCATACCGAGGCGCCGGAATTACCGATCCAGCACGGGCACTTCTACTACGCCGACCACTATCCGGATTCGCACCTGTTCGCCGACGCGGAGAGCCTGCGCCTGCGCCATGCGCCGAACTTCCTCCTGGTGCACCCGATGAACATCGACGACGCCGGCCACCAGCACGGCCTCGACTCGGCGCAATACCGCAATAGCGCGCGGCTCGCCGACATCCTCCTCGCCGAATACCTGCAACGCTGGCTCGACGCCGGCTACCAGGTGCTGGTGACCGCCGACCACGGCATGAACAACGACCGCTCGCACAACGGTCTGCTCGTTGAGGAGCGCGAGGTTCCGCTGTTCGTGCTGGGTGACGCCTTCAGCCTCGACCCCTATGCACAGCCGAAGCAGACCGACCTCTGCGGTACCCTCTGCGAGCTGCTCGGTGTGCCCCACGACAAACCCGTATGCCGGGAGCTGTTGAAGTGAGTTCAACCACCCGCGGCAAATGGCTGGCCCTGCTCTGCCTGCTGCCTTTCGCCATCTTCTTCATCGCCTTCCAGATCGCCCCGCTGGCCTGGGTGGCGCTCAACAGTCTGAACAGTGCCGATGGCTGGGGGCTGGGCAACTATGCCAAGGCCTTCAGTTCGAAGTTCTACCTGCAGGCGATCAAGCACAGCCTGCAGATCTCCTTCTGGTCGAGCCTGATCGGCATCGTCATTGCCATCCTCGGCAGCTACTCGCTGCGCAAGGTGGACAGCAAACTGCGCGACTTCGTCATGGCCTTCTCCAACATGACCAGCAATTTCGCCGGAGTGCCGCTAGCCTTCGCCTTCATCATCCTGCTCGGCTTCAACGGCGCGCTGACCATCCTGCTCAAGCAGAGCGGGGTGATCGAGGACTTCAACCTCTACTCGAAGACCGGCCTGATCGTGCTCTACACCTACTTCCAGATACCCCTGGGCGTGCTGCTGCTCTACCCCGCCTTCGACGCCCTGCGCGAGGACTGGCGCGAATCGGCCGAGCTGCTCGGCGCCGGCACCTGGCAGTTCTGGCGCCATATCGGCCTGCCGGTGATGACCCCGGCGCTGCTCGGCACCTTCGTGATTCTGCTGGCCAACGCCCTCGGCGCCTACGCCACCGTCTATGCCCTGACCACCGGCAACTTCAACGTGCTGCCGATCCGCATCGCGGCGATGGTCGCCGGCGACATCTCCCTCAACCCGAACCTGGCCAGCGCCCTGGCGATGGTGCTGGTGGGCCTGATGGCGCTGATCACCGTGGTCCATCAGTGGCTGCTGAAGAGGAGCTACCATGTCGCGCGTTGAGTCCAAGGTCGGCAGCCTCTACCACCGCACCGTGGTCTGGCTGCTGTTCCTGATCCTGCTCCTTCCGCTGGCCGGCACCCTGCTCTACTCGCTGTCCACCAGTTGGTCGGCGACCATCCTGCCTGACGGCCTGACCTTCAAGTGGTACCTGGCGCTATGGAGCGATGCACGCTTCCTCAGCGCCTTCGGCCAGTCGCTGCTGGTCTGCTTCGGTGCCTTGTTGCTCTCGGTGGTGTTGATCCTACCGCTGTTGTTCGTGGTGCATTACCACTTCCCGAAGCTCGACGGGCTGATGAACATCCTCATCCTGCTGCCCTTCGCGGTACCGCCGGTGGTGTCCTCCGTGGGTCTGCTGCAGCTCTATGGCTCCGGCCCGCTGGCCATGGTCGGCACGCCGTGGATTTTGATCGGCTGCTACTTCACCGTGGCCCTGCCGTTCATGTACCGGGCGATCACCAACAACCTGCAGGCGATCAACCTGCCGGATCTGATGGACGCCGCCCATCTGCTCGGCGCCAGCACCTGGAAAGCCGCACTGTTGGTGGTGCTGCCAAACCTGCGCAAGGGTTTGATGGTGTCGCTGTTTCTCTCGTTCTCTTTCCTCTTCGGCGAATTCGTCTTCGCCAACCTGCTGGTCGGCACCCGCTATGAAACCCTGCAGGTCTACCTGAACAACATGAAAAACAGCAGCGGCCACTTCAACAGTGCGCTGGTGATCTCCTACTTCTTCTTCGTGCTGCTGTTCACCTGGGCAGCCAACCGCTTGAACAAGGACAAGTCATGAGTTTTCTAAGCATCCAGGGTCTGCACAAAAGCTACGGCGGCACGACTATCTTCAGCGATATCCAGGGCGAGATCAGCAAAGGTGAGTTCGTCACCCTGCTCGGCCCTTCCGGTTGCGGCAAATCCACCCTGCTGCGCTGCATCGCCGGCCTGACCGAGGTGAACGGCGGCAAGATCCTCCTCGACGGCCAGGACCTGGTGCCGCTGTCGCCACAGAAGCGCGGCATCGGCATGGTGTTCCAGAGCTATGCGCTGTTTCCCAATATGACCGTGCAGCAGAACGTGGCTTTCGGCCTGCGCATGCAGAAAGTTGCTGGCAACGCTGCAGCAAAGCGCGTCGACGAAGTGCTCGGACTGGTTGAGCTCGGCGACTTCGCTGGTCGCTACCCCCATCAGTTGTCCGGCGGCCAGTGTCAGCGCGTCGCGCTGGCCCGCTCGCTGGTAACCCGGCCCCGCCTGCTCCTGCTCGATGAGCCGCTGTCCGCCCTGGATGCGCGGATTCGCAAGCACCTGCGCGAACAGATTCGGCAGATCCAGCGCGAGCTTGGCCTAACCACTATCTTCGTCACCCATGACCAGGAAGAAGCGCTGGTCATGTCCGACCGGATTTTCCTGATGAACCAGGGCCGCATCGTCCAGAGTGGCGACGCCGAGACCCTCTACACCGCACCGGCCGATGTCTTCGCCGCGGGCTTTATCGGCAACTACAACGTGCTCGACGCCGACACCGCCAGCCGCCTGCTGCTGCGCCCGGTCAACAGCCGCATCGCCATCCGCCCGGAAGCTATCCAGCTCGGTGTTCACGGCAACATCGAAGCCGAGGTACGCAGCCACAGCCTGCTCGGCAACGTCATCCGTTATCGCGTCGAAGCCCGCGGGGTAGAATTAGTGGTCGATGTCCTCAATCGCTCGGCAGCCGATCTGCATAGCAGGGGCCAACGCCTTGCACTGTCCATCGATCCCAGCGCGATTCGTGAGGTAGCCTGATGGCTCTGGCAATTTTTGATTTAGACGAAACCCTGATCCACGGCGACTGTGCCAGCCTGTGGAGCCAGCAAATGGCCAGACTCGGCTGGGTCGACGGCGACTCCTTCCTGCGCCGCGATGCCGAGCTGATGGCCGCTTACGCCAAGGGCAAACTGGCCATGGAGGACTACATGGCCTTCAGCCTCAGCCCGCTGGTCGGTCGTACCCCCGAAGAAGTGGCCTTTGTGGTCGAGCCCTTTGTCGAAGAGGTGATCGAGCCGCGGATCTATGGCGATGCCTGCACCTACCTGGCCAAGCATCGCGCGGCGGGCGATCGCCTGCTGGTGATCTCTGCGTCCGGCGTGCACTTGGTAGCCCCGATCGCCGCACGGCTGGGCGTCGAAGACGTGCTGGCGATCGGGCTGGAACTGCAGCACGGCTTCTACAGTGGCCACACCGAAGGCGTGCTGACCTACCGCGAGGGCAAAGTCACACGTCTGCAAGCCTGGCTGGAAGCCGAAGGGGAATCCCTGGAGGGCGCCAGTTTCTACTCCGATTCGCGCAACGATCTGCCGCTGCTGCAACTGGTCAGTCGCCCAAACACGGTCAACCCCGACCCGGTTCTGCGACGCCATGCCGAACAAGCGGGCTGGCCGATTCTGATCTGGAGTTGAGTCAAGCGGCGGCTAAGGCTTGGCGCTATTCGCCCTGCGCGGAACGAACATCCTCGCAGGGCGAATAAAAGGATGGAGAGCTTTATCCGCCATCCCTTAGCGCAAGCTTTCATCGATCAGCAGCACCAGCTTGCCCGCCACCCGATTGCTCGCCAGCGCGGCGAACGCCAGCTCAACCTCCTTGCTCGGGAAGCTACGCTCCAACTGCGGTTTGAGTCGCCCCTCGGCAAACAGCGGCCAAACGTGCTGGCTCAAGTCACTGAGCAGATCGGCCTTGAACTGCTCGTCGCGGTTACGCAGCGTCGAGCCGCACAGCTGTAGTCGTTTCGCCAACACCAGCGCCAGATCCAGCTGCGCCTCGCGCCCGCCCATCAAGCCAATCAACACCCAGCGCCCATCCTGCGCCAGCAGTTGCTGATTCAGCGCCGCATAGCTGCCACCGACCGGATCGAGGATCACATCGAAGGGGCCGAAGTCGCGCAGGCTTTCCAGGCTCTCGTCGCGAGTCGCCCCGCCCTGGGCGCCCAGTGCCTCGCAATAGGCCAAGCGCTCGGCCGAACCGACGCTGACCCAACAGGGATTGCCGAAGGCCTTGCACAGCTGGATCGCCGCCGAGCCAACGCCACTGGCGCCAGCGTGCAAGAGCACCTTCTCACCCGGCTTGAGCCCAGCCAGCTGAAACAGATTGAGCCAGGCGGTCGCATAGACCTCCGGCAACGCCGCGGCCTCCGCCAGGGACAGGCCCTCCGGCACCGGTAGCGCGTGTCGCGCATCGACCACCACTTCTTCGGCCATGCCGCCGCCGGCCAGCAGGGCGCAAACCCGATCGCCAACCTGCCAGGCGCTGCCGGCGCCAACCTCAGTGACCACCCCGGAACACTCCAACCCGAGGATGTCGCTAGCCCCTGGCGGCGGCGGATAGAGGCCGGCACGCTGCAACAAATCGGCTCGATTGAGACCCGCCGCCGCCACCCGAATGCGAATTTGCCCCACATCGCACGCCGGGCTTGGCCGTTGTGCCCATTCCACCTGCCCTTCAACGCCTTGCAATGCCTTCACGCTGCCTCCATAGTGACTTTGGACTGAGCCCCTTGCAAAACATCGGGCTATTTGCATTATGCAGCCGGACTCGAATGGAACCGGCGCTCTCAAAGACGGCCTAATATGCGTTATCAACTGCCCCCGCGTCGACTCAGCATGCAGCGCTTCCTCCCCAGCACCGCCCTCGCCTTACTCCTTAGCCTCAGCGCTTTACCGCTGGCGGCCAGCACCACTGCCGTCAACAGCTGGGACGGCCTACAGCCCGACCGTGAGCAGGTGATCGCCAGCCTCAATGTGGTGGAGTTGCTCAAACGCCATCATTACAGCAAACCACCGCTGAACGATGAGCGCTCGGCGATCATTTACGAGAGCTACTTGAAGCTGCTCGACCCGGCACGCAGCTACTTCACCGCCGCCGATATCGCGGAATTCGACCGGTGGCGCAACAAGTTCGACGATTTGCTGAAAAGCGGCGACCTCGAGCCGGGCTTCGTCATCTACAAGCGTCATCTGGATCGTTTGAAGCAGCGCCTGGACTTCGCCCTGGCCCTGCTCGACAAAGGCATCGGCAGCTTCGACTTCAGCGTCGATGAAAGCCTGCAAGTGGACCGTGAAAAAACCCCTTGGGCGAAGAATTCGGCGGAGTTGGACGAACTCTGGCGCAAACGGGTGAAAGACGAAGTGCTGCGGTTGAAAATCGCCGGCAAAGAGCCCGAAGCGATTCAGGAGTTGCTGACCAAACGCTACAAGAATCAGCTCTCGCGCCTTGAGCAAACCCGCAGCGAAGATATCTTCCAGGCCTATATCAACGCCTTTGCGCAATCCTATGACCCGCACACCAATTACCTCTCGCCGGACAACGCGGAAAACTTCGACATCAATATGAGTTTGTCCTTGGAGGGTATCGGCGCGGTGCTGCAGAGCGACAACGACACCGTTAAAGTCGTTCGCCTGGTACCGGCTGGCCCGGCAGAAAAAAGCAAACAAATCGCACCGGCCGATAAGATTGTCGGGGTTGCCCAAGGCGACGGCGAAATGGTCGACGTGATCGGCTGGCGACTGGATGAAGTGGTCAAGCTGATCCGCGGCCCCAAAGGCTCCGTGGTGCGCCTGGAAGTGGTTCCCGCCAGCAATGGTCCGAACGATCGGACCAGCAAAATCGTCGCGATCACCCGCGAAGCGGTCAAGCTGGAAGAACAGGCCGCGAAAAAATCCCTCCTCAAGCTGTCCCATGATGGCCGTGAGTACAAGCTGGGCGTGATCGAGATCCCGGCTTTCTATCTGGACTTCAAAGCCTTCCGCGCCGGTGACCCGGACTACAAGAGCACCACCCGCGACGTTAAACGCCTGCTCGCCGAACTCCAGAAAGACCAGGTCGACGGCGTGGTCATCGACCTGCGCAATAACGGCGGCGGCTCCCTGCAGGAAGCCACCGAACTGACCGGCCTGTTCATCAACCAGGGCCCCACCGTGCTGGTGCGCAACAGTGACGGGCGCGTCGATGTGCTCGCCGACGAAAACCCCGGCAGCTACTACACCGGTCCGCTGGCGTTGCTGGTCAACCGCCTCTCCGCCTCGGCTTCGGAAATTTTTGCCGGCGCCATGCAGGACTACCATCGCGCCTTGATCCTTGGCGGCCAGACCTTCGGCAAAGGCACGGTGCAAACCATCCAGCCGCTCAACCATGGGGAGTTGAAGCTGACCCTGGCGAAGTTCTATCGCGTCTCCGGGCAAAGCACTCAGCACCAGGGCGTACTGCCGGATATCGCTTATCCGGCCGTCGTCGACACCAAGGAAATCGGCGAAAGCGCACTGCCCGAAGCCATGCCGTGGGACAGCATCCGCCCGGCGATCAAACCGGAAGTGGATCCGTTCAAGCCCTTCGTGGTCGAGCTGAAAGCCCGCCATGATGCGCGCGTGGCCAAAGACCCGGACTTCGTCTTTACCCGTGACCGCCTGGAACTGGCGCAACAGCTGACCCACGAAACCACCGTCAGCCTGAATGAGACCAAGCGCCGGGCGCAACATGCCGACATCGAAACCCAGCAGCTGACCATGGAAAACACTCGGCGCCAAGCCAAGGGTGAGGAACCGCTGAAAGAGCTGAAGAAGGAAGACGAGGATGCGCTGCCGGCGGAAGACGAAAAGCTCAAGCCAGAAGACGATGCCTATCTCTCGGAAACCGGGCAAATCCTGCTCGACTATCTGGGCTTGAACTCGGCGGTAGCCACGCACTGATCGAGTGTCATCAAAGAGTCATCACCCTGTCGTGAAATAAGGGGCTGATAGCGATATCAGCCCCTTCGCTTTTTCAGGACATCGAGCCCCACCATGACCGTCACCGAGCAGTTGAGCGCGCTAGGCCTAATCCTCGCTCACGGCGACCTGCACAGCCTGTTCCAACCGATTGTTTCACTGTCCGAGCGCCGCATACTCGGCTACGAGGCCCTGATCCGCGGTCCGTCCAACAGCCCCTTGCACTCCCCAATCAACTTGTTCGGCGTGGCTCGCCACGCCGGGCGTTTGGGTGAACTGGAATTGGCCTGCCGCAAGAGCGCCTGCCGAAGGTTCAGCGAGCTCAAGCTGGACGGCAACCTGTTTCTCAACGTCTCGCCAGAGTCCCTGCTGGAACCGACTCATCAACCCGGGCGCACCCTGCAGCTGTTACAGACCTACGGCATTCCACCGAGCCAGGTGGTTATCGAGCTGACCGAGCTATCACCCACCGAAGACTTTGCCCTGCTCGACACCGCCCTGCACCACTACCGTGCCATGGGCTTCTCCATCGCCCTCGACGACCTCGGCGCCGGCTACTCCAGCCTGCGCCTGTGGTCCGAGCTACGCCCGGACTACGTGAAGATCGACCGGCACTTTATCGATGGCATCCATCAAGACGCGGTTAAACGCGAGTTCGTCGGTTCCATTCTGCAGATGGCCAAGGCCTCACGCGCCCAGGTCATCGCCGAAGGCATCGAGCTGATCGAAGAATTAGCGGTATTAGCGGAAATGGGCGTCGATCTGGTCCAAGGCTATCTGCTCAGCCGTCCGCAGGAACTGCCGCCGCGCGATGCCCGCAGCCTGCTGCCGAAGCTGGAGTCCGCCACTCCGGCCCTCAGCGAGGAAGGCAGCGACCTCGCGGCCCTGCTCAATGAACAACCGGCCGTCGCACAACACCTCCCGATCGCGGAAGTCTTGGAAGCCTTTCGCGCACAGGCCAACCTGAATTCGCTGGCGGTCCTCAACGAGGAGCAGCAACCGGTCGGTATCGTCCACCGTCACTCGCTTGCCGACGCACTGCTGAAACCTTTCGCCACCGACTTGTTCGCACGCAAACCGATCAGCCGACTGATGAGTACGGACTTTCTTGCCGTGGAGCTGGGCCAATCTCTGCAGAAGGTCAGCCGACTCCTGACCAGCCGGGCACGGCAACGGATCGAGGAAGACTTCATCATCACCCTGCACGGCCGTTACCAGGGCCTGGGGCGTGTGATCGACGTACTCAAGCTGATCACCGAACTGAAGATCCAGCAGGCGCGCCATGCCAACCCACTGACGCTGCTACCCGGTAACGTGCCGATTCAGCAATGCCTGGCCAGGTTGTTGCAGCAAGCCCGCGAGGCGGTGATCTGCTACGTCGATATCGACAGTTTCAAGCCGTTCAACGACCTCTACGGCTACGCCAAAGGCGACGAAGTCCTGCTCTGCCTGGCGCAGTGCCTGGGTGAGCGCGTCGACCCGGCGCGCGACTTCGTTGGCCACATCGGCGGCGACGATTTCTTGCTGGTACTGGGATCGGAAGACTGGCGCGCACGCCTGAACTATCTGCTCGAAGATTTCCAGGGCCAGTGCCGGCGCTTCTACAGCGCCGAGCACCTGGAAGCGGGCTGCTTTATCGCGCACAACCGTCAGGGTCAGCGGCAGGAATTCCCGCTGCTGTCACTCTCCTTAGGGGTGGTGCATCTACGCCCGGAGAACTGCGCACAACTGGATGCCGCGCAACTGGCCAGCCTGGCCTCGGAAGCCAAGCGGCAGGCCAAGACAGTACCCGGCTACAGCCTGCATATCATCGACACGCAAAAGCTCTCGGCTTAAAACTCAAAGCCCCAACTCGGTCGCGCGCTGCGCATAGAGCGCGGCCTGCTCGGCATCGGCCGCCAGCCCGTGGCCGCCTTGTTGATAGAGTTCGGCCAAGCGGTGTGCCGCCAACGGATGCCCTGTGCTAGCGGCCAATGCCCACCAGCGCGCTGCCGCAAGCCCATCAGGGGCTGCACGGGTATCGCCCGCCAGACTGAGTACGCCCAACTGATAAGCCGCCTTGGCATCCCCCGCGTTAGCCGCCAAACCCAGCAGGCGAATGCCTTCCTCGCGCGCGCCGAAACCACGCCCGCGAAACAACAACAGATGACCGTAGAAACTTTGCGCCGCGACATCGTTCAGTGCCGCCATGCGAGCGAACCGTCCTTCCATCCAAGCCCAGGCCCGTGGTTGACGGACCAGCCACGACCAATGGAAAAGACGCCGGGCCAGGAGATAGCTCAGCCGCGCGGGCAAACGCCAGAGCAGCACTCAAACTTCCTCGGCGTAGCTGTACTCGAACACCCGCACGACTTCTGCGGCATGCCAGGACGCCGCGGCGATACCGTCAGACGGGCCAGCAAAGCGCCCAAGGCGCACGACACACTCAAAGAACCCCGTACGCGGCAGACGGCTCGCGCCCTGACTGATTACCAGCGCGCTGCGCAGCGGCTGATCGGCGCGGGCATCCAACGCAGCGAGATGCTCCAAGGCCGCAGTCAGGGTCTGCATGGCCGGAGTCGGCAGTTCCAAGCGCTCAATCAGCGCCCGATAGGTCAGCAGA
Organism: Pseudomonas sp. 2FE; assembly: GCF_005503735.1. Taxonomy (NCBI): domain Bacteria; kingdom Pseudomonadati; phylum Pseudomonadota; class Gammaproteobacteria; order Pseudomonadales; family Pseudomonadaceae; genus Pseudomonas; species Pseudomonas sp. 2FE. Next base: position 315,745 of record NZ_SCMO01000001.1, on the reverse strand, counting down.
TGGCGCTGACGGCGCGCATCCTCAAGCTCACTGAGAAGCGCCTGCCAATGCTGGCGGCTAATGCGTACGCTCAAGTCTCCAACTCCCAACCGCTAATACCCAGGGCCCGCGCCAAGGCACGACGAATCGCCGCATCCGGCTGGCGCTCGCCACTTTCGATCAGTGTGAGATAGTGCGGACTGATACCCACGGTCCGCGCCAACTCTTCGAGCGACAAGCCCTTGCCCTCGCGTAATGCGCTGAGTTCAGTCAGCTTGGACATAACAGTCGGCGCTGGTACAGCGACAACCGGGGCCACCGCGCTTCGGCCGGCGGCCTGCAGCAAGGCCTGATACTCAGGCCAGGGCAAAATCGCGTACTCGGCTTCGCCGTCACGCATGATCACTTGCACATCCATCACAACTCTCCGTGGAAAGCAGTGCCGACAGCTTCAGCACCTTCCTTGCAGGCGGCCATCTTATCAGGCCAAGTATGCCTCTGGGCGTGATCTATACGGCCCTGGCGCAATGCGCGCTGGCAGGATGATGAGCGCGAAGCCACTGCACAGCGCAACCAGCACCTCCAGGCTCAGCGTGACGGGGCCTCTGGCTCCGGCGACGGTGCAGACAACAACCGCTCCCAGGCAGTCTGCTGCTCCGGCGATTGCGCCGCTCGCCATGCGCGGAAAGCTTCCAGCTCGCCACTCCAGGCACGCATCAACCAGGCCAGCACGGCGATGTCATCGACAAAGCCCACCCCCAGTAACCCGTCGGGAATCGCGTCCACGGGCGAGAGAAAATACAGCAGTGCCGCGACTACCAAGAGCAAAGCCTGCGAACTGATCGCTCGATACTCGCCGCGCCACCACGCCATACAAAGCGCCTGCAACACACGCAGATCCTCCTTCAACGCACCCAATCGCCCACCCTGCGTGGCGCTCTTGCGCGCGACCGCAAACAGCAACGCAGGTAACCGGCCGCGAGCGAGGAAACGCTGAGCTAACGGCAGGTAACGGGTAAAATTCCACGGTGCGTTCATCCTCACTCCTCGACAGCCCGCGTACTGACTGGGCTCGCTGGGTTATCCACTGAAGCTGTGGATAACCTTGTGAACAAATTTTCAATCAGCCGGGCAAAAGCCCAGCCCATGCGGCCTCGCTACAGATCGGGCATTTTTTAAACAGAACAAAAAAACCAATAAAATCATAAACTTAAAAACAAAACCAAGTTAGCACTAAAGTGTCACCCGAAGTCGATGCGAAACAATCGCGCAATGTGCATAACCGTAACACTCGCAGCGCACTCACCTGTATTCAGACCCTATAGTCAGCTTCGGGTTCGTTTCCTGACTGGCAGAAACAACAACGCCCCGTCTCGACGGGGCGCTGCATAAAGCCGTATTACTTATTGCTGAGTGGCGGCCGGTTGCTGAGCAGCGGCCGGATCTTTGATCCCCAACAGCTCCAACTCGAATACCAGTACCGCGTTAGCCGGAATCGCCGGGCTCGGACTTTGCGCGCCGTAAGCCAGCTCGCTAGGGATGTACAGTTTGTACTTCTCGCCAACGTGCATCAGTTGCAGGCCTTCAACCCAACCTGGGATCACGCCATTGACGGGCAGATCAATCGGGCTGCCACGCTCGACGGAGCTGTCGAACACCTTACCGTCGGTCAGCTTACCCTCGTAGTGCACAGTGACCACGTCGGTAGCTTTCGGCTGAGGGCCATCGGCTTTCTTCACAACTTCATATTGCAGACCAGAAGCGGTAGTGGTTACCCCCTCACGCTTGCCGTTCTCTTCGAGGAATTTCTTACCGGCTGCAGCCGATTCTTCGCTGATTTTGGCCATACGCTCTTCAGCACGCTTCTGCAGATAGGCGAACGCTTCCATCAGCTCTTCGTCTTTCAGCTTCTGCTCTTTCTTGCCGACGGCGTCTTCGATGCCCTGAGCAACAGCCTTGGAGTCCAGGTCGTCCATGCCTTCCTGAGCCAAGCTTTTGCCCATGTTCAGGCCGATGCCGTAGGAGGCTTTTTGCGCCGGGGTTTTCAGCTCTACGCTAGTCTGCGAATCGCAACCCGCGAGAACCAGGCCAACCAGGGCCACCGCCGCCGCTAAACGATGTTGTCTCATGCTATTTCCTTGTTCGTGCGCTAAAGGGCAATCGAGTGAAGACGCGAGCTTAGCAGGCTGCCGCAATCACTGGCTACCGGGATACGAACCAGAAAATGTCGATAAGTTCAGGTGTTTAAACGAGTTTTGCGCGGATTGAAGCGAGCTTGGGTAGAACAGAAGCGGGATGATGCGGAGGCGAAGCGAGGAGAAAAATGGCGCAGCGGACGGGACTCGAACCCGCGACCCCCGGCGTGACAGGCCGGTATTCTAACCGACTGAACTACCGCTGCGCGTAACCCCAAAAGTTATGGTGGGTGATGACGGGATCGAACCGCCGACCCTCTGCTTGTAAGGCAGATGCTCTCCCAGCTGAGCTAATCACCCTTCACTCTCGAAGTGGGGCGCATTCTACGGAGCGATCCACCCCCTGGCAAGCGCTTTTTAAAATAATTTTTACTGCCGTTCCAAAGGCTTAGCGCAGGGTTGGCCAATGGCGTCGAGGGGAGAATAATGCGCGCTTTGCGTTAATGGAGATGCCCCCCTCATGTGGTTCCGCAACCTGCTCGTCTATCGCCTTACCCAAGATCTACCCTTCGATGCGCAAGCGCTGGAAACCGCACTGGCCGCCAAGCCCGCCCGCCCCTGCGCTAGCCAGGAGCTGAGCACTTACGGCTTCATCGCACCCTTCGGCAAAGGGGAAGATGCACCCTTGGCGCATGTCAGCCAGGACTTCATGCTGATTGCCGCGCGCAAAGAAGACCGTATCCTGCCCGGCAGCGTGGTGCGTGACGCCTTGAAGGAAAAGGTCGAGGAGATCGAAGCCGAGCAGATGCGCAAGGTCTATAAGAAGGAGCGCGACCAGCTCAAGGACGAGATCATTCAGGCCTTCCTGCCGCGGGCCTTTATTCGTCGCTCGGCCACCTTCGCCGCCATCGCACCGAAGCAAGGCCTGATTCTGGTCAACGCCGCCAGCCCGAAACGCGCCGAGGATTTGCTCTCCACGCTGCGCGAAGCCATCGGCTCGCTGCCAGTGCGGCCGCTGTCGGTGAAGGTCGCCCCCACCGCGACGCTGACCGACTGGGTGAAAACCCAGAAGGCCGCCGACAACTTCACCGTGCTCGACGAATGCGAACTGCGCGACACCCAGGAAGACGGCGGCATCGTGCGCTGCAAACGCCAGGACCTGACCAGCGAAGAGATTCAGCTGCACCTGTCCTCCGGCAAGCTGGTCACTCAGTTGTCGCTGGCCTGGCAGGACAAGCTGTCCTTCGTGCTCGACGACAAAATGATCATCAAACGCCTGCGCTTTGAAGACCTGCTGCAAGATCAAGCCGAGCAAGATGGCGGCGATGAGGCCCTGGGCCAGCTCGACGCCAGCTTTACCCTGATGATGCTGACGTTCGGCGAGTTCCTTCCAGAGCTGTTCGAAGCCCTCGGCGGCGAAGAGATCCCGCAAGGCATCTAACGCCGCCACATGGCTTGCGGGGACCTGAAGGAAAACCCCCGCAATAATTCACGCGCCCCATCCATCCCGCCGACCTTGCCCGGTTCGGCGGGATGTGCAAAATAGCGCACGGTGTAAGGACGACCTTACCGCTCGTTGAGTGACCAACCGGGGACGGCCCCATCCATAGTCGTACCCTTGGAGGTCACCATGTCCTGGATCATTCTATTTTTCGCCGGCCTGTTCGAAATCGGCTGGGCTGTCGGCCTGAAATACACCGACGGTTTCAGTCGCCCCCTGCCTACCGCCCTCACCCTCGGCGCCATGATCGTCAGCCTGGCCCTGCTCGGCCTGGCGATGAAGGAACTGCCGCTGGGCACCGCCTATGCAGTCTGGACCGGTGTGGGAGCCGTCGGCACCGTCATCGCCGGGATCATCCTGTTTGGTGAATCCATGGCAGTGATCCGTCTGGCCAGCGTCGCCTTGATCGTCTGCGGGCTGCTCGGTCTCAAGCTCAGCAGCCGTTAAAAGAGTGCATAAGAAGCCCGCCAATTGGCGGGCTTCTTCGTTGCCGAGGTTTAACGCGAACTGCCCCGCAGCTCGGCCACCTGCGCTTGCAACGTCACCCGATCGGCCACTTCCGGCGCCAGTGGGGCACCCGCCACCAGGGTGATGCGCGACCACAGACGACGGAACAAGCCCCTGTTCGGGTGGCGACTGAAGAAACTGCCCCATAGCCCCTGCAGCGCCATCGGAATCACCGGTACCGGGTTTTCCTCGAGGATCCGCGCGATGCCATTCTTGAACTCATTAAGCTCGCCATCGCCGGTCAGCTTACCTTCGGGAAAGATGCACACCAGCTCGCCATTCTTCAGGTACTCGCCGATCTTTTTGAACGCCTGATCGTAAATCAACAGGTCTTCACTGCGTCCGGCGATCGGCACCGTACCGGCGGTGCGGAAGATGAAGTTGAGTACCGGCAGGTTGTAGATCTTGTAGTACATGACGAAGCGGATCGGCCGCCGCACCGCACCACCCACCAGCAGCGCATCGACGAAGGACACGTGGTTGCAGACCAGCACGGCCGCGCCTTCATCGGGAATCGCCGCCAAACCACGGTGCTCGACGCGGTACATGGAATGGCTGAGCAGCCAGATCATGAAGCGCATGCTGAACTCGGGAACGATCTTGAAGATGTAACTGTTCACCGCGATATTCATCAGCGACACCACCAGGAACAGCTGCGGAATCGACAGCTTGGCCAGGCTCAAGAACAGAATCGAGGCGAGCGCCGAGACCACCATAAACAGCGCGTTGAGGATGTTGTTGGCCGCGATCACCCGCGCCCGCTGGTTTTCTGCAGTGCGCGACTGGATCAGCGCGTACAACGGCACTATGTAGAAGCCACCGAACACGCCGATGCCGAGAATATCCGCGAGCACCCACCAGGCCTGAGCATGGCTCAGCACCACGAGCCAGCTCTGCGCTTCGGTACCCTGCGGGAAGTTGCCGGAGTGCCACCACAGCAAGATGCCGAACAGGGTCAGGCCAATCGAGCCAAACGGCACCAAGCCGATCTCGACTTTGCGCCCCGACAGCCGTTCGCACAGCATCGAACCCAAGGCGATACCGACCGAGAACACCGTGAGGATCAGCGTCACCACCGTCTCGTCGCCGTACAGCCACTCTTTGGCGTAGGCCGGAATCTGCGTCAGATAAATAGCCCCGAGGAACCAAAACCAGGAGTTGCCGACAATCGAGCGCGACACCGCCGGCCGCTGGCCCAAGCCCAAACGCAGAATCGCCCAAGACTGCCGGAAGATGTTCCAGTCCAAGACCAGCGTCGGCAAGGCGGCCGCCGCACGGGGAATGCCGCGGCTGACCAAGTAACCGCAGCAAGCGACCAGCACGATCGCGGTGGCCACCAGCGACGCGTAAGCCTGCCCCGACATCATGATGCCGGCGCCGATGGTGCCGGCGAGAATCGCCAGGAAGGTGCCCATCTCCACCAGCGCGTTGCCGCCGACCAGTTCCTCCTCACGCAGCGCGGCCGGCAAGATCGAGTATTTCACCGGGCCGAACAGCGCCGAGTGGGTGCCCATGCCGAATAAGGCGATAAACATCAACGTCAGGTTATTCAACAGGAAACCTGCGGCGCCCACCGCCATGATGACGATCTCGGCCAGCTTGATCGCCCGGATCAACGCATCCTTGGCGAACTTCTCGCCGAACTGCCCACCGAGGGCAGAGAACAGGAAGAACGGCAGGATAAACAGCAGCGCGCAGAGGTTGACCAATACCGCCCGATCACCGGAAACACTGAGCTTGAAGAGGATGGCGAGAATCAGCGACTGCTTGAAGATGTTGTCGTTGAAAGCGCCGAGCAATTGCGTGATGAAGAACGGCAGGAAGCGTTTTTTACCAAGCAAAGCGAATTGCGAGTGTGTGGTCATGATCCCTTTGTACCTATGCGAGGCCACGCTGGCCGTCCAACATTGGACTGCAAGTACATGACTCCAAGCCACAGGTCACGATAAATTTTGCTGCCTACTGCAAAAAACGGGCGCTCATCGGCGCCCGTTCAACTTGTCGCTGAGGATTAAAAGCTGACGCTGGTCTGCAGATACAAGGTACGCGGCTGACCGAGGTACTTGCCCAGGTTGTTGTCGGTGGAGCGGGTGTAGTACTCGCGGTTGAACAGGTTCTTCACCCCGGCCGCCACTTTCAGGTTGGCCAGCTGCGGGCCGAAGGCGTACTCGCCGCGGCCGTTCCAGTAGGCGAAGCCGGGGATCTCGCCGAGCGAGCCGTTGGCGCTTTCCGCATCGGTGTTGGCCGCATCGGCGAACTGCCGCGACTGGGCGTAGCCATCCAGGTTCCAGGTCCAGGGGCCGGTCTCGTAGCGCATACCCAGGGTGGCGATCTCGCGCGAATAGAACGGCAGGTCGTTGCCCTGGTTCGCCCCCTCCTCGCGGGTGGCCTCGGTCAGCGCCAGCGAGGCGTAGGCGGAAAGCCCCGCCAGACGCGGATCGAGCGCGGCGAACTGGTAGCTGCCGGCCATCTCCGCGCCGCGGTGGCGGGTCTCACCGGCGTTGGCCCAGGCGCTCGGCGACGAACCAGGCACTAACTCCAACTGGTCTTCGAACTTGATGTGGAAGAAGGTCAGCTCGGCGCTCCAGACGCCATCGTCGTAACGCGTGCCGAGCTCGTAGGTCTGCGCCTTCTCGGCGCTGAGGTCGTCGTCCTGGGACAGCTGGATGTGCTGGATGCTGCCGAAGGAGGTGTTGTAGTTGGCGTAGAGCTTCCAGGCATCGGACAGGTGATACAGGGCGTTGAGCGACGGCAGCGGCTCGCTGTAGCGCTGCTGGCGGTGCTCGCCGGTCAGGCGGTTATGCGAGCTGACCCGCACCTGCTCGTAGCGGATGCCGGGAGTGAGGGTCCAGTTGCCGATATCGATGCGGTCATCGACATAGGCGGCATGCGCCTCGGTCGCGGCGCTGTTGGAGGTTTTGAGGGTTCGCGCGGCCGCCCAAGGATTACCGCCGGCGGCGAAGTTGCGATCGTAGCGCTTCTCCGCCGAATCCTCCTCCATGTAGCGGTAGCCCACGCCCAGCTCGTGGCTGCTGTCGCCCACCAGGAACAGTTGCGAGTAGCGCGGCTCGATGCCGAACACCTCGTAATCCCGGGGGAACTGGCGCAACCAGGTCATCTTGCGCGGGTTGCCGTTGGCCAGGCTGCTGCCACGATGGCTGGTGTTGTAGAAGCTGGTCAGCTCGAACTTGCGATCGGCGTCCGGGGTGCGGCTGTACTTCACCACCGCCTGCTTGCGCTCGCCGTCGAAGCGGTCGAAGGGTCGGCTGCTCTGGAAGGGATCGTCCTCGAACTCGGCGGCGCTCAGGCCGCCCGGCATGTCGGCGTCGGCCTCGTAGTACTGCAGGCTGGCGGAGAGCTCGTCGATGTCGGACAGCTTGTAGCTGGACTTCAGCATCACATCATCGATCTGGGTGTCGCTGTGGTCGCGGTAGGTGTCGCCGCGCACGCCCGAGTAGAGCAGAGCCATGCCTAGACCGTTGTCGGCGGTGCCGCCGATAAAGGCATTGCTGCGATTGAGGAAGCCGCCCTGGGCCGGCGCCGACTCGGTCTGGAAGCTCAGCTCACGTACCAATTCCTCGGGGATGCCGCGAGTGACGAAGTTGATGATGCCGCCGACATTCTGCGGGCCATAACGCACTGCACCGCCACCGCGCACCACATCGATCGATTCGATATTGCCAAGCGACGTCGGCGCCAGCGACAGCTGCGGCTGACCGTAAGGCGCCACCGCCAGCGGAATGCCGTCCTGGAGGATGGTCGCCCGTGGTGACAGGCGCGAGGTCAGGCCACGGGTGCCGACGTTGAGGGAGATGTCACTGCCGCCGGTACCGTTACTGTCCTGCACCTGCAGGCCTGGCACCCGGCGCAGCACTTCACGGACGTTGCTGGCGCCACTCTCACGGATGGTTTCTTCGCGAATCACCGTACGGGCGCCGGGGTGGTTCTTCACGTCCTCGTCGGTTGCGTCACCGAGCCAGTCCCCCACCACTTCGACATTATCCAACTCCAGCGTTTCGGCAGCAGCCGCGACCAACGAGGACAAGGCCAAAGCGACACCCAGGGCCAGGCGCGTGGATTTGCCGACAGACTGCATAACATGATCCCCAATAAACCAATGAGCCGATTGCCGGCCCAAAAAAGGGGAGCGAAAATAGGTGAAAAAGAATCAAATGTAAATAGCAATGAGTCTCAAGTGTAATTTTTATCCATTTTAGACAGGCAGTTGTCCCAACGCCCAACGCAGCAAAAAGAACAGCAGCAGCCCACCGCCGATAGTCGCCAGCAGATTACGACTGAGCGCGGCGACCAGGATCGCGCTGAGGCCCGCGAGCAGATAAGCGTTGTCCAGGTTGAGGGCGAGGTGCTGGCCGTCCGGCAGTAGCATGCCGGGCACGACGATGGCCGTGAGCACGGCCGCCGGCACATAGTGCAAACCCTGCAGCACCAGCGGCGGGAAACGCAGACCTGGCCAGGCGAACAGGCTGTAGCGGATGGCGAAGGTAATCCCGGCCATCCCCAGAATCAGCAACCAGAGCTCCATTACCTACCCTCCCCAAGCAGTTCTGCGTCAGCCCGGCGCTCCAGCCAAATACCGACAGCGATCCCGGCCAAGGCCGCGGCCATCAAACCGAGCTTGTACGGCCAGGCATGCGTCAGCACCGCGACTGCACCCGCCATCAGCGCCGCCGCGACCTGCGGCCGATTGCGCAACATCGGCACGACTATGCCGATAAAGGTCGCCAGCATGGCGAAGTCCAGACCCCAGCCGGCCAAACTCGGCATGGCCTGACCGAACAGCACCCCCAGCAGCGAAGAGGATATCCAGCACAGGTACAGCGATAACGCCACGCCGGCGTGGTACCACTGGCCCTGCCCCCCAATGCCATGGGCGAGGTAACGGCGCTGCACGACCGCGAAGGTCTCATCGGTGAGGCCAAACGCCAGGGGTACGCGCCAGCGTTGCGACAGATGGGCGATATAGGACTGCAGGGAGGCGCTGTAGAGGACATGGCGCAGATTGACGATCAGGGTGGTAAACAGAATCACCGCCCATCCCGTTCCCGCCCCCAACAGGCTGATGGCGATAAATTGCGCCGAACCGGCATACACCAGCAGCGACATGCCCAACGCCTGCCATAAGGTCAAGCCGGCGACGCTGGCCAAGGTGCCGTAAATAATGCCGAAAGGCGCAACCCCGACAATCATCGGAATACTGTCGCGGGCGCCATAGATGAACAGTTGCGAGCGGGTCATGGAAGCTCCTCCTGCCCGCCAGCCTAAGCGGCCCAGCTCAGTCCGTCTTGAACGATCTTGCGCAAGCCAGCCGATACTCGCCGGGGCCGACCCCATAGGCCTGCTTGAACTGGCGGGTCAGGTGGCTCTGGTCGGCGAAGCCCAACTGCACCGCCACGCCGACCGGCGCGCAGCCACTCTTCAACAAGGCCCGTGCCTGCTCCAGCCGCCGCTGTTTGAGCCAGGCATGCGGCGGCAGGCCGGTGGCGCGGCGGAAGACCCGGGCGAAATGGAAGGGCGAGAGGTTGACCGCCGCCGCCAGTTGCTCCAGCGAGGGCGGCTCGCTCAACTGCGCACCGAGCAGCTCCTTGGCCCGCCGTACCGCCTGCGGCTCACGCCCGGCAGCAGGCGCCTCGGGAACTCGCGCATGGCGTTGAAGCAGCAGTAGAAGCGTCTCGCGCCAGGCGGTCTGCTGCTGCAAGACGCAGCCTGGCTGCTCCAGCAGCCGATGCAGGGCATTGAAACGAGCGGTCATTTGCGCATCATGCAAAACGCTGCAGGTAAAAACCGGCCAACCATTTTTGGCCAGCCCCAACTCATCCAGCAGGGTATTCAACTGCTCGAACTCGGGGTAGAAACCCCGGTAGCGCCAGCCTGACTCATGGGCCTTGGAGCCGGTGTGCAGCTCATCCGGATTGATCAGCACCATGCTGCCCATGGGCGCCAGATGCTCGCTGCCACGATGACGGAAATACTGAGCGCCGCTCTCGATCACCGTGATCACATAGCCTTCGTGCACATGGGGGGCGAAGCGCTGCTCGACATAGCGGGCGTGCAGCAACTCCAAGCCGCCCACCGCGGCCGCCTTCCAGAAACGCGTCTGCTCGCCATGACTCATCCCGTATCAGCCGCTGAAACGCGCCTCCAAGCGAGCCTTCACCTGCGGCCACTCCTGATCGGTGATGCTGTACAGCAGGCTGCCGTCCAGCCGCCCATCGGCCAGGCGGCGATGGTTGCGCAACTCGCCTTCGCGCACCGCGCCGAGCTTCTCGATGGCGCGTTGCGAGCGCAGGTTGCTCGCCGCAGTTTGCAACTGCACCCGCACCATCCGCCAGCTCTCGAAGGCATGCCGGAGCATCAGGTATTTGATCGTGCTGTTCAGCCCAGTGCCATGCTGGCTGCGATCCAGCCAGGTCCAGCCGATTTCGGTGGACGGCAGGGCTGGCATAAACCCGGCAAACCGCGTGGTGCCGACCAATCGGTCGCCAAGCCGGATCACAAAGGGTAACGCCTGGCCGTTGCGCTGCTCGATCAGCCCGCTGCGGTACCAATCCAGGCGCAGCGGCCCACTCATATAGGCCAGCTCGTCACGGTTGGCCTCGGCCAAAGCCACCAGGGCGGGAATGTCGCCATCGACCATAGGCTCCAGGCGCAGGGCGCCGCGCTGCAGAGCGATCAACTGCGGTTTGAACATGAATACCATCCTCGTCGACATCTAAGCGTCATGCTAGCAGGGCGAAACGCCCCCAGACGGCTCTGCGACCATAGTCGCGCCTGACTGAATTGTACTTTGGTGCGACACTAACCGGGGCCCGAGTGTTCCCACCTGCTCGTCTCAACAGGCGAGCTGCGCTGGAATGCCACAGCCTCCAAGCCAGCCCCGCGGGCTGGCCGGCAAAACGCTGTACTTGGGGAGCACCCCAAGCGGGTTTACCTGGAGTTCGCATGTCGTTGTCCAGCGGGCTGATCGCCACGGTCGCCCTGAGCTATATGGCCATCCTGTTCGCCATCGCCTTCTACGGCGACCGGCGCCGCACGCCCTTGTCGCCGCGGCTGCGGGCCTGGGTCTACAGCCTGTCGCTGGCGGTCTACTGCACCAGTTGGACCTTCTTCGGCGCGGTCGGCCAGGCCGCCGGGCAGCTCTGGGCCTTCCTGCCGATCTACCTGGGGCCGGTGCTGTTGCTGCTGTTCGCGCCCTGGGTGCTGCAGAAGATGGTGATGATCAGCAAGCAGGAGAACATCACCTCGATTGCCGACTTTATTGCCGCGCGCTATGGCAAGTCGCAGTCGCTGGCGGTGGTGGTGGCCCTGATTTGCCTGGTCGGCGTGTTGCCCTACATCGCCCTGCAACTCAAAGGCATCGTCCTCGGGGTGAACCTGCTGATCGGCGCGGGCGCCGAGTCCACCGGCACCCGCGCCCAGGACACCGCGCTGATCGTGTCCCTGGTGCTGGCGCTGTTCACCATCCTCTTCGGCACCCGCACCCTCGACGTCACCGAACACCACCGCGGCATGGTGCTGGCGATCGCCTTCGAATCGCTGGTCAAACTGCTGGCCTTCCTCGCCGTCGGCGCCTTCGTCACCTACAGCCTGTACGACGGCTTCGGCGACCTGCTCGGCCAGGCCGAGGCCGCACCGCAACTCGACGCCTTCTGGGCGGAGACGGTGAACTGGCCGGCCATGCTGGTGCAGACCGGGGTGGCGCTGATGGCCATCATCTGCCTGCCGCGGCAATTCCATATGACCGTGGTGGAAAACATCGAGCCGCAGGATCTGCGCCTGGCGCGCTGGGTGTTCCCGCTCTACCTGGTGCTGGCCGCGCTGTTCGTCGTGCCCATCGCCCTGGCCGGGCAACTGCTGCTGCCGGCCGGGGTGCTGCCGGACTCCTTCGTCATCAGCCTACCGCTGGCCGAGGCCCATCCAGCTCTGGCCATGCTGGCCTTTATCGGCGGCGCCTCGGCCGCCACCGGCATGGTGATAGTCGAGGCGGTGGCGCTCTCGACCATGGTCTCCAACGACATGCTGCTGCCCTGGCTGCTACGTCGGCAGAGCGCCGAGCGGCCGTTCGAGGCGTTCCGCCAGTGGATGCTGACGGTGCGCCGGGTCAGCATCGTCGCCATCCTGCTGCTGGCCTACGTCAGCTACCGTCTGCTGGGCTCCACCGCGAGCCTGGCGACCATCGGCCAGATCGCCTTCGCCGCCATCACCCAACTGGCCCCGGCCATGCTCGGCGCGCTCTATTGGAAGCAGGCCAACCGCCGCGGGGTGTTCGCCGGCCTGGCCGCCGGCGCCCTGCTCTGGGCCTATACCCTGGTGCTGCCGCTGCTGGCCCGCGGCCTGGGCTGGCCGCTGCAGGGTTTTCCCGGCCTGGCCTGGCTGGCCGGCAACCCGCTGGGCCTGCCGTTCGACCCTATGACCCAGGGCGTGCTGCTGTCGCTGACCGGCAACTTCCTGCTGTTCGCCCTGGTGTCGCTGTTCTCCCGCACCCGCGTCTCCGAACACTGGCAGGCCAGCCGCTTTATCGGCCAGGAAGTCAGCGCGCGGCCGAGCGGCCGCCCGCTGCTGGCCGTGCAGGTGCAGGACCTGTTGATGCTGGCCGCGCGTTTCGTCGGCGAGGAACGCGCACGGCAGAGCTTTGCCCGCTTCGCCGCGCGCCAGGGCAAGGACTTCAACCCCAACCAGACCGCCAACGGCGAGTGGATCGCCCACACCGAGCGCCTGCTGGCCGGCGTGCTCGGCGCCTCGTCCACTCGCGCGGTGGTCAAGGCCGCCATCGAAGGCCGCGAGATGCAGGTCGAGGACGTGGTGCGCATCGTCGACGAGGCTAGCGAAGTCTTGCAGTTCAACCGCGCCCTGCTGCAAGGGGCGATCGAGAACATCACCCAGGGCATCAGCGTGGTCGATCAGTCACTGCGCCTGGTGGCCTGGAACCATCGTTACCTGGAGCTGTTCGACTACCCGGAGGGGCTGATCAGCATCGGCCGGCCGATCGCCGAGATCATTCGCTACAACGCCGAACGCGGCCTCTGCGGCCCCGGCGATGTCGAGACCCATGTGACGCGCCGGCTGTATTGGATGCGCCAGGGCCATGCGCATACCTCCGAGCGGCTGTTCCCCAACGGCCGGGTTATCGAGCTGATCGGCAACCCGATGCCCGGCGGCGGCTTCGTCATGAGCTTCACCGACATCAGCGCGTTCCGCGAGGCCGAACAGGGCCTCAAGGAAGCCAACGAAGGCCTGGAGCAGCGCGTGGCCGAGCGCACCCATGAGCTCTCGCAACTGAACCTGGCACTGAACGAAGCCAAAGGCGTGGCTGAATCCGCCAACCAGTCCAAGACCCGCTTCCTCACTGCGGTCAGCCATGACCTGATGCAGCCGCTGAATGCCGCGCGGCTATTCTCCGCCGCCCTCGCCCATCAGCCCGAGGCCCTGCCGGGCGAGGCCCAACAGTTGGTGCGGCATCTGGACAGCTCGCTACGCTCGGCGGAAGACTTGATCAGCGATCTGCTGGATATTTCGCGCCTGGAAAGCGGTCGCATCACCCCGGATCGGCAAGCCTTCGCGCTCAACGCGTTGTTCGAGACCCTAGGTACCGAATTCAAAGTCCTCGCGCAAGAACACGGCGTGGACTTCCACCTACGCGGCAGCCAACTGCGCGTGGACAGCGATATCAAACTGCTGCGGCGGGTGCTGCAAAATTTTCTGACCAATGCCTTCCGCTACGCCAAGGGCCATGTGCTGCTTGGTGTGCGGCGCAGCGCTGGCGAGTTGCGCCTGGAGGTCTGGGACCGCGGCCCGGGCATTCCCGAGGACAAGCGCCAGGTGATCTTCGAGGAGTTCAAACGCCTCGACAGCCACCAGACCCGCGCCGAAAAAGGCCTCGGCCTCGGCCTCGCGATTGCCGATGGCCTCTGCCGGGTGCTCGGTCATAGGCTCGAAGTGCGTTCCTGGCCCGGCAAAGGCAGCGTGTTCAGCGTCACCGTGCCAATGGCGCGCAGCCCGGCACCGGCCGTGCTCAACGACCTCAGCTCCGAACTTAACGGCCAGACATTGAGCGGTACGCGAGTGCTCTGCATCGACAACGAAGACAGCATCCTGGTTGGCATGCACAGCCTGCTCTCGCGCTGGGGCTGTCAGGTCTGGACGGCGCGCAATCGCCTGGAATGCGAGCACCTGCTAGATGAAGACGTGCGCCCACAACTGGCGCTGGTGGACTACCACCTGGACGAAGGCGAAACCGGCACCGAGCTGATGGCCTGGTTGCGCAGCAAACTCGGCGAGCCGGTGCCGGGCGTGGTGATCAGCGCCGACGGCCGCCCCGAGCTGATCGCCGAAGTCCACGCCGCAGGCCTCGACTACCTGGCCAAGCCGGTCAAACCGGCGGCCTTGCGGGCCTTGCTGAGTCGGCATCTGAGCTTGCGCTGAACCACCCAGCGACACACCCGTAGGCTGGGTAGCGCGCAGCAAAACCCAGCGCTGCGCCGGCTCAGCCGGGTTTCGCCTGCGACTCTACCCAGCCTACGGTTTGAGGAAACCCTTGAACAATTCGCCGACCCGCTCGCCCAACTCCCGATTGGCCGACAGTTGCAGGCCGCGCGCCAGCTCGGTCTCCACCACCTGCTCGACCAGCGGGCGCAGCTGCATGAGGATCTATCCCGTTGGGTGCCCAAGCTCTGGCGCCGCGAATTGAATGCCGGGCACTGGCAGGCGCTGGCCCGGCCGGAGCGCCTGGCCGGCTGGATTCGGGAGTTTGTCCGCGCCCTGGAAAACCGCCAGCAACCTCCAGTTTCCTCGCCGGGGTGAGCAGGCGGTGAGACGCAGGTGACTGCCACTAAGCGCTAGCCGATCGTTTCGTCGACCGCTTCATCGACATGCGGCAGACCGGCTGCGCGCTCCAGTAAGTCCGTCGGCAGGCTTTTGCTGGCGCGGGCGCCGAGCAGTTTGAGGTTTTCCACCCGGCCGATGATATTACCGCGGCCATCGCTGAGCTTGTTCCGTGCCGCGGCGTAGGCCTTGTCCAGCTGCTGCAGACGACTGCCGACCTCATCCAGATCCAGAATAAAGGCGACGAACTTGTCGTACAGCGCGCCGGCCCGCTCGGCGATCTCACGGGCATTCTGGCTCTGCCGCTCCTGGCGCCAGAGGCTGTCGATCACCCGCAGGGTGGCGAGCAAGGTGGTCGGGCTGACGATCACGATATTCTGCTCGAAGGCCTCCTGGAACAGCCCGGAATCGGCCTGCAACGCCGCGGCAAAGGCCGCTTCGATCGGCACGAACAGCAGCACGAAGTCCAGGCTGTGCAGCCCTTCCAGACGCTGGTAATCCTTCACCGAAAGGCCTTTGAGGTGGTTGCGCAGCGACAGCACATGCTGCTTCAGCGCCTGCTGGCGGAGCGGCTCATCGTCGGCGGCAATAAACTGCTGATACGCGCTCAGGCTGACCTTGGCATCCACCACCACCTGGCGCTCGCCGGGTAGCTGAATCAACACGTCCGGCTGGAAGCGCTCACCTTCGGCGCCCTTCAGGCTGACCTGGGTCTGATACTCGCGGCCCTTCTCCAGACCGGCATGCTCCAGCACCCGCTCCAGCACCAGCTCGCCCCAGTTACCCTGGGTCTTCTGGCCTTTCAGGGCGCGCGTCAGGTTGGTCGCCTCATCGCTCAGGCGCTGGTTGAGCAGTTGCAGGCGCTCCAACTCCTTGCTCAGCGAGAAGCGCTCGCGGGCTTCCTGCTGATAGCTCTCCTCGACCCGTTTCTCGAAGGACTGGATACGTTCCTTGAGTGGATCGAGCAACTGGCCGAGGCGCTGCTGGCTGGTTTCGGCAAAGCGCTGTTCACGCTCATCGAAGATCTTCCCAGCCAGTTCGGCGAACTGCGCCCGCAGCTCATCGCGGGAACCTTGCAAGTCGTCCAAGCGCTGCTGATGGCTGTCCTGCTGCTCACGCAACTCGGCAACCAGGCCGGCACGCTCGGCGCTCAGTTGGCGCAGCTCGGCTTCTTTCTGTTCACGCTCGGCACGCCAGGCCTGGGCAGCCTCGCGCGCCGTGCCACGCTCAACCTGCAGCAACTCGGCTTCGCGACGCAATGCGGCCAACTCGGCTTGCTGGTCGGCCTTAGTTTCGCTGAGTTCGGCGACTTCACTGCGATAAGCATTGAGTTGCGCAGCCAGACCATCCTGAGCCAGTTGCGCAGTGCTCAAGCGCTCATCGAGTAATGCGCATTTCGCCTGTTTGAGCGCCAAACGCCGTTGCAGTTGCCAAGCCAGCGCCAACAACGGCACGGCGGCGGCGAACAGACCAATCAGCAAGTTGGGCAAATCGATAGGCATAGACGGCTCCACGCAAGAATGCCGGGCAGTATACCCAGCCCCGCACGGCGCGCTTAAGAGCCTGTTCATGATCTGCTGCGCGTCGGCCATACGGCGTTGAAATCGGGCTCAAAATGCTCATTTACAATTCGTAAACTGCGCTTTATCGCCCGATTTCGCCTTGCCTGACCTTAGCTCGCGAGATCGTGAACAGGCTCTAAGAATGGGGGTAGAGGTTGCTCAGCAGCCGCTTGGCTTCGTGAGAGCCCTGCGCCGCGGCTTGTTCCAGCCAATGCCGGGCTTGCTGCGGTTCATGCTGACGCGGCTGGCTGTACAGCCGACCCAGCTCCAGCTGAGCCCGCCGCTCACCCGCACGCGCGGCCTGGCGCAACAGCTCGAGGCCAATCCGGCGGTCACGAGTATTGCCGCAGTCACGACAGAGCAACTGCCCCAGACGACTTTGCGCGACTACCACACCCTGGCGGGCAGGTTGCTTGAGCAGACGTACGGCGAAACGCTTGACACTGACGGCATGTCCCAGCCGTGGGCTGTCCAACAACCAGAATGCTACTCGGAGAAGCAGACGTGGACGAGTGGGGGCTGGAGCGGCAGGCAGGGAGAGTGAGACGCGAGGCATAAATGACTGGGATGGCGGGAAAGGCGCGCCACTCTACTCTTTTTTTTTCGCCGGTAAAGCCTTGCAAATGACGCCCAACCGCGATCTAGAGCAAGCGCTCGGGACAATCCACAGAAGCTGTGGATAACTCAGTGGACAACTTGGTAGCAAGACTCGCCAAGCCTGATGGGATGGGCCTCCAAGTCAAACTGATGCTTTTTTCACCAGCTTAAAAAAACTATATTTTTCATTGACTTAATAAACACACGGAAAGAATCAAGGGTTTACAGGCGCTTGTGACAGGCGCTTGACAAGCCGCTTCGCAATTGTGCACAAGTTTTCGCGGGGGCACCCTGGGCGCCCCGTTTCAGGGCGTCTACGTGGCGCTTTGCGGGTTAAATTCAATAGCCGCATGAGTGCTCAAGCGACGCAAGACACAGAACAAGCGACCCTGCTCGGCCAAGCCCAAACATGCAGCGGTATTCCCCAGCCTCGTCTTGCGCCAAATCTGTGCACAGCAGCACCCGGCCAAAAAACTGCGAACAACCGTCAATCGCCACTGCTCGGACGCGCAGCAAGCCGCTCACTCGATCACGGGCGTCACGCCGGCTGCGGCAAGCGCCCCTCGACCAGAAAGTCGTCCCAACGAAACAACCGCGGCGTATCGGGGGCCTGCGCGTGCTTGAAAGCCACATAGGCGGCGGTGGTTTCGCACAGCCAGGGCGTCAGGTTACGCGGACGCTTCTCCATGAAGGCTTGCGGGGTATACAGCGCGACATTGGCACCATCCAGCGGACAACGGGCGGACTGGTACTCAAAAGCCTCAACGCCGGCACCACGCATCGCCCCACCGAGCGCCTGAGTCGCCCGGTAGTGCAGCGGATCGGTCAACTCACGCCGATGCTCGGTGAACGGCGCGTGCTGTAACTGAATACCGCGCTCCACCTGATAGCGCGCCTCAAAGGAAGAATGCTCGGACAAAATACGCCCGCTCGGTGGCGGGCTGAGCATGCCGTCCCACAGCACGAAACGGTAATACGCCGTCTCGGCCATGGCGGTTTCCAGACGCGTGGCGGCGTAGAACAGACTGGGCTCGTAGACGCTGCCAAAACGCGAGCCCCAGCGCAGCGGTGGATAGCGAAAGGGGGTTTTCAACAGGTAATGCAGCGGTTCGGCGCTTTTCGGCAGCGGCGGTTTGCTGGCCTCGATCAACTCTTCCAGCAGCGCCTGCTCCGCCAGGTTGTCGACCAATTGCAGCGTCGCGACCTGCTCCTGGCTTTCCACTATGCGCACCAAGCGCCCGCGCAGGGGCTTGATCTGCTCTACACCACGGCAGGCCTGCCAGATATCCATGGCCACTCTTCCTTGTATGACTCAGACCTTGCCGCGAATGGCATCCAGGTATTCGACCACCCGCACCAGCCCTTGCACGTGCCCCATCTGCTGCAGCGGTACGCCTGCCAGATGCCGGTTTTCAGTGCGCAGAAAGTGCCGCATGTCGGCAAGATTGCCGCCGAACAAGGCAAACAAGGCGCGGTAGGCGCGGATCAGCAACAAGGCCAGCTCACCGGTCTTGCTCTGCGGGCGCAAGCCGCCGCTATCCTGCCAGCGGGTGATCGCAGTGCGATGCACGCCAACGATCTCCCCCAGCTCCTGCTGCGTCAGCCCCAGCTGTTCACGGGTATTGAGCAAGGCCTTGGCCAGTACCATGTCGGCGTCAGGCGAGGCTTTAATGAGTGCGCTCATGGCGAACAACCTCTGTGCGTTTGCAACAATATTAATAGAAAATAGCACAAACACACAAGGAAAGACCCAGTCGATAACCCAGCCCTTCCAGCGCAGGCGCCCGACTAACAGCAATCGATCCAGAAGACTTACGGCCCCACCGGACCACCTTTGCAAAAGCGCTATGGCCTCATCTGGTTCGGCGCTGCGTGCACAGCAGAAAACGCCACAAACGTGTCGCCATCGCCCGCGCCTTAGCGATGGAGCCGGACGTAATCCTCTTCGATGAGCCGACTTCGGCGCTCGATCCGGAGCTGGTCGGCGAGATGCTCGCCACCATCCGCAGCCTGGCGGAAGAAAAACGCACCATGATCATCGTCACCCACGAAATGGGCTTCGCCCGCGATGTGGCTAACCGGGTGATCTTTATCGACAAGGGGGTGATCGTCGAGCAAGGCGAAGCCAAGGCGCTGTTTGCCAATCCGCACGAAGAGCGCACCAGGCAGTTTCTCAGCAAGTTTCTCTCGCAGTCAGGATCGCAACCCAGCGGGCTGGTCAGCTCCTAAGCCACGCGGAGCAGGCAGGGTTCGTCGCACCGCTCATGCCTCTGCGGTCGGCTTGGACAGCGCGTCGAGCCCGAGATGGCTTGAGCTTGCCCCAGACTATGGTCGGGCTCCACGGCATTAGACTAGCGGCAGTACAAAGGCTCGCACTTCCCGGGCAAACCGCGTATGGTGTTGCGACTGTGCTGCATGTGTCACCGCGAATCGCAATTGATGTTAGATCTCGATCCAACCATCTCGACTCCTTTTACTCTTTGCACTCAGTCTCGGCTTGGGCTCTTCCAGGACCGTAGTTAACTTTGTTCAAGGAGATACACCATGTCCAATCGCCAAACTGGTACCGTCAAGTGGTTCAACGATGAAAAAGGCTTCGGCTTCATCACCCCACAATCTGGCGGCGACGACCTGTTCGTGCACTTCAAAGCCATCCAGAGCGACGGCTTCAAGAGCCTGAAAGAAGGCCAGACTGTTTCCTTCGTGGCTGCCAAAGGCCAGAAAGGTATGCAAGCTGAAGAAGTTCAGGTGGTCTAAACACCCCTGTTCTGCTCAAAAAGCCCCGCCCTACGGCGGGGCTTTTTTGTGCCCGGATTTTACCCGAGCGACCCAAGCGCCCAGCAGCCGAACGGATTCTTTTTAGCTCTACCCGAGACCGCCGATCCGGCCTCCGTATCCAAAAACTGACCGGCCGATTACAATGCGCACGTTAGTACCAAGCTGAAAGTCAATTAGGCCGCTAAACCCCTCTAGCAAATTTACTCACCAAGAGCACCTTGCTGACACCAAGGGCACCGGCCCCTAGATGGCTCCCAGGTAAAGACTTCTGCCAGCTTCTTTCCAACTTGAAAGACTGCTGTGAAGTCCGTTTACTCTGCCCTAGCCAACCTGTCGATTGATCAGGCTCACCACCCAGGATATCTAACCATCCTTGGTATCGCCTGCCCTCCTAAGTACCTACCTGCCAGCCTAAGCGCCGCGATACTGCGGAGCTTTATCTTGCGGCCCTGCTCCGATTAGATTCATTCCGCCTGTCCATTTGGCCAGCGACACCGGAGCTTTTAATTTTCGCGGTTACCTAACCGTAATTTGTAGGAAACACCTAATAAATATGTCCACCCAACACCAAGTTCAGGATGCTATTCGCACCCTATCCACCGCCTTCGCCCCATTCGATTGCCAGATCCAAGCCGTTCGCAAGGGCTGCTTCAGTTTCACCATCGTCAACGAGCGCGGCATTGCCCGTCATAGCGAACGCTTGTATCCAGAACAGTACTCCTCCGGATCACTGCAACTGGTAATCGATCGAACACATCAGGTATTGGCCAGCAAAGGCTTTACTGCGTGAACCTAACTACCCCATGACGGTCACAACGACTCACTCTCGCGATGGAGCGCCGTCATGCAACACATTAATATCGGTCTGCTTGAGAAAACGTTTCACCCTCTCCGCGTTTCCCTCGGCAACCGCCGACCTGATGGCGGCATAGTGTACACCTTGGCTGACTCGACCAATGTAACGGCTTATAGCCGTGTTATCAGCTCAAAAGAAGTGAGTAGCCCAGAGGTATTTTGTCGCGTGGTAGAAGATGTTCGCCGCGAGCTATCGGTCCGCTCAGGGTCTTTATCTACAGAGATAAGAAAACAGCTGGTAGAGAATGCAGGTGTTATGCCCTACATTTCTGGCTGACAGCGTGCAAACCCAAGTCCCGCAAGCCGCGGGACTTGGGCTTACAACCGTCCCACAGAATTAAATACGTTAGATACCTACTCGAGATACTGCCTTCTACAAGCATTCTGTATCTGATTAACAGCCATGCTGTTTTCAACACCAGGTATGTTTTTTAGCAAGCACTCGTTATATGCCTTTTCTTTACCCAATAGAAAAGCACCTTCTTGGTAAAGCTTCCTACACGCATATTCAATCAAATACGCAGATAGATTTGTTTTTGCACCTTTCTGATACTGCAACAAACAGACATTGTATTCATCGTCATCAGCGCACGCACTGGACGAAAACACCATCACAAGCAAACATATAGCGCCGAATTTATAACTCATTGCTTTCTCGCCAAGAGCATATACTTCTTGTCGTGAACATATGCGAATTCAAAGCATATGGAGCGCCATCAACGTCATAGCTGCAGCCCGCTGACACTTCAAACTATAGCGCTGGCACGGGCCATAGCCACAAGCAGCCAGAATCATTGTTCGCCGCGCTATCCGCGGCAGGACTTACGGAAAATTACTCGAAGCTCTCCATGCCTCGGCGTCGCCGCTCCCTGAGCGTTCGGGATAGCAACCGTGCAACGACAGCCAGGAGCAGTTGAAGCCATGAGCCCCTTATGATGAGGCTCTATGGACGTCCTCGCCCCGGCGTTGCAGGCACGCCGGGCAACTGTTTTGCGCCCGATAGCCGTCACCATGATTACTTGCAGATAACGACCAGACTCCGGCTAGCAAACCTACCGGGCTCTATACCGAGTAGACCGTCAGCTGGGTCGGCGTCCGGCCTGCCTTTCTTGCCGACGGTCTCATAGCCACTACCGGCGCATGCCTGGGTTGCCTTCTCGTAGCAGTGCTCCCACTTTAAGGCCTGACCAGAGCAGTCAATGCTGAGGGCATCACTGCCATCTTTCGTTGTGGTTTTATTCACCGTCGCGCATCCGCCGATGGCCAGCAGAGTGGTGAATACGATAAGCCGGATCATGTCCTTACCTGAGCTAATGTGTTGCACCCTGCAGCCAGCACCAAACGTTACTGCTTAGCGGCAGATAATGATCATGTTGCGACTAGAGAAACCGTCTGGATTTAAACCAAGCGGGTAGTTTTCCGCATAGTCACCTTCACCGACTCCCGACTTCGCCATGACCCTATAACCAGCTAAGCCGCATGCCATGACCGCCTCTTCGTCACACTTTTCCCACGAGGAGGTAAGGCCAGAACAGTTGATATGCAGACCTTTTCTGCCGTATTTCTTGTGCACTGTGGAAGTCGCGGCGCAGCCAGCAATTGCCAGAATGGTAAGCAACACCAAGAGACGCTTCATGCAGTTTCCTTATGCGGCGCCTATTTTTATGCGGCTAGTCGCAGATTGTCATAACCACTTAGCTAGAACTCAACAGCCGAACTGCTCAAGAAATGCCAGCCGACTGGAAGTCCTATGCTCATTCGCTGCTACCTGAGCAGTATCTCATTATTACCCGAGACTCACGACCGCCAGCCACTTGCAAGATCGGCTCACATCGCTCAGCAGCACTTGGCCGGGGTTATCCAACACATGGCATGCCCGGGCGCCTCAAGACTGCCTACACTCCGGTTAAATACGCACCCCATCAACCAAGCAGACTGAATCGCCCCTAGTTAAGCCGCCATACCGGGCTTCAGTCAGTCTCTTCTGGATTTCGCTCAGGCGGCAAACTCTTACTATTGCGCTGCAACTGCTGCTCCAATAGCGGGATAGCCTGATCCCGCGGGTTAACCGAGTCGGCTCGCGGCAGGCGACTACTGTGGTTGTTCAACAGCCGCGGAAGGTTCGGTGCCAGTTCTGGCGTGTTGCGCGGCGTCACTGGCTGATACGGGTTGGGCGTGGCCGTACCCGGTGAGCCGGGTGGCGGACTGCCTGGGGGACGCAGCAGGTATTCCTGCGCGTATGCCCCGGCTGAGCACAACGCGGCGAGGGTAAGCATCGCGAGAACCTGGGTTCGCATGACGAGCCTCCGTAACACGCCGAGGGGCGCTCGCATTGGGCGGTGGCCAAAGCAGGCGCTGACGATGCCTTGCATCAGGCGCCGGTTTGTCACGTTAGACTATGCACCCGCGGCGCTTTGCCCGCATCCCTTCGCTCAGCCCCAGCGACCCAACCGCCAATCCCGAGACCGCCATGAAGCGCTTTGTATTGCTCGACACCGTAGAGATCCCCAATAACGGCGGCGCGTTGTGCCTGTTCGAATATGGCGAGGATTTCGTGATCAAGATCCAGGGCGGTGACGGTGGTCAGTTGATGAACACCCGCATGCACGGCTCGGAAGATGCGCTGGCAGAGATCCCCTGCAAGAAAGTCGCCCAGCGCCCGCAGCCGCGCGTGCTGATCGGCGGGCTGGGCATGGGTTTTACCCTGGCATCGGCACTCAAGCACCTGGGCGATAACGCCGAAGTGCTGGTGGCCGAACTGGTGCCGGGGGTGATCGAATGGAATCGTGGGCCGCTCGGCACCAAGGCTGGCCAGCCGATTCTGGATAAGCGTGCCGAGGTGCGGGCCATCGATGTCGCCAAGGTGCTGCAAGCCGAGCCGCAAGGCTTCGATGCGATCATGCTGGACGTGGATAACGGCCCCGAGGGGCTGACCCACAAGGGCAATAGCTGGCTGTACTCGATGGAAGGGCTGAATGCCTGCCATAGCGCGCTGCGACCAGCAGGCGTACTGGCGGTATGGTCGGCCAGTGCGGATCGCAAGTTCTCGGAAAAAGTGCGTAAGGCCGGCTTCAAGGTCGAAGAGGTGCAAGTGTATGCCCACGGCAATAAAGGCACCCGGCATACCATCTGGATTGCGGAAAAGCTCAAGCCTGCGCGCTGAACCCTGCGCTTGATTACTGGCAAGCCCGTAGGCTAGGTAGAGCTAGGCGAAACCCAGCTCATACCCCGCTGGGTTTCGCTTCGCTCTACGCCAGCCTACAAAGCTCGCGATAGGTACACGCATCAACCGTACAGGCCGGCTACAGCGCAGATAGAGAAAGCGCTAAGCTTTAAGCAAGCGATTAGACGATTTAACAGGTGAGAGCATGAGCACGGAAAAATCTGCGGCGACCCAAAAGACCGACCACATCCTCGCAGAGGCCCAGCGCAGCCGTGAAGAAGGCTACCGGGAAAAAGCCCTGAAAATGTACCCCTGGGTGTGCGGTCGTTGTGCCCGCGAGTTCAGCGGCAAGCGGATCAGTGAGCTAACCGTCCATCACCGCGACCACAATCACGATAACAACCCCCAGGACGGCTCGAACTGGGAGCTGCTGTGCCTCTACTGCCACGACAATGAGCACGCCCGCTATACCGACCAGCAATATTTTGCCGAGGGTTCGACCGCCAGCCAGCAAGGACCGAAATCGACCCACAAGGCCTTCGCCGACCTGGCCGCCTTGCTAAAAAGCAAAGAGTAGCCGGCGCTGTTTGCAGGCCACGACAGCGCAACCGTCCACGCCTGCAAACGCGCTTATCACCCCCAGCCCCTAGGCTGCAGCCAAGCCCGTATAATCGCGGCTTTCTTCAAGAGCACGCACACGTGGCGAACAGAAGGTACAGCTGCATCGGGTTATTCAACCCCAAGTCCCCGGAAAACGTCGGCTCAGTGATGCGCGCGGCGGGCTGCTACAACGTCAACTCGGTGTTCTACACCGGCACCCGTTATGCCCGCGCGCAAGACTTCATCACCGACACCAAGAAGATTCACCAGGACATTCCGCTGATCGGCATCGATGACCTGCAGAAAATCATCCCGCTCGGCTGCACGCCGGTCGCGGTCGAGATGGTGGAAGGTGCCTGCGCATTGCCGGACTACACCCACCCGGACCGCGCCATTTACATCTTCGGCCCGGAAGATGGCTCGCTGGATAAAAGCGTCCTGGCCTGGTGTGAAGATGTGATTTACATCCCCACCAGCGGCTGCATGAACCTGGCGGCGACGGTCAACGTGGTGCTCTACGACCGCCTGGCGAAAGGCAACAACACCAAGTCCGGCCCGCAGTTTTCGCGCTAGTGGCCCCCGCCCCACCCGCAGCACACACCTTAACGGCGCTATCAGTCACACAGAGTTCGGCGGCAGCGCGACCGAAATGCGCGTGGCGGGCGGCACACTCGAAGGTGCGCAAGGCGGTGAGCGAGGGTAGGCGGCGCATAGAAACTCTCGGGGACGCAGTGCGCCGAATCCTCGCCCAGCGCGGCAGTAACGTCCAGGCTTAAGCAGCCGCTGTTAACGCAGCAATGAATTGTCCAGCACCTTGGACGGCTCGGCCATCAGCCCCTCGCTGACCTCGATAAAGTCCTTGGTGCTGACCACATCCATACGCATCAAGCCGCGGCTGACGTCATCCAGCGAGCGCTGATTTTCGGTGCGCTGGCGGATTTCCCGATCCAGTTCCTGCAACAGCAACACCGCACGGGCGGTCGTTGCGCCGCTTACGCTCTCGCCGCGTAGGCTGCTGACCTGGCTACTCCATTTGCTCAAGTTGGCGCGCACGGCCTGATAGCGTTCCTCACTCATGCCACCGGCACGGCGTACCAGTTCGATGGCGTAATACTCGGCCAGACCTTCGCTGATCCAGTCGCTTCTGTCGGTGTCGCGGATGCGGCTGAACACATGCACCAACTCATGCACCAAGGGGCTGGTGCCGTTCTCGCTGACCAGCGGCCGGTCGGCGTGCATGAACAAGGAATTGGCTGCCGACAAACCGCCACGCCACAGCGGATCGCCGGCGCCAACCACCAGCAATTTGCCCGGATCACGCGGAAAAACCGCCTGTACTTCGGGCCAGACGAAGGTCAGCAGCGTGAGGATGTCCATGCGCCGCATGCCGGCGCCGATGGGCGCGGCGATGGTGACCTCGGTTTCCCCGAGTTTGCTGCGGCGGCTGCCGATTTTACCGGCGAGTATCCAACCGGTCGGGCGGTCGAACTGGCGTGAGGGGTTGTCGATCCGAAAACGATTCTTGCCGATCCGCGGCCAGCCGGTTTCAACGCTTTTCCAGCCGTTTGGCAGGGCGAATTCGAGGCGCGAGACCAACTCGACAGCGCTCTTCTGCTTCAGTTGCGCGCTGGGCACCAGGTCATCGCCACGCAGCAACGCCCAGTCCTCGGTCATCCGCGCATCGAAGCTGCCGGACTTGCGCGGATGGCTGATACGCACACGGTAGCTCAGGCTGGCCTTACCGGCCGCCGGCTGCCAGATGCCGCGCTCGCTGCCCTGCTGCTGCCAGTTGCCGTCGGCCTTGAAGTCGCTGTAGTAACCCTTGTTGCCGAGATCGAAGTTCAGGCTTCTGACGGCCTCGCCCTGCTCCAGGGTTAGGCGCACTTCGGCCTGATCGCTCTGCGGCAAGAACCGTACGTGGTAATCCAGATCGACCTTCTGCACAGCCCACAGTGGTGTACTCAAGGCCAGCAAGACGACGGACAGCAGCAGATTCAAGCGGGTGGGCATTGCAGAGGGTTCCTTAGGGCCTGTTCACGAGCTGCTGCGCAGTTCACTCCCTATGAGTCGGCCGGCTTCGATTGATTCAGCGCTGACTCAGCCGGAGCGAAAAATCATGTAGTCCTCCCAGTCATCCTCGGCCACGCTGTTTTCACTGAGCATGTTGCCGGACTGGGAAATGCCGGCGTTGTGCACCATCTGCGGATCGCCGCACACCAGTGGGTGCCAGTGATGCAGGTCCTTACCCTCGGCCACCAGGCGGTAACCGCAGGTCGGCGGTAGCCACTGGAACTCGCTGGCCTGCCCCGGCGTGAGCTGGATGCAGTCCGGCACGAACTTGCGTCTATTGCCGTAATCGGTGCAGCGGCAGCTGTTCAGGTCGAGCAACTTACAGGCGATGCGCGTGTAGTAGACGCTGCCGTCGTCCTCGTCTTCGAGCTTTTGCAGGCAGCACAGGCCGCAGCCGTCGCACAGCGATTCCCACTCGTCCTGATCGAGCTGGTCGAGGGTTTTGCGTTTCCAGAAGGGTTCGACTTTGGCGGCCATGACTAAGGGTACGGAGTGACTGGCGAAAAGGCCGGCAGTCTAGCTCGGCACCACGAGCCGGCCAAGGCCGCGACGCCGAACGGCTTTAATAACCGCGGGCGAAATCCACCTGACCGCGCAAGGCTTCGCCGCTCTGATAGCGTTTGAGGTTGTCGAGGAACAGCTGCGCCATCAGCTTGGGCTGTGTCGGTGCCGAGCTGTGGCCGGTCAGCAGCAAGCCGAACGCGGTCCAGAATGGGTGACGGGCGGGCAGCGGCTCCTGGCGACACACATCGATCACCGCGCCAGCCAGATGGCCCTCGCGCAGCGCGGCCACCAAGTCGGCATCGACCACCGCCACACCGCGCCCGGCGTTGATAAACAGGGCGCTGGGTTTGCACTGGGCGAACAGTGCGGCGTTGTAGATATCCTGGGTGGCCGGGGTATCCGGCAACAGGTTGATCACGTAATCGGCCTGCGCCACCAACCGGCCGAGATCGGCCAGCCCGGCGACTTCCACGAAGGGCGCCAGGGCCCGCGGCTCGCGGGCGACGCCGAGCAGCTCGATGGCAAAAGGCGCGAGGAACTGCGCCACGCTCACACCGATATCGCCGGTGCCGACGATCAGCACGCGCCGCCCGGCGAGGCTGTGCGGCAGGCGGTTGTCCCAATGCCGCTCGACCTGGCTGGCCAAACGCGCCAGCAATTCGCGCTCGTGGGCGAGCATATAGGTCAGCACATACTCGGCCATCACCTGGCCGAAGATACCGACCGCACGGGTCAGTCGATAATCGTGCGGCAGGCCCTTGGCCAGCAGCGGCGTAATGCCGGCCCAGGTCGACTGCAGCCATTGCGGCCGGTGGCCTTTGCGCAACAGCGGCGCGAGCAAATCCGGCTGCCCCAGCCAGAGTGGGCAGTCAACGGCCAGTTGCGCCAACTCGCTAGGATCATCGCTGGCCCGCACCTCCAACGCAGGCTCTGCGCGACGCAGCAAGTCAGCATAGGTAGCGTGGTGCTGCTCGGCAATCAGAACGCGCATGACTTAAAACCTTTCAAAAACATAGCCAGCCCCGTTAACCGCCCGGTAGCAATTGCAGTAATTAGGGGTAATGCCCGCAGGCAAGAGACGGCCTACGGCAAGGCGTTCGCGCCGTTCAGCTGCCGCTTAAAGCGGATCGTTGCGGCGCAGCAGCTCTTCCGGCAGATGCTCGATGTACTCGTCTTCGGCCGGCGGCATTTGCAGGTGATAGCCCTGGCTGTCGAGGTTTGCCAGCACCTTGTGGATGTCCTCACGGGCCAATTGCCGCTCGGGGTTGAGCACCAGATCGAAGGTGTGCAGCGGCGCGCCAAACGCCGTGAGTAGCGACTCCGGCACCCGCTTCAGCGCATCCGCCTTGAGCACGTAGAGGTACATCTCGTTCTTGCGCGGGCTTTTATAAATCGAGCAGATACGTTTCATGCCTGTTCTTCCAGGTGGCCTGTACGGTTAGTTGGTTAACTCAAGTTCGGATGACTGGAGTTCTGAGACAAGGCGCCGCGACGAGTCATAGCTGGGCTATGGCGAGGAGCGGCAACGCGGTATCGGGGCTTCAGGCGCCGAAATTGACTAATTGAACTAGCCACACAGGCCACTAGGGTTGCGCAGCCAAGCTGTCGAGCAGTGCCTGGCCCATCAACTCACGCCGCCAGCCGCGCAGGGACTCGGGCAATTGGTAAGGGCCGTTGGGATAGCCGCTTTTCAGCAGCGCTTCGAGGGTTTTCTTGCGCAGCATCAGCTCGGGCGCCATGTCCAGCCGCTCGGCTTCGCATTGGCCGATGGCGCGCAGTTCTTTGAGCAGCGCCGCGGCCTCCATCGGCAGCGGTTCGGGCAGCGCCAGCGGCCACTCGGCCGCGGGCGTGGCGGCCGCTTGTTTGATCAGCTGGAGAATGAACTCGCCATCCTGACGCACGGTCTTGGGGTGCATATCGTCGATACGCGCCAGTGCGACCAGATTGTCCGGCTGGGTGCGGGCCAGCGGCCACAGCGAGTTTTCCCGAATGATCCGATTGCGCGGCTGATTCCGCGCCCGCGCCTCACGCTCGCGCCAGGCGCACAGCTCCCGCAGCACCGCGAGCTGCGCCGGCGAGAGTTTCCAGGCCAGTTTGGCCTCGCGGTAGACCTCATCCGGATCGACCTCGCGGCGCAGGTTGACGACCAGCTCGGCACCGTCCTCCAGCACCCAGGCGGTTTTCTCGGCCGACAGCTTGGGCCGCAAGGCCTCGAAGACCTGCGCCAGGTGCAGGGCATCTTCGGCGGCGTAGCTGATTTGCGTCTCCGAGAGCGGGCGCTGCAGCCAGTCCGAGCGGGTCTCGCCTTTGGGCAGCTCGATCCCCAGCACGGCCTGTACCAGGCGCGAATAGCCCATGGAGAAGCCGAGGTTGAGGTAGGCGGCCGCCAGTTGGGTGTCGAACAGCGGCGCCGGCAGGCTGCCGGTCAGGCGCGAAAACACTTCCAGATCTTCGCTGCAGGCGTGCAGCACCTTGAGCACCGCCGGGTCTTCCAACAGTGCACTGAAAGCCGTCCAGTCCTGAATCAGCAAGGGATCGAGCAGATAAACCCGTGCACCGTCGCAGATCTGCAGCAGACCGGCGATCGGGTAGAAGGTGTCGACCCGCATGAATTCGGTATCGAGGGCCACGTAAGGCAGGCGCTGCCACTCGGCGCACTGTTGCGCCAGGCTGACGTCGTCACGAATCCAATGAATATCGATGGCCACATGACTCTCCTAAAATAATGGCGCGCAGTATATATCGACCCCGCCGCTTGCCGGGTATTCACGGCTTGCCGTGCGTCATGTGCCCTCCTATGCTGCCGGCGCTTGTCCGCCAAGACACAGAACAAGGATATGTCATGAAAAAGCTTCTGGGCCTGATCGCCCTGCTGCTCGCCGCCGCGGCTATCTACCTCGTTGTCACCCCCAGCCCGATCGATCCGCTGGCCTGGGACGCGCCGAAAGCACCGGCCATGCTCGGTGTGCTGGAACCCAACGACACCCTGATGAAAGCCGAGCTGCTTGCCCAAGGGCAGGTCCAGGGCCCGGAAGATACCGCCGTCGATGCCCAGGGCCGGGTCTACGCCGGCCTGCAGGACGGCAAGATCGTGCGGATCAAGACCGATGGCAGCCTGGAACCCTTTGCCGACAGCCAAGGCCGCCCGTTGGGCATGGACTTCGACGCCAACGGCAACCTGATCGTCGCCGACGCCTATAAAGGCTTGCTCAGCATCAACCCGCAAGGGCAGATCAAGGTGCTCAGCACGCAAGCCGAGGGGCAGCCGTTGCGTTTCACCAATGATGTGGAGATCGCCAGTGACGGACGGATCTACTTCTCCGATGCCTCGAGCAAGTTCGAACAACCGGATTATCTGCTCGACCTGCTTGAGGCTCGCCCCCATGGTCGCCTGCTGCGCTACGACCCGGCGAGCGGCAAGACCGAGGTACTGCTCAAAGACCTGTACTTCGCCAATGGTGTCGCCCTGTCGGTCAAGGAAGACTTCGTGCTGGTCAACGAAACCTACCGCTACCGCATCACCCGCTACTGGCTGAGCGGGGAAAAAGCCGGCACTCAGGATATCTTCATCGACAACCTGCCGGGCCTGCCGGACAACCTGCAAGGCGATCGCGCCGGCACCTTCTGGGTCGCCCTGCCTTCAGCGCGCAAAGCCGATGCCGACTTCCTGCATCAACATCCGTGGTTGAAAACGCAGATTGCTAAGCTGCCGCGCAGCATGTGGCCGAAGGTGGTTCCCTATGGCTTGGCCATCGCCATCAACGAGCAGGGCGAAATCGTCCGCAGCCTGCACGACACCAGCGGTGCGCACCTGCGTATGGTCACCTCGGCCAAGCCGGTGGGGGGCTACCTGTACTTCGGCAGCCTGGACAACGACCGCATCGGCAAGCTGAAGATCCACTAAGCCTTGCCGACTGTAAGACCCCTGCCGCCGTCATTCCGGCTCTGCGCTTTGCGACGATCGGGATGACGGCATGGTGCGACTTCAGTCATAGATTGCCGGCCTGACCTCTATCGGTGCGCTGCCATTTTCTGCGCCGCCTGCGTTTATGATGCGCACTGACCTCGATACGACTCAGGAGCCCGTCATGTCCCTCGCGCAACTGCTCAGCCCCCAACAACTGACCGCCCGCCTGGGCCAACCCGGTTTGCTGATTCTCGACTGCCGATTCGCCCTCGATGACGTTGCCTACGGTCAACGCAGCTACGCCGAAGGGCATATCGCCGGCGCCCACTTTGCCGATCTGGAGCGCGACCTCTCCGGGCCGATCGTCAAAGGCCTCACCGGCCGCCATCCATTGCCGGACCCGGCGGTGCTGATTGAGCGCTTGCGCAGCTGGGGCCTGGACACCGACAGCGAGGTGGTGCTGTATGACGACGGCCCCGGCGCCTTTGCGGCCCGCGCCTGGTGGCTGCTGGCCTGGCTGGGCAAGCGCGACGGCGTGTTCCTGCTGGATGGCGGCTTGCAGGCCTGGCGCGCAGCGGGCCTGCCGTTGACTGCCGAGCCGACAGCCGCCAGCCGGGGCGATTTTCACGGCCAGCCCGACGCCAGCCTGCTAGTGAGTGCCGAGCAGTTGCGGCAACGTCTTGGCGATCCCCAGCTGACCCTGCTGGATGCGCGCGCCTTGCCGCGCTTTCGCGGCGAAGTGGAGCCGATCGATCCGGTTGCCGGGCATATCCCCGGCGCGCAGTGCGCGGTGTTTACCGACAACCTCGGTGCCGATGGGCGTTTCCTGC
This sequence comes from Pseudomonas sp. 2FE, assembly GCF_005503735.1. NCBI lineage: Bacteria > Pseudomonadati > Pseudomonadota > Gammaproteobacteria > Pseudomonadales > Pseudomonadaceae > Pseudomonas > Pseudomonas sp. 2FE. The sequence continues at coordinate 283,918 of NZ_SCMO01000001.1, read as the reverse complement.
CGGCCGCACAATTGCGTCAGCGTTTCGCCAGCCAACTCGGTCAACGCTCGCCGGCCGGCCTGGTGGCCTATTGCGGTTCCGGCGTGACGGCCTGTCATAACCTGTTCGCCCTGAGTCTGGCCGACTATGCGCTGGCACCGCTGTACGCCGGCTCCTGGAGCGAATGGATTACCGATCCGCAGCGCCCCATCGCCAAAGGCGAGTGAAGCGTACGACCGATCGAACCTCCTGAAACTCGCCTGGAAGGCTCTAACAGGCCATTTGCCACCCTTGCAGTGGGAAACGCCTGCTAAGCACCAAGCGGAATATCGACAATAACCAAAAGCTGGAAACGATTTAAAAACAGCCCTTTACAGCCGAAAGATCGCACTAGACTTCAACATGAGCGGCTAACCCCGCTCCCGGTGGGGCCTTTCTAGAACAATGAGTAGAAGCTGCCATGCGCCCTGGCCCTGCCGGTCACCTTTCGCGAGGTTTATATGGGCATTGCCGCCAGCGAGTTACGTCAGCACGTTATCCGCCCTACCCTCCTCTACTTGGGGCGTCACTCAGCCAGTGCCGAAGCCCTCTTGCTCGGTGCCGCCGCCTGCCAGTCGGCACTCGGCTCGGCCCTTGACGACCGCCGCGGCCACGGTCTCTACCGCATCGCCGCACTACGTCATCAACTGCTCTGGGATCGCCATCTGGCCCTCGATCCAGAGCTGGCCAGTCAAGTGCGTGGGCTGGCCAGCCAGCATGCTTTCCTGGCTGCGCCGCACCTCGAGCTGACGGTGAATCTGCGCTACGCCACCGCCATCGCCTGGCTGCTGGTGGAAGCCGAAAAGACGCCGCTGCCCGATGCCGACGACCTACTCGGCTTGGCCCATGTATGGCGCCAGGTGTTCCAGCCGCAGGGCCGCTTACGCGACTTTATGGAGGCCTGGCAGCACTGCATCGGCAGCTTCAGCCAGGTCGCTTAACAAGCCGCAAGCGGGTAGGCAGCGTCGTACAAGATCGCAGCAAATGCCATCATTTTGACTCAGATTGTCCGACAAAACCGCTCTAGATCGCGGTTTTTAGCGACTGGCCAGAACCTGGAAATCCTGCTAATTTTCGCGCCCCGCGATACCCCACAGGAATTCCCCGATGAAACAAGCCTGGTTCAAGACCACCCTCGCCCTGGCCATCGGCGCCGCTTCCAGCTACAGCCTGGCCGGCGGCTTTGCCCTCAACGAACAAAGCATCAGCAACATGGGCACGGCCAATGCTGGGCGCTCCTCCGCCGCCGCCGACGCCACCACCGTCTTCGGCAACCCAGCCGGCATGTCCCGCCTGAAGCGCGAACAAGTCAGCGGCGGCCTGGCCCTGCTGGACGCGAAGACCGATATCGACGATGCCAGCGGGAGCTTCGGCGGCAGCAATGACGGCGACATGGTGCCGCTCGTCGGCGTGCCCATGGGCTACTACGTCAAACCGCTGGACGACCAGTGGACCTTCGGCCTGGGCGTGTACGCCCCCTTCGGTCTGGTGACCGACTATGAAAGCGGCTTCCAGGGCCGTTACTACGGTGACCGCAGTGCAGTGCGCGTCATGACGCTGCAGCCAACCCTCAGCTACCAAATCAATGATCGACTCTCGGTCGGTTTTGGCCCGACCATCAACCGCATCGACGGCGAGCTGACTTCCGCAGTACGCAATCCTTTTGGCGGCGCTGACGGCGAAGTGAAGATCAAAGGCGACGACGTTGCCGTAGGTTTCAACGCTGGCGTGCTGTACGAGATGACAGCGCACACCCGCCTGGGCCTGACCTACCACTCGATGGTCGACTACACCCTGGAAGGTGACACCAAGGTTTCCGGTAGCGGCATCTTGGCAAGCGCCGCCGGCAAGTACGACGCCTCCCTGGCTCTGAAAACCCCGGAGTCGGTGGATCTCTCCGTGACCCATGACCTCAACGACAACTGGACTATCTACGCCGGCAGCACCTGGACGCGCTGGAGCCGCCTGCAAGACATCACCGTCGACAGCAAAGGCATCAGAGGCCCATTGGCACCTGTGTTGGGCACCATCAGCGAAGAACAGAAATGGCATGACACCTGGTCCTACGCGGTCGGCGCTGCCTACAAGCTGAACCAGCAATGGCTCCTGCGCGCCGGCCTGGCCTACGACCAGACGCCAACCAACAACGAATTCCGCTCGCCGCGCATCCCGACCGACGACCGCAAGATCCTCAGCCTCGGCGCCGCCTGGAGCCCCAACGCTGACATCAGCATCGACCTGGCCTACTCCTATCTGAAAGAAGATGACGCGGACATCAACCTGAACAGCCCTCTCAAGGGCGCCTACAGCTCCACCTACAAAAACACTGCGCACGGCTTCGGCACGCAAGTGACGTATCGTTTCTAAGCGCTTAAACACGGATTGCGCGACACTCGCGCGGCGCAAAATTGCGCCTCACTTGACCACCTGTTTGCATTGCCACTGACCCGTCATTTGCATTCCATCTGACCACGCATTTGCAAACGGGATGACCACTTCCGCGAGCCACCCGACCGGCTCAAAACGGCCCAAAGCCGACGCCCGAACATGTATACGAAACCAGGGGCGATTCAGTCTGTCGGTACGGTGACGAGGCTTCGATTAACTTTGCTCGGACTCATGGCGGCTAGTTAGCCTGCCGTCTAACACAGCCACGTAAGGAGGTGCCTGCTCTTCACTCATAGCTTGTAGCCGATCTGCCGCAACAAGTTCTTCCGCCACAGGATGTCGTCGTCGCCTTCGATGTCATTGGTACAGAAGCCATCCACCACACCAAGGACACCTCGCCCCTGTTCCGTCTCAGCGAGAATCACTTCAGTTGGATTGGCTGTTGCGCAGAAAATGCGGCATACCTCTGGGACCATTTTGACTGCGTTCAACACGTTCAGCGGATAGAAGCCCTCCCCAAGGAAAATGATGAAGCAATGGCCGGCGGCAATGGCTTTCGCATTCTTCTGGGCAAGTTCGATCATGGCGGTATCGGTGCCAGACCATCGCACCAGGCATTTGCCAGAGGCTTCACAAAAGGCCACGCCAAACTTGATGCCTGGCACGGCAGCAGCCAGCGCTTCGTGGATGTCTTCGACGGACTTGATGAAGTGCGTCTGACCAAAAATAAAGTTCGTCGCTTCCGGCTTATCGATTTTCACAGTGATGAGTTGCATCTCAAACTTCTCCTTTCCCGATGTTGCTTAACTGTGCGGAAATCATGAAGTGCTATCACAGGGCTCGAATCAGACTGAATCGCCCCAACTTCGATAGACACAAATGACCGTCCGTATATGGACTCCTCCTCACCTCGGCATCTTGAGTGCCAGACTGAAGGTGCGAACCGCAGTTAACAGTGAGGAGGAGTCCATCCCATTGCTTCTGGACGATCTCTGCCTGTCACGCGACTCACAGACATGATGATCTAGTCGGATGCAAACAGGTGGTCAGATGGAATGCAAACGCCTGGTCAAGTCCATGCAATTGCCCGATCAGGACTGCGGGGGTTTCTCGTCGTGATTCAAATCCAGCACGGTAGTCGCCGGAGCGATTGGCGGCGCTGGCGGCTCCTGGCTGGCCAGCGGTTCGGCAACCGGCAGCGGCTTAGCCTGCTTGCCACGCAACCGATTGAACAACCAGATGCCACCGCCAATCACAATGAACCAGAACTTCTTCAGCAGCAGCAACCCCGCCGCCAACAGACCCACCTTAGCCGCCACCTTGCCAGCAATCAGCGCACCCAGGCCGTAAGCGGCGACCTTGTCCAACTCCGGATTGAAGTCGGCGTAGCGGTTGCCGTCGTTGAATTCGGTCATGGCCAACACGCCCGGCAGGTTCTGCTCGATAGCGGCCAGTTGCTGCATGTCGGCGACAAAGTTGAGCACCAGCACGCCCTTACGACCGAGCACGCGGATGTTGTAGTTGAGGGTATTGGTCTCAGCCTCGCCGAACTTCAGCTCCTTGGCCCAGTAGAGCTTTTTACCTTCGGCGTCGTAATGCGGCTTGGCGGCCCAGCCGATCAGGGCAACCGGCTCGTAGCCCTGTTCACTGCGCCACTTATTGTTGGCGAGCGAGTCTTCCTGCATGCCTTTGAGCATTTCGTCGTAGTCGATGTCCGCGGCGTCCTCATCGGAGACGTAGCCGTTCTCCTCGTATTCTATGGTCACCGCCCACGACCCACCCGCCAGTGGGGAAATTCCGGCGGGCAAGATCATGCCCAACGGCAGCGGATCACTCGGCGGATTCCCCCAGGCTTCGGTCAGTACCCGCTCGGCATCTGCGCTATTAAGGAAGACAAATTGCTCCGGCAGATCCAGGGTCGCCAGGTTGGCGCCGATGACGACCTTACCTGTCTGCGGATGCAGACCCGCAACGAACTGCTCGTCCGTCACGGCCGGATCTTGTTCGGTGGCACTCTCGGCGGCCAGCTCGGAGGCGACCTCGTCCTGCACCTGCGCGGCAGTTTCTTCGGCGGCTTGGCTGGCGAGGGCATAGGGGATGGCTGCGGCCAATAGGCCCGCCAGGATCAGTTCCTTGATCGACATCGGTAACTCCATGGCAGGGGGATAAAGCACTAAAGAACCTTAGCAGATCCGGTAACTGTCAGCCGGCAGAATTCCGCCAATCGCTAACCACTGACGCGGCCTGCAGAGCGCCGCCGACATCAGGGTTGCGAGGCGATGGCCTGCTCCACCGCGGCACGCAAATCTTCGTTATCCGGCTTGGTCAAGCTGGAGAAACTGGCGATCACCTTGCCCTGACGATCGACGACATATTTGTAGAAGTTCCAGCGCGGCGCGCTGCTCTGCTGCGCCAGGTCTTTGAACAGCGGGATGGCTTGAGCACCGGTGACCCGCTGTGGCTCGGTCATGGCAAAGGTGACGCCGTAATTGACGTAACAGACCTTGGCGGTCTCGGTGGAGTCGGCGGCTTCCTGCTTGAAGTCGTCTGAAGGTACGCCGAGCACTTCCAGGCCCTGATCCTGATAACGCTTATACAGGGCTTCCAGCCCCTTGAACTGCGGGGCAAAACCGCAATGGCTGGCGGTATTGACCACCAGCAAGGGCTTGCCGGCAAAGCGCTGACAGAGGTCGATGCTGTCCTTGGCCCGCAGCTTTGGCAGCTCGCCCTGCAACAATCGCGGGCACTCGGCAGCCAACAGCGGGCCGGCCAGCGCGGCAAGCAACAGTGGAAAGACAAACATACGCAAGGTCATGGCTTACATCCTGAAAGGGCGAACTGGCGAGCAACGCTACTCGCCCTCTCCCGCCACGGCAATCGGCCGCACGTAACGCATTGGGCGGGCACCTAACAGGCACCCATGCCCAGTTGCAGCAAGGCCAGCCCGCCACGCTGCCAACCCCACCAGATCAACGCCAGCACGATCAGCCCGCCAGCGAGTCCCAGCGACCAACCTAGCGAGCCTTTCATGCCGCACTCGCCTCAGTCTGCAAGCGCGCCACCGGCTGCTCGCGCACCGGCCAGTTGAGCGCCGCCGCGAGCAGGCTGAGGAGAATCGCAATCTGCCAGACCAGGTCATAACTGCCGGTACGGTCATACAGATAACCGCCCAGCCAGCCGCCGAGAAAGGCGCCCAACTGGTGGAAGAGGAAGACGATGCCGCCGAGCATCGACAAGTTACGCACGCCAAACAGCGTCGCCACCGTGCCATTGGTCAGCGGCACGGTGGACAGCCACAGCAACCCCATCGCGATGCCAAAGGCGTAGGCACTCCAGACGCTCAATGGCGCCAGGATAAACCAGGCAATCACCAGCGCCCGCGCCAGGTATAGCGCGGTGAGCAGGCGCGGTTTCGACATCCGCCCGCCGAGCCAGCCGGCGCAGTAAGTGCCGAACACATTGAACAACCCGACCAGCGCCAACACCGTGGTGCCCACCTGCGCCGGCAGATGTTGATCGACCAGGTAGGCCGGCAGGTGCACCCCGATAAACACCACCTGGAAACCGCAGACGAAAAAGCCCAGTGCCAGCAGCCAGAAACCGGAATGGCCGGTGGCCTCATGCAACGCCTCCCGCAAGGTCTGCTCATGGCCCAGCAGCGGCAACGGCCGATCACGCAGCATGCCCACCAGCGGCACGATCAGCGCGACCAGTGCGCCCAGGGCCAGCAGCGCCGCCGACCAGCCCAACCAACCGATCAAACCCAGCGTGCCCGGCAGCATGGCGAATTGGCCAAAAGAACCCGCGGCACTGGCGATCCCCATGGCCATGCTGCGTTTCTCGGCCGGCACCGCACGGCCGACTACCCCGAGCAGTACCGAAAACGAGGTGCCGGACAGGCCAATCCCGATCAGTAGACCGGCACTCAGCGATAGCGACCAGGGCGAGTCTGCCAGCCCCATCAACACCAGCCCGGCGGCATATAGAACGCCGCCGACCAGGACCACCCGCGACGCACCGAAGCGGTCGGCCAGCGCACCGGTGAACGGCTGCGCCAGGCCCCAGATCAGGTTCTGCAACGCGATGGCGAAGGCAAACACCTCACGCCCCCAGCCGAATTCCGCACTCATCGGCGCGAGGAATAGGCCAAAGCCATGACGGATGCCCAGCGACAACGCCAGAATCAACGCCGCGCCGACTAGAATCCCTACACTTGCCCGCCAGCTCGTCGACATCACCCTCTCCAAATACAGGTATATACCCGCTTAGTTTCGCAAAAAATCAATCGATGCTTTCCAGATCATCCAACAGCATCAGCAGCGCTTCGCGCTTTCCCTCGCCCAGGCGCTGGGCCAGATCCGCCTGGGCCTTCTTCCAGGCCACCAGCGCCAGGGCGATACGTTCGCGCCCGGCCGCGCTGAGTTGCACCAGGCGACTACGGTGATCCTCACCTTCGCCGAGCACAATCAGACCTTCAGCTTGCAACACCTTGAGGTTTCGCCCCAGGGTGCTGCGATCCAGGCCCATGGCCACGGCCAGCACGGAAATGCTCGGCTGATCCAAGCGCTGCAAATGGCTCAACAGGGAATACTGCGCAACGTTCAAGCCGATATCGCGCAGGGCATCGTCGTAGAGTCTGCTCACGCTGCGAGTGGCGCGGCGCAGTTTGGTGCAAAGGCAGTGGGTCATCAGCATGATTGCATGTATATACCCGCAATCTACAACAGGTCAAGCCTAAACAGCTTGACCGTCGACTCAGGTTGGCGCCCAGCCGTGCGCCAGGGCCAGGCTGAGCAGCACCGCGCATTCCACCAACTCGACCATAGCGCCGGCAGTATCGCCGGTGGTGCCGCCAAGCCGGGCGATCATCCGCCGCCGCAGCCAGGCAAACAGCAGCAAGGCGCAAGCCAGCGCCAGCAGCCCCGCCCAGCCCAACAGCAGTATGGCCAGGCCATGTGCGCCGAGCACCCACGGCAGCGTCTGCCGCGGCAAATGCTCGGCCAGCGCCTGCCCCAGACCGCCGATACGCACATAGGGCGTGCTGAGAAACAGCAGCGGTAGCAGCGCCCGAGCCAGCCAGGGTGCCAGCAGCAACGCCGGCTCCTGGCCCTGTTCGAGCAGCGCCACCAGGGCGGCGAACTTGAGCAACAGCAGCAGCACCAGCGTGACCACCGCGACCGGCCCACTGCGCGGATCTTTCATGATCGTCAGGGTGCGTTCTCGATCACCCAGGCCGCCGAGCCAGGCATCGGCGGTGTCCGCCAGACCGTCTAGGTGCAGCGCACCAGTCAAGATCACCCAGGCCGCCAACAACACGGCCGCGTGCAACAGCAGCGGAGCGCCGCCGAGCAGCACGCTCAAGCCCCAGAGCAACGCGCCCAGCAACAACCCCACGGCCGGATACCAGAGCAACGAGCGCCCCAGCTGTTCCGATGTCGGCATGCCGGCCAGGCGGATCGGCAGACAGGTAAGAAATTGCAGGGCGATCAAGAGTGGCTGAATCGACATGGCTTAGCGCTCGCTCAGCGCGAAGGGAGTCGCGACGCTCAGCTGGAACAAAGCGCCATGCCCGACCTCCACCTGCAACAACTGCTCACGCGGCAGACCGCGCGCCTGGGCCAGCAGCAGCCGCATCACGCCGCCATGGGTCACCAGCAGCAGGCGCTGACCGGTGAAACGGGCGGCCAGCCGCTCGGTGGCGGCCAGCACGCGCGCGGCGAACTGCAGCACGGGTTCGCCCGCGGGTGGCGTGAAGGCGTAGGGATCGGCCCAGAACAACCCGAGTTCCTCGGCCTGCGTCTCCATCAATGCCGCCGCGCTGCGGCCTTCCCAGGCGCCGAAATGCAGCTCGCACAGATCGTTTTCCAGCAGCAGCGCCACGCCCTGCTGCTCCGCCAATTCGCGGGCGAAGGCGGCACAGCGTTGCAGCGGCGAGCTGACGATCAGATCCCAAGGCCCGGCGTCAGCGACCGCCGCGCGCATCTGCGCCCAGCCGCTGGCGGTCAACGCGTCGTCCAGGCTGCCGCGAAAGCCGCCGCCCAGCTCGGTTTCACCGTGGCGCAGCAGATCCAGCTGCAAGCTCATGCCGGCCTATCCGCCACGGCGGCTTCGGCGAAGGTCGCCATGTCGCCGTGCAGACGGCAGGCCAGTTGCACCAGCGGCACCGCCAAAGCCGCCCCGCTGCCCTCGCCCAGGCGCAAGCCGAGCTGCAACAACGGCTGCGCCTGCAGGGCTTGCAGCACCGCCTGATGCCCCGGCTCGGCGCCGCGATGGGCGAACAGCAACCATTGCCGGCAAGCGGGATTGATGCGCACCGCGAGCAGGGCCGCCACGCTGCAGATGAAACCATCCACCAGCACCGCCAAACCCTGCTGGGCGCAGGCCAGGTAGGCGCCGACCAGCGCGGCGATTTCAAAACCACCGAGGTGCTGCAACAGCGCTAGCGGCTCGCCCAGATGGGCCTGATGCAGCGCCAGCGCGCGCTCGATCACCGCGGTTTTATGCGCAACGCCAGCCGCATCCAAGCCGGTGCCGGGGCCGACCATCAGGCGCGCCGGGCAGCCCAACAAGGCGCAGGCCAGGGCGCTGGCCGAGCTGGTGTTGCCAATCCCCATCTCGCCACCGATATACAGCTCGGCGCCGACAGCCTGGGCCCGCCGCACGCTATCACGGCCGGCCTCCAGGGCGATCAAGGCTTGTGCCCGAGTCATCGCCGGGCCCCGGGCAAAATTCTGCGTACCGGCGCCAAGCTGCAAATGTCGCACATTCGGCAAGGGCTCCAGCGGCACCGCGGTGCCCAGGTCGATGACCTCCAGGGCGGCGCCCAACTGCCGCGCCAGCACGCTGATGGCCGCGCCGCCGGTCACGAAGTTGCGCAGCATCTGCCCGGTGACCGCTTGCGGATAGGCCGAAACACCCTCGGCCACCACGCCGTGATCGGCGGCGAAAATCGCGATCCACAGGCTATCAACCCTGGGCCGCTCGCGCCCCTGCATGCCGGCCAGGTCAATCGCCACCTGCTCCAGTTGGCCGAGGGAACCGGCCGGCTTGGTCAATTGCTGCTGGCGCGCCAGAGCCTTGGTGCTGGCGATAGCATCCAGCGGCTGACAGGGTGCAGCCCACCAGGACAGACTCATAACGGCACTCCTTTGAGAATCATGGGTAAACCGGCCACGCTGAAAATCACCCGTTGGCAGCGCTCGGCCAGGGCCTGATGCAGCCAGCCCGCTTCATCGACATAACGGCGGGTCAGTTCGCCCAGCGGCACCACACCGAGGCCGGTCTCATTGCTGACCAGGATGATCCGCCCCGGCAGTTGCTCGATACCGTTCAGCAGCGCCTCACGCTCGGCCGCCAGCCGCGCCGGCTCATCCAGCATCAGCAGATTGGTCAGCCAGAGCGTCAGGCAGTCGACCAGCAGACACCGGTCCTCGGCGGCGTTTTCCGCCAACACGCGGGCCAGTGCCAGCGGCTCCTCGATCAGCCCCCAGTGCAACGGGCGACGTTCGCGGTGGTGCCGGATACGCGCACTCATCTCGCCGTCATGGGCTTGCGAGGTGGCGATATAGGTCACAGGCCCGCCGCTCTCTGCCGCCAGGCGCTCGGCCAAACGACTCTTGCCGGAGCGCGCGCCGCCCAAAATAAGTTCAATCATGTAGAGACCTTAGCTACAGCTCACAGAGTTCGCGCAACCGCGCACAGTCCAGATGTTTCTCGACCAGATCGGCCAGCCGCTCGAGATCGCGCTCGCGCAGGGCGTGGTAATCGACCGGCTGCACGTCGCGCAAGCCGGCCCAGCGCAGCAAGGCACTGCAGGCTGCCGGCGTTTCGAACAGGCCGTGCAGGTAGGTGCCGAGAATCTGCCCGTCCACACTCTGCGCGCCATCGTTGCGGCCATCGGTCAGGCGCACCGCGGCAAGATCCAGCGCCGGCCCGCTAGTGACGCCGGCATGGATTTCGTAACCGCTCATCGGCGCATCCTCCAGGCACAAATGGCCCTGGACATTGCGCAGCTGTTTTTCCGCGGCCAGCACGGTGTCGAACTCCAGCAGGCCGAAACCCGGGCTGGAGCCCGCCGCGCCTTCCAGCCCGAGCGGGTCGTGCAGATTGCGGCCGAGCATCTGCAAGCCGCCGCAAATCCCCAGCAGTTTGCCGCCATAGCGCAGATGCCGTTGCAGCGTCTCTTCCCAGCCGTTGGCACGCAGAAACACCAGATCGGCTCGCACGCTTTTCGAACCGGGCAGGATGATCAGATCCGCCGCCGGAATCGGCTGCCCCGGCGCAACGAACTGCAAATCGACCTGCGGATGCAGGCGCAGCGGGTCGAAGTCGGTGTGGTTGCTGATCCGCGGCAGCACCGGCACCACCACCTTCAGCACCCGCTCGGCCTTGGGCGTCTGGCGGCGGTCGATGGCGTCTTCGGCTTCCAGATGCAGATCGCCGAGGTACGGCAGCACGCCGAGCACCGGCTTGCCGGTCCGCTGTTCGAGCCAGTCGAGGCCCGGTTGCAGCAGGCTCAAGGCACCGCGAAAACGATTGATGACGAAACCCTGGACCCGTGCCTGCTCGCTTGCGGACAGCAGCTCCAGGGTGCCGACCAGGTGCGCGAATACGCCACCCCGGTCGATATCGGCAATCAGGATCACCGGGCAATCCACCGCTTCGGCGAAGCCCATATTGGCGATGTCGCCAGCCCGCAGGTTGATCTCCGCCGGCGAGCCGGCGCCCTCCACCATTACCACCTGGTAAGCGTCACTCAGGCGTCGATGAGATTGCAGCACCGCCTGCAGCGCGACCTTTTTGTAGTCGTGATAGGCCGCCGCCTCCATGCTGCTGATGGCGCGGCCATGGATGATCACCTGCGCGCCCGTGTCGCTGTTGGGCTTCAGCAGCACCGGGTTCATATCGGTGTGCGGCGCCAGACCACAAGCCTGTGCCTGCACCGCCTGGGCGCGACCTATTTCGCCGCCGTCGGCCGTCACCGCGCTGTTGAGCGCCATATTCTGCGGCTTGAACGGCACCACCACGACGCCCTGGCGTTGCAACCAGCGACACAGCGCGGCGACCAGGGTGCTTTTACCGGCATCCGAGGTCGTGCCCTGGACCATTAAGGTACTCATGCAAACTCCTGCCGATAGGCCTGCAACGCTTGCTCGAGGCGGGCCCAGCCCGCTTCATCCGCCGGCAGGCCAAAACGCAGGCTGCTGCTTTGCACTTTTTCTACAAACTGCTGCACGAACAGCCTGACGAGGATGCCGCGCCGGCCGAGGAAGTCCTGCAACGCCTGCGCCTCGGCGCTCGGCAGCCATTGGAACAACGCACAACCACCGACAGGTGCAAAGCCATGGCGCCCGAGCAACCCGGCCAGACGCTCGCTGGCCTGGGCCGAGCGCTGACGCTGCAGCAGATGCCCGTCGCCATCGCGCAGGCAGGCTGCACCGAGCACCCGGGTCGGGCCATTGATAGTCCAGGGCCCGAGCTGTTCGGCGAGCGCCTGCAACAGTTCGTTTGGCGCCAGGACGAAACCAAGCCGGGCACCGGCCAGGCCGAAGAACTTGCCGAACGAGCGCAGCACGATCAGTCCATCTCGGCCGCTGCTGGCCGCCAGACTATGTTCCGGCGTGTTGTCCATAAAGGCCTCGTCGACCACCAACCAGCCACCCCGGCGGGCCAATCGCGCATGCCAGTCGAGCAGTTGCGTCCGTTCGATCAGCCGCCCGGTTGGATTGTTCGGATTGACCAGCACCAGCACGTCGAGTCCATCGACCCCCTCCAGATCCAGGAGCAGGTCCACCTCATCCTCGCCGAGCTCAAGGACGCTATGCCCGCCCTTGCGCCAGGCCTCGGCATGCTCGGCGTAACAGGGCGACAGCACGCCGACTTTGCCAGCGCGACGCAGGCGCGGCAGCATCTGGATCGCGGCTTGCGAGCCGGCCACCGGCAACAGCTGGGCGGCTCCATAATAGGCGCGGGCGGCGGCTTCCAGGCCGTCTTCGGTTTCCGGCAAACGGGCCCAGGCACGCAGCGGAATCGCCGGCACCGGCCAGGGCCAGGGCGCGATGCCGGTGGAGAGATCGAGCCAGTCGGCCTCGGCAATCCCGTACTGGCGCGCCGCCAGTTGCAAACGCCCGCCGTGTTCAAGCATAGAGCCGGCCTCCTACCAGCAAGATCAGCAGCCAGAGCAGCACCCCTCGGCGCACCAGGCTGACCGCCCGCTCGATAGTCTCCGCGCCGGCTGCCGGCCCTTCGCCCAGGCGCGGGCGCTGGTGCAACTCACCGTGGTAAACCGCCGGCCCGCCGAGTGCCACACCGAGCGCACCAGCACCGGCAGCCATCACCGGGCCGGCGTTGGGGCTGTCCCAGGTCGGCGCCTGAGTGCGCCAGCAGTGCAGTGCCAGCCGGGTTTTGCCGAGCAGGGCGTAAGTCAGCGCCACCAGCCGCGCGGGGAGGTAATTGAGTACGTCATCGATCCGCGCGGCGGCCCAGCCGAAGCGCTCGAAGCGCGCGTTGCGATAGCCCCACATGGCGTCCAGGGTATTGCTCAGGCGGTACAGCACCACGCCCGGCGCGCCGAGCAGCACGAACCAGAACAACGCGGCGTAGACCGCATCGCTGCCGTTCTCCAGCACCGATTCGGTGGCGGCGCGGGCGACGGCCTGGTGATCCAGCTCGGCGGTCTGCCGGCTGACCAGGTAACCGACGCGTTCGCGCGCCTGCGGCAGATCATCCTCGCGCAGCGCCCGGGCCACCGGCTCGGCATGCTCGGCCAGGCTCTTCAGGCCGATGGCCGCATACAGCGCCAGGACCTCGACCAGCCAGCCGACAGTGGGCAGCAGGCTCAACAGATAGGCCATCAGCGTCAGCGGCAATACCGCCAGCACCCAGGCCGTGACCCCATGGCTGCGCCAGCCGCGACCGATCTCCTGGTGATGCGGATCACCTTCTGCCGAAGGGGGCGCGAAGGGTCGGTTAAAGCGCCTCTCAAGTGCGTCAGCCAGGCGCCCAAAGGCCACCAGCGGGTGCCAGCGTTTCGGCTCACCCAACACGGCATCCAGCGCCACGCCGGCCACAGTCATCAGGGCGATGCTCATGCCCGCTCACCCCGCTGCCGCTCTTCCCACTGATTGTCGAACACCAGTTCGGCCAGCGGCCGGGGTGTGGCCCAGCCTTCCTGCTGCAACATCGGTACCGGGTAAAACTCCGGCACCGGGCCCAGGCAGAGCACCGCCACCGGTTTCGCCCCGGCCGGTAAATGGAGCAGCGCGGCCAGGGCCTCGGGGTCGAACAAGGACACCCAGCCCAGGCCCAGACCTTCCGCGCGAGCGGCGAGCCAGAGGTTCTGAATCGCGCAGGCGAGCGACGCCAGGTCCATTTCCGGCAAGGTGCGGCGACCGAACACATGCGCCTCGCGGCCGTCCATCAGGGCCATCACCAGCAACTCGGCGCAGTCGCGTATACCCTCGACCTTGAGCCGCATGAATTCATCCGAGCGCTGCTGCAAGGCCTCGGCCGTGCGCACCCGCTCCTCTTCCACCAGGCCATGAATAGCCTCACGCAAGCCTGGCCGGGTGATGCGGATAAACCGCCAAGGCTGCATCAAGCCGACGCTCGGCGCCTGATGCGCCGCCTCCAGCAGACGCGCCAGCAGTTCAGGCGCGACCTGGCCGCCACTGAAATGGCGCATGTCGCGGCGTTCGGCAATCGCGCGGTACACCGCCGCGCGCTCGGCTTCGCTGAACGCGTGCTGGCTCATGCAGTTGACTCGCTCATGGTAGGAACAGGGCCGCAGCCGCCTGGGGATTGGACGGCAGATAAAGGTGGATATAGGAAGCGGTCAGCCGGCCGATCCGGTAAACCGCCTCGGCCGTGCGCTTATAAGTCGGGCAGACGCCACGGGCCAGCGGCTCCAGGGCGCAGTCCAGCTCCGAATAGTGGTAGGTGTGGCCACGCAGGCGCCCTTCCGGCAATTCGATTTCCTGCAACGCCAGCGCCTTCAGGCGTTTGTGCATCAGCGCCTGGCCGGGCAGCAGACCGAGCAGCTCGCCACGCTCACCGTCTTTATCGGTCAGCGCCTTGAGCAGGTAGAGCATGCCGCCACACTCGGCGTGGATCGGTTTGCCGGCGGCGTGATGGGCATGAATCGCCGCGCTCATCGGCTGATTGGCCGCCAGCTGTTGCAGGTGCAGCTCGGGGTAGCCGCCGGGCAGATAGAGGCTGTCTACCTCGGGTATCTCGGCATCCTGCAGCGGCGAAAACTGAATCAGCTCGGCACCCAACTGGCGCAGCAGATCGAGGTTAGCCTGGTAGATAAAGGCGAACGAGGTGTCCCGCGCGACGCCGATGCGCACGCCGGCCAATAACGGCTCGATGGGCTGGCTCTCAAACAGCTCGGGCGCGGCAAAACTCACCGGCGCCGGCAAGCCGACGTCGGCACTCGCGGCCAGGGCATCGGCGGCGGCATCCAGACGGGCGTCCAGATCGGCCAGTTCTTCGGCCTGCACCAGCCCCAGGTGCCGGCTCGGTAGTTCGATCGCGGCGCTACGCGGCAAGGCGCCGTACCAATGAATGTGCTTGGGCAGGCAGTCACGCAATATCTCGCCATGGCGGATGCTGCCGGTGCGGTTGGCCAGCACCCCGGAGAACGGCAGATCGGCCTGGAAGGTGGCCATGCCGTGGGCCATGGCACCAAAGGTCTGGGCCATGCCGGAGCCGTCGATCAGCGCCATCACCGGCACGCCGAAATGCCGCGCCAGATCGGCGGCGGACGGTGTGCCATCGAACAGGCCCATGACCCCTTCGATCAGAATCAAGTCGGCCTCACCAGCGGCTTCCCAGAGCAGGCGACGGCTTTCCACCGCGCCGACCATCCACAGGTCGAGCTGATAGACCGGCGCGGCGCTGGCGCGGGCGAGGATCATCGGGTCGAGAAAGTCCGGCCCGCACTTGAACACCCGCACCCGCTTGCCCTGGCGCGTATGCAGCCGCGCCAGGGCGGCGGTGACGGTGGTCTTGCCCTGGCCGGAAGCCGGCGCGGCGATCAACAGGGCCGGGCATTGGCGTGCGGAGCTCATGCGCTCAAACCTCGTCCGTAGGGTGCATTCGACCGCAGGGCAATGCACCGCATGGCCTCCGGATGGTGGATTGCCGCGTTGCGGCGAATCCACCCTACTAAAGCCAGGCGCCTCAAAACTCCACCCCTTTCTGCGCCTTCACGCCGGACTTGAACGCATGCTTGAGCATGCCCATTTCGGTCACGGTGTCTGCCGCCTCGATCAAGCCGGGCGGCGCACCACGGCCGGTGGCGACCACGTGCTGCAACAGCGGGCGACCACCGATATCGGCCAGCACGGTGTCCAACGGCAAATAGCCATGCTTGAGCGCGATATTCAGCTCATCCAGCACCACCAGGCCGATCTCGGGGTCATTCAACAACTGCTTGGCCACCGCCCAGGCGGCGACGGCCTTGTCGATATCGCGCTGGCGATCCTGGGTGTCCCAGGTGTAACCCTCACCCATCACGTGGTAGCTGACTTCCTCGGGGAAGCGGCGGAAGAATCGCTCTTCGCCAGTGCTCGCCGCGCCTTTGATGAACTGCACCACGCCGACCTTCATGCCATGTCCCAACGCGCGGGCGACCATACCGAAGGCCGAGCTGCTTTTGCCTTTGCCATTGCCGGTGTGCACCAGCAACAGACCGTATTGGTCTTGCGCCTGGGCGATCTTTTCGTCGACCAGGGCCTTCTTGCGCTCCATCCGGGCCTTGTGGCGGGCGTCTCTTTCTGCTGACTCGCTCATCGTTTCACCTCAGAACCTTGCTGCACGTTGGAGGCTGCCCAAACACCGCTGGAAGCGCGAAAAGGGTGTAGAGACAGACTAGTCAGGAAAGAATGCCGCCCGGGACACGGCGGACAAAGTCTCGCCACCGCCGAACCAATAGCTGGCACCAGAAAGGACTTACTCATCGAGACAGGATCTCCACCACTCTCGCCCACAGGACTCAGGCTGGGTAAAGCTTGCGGAGAACAGCGGACGCACAGGCCGCAGCGCAGCCTACACGCCAGACAACGCCCTCCGCGATGCCGTGGACTGCGACAGGCCGGTCTCCGGGCTTACGAGCGGAACACCTTCGAGATGAGGCGTTCGCAAAACCGCACCTTCCCGTGCAGGGCACAGTGGCTAAAAGCGGCTTCTTGACTCGTCTACCGTTGCGGGGGCAGCGCCGGAATAGTTTTGCCTGACTGCTCATTAAATGAACAACTGCAAGAACGCACCGGCTTCCCTGTTTCACCCCGCCGGCACTAAGCCTGGGGGCACCTGAAGCAAGGCAGGCAGGTTAGAGGGTTGGCGGTGGAGCGTCAACGCGGCACTAAGGGTGAATATGGCCAGCTTGCAGCTGAACTCGGCATAGGTGCCGCCAAGCAGCGCACTTTGCCCGGCCGGTGGTGGCGGCCAAAGGCCTTATCCAGTCTTCAAATGCTCTGGCTAGGTGCCGGTGAAGTGTTGAGCTGGCCCGCTGGGTCTTGCACTTTTCCAATGCTCGCCTTGCAACAGCTAACTCAGACATAGCCAAACGAAAAGGCCGGACCCCATGGGTTCCGGCCTTTCGATTTGGTGGACCGAAGGAGGATCGAACTCCCGACCTCCACGTTGCGAACGTGGCGCTCTCCCAGCTGAGCTATCGGCCCTAAGACGGGCTGAATATAGCTCACCGGCTGCAGACTGGCGCTGGCAGGCGGACGCGGTCAAGCCTGTTCGAGTGAATCGTTGGAAAAAGCTGTTGGGGCGAACTCATGCGCCCAGGCCCTGCACAGCTGTCAGTGTTTACGGCAGAGGGTCAGACCATCGCCGATGGGCAGCAGAGACAAATCCAGGCGTTGGTCGTTTTTCAGGCGCCGGTTGAGGGCTTGGATAGCGCGGGTGTCGGCGCTGTCGGGCGCCTGTTCCAGGACTCGCCCACTCCACAGGGTGTTATCGAACAGGATCAAAGCGCCCGGCCGGGCCAGCACCAGGGCATGCTCCAGGTAAACCGGGTAGTTGGCCTTGTCGGCGTCGATAAAGATCAGATCGAAGGTTCCGCTCTGCCCTTCTCGCTCCAGCAGACCAAGGGTCTCCAGCGCCGGCGCCAGACGCAGGTCGATGCGTTCGTGCACTCCCGCCTGCTGCCAGTAGCGACGGGCGATGGCGTTGTAGTCGCCGGGCAGGTCGCAGCAAATCAGTTGGCCATCTTCCGGCATGGCGCTGGCCATACAGAGGGCGCTGTAGCCGGTGAAGGTGCCGATTTCCAGCAGGCGTTTGGCACCGATTAGCTTGACCAGCAGCGCCATGAATTGACCCTGCTCCGGGGCGATCTGCCAGCGCGCCATGGGCAAGGCTTGAGTTTCCTCGCGCAGGCACTTGAGCAGCGGCGTTTCACGCAGGGAGACCTCGAGCAGGTAGTTATACAGCGCGTCGTCGAGGTTCAGGGTACGGCCGGTCATGCGGCACTCCTATGTAAATGGGCGTGGGTAGATAGGCGCGTGCAGATCAGGGCGTGCGGGCGAGACGGGCCGGATTGAGCACCCGCTTGGCCTCCAGGTAGCTCTTCTGCCAGTAGGCAGTCGCCAGGCTATCCAAGCGCACGGTGCCGCCACTGGAGGGCGCGTGAACGAAACGCCCTTCCCCGACGTAAATACCCGCGTGGCTGACCTGACCGCCGCCATTGGTGGCGAAGAACAGCAGATCGCCGGTCTGCAACGCGTCACGCCGCACGCTCGGCGCACGCATGCCGATCATCTCGCGGGTTGAGCGCGGCAAGGCGATGCCGGCTGCATCCCGGTAGACGTAGCCGATCAGGCCGCTGCAATCGAAGCCGCTGTCTGGGGTATTGCCGCCGTAACGGTAAGGCGTGCCGACCAGCCCCAAGGCGCGCAACAGCACATCATCGGCGGCGCCACTGTGCTCGGTGGTGAAAACGCTTTCCGGAGGGGCGGTGTTGCTCGCGCAGGCAGTCAGCAGCGCGGCGAGTACGAGTAGGGCGAGACGGGCCGTGGCGGGCATAAGCGAGGCGGCTCTGATTCTTAGTGCGCTCTACTCTGCCGCGAGGTACGAGCGCGCGCAAGCTTTGCGCTTGCGCGCGCTGAACTCAATGGAGATTAAGGGTGCAGCGGATTGTGGCTAACCGAAGCCAGCGCCAAGGCGCGCTTGGCCTCGATGAAGGTACGGCTCCAGTATTTATCATCCAGGCTGTCCACCCGCACACCGCCGCTGCGGCTGCTGGAAGAATGGATGAACTGATCATCGCCGAGGTAGATGCCGGCGTGGCTGACCCGGCCACGGCCGTTGGTGCTGAAGAACAACAGATCGCCAGGCTCCAGCTCGGTACGCTCCACCAGCGGTGCATCGAGGTTGATCATTTCGCGGGTGGAGCGCGGCAGGCTCATACCGGCTTCTTCTTTGAACAGGTAACCGATAAAGCCGCTGCAATCGAAACCGGAAGACACCGAACTACCGCCGAAACGGTAGCGGGTGCCTACCAGCGACAGGCCGTGAGCCAGGATGCTGTCGGCAAAGGTCGGCAATTCGTAGGGTTTGTCTTGGGCGAAGTCCGGCAGCGGCTCGACAGTTTGCTCATCGGCAATCGGCTGGGGAGCTTCGGCGACCTGCGACTTCGGCGAGTAGCCGGCGCAAGCAACCAGGAAGACTGAGAGTGCGAGGGGCACGAGGGGTGCGAAGCGCTTTAGCATGGGCACGGCCGTGTCGAATTTTATGAAGCCGCGACTATGCCTTCCACAACCCTCACTTGCAAATTTAATTAGCCGGAATGTGACCCAGTAACTCCGGCAACACATCTAAGGCCCTACCCCGTAAATGCACATCCACCAGCCGGCTGAGGTCGCTGTGCATCGGGTTGATTTCGGCGGTGAAGCCGCCTGCGTGGCGGGTGCGCACGACCGGCTCGACTATATAGGGGAAGCTCGCCGTGGTCCCCACCGCCAGCACCACGTCGAAGCCTTTGCGCAGCTCGGCATAGAGCGTGTCGATGGCCAGCTCCGGCAGCAGTTCCTCGAACAGCACCACCGGCGGGCGCAGGATGCCACCGCACTGCGGGCATTTTGGCGGCAGCGGACGCTGTAGATGCTCTGCCAATTCAGCGCTCTCGGCGCCACAGGATTGGCAGAACAGCGGCGCCAGTTCGCCATGAATCTCGATCAGCCGCTCCACCGGACTACCCGCCGCGCGGTGGTAGCCGTCGATATTCTGCGTCAGCACCCAGCAGCCAGATTTGCGCCGTTGCAGTTCGGCGATAGCGTAATGACCGGCATTCGGTTTGGCTCCCAGGCAGGCCTTGCCCAGTTCGGCGAGGTATTTCCAGCACAGGGCAGGATCGCGTTGCAGCATCGGCCCAGAGAGCGCCGTCTCGATCGGCAGCCCTTCTTCGGTCACGCCGTTATACAAGCCGCCGAGACCGCGATAGGTCGGCAAGCCGGAGTCCGCGGAAAGGCCCGCACCGCTGATGATCAGGATGCGTTCGGCGCGCCGAAGCGCCTGAGCGACTCGCTGAATTGCAGTATCCATCGGGGCCTCCCTCACCCTCTAAGGGCGAATACCGAGTCTCGCGATCAATGATTGACCGTATGCGCCAACATCACCGAAAGCTGACACAGGGGCCGGCCGCTTTGGGCGTGCCACTGATTGAACGCGGCTTGCACGGCGGCAAGCTCCTTCAGGCTGGTGGGAGTCTTTTCGATGATCTCCTGCGCCTTCAGGGCCGCGACCATATCGTCAGTCGGAATGAAGGTGTCTTTGCCAACCATGCGCAGCAAGCGTGGCGCCGACAGCCCGCCGAGCTGGCCGCCATGTTTGGCCAGGTACTTCCACAGGCCGACGATATCGGTCACCGGCCAATCGGCGATCAGCGCGCCGAAACTGCCCTGCTGCTTCGCCACATCGAGGACAAACTGCGCGTTACGCGGCACGCTTTTCAGCTTGCCAAGGTGACGGATCAGCCGCGCGTCCTGCATCAGCCGCTCCAGATGCTCGCCGCCCATCAGCACGACTTTCTCGGGAGCGAAGCCGAAGAAAACCTCCTCGAAGGCCGGCCACTTGGCATCCACCAAGCTGTGTTTGAGGCCGGCGCGAAAGACCCGCAGGGCGATCAACGACAGGTAACGGTCATCAGCGATCTGGCGCAACTCGGCCGCCGACTTGGGGGTCGGCAGCCTGGCTTCCAACGCCGCCTTGGAGCCAAAGCGGTTGAGGCAATACTCATTGAGCCATTTATAGTCGCGCATGGGCTGCCCTGGCAGGGTTAATGCCGAGAATCACAGATTCATCACATCGACAAAGCGCGGTGTGGCGTTTTCATCGATGCGCAAACTGGTGAAGTCGAACAGATTGCGGTCGGCCAGCTGTGAGGGCATCACATTCTGCAGGGCGCGGAACATGATCTCGGTGCGGCCGGGCGTCTTGCGCTCCCACTCCAGCAGCATCTCCTTGACCACCTTGCGCTGCAGGTTCTCCTGCGAGCCGCAGAGGTTGCAGGGGATGATCGGGAACGCTTTGAGCTCGGAGTAGGCCTCGATGTCCTTCTCGCTGCAGTAGGCCAGCGGCCGAATCACCACGTTGCGCCCGTCGTCGGCACGCAGTTTCGGCGGCATGGCCTTGAGCGTGCCGCCGTAGAACATGTTGAGGAAGAAGGTCTCGAGAATGTCGTCGCGGTGGTGGCCGAGCGCCATTTTGGTCGCACCGATTTCATCGGCAAAGGTATAGAGGGTGCCACGGCGCAGACGGGAGCAGAGCGAGCAGGTGGTTTTGCCTTCCGGAATTTTTTCCATCACCACCGAATAGGTGTCTTTTTCGACTATGTGATAGTCGACGCCGAGGGCCTTGAGGTACTCCGGCAACACGTGCTCGGGGAAGCCCGGCTGCTTCTGATCCATATTGACCGCGACGATCTCGAACTTGATCGGCGCGACCTTCTGCAGATGCAGCAGGACGTCGAGCATGGTGTAGCTGTCCTTGCCGCCGGACAGGCAGACCATGACCTTGTCGCCGTCTTCGATCATGTTGAAGTCGGTAACGGCCTCGCCAGCCAGGCGGCGCAAGCGTTTCTGCAGTTTGCTTTGATTAACCGAAAGAGTGCCCATGGTGCGCTGAAGTCCGGGGGTTTACGAAAAGGGGTGGCGAAAACCGGCTATTTTACGCAGAAAGCGCCAATAGCCCTACCCTACTTGTCTTCAGGGCTGCGTCTTCAGGGCTGGTTGAGATTCCAGTCATAGCGATAGCGGGGTTTGCCGGTAAAGGCTTGCAACTGCTGCGCCAAGGCTGGGTTAGCGTAATGGATGAGGTGCGCGCGCAACCCCTCCTCGCCACCGAAGTCCTGCGGATACCAGTCATAAATCCTCGACAGCACCCATTTGCCGTCCTCAAAAGCCACCCCCCGCGGGTGGTTGATATAGGCCCGCGCACCCGCCTCCAGCAGGCGCTCGCTGTTCTGCGCGCTATAGGTCTCGGCCGCCAGATTGGGACAGCCGAGGCTGGCGCAATTGAGTGCGTAGTGCAGACGCGGGTCGCGCCAGAGCGGACGAAGAATGCGATGTTCGATGTCGTTGAGACTGAGCTTATAGCCGGCGACCTCGGTGACGGCCTTATCCCAGGGGCCGAACTGATACCAGGCGCCGAGACTGGTAATCGAATCCACCGGATAATTCTTGAGCACCTGCTGCACGATCAGCGCGTTATACAGATTGAGCCAATAGGCCAACTGCTCGGCACGGGTAAATTGCCGCGGATCGAGGGCGCTCAGTTGCTCGACGTACACATCCAGCAGGCGGCGATGGCGGCGATCCACATGGGCGTAGTCGAAACGCGCAATGCCACTCGGATGCTGGCTGTTCAGGTAGCGCGTCAGCAATTCCTGCCAGGCGCTGTGGTCGATATGCGCGGCGCGGCTTTCGTTGCTGACATCCCACACCGCCCAGCGCTCGGCCGCCGGCGCAGCGCTCACAGAACCCGCGAGCAGGATCAGAAAAATAGCGGTCAGCTGGCGCAACAGGCGCATAAACATCCTCCGACTCATGCAGGTGGGACAAGGCGGCACTCCAGTGAGTTCCGCCCACAAACCCGCGCGGCCGCTGTGCTAGGCTCGGTCGATGAACTCCGAACTGAATCCCGCCCTCGACCTTGCCGAACAGTTGCTCGAACTGCTGCGCGAGGCACCCGATGGTTGCAGCGAATATCTGCTGATCCAACGGCTCAAAGCGCGTCACTCGACACATATCCCGCACCTGGCACTGACCGACAAGCTGGTGCTGTTTCGCACCCACTTTCTGCTGTTCAACGCGCTCTACCAACTGCGCGAACGACTCTGGAATGAGCGAACCGCGCACCTGCTGATCAGCCCGTTGTGCGTGCAGTTACAACCCTATCAAGCGGGTAGCTCGGCACTCAGCGAACAGGATCCGCTGCGTGACTACTATCTGGATCTGCAACACCTGCGGGAAACCAGCGAAGACGACGTGGAGAAGCTGCTGACCAGCTTCTGGAAGCGCATGCAGGGCGGGGACGAAAAACGCGCCGCCTTGGAGTTGTTCGAGCTGGAGGAATCGAACGAGCCACTCAACCTCGGCGTTATCAAGCGCCGCTACCGACAACTGGTAAGCCAGCATCACCCGGATCGCGGCGGCAGCACGACGCGCCTGCAGTCGATCAACCTGGCGATGGAAATACTAGAGCGCTATTACAGCTGATATTTAGAGACGAATTTGCTCTAAACCCATGCCCCACGCGCCTTCCAGGCCAAGCCTATACTGCGACATACGGTCGCATAGGTTCGGCCCTGCACCCGGTGGCGCTACTCACGCGCGCCGGGCGCTACGCTGGGGGGCGACCGCTATAACAAGAGGAGGTGTTTGGCATGATCCATCACGTTTGGGGGCTCTTCACGCATCCTGATCAAGAGTGGCAAGAAATTCGTGGCGAAGAGGAAAGTATCAGCCACATGTATCTCACCCACGTCCTGATTCTCGCGGCTATTCCGGCTATTTCGGCTTATATCGGTACCACCCAGGTTGGCTGGACAGTCGGCGGCGGCGCACCCGTTATGCTGACCGAAGGCAGTGCCCTGTGGATGACGCTCATGACCTACCTGGCCATGCTCGCCGGCGTTGCGGTGATGGGCGCTTTTATCAACTGGATGGCCCGGACTTACGACGCCAGCCCAAGTATGGCGCAATGTGTCGTGTTCGCCGCGTACACCGCCACGCCACTGTTTATCGGTGGTCTTGCGGCGCTCTACCCTAGCCTCTGGCTCGCCATGTTCGTCGGCACGGCGGCGGTCTGCTACACGGCCTACCTACTCTATGTCGGCATCCCGGCCTTTATGAACATCCCCAAGGACGAAGGCTTCATGTTCTCCAGCTCGGTGCTGGCGGTCGGCCTGGTGGTGCTGGTGGCGATGATCGCGATGTCGGTGATCTTCTGGGGCCTCGGCGTTGGACCTGTCTACACCAGTTAAGAATCTTTCATTCATTAAGCAGACCCGAAACCGCCGTTTGGCGGTTTCGTCATTTTAGGGCTGCTGGCCGCGACGCGCTTGGGCATAATTCCGCCTGCATTTGGAGGACCCGATGCCCGAACAGCTCAATGCTCGTGTCGAAGCTTGTTACCAGCAGGCCGAGGCTTTTTTCAAGCGCCGCTTTACCCGCCCCGTGGTCAGCCTCAAGTTACGGGGGCAAAAAGCCGGAGTGGCGCACCTGGACGAAAACCTGCTGCGCTTCAACCCGCAACTGTACCGCGAAAACAGCGAAGACTTCCTCAAGCAAACCGTGGCCCACGAAGTCGCGCATATGATCGCGCGCGAGATGTTCGGCTCACGCATCCAACCCCATGGCGAGGAGTGGCAATTGATCATGCGCGGGGTCTACGAGCTGCCGCCCAATCGCTGTCACGCCTACGCCATCAAACGCCGCACCGCGACCCGCTACCTCTACAACTGCCGGTGCCCGGATCACGACTTCCCCTTCTCCGCGCAACGGCATGCACTGGTCAGCAAGGGCCGTCGCTATTTCTGCCGGCGTTGCCGGGCGACCTTGGTATTCAGCGGACAGCAGCGCCAGGAATAGGCGTACTGCCTTCGGCGAGTAACGCCCTACGCTCGTAGAGCAGCCTGCCATCACCGAGTAACGCCACGTAGGGCGGCCTCGGCGCGCAGCGCCAGCCCGCCAGCCCACTAGCGCCTGCGACGAGTAGCGCCCTAGCCGATTACCTTCGCCGCTCTCAACTCGGCGATCTGCTCGGCGGCATAACCCAGGCCACGCAGTACTTCTCCGGTATGCGCGCCTAACGGCGAGCCGATATGCCGTGGTGCCGGCAGGCCACCCGAGAACTTGATCGGACAGGCGATCTGCTTTTGCGGCGAATTACCGCCACGTGGCACTTCGGTGACCAGGTCGCGGGCTTTCAACTGCGGATGTTCGAGCGCTTCGGCCAGGCTCAGCATCGGTTCGACGCAGGCATCCAGAGCCGCGAAACGCTCGCTCCACTCGGCAAAGTCACGCTTCTCGAATTCAAGCTGGATCTCGCGTTTGAGCGCGCGCTGTTCTTCCGGTTTCGGCGACAAACCAAGCGCCGCCAGTTCCGGGCGGCCAAGGCCTACGCAGAACTGCTGCATGAACTGCGGTTCCAGGCTGCCGACCGAGAACCAGCGGCCATCGCGGGTGCGGTAGTAGTCGTAGAAGCTGCCGCCGTTGAGTGCCTGGCTCTCCATCTTCGGCTCCTCGCCGCAGGCCAGGTAACCGGCGCCGGCCATCGCATGCAGGCTGAAGACGCAGTCGGTCATGCTGACATCGACATACTGACCCTCACCGCTCTGCTGGCGCTGGATGACCGCCGCCAGCAGGCCCATCACGCCGTGGAAGGAACCCCCGGCAATGTCCGCCGCCTGGATGCCCAAGGGCAATGGCCCGGTATCGCGGCGCCCGGTCTGGTCGGCGATACCGGACAGGGCCAGGTAGTTGATGTCATGCCCGGCGCGGTCCTTGTAGGGGCCGGTCTGGCCGTAGCCGGTGATCGACACGTAGATCAGCCTGGGATTGATGGCCCTGAGCGCCGCATAACCCACCCCGAGCTTATCCATCACCCCTGGACGGAATTGTTCGAGGACGATGTCGTACTCGCCCAGCAACTGCTTGACCACCTCGACCGCTTCCGGCCGTTTCAGATCGAGGGCAATGCTGCGTTTGTTGCGGTTGAGGTAGGCATGGCTGGCCGAGATTCCGCCATCATGGGGCGGCAGTACGCGGAGCAAATCCATCCGCGTCGGCGACTCGACGCGCAGCACCTCGGCGCCCATGTCGGCCAGCAGCAACGAGGCGAAGGGCCCCGGCAGCAGGGTGGAGAAATCGAGAATCTTCAGTGAGGACAACGGGCCTTTCATGGCGGCTCCTGAGCAAAATAGCGGGGTCTCCTCCGGCACCTCTTGGTGCCAGTTCTGGCTTTGCTGGGTTTCGCCAAAATCGGCCCTACCCAGCCTACGGTTGCTCCCCATGTAATGGCCGGTCACCCGACAACCCGGCATTCCCGCGCAGGCGGGAATCCAATAAACAGCAGAGCGGATGCTGGGTTATGGCCTTCGGCCTAACCCAGCCTACAGCTTAAACACCCGGCGGGCGTTGCCGTGGAGGAACTTGCCCTCCGCCTCCGCAGACAGCCCCAGGTCCTTGATTTGCGCCATGCAGCGCGCGTGGGAAAGCTGCGGGAAGTTAGTGCCGAACAGCACCTTGTCCTGCCCGTAGCTCTGCATAAATTGCAGCAGCTGTGGCGGGTAATAGCGCGGCAAATAGGCCGAGGTGTCGATATAGAGGTTGTCGTGCTTCCAGGCCAGGCCGATCATCTCGTCGGTCCAGGGATGGCCGATATGCCCGGCGACTATGCGCAACTCGGGGAAGTCCAGCGCCACCTCGTCCAGATAGGGCACCGGTCGCCCGGTCTCGGACGGCATCAGCGGGCCGGTATGGCCGACCTGGGTGCAGAACGGGATGTCCAGCTCGATGCACTTCACATACAGCGGATAGTAGAGCCGGTGATTCGGCGCCAGCTTCCACAGCCAGGGCACGATGCGCAGGGCCTTGCAGCCCAGCTCGGTGACTGCCCGTTCCAGCTCGTGCACCGCCGCCACGGGCTTACTCAGATCGACCGTGGCAACGCCGACGAAGCGATCCGGGAAGACGCGCGTGAATTCGGCGACCTCGTCGTTCGTGCAGACCCAGCGCTCCGGCCGGCACCAGGCGGCGAGCAGCAGTTTCTCGACGCCGGCCTTGTCCATCTCTGCGACGGTTTGTTCCGGGCTCAGACAGTGATCGAGCAAATGCGCGGAGCCGGACTTCTCGAACAGTCGAGCGACTTCCGGCATCAGCTCGCGGGTTCTGCCCGTGGCCGGCTGGGCCCAGGCGTCAATGGCGCCGCTGGTGATGGTCATGGTTATCTCCTGCGTCGGGTGGGCCTTGGCCCACCGTGCAAATCCCGCTGGTGGGCCAAGGCCCACCCTACGTCAGTCCGGATGCGCTCAGAGCTTCATCCCGCGGCTGATAATCTCTTTCATGATTTCCGAGGTGCCAGCGAAGATCCGCTGAATCCGCGCATTCGCGTACATCTTGCAGATCGGATATTCCCACATGTAGCCCCAGCCACCGTGCAGTTGTACGCCTTCGTCGACGACTTTGCCGAGCAGTTCGGTGGTGAATAGCTTGGCCTCGGCGGCGACTTCCGGAGTGAGTTTCTTCTGGTTGTGGTCCATTACGCAGCGGTCGACGAAAACTTGCGCCACATCGACCTGAGTGCGCATTTCCGCCAGCTTGAAACGGGTGTTCTGGAAGTGCGAAATCGGCCGATCGAAGGCTTTGCGCTCCTTCACATAGTCGATGGTCACTTGCAGCGCCGCCTCGGCCCCGCCGACCGCGCCACAGGCGTTGGTCAGGCGTTCCTGGGCGAGCATGTTCATCAGGTAGAAGAAACCGGCCTTGGCATCACCGAGCAGGTTGGCCTTCGGTACTTTGACGTTATTGAAGAACAGCTCGGCGGTGTCCTGGCTCTGCATGCCGAGTTTCTTCAGGTTGCGCCCGCGCTCGAAGCCTTCCATCCCGCGCTCGACCAGAAACAGGCCCATGGCGTGTTTGTTCGCCGGGTCAGTCTTGGCCGCAACTATCACCACGTCAGCCAACAGCCCGTTGGAGATAAACACCTTGGAGCCGTTCAGCTCGTAGTGATCGCCCTTGTCGACCGCCGTGGTCCGCATCCCGGCCAGGTCGGAACCGGCGCCCGGCTCGGTCATCGCCACCGCGAGGATGCTTTCGCCACGGATGATCGCCGGCAGGAAGTGGGCTTTTTGCTCGGCATTGCCGTACTCGGCGATATAGGGGCCGCAGAGCGCCGAGTGCAGCGGCAACATGAAACCGGCCTCGTTAACGTTGGCCAGCTCCTCGCACATGATCTGCTCGTAACGGAAATCCTTGAGCCCGCTGCCGCCGTATTCCTCATCGGCCCACGGCAGCAAAAAACCCATCTCGCCGGCCTTTAGCCAAACCTCGCGACTCACCACCCCGGCCTCTTCCCAGGCCTCCTGGTGCGGCACCACTTCCTTCTGCAGAAAGGCGCGGAAGGACTCGCGGAACATGGCGTGCTCGGTGTCGAAATGAATGCGGTGCATCTGGGCAGCTCCCTGCGGATTGAATCGTCCCGCAGGGTAGGCGCCGCCGCCACAACCGCTCAATGACCCAAGCGCTCAGGCTCGATTGACCCATTCGGTCAGCAGGCAGCGCTCTTGTAGGCTGGGCAAATCTCACCGATCGAGTACAACATCGCGTTCAGAATGCAAACACGTTCATGGCACAATGCCTCCGGCTTCCTTCAGATTCGCGGTCACCCGCGCGCCCTTGCCTTCAGCCAACACTTCCCCTTGCCGGGTGTGTAGAGGGCTTTCACCTCCAAGTCATCCAGGCTCACTACTGCCCGGAACAGCGCCAGTCACGGCGCTGCCTGGCGCACACATAAAAAAACCGGGCGTTGCCCGGCTTTTCTATGTGTGCTTACTCATTCCAGTTCTATTTCAAAAGTAGGAAGTAGAACGCGTGGCGCTGCCGACAACGTTATACGAATGAAAGAAAATTGGACTCACCACATCAGATCGTCCGGCACCTGATAAGCGGCATACGGATCGTCCGCATCCGGCGCTTCGGTCGGGGTGTTGAGCAGTATCACCCGGCGCGGATCGCGCTCTTGGATCTTCAATGCGGCTTCACGCGGGATCACTTCATAACCGCCGCCATGCTGAACGATGGCCAAAGAACCACGGCTCAGCTTGTCACGCATCAGGTTGTTGACGGAGAGGCGCTTGACCTTCTTATCGTCGACGAAGTTGTAGTAATCCTCGGTGGTCAACTTCGGCAGACGACTCTGCTCGATCAGTTGCTTGATCTGCGCGGCCTCGGCCTTCTTCTGCGCCTTTTCCTGCTGCTGGCGGTTCAGCTCCTGATCGCGCGCGGTCTTCTCGGCCATGGCTTGCAGGGCGGCACGCTGCTGCGAATCGTCGACCTCGATTTGGCCTTTGTGCTCCAGGCGTTTCTGCTTCTGTTTTTCTTTGCCGACCTGCTTGGCCTGCTTTTGGTTGACCAGGCCGGCTTTCAGCAATTGGTCGCGGAGAGAAAGACTCATAACCTACCTTTGCACAACGAATGAGAGATGTAGGGTGGGCTTTACCCACCCTACGCACTATGAACCGCAACCTAGGCTGTCTTTTTCCTGGCGTTTGGCTTCGCCCCACAGCGCATCCAGTTCTTCGAGGCTGCAATTTTCAATGGGCCGACGGGTTTCGCGCAATGCCTGTTCGATAAATCGAAAACGGCGCTCGAACTTGCCATTGGCACTGCGCAGCGCAGTTTCCGGATCGACCTTCAGGTGCCGCGCCAGGTTAACCACCACGAACAACAGATCGCCCATTTCCTCGGCCAGCGCCTGTGGGTCGTTCTCGCTCATGGCCTCCAGCACTTCGTCCAGCTCTTCGCGGACCTTGTCCACCACCGGCAAGGCCTCCGGCCAATCGAAGCCGACCTGGGCCGTGCGTTTCTGCAACTTGACCGCACGGGACAAGGCCGGCAGCGCCGTCGGCACGTCATCCAGCAATGACAGTTGCTCAGGCGCTGCGGCTTTCTGGGCGCGCTCTTCGGCTTTCAGCTCTTCCCAGCGCTGCTTGACCGCCGCCTCTTCCAGCTTGGCCACATCCGGCGCGCCATACAGGTCGCCGTCCGCGAACACATGGGGATGGCGGCGAATCAGCTTGCGGGTGATGCCGTCCACCACCGCGGCGAACTCGAAACGCCCGTCTTCCTTGGCCAGCTGGCTGTAATACACCACCTGAAACAGCAGGTCGCCGAGTTCGCCGGGCAGGTGCTCGAAGTCGCCGCGCTCGATGGCGTCGGCCACCTCATAGGCCTCCTCGATGGTGTGGGGGACTATGCTGGCGTAGCTCTGTTTGAGGTCCCACGGGCAGCCGTACTGCGGGTCGCGCAGGCGGGCCATCAGGTGCAGCAGGTCGTTGAGTTGGTACATGGATGATCCAATTCGGTTGCTATTTACCCCGCAGGGCGGCCTCGGAGCGCAGCGACAGCCCGCCGATCACCGGCGTACTGCCTGCGGCGAGTACGCCCTACGACCTTAGCCCCTCAGGAAGCGCGGTTGCGCCGCACCTCGATGATATTCGGCAACTGGGAAATCCGCCCCAATAGACGACCGAGTGCATCCAACCCCGGAATCTCGATGGTCAACGACATGGCGGCGGTGTTGTCCTCCTTGTTCGAGCGAGTGTTGACCGCCAGCACATTGATCTTCTCGTTGAGCAGCACCTGGGAGACGTCACGCAGCAAGCCTGAGCGGTCGTAGGCGCGGATGATGATGTCCACCGGATAGGTCTGCACCGGCACCGGGCCCCAATTGACCTGGATAATCCGCTCCGGCTCACGCCCGCTCAGTTGCAGCACCGAGGCGCAGTCCTGGCGATGGATGCTGACGCCACGTCCGAGCGTGATGTAACCAACGATCGCATCGCCCGGCAGCGGCTGGCAGCAACCGGCCATTTGCGTCAGCAGGTTGCCGACGCCCTGGATCTGGATATCACCGCGTTTGCCCGGCTTGTGACCGGTGGGGCGACGCGGGATCAGCTCCAGTTGCTCGTGGCCACGCTCCGGCTCGACCAGTTGCTGTGCGGCGTTGACCAGATGCGCCAGACGCAGATCACCGGCACCGAGGCCGGCAAACATATCCTCGGCGGTTTTCAGGTTGGCCTTCTCCGCCAGGCGCCCGTAGTCCACGTGCGGCAGTGCCAGGCGACTCAGTTCCCGCTCGAGCAAAGCCTTGCCGGCAGCGACATTCTGGTCACGATCCTGCAACTTGAACCAATGCACGATCTTCGCCCGCGCCCGCGAGGTGGTGACATAGCCGAGGTTAGTGTTCAGCCAGTCGCGACTCGGCGTGCCGTGCTTACTGGTGATGATCTCCACCTGCTCGCCGGTCTGCAGGCTGTAGTTGAGCGGCACGATGCGCCCGTTGATCTTGGCACCGCGGCAGTTGTGGCCGATTTCGGTGTGCACGCGGTAGGCGAAGTCCAGCGGCGTCGCACCTTTGGGCAGGTCGATGGCGTGACCGTGCGGGGTGAACACGTAGACCCGATCCGGCTCGATATCCACCCGCAACTGCTCGGCCAGGCCGCCGATATCGCCGAGCTCCTCGTGCCATTCGAGGACCTGGCGTAGCCAGGAGATTTTCTCTTCGTAATGGTTGGAGCCGGATTTGACGTCGGTGCCTTTGTAGCGCCAGTGCGCGCAAACGCCCAACTCGGCCTCCTCGTGCATGGCGTGGGTGCGAATCTGCACTTCCAGCACCTTGCCCTCCGGGCCGATCACCGCGGTATGCAGCGAGCGGTAACCATTCTCTTTCGGGTTGGCGATGTAGTCGTCGAACTCTTTCGGGATGTGCCGCCAGAGGGTATGCACTATGCCCAGCGCGGTGTAGCAGTCGCGCATCTCCGGCACCAGCACGCGCAACGCACGCACGTCATAGATCTGGCTGAACTCCAGACCCTTGCGCTGCATTTTGCGCCAGATCGAATAGATGTGTTTGGCCCGCCCGCTGATATCGGCCTGCACGCCGGTGGCGGCCAGTTCGGTTTTGAGCTGCGTCATCACCTCGGTGATAAACCGCTCACGATCCAGCCGTCGTTCGTGCAGCAGCTTGGCGATCTGTTTGTATTGCTCAGGCTCCAGGTAGCGGAAGGACAGATCTTCCAGCTCCCACTTGATATGGCCGATGCCCAGTCGGTGCGCCAGCGGGGCATAAATATCGAAGACTTCGCGGGCTACCCGATGGCGCTTTTCGTCATCGGCGTGCTTGATCGCGCGGATCGCGCAGGTGCGCTCGGCCAGCTTGATCAGCGCGACGCGTACATCGTCGACCATCGCCACCAGCATCTTGCGCAGGTTTTCCACCTGGGCCTGGGTGCCGAGCACCAGGGACTCGCGCGGTTTGAGGCTGGCGCTGATCGCCGCCATGCGCAGCACGCCTTCGATCAGCTTGGCGACCACCGAGCCGAAACGCTGATGGACCGAGGCCAGGGTAATCTTGCCTTCGCGCACGCCGCGGTAAATGACTGCCGCGACCAGAGAGTCCTGATCGAGCTTGAGGTCGGCGAGGATTTCGGCGATCTCCAGGCCGGTGCGGAAACTGGAGGTGCCTTCGGCCCACAGGTTCTGGGTGGCATTGGCTTGCTGCTCGGCCTCACGGGCGAACTCGCAAGCCGCTTTCAAGGCCCCACGATCCAACGCCTGATCGACGCTGACCACATGATCGAGCCAGGCCTCTAGGTTGATGCTGCCGTCCGTATTGATCGGGTGGTGCGCCCTAACCTGTACCATCGTTTACCTTCCCTACGCCGTGCGGCAAACACGCCGCCTGACTTCATAGAAAATCGCCAGCCTTCTCTGGACTGGTCGGATTACGCGAACTTCCTAGTCCGCCTCGAATAACGCCATCGCCTCGACATGTGCCGTCTGCGGAAACATATCGAGGATTCCGGCACGTTTTAGCCGGTAGCCCTGCCGCACCAACTCAGCCGCATCGCGCGCCAGAGTCGCCGGATTGCAGGACACATACACCACTCGCTTGGCGCGAAAAGCACCGATTTGCTGGACCACTTCCAGCGCGCCATCGCGCGGTGGATCCAGCAGTACCGCGGAGAAACCTTGTGCCGCCCAAGCGGCGTCGGCCAGCGAATTCGACAAGTCCGCCTGGAAAAACTGCGCGTTGTGCAGACCATTGGCCGCAGCGTTACTCGCCGCCCGTTCGACCATGGCCGCGACACCTTCCACCGCCACCACTTCGCGCACCTGGCGGGCCAGCGGCAGGGCAAAATTGCCCAAGCCACAGAATAGATCCAGCACCCGCTCATCGCGTTGTGGCGCTAACCAGTCTAGCGCCTGCGCGATCATCGCCTCATTCACCGGCGCATTCACCTGGACGAAATCGCCGGGGCGATACTCCAACTGCAAATCCCAAGCCGCCAGACGATAGCCCAGCACCTGCGCGCAATCGACCGGCTGCGGCTCACCGACGCCATGCAGCCACAATTGCGCGCCGTGCTCGGCACAGAAGGCCTGCAACAGCGCCAGGTCAGCGTCCGGCAGCGGCGCGGTATGGCGCACCAAAACGGCGCTGGCCGTGCCACTGAACAGCTCGACATGCCCCAGCGCTTGCGGTTTGGCCAAGCCACGCAGCAGCTGCGGTAACGCACGGATAATCGGCTGCAAGGGCTGTACCAGTACCAGGCAATCGGCGATAGCCACGATGTCCTGGCTGGCCGCCGCGCGAAAACCCACGTCCAGGTGTTTAGCCTTGGCATCCCAGCGCACCGCAATGCGCGCGCGGCGGCGATAGGCGAACTCCGGGCCGACCAGCGCCGGCGCCCATTCGTCCGGCTGCAGCCCGGCGATTCGACTCAGTTGCTCGGCCAACAGGCGCTGCTTCAAGGCCAGCTGCTCGCTGTGCGGCAGGTGCTGCAGGGTGCAGCCGCCACAGCGCCCCGCATGGGCACAGGGCGCGACACGCCGCTGCGGGGCGCTGGTCAAAATTCGTTCGGCACGCGCCTCGACGACCTGGCTGCGGGCAGCGAGCACACGGGCTTCCACCTGCTCATCCGGCAGGCCGCCGGCGACGAACCAGGTACGCCCCTCGAAGAACGCGATGCCACGGCCGTCATTGGCCAGGCGCTCGATGCTCAGGCGCTGTTTCTTGCCGACTGGAATTTGCGGCGCGCGGGTACCGCCGCTCGGCTGGAAGCGCAAATCGCCGCTACGTTTAGCCATGATTAGCGTGGGTCATCGTAAACGCCGGTGGATAGATAACGGTCGCCGCGGTCGCAGATGATCGCCACGATGACGGCATTCTCCACTTCACGCGACAAGCGCAAGGCGGCTGCCACCGCGCCACCGGAGGAAACGCCACAGAAGATGCCTTCCTCGCGGGCCAGCCGGCGCATCACGTCTTCCGCTTCGCTCTGCTGCATATCGACGATGCGGTCGACGCGCTCGGCCTGATAAATCTTCGGCAGATACTCTTCTGGCCAGCGGCGGATACCCGGAATCGCCGAGCCTTCCATCGGTTGCAAACCGACGATCTGAATCGCCGGGTTCTGCTCCTTGAGGTAACGCGACACCCCCATGATGGTGCCGGTGGTACCCATGGAACTGATGAAGTGCGTGATGCTGCCCTGGGTCTGGCGCCAGATTTCCGCGCCCGTACCGTTGTAATGCGCAATCGGGTTATCGCCATTGGCGAACTGATCGAGCACCTTGCCCTTGCCTTCGGCCTGCATGCGTTCGGCCAGGTCGCGGGCACCTTCCATGCCCTCTTCCTTGCTGACGATGATCAGCTCGGCGCCATAGGCGGTCATCGCCGCCTTGCGCTCGGCGCTCATGTTGTCCGGCATGATCAGGATCATCCGGTAACCCTTGATCGCGGCGACCATGGCCAGCGCGATCCCGGTGTTGCCGGAGGTCGCCTCGATCAAGGTATCGCCAGGCTTGACTGCACCACTGAGCTCGGCGCGGGTGATCATCGACAACGCCGGGCGGTCTTTCACCGAGCCCGCCGGGTTGTTGCCTTCCAGTTTCACCAACAAGGTGTTGCTGGTCGCGCCCGGCAAACGTTGCAGGCGCACCAGCGGAGTGTTGCCGACGCAATCGGCGATAGTGGGGTACTGCAGGGTCATGGTGTCTTCGCAATCCAGGCTGCGGGGCCACCATGATAGCGGCAAACTGCCGAGCGCCATAACACCCGAACGCGGCGGCTTATTACAGGTTGTTATAAGGAAGGCGTTCGCCTCTTGTTCGTGCAAGGGCAAGCGCTACACTGCCGGCCTGAGCTCACAGAAGCAGCGCAACGCGGGAGGATGATTGTGTTCAAGGATCTTGGCATCAAGGGCCGCGTATTACTGCTCACCCTGTTACCCACCAGCTTGTTGGCGCTGGTGCTGGGTGGCTATTTCACCTGGGTGCAGCTGTCCGACCTGCACGCGCAGTTACTCCAGCGCGGCCAGATGATCGCCGAGCAACTGGCGCCACTGGCCGCCCCCGCGTTGGCGCGCAACGACACCCAGCTGCTCAACCGGATTGCCAGCGAGGCCCTGGATCAGCCGGATGTGCGTGCCGTGCGTTTTCTCTCTGCCGAACACGCGCGCCTGGCCCACGCCGGCCCGAGCATGCTCAACCCAACGCCGGAGGGTGACGGCAACCAGCTGCTACAGCACAGCGGCAATGACGCGACGCGCTTTCTGCTGCCGGTGCTCGGCCGCCATCGCAGCCTGGCCGGCGACCAGACAGCCGATGACCCCGAACGTCTGCTGGGCTGGGTCGAACTGGAGTTGTCGCACCACGGCACCTTGCTGCGCGGCTACCGCAGCCTGTTCGCCAGCCTGTTGTTGATTGTCACCGGCCTCGGCGTCACCGCGCTGCTGGCCCTGCACATGAGCCGCACGATCAACGAGCCGCTGCGGCGGATCAAGCAGAGCGTCAGCCAACTCAAGGAAGGCCGTTTGGAAACTCGCCTGCCACCGCTCGGCAGCCATGAAATGGACGAGCTGGCCTCGGGCATCAACCGCATGGCCGAGTCGCTGCAAAACGCCCAGGAAGAACTGCAACACAGCATCGACCAGGCCACCGAAGACGTCCGGCAGAACCTGGAAACCATCGAAATCCAGAACATCGAACTCGACTTCGCGCGCAAGGAAGCCCTGGAGGCGAGCCGGATCAAGTCCGAGTTCCTCACCAACATGAGCCACGAGATCCGCACCCCGCTCAATGGCATTCTCGGCTTCACCAACCTGCTGCAAAAAAGCGCGCTGACTCCGCGCCAGCAGGACTACCTGGGCACCATCGAAAAATCCGCCGACAGCCTGCTGGGGATCATCAACGAAATCCTCGACTTCTCGAAAATCGAAGCCGGCAAACTGGTGCTGGAAAATATTCCGTTCAACCTGCGCGATGTGCTGCAGGACGCCCTGACCCTCCTCGCCCCGGCCGCCCACGCCAAGCAGCTGGAACTGGTCAGCCTGGTTTACCGCGACACCCCGCTGTCGCTGATCGGTGACCCGCTGCGCCTCAAGCAGGTGCTGACCAACCTGGTCAGCAACGCGATCAAATTCACCCGCGAAGGCACCATCGTCTTGCGCGCCATGGTCGAGGACGAACGCGCCGACCGCGCCCAACTACGCATCAGTGTGCAGGACACCGGCATCGGCCTGTCCGATGAAGACCTGCGGGCGCTGTTCCAGGCCTTCAGCCAGGCGGACAACTCGCTGTCGCGGCAAGCCGGCGGCACCGGCCTCGGCCTGGTGATCTCCAAGCGTCTGATCGAACAGATGGGCGGCGAAATCGGCGTCGCCAGCACCCCCGGCGAAGGCTCGGAATTCTGGATCAGCCTGAGCCTGCCGAAAGCCCGCGATGACGCCGAAGACCTACCGCGTGCGCCACTGCTCGGCCGCCGCGTGGCTATCCTGGAAAGCCATGAACTGGCGCGCCAGGCCCTGCAACACCAGTTGGAAGACTGCGGCCTGCAGGTGTTGCAGTACCAACACCTGGACAGCCTGCTGGAAGCCGTGGCCGCACAGCGACACGGCGACAGCCCGATTGGCTTGGCCGTACTCGGCGTGACCGCCCAAGAGCTGCCGCCGGAACGCCTGAGCCAGCGCATCTGGGACCTCGAGCGCCTCGGTTGCAAGAGCCTGGTGCTCTGCCCGACCACCGAACAGGCGCTCTATCACGAGTCCCTGCCCGACGCCTACAGCCAACTGCAAGCCAAACCGGCCTGCACCCGCAAGCTGCAGCGCGCCCTGGCGGAGCTGGTCAGCCCGCGCCACCTGCGCGTAGAAACCGCCAGCACGCCGGCCAGTCGGCCGCCATGCCTGCTCTGCGTCGACGACAACCCGGCCAACCTGTTGCTGGTGCAAACCCTGCTCGGTGACATGGGTGCCGAGGTTAGCGCCGTCGACAGTGGCTACGCCGCCCTCGCGATCCTCCAGCAGAAGTCCTTCGACCTGATTTTCATGGACGTGCAAATGCCGGGCATGGACGGCCGGCAAACCACCGAGGCCATCCGTCAGTGGGAAGCCGAACGCGAGACCGGGCCAATACCGATCATCGCGCTCACCGCCCATGCCCTGGCCAACGAAAAACGCGCGCTGCTACAAGGCGGCATGGACGACTACCTGACCAAGCCGATCGGCGAGCGGCAGTTGGCCCAAGTGGTGCTCAAGTGGACCGGCCTGGCGCTGCGCAACCACGGCCCGGAACGCTCGGTGGAGAGCTCACCAGCCAACCTCAGCCAGCGCGTACTGGACGCCGAAGAGGGCCTGCGCCTGGCCGCCGGCAAGGCCGAGTTGGCGGCCGATATGCTGAGCATGCTGCTCGCCTCGCTGGAGGCGGATCGTCAAGCCATTCGCCAAGCCCGCGCTGCGGACGACCGCAGCGCCTTGATCGAACGGGTGCATCGCCTGCACGGCGCCACCCGTTATTGCGGCGTCCCGCAACTGCGAGCCGCCTGCCAGCGCAGCGAAACCCTGCTCAAGCAAAATGATCCGGCCGCCAGCATGGCGCTGGACGAGCTGGACGCCGCCATCACCCGACTGGCGAGTGAGGCCAACACCAACGCCTAGGCCGGTGGCACAGGTAGGCCGCTGGGCGGCCGCGGAGTCGGGTCGGGCCCTAGGCCGTGTT
Organism: Pseudomonas sp. 2FE; assembly: GCF_005503735.1. NCBI lineage: Bacteria > Pseudomonadati > Pseudomonadota > Gammaproteobacteria > Pseudomonadales > Pseudomonadaceae > Pseudomonas > Pseudomonas sp. 2FE. Next base: position 246,224 of record NZ_SCMO01000001.1, on the reverse strand, counting down.
AAGATGCCGGCCTTATATTTCCCCTTAGATAGCGACCGAAACCAGCTCCCATGGCCGAACACGACTTCCGCTACAACCTGCTCAACCCCGAGCACACCCTGATCGAATGCCGCGCCCTGGCACCGGGTCGTTATCAAGTCACCGGCAACGGCGGCTCGATCCAGGGCGGCGACAGCCTGCTGGTGACCCTCAAGGGCAGCCGCGACCTGAGCATGCGCCTGAGCGTGGAGAAGGTTCGTCACCTGATCAACCCACCCGGCCAGTGGGTTGCCGTGGCGCAAGGTCCGGCGTTCGGCGAACTGGCTATCCGCCATTGGCAGGTCAACTGCGACGGTTGCGGCGCACAGCTGGATTTCGAGTTCGCCGTCGACTCCGCGCTCGGCAAAAAGGCCCATGCGCCGGCCGCCGAAGCCCGCATTCGCGAACTGCACTGGCAGAACAGCAACGGCCGCCATCTGTGCCCCAAATGCCAAAAAGATCAATAGTGCCAAAAGGACTGCCAATGAAGCGCACCCTCGCCCTCAGCCTGCTCGCCACCAGCCTGCTCGGCTGCGCCAGCGACCCCCTGGTGCTGGAGCAGGACAGCACCTACCAGGTGGAGTGGATCGGCGAGCGCCCACTGATCGACAACAGCCACCTGACCCTGACCCTGGGCGCAGACGGTCGCGCCTATGGCAGCGCCGGCTGCAACCACTGGTTCGCGTCCTATGCAATGCAAGGTGAGCGACTCAGCTTCGGCCAGGCCGGCAGCACCCGCAAAATGTGCGCCCCGGCGCTGATGGAGCAGGAGGCCCGCTTCCTCGAAGCGCTGGGCAAGGTTCAACGCTGGGACGTTTCGCCGATCGACCAGCTACGCCTGTGGCCGGCGCAAGGCAAACCGATCCGCGTGTGGCCGGAAAAGGGCTGATAGAGGTTCTTCACGGATCCGCGAGGGAACCTGAGGTGCGTAGGGTGGAAAACCCGCAAAGCGGTTTTCCACCATAAGGTATCCAGTCTGATCTCGTTGGTGGCTAAGAAGAACGTTATCCACCCTACGTCGATTGATGACCCCAGGTAGGGAATACGCTCAGCGAGCGAACAGCTCCAACTGCTCGCTCACCCGGCGCAAATCGACCAGCCGCACACCGACCCCGATCAGCCGCACCGGCTTGCCGCCACGCTCGAACGCGCTGCTCAGCAACTTCCGATAACTGTCCAGATCGCGCGCGGCGCCGGCCTGCTCGAGGGTGGTCTGGGTGAAGTCATGGAATTTCAATTTAACGAAAGGTTTGTCCGCCCGGTAACTGCCATCCAGCCGCGCCATGCGTTCGTTCAACAGTTCCAGCAAGCCCGGTAAACGCTCCAGGCAAGCCGGCAGATCGGGCAGATCCTTGTCGTAGGTGTTTTCCACACTCACGGTCTGGCGGCGGCTATCGACCTGCACCGCGCGCTCGTCGATGCCGCGCGCCAGGTTCCATAGGCGTTCACCAAAGCTGCCGAACTCGCGTACCAGCGCCAGCTTGCTCCACTCGCGCAGATCCAGACAGCTGAGAATCCCCAGGCGCCCGAGCTTGTCCGCGGTGACCTTACCCACCCCGTGCAGCTTGCTGACCGGCAGCGCCGAGACGAAGCCGTCCACCTCATCCGGAGTAATCACGAATAAACCGTTGGGCTTGCGCCAGTCACTGGCGATCTTGGCGAGGAACTTATTCGGCGCCACTCCGGCGGACACTGTGATATGCAGCTGCAGCGAGACCCGCCGCCGAATGTCCTGGGCGATACGCGTGGCGCTACCGGAAAAGTGTGGGCAATCCGAGACATCCAGAAAGGCCTCATCCAGCGACAAAGGCTCGATGATCTCGGTGTATTCGCGAAAGATCGCCTGAATCTCCCGCGAGACCTCCTTATAGACCTCCATCCGCGGTCGGACTATCAGCAGATCCGGGCACAGCTTCAGCGCCTGCCGCGAGGGCATAGCCGAGCGCACCCCGTAAGCCCGCGCTTCATAGTTACAGGTGGCGATGACCCCGCGTCGATCCGCCGCGCCGCCGACCGCCAGGGGTTTATTGGCCAGACGCGGGTCGTCGCGCATCTCGATGGCGGCGTAAAAGCAGTCGCAGTCGACGTGGATGATCTTGCGCACGGAAAGTCCGGTAAGCCCCGCCCAGCATGGCCTGGAGCCCCGCAGTGTAGCACCAGGGCAGCGCTAAGCATCTGAACAAACAACAGTTTTTCAAAACTAAAGGTTGACAGCCGAGCATTCGGCTGTAGAATTGGCGGCGCGGGATGGAGCAGTCTGGTAGCTCGTCGGGCTCATAACCCGAAGGTCGTCGGTTCAAATCCGGCTCCCGCAACCAAACATTTAAAGGGCCACTTGAAAAAGTGGCCCTTTTTTGTGCCTGTCGTTTCAGCAAGCACTTAAGTCTTTGATCCAAAAGCAAAATAGTGGTTGACAGGGCAGCGCTCGGCTGTAGAATTGGCGGCGCGGGATGGAGCAGTCTGGTAGCTCGTCGGGCTCATAACCCGAAGGTCGTCGGTTCAAATCCGGCTCCCGCAACCAAACATTTAAAGGCCACTTGAAAAAGTGGCCTTTTGTGTTTCTGGCGTTCCTGAATCAGCTCAGCTGCTCGGGATAGCGCGCCAGCAACGCCCCCAGATGGCGCTCCAGCTCGCCATCGGCTTGCCCACCCTGAGCCAGCATCCACTCGACGCGCCGCACGGTTTCTGCCGAAGCCATCTCGGCGATGAAGCGCTGCGACTCATCGGCCAAAGCTGCCGAATCCAATTGCGTGCACTGCCCGACCACGGCTTTGGCATGGGCAATACCGGCAGCGGGGAAGCTGGCGATACGCCGCGCCAAGGCTTCGGTAAAGGATCGTAGCTCTGCATCCGCCAGCGCACGGTTGATCCAGCCGTAACGCTCGGCGGTCTCGGCGTCGTAGTCATCTCCGCTCAAACAAACCTCCAGCGCCCGACCACGGCCGAGCATCTGCGCCAGCCGCACAGTGCCCCCGGCCCCCGGATGTAAACCCACCGCCACTTCCGGCTGGCCGAGCAGCGCCCGCTCGCGGGAGGCGAAACGCATATCCAGCGACAACAGAAACTCACTGCCGGCGCCACGGGCACGGCCCTGCAACTCCCCGATGGTGACTTGCGGCAAACGCGCAAAGCGACTGAACAACGCACTCAACAGGCTTGCCTCACCGGCAGGTGGCAAGGCTGGCGCCCGCTCACCGACCTGCCCGGCCAAATCGAAGTGAGCGATGAAGAAATCCGGATTGGCGCTGCGAAACAGCACAACCCGAGTGGCGCTGTCCTGTTCCAACTCTTTGACCAGTCGCAACAGATCGACCACCACTTGGCGATCGAGCAGGTTGATCGGCGGATGGTCGAAGCTGATGATGGCGACGCCCGCCTCATCGTCACGCTGCAGGCTGTTATAGGGGCTCATAAGTGCTTCTCCGATTGATGTGCCGCGAGCATGCGGCGCAGCAAGCAGCGCTCGGAACTACTATCCAGCAGCAGAATACTGTGGCCATCGGAAAATATTCATCGCGCCGCTATGGGTAACCAGCCCAGGCGCCCCCGCTCTGTCGCGCACAGCCTTAGAGGCGCTCCATGCGCGCCAACCCACCCGACGTGCAACCGCCCCCCGCCCTCCCAGCCAATCGCCTCGACTCGCCTGCGCTGGCTGGAACGCCTCAGCACTTACCGCCAGCCCTCAGGTCCGGCACTGACGCTGCTGCTGTTCGGGGTGACGTTGATTGCCTGCCGTCACCTGCTCAGCGAGTTGGATCCGGATGCCCTGCGCGGCTCGTTGCTCAGCGTACCGACGACGCCCTCGTTGCTCGGCCTGAGCCTACACTTCAAACAACAGGGCCATGCGCGTTTCAGCCTTGGCATGCTGCCGCTGTCCGGCCTGCAACCGCGCCGCGGGACGCCATTGGCCCAGACTTGGTGCCATGCTGTTCCGGCGGGGTTAGCAAATCTACAATTTCCAAGGCTTGCACCGATTCACGGACAACTTCCGGGCGGACCGGGAACCGCGCTACATGGCCTTGCCCGCCGACCTCGACCGCCTTGGCTGACACCGCCGCCCTGATCGCTGGCGGCCTAACTGGACGGGTAAACACTAATGATCCGACGCTACTGGCGACATGTGCTCGCCGTCATCGCCCTGCTGGTTCTGGCTATCGCCCTGCTGTTGTGGAGCCGCGCCACTGCCGCGCAGAACGCGGAACACTCGCAATTAACCGACGGTAGCCCACTGACTTTGGTTAAGCCCGGCAAAGCGCCCGCCGCCGGCCCGGAACTGATGTGCCTACCCGCTGCCAAACTGCTGTGCGTATACGGCAAGGAAGAAATCAACGAAAACGGCCGCGCCGAAAAACCAGCGCCGACGAAAGGCTCGAGCTGCCCGGCGGCCACCATTTCGACGAAGATATCCCGGCCCTGGCGGCCTTGATCGGCAAGAACCCGGACCTGGCCGGAGAAATAAAGGAATGGCACGAACTGGCCGGCACCCTCGGCTACTGGCTGATCGGCCTGCATGCCGCGGCCGCACTGTTTCACCACTTTATCAGCCGCGACAACACCTTCATCCGCATGCTGCCCGGCCGCAACTAGTGTACTGATTTAGAAATAGCAGCCAGCACACAGAGCCTCCGCTCCTTCATTCATTTCCGGGCGGCGCTCCGCTCGCGAAGCAGTACGCCGTCGAACTGGCGGGCTGCCGCTACGCGGCGAGGCCGCCCTACGCGCTGATTCAGAAATAGCAGCCAGTACACAGAGCCTTTGCTCCTACATTCATTTCCGGGCGATGCCGTGGGCTGGGGTAGAGCGAAGCCCAACCTACGGTTTAGAGCCGCCCTCCCCCCAACCCTGGTGGATCAGATCTCCACCTGGGTGCCCAACTCGATCACCCGGTTCAGCGGTAGATTGAAGAAACGCAGGTTGCCGTTGGCGTTCTTCAGCAGGAAGGCGAACAGCCCCTCGCGCCAGCGCGCCATGCCGATGCGTTTGGTCGGGATTACCGTCTCGCGGCTGAGGAAATAGGTGGTGCGCATCGGGCTGAAGTCCAGCTCGCTTAAGTGACTCAGCTTGAGCGCCGCCGGTACGTCCGGCTCCTCCATAAAGCCGAAGTGCAGGATCACCCGGAAGAAGCCCTCGCCATAGCCGCCCACCTCGAAACGCCGCTCCTCCGCTACCCGCGGGCTATCCTCGGCCACCACGGTGAGCAGCACCACCTGCTCGTGCAGCACCTGGTTGTGCAACAGGTTGTGCAACAGCGCATGGGGCACCGCATCCGAGCGCGCAGTGAGGAACACCGCGGTGCCCTGCACGCGATGCGGTGGCTGGGCACGAATGCTGTTGATGAAGATCGGCAGCGGTAGCGCAGCCTCATCCAGACGCTCGACGACGATCTGCCGGCCGCGCTTCCAGGTGGTCATCAGGATGAACAGGGCAATACCGACTATCACCGGGAAGGCACCACCCTCGGGAATCTTCGGCACGTTGGCGGCGAAGAACAGGATGTCCACCAGGAGGAAACCGAGCAGCACCGGAATCGCCAGCCAGTGTGGGGTCTTCCACAGCAGCAGCATCACCGACGCCACCAGCAGGGTGTCGATCAGCATAGTGCCGGTCACTGCCACCCCGTAGGCCGCGGCCAGCGCGCTGGAGGATCCGAAACCTATGACCAGCAGCACCACGCAGACCATCAGCGCCCAGTTCACCGCGCCGATATAGATCTGCCCCCGTTCCTCGCTGGAGGTGTGCTGGATAAACATCCGCGGCACGTAGCCGAGCTGGATCGCCTGGCGGGTCAGCGAGAAGGCGCCGGTGATCACCGCCTGCGAGGCGATGATGGTGGCCAGGGTGGCGAGCCCAATCATCGGCAGCAGCGCCCAGCTCGGCGCCAGCAGGTAGAAGGGGTTACGCGCCACTTCCGGATCGGCCAGGATCGCCGCGCCCTGGCCGAAGTAGTTGAGCACCAGCCCCGGCAGCACCAGGGCGAACCAGGCGCGGTCGATCGGCTTGCGGCCGAAGTGGCCCATATCGGCATACAGCGCCTCGGCGCCGGTCAGCGCCAGCACCACCGCACCGAGGATGGTCACCCCGACCCCCGGATGGGTGATAAAGAACCGCACGCACCATAAGGGGTTGAGCGCCTCCAGCACCTCCGGCCGCTGCAGGATGCCATAGACCCCGAGCGCGCCGAGGACGACGAACCAGAGCACCATCACCGGGCCGAACAGGATGCCGATCCGCGCGGTGCCGTGCTTCTGGATCAGAAACAGGCCGACCAGCACTATCAAGGACAGCGGCACCACCCAGTCCTCGACCCCCTGGTAGGCCAGCTGCAGCCCCTCCACCGCGGAGAGCACCGAGATCGCCGGGGTGATCATGCTGTCGCCGTAGAACAGCGCAGTACCGAACAGGCCGAGTAGCACCAGCAGCGTCTTCAGCCGCCGGTAAGGCAGGGCCGCACGCCGCGCCAGGGCGGTGAGCGCCATGACCCCGCCCTCGCCCTGGTTGTCGGCGCGCAGGATAAACAGCACGTACTTGATCGACACCACCCAGATCAGCGACCAGAAGATCAGCGAGAGGACGCCGAGCACCCCATCCTGGTTGGCCTGCACCCCATAATGGCCGGAGAAGACCTCCTTCAGGGTGTACAGCGGGCTGGTGCCGATATCGCCATAGACCACCCCCACCGCGGCGACCATCAGGCCGATTGTCGATGATTTAGCCTGAGGTGCCGGCTCGCCAGCCGCCGCAGAAAGCGTCTTGGACATGCAGTAAGCTCCTGAAATGGATCGCGGACAGTGGTGCCACACACATCTGCCCAAACTGGCCGGCTTTATACCCGATTATCCCTGCCCGAAGAAGCCGGCACGCTGCTCGACCGGCCGCCCTGAGCATAGCTAACCGACATCTGCCGGACGGAGGCTGGTCAAGCGCGCGGCCTGCCGCTAGAATTGCGCACTTTTTGATCAGCGGCGCCGCAAGCGTCCCTCTCCAAAGCCTGAGGTTAGCCATGTCCACCGCCGCCACGCCGAAAGTCGGCTTCGTTTCCCTGGGTTGCCCGAAGGCCCTGGTCGACTCCGAACGCATCCTGACCCAGCTGCGCATGGAAGGTTACGAGGTCGTCGCCACCTATCAGGACGCCGACGTGGTGGTGGTCAACACCTGTGGTTTCATCGACACCGCCAAGGCCGAATCGCTGGAAGTGATAGGTGAAGCCATAGCCGAAAACGGCAAGGTCATAGTCACCGGCTGCATGGGCGTGGAAGAAAGCGCGATCCGCAACGTACACCCCAGCGTGCTGGCCGTCACCGGCCCGCAGCAGTACGAGCAAGTGGTCAACGCCGTGCACGACGCCGTGCCGCCGAAACTCGATCACAACCCGCTGATCGACCTGGTGCCACCGCAAGGCATCAAGCTCACCCCGCGCCACTACGCCTACCTGAAGATCTCCGAAGGCTGCAACCACAGCTGCAGCTTCTGCATCATCCCGTCGATGCGCGGCAAACTGGTCAGCCGCCCGGTCGGTGATGTCCTGGGCGAGGCCGAGCGCCTGGTCAAGGCCGGCGTCAAAGAGCTGCTGGTGATCTCCCAGGACACCAGCGCCTACGGCGTCGACGTCAAATACAAGACCGACTTCTGGAACGGCCAGCCGGTGAAAACCCGCATGCTGGAGCTGTGCGAAGCCCTCAGCACACTCGGCGTCTGGGTGCGCCTGCACTACGTCTACCCCTACCCCAACGTCGACGATGTAATCCCGTTGATGGCCGCCGGCAAGCTCCTGCCGTACCTGGACATCCCCTTCCAGCACGCCAGCCCGAAAATCCTCAAGGCCATGAAACGCCCGGCCTTCGAAGACAAGACCCTGGCGCGCATCAAGAAATGGCGCGAGCAGTGCCCGGAGCTGATCATCCGCTCCACCTTCATCGTCGGCTTCCCCGGCGAAACCGAAGAAGACTTCCAATACCTGCTCGACTGGCTGACCGAAGCCCAACTCGACCGCGTCGGCTGCTTCCAGTACTCCCCGGTCGAAGGTGCTCCGGCTAACGATCTGGATGCCGAAGTGGTGCCCGATGAAGTCAAGCAGGATCGCTGGGAACGCTTCATGGCCCACCAACAAGCCATCAGCGCCGCCCGCCTGCAACTGAAAGTCGGCAAAGAGATCGAAGTGCTGATCGACGAAGTCGACGAGCAAGGCGCCGTCGGCCGTTGCTTCTTCGACGCCCCGGAAATCGACGGCAACGTCTACGTCGACAGCGACCAAGACCTCAAGCCCGGCGACAAAGTCTGGTGCCGCGTCACCGACGCCGACGAATACGACCTCTGGGCCGAAACGCTCTGATCGGCATCTCCCCGACCTGCATTCCCTCTCCCCCTGGGGGGAGGGAATGCAGGCCGTTGAAAAACGTAGCGAGCGACGGCTAGGCAAGGCGAAATCAGTCGAAAAAGCGCAGTTTACGCGCTGTAAATGAGCATTTTGAGACTGATTTCAACGCCGCTTAGCCTAGCGCAGTAGTTTTTCAACGGCCTGTTAGAGTGAGGGGCTCCCCTCCTCTACACTCTTTATTACCCCCACCCACCAAGCCGCCCCCATGGTCAAGCTCAAGGTCTACTACGACGGCGCCTGCCCGCGCTGCGTCGCCGATCGGCGCCGTTACCAGACACTCAACACCGATAGCGACGACTCGGTGGAATGGCTGGATATCAGCGGGCGCGACGAAGAGCTGCGGCGGCTCGGCATCGACCCCTACCAGGCCCTCACCGAACTGCATGTGCAGGACGAACAAGGGCGCATCCACCGCGAACTGGACGCCTATATCCTGCTGTTGGCCCGCACCCGCCGCCTCAAGCCCCTGGCCTGGCTACTCGCCCTGCCCGGCCTCAGGCCGCTGCTGTCCTGGTGCTACCGGCGCTGGGTGCTACGGCGCCTAAGGCGCAGCGGCAGGCTCTGACGGGGCCGTTCAGCGATCCAACGGACTCACCACCCCCAAACCGCCACGGTTGAGCACATGGGTGTAGATCATCGTGGTCTTCACATCGGCATGGCCCAACAACTCCTGCACAGTGCGAATGTCCTGGCCGCTTTCCAGCAGGTGCGTGGCGAAGGAATGGCGCAAGGTGTGCGGCGTCGCCGGCTTGATCACCCCCGCCCGGCGGACCGCCTCACGCACCGCCCGCTGAATGGTCTTCTCATGCAGATGATGGCGAAAAATGCCGCTAGAGCGAGGGTCCTGCGAGCGATTGCCGGAAGGAAAAACGAACTGCCAGCCCCACTCCGCCGCCGCATTCGGATACTTGCGCGCCAAGGCAAACGGCAGGTTGGTCCGGCCAAAACCTTCGGCCAGATCTTGCTGATGCAACGCCATGACCTCCTCCAGGTGCTGCCGCAGTGGTGCCACCACCAGGCGCGGCAACATGGTCACGCGGTCCTTCTGGCCCTTACCGTCGCGCACCAGAATTTCGCCACGGGCAAACTCCACATCCTTGACCCGCAAGCGCAACGCCTCCAACAAGCGCAGACCCGAGCCATATAACAGATTGGCCACCATCCACTGCACACCCGACAACTCGAGCAATACCCTGGCCACCTCCTCACGCGTCAACACCACCGGTAAATGCTTAGGCTTCTTGGCCCGCACAATCCCCTCCAGCCAAGGCAACTCGACCTTCAACACCTCTTTATAAAGGAACAGCAGCGCCGCCAAGGCCTGGTTCTGCGTCGAACCTGCCACGTTCCGGCGAACCGCCAAATGCGTAAGAAAAGCCTCAATCTCCGCCGCCCCCATCTCCGCCGGATGACGATACTCGTGAAAGCGGATATAACGCTTCACCCACTCGGCGTAGACAGCCTCGGTCCGAATGGAATAGTTTCTGAGTCGAATCTGCTGGCGCAATTGATCCAGCAATCTGGGCTTGCCGTCATCCATGTCGCGTTTCTCCCTGAGTGATGTCGCGCTTGCCGCGACCACCTCTAAGCTAGACAAGGACTTACAGGACGACAAGGAACGTTATACGACATGTCGTCGCGACAAAAAACGCGACATGGCATGTCGCCTAATAGTAGTTAGGCATAAATAGGAGAGCCGCATGTCGATCAAAATTTACGACAACCACTTTGAGAATTGCGGTACCGGCATCAGCGCGCCAGCGGACGCAGACATTGATATTGGAGCTAACCGATTTGTAGCATGTGGGAAGGCTATAGACATTCGAACTCCAGAGAGCCTATTTGGCGCTCTCGGGCTCCGCAACGACACCCCCCCAGAACTCCTACGCGAGGTTCTCTCTTTCATCGGCAATACACACCGAGCGGAAGCTGAGATAGCTGAAAAAGCTGCGTCTGTAGGGCTATTCAAGTGGCTGTCAGCTAGTGCTGATACAACAACACTTATTTCAGGGCTGGCCAGCTTGTATCAGTACGTGCCGCAAATCCTAGCCGCACTTTAGGGAGTGGCCTAACAATGCGCTCAACACCGTTCGCTTCGCTCACTGGACTCGCAAAAGCTGCGCTTTTGCTCGCCTGTTAGCTTAATCGTTAGGCAGCACGACACACCACTCGGGAATCATCATGCTTAAGAGCAAAGCCGCACTTCTTCTCGCAATTTTAGTTGGCCTTACTGCGTGCTCCACCAGCGGCACCTCAATCTTGGTCGGTGAAGGTGGTGCCCATCCGTCCACAGACCCGAATTCAATCTCGCTGCTCATTGAACCACCGCAGAAAAAGCACTCGGTAATTGCTCTAATTGAGGGCGTCGCTGCAACAGACGATTACTTCACAAAAGCAAAGACTGAGGCCGCAGCAATAGCGGCCATGAAAGAAGAAGCCGCCAGAATCGGTGCCAATGCAATTGTTCTTACCGGCAAAGGCACCAAGCCTTACGGCCAACTAACAGTTGGTAACACCGCTGGCTCGGCGTACGGCTCCGCAACGGCTACTGGCTTCAACGCCAACGCTTATGCCACAACTGTCAGCTCTTCTATGGGCTGGGAAAAGATTACTTTTAGCGGCACAGCAATCCGATACACGGATGAGGGTGAGTAGGCGCAGCCTAACAAACGGTTCAAATCGTTCGCTTCGCTCACTGGGACCGCGTTCCGCGGCCCCTTAACCTGAACGTTAGGTTCTTGCACAATGCCGCAAAAATATGGAATCGGACTCCATCATCTATGCCTGCTGCCATACATAGCCAGTTTGTTCTTGCCAGCATTCTCCATAAGCCACCCTTATTTGGATGTTGGTGAATATTACAGCGGCCTACATGTTCTCGCTTGGGGCATATTTGGAATCCTTGACGGGACTCCTGCATGGCTGGCTAACCCCTGTTTCATTTTATCCATAGCCTTCTGGGGCAGCCTTCCAAGAGTATCAATCGCATTATCTTTAGCAGCTACTTTATTGGCCGTCGTTTCTTTCGGTTACACTCGAATTTTCAATGACGGTGATGGGTGGATAAGCATTACCGGAATGCTGGCTGGCTTTTATACTTGGTGGTCTGCATTCATAGCCCTGTTATTACTAAACAGCTATCGTCATATCAGGCAAATGCCATGAACCTAACAAACGGTTCAAGGCCGTTCGCTTCGCTCACTCGGGACGCGCTACGCGCGCCCCTTAACCTAAACGTTAGATGCAAATGAAAAATCTACTTTCCATATTAGGCATCGTAATTCTGACTGCAGCTATCGCCGTAGGATATGCCATCTATGACTTCGGCAGACCGGTAAAAACCCTTGAAATAACTGAAGACAGAGCCGGCTCATTCGTAATTGGAGAAACCAAAGAATTTCTTCTAGCCAAGCTCCCTGAACAGGCCTATTCCCCGCAACCAAAACCTGTTGAGTGTCCAGTCAACTGGATTGAGGTCAAGAAAATGGGCCATACTCAAAGGCAATGTCTCCTCAATGCAAATGAGTGGGAGGTTGGTTACGGTTTAAGGGAGCTGTGCCCAGAGAAAACAGACCTCTTCACCAGCTTGTTTTTCAACGACAACAAGCTGGTGAAAATAGCAGTACGGTGCACCAAACCAGAATAGTGGGAGCATCTAACAATGCGCTCAAATCGTTCGCTTCGCTCACTGGGACACGCTGACGCGTGCCCCTTAGCTTAATCGTTAGGTGCAAATCATGAGTGACAAGCCCCAGACATTGGGCAGCGCCATTACCGAGACGATATTATCTGAGCCTGTCGACTCACTAGTCTCTGAGTATGCCGAAATTGGAATTGACGCAATTTTATCGGAAGGAATCCTCAAAGAAATTCCATTCGTACACAGCCTCATTGCTGTTACAAAAATCGGCATCACCATTAGCGACCGTCTATTAATCAATAAGCTCATAAAATTTCTCTCTGCCATCCAGGATGTGCCATCCAGAGAAAGGCAGGAAATGGTCTCAAGGCTAGAGCTAGACCCAGTATTCGGTCGAAAAGTAGGTGAGCATATTCTAGAGCTTCTTGTACGGGTTGAAGGCAAGCAAAAGCCCAAGATGCTCGCACAAGCGTTCACCGCATATGCAAAAAACAGAATAGATGTTAGAGCTTTACTGAGGCTCAATCACGCAATTGAGCAACTACCAAACTCAGAGCTAGCTAGCGTTCGCCCTTTCTACAACCGCTCGCCAGAAGAACCATTTGAGTTTGATACCTATACTGGGCAATCTCTCGCAACCGCAGGGCTGGCAGAGATTAACGCAGGCTTTGGCGGTATCTCATTTATGAAAACCGAGCTTTGCAGAGTATTTCTTGAGCTGAACCTCGATGTATAAGCACCTAACAAACGGTTCAAGTCGTTCGCTTCGCTCACTGCGGGACCGGCTAAAGCCGGCCCCTTAACCTGAACGTTAGGCCCGCAATGAAGACAATAATCTCCGCACTTTCGATCATAGTAATCATAAGCTTTCAACCGAGTTATGCGAGCGCATTAAATAAAGAAGAAAAAGAAGAGTTCGCAAAAGTAGCTTGTGGCCCAGCTTGGAGAACATTTCTCCCAGACAACGAAGCATTTACAGCGGAAAATATAGAGCTTGCGGAGCTACAACATTACAACCCTGAAGATCAATGCTCACAGAACATCCCAGAGGCCGACTTCGATAATCTTTATAAGGCTGTAAAGAGCGCCGCAGTCAACTCCTTCAAGGGCAGCCCATCCTCCTTTGAGGTTATGGTTAGATTCAAATTAACAACCTCGCAGCCTTCTAGTGTGGAGATGCAAGTAAGGGACGACATAGAGTCGGATTACAAACAACTTAAAAGTTTCAAATCCGCACTAGAAAAAATAGATAACATTCATTCATCATCAGGCATTGCCTATGTGGTGCTCCATTACAAGATAAAACCGGCCTCTACTACCAAGCAATGAACAGAGCCTAACAGTGCTCAAATCGTTCGCTACGCTCACTCGGGACCGGCTAAAGCCGGCCCCTTAACCTAAACGTTAGGCGTCAGAGACCCCAAAAGCTTCGCGCTGGAATAAAGCCGAGCTGAAAGCTACGCTTTATTCCACGCCGTTATACGGGTCGTCGGAGGTGGGTCATGAGCAACGGAAATACTTACAAGGGCAGCTGCTTTTGTGGTGCGGTTCAGTTCACCGTGAGCGGCGAGCCTGCCGCAATGGGCTATTGTCACTGCGAGTCCTGTCGGCACTGGTCTGCCGGCCCGGTCAATGCCTTTACCCTATGGAAACCCGAAGCTGTGCAGATCACACAGGGAGCGGACAACATCGGTACTTACAACAAGACGCCGCAGAGCTATCGCAAATGGTGCAAAAAATGCGGAGGTCATATCCTCACGGAGCACCCAGGCATGGGGCTCACCGATGTATATGCAGCGGTAATTCCAGACTTTCCGTACCAAGCTGCAATTCATGTGCATTATCAGGAGACAGTGCTGCACATCAAGGATGGGCTGCCGAAGATGAAGGACGTTCCAAAGGAAATGGGCGGCTCTGGCACAAGCGTGACGGAATAATTCAGCCGTCACTCCATGTCTCATCGCGACAGAGAATACCGCCTAACAGCATTCAAGAGGGACGTCTTTGGCTGACGCCAAATACGCCCCTTAATTCCAACGTTGGGCCCAACCTATATGAATCCCCTGCCCGCTCTATGTCACTCATTGGCCTCACGAGCATGCAGATATAAGACGCAAACATCGTTGCTCCGCCGATCGTACGTTTGACTGGAAGGAGGCTATCCATGCCCACGAAAATTGCCGTCATACAAAAGCCCCCGGTACTGCTAGACCGGGACAAGACAATTGCGCAGGCGGTTGGATTGATCAACGAGGCCGCCAACGCGGGTGCCGTCCTGCTGGTGTTTCCCGAAGCCTATATACCTGGCTACCCGGCCTGGATCTGGCGGCTCAAGCCGGGCGGGGACATGGCGCTGTCGAGTGACCTTCACGCCCAGCTGCGGCTGAACGCGGTCGACCTGAATCGCGAAGGTTTGCTCCCGCTGCAGGAGGCGGCACGCAAGCATGCGGTGACCGTCGTGATCGGACTCAACGAGATCGACAGCCGCTTTTCTGGCACGACGCTGTTCAATACCGTGGTCGTCATCGGCCCCGATGGGGCGCTTCTGAACCGTCATCGCAAGCTGATGCCGACCAACCCGGAGCGCATGGTCTGGGGAATGGGTGATGCCACCGGCCTGAGAGTAGTCGAAACGCCCGCCGGCCGGCTAGGCGCACTCATTTGCTGGGAAAGCTACATGCCGCTAGCACGGTATGCCCTCTACGCGCAGAACCTCGAAATTTTCGTCAATCCAACCTGGGACAACGGTGAAGCCTGTCATGTGACCTTGCGCCACATTGCCAGGGAGGCGGGCTGCTGGGTGATAGGAACCGCCACTGCGCTACAGGGCTGTGACCTATCCGAGGATTTTCCGGAACGCGACAGACTCTACAAACCGGATGAATGGATTAACGACGGTGATGCCGTCGTGGTCAACCCGAAAGGGGAAATCATCGCCGGGCCACTCCACCGTGAGAAAGGTATTCTCTATGCCGAGATCGATGTTGAAGCGGCTCGGCGAGCACGACGCTCATTGGACGTCTGCGGCCACTACTCCCGACCAGACATCTTTTCCCTCTCGGTGAACCGCAAGCCGCTCCAGCCGGCGGAGTTCTCGGATTGATCAGGCACGGCACGATGCCCGGCTTGCCTGAGGCCCAACCAGGCGTTCCACGCGACGCCTTCGCGCTGCGCGCTCGGCGCGCGTGAACGCCGGCGTTGGGCGTCATCGTCAGATGCACCATTGCAATCGCCGTTTCAGGAGCGCTGCTTGTTGGCGTAGCCTGCGGCACAAGGCCGGGACATCCCATGCATGATGTTCAGCACATAAGCGTCTACATCGACCGCGCTCCGAGCGAGGTCTATGCCTTCGCCTCTGATCCGAGAAACCTCCCGCTCTGGGCCGCCGGTTTGGCCCGTTCCGACGTGACAAAGCAAGGTGACTCTTGGCTTATGGAGTCCCCCTTGGGCAAGGTGATGGTCAGGTTCGCTGAACGAAACGCCTTTGGCGTCCTGGATCATGACGTCACACTCGAGTCCGGGGTTACGGTTCATAACCCCATGCGTGTCGTGCCACATGGCGGCGGCAGTGAGTTCATGTTCACGCTCATTCGTCAGCCTGGCACGTCGGACCAAAGCTTTGCAGCCGACAAAGGTGCGGTTGAAAAGGACTTAAGAACGCTGAAGGCCCTACTAGAGCAAGGAAGATGACGCCCAACAACGCGCTCCAGCTCGACGCGGCTGAGCGCGGGCGTTAGGCAACGTAATTCCACCGCTGGGAGTTCGCAATGTTCTCGCACATATTCGTTGGCGTGACTGACTTCGACCGTGCACTTTCGTTCTACAGCGCCTTGATGCCATGCCTCGGCATCGAAGCTCGCTTCTGCGACCACAATCGTTCGTGGGCTGGGTGGCAAAGTGCAGAGGAAACTCGCCCTCTGTTCCTCATTGGCAAGCCATACGACGAGCAACCGCACGATCGCGGCAACGGACAGATGGTGGCCTTCCTCGCCAGCAATCGCGCAATCGTTGATAGCGCCCATAAGATTGCACTCGCCCATGGCGGTGCTTCCGAAGGCCCGCCAGGTTTGCGGCCCGAGTATCACGCGAACTACTACGGGGCGTACTTTCGAGACCCTGACGGTAACAAGCTCTGCGTCGCCTGCCACGCAGCCGAAGGCTGAAAACATGCCACACCTACCGCTCCAGAAAGCGACGCCTAACAAACGGTTCAAGGCCGCTCGCGACGCTCACTCGGGACCGCGTTCCGCGGCCCCTTAAGCATTGCCAAAAGGACAAGCGACTGCGGCGGCGCAAGGTTATCCCGCAGGTTTATTCCGGGTTGCAGGTATTAACCCAGCCCGGGCGGGTACAATGGCCGCCCTCTCCTTTACGGCCCTTGTCATGACAGACCCCATTCGCCTCTCCAAACGCCTTGTCGAGCTGGTCGGCTGCTCTCGCCGGGAGGCGGAGCTGTACATTGAAGGTGGCTGGGTCACGGTTGATGGCGAGGTGGTCGAGGAGCCGCAGTTCAAGGTGCAGGAACAGAAGGTCGAGCTGCTCCCAGAGGCCGTGCTGAGCAAAGCCGAGCCGGTCACCCTGCTATTGCATCAACCACCGGCGCCTGACTCCAGCGCGGCGTTGCAGTTGATCAGCCCGGCGACGCTGTCGGTTGATCACCGCTACGGCACCCGCCCGCTCAAGGGCCACTTTGTACGGCTGAGCCCGACCGCGGCATTGCAAGCGGATGCCGGCGGTTTGCTGGTGTTCACCCAGGATTGGCGCGTGCTGCGCAAGCTGACTGACGATGCGGCCAAACTCGAACAGGAGTATGTCGTTGAGGTGGCTGGCGAGATCGCCGAGCACGGGCTCAACCGGCTCAACCACGGCCTGACCTACAAGGGTTGGGTATTGCCGCCAGTGAAGGCCAGTTGGCAGAACGAAACCCGCCTACGCTTTGCCCTGAAGAACCCGCAGCCGGGCCAGATCGCGCGCATGTGCGCCAGCGTCGGGCTGACGGTCATCAGCATGAAGCGCATCCGCATTGGCGGCGTCTCCATGGGCAAGTTGCAGCCAGGACAATGGCGTTATTTGGCGGCGACCGAGAAGTTCTAATCCCGCGCACGCCCGCCGACAATGCTGCGCGCTGTCTCTTTATGAATTAATCAGGACACCACAATGATCAATAACGATGTATTGCGCAGCGTGCGCTACATGCTCGATATCAGCGATGCGAAGATAGTCGAGATCATCAAGCTCGCGGATTACGACGTTCAGCTAAACGCTGTGAGCGCTTTTCTGAAGAAAGATGAAGAAGACGGTTATGCCGATTGCAGCGATGAAGTGATGGCGCACTTTCTCGATGGCCTGGTGTTCCATAAGCGTGGCAAGGACGAAAGCCGCCCGGCACACCCGCTGGAGTTGCCGGTCACCAACAACATGGTGCTGAAAAAACTGCGGGTGGCCTTCGAGCTGAAAGAAGACGACATGCACGCCATTCTGCAATCCGCTGATTTTCCGGTCTCCAAACCGGAGCTGAGCGCGCTGTTTCGCAAGTTTGGCCACAGCAACTACCGCACCTGTGGCGACCAGCTACTGAGAAACTTCCTCAAGGGCCTGACTCTGCGTATTCGCGGCTGAGTAACTCGCTTTCCTTTGGGTGGGCGGCTTAGCCACCACCCTGCGGCGCATGGCCGTGCATTCCCAAGCGCAATAGTGCCTCCGCGATGCCCTCTCGCCGATTAGGGTATGCCCACCCATCGCTCAGAGGACTCGCCATGCACCCTTACTTCTCCCTGCAAGGCCGCACGGCCTTGGTCACCGGCGGTACCCGTGGCATCGGCAAGATGATTGCCAAGGCCTTCGTCGAGGCCGGCGCCAGGGTGTATGTCTGCGCCCGCGATGCCGAGGCCTGCGCACAGACCGCTGCCGAACTGTCGGCCTTCGGCGAGTGCCGCGGCATTCCGGCCAACTTGATCAGCGAAGAAGCGGTAGAGGCGCTGGCGGCGCAACTGAGCAGTGAAATCGGCCAGCTGGATATCCTGGTGAACAACGCCGGCACTACCTGGGGCGCACCCCTGGAAAGTTATCCGGTGAAGGGCTGGGAGAAGGTCATGCAGCTGAACGTCACCTCGGTGTTCAGCTGCATCCAGCACTTGCTGCCGCTGCTGCGCAAGGCCGGCTCGGCGGCGAACCCGGCGCGGATCATCAATATCGGCTCGGTGGCGGGGATTTCCTCCTTCGGCGAAGACGCCTATGCCTATGGCCCGAGCAAGGCGGCGCTGCACCAGCTGTCGCGGATACTGGCGCGCGAGCTGGTCAGCCAGCACATCAACGTCAACGTCATCGCCCCCGGGCGCTTCCCAAGCAAGATGACCAGCCATATCGCCAAGGATGCCGAGGCGCTGGCCGAAGACAGCGCGCTGATCCCGATGAAGCGCTGGGGCCGCGAAGAAGAGATGGCCGCACTGGCCATCAGCCTGGCGAGCACCGCCGGGGCCTACATGACCGGCACTATCATCCCCATCGACGGCGGCTTCAGCCTCTGAGGCGCGCCTGCCGCTTGCGCTGGGCGGCGGCGAGCGACAGCCGGTCAGGCCTTGGGCCCTTGGTCGGCTGCCGCTGCTCCGTGCCCCGGCTCTGCTAGCGTTATTGGGTGGGGGTAACGCGACCTCTCGCACTAGAAAAACGAGAAGGAGATTAGTCATGACTATGGCGAACTGGCGTTTGCAGGGGACCGAATTCGCCTCCTGCAACTGCAACTGGGGCTGCCCGTGCCAATTCAGCGCCCTCCCCACCCACGGCAATTGCGAAGCCGTGGTTTCGATGCGGGTGCAGCACGGGCACTTCAACGATATATCACTGGATGATCTGTGCTGGGTGGGCACTTTCGCCTGGCCCGGCGCGATCCATGAAGGCAATGGCCGTTGCCAGGTGTTTATCGAAGACAAGGCCTCGCCAGCGCAACGCGAGGCACTCCTGACCATTCTTTCCGGCCAGGAGACGGAACCCGGCGCCACCGTGTTCCAGGTTTTCAGTAGCACCATCACCGAAATGTACGAACCGCAGTTCGTGCCGATCGAGTTCTCGGTCGACATGGCCAGCCGTCAGGCCCACACACGGATCCCCGGCGTGCTGGAGGTGACCGGTGAACCGATCCGCAATCCCATCACCGGTGAGCCGCAGGAGGCCCGCCTGATCCTGCCCAACGGCTTCGAGTTCACCGAGGCGGAAATGGCCAGCGGCAGCTACCAGACCCACGGCGCCATCAAGATCAGTTCGCAGCAGGGCCATGGACACTTCGCCCGGTTGCATTTCACCGGTGAAGGAGTGGTGCGCTAGAGGTGCTCAGGCTCTCCGAGGGCGTGGCTGAAAAAGCCCAGCGCAGCCCGCGCCTATGGCCGTTGCGCAGGGAGCAGTGGCTGCTGTTGTTTTGCCTGTCGGCGCTGACCGGCCTGGCGTGGCTGGCGCTACGGCGGCTGGCGAGCGATATGGCTACGCCCGGTGGCATGGCGGAGATGGCCATGGCCGGCATGCCGATGCCCTGGGGCTTCGGCGAAGCAGTGCTGATGTTCGTCATGTGGGTGGTGATGATGATCGGCATGATGCTGCCCAGTGCCATGCCGATGCTGCTGATGTACCAGCTGATGCTGCGCAAACGCCTGCCAAACGCACAGCGACACTGGGCTCTATCGCTGTTCTGCCTGGCCTATGTGCTGGTCTGGAGTGGCTTCAGCCTACTCGCCACCTTGCTGCAATGGGGCCTGGAGCAGCTCGCCCTGCTCAGCCCCGAGATGCGCGGCAGCCCCGCCCTGGGCGCTGGCCTGCTGCTGGCTGCCGGCGCTTACCAACTGTTGCCCACTAAGGCGGCCTGCCTGGAGCGCTGCCGTGGGCCGCTGCATTTCTTGCTGGCGTACTGGAGCCCTGGCGTGGGTGGCGGCTGGCGCATGGGCCTGGCCCACGGCCTGTACTGCCTGGGCTGCTGCTGGATGCTGATGGGCCTGCTGTTCGTCGGCGGGGTGATGAACCTGCTATGGATCGCGATGATCGGCGGCTATGTCCTGCTGGAAAAAACCTTGCCCGGTGGGCGTTGGTTCAGCCGCCTGGGTGGCCTGCTGTTGATAGGTTGGGGCGTGTTCCTGCTGCTGGCCTGACGCACGCATGAGCACTGGCCAAGCGCCCCTGCGCAGGTATGATGGCGCGGTTCCTGGCCAGTCTTATTCCCATGCCCTACTCCGTCTCCCCCATCGGTTTCGTCCGCTCCTGTTTCAAGGAGAAATTTGCCATTCCGCGCCAACCACAATTGGCCCCGGCCGCGCGGGGCGTGCTGGAGCTGGTGCCGCCGTTCGACCAGGCCGAAGCCATCGAAGGCCTGGAGCAGGTCAGCCATGTCTGGCTGCTGTTCCTCTTTCATCAGGCGCTGGAAGACAAACCGCGCTTGAAGGTACGCCCGCCGCGCCTGGGCGGGAATCAATCGCTCGGGGTGTTCGCCACCCGCTCGACGCACCGGCCTAATGGCCTCGGTCAGTCGGTAGTCAAACTGGAGAAGGTCGAACCCGGCAAACTCTGGCTGTCCGGCATCGACCTGCTGGACGGCACGCCAGTGCTGGATATCAAACCCTACGTACCCTATGCCGACCGGCTCGATACGGCCTTCAACCGGATTGCCGACGCGGCCCCGCAGCTGATTGCCGTGGAATGGACCGACGCCGCGCTAGCGCAGGCCCATGCACAGGCGCAACGCCTCGGTGAGCCGCTGGTCGAGTTGATCGAGCAGTGCCTGGCGCAAGACCCGCGCCCGGCTTACCAGCTGCCAGAACCCTCACGTCGCTACGGCACCCGCCTGTGGGATGTGGAAGTGCGCTGGCACTATCCCGAACCAACGCGCATCTGCGTGGTGGAAGTGCTGGACGCCTGAGCAGCGGCAGGCACGTTCTGCATCCACTCGCGGAGCAAAGCAGACGCGGAGCGTCTCAGGCTGCGCTCCCGCGGAGCGTGGGAACGATCAAAAATGCGCCCTACAGCGTTGCCCCCATCAGCTGCGCGCCGGATTAAGCGCCAGCCCATCGGCCTCTATCACCTCCTGGGTGACTATCAATGGATTCACCAACGGCCGGCTGGCGAGAAAGTGCGCCGTCAGCATATGCGCCTCAAACGCCGCCTCGTCGGTGTAGATCTCATAGAGATAAAGCAGATCCGGATCGCTGCGATCACGCAGCACATCAAACATCAGGCAGCCGGGCTCATCGCGCACCGAGGCGGCGGCGTTGACGCGCATGGCGGCCATAAAGGCCTCGAAGCTGTTGGGCTTTAGCTGAGTCTTGAGAATCAGGCAGTACACAGAGCAGTCCTTTTTGTCTTATATTCCAGGCAAATTGTATACAAATTGGAGTGTAAGAAAATGCTCGACCGCCCCAGCCAGCTTAACGGCTTGCGCCACCTGGCCCTCTTGGTGCCGAATCTGGAAGCCTGTGAGCGCTTTTATGTCGAGGTGCTCGGCATGCAAGTGCTGCACCGCGCCAATGAAGACTTGGTGTACCTGACCTGCGGCAACGACAACCTCTCCCTCGGTCGCGCCTATGCCAAGAGCAACGGCGTACAGGCAGTCGATCACTACGGTTTTATCGTCGACAGCGTCGAAGAGTTGGAAGCCTGGTATCAGTATCTGCAGGCGCAGGGCGTCACCCTGCTCGACCGCCCCTTCGATCACGGCGATGGCGCGCGCAGCTTTCATCTGCTCGACCCCGCCGGCAACAAGGTGCAACCGATCTATCACCCAGCGCTGTCCGGCCAGCGCTTCAGCCACACCTGAGCAGCTGGCGGCACTCGCCGCCTTTGAAAATAGCGTCTACGCAGAGACAAAAAAGCCCGCCAAAAGGCGGGCTTCTCAGGTGGCGCGAGCGGCTTACTTCTCGACGAAGGCACGCTCGATCAAGTAGTCACCCGGCTCGCCCATGCGTGCAGAGATTTTCAGGCCGAAGCTGTCCAGCACTTCGCTGGTCTCATCGAGCATGCTCGGGCTACCGCAGATCATCGCGCGGTCGTCCTGCGAGTTGATCGGTGGCAGGCCGATGTCGCTGAACAGCTTGCCGCTGCGCATCAGGTCGGTCAGGCGCCCCATGTTTTCGAATTCCTCACGGGTCACCGTGGGGTAATAGATCAGCTTTTCTTTCAGCGCGTCACCAAAGAATTCGTTCTGCGGCAGGTGCTCGGTGATGAATTCCCGGTACGCCACTTCGTTCACGTAGCGCACGCCGTGAATCAGGATGACCTTCTCGAAACGCTCGTAGGTCTCAGGGTCCTGGATCACACTCATGAATGGCGCCAGACCGGTGCCGGTGCTGAGCAGGTAGAGGTGTTTGCCCGGCAGCAGGTCATCCAGCACCAGGGTACCGGTCGGCTTGCGGCTGACCATCAGCTCATCACCTGGCTTCAGGTGTTGCAGTTGCGAGGTCAGCGGGCCGTCCTGAACCTTGATGCTGAAGAACTCCAGGTGCTCTTCGTAGTTCGGGCTGGCGATCGAGTAAGCACGCATCAGCGGGCGCCCGCTCTCTTGCTGCAGACCGATCATCACAAATTGGCCATTCTCGAAACGCAGGCCAGGATTGCGGGTGGTCTTGAAGCTGAACAGGGTATCGTTCCAATGGTGGACGCTGAGCACACGCTCTACGTTCAGATTGCTCATGCAGGCTTCCTCGGTAAGTCGCTCACACCCGGCGGGTGCAGTTGCGTGACATCTTAAGGGCGACCACAATATCTGTTAAGTGGATTATTAAGATATAGGTTATCGGTTATATAGATATGCGATTCACTCTCCGTCAACTTCAGGTCTTTGTCGCCGTCGCGCAGCAGGAAAGCGTGTCGCGCGCGGCGGCATCCCTGGCCCTCTCGCAGTCGGCCGCCAGCACCTCGGTGACTGAGTTGGAGCGGCAATCCAACTGCCAGCTGTTCGACCGCGCCGGTAAACGCCTGTCGCTCAACGCCCTCGGCCATCAGCTGTTGCCACAAGCGGTAGCGCTGCTGGATCAGGCGAAAGAAATCGAGCGCATGCTCAACGGCAAAAGTGGTTTCAGCTCGCTTGCCGTCGGCGCCACCCTGACGGTGGGCAACTACCTGGCGACCCTGTTGATCGGCAGCTTTATGCAGGACCACCCGGAGTGCCGGGTCAAACTGCACGTGCAGAACACCGCTCACGTGGTGCAACAGGTGGCGCACTACGAAATTGATCTGGGGCTGATCGAGGGCGACTGCCAGCACCCGGATATCGAAGTGCAGCCCTGGGTGGAGGATGAACTGGTGGTGTTCTGCGCCCCGCAGCATCCGCTTGCCAGCAAAGGCCAAGCCAATTTAGAGGAACTGACCCGTGAGGCGTGGATTCTGCGCGAGCAGGGCTCCGGTACGCGCCTGACCTTCGATCAGGCGATGCGTCACCACCCGACGGCGCTGAATATCCGCCTGGAGTTGGAGCATACCGAGGCAATCAAACGGGCGGTGGAGTCTGGCTTGGGGATCGGCTGCATCTCGCGCCTGGCGCTACGCGATGCGTTCCGCCGTGGCAGCTTGGTGCCGGTGGAAACCCCGGAGCTGGATCTCACCCGGCAGTTCTACTTCATCTGGCACAAACAGAAGTACCAGACCAGCGCCATGCGCGAGTTTCTAGAGCAATGCCGGAAATTGACGGCCGGCGTCAGCCGCAGCGATGAGATAGTGTTGCCTACGATTGCCTACTAAAGGTGGATGCGCCGAACTCGCGGCACATCCATGTGCGGGCGCCCTAGAGCAGAATGACCGCCCAGACGCTGGCGATCAGGCTCAGCGCGACAAACTGCGCGGCGCTGCCCATGTCCTTGGCATTCTTCGACAGCGGGTGCGGATCCAGCGAGATGCGGTCGATCGCCGCTTCGACTGCCGAGTTGAGCAGTTCAACGATCAAGGCCAGCAGGCACACGGCAATCATCAACGCCCGCTCGCCGCGGCTGACGTCGAAGTAGAACGCCAGCGGAATCAGCAGCACATTCAGCAACACCAGTTGGCGAAAAGCGGCCTCACCGGTGAAGGCGGCGCGCAGGCCATCAAACGAATAGCCGGCGGCGTTAAGGATGCGTTTCAGGCCGGTCTGGCCCTTGAATGGCGACATAGGAAAACAACCAAAATGTGTGAGGGCCGCAGGCTATGCCAAAAGCAGTCAAAAATGCGTGAAAACCTGACGCAGCAGAGCGGATCAGCTGGCTGGAATGGATTCCAGGTGTTGCAACAACAGCGCCGCCTGAGTCCGCGTGCGCACGCCCAGCTTGCGGAAGATGGCGGTGACGTGGGCCTTGATCGTCGCTTCGGAAACGTTCAGCTCGTAAGCGATCTGCTTATTCAGCAGGCCATCGCAAACCATGGTCAACACCCGGAACTGCTGTGGCGTCAGGCTCGCCAGTCCGGCGCTGGCGGCCTTGGCTTCGGCCGACACACTGGCCCCCTCGAGCACCTGCGGCGGCCACCAGACCTCCCCTTCGAGCACCACCCGCACGGCCTGCTGAATGGTTTCCAGTGAACTGGATTTTGGAATAAAACCACTGGCCCCAAACTCGCGGGCACGGGCGACCACGGCGGCCTCTTCCTGGGCCGAGACCATCACCACGGGGATCTGCGGGTACTGCCCGCGCAGCAGCACCAGGCCGGAGAAGCCATAGGCGCCCGGCATATTCAGGTCGAGCAGGACCAGGTCCCAGTCGGCTTTTTCGCCCAGGCGGGCTTCCAGTTCGGCGATGCTGGCGGCTTCCACCAGCCGCACTTGTGGGCCAAGGCCCAGCGTTAGAGCCTGCTGGAGGGCACTGCGAAACAACGGATGATCGTCGGCAATCAGGATTTCGTAGGCGGCCATGGACATATCCTGTTCTTGTTGGGGGCCGGAGGCCGGCGCTCAGCATGCCGAGCCATGCCGGGGTGGTCAAGTTCCAAGCTTTCCGGCACAGTTTGCGACTTTTCCTGCCGAGATCGACCATGCGAAGCCACGCCCTGCGCGCCGACCTATTAATGCTGATCACCGCGATGATCTGGGGTAGCGCCTTTGTCGCTCAACGCATGGGCATGGACTCGATCGGCCCGTACCTGTACTCCGCCCTGCGTTTTGCCCTTGGCACCCTGGTATTGCTGCCGCTGGTATTGCGCCGACCAGCCGACGGGGCAAAACAACCGCTCAACCGTGGCCTGCTGTTCGGCGGCCTACTGATGGGTATCGCGCTGTCGCTGGGGATCAACCTGCAACAGGTCGGCTTGCTGTTCACCAGTGTGACCAACTCCGGTTTTATCACCGGGCTATACGTGATCATCGTACCGCTGTTGGGCTTGGCCCTGGGTCACAAGACCGGCCTCGGCACCTGGCTGGGGGCGAGTCTGGCGGTGCTCGGCATGTTCCTGCTGAGCGTCGGCGAGAACTTCCACGTAGCCTCCGGCGACTGGCTGCAACTGGCCGGCGCCTTCGTCTGGGGCGTGCATGTGCTGCTGGTGGGCTTTTTCGCCAGCCGCTATGACCCGATCCGTCTGGCGGCCATCCAGTTCGCCGTGTGTGCGCTGGTTAGCCTGCTGCTGGCGCTGGTGTTCGAAGAATTCCAGTGGGACAACATCGTTGCCGCCGGCCCGGCGATTATTTATGGCGGCCTGATCTCCGTCGGCATCGCCTACACCTTGCAGGTAATAGCGCAGAAAGATGCCATCGCCTCCCACGCGGCCATCATCTTCTCGCTGGAGGCGGTATTCGCCGCCATTGCCGGCGCCCTGCTGCTCGACGAGTCGCTGCACCTGCGCGGCTATCTCGGCTGCGGTTTGATGTTCGCCGGGATGTTGGTGGCGCAGTTGTGGCCGAAGAAGCTCGACACCAGCGCGTTTGAAACCAAAACCGCGTGACCGCCTTGCTGGTTTGAGTTTGCTCAGAAGACTCCGCCCCAATAGCGCTATCCGGCAAGCCTACAGATACGCCGCCAGCCGCTGGTGCACCTGGTCTTCGGGATCAACCGCGCGCTGATACTTGGCGCCCAGGTAATGCGCGGTGAACACCTCCAGATAAGCATCCAACGCCGCGCCGGCCCGTTGCTCACCGGCCAACTCCAAGCACAACGCCGCCACCTCCGAGGTGCACAGATGGTCGTCGCGCTTGGAGCGCCGCAGGCGATAACGCGACAGTTGCTCCGGTTGCAGGCTGAGCACCGGCAGGCTGTCGAGATAGGGGCTTTTACGGAACATCTTGCGCGCCTCGGTCCAGGTCGCATCGAGCAGGATAAACAGCGGGCGCTTGCCCTCCTCCAGGGCGACCTCGGTCACCACCCGCTCAGGCGCGACAAACTCACCGGGAAAGACCACATAGGGTTGCCACTGCGGATCGTTGAGCAGCATCGGCACTTCGGGTTCGACCGAGGTGCGAAACCAGCTGTAGGCGAAGGTGTCTGGCACCACATCGGCAATCAACCAGCCGGTGTTGGTCGGCTTCAACGGTTCCACGTCGTGCATCAACAGACAGACACCCGCCTGCGTCTGCATCCGTGGACGCCAGGCGCACAGACAATAGCTATCGATCACCCGGCAATGTTCGCAACGCACCGCGCGCGAACCACGGGCGATGAAAGGTTTGGTGCTGCGCTCCAGGCGCTCGGCGCGCAGCCGAGAAACGGCATGCCTCATCGCGGCTTTCGAGCAAAAAGATAAGCGCTGAACATACGAAAAACCCAACAAGCAAAAGAGGTGGTCAAGTTTATCAGAGGCTTTGCTGAAAACCGCCGGGAGCCAGGTTTAAGGTCATCCAAGAGCCAGCGCGAATCCGCTCTTAACTTCTAGGCTTGCAGGCGCTGCGCGCAGCGGCTGGTAGCGAGTGCCACAACGGCCTTGCTCGGACTTGATCTCCCCTTACAGCTTGTTCAGGATGCGCGCTGCTACAGTTCTGCACTCTTGGCCAGGTGGGTGAACACCCAGTGCGATCCGGAGTCAAACTCGTTTTATCCTTATGGAGATTTACATGCTGCGCGTTATGGCTCTTGCCCTCTGTTTTGTCCTGCCCACGGCGCAGGCCGCCTCGCTCAAGGACTACGAGCTGGTGAACATGCTGGATCAAGTAGCCAAAGAAAGCAGCGTCGGCACGCCACGAGCGATCAACGAAGACATCCTCGATCAGGGCTATACGGTAGACGGCAATGAGCTGGTCAATCACCTGAGTGTGCGCGAAGGCCACGCCGTACAGATGCGCGGCAACCCCGACGCGGTGCGCACGCAACTGGCCAACAGCGTTTGCCGCAACACCGGCTATCGCCAGCTACTGGCCCGCGGCGCAGTGCTGCGCTATCAATTCAGCGAGTACAAGAGCAACCGCCCGATCACCACTGAACGCTTCAGCAAAGCCGACTGCGGCCTGAAGTAATCGGCTCTGTTGCACCACGGCTCATCGCAAGGCCCTCCACAAGACGCTGCGCACAGTCGTTTAGCTGGCGATGTCGTTGGCTTGTGCCGCGTGCTGTCGCAGCGGTTTGCAGGCCAATCCACTGGCAGCCCAATCCCGCCGCCAACAAACCTGCGCCGACCTCCCGCTTCGTGGTACAACCTTAAACACTCGGCAGCGCGCGCAAGCCGTCTAAACGGCCTGTTTGATTGCAGTAGTAAGCTCACCACCTTGAGCTTTACTGAACACTACAGAGATCGAAAAGACCCCAATCACTGCGCGAGCGCATAACACAAAAGCCCTGTTCGAGCAGGCCCGCTTTTGAACCAGAAGGAGCGCTCGCACTCGAAGTCAGCACTGCTCGATACACACCCATATCGATCAGCGCCTGCCAGACCCCATCGGGTCTGACTGCGCAATTCAAGCCAATCCGCCTGAGTTGCTCGCGACACAGCCCGTGTCGCAGCCGTGCCAACCACCGTGGCACAGCCAAAGGTTCTGCAGCACAAGGAGAAGTTGAATGCCTTACGAACCGGACGACTATCTATCTCGTCACTTCCAGACCAGTGGGATCGACCTCGCCAGCAAGGTCGATGAACTGGTCGCGCTGTCTACCCCTGGCAGCAGCGTCAATCTAGCGCTTTACCGCGAAATGCTGATCACCGTCATCCGCATGGCCCAAGCCGACCGCAATCGCTGGGACGCCAAAATCATGCTGCAAACCCTGCGTGAAATGGAGCACGCCTTCAGCACCCTCGAGCAGTTCAAACGCCGGCGTAAAGTCACCGTCTTCGGTTCTGCACGAACCCCCGTTGATCATCCGATCTACGCCTTGGCTCGCGAACTCGGCGCCACTCTGGCGCGGTATGACTTGATGGTGGTGACCGGTGCCGGCGGCGGCATCATGGCGGCGGCCCATGAAGGCGCCGGGCTAGAGGACAGCCTGGGCTTCAACATCACCCTACCCTTCGAGCAAGGCCCCAACGCCACCGTCGAAGGCAGTGGCAATCTGCTGTCGTTCCACTTCTTCTTCCTGCGCAAGCTGTTCTTCGTCAAAGAGGCCGACGCGCTGGTGCTCTGCCCTGGCGGCTTCGGCACGCTAGATGAAGCGCTGGAAGTGCTGACACTGATCCAGACCGGGAAAAGCCCGCTGGTACCTGTGGTACTGCTGGATGAGCCCGGCGGTAGTTTCTGGCAGGATGCCTTGGACTTTATCCACAAACAGCTGGAGGGCAATGGCTACATCCTCACCAGCGACATGAAACTGATCCGCCTGGTACACAGCGCCGACGAAGCCGCGGAAGAAATTGCTCAGTTCTATAGCAACTTCCACTCCAGTCGCTGGCTCAAGGATCGCTTTGTGCTTCGCCTGAACCATGCGTTGAGCGAGAGCGCGCTGGCGCAATTGCATGAAGACTTTGCCGACCTCTGCAAGAGCGGCGGTTTTCAGCAGCAGGCGCTGTTCGACGCAGAACGCGACGAACCCGAGCTAAGCCACCTGACCCGCCTGGCCTTCATGTTCAATGGTCGCGATCACGGTCGTTTGCGCGAGCTGCTCGACACCCTCAACCTGCCGCAAAACTGGGCGCAACCCGCCTAACGCTCGCACAGCTGTAGCTGAACCTATTTCCTCGACATCCAGCCATGCGCACAGCGCATGGCTTAAGGCTGCCTGCGCCACACTCAGTCGTCGAGGGCGCCGCGCAGCAGGCGGCCAATCAAATCCAGCGGGTAACCGCGATAACTGAGGAAACGGCCCTGCTGGGCACGCTCACGAGCATCGCTGGGTCGCTGTCCGGCAAACTTGCGCCGCCAGGTGTCCTCCAGTTGCTCACGCCAGTTAATCCCACTGTCGCGCAAGGCCTGCTCGATATCCGCCCGCGACAAGCCGCGTTGCGCCAACTCTTCACGGATGCGCAACGGCCCATAGCCTGCGCGAGCACGGGAGGAGACAAAGCTTTCCAGGTAACGGGACTCAGAGAGCAACCCCTCTTGCGCAAGGCGGTCGAGGGCGGGCTCAATCAACTCGGGAGGGGCACCGCGCTGGCGCAACTTACGCGTCAGCTCGACGCGCCCATGCTCGCGGCGCGCCAGGAGATCCATGGCGGTCCGCCGTACTGCGGCAGGGTTGTCGAGCACGACGGACATAGTGCGAATTAAGCGTCGGCGTCGGCCAGATCATCGACCGTGCTGGTCGCCGCGGCGGCGCTAGCGTTGGAAGCCACCAGCAGTTTTTCGCGGATCAGCTTCTCGATGGTCTTGCCAACTTCCGGGTTGTCTTCCAGGTACTTGGCGGAGTTCGCCTTACCCTGACCAATCTTATTGCCGAGGTAGCTGTACCAAGCGCCGGATTTCTCCAGCAGGCCAAGCTGCACCCCCAGATCGATGATTTCACCGTTCCGGTAGATGCCCTTGCCGTAAAGAATCTGGAACTCGGCTTGGCGGAATGGCGGCGCCACCTTGTTTTTCACCACCTTGACGCGAGTTTCGCTACCCACCACCTCGTCACCCTCTTTCACCGCGCCCGTGCGACGGATATCCAAACGGACAGAGGCGTAGAACTTCAGGGCGTTACCGCCAGTGGTGGTTTCCGGGCTACCGAACATCACGCCAATCTTCATCCGGATCTGGTTGATGAAGATCACCAGGCAATTGGCGTTTTTGATGTTGCCGGTGATTTTACGCAGTGCTTGAGACATCAAGCGGGCCTGGAGGCCGACGTGCATATCGCCCATCTCGCCTTCGATTTCTGCCTTAGGCACCAGAGCCGCCACGGAGTCGATGATAATCACGTCCACCGCATTGGAGCGCACCAACATGTCGGTGATCTCCAGCGCCTGTTCACCGGTGTCCGGCTGCGAGACCAGCAGGTCATCGACGTTGACGCCCAGCTTAGCGGCGTAATCCGGATCGAGTGCGTGCTCGGCATCGACGAAGGCGCACGTCGCGCCCATTTTCTGCGCTTCGGCAATCACCGACAGCGTCAGAGTGGTTTTACCGGAGGACTCGGGGCCATAGATCTCGACGATCCGGCCTTTCGGCAGACCGCCAATGCCCAGCGCGATGTCCAGCCCGAGAGAGCCGGTAGAAATGGCCGGAATCGCCTGGCGATCATGATCGCCCATGCGCATTACCGCGCCTTTGCCGAATTGCTTTTCAATCTGGCCAAGGGCCGCAGCCAAGGCGCGCTTCTTATTCTCGTCCATTGAATCCTCACGTGATCAAGAGGGCCTAGTGGCCGCTAACAACTGTATAAGTAGCCAGTATTATTCCATAGGGCAAGTCGCTCGCCTACCCCTGAACTGGATTTTCTCCCGCGGCTAGCCGGATCAGCCCCGCTAGCGCGGCCTCGACCGTTTGTCGGCGCACCTCAGTGCGGTCGCCCGAAAACTGCCGACACTGCGTAACTAGCTGTTCGGCATTACTCCAAGCCAACCAAACCGTGCCCACCGGCTTTGCCGGTGAACCACCATCCGGCCCAGCCACTCCGCTCACCGCCACAGAGAAACGCGCTGCGCTTTTAGACTGCGCGCCACGCGCCATGGCCTCGACCACCTCACGACTGACCGCACCCACCGACACAAACAACTCGGCCGGCACATCCAGCTGAAGGGATTTCTGTCTGTCCGAATAGGTGACATAACCCGCTTCAAACCAGACCGAACTGCCAGGGATACGGGTGATCGCCTCGGCAATTCCACCACCCGTGCAGGACTCGGCAGTAGTCACCTGGGCACTCAAGGACTGCAGGCATTCGCCAAGCTGCGCGGCGAGACGGGTAATCTCTTCCAAGACCTTCTCCGGGGTTAAAGCGGGTTAGTGGGATACCGTACACTAGCGCCTTTTGCACGCAAGGCCAGGTAATGAGTCAGAGCGACCTTTCCGCACACACCCCGATGATGCAGCAATACTGGAGGCTGAAGAATCAGCACCCAGATCAGCTGATGTTTTACCGCATGGGTGACTTCTACGAGATCTTCTATGAAGACGCGAAGAAGGCCGCCAAGCTGCTCGACATCACCCTGACCGCCCGCGGCCAGTCGGCCGGCACCGCCATTCCGATGTGCGGGATTCCTTATCATGCCGCCGAGGGCTATCTGGCCAAGCTGGTCAAACTCGGCGAGTCGGTGGTGATCTGCGAACAGGTCGGAGACCCGGCGACCAGCAAGGGCCCGGTCGATCGCCAAGTAGTACGGATCATCACCCCTGGCACGGTGAGCGAC
Source organism: Pseudomonas sp. 2FE (assembly GCF_005503735.1). NCBI lineage: Bacteria > Pseudomonadati > Pseudomonadota > Gammaproteobacteria > Pseudomonadales > Pseudomonadaceae > Pseudomonas > Pseudomonas sp. 2FE. The sequence goes on along the minus strand of NZ_SCMO01000001.1, from coordinate 214,578 downwards.
GAGGCACTGCTCGACGAGCGCCGGGATAACTTGCTGGCCGCCGTATTGGGTGACGAGCGCCTGTTCGGCTTGGCCGTGCTGGACATCACCAGCGGTCGCTTCAGCGTGCTGGAAATCAACGGCTGGGAGAATCTGCTCGCCGAGCTGGAGCGCCTCAACCCGGTTGAGCTGATGATTCCGGATGACTGGCCGCAAGGCCTGCCCGCCGAGAAACGCCGCGGCGTACGTCGTCGCGCGCCCTGGGACTTCGAGCGTGACTCGGCGCTCAAGAGCCTCTGCCAGCAGTTCGCCACCCAGGATCTGAAAGGCTTCGGCTGCGAGAACCTGAGCCTCGCCATCGGTGCCGCCGGCTGCCTGCTGGCCTACGCCAAAGAGACGCAGCGCACCGCCCTGCCGCACCTGCGCAGCCTGCGCCATGAGCGCCTCGACGATACGGTGATCCTCGACGGCGCCAGCCGCCGCAACCTTGAGCTGGACACCAACCTCGCCGGTGGCCGTGACAACACCCTGCAATCGGTGATCGACCGCTGCCAGACCGCCATGGGTAGCCGCTTGCTGACCCGCTGGCTGAATCGCCCGTTGCGCCAACGCGCGGTGCTGGACGCGCGCCAGGAATCCATCGCCTGCCTACTGGAACGCTATCGCTTCGAGAACCTGCAACCGCAACTGAAAGAGATCGGCGACCTCGAGCGCATCCTCGCCCGCATCGGCTTGCGTAATGCGCGGCCCCGCGATCTGGCGCGTCTGCGCGATGCCCTCGCGGCGCTGCCCGAATTGCAGAAGGCAATGGCTGAACTGGAAGCGCCGCACCTGAACGAGTTGGCGGCAACCGTCCGTACTTATCCAGAACTGGCGGACCTGCTGCAACGCGCGATTATCGATAACCCTCCTGCGGTGATCCGCGATGGTGGCGTGCTCAAGACCGGCTACGACGCAGAACTGGACGAGTTGCAATCGCTGAGTGAAAACGCCGGACAATTCCTGATCGATCTCGAAGCACGCGAGAAGGCCCGTACCGGGCTGGCAAATCTAAAAGTTGGCTACAACCGCATACACGGCTATTTCATCGAACTACCGAGCAAACAGGCCGAACAGGCGCCTGCCGACTATATCCGCCGACAGACGCTGAAAGGCGCCGAGCGCTTCATCACACCCGAGCTGAAAGAGTTCGAAGACAAGGCGCTGTCGGCCAAGAGCCGTGCCCTGGCCCGCGAGAAAATGCTGTATGACGAACTGCTGGAGCGACTGATCGGCCACCTTGGCCCACTGCAAGACAGCGCCAGTGCATTAGCCGAGCTGGATGTCCTGAGCAACCTGGCCGAGCGCGCGCTGAACCTCGATCTGAACCGCCCGCGCTTCGTCGACGAGCCGTGCATGCGCATCGTGCAAGGGCGTCACCCGGTGGTTGAGCAAGTGCTGACCACTCCCTTCGTCGCCAACGATCTGGCACTGGACGACGCGACCCGGATGCTGGTCATTACCGGCCCGAACATGGGGGGTAAATCCACTTATATGCGGCAAACCGCGTTGATCGTGCTGCTTGCACATATCGGCAGCTTCGTCCCGGCAGCCAGCTGCGAGCTGTCGCTGGTCGACCGCATTTTTACCCGGATCGGCTCCAGCGATGACCTCGCCGGCGGCCGTTCGACCTTTATGGTCGAGATGAGCGAAACCGCCAATATCCTGCACAACGCCAGCGACCGTAGCCTGGTGCTGATGGACGAAGTTGGGCGCGGCACCAGCACCTTCGATGGCCTATCACTGGCCTGGGCGGCAGCCGAACACCTGGCCAAGCTGCGCGCCTATACCCTGTTCGCCACCCACTATTTCGAGCTGACGGTACTGCCAGAAAGCGAACCAGTGGTGGCCAACGTGCATTTGAATGCTACCGAGCACAACGAGCGCATCGTCTTCCTGCACCACGTTCTGCCTGGCCCGGCGAGTCAAAGCTATGGCTTGGCCGTCGCGCAGCTGGCCGGCGTACCCGGCGATGTCATTCTGCGCGCCCGCCAGCATCTGGCCCGGCTGGAAACCACCAGCCTGCCCCATGATCTGCCGCGCGCAGAGCCCGGACAGCCTGCACTACCGATGCAAAGCGACCTGTTTGCCAGCCTGCCGCATCCGGTGCTGGAGGAATTGTCGAAAATCAATCCGGATGATCTAACTCCGCGTCGTGCGCTGGAACTGTTATATACACTGAAAGCGCGAATCTAACGCCTGCCTGCGCAAGCTGTTAGAATCGCGCGCGCTTTGGGATGCTGCGGCCTATTAGCCTGGTGCCGTAGCTATAATTTCCCGAACCGAGGAGTCCAACTCATACAAGGACTCCCCAGCCGCCTGAGGAGAGAATTAGAAATGACCTTCGTCGTCACCGACAACTGCATCAAGTGCAAATACACCGACTGCGTGGAAGTCTGTCCGGTGGACTGCTTCTACGAAGGCCCGAACTTCCTGGTGATCCACCCGGACGAGTGCATCGACTGCGCACTCTGCGAGCCCGAGTGCCCAGCCCAGGCCATCTTCTCGGAAGATGAAGTGCCTGAGGACATGCAGGAATTTATCGCGCTGAACTGTGATCTGGCTGAAATCTGGCCCAACATCACCGAGAAGAAAGAAGCACTGGCCGACGCCGAAGAGTGGGATGGCGTCAAGAACAAGCTGGAACAGCTGGAACGCTGATTGCTGCAGACTTGAATGCGAAAGGCCCGCTTCGGCGGGCCTTTCGCATTTTTGCCTGTTACTTTTCTACAGGCAAAAAAAGGGGCGGTATGACCCGCCCACTCTTTTGTCCCTACTCCCTTTCTTTCCCAACTCATCGTCCTGATGAATCGCTTCCCGCGATGTTCCCAACCAACATCCTAGTCAGCCCGTGTCATTCCCTAGACACAGGTGTGATAGTAGCGATATCCCTGACAGCAGCAAGCCAGGCAAAACACCTAGAAGCCGCTCAATCGCGTGCCCAATATAAAAATAAAATTATAAATATCAATAACTTGACTAAAGTAATCGATCACATCAGGCCACAGGCTGGCGGACCTTCCCTCTAATCACTTACACCACCTGTAAGCAATCACTTACAAGACCCCACATAAAAAACCCGGCCGAAGCCGGGTTTCTGTTGGAGCGTTAAACAGTTACTGAAACAGAGCGTCGCCCGACAGGCCGTTCTTCTCCAGAATTTCACGCAGACGCTTGAGCGCCTCCACTTGAATCTGCCGCACTCGCTCGCGGGTCAGACCAATCTCCTGGCCAACTTCCTCCAGGGTGCAACTTTCATGGCCGCGCAACCCAAAGCGCCGTACCACGACCTCACGCTGCTTATCGGTCAGTTCCGACAGCCACTGGTCGATGCTCTGCGATAGATCATCGTCCTGCAACAGCTCGCAAGGGTCGGTCGGGCGCTCATCGGTCAAGGTATCGAGCAGCGTCTTGTCGGAGTCTGGCCCGAGGGAGACATCCACAGAGGACACGCGCTCGTTCAGCCCCAGCATGCGCTTGACCTCGCCGACGGGTTTTTCCAGCAGATTGGCAATCTCTTCGGCCGAGGGTTCGTGGTCGAGCTTTTGCGTCAGCTCACGGGCAGCGCGCAGATAAACGTTCAATTCCTTGACCACATGAATCGGCAGCCTGATCGTCCGAGTCTGATTCATGATGGCCCGCTCGATCGTCTGCCGAATCCACCAGGTGGCGTAAGTCGAGAAACGGAAGCCGCGCTCAGGATCGAACTTCTCCACCGCTCGAATCAGGCCAAGGTTGCCCTCTTCGATCAGGTCCAGCAGTGACAGGCCGCGATTAACGTAACGTCGAGCGATCTTCACCACCAGGCGCAGGTTACTTTCGATCATGCGCTTACGCCCAGCCGGATCGCCCTTCTGCGCCAACCGCGCGAAGTGCACTTCCTCTTCGGGAGTAAGTAAGGGGGAGAAACCGATTTCGTTGAGGTACAGCTGAGTTGCGTCTAACGCACGAGTGTAGTCGATGTACTTGTGTTGCTTAGGTGAGGTGGAGTGTTTGGACTTGGTGCGTTTGCTAGGAGTATTGGACTCCTCACTGAGCACTTCCTCCAAGACGATGCCGGGCTCCATAAGCAGCACTTCATCATCTGAGTCAAACTCCGGCGCTTCTTTGTTGAGTGCCATTTTTTTTGTCCCTTGCTGAGTTCGACAGCAAGCTCCGGCGGCGCCTTGTTTCCCTGGCAACACCTGAGCCCGTCCTCCTACATGGTGGCGCGGGCTGACAGCTGATCAACGGCGAGGCAGGAATTGCAGCGGATCTACAGGTTTACCCTGACGGCGAATCTCAAAGTGGAGTTTCACTCGATCGGCTCCTGTGGAACCCATTTCGGCAATCGTCTGCCCTCCTTTGACCTGCTGCCCCTCCCGTACCAAAAGCCTGCGGTTGTGGCCGTAGGCGCTTACGTAGGTATCGCTATGCTTGATGATCACCAACTCGCCGTAGCCCCGTAAACCACTCCCGGCGTACACCACGGAACCATCAGACGCAGCTAAAATAGGCTGTCCTAATTCACCAGCGATATCAATTCCTTTATTCAAACTGCCGTTTGAGGAAAAACGCCCGATTAAAGCACCGCCGGCAGGCCATGCCCAACCCGAGGCCGAGCGGCTTACTGCTTGCACCGACGTATTGGCTGCTGACTGCACGACAGGCGCCTGAATCGGGCGGTTAACCGGCGCCGCTGGCTCTGGCACGGCTGGCGTCTTGACCGGTGATGACCTCACTACCAGCGGAGTCGCGGCCGCGACCGATTGTCCGCCGCGTGACTTGCCATCAAAGCGAATCGCCTGCCCCACCCGAATAGTATAGGGCGCAGGAATGTTGTTGCGCGCAGCCAGCGCTTTCCAGTCCCAGCCGAAGCGGAAGGCGATCGAATAGAGCGTATCCCCACGCTGCACCACGTATTGCCCGCTGGTTACGGCTTGGCGTTGCGGGGTGGATGCCGCGCGCTTGTTGTTGCGATCGAGCACCTGCACGGTGCTAGACGGCGAACTACTACAACCGGCCAATAGCGCACTGAGGACAAGGCCACTCAGTAGACGCTGTACGCCACTGATGCAAATCCGCTGCCGAATGGCTGTGAGACTCACCCGCCTCTCCCTTTCCCGGTGACTATTCATGGTCGTTATTGTGCAGAAATTATTCGGCGCAGCCCGCCGCACGTCTGGCGATACCCTTGGCGCGCAACAATTAGCGATGTTTCTTGAATCTAGCCGCACCAACAATCAGGCCAAGGGACCGTTGAGCAGCGGCACAAAACGCACCGCATCCAGTACATGCCGAGAGAAACCATGCTCTTCACGGACAATCAGCAGCAGTTGCTGCACATCCCCCGCGCCGACTGGAATCACCAAACGCCCGCCAGGAGCCAGTTGATCGAGCAGTGCCGGCGGCACCTCGGCCGCTGCCGCAGTCACGATGATACCGTTGTAGGGCGCCAGCGCCGACCAGCCCTCCCAGCCATCACCCCAGCGAAAGACCACGTTGCGCAGGTTGAGTTCGCTCAGCCGTTCTTTCGCACGGTCTTGCAGCACCTGGATGCGTTCGACCGAGAACACCCGTTCGACCAGCTGAGCCAACACCGCCGTCTGATAACCCGAGCCGGTGCCGATCTCCAGCACCTTATCCAAGGGCCCGGCCGCCAGTAGCAGCTCGGTCATGCGCCCGACCATATAGGGTTGGGAGATGGTCTGGTTATGCCCGATGGGCAAGGCGGTATCTTCATAGGCGCGATGCGCTAACGCCTCATCGACGAACAGATGCCGAGGGGTACGGCGAATCACTTCGAGCACCCGGGGGTTGGACAACCCCTCTTCGTACAGCCGCTGAATCAATCGCTCGCGGGTGCGCTGCGAGGTCATGCCTATGCCGCGGTGCTGCAAATCGTCTTGCCCACGAGCCATCAGAGTAGGCCCTCCAACCAACTGTCGAGGCCCCTGAAGGCCTCATGAAAAGTACGATCCAGCTGCAGCGGAGTAATAGATACATAGCCCTGCATCACCGCATGGAAATCCGTACCCGGCCCACCATCCTCGGCATCGCCGGCTACCGAGATCCAGTAGCCTTCTTTGCCGCGCGGATTCATCACCTTGACTGGCGCCGCCGCGCGGGCACGGTGACCGAGGCGGGTCAGTTGGATGCCGCGGATATGCTCCAGCGGCAGGTTAGGGATGTTCACATTGAGCACGGTGCGCGGCGGCAGATCGAGTTTATCGTGAGCGGCTACCAACTTACGCGCAATGTAGGCGGCGGTCGGCAGGTTGTCCGGCTGGCGCGACAACAGCGAAAAAGCGAATGCCGGCCGGCCGATGAAACGACCCTCCAGGGCAGCCGCCACGGTACCGGAATAGAGCACATCATCGCCCAGGTTGGCGCCCAGGTTAATACCCGACACCACCATCTCCGGCACCGGTTCCAGCAGGCCGTTAAGGCCCAGATGAACGCAATCCGTAGGAGTGCCATTCAGGCTGATAAAACCGTTAGCTAGGTAGTGCGGGTGTAACGGACGGTCGAGGGTCAGGGAGCTGCTTGCGCCGCTCTTGTCCTGATCCGGGGCGATGACCGTGCACTCGGCATAATCCACCAGCGCGGCATGCAGCGCGGCGAGGCCGGGTGCCGTCACTCCGTCGTCGTTCGAAATCAGAATACGCATGGGTTATCCGTCTGCCCTGCCGGCAGCAGATCGACGAGCTCACGCACCATTACGGTGGCAAAGCATCCAGCCGGCAGGACGAATTCCAGTTGCAGAATGTCAGACTCGGGATAATGCCACGTCAAACCGCCAATGGGGAGGCGCAGGATGCGCCGTTCGTGCGCCATGCCTGCTGCGATCAACCAATCGCGCAATGCCGGCTCATGTTCAGCGACCGCCTGCTCCAAGATATAGGCAGCCCCCGTCGTCGGTGACTCACCCGTGCCCCACATCGGCCCCGTGGGATGCAGATCGAGAATCGCCAGACGCGGATCGGTGCATTCGGCCTCACCCGCAGGAAAAAAACTGCGGCTATCGGTGAAGGCCAGCAGATCCCCCACCCGTGCGTGCTGCCAACTGCCATCCGCCACACGGGCTGCCAGCACCTGATTGAACAAGTAGCTGCGGGCCGCCGAGAGCAAGCGTGAACGCAGGTTGCGTTGCTCGGGCAACTCTTTGCGACTGGCGAAATCACGCGCCTGCACGACATTGCCGCCCTGATAAGCAAAGCGCTGGGTGCCGAAGTAATTCGGCACCCCCTGGGCCGCAATCTGTTGCAGACGCGCTTCCAGGGCAGCGGGATCGCCGCTCAGCTGGGTCAAACGCAAGGTAAAACCATTCGCCGCATGCGCCCCGCGGTGCAGCTTGCGCTTGTGCCGCGCGACCTTGAGGATGCTCAGGGTTTCGCCTTCGGCGGCAGACAGGTCGGGGTCGGCCTTGCCCGGCAGATGCAGACTGAACCACTGGCGGGTCAGCGCCTGACGATCCTTCAAGCCGGCATAGCTGATCATCTTCAAGGGCACACCGGCGGCGCGAGCCAGTCGGCGGGCGGCTTCCTCGGTATTCAGCCCGCGCTTTTCCACCCACAACCAGAGGTGCTCGCCCTCTCCGGCCAATGGAATATCCAGCACTTCATCGACCTGGAAGTCTTCCGCCGTGGCTTTCAGTACCGCGCGGCCGACGGCTTCACCATGGGCTCGCGGACCCAGCAGTTCGAACTCGGTCATAGGGCCACCAACAAGGCGACCGCATGCACGGCGATGCCCTCTTCACGGCCGGTAAAGCCGAGTTTCTCAGTGGTCGTGGCTTTCACATTCACCTGATCCAGTTCGACTGCCAGATCGGCGGCAATCGCCGCGCGCATCGCCTCGATATGCGGCGCCATCTTCGGTGCCTGCGCGACGATGGTGGCGTCGACGTTGCCGACCTTCCAGCCTTTGGCCTGCACTAAGCCGAGCACATGACGCAGCAGTGCCCGGCTATCCGCGCCCTTGAACTGTGGATCGGTATCCGGGAAGTGTTTGCCGATATCGCCCAGCGCCGCCGCACCGAGCAAGGCATCGCTGAGCGCATGCAGCAGCACATCGCCATCGGAATGGGCGACCAGCCCGAATGGGTGGGGAATACGCACGCCGCCGAGGGTAATGAAGTCGCCTTCACCGAAGCGGTGCACATCGTAGCCGTGGCCAATACGCATTGAGCTGCTCATGAAAAAATCGGGCCCTGAAAAGTCAGGGCCCGATTCTAACCGCTTTGGCCGACGTTAGCCTTTCAGGGCCTGCGCATGATGGCGTAAATGCTCGTCGATAAAGCTGGCGATGAAGTAATAGCTGTGGTCGTAGCCCGGCTGCAGCCTTAGCGTCAGCGGGTGACTGGCCGCCTTTGCGGCAGCCTCCAACGCCTCGGGCTTCAACTGATTGACGAGGAAATCGTCGCGATCGCCCTGGTCCACCAGGATCGGCAACTTCTCCGTAGCCTCCGCCAGCAGCGCGCAGGCATTCCACTCGCGCCAACGCGAACGCTCTTCACCGAGATAGCGCGAAAACGCCTTCTCGCCCCAAGGGCAGGACGACGGACTGCTGATCGGCGCGAAGGCCGACAGCGACTGATAGCGCCCGGGGTTACGCAGCGCGCACACCAACGCCCCATGCCCGCCCATCGAGTGACCGCTGATACCCCGCTTGGCTGAAACCGGGAAGTGCGCCTCGATCAGCGCCGGCAACTCCTGCACCACATAATCGTGCATCCGATAATGCCGCGCCCAGGGCTCCTGGGTGGCGTTCAGGTAAAAGCCGGCACCCAGACCAAAATCCCAGGCGCCGTCCGGATCACCCGGCACGTCCGGCCCGCGCGGGCTGGTGTCCGGCGCGACTATGACCAACCCCAGTTCGGCAGCCAGGCGCTGGGCGCCAGCCTTCTGCATGAAGTTCTCATCGGTGCAGGTCAGCCCGGACAACCAATACAGCACCGGCAGTTTGGCGCCCTGCTCGGCCTGCGGCGGCAGGTAGACGGCGAACACCATGTCACAACCGAGCACCTCTGAACGGTGCCGGTAACGCTTATGCCAGCCACCGAAGCTTTTCTGGCAAGAGAGATTTTCCAGACTCATGGCCGCACCTTAGAAGTGGATGACCGAGCGAATGCTCTTACCTTCGTGCATCAGGTCGAACGCCTTGTTGATATCTTCCAGCCCCATGGTGTGGGTGATGAAGGTATCCAAGGGGATCTCACCGGTGCGCGCCATTTCCACATAACTCGGCAGCTCGGTACGCCCGCGTACGCCGCCGAAGGCCGAGCCGCGCCAAACGCGCCCGGTGACCAACTGGAACGGCCGAGTGGCAATCTCCTGGCCGGCACCGGCGACGCCGATAATCACCGACTCGCCCCAGCCCTTATGGCAGCACTCCAAGGCCGCGCGCATCAGATTGACGTTGCCAATGCACTCGAAGGAGTAGTCGACCCCGCCATCGGTCAGCTCGACTATCACGTCCTGAATCGGCCGGTCGTAATCCTTCGGATTGATGCAGTCGGTCGCACCCAATTGCTTGGCGATCTCGAACTTGGCCGGATTGATATCGATGGCGATGATCCGTCCGGCCTTGGCTTTGGTCGCGCCGATGATGGCCGACAGGCCGATCCCGCCGAGACCGAAGATCGCCACGGTCGCGCCGGGCTCGACCTTGGCGGTATTCAGCACCGCGCCGATACCGGTAGTGACGCCACAGCCGAGTAGGCAGACCTTTTCCAGCGGCGCTTCCTTGGGGATTTTGGCCAGGGAAATTTCCGGCAGCACGGTGTACTCGGAGAAGGTCGAAGTGCCCATGTAATGGAAAATCGGCTTGCCCTGATAGGAGAAACGGCTGGTGCCGTCGGGCATCAGGCCCTTGCCCTGAGTCGCACGGATCGCCTGGCACAGGTTGGTTTTGCCGGACAGGCAGAATTTGCACTTGCCGCATTCCGGGGTGTACAGCGGGATCACGTGATCACCCACCGCTACCGAGGTCACGCCGGCGCCGATGGCCTCGACTATGCCACCGCCTTCGTGGCCGAGAATGCTCGGGAAGATGCCCTCCGGGTCGGCACCGGACAGCGTGTAGGCATCGGTGTGGCAAACGCCGCTGGCCACGATTCGCACCAGCACTTCGCCAGCCTTGGGCGGCGCAACGTCGACTTCGACGATTTGCAGTGGTTGGTTGGGCGCAAAGGCAACGGCGGCACGTGACTTGATCATGGAGGTTCTCCGGCGGTTAAAACGATGCGTAGAGTGTAGATCAGCGCCTTTTGATTAATAATCCACGGCAAAGCAAAACATTATTGCCATACAGGGATAATCAACCACCATGAATCGCTGGGAAGGCTTGGACGAGTTTGTCGCCGTGGCCGAATGCGGCCAGTTCACCGCTGCCGCCGAACGCCTCGGCGTATCCTCATCACACATCAGCCGGCAGATCGCCCGACTGGAAGAGCGTCTGCAAACCCGCCTGCTGTACCGCAGCACCCGGCGCGTGGCCTTGACCGAAGCCGGGCAGACCTTTTTGCAGCATTGCCAGCGCTTGCAGGATGCCCGCGAAGAAGCCCTGCGCGCGGTCGGCGAGCTAACCAGTGAGCCCAAAGGATTGTTGCGCATGACTTGCGCCGTGGCCTATGGCGAGCGTTTTATCGTGCCACTGGTGACCGACTTTATGGCCCGCCATCCGCAGCTACGGGTGGACATCGAACTGAGCAATCGCACCCTGGACCTGCTGCAGGAAGGGCTGGACCTGGCGATTCGCCTGGGTCGCCTGCAGGACTCGCGCCTGGTTGCTACGCGCCTGGCGCCGCGGCGCATGTACCTGTGTGGGGCGCCTGCCTACCTGGAACGCTACGGCCGACCGCACAGCTTGTCGGAACTGGGTCGGCATAATTGCCTGATCGGCAGCAGTGACACCTGGAGCTTTCAGCAGAACGGTCGCGAATCTTCGCAGCGGGTGCAAGGCAACTGGCGCTGCAACAGCGGCCAAGCGGTGCTGGACGCGGCATTGCGCGGCCTGGGCTTGTGCCAGTTGCCGGACTACTACGTGCAGGAACACTTGAAAAGCGCTGCACTGATATCGTTACTGGAAAACCATCAGCCGCCGAATACTGCAGTCTGGGCGCTGTATCCGCAGCAGCGGCACTTGTCGCCGAAGGTGCGGCAGTTAGTCGATCATCTGAAAACCGGACTGGCCGAGCGGGCAGAATATTCGAACGCCCTGGCCGAGCGACCGTAGGGCGTACTCGCGAAGCAGTACGCCACCCCGACAATGGCGGGCTGGTCGCTTCACGACCGAGGCCGCCCTATGGTTGATCAGCGTTTTTGCGACCAGCGTTGACGCAACCACTCCAGGTCTTCCGGCCGGGTGACTTTGAGGTTGTCGGCGCGGCCCTCGATCAAACGCGGCGCCTGACCGGCCCATTCGATCGCCGAGGCCTCATCGGTAATCCGCACACCGGAAACCAAGGCATCGGCCAATACGCGCTGCAAGCTACCGAGGCGAAACATCTGCGGCGTAAAAGCCTGCCAGATCACCGAGCGGTCGATGGTTTCCGCCACCCGGCCATCGGCGCCGGCGCGTTTCAGGGTATCGCGCGCCGGCACGGCGAGCAGGCCACCGACCGGATCATCGGCTAGTTCGGCGAGCAGCAGATCGAGATCGAAACGCGACAAATTTGGCCGCGCGGCATCATGCACCAGCACCCAATCGCCGTCGCCCGCACCCAGCTCGGCCAGCCGCTGCAAGCCGTTGAGCACCGAATCGGCCCGCTCGACGCCACCCTCGGCGCGCTGGATACGCGAGTCACGCGAGCAATCCAGCTGTGGCCAATAGGGGTCATCGTTGGCCAGGCTCACCACCAAGCCGCGCAACTGCGGATGTCCGAGGAAACAGGCCAGGGTATGCTCGAGAATGGTTTTTCCGGCCAGCTCAAGGTATTGCTTGGGGCGGTCGGCGCCCATCCGTGCGCCCACCCCCGCAGCAGGAATCAGCGCCCAGAAGGCAGGAATGACAGAGGAGATCATTCGGTCAACTGATAGAGGGTCTCGCCCTCTTTAACCATGCCGAGCTCGTGACGGGCACGCTCTTCGACTGTCTCCATACCCTGCTTCAGCTCCATCACTTCGGCTTCGAGGATACGGTTACGCTCGAGCAGGCGCTCGTTTTCACCTTTCTGCTCGGCGATCTGCTGTTGCAGGCTGGTGACCTGCGCCAGGCTGCCGTCGCCCACCCAGAGGCGATACTGCAGGCCCGCCAACAGCAGGATCAGCGCGACGAATAACCCATAAGGTGATTTAGCCATTTGGCGAAAGGTATCCATACAAAAAGGGCAGCTTGCGCTGCCCTTTTACCATTCCCGGCTTAACCGCGGAACTCGGCGCGACCACGGTACGGTGCTTTCTCACCCAATTGCTCTTCGATGCGCAGCAATTGGTTGTACTTGGACACGCGATCGGAGCGGCACAGCGAACCGGTCTTGATCTGACCGGCAGCGGTACCCACGGCGAGGTCGGCGATGGTCGAATCTTCGGTTTCACCGGAGCGATGCGAGATCACCGCCGTGTAGCCGGCCGCCTTGGCCATCTGGATGGCTTCCAGGGTTTCGGTCAAGGTACCGATCTGGTTGAACTTGATCAGGATCGAGTTGGCGATGCTCTTGTCGATGCCTTCCTTGAGGATCTTGGTGTTGGTCACGAACAGATCGTCGCCAACCAGCTGCACCTTGGCGCCGATCTTGTCGGTCAGCACCTTCCAGCCAGCCCAGTCGGACTCGTCCATACCATCTTCGATCGAGATGATCGGATAACGCTGAGTCAGCCCGGCCAGGTAATCGGCGAAACCGGCAGCGTCGAACACCTTGCCTTCACCGGCCAGGTCGTATTGGCCGTCTTCGAAGAACTCGCTGGAAGCGCAGTCCAGCGCCAGGGTCACATCGCTGCCCAGCTTGTAGCCGGCGTTGGCCACGGCTTCGGCGATGGCCGCCAGCGCGTCTTCGTTGGACGCCAGGTTCGGCGCGAAACCGCCTTCGTCACCCACCGAAGTGCTCAGACCACGAGCCTTCAGTACGGCCTTCAGGTGGTGGAAAATCTCGGTGCCCATGCGCAGACCATCGGCGAACGTCTTGGCGCCAACCGGCTGGACCATGAATTCCTGGATGTCGACGTTGTTATCGGCGTGCTCGCCGCCGTTGATGATATTCATCATCGGCACCGGCATGGAGTACTGGCCCGGCGTGCCGTTGAGGTCGGCGATATGCGCGTAGAGCGGCACGCCCTTGGCCTGGGCAGCGGCTTTGGCGGCGGCCAGGGATACGGCGAGGATCGCGTTAGCGCCCAAAGTGGCTTTGTTCTCGGTGCCATCCAGGGCAATCATCGCGCGGTCGAGCGCTTGCTGATCGACCGGGTCTTTGCCCAACAGCAGGTCGCGGATCGGGCCATTGATGTTGGCCACGGCTTTCAACACACCCTTGCCCAGGTAACGGCTCTTGTCGCCATCACGCAGTTCCAGCGCCTCGCGGGAACCGGTGGAAGCACCGGACGGCGCACAGGCGCTGCCAACGATACCGTTGTCGAGGATCACGTCCGCTTCTACTGTGGGGTTGCCACGGGAGTCGAGAACCTCACGACCCTTGATGTCGACGATCTTTGCCATTGTTATTAGCACTCCAAAATTTGACGAAAACGGCGCTGCAGAGAAGTTGGCGCTACCGTCTGCGAATGTTCAAAACGAATCGAGCCGGCTACGACGACTATCTGACTCACGGGTCAGAGCTCGTCCGAGCGGCACTTTACCGAAGAATGACCCGCTTAGGCAGTCTCAATCGGCGGAAAACTCTTCACCAGCTCATCCAACGCCTTGAGCTGAGCGAGGAAGGGTTCCAGCTTGTCCAGACGCAGTGCACAGGGGCCGTCGCACCTGGCGTTGTCCGGGTCTGGATGGGCCTCGAGAAACAGCCCCGCCAGACCTTGGCTCATGCCGGCCTTGGCCAGATCGGTGACCTGGGCACGGCGGCCACCGGCGGAGTCGGCACGCCCGCCCGGCATTTGCAGGGCGTGGGTCACGTCGAAGAACACCGGGTACTGGAACTGCTTCATGATGCCGAAGCCGAGCATGTCGACCACCAGGTTGTTGTAACCGAAGCTGGAACCGCGCTCACAGAGGATCAACTGGTCATTCCCGGCTTCCACGCACTTGGCCAGGATGTGCTTCATCTCCTGGGGCGCGAGGAACTGGGCTTTCTTGATGTTGATCACCGCGCCGGTCTTGGCCATGGCCACGACCAGGTCGGTTTGCCGCGACAGAAACGCCGGCAACTGGAGGATGTCGCACACCGCCGCCACCGGCGCCGCTTGATAGGGCTCGTGGACATCGGTAATCAGCGGCACGCCGAAGGTCTTCTTCACTTCCTCGAAGATCTTCATGCCCTCTTCCAGGCCGGGACCACGGAAGGAGCTGACCGAGGAGCGATTGGCCTTGTCGAAGCTGGCCTTGAAGACGTAGGGAATACCGAGCTTTTCGGTCACCCGCACATATTCTTCGCAGGTCTTCAGGGCCAGATCGCGCGACTCGAGAACGTTGATGCCGCCGAACAACACAAAAGGTTTGTCGTTGGCGATTTCGATAGCGCCAACGCGGATGACTTTCTGGGTCATGCCTTTCTCGCCTTCTGCGCCAGGGCCGCGTTAACAAAACCGCTGAACAACGGGTGACCGTCACGCGGCGTGGAGGTGAACTCCGGGTGGAACTGGCAGGCGACGAACCACGGATGATCCGGTGCTTCCACCACTTCGACCAGGGCGCCATCGCCGGAGCGTCCGGTGACCTTCAAGCCGGCGGCCTGCAATTGCGGCAGCAGGTGGTTATTCACTTCGTAGCGGTGACGGTGACGCTCGACTATCACGTCCTTGGCGTAGCAATCGTGCACCAGCGAGCCGTTTTCCAGCTGGCAGTCCTGGGCGCCCAAACGCATGGTGCCACCCAGATCGGAAGCCTCGGTGCGGGTCTCGACGCTACCGGCCGCGTCTTCCCACTCGGTGATCAGACCGACCACCGGATGGCCGCTGGCCTTGTCGAACTCAGTGGAGTTGGCATCGCTCCAGCCCAGCACGTTGCGGCCGAACTCGATGACTGCGACCTGCATACCCAGGCAGATGCCTAGGTAAGGAATCTTGTTCTCGCGGGCATAACGCACCGTGGTGATCTTGCCTTCGACGCCGCGCAGACCGAAGCCACCCGGCACCAGAATGGCGTCAACGCCTTCCAGCAGGCCGGTGCCTTGCTGCTCGATGTCTTCCGAGTCGATGTAACGCAGGTTGACCTTGGTGCGGTTCTGGATACCGGCGTGACTCATCGCTTCGATCAGCGACTTGTAAGCATCCAGCAACTCCATGTACTTGCCGACCATGGCGATGCTGACTTCTTTTTCCGGGTTCAGCTTGGCATCGACTACCCGCTCCCACTCGGACAAATCGGCACCGCCGCACTCCAGACCGAAGCGCTCGACGACGAAATCGTCCAGGCCTTGGGCATGCAGCACGGAAGGAATCTTGTAGATCGTGTCGACGTCTTCCAGGCCGATCACCGCGCGCTCTTCGACGTTGGTGAACAAGGCGATCTTGCGCCGCGAGGCCATATCGATCGGATGGTCGGAGCGGCAAATCAGCACGTCCGGCTGCAGGCCGATGGAGCGCAGCTCCTTCACCGAATGCTGAGTGGGTTTGGTCTTGGTCTCGCCGGCGGTGGCGATATACGGCACCAGCGTCAGGTGCATCAACATGGCGCGCTTGGCGCCCACTTCCACCCGCAGCTGACGGATCGCCTCGAGGAACGGCTGCGACTCGATGTCACCCACGGTGCCACCGATCTCCACCATGGCCACATCGGCATCGCCGGCGCCCTTGATGATGCGACGCTTGATCTCGTCGGTGATGTGCGGAATCACCTGGATGGTCGCGCCCAGGTAATCGCCCCGGCGCTCTTTACGCAGCACGTCTTCGTAGACGCGGCCGGTGGTGAAGTTGTTGCTCTTGGTCATGGTGGTGCGGATAAACCGCTCATAGTGACCCAGGTCGAGGTCGGTCTCGGCGCCGTCGTGGGTGACGAACACCTCACCGTGCTGGAACGGGCTCATGGTGCCCGGATCGACGTTGATGTAAGGGTCCAGTTTGAGCATGGTGACCTTCAGGCCCCGCGCCTCCAGGATAGCCGCCAATGAAGCCGAGGCGATGCCTTTCCCCAATGAAGAAACAACACCGCCCGTGACGAATATGTAGCGCGTCATGAAAAACCCTAGAAGTCTGCGTTTAAGCGGTCAGCGCCGCCGGGGAAAGCGAAGGAAGGCCTGGGCCCACCCATTACCAGCAGAACCTTAACCGGCGCTGCCTTGAAAATTGAAAGCCATCCACCGATTCCGAAGGAGTCTGCAGAAGCTGTATGAGACGGGAGCGTAGTCTACCGGAAAGGGCCTTTCAGCTCAAACCTTGGTCATTCGTCGGCGGCTGCCAGATCAGTTGCCAACTCCCCTCGGCGGGCCCACTCAGTCCCGGTAGGTTGGCGACCGCGAGCAACTCGTCGGCGCAATAGAGCAACGGCAATCGGCCACGCACAAAAGCGGGCAGCCCCGCCTCGTTAAGCAGCCGCTTGAGATCGCGATGGCCGCGACCCGGCAGTAGCAGCACCTCACCACCCTGGCGATAGTGCACCCGCAACTCGCCTGTCGGCCCCCGCCCTTGCACGCGTAAGCAGCCATTGCCGGGCAGCGTTAGCGGTTGTTTGCAATCACGCCAAGACAGCGGCTGGTGCTCTTTCTGCAACCAGTCGCCGCTTAGCCACCACAACCGTCCGTCGGCCCGGCGCAGTTCGCCCTGGGCTAGACGCCAGACCGGCGCGGCATCCACGGCCGCATCACGCAAATCTTCCCAACCGGCCCAATGTTCGCTATCCGGCAAGAGCGTCAGCGGCGTCAGCCAATGGCGCAGAGCATTGCGTTGGCGCGCCGCCGACACAGCCAACAGCGGCTCCAGCGCCAGCGAGGGCAATGGCAACCAGGGAAAGGCCGACGGCGTTTGCGCAATAGCCAGATCAAGCTCGGCCAGTTCATCCAGCAGGCCCTGCGCCTCGCGCAGATGTGCCGCGCTACGCGCCAACGTCACCACGGCTTGCGGCCAGTGGGCTGTTAGCTGCGGAAACACCCGATGACGCAGATAGTTGCGGGAAAATCGAGGGTCGCGATTAGACGGGTCCTCCACCCAGCTCAGCCCCTGCCCATGGGCATAGGCTTCCAACTCAGCGCGCGAGTACTCCAGCAGCGGCCGCAACAGCCACCCGCGCCCCAGCGGTCGGCTACTCGGCATACCCGCCAAGCCACGCACGCCCGCCCCACGCAGCAGGCGGAACAATAGGGTTTCCGCCTGATCATCGCGATGCTGAGCCGTCAGCAGCACCTCGCCATCGGCCAAAGACTCGGCGAGCGCCGCATAGCGCGCCTCACGAGCGGCACGCTCCAGACTGGCGCTCGTCGCGACCCGCACATGTCGCACCTGTAAAGGCACCCCCAGTTCCGCACAGACTTTCTGGCAATGCAGCGGCCACGCAGCAGCCGTGGCCTGCAGGCCGTGATGGATATGGATAGCGGAGAGTGGCGGCAAGGCCTCGCGCTTGGCGAGGCGTGCCAGGAGATGCAGCAGAACGGTGGAATCGAGCCCGCCAGAAAAGGCGACGCGCCAAGCCGGCGCATCACGCCAGGGCGCTAGGCGCGCTAGCAACCTGGCAGACAGGTCCACTTAGGCGACGCCGTAACTCATCAGGCGCTCATAGCGGCGTGCCAGCAGCGCATCGGTATCGAGCTTCTGCAACGACTTCAACTGCGCCGTCAGCTCCTTGCGGATCGACTCGGCCGCCACAGCCGGTGCGCTGTGGGCACCACCTAGCGGCTCGTCGATGACTTTGTCGACGATGCCCAGGCCTTTCAAGCGCTCGGCGGTGATGCCCATGGCTTCCGCGGCATCCGGCGCTTTTTCGGCGGTTTTCCACAGAATCGAGGCGCAACCTTCCGGCGAGATCACCGCGTAGGTCGAGTACTGCAGCATGTTCAGCTGATCGCAGACACCAATCGCCAACGCGCCACCAGAACCGCCCTCGCCAATCACCGTGGCGATGATCGGGGTTTTCAGCCGTGCCATCACCCGCAGGTTCCAGGCGATGGCTTCACTCTGGCCACGCTCTTCCGCGTCGATGCCTGGATACGCGCCCGGAGTGTCGATGAAGGTCAGGATCGGCATCTGGAAACGCTCGGCCATCTCCATCAGACGGCAGGCCTTGCGATAGCCTTCGGGGCGCGGCATACCGAAGTTGCGCCGAACCTTCTCGCGCACTTCGCGACCCTTCTGGTGACCGATCACCATGACCGGCTGATCGTTCAAACGCGCCACACCGCCGACAATCGCCGGATCATCGGAGAAGTGCCGGTCACCGTGCAATTCATCGAACTCGGTAAAAATGTGTTCGATGTAGTCGAGGGTGTAAGGCCGGCGCGGATGGCGGGCCAGCTTGGCGATCTGCCAACTGCTGAGATTGCCGAAGATGCTGGCAGTCAGCGTGCTGCTCTTGTCCTGCAGGCGAGCAATTTCATCGCCGATATTCAGCGAGTTGTCGTTACCGACCAAGCGCAACTCTTCGATCTTGGCTTGCAGATCGGCGATCGGCTGTTCGAAATCGAGAAAATTCGGGTTCATAGTCATCCGTCTTGCGTCGACGGCCAAGCGGCCGGGCGGCTGAGTCCGTTTAGCGCCTTACCTTACGGGATCAGGCGCATTCAGGTCGAGATTAAAAGTGTCGAGACTAACGCGGTGGGTTACCCCTCGCGCGTTAGCGGTAGTGCAAAAAGACGTTGTCGCGCCCGAACTGGTCACGCAATGTTTGAATCAAGCTGTCCGCCGGGTCGATCCGCCAGCCTTCACCGAACTGCAACAACGCCTTGGCCTCGCTGCCGGTGTAGTCCAGGGTGATCGGGCAGGCGCCGCGATGACGCTTGCACAACTCGCCCAGCCAGCGCAGCCGATCGCCTTTCAGCGCATCGCTCTGCACCCGCACCCGCAGGCTCTCCGCCAGCGAAGTTCGGGCATCCTCGAGGCTCATCACGCGCTTGGCACGCAGGCGTAGGCCGCCGGAGAAGTCGTCGTTGCTGACCTCACCCTCGACCACCACCAGGGCGTCGGTTTGCAGCAGCGCCTGGGCCGAGTGGAACGCATCGGCGAACAGCGAGGCTTCGATCCGCCCGGAGCGGTCATCCAGGGTGATGAAGCCCATCTTGTCGCCCTTCTTGTTCTTCATCACCCGCAGGTTGACGATCAACCCTGCCACCGTCTGCGAGTCCCGCGCCGGCTTCAGATCGATAATCCGTTGGCGCGCGAAGCGACGTACTTCACCCTCGTACTCATCGATCGGGTGACCGGTCAGGTACAGCCCCAGGGTTTCTTTCTCACCGCGCAAGCGCTCTTTCAGTGACAGCTCTTTCGCCCGCCGGTGATTGGCGTAGACGTCCGCCTCGCTATCCGCGAACAACCCGCCAAACAAGTCGGCATGCCCGCTGTCATGGCTGCGGGCGGTCTGCTCAGCGGCCTGAATCGCCTCCTCCATCGCCGCCAGCAGCACTGCGCGGTTACGGTCGATATTGGCCTGGTAGGCTTTGATCTCGTCGTGGAAATACGGCCCGAGACGATCCAGCGCACCGCTGCGAATCAGCGCATCGGTGGTGCGCTTGTTGATGCGCTTCAGATCGACCCGTGCGCAGAAGTCGAACAAATCCTTGAACGGCCCGTCCTGACGCGACTCGACAATCGCTTCGACCGGCCCCTCACCGACGCCTTTGATCGCGCCCAGGCCGTAGACGATGCGGCCATCGTCATTCACCGTGAACTTGAACTCCGAGCTGTTCACATCCGGCGCATCGAGGCGCAGCTTCATGCTGCGGCACTCTTCGATCAAGGTCACGACCTTGTCGGTGTTGTGCATATCCGCCGACAGCACCGCGGCCATGAACGGCGACGGGTAATGGGTTTTCAACCAAGCGGTTTGGTAGGAAACCAGACCATAGGCCGCCGAGTGGGATTTGTTGAAGCCGTAGCCGGCGAACTTTTCCACCAGGTCGAAGATGTTGCCGGCCAGGTCCGCGTCGATGTTGTTCTTTGCACAACCTTCGATGAAACCGCCGCGCTGCTTGGCCATCTCCTCGGGCTTCTTCTTACCCATGGCACGCCGGAGCATGTCCGCCTCACCGAGGGTATAACCGGCCATCACCTGGGCGATCTGCATCACCTGTTCCTGGTACAGGATGATCCCGTAGGTCGGCAGCAGCACCGGCTTGAGCCCATCGTACTGGTAGTCCGGATGCGGGTAGGCCAGCTCGGCGCGGCCGTGCTTACGGTTGATGAAGTCGTCCACCATGCCTGACTGCAACGGGCCAGGACGGAACAGCGCCACCAGTGCGATCAAGTCTTCCAGGCAGTCCGGCTTGAGCTTTTTGATCAGCTCCTTCATGCCGCGCGATTCCAGCTGGAATACCGCGGTGGTCTCGGCTTTTTGCAGCAGGCTGTAAGTCGGCTTGTCATCCAGCGGGATGAAATCGATGTTCAGCGGCCCGTCACCCACCTTGGCGCGCTCGCGATTGATGGTTTTCAGCGCCCAGTCGATGATCGTCAGGGTGCGCAGGCCGAGGAAGTCGAACTTCACCAGGCCGGCGGCTTCCACATCATCCTTGTCGAACTGAGTTACCAGGCCGCCGCCCTCGTCGTCGCAATAGATCGCCGAGAAGTCGGTCAGCTTGGTCGGCGCGATCACCACGCCCCCGGCGTGCTTGCCGACGTTACGGGTGATGCCTTCGAGCTTGCGGGCCATCTCCCAGATTTCCGCCGCTTCCTCGTCGACCTTGAGGAAGTCGCGCAGCACCTCCTCCTGCTCGAAGGCCTTTTCCAGGGTCATGCCGACTTCGAACGGGATCATCTTCGACAGACGGTCGGCCAGGCCGTAGGACTTGCCCTGCACCCGCGCCACGTCGCGCACCACCGCCTTGGCCGCCATGGTGCCGAAGGTGATGATCTGGCTAACCGCGTTGCGCCCGTAGGTTTGCGCCACGTACTCGATGACCCGGTCGCGACCATCCATGCAGAAGTCGATATCGAAGTCGGGCATGGAGACCCGTTCCGGGTTGAGGAAACGTTCGAACAGCAGGTCGTATTGCAGCGGGTCGAGGTCGGTGATCTTCTGCACATAGGCCACCAGCGAACCGGCGCCCGAGCCACGCCCAGGACCGACCGGAATGCCGTTGCGCTTGGCCCACTGGATAAAGTCCATGACGATCAGGAAGTAACCGGGAAAGCCCATCTGGATGATGATATCCAGCTCGAAATTCAACCGATCGACATACACCTGCCGCTTGGCTTCATAGTTCGGCGTGGTGTCTTTCGGCCACAGCACGGCCAGGCGCTCTTCCAGGCCATCGAAGGAGACCTTGCGGAAAAACTCGTCCATGGTCATGCCTTCCGGCACCGGGAAGTTGGGCAGGAAGCTCTTGCCCAGCTGCACCTCGATATTGCAGCGCTTGGCGATCTCGACGCTGTTTTCCAGCGCCTCCGGCAGGTCGCTGAACAGCGCCCACATCTCCTCGGGCGTTTTCAGGTACTGCTGATCGCTGTAAGTCCGTACCCGGCGCGGGTCGTCCAGAGCCCGGCCTTCGCCGATGCACACGCGGGTTTCATGGGCCTCGAAGTCGCCCTGCTTGATAAAGCGCACATCGTTGGTCGCCACCAGGGGCACCTCACAACGCTCGGCCAACGCCACCGCCAGGTGCAGATATTCTTCGTCGTTGACCCGGCTGGTACGTTGCAGCTCCAGGTAAAAACGCTCGGGGAAGACCGCCTGCCACTCCCGCAATGAGGCCTCGGCCTCTTCTGGATTACCGGCCAGCAAGTTCAGGCCGATCTCGCCCTCCTTGGCCCCGGACAGCGCGATCAACCCCTCAGCCGCCTCCTTCACCCACTCGCGCTCGATGATCACTTCGCCGTTGCGCTGACCTTCGATAAAGCCACGGGAAATCAGCTCCGTCAGATTGCGGTAGCCCTTGGCATTCATCACCAGCAAGGTCAGGCGGCTAAGCGGGCCGTCCTCATCCTTGCTCGCCAGCCACAGGTCGGCGCCGCAGATCGGCTTGATCCCGGCGCCCATGGCGGCCTTGTAGAACTTCACCAGCGAGCACAGGTTGCGCTGATCGGTGACCGCCACCGCCGGCATCCCCGCAGCCGCCGCGGCCTTGACCAGCGGCTTGACGCGCACCAGGCCATCGACCAGGGAGAACTCGGTGTGCAAACGCAGGTGAACAAAGGTGGCGGACATGCTGATCCTATGAAAAACACAAAAACGACAAGGCCCGGATTGTACCGGGCCTTGGAGGAAACATCAGCTTGCAGGCTTAAGGCTTTTAGCAGGCGGTTGAATTAAAGGTAGCGAGCGACGGCTAGCCCTGAAGCTCCAGCAATTTGCGCACCGGCGCGAAGGAGCGCCGATGGATCGGCGTCGGTCCCAGGCGCTGCAAGGCTTCGAGGTGCAGCGGCGTGGGATAGCCCTTATGCCCGGCAAGACCATAGCCGGGATACTGCGCATCCAACACCAGCATCTCGCGATCACGGCTGACCTTGGCCAGGATCGACGCCGCAGCGATCGCCGGCACCTGACTGTCGCCCTTGATCACCGCAGCGCTGGGCACCGCCAGTTGCGGGCAACGATTACCATCGATCAGCGCCAGTTTGGGCGTGACACTCAGGCCCTCGACCGCACGCTGCATGGCCAACAGGGTGGCGTGGAGAATATTCAGGCGGTCGATCTCTTCCACCTCGGCGCGCGCGATGTACCAGGCCAAGGCCTTCTCGCGGATTTCATCGAAGAGTGTTTCCCGCCGCGCCTCGCTGAGCTTTTTCGAATCGTTCAAGCCCAGAATAGGCCGACGCGGATCGAGAATGACCGCAGCAGTGACGACCGCACCACACAATGGCCCACGCCCGACTTCATCGACTCCGGCGACCAACTCTTCGACCAGACTGAAATCCAGACCCAGCTGCATCAGTTTGGCCCGATCAAGTTGAGCACGGCCGTCGCGGCCTCGGTCGAAGCATCTCGGCGCAACGCCCGATGGATCACATCGAAACCTTCGGTCTGCACTTCGCCGCCGTCCAACAGCGGCGCCAGCACCTGTGCCAGTGCTTGCGGCGTGGCGGCATCCTGCAACAGTTCGGGCACCAACAGACGCCCGGCCAACAGGTTGGGCAGCGACACATAAGGGCTTTTCAGCAAGCGCTTGAGAATCCGATAGGTCAAGGGCGCCACGCGATAAGCCACCACCATCGGCCGCTTATAGAGCAAGGCCTCCAGCGTGGCAGTGCCCGAGGCGATCAGCACCGCATCGCAGGCGGCCAACGCCGTATGGGATTGACCATCGAGCAGGGTCAACGGCAAATCACGCCCGGCCAGCATCGATTCCAGCTGCACGCGCCGCTCGGGGCTGGCGCACGGCAGCAGGAAGCGCGTGCCGGGGCGCAACGCTCGCAGGCGTAGCGCCGCATCGAGGAACAAGGCACCCAGGCGCGAGACTTCACCGCCACGACTGCCCGGCATCAACGCGACCACCAGGCCTTCCTCGGGCAGCTCCAGTTCGGCCCGTGCGGCAGCGCGATCGGCCTGCAAGGGAATGACATCCGCCAGCGGATGACCGACGAAACGCACCGGCACGCCATGTCCGTCGTAGAACTGCGCCTCGAACGGAAACAGCGTCAGCATCAGGTCGCAGGCCTCACGGATCTTCAGCACGCGCTTCTGCCGCCAGGCCCAGACCGACGGGCTGACGTAATGCACGGTCTTGATCCCGGCGCGACGCAGTTTGAGTTCGACGCCGAGATTGAAGTCCGGCGCGTCGATACCGATGAACACATCCGGTTTGGCCGCAATCAGCGTCTGAATCAGGCGTTTACGCCGCGACAACAGCTCCGGCAGGCGGCCGAGCACCTCGACCAGGCCCATCACCGCCAGGCGTTCCATGGGAAAATAAGGGTTCAGCCCCTCGGCCTGCATGCGCGGGCCACCGACGCCGATGAACTCGATATCAGGGCGTTGGCTTTTCAGCGCCTGCATCAACCCGGCGCCGAGAATATCGCCAGAGGCCTCGCCAGCCACTAGCGCGACGCGCAATACAGCAGCCATGGGTTAGCGGGTGATGCCGCGTGAAGAGGCTTGAATGGAGTCGATAAACACCGCGACTTCCGGAAACTGAGCAGCCGACTCGGCCAGTTCGGCCAGGGCTTTATCGACAGTCAGACCTTGGCGGTAAACCACCTTATAAGCGCGGCGCAGCGCTTGAATCGCCTCATCGCTAAAGCCACGACGACGCATGCCCTCGAAGTTCATGCTGCGCGCTTCAGCCGGGTTACCGAACACCGTGACATAGGCCGGCACGTCTTTACCGATCGCCGTACCCATCCCGGAAAAACTGTGGGCGCCGATGCGGCAGAACTGATGCACTAGGGTAAATCCGGAGAGAATCGCCCAGTCATCGACATGCACATGACCCGCCAGCGCGGTGTTGTTGACCAGGATGCAATGGTTGGCGATCACGCTGTCATGGCCAATATGCGCATAGGCCATGATCAGGTTGTGATCGCCGATGGTGGTCTCGGCACGATCCTGCACGGTACCGCGATGGATGGTCACACCCTCGCGGATCACGTTGTGATCGCCGATCACCAAGCGCGTCTCTTCGCCCTTGTACTTGAGATCGGGAGTGTCTTCACCCACCGAGGAGAACTGATAGATACGGTTATGTTTACCGATCTTGGTCGGCCCCTTGAGGATCACATGCGGGCCAACCACTGTACCCTCGCCGATTTCCACACCAGCCCCGACGATCGACCAGGGGCCGACTTGAACGTCGTCCGCCAGCTTGGCTGTCGGGTCGATGATTGCGCGAGGGTCTATCAAACTCATAGCTTGCGTTCCGCACAGATGATTTCAGCCGAACAGACTTCTTTACCCTCGACACTGGCACGGCAGTCGAACTTCCAGATGCTGCGCTTGCTGCTCAGAAACTTGGCTTCCAGGATCAACTGGTCGCCCGGCGTCACCGGCTGGCGGAAACGCAGTTTGTCGGAGCCGACGAAGTAGTACAGGGTGCCATCGGTCGGTTTGAGGTCCATCATCTTGAAGCCGAGGATGCCCGCGGCCTGGGCCATAGCCTCGATGATCAGCACACCCGGCATGATCGGATGCTGAGGAAAATGCCCATTGAAGAACGGCTCATTGATGCTGACATTTTTGTACGCACGAATGCACTTGCCTTCAGCAGCATCCAGCTCCACCACGCGATCCACCAGCAGGAACGGGTAGCGGTGCGGCAGGTATTCGCGGATTTCGTTAATGTCCATCATGTTCGGGGGAGCCTGTAGTGAAAGTTGGGGACTCGCATTAACCGCGAGTCACGCATCAGATGAAGCATCGCCGGCCGGGGTCACGGCTGCCAGGCGCTTTTCCAACTGTTGCAGGCGGCGCGCCATGTCATCCAGCTGGCGGAAGCGCGCGGCGCTTTTCTTCCAGTCCGCGGCCGGTTGCATAGCAGTTCCGGAGGAGTAGGCTCCGGGCTCGGTAATCGAGCGGGTGACCATGGTCATGCCCGTGACGAAAACACCGTCACAGATTTCGATATGCCCAACCAAGCCGACACCACCCGCGAGCATGCAGTGCCTGCCGATTTTAGTGCTGCCGGAAATCCCGACACAGGCGGCCATCGCGGTGTGATCACCGACCTGCACGTTGTGGGCGATCATGATCTGGTTATCCAGTTTGACGCCATTACCGATCACGGTGTCGGCCAAGGCCCCACGGTCAATGGTGGTGTTGGAGCCGATCTCGACGTCATCGCCCACAGTGACTCCGCCAATCTGCGCGATCTTCTGCCAGACGCCTTTCTCATTGGCGAAGCCAAAGCCCTCGCCACCTATGACCGCGCCGGACTGAATGACTACCCGCTTCCCTATGCGCACATCGTGATAAAGGGTGACCCGCGGAGCGAGCCAGCCGCCCTCGCCCAGCACCGTACGCGCACCAATAAAACAATGCGCGCCAATGGTCACGCCAGCACCGATTTGCGCGCCACTCTCGATCACCGCATAGGCGCCGATGCTGGCACTGGGGTCGAGTTGGACATCCGCCGCGATCACGGCAGTCGGATGCACACCGACAGCGGCCTTCGGCTTGGGATCGAACAGATGGGAGAGTTGCGCGTAGGCCAGGTAAGGATTGGCAACCAGCAAGGCATCGCCGGCATAAGCCTCGGCATCGGCTGGCGCCAGCAAGAGCGCACCGGCACGGGTCTCGGCCAGGTACTTGCGGTATTGCGGGTTAGCCAGAAAGCTCAGCTGCTCGGGACCGGCCTCGTGCAGGGTAGCCAGCCCGCCGATCGTCTTGTCCGCGGCGCCACGCAGGGTGGCGCCGAGACGCTCGGCCAGTTGACCGAGGGTAAAAACCGTTGCCGTCATGATCAGCGCAGCTGGTTCATGCGCTCGATGACTTGGCGAGTGATGTCGTATTGAGGCTTGACATCGATCACCGCACCGCGCTCGAGCACTAGGTCAAAGCTGCCCTTTTTGATCACTTCTTCGACCGCCTTATCCAGGTTCGGCTTGAGCTTCTTCAGCATCTCACGGTCGGCAACGGCTTTGGCTTCGTTCAGTTCCTTGGACTGGAACTGGAAATCACGGGCCTTCTGCTTGAATTCAAGCTCGAGGCGCTCGCGCTCGCCTTGCTGCATTTTTTCGCCTTCTTTAACCAGACGGTCTTGGATACGCTTGGCATCGGTTTCCAGAGTTTTCAACTTGTTCAGTTGCGGGCCAAATTTCTTTTCCGCATCCACGGCGTACTTCTTCGCCGAGTCGGACTCGAGAAGCGCCATTTGATAATTAAGCACGGCGATTTTCATCTCGGCGAATGCCGGAGTCGCCATAAAGGCAACGCTTAACAGAACCAATTGAGTCAACTTGCGCACGATGCACTCCTGCAAAACTGTTGTCGTAACAAATTATCAGACCGTTAGAACGTCTGACCGAGGGAGAACTGGAACACTTGGGTATCGGCATCATCCGGTTTCTTGACCGGCATGGCCAAGCTGAAGCTCAGCGGGCCCAACGCGGTAATCCAGGTCAGACCAACACCGACAGAACTGGCCAGACCGTCCACACCGAGATCGCAGCCACTGTCACCGCGACTCTTTTGGGTGGCACTGCAATTGGTGTCGAACACATTACCGACATCCCAGAACAGCGAGGTCCGCAGGGAGCGCTGGTCCTTGACGAAGGGCAGCGGGAACAGCAGTTCGACGCCACCTTGAACTAGCACATTACCACCGAAGGGCAGCGGATCCTGATCTGGATCGGCCAGCGTACCTTGGTTACCCGTCACGCCCACACCACGGCTCGGCGTACTGCGCGGACCGAGGCTGCTATCTTCGAAACCGCGTACCGAGTTGAAACCGCCGGCATAGTAGTTCTCGTAGAACGGCAAGCCGGAGGTAGAGCCGTAGCTATCGCCATAACCCAACTCGGTATGGAAACGCATGGTGGTGGCATTAGTCAGCGGCTGGAACAACTGGCCACGGTAGTCGAGCTTGAAGAACGACAGGTCGCTGCCCGGCACCGTGCTCTCCAGCACCAGGCTCTGCGAATGGCCACGGTTAGCCAGCACGCCACGGTTCAGGGTCGACTCGGACCAACCGGCCGAGGCCTTGAAGTTGAGATAACTGTCACCTTCCTGCTCGAGGAAACTGAAGATCTCATCGACGGTATACACACCGGTGCTGATGTCATCCTGCTGCGCCGTCAGACCAAAAGTCAGACGCGCAGTCTCGCTGATCGGATAACCCACGCTAACGCCGCCACCCAGGCTATCTACCGCATAGCTGGAAACATCGGTATCCAACTCGTCGTAGTCGGTAGTCCGGTAGAAGGCGTTGTAACCCAAGCTGACACCATCGACAGTCCAGTAGGGGTCGACGAAGCCGAAGTTGTAGCGGGTCTGGTACTCACTGCGCGTCAGACCGACGCTGACCTTGTTACCCGTACCCAGGAAGTTGTTCTGGCTGATCGAGCCGCCCAAAATCAAGCCGGCATTCTGCGCAAAACCAACGCTGGCCGTGATGGAACCCGAGGCTTGCTCTTCGACGCTGTAGTTCACGTCGACCTGATCATCGGTGCCCGGCACTTGCGGGGTTTCGACGTTGACCTCTTTAAAGAAGCCGAGACGCTCCAGACGGGTCTTGGATTGGTCGATCAGGTAGGTAGAAGCCCAGCCACCTTCCATCTGGCGCATTTCGCGACGCAGCACTTCGTCTTCGGACTTGGTGTTGCCGCGGAAGTTGATGCGGTTGACGTAAGCACGCTTACCCGGGTTGACCACGAAGGTGATCGAAACCGTGTGGTCTTCGTCGTGCGCTTCTGGCACACCATTGACGTTGGCAAAGGTATAGCCTTCGTTACCCAGGCGGCGGGTGATCAATTCGGAGGTGGTGGTCATCACTTTACGCGAGAACACCTGGCCTTCCTTGACCAACAGCAAGGCCTTGACCTCTTCCTCGGGCACCTTCAGGTCACCACTGAGCTTGACCTCGCGCACACTGTACTTCTGTCCTTCATCGACGTTGACCGTGATGTAGACGTGCTTCTTATCCGGGGTAATGGACACCTGAGTGGAGGAGATATCCATATTGATGTAGCCGCGGTCCAAGTAATAGGAACGCAGGCGCTCCAAGTCACCCGAGAGTTTTTCGCGGGCGTACTTGTCATCGTTCTTGAAGAAGGACAACCAGTTGGTGGTCTTCAGCTCAAACAGATCAATCAGGTCTTCATCGGCGAAAACGCTATTACCCACCACGTTAATGTGTTGGATAGCCGCGACTGTGCCTTCGTTAATATTGATCTTCAACGCCACGCGGTTGCGCGGCTGCGGAATCACTTCCGCTTCAATCTCTGCCGAGTAGCGGCCCTGAGCCACATACTGGCGCTGCAACTCGTTACGCACCCCTTCAAGCGTCGCCCGCTGGAAGATCTCGCCTTCCGACAGGCCTGACTGATTCAAGCCTTTGAGCAGGTCTTCACTGGTGATGGCCTTGTTGCCCTCGATCTCGATGCTGGAGATTGAAGGACGTTCCACCACGGTAATAACCAGCACATTGCCATCACGACCGAGCTGGATATCCTGGAAGAAACCAGTTTTGAACAGCGCGCGAGTAGCATCCACCAATTGACGATCATCCGCCTGCTCGCCAACGTTAAGCGGCAAGGCACCGAACACGCTGCCCGCGGAAACCCGCTGCAAGCCGTTGACGCGAATATCGGAGATGGTGAAGGACTCGGCGTGAACTTCGGCGATCATCAGTGCGGCAAGCACCACAGGTAGCAGCAGACGTTTCATGAAGTCCTTTCTTATTTCCAACTGACGATAAAAAATCTGCCGCAAAAGGCGACACTTTTTGTAAATGCTGAGAGCGTAATTCAGTGACGCGTTACAGACGACTCAGGTCATTGACCAGGGCAAGTAGCATCACCCCGACGACCAGACTAATACCGATCTGCATCCCCCAACCTTGCACTCGTTCTGACAAGGGACGACCACGCACCCACTCGATCAGATAAAACAGCAGATGCCCCCCATCTAGGACGGGTATCGGCAAAAGATTGAGAACCCCCAAACTGATGCTCAGATAGGCTAGGAAATTCAGAAAATCCCCTACCCCCGACTGGGCCGAAGCGCCCGCCACTTTAGCAATGGTTATCGGCCCGCTCAAGTTTTTTACCGAGAGCTCGCCAAAGAGCATTTTCTTCAGTGAATCAAGGGTCAGGACGCTCATTGTCCAGGTACGGTTGAAGCCCTCACCCACGGCCTCCAAGGGTCCGAAGCGGACCTCGCGCAACATCTCGGCCGGCCATTCGACACCCTGCACCCCTGCCCCCAGGTAGCCAGTACGCGTCTTGCCTTCCCCCCGCGCCGCGAGCGTCAGCGACACTTCAAAGCGCTGTCCGGCCCGCTCAACCGACACAACAACCCGCTCGGCCGGACGCTGCCGCACCCGGTCGACCAACTGCTGCCAGTCATCCAGAGCTAGGTTATCCAGCGCCAGCAGCCGATCGCCTATCTGGAGACCCGCCGCTTGTGCCGGCCCTTCCGGATCCAGCTCAGCCAACACTGCCGGCACTGCCGGACGCCAGGGCCGAATACCCAGGGAAGCGATCGGATCAGGCTCCTCAACCCCCTTGAGCCAATCGCGCAGCACCACTTGGCGCGAGCTCTCAACATTCGAGCCAGACTCGCGCACCAGCAGATCAACCTTGCCGCTCTCACCCAAGCGGCGCACCAACTGCAAGTTGACTGTGGCCCAACCCGTGGTCGGCTCACCATCCACCGCCATGATTTCCTGCCCCGCCAGCAACCCGGCCTCTGCCGCCAGGCTACCGGTCTCGACCGCACCAATCACCGGCCGCACCTGCTGGCTGCCGAGCATGGCCAGCACCCAGAAAAACCCCAGCGCGAGAAGAAAATTAGCGATCGGGCCGGCTGCGACTATGGCAATCCGTTGCCGCACCGACTTGCGATTGAAGGCCTGAGCCAGCTGCTCCGAGGGCACCTCACCCTCGCGCTCATCCAGCATCTTGACGTAGCCGCCCAGCGGAATGGCGGCAATAACGAATTCCGTACCCTGACGGTCATGCCAACGCAACAACGGCGTGCCGAAGCCCACCGAGAAGCGCAACACCTTCACACCGCAACGCCGGGCGACCCAGAAATGGCCGAACTCGTGAAAAGTAACCAGCACCCCGAGCGCAACCAAGAGGCCAAAAACCATATAAAGCGTGCTCATCTACATCCTCCGCACTAGCGCCCGTGGCGATTCAACCATTGCTCAGCCAGCGCGCGCGCCCTGGAATCTGCCGCCAACACGACATCTAGACTTTCGACCACAGCCGCTGGCTCAAAATTCAGCACTGCATCGATGATACTCGCGATCTCCGGGAAACGAATACGCCGCTCGAGAAAGGCGGCCACCGCCACCTCATTGGCCGCGTTCAGCATCGCCGGAGCAGTACCGCCGGCCTCAGCCGCCTGGCGCGCCAGGCGCAGACAGGGGAAACGCAGTTCGTCGGGCGGCAGGAAATCCAGACGCGCGATACTGAACAGATCCAGCGGCGCCACGCCGGAGTCAATTCGCTCCGGCCAGGCCAGGGCATGACTGATTGGCGTGCGCATATCCGGATTACCCAGTTGCGCCAGCACCGAGCCGTCGACATAGTCGACCAGGGAGTGAATCACGCTCTGCGGATGAATCACCACCTCCACCTGGGCGGGCCTGGTGTCGAACAACCAGCAGGCCTCGATCAGCTCCAGGCCTTTGTTCATCATGCTCGCAGAGTCCACCGAGATCTTGCGCCCCATCGACCAGTTCGGATGGGCGCAGGCCTGCTCGGGCGACACCTGCTCCAGCTCAGCCAACGGGGTTTCGCGGAATGGCCCGCCCGAAGCGGTCAACAGAATCCGCCGTACACCGACCGCACCGAGCCCACGGGCATAGTCGCTCGGCAGGCATTGAAAAATAGCATTGTGCTCGCTGTCGATCGGCAGCAGCACGGCGCCGCTTTTGCGCACCGCCTGCATGAATAAAGCGCCGGACATCACCAGTGCTTCTTTATTGGCCAGCAAGACTTTTTTGCCCGCCTCAACCGCCGCCAGGGTCGGCTTGAGCCCGGCAGCCCCGACGATTGCGGCCATCACCGCATCGACTTCTGGATGCGCGGCAACCTCGCACAGCCCAGCCTCTCCCACCAGCACCCGCGTAGTCAGACCTGCGGCCAGCAAGCCACCCTGCAAGGGCCGCGCCGCCTCAGCGTCTGGCACTACCGCATAACGCGGACGATAGAGCAGACACAGGGCCTCCAGCTCAGCCAGGCGCGTAAAACCGCTTAAGGCGAAAACCCGATAACGCTCGGGATGACGGGAGATCACATCGAGGGTGCTGAGACCAATGGAACCGGTCGCCCCCAGCACAGTGATCTGTTGCGGCCGGCTCACAGAGCCCCCCAACCCGCACTCCAGAGCAGCACCGCGAATACCGGGATGGCCGCGGTCAGGCTGTCGATACGATCCAGCACGCCGCCGTGTCCCGGCAGCAGATTGCTGCTGTCCTTCACTCCAGCCTGACGCTTGAACATGCTCTCGGTCAGATCACCGACCACCGAGACCAGCACCACCAGCACCGCACCAGCCAGTGCCAGCAAGAAGCCCTTGCCCTGCCAGCCTTGCTGCAGACCGACCGCCGCAGTGATCAGCAGGCTGGCCAGCAGACCACCATACAGCCCTTCCCAGCTTTTGCCGGGACTCACTTGCGCTGCCAGCTTGCGCTTGCCGAAACGCTTGCCGGCGAAATAGGCGCCGATATCGGCACCCCAGACCAGCACCATCACCGCGACGATCAGGGCATTGGCCTGCGGCCACTGCTTGAGCAGCACCAGCCCTTGCCAGGCTGGCAGGAGGATCAGCAAACCGATCAGCAGACGCCCCGGCCGGCCACCCCAGTAACGACTGCTGCCCGGATAACCGAGCACCAGCAAGGTCGCAACGGCCCACCAGGCCACCGCCAACAGCAGTACCCAGGGCGCCAGTGCCGGCGTGAGATAGAGCAGATAGAGCAGCAACGCAACCAACAGCGCGTAGCCAACACGAGCTGGCTGCCCCGGAAAACCGGCCAGACGCGCCCATTCCCAGCCACCCAAGGTGACTACCGCACCGATAAACAGAGCAAAGGCTCCGCCATCCAGCAGGAAGAACCCGCCTAGCGCGACAGGCAGTAGCAGCAACGCCGTGATGATTCGTTGTTTCAACATTGAGCGCGAGCCTCGGCTGCCACTTGCTCACTGGTCTTACCGAAGCGACGTTGGCGGGTGGCGTAATGAGCCAGTGCCTTGCGCATGGCTTCGTGTTTGAAATCCGGCCAAAACAGATCGGAGAAATACAGCTCGGAGTAAGCCAGCTGCCAAAGCAGGAAATTACTGATGCGGTGTTCACCGCCAGTGCGGATGCACAGATCCGGCAACGGCAAGTCGCCGGTTGCCAGGCAGGTTTGCAGCAGGCCGGGGGTTATATCCTCCGGCTGCAGATGCCCCGCCTGAACCTCCCGCGCCAAGCGTTGCGCCGCCTGCACGATATCCCACTGACCGCCATAGTTGGCGGCGACCTGCAATACGAAGCGTTTATTCCCGGCGGTCAATGCCTCGGCCTCGCGCATCGCCGCCTGCAACTCAGGATGGAAGCGCGTGCGATCACCGATGATGCGCAGACTGATGGCGTTTTGATTCAGTTTTTTCGCCTCACGGCGCAGCGCCATCAGGAATAACTCCATCAGCGCCCCGACCTCTTCGGCCGGTCGCTCCCAGTTCTCACTTGAGAAGGCGAACAGAGTCAAGACCTCGACACCCGCTTCGGCACACACCTCGATCACCGCACGCACCGCATCGACGCCGGCTTTATGCCCAGCAACGCCAGGCAGCAGACGCTTCTTCGCCCAGCGGTTATTACCATCCATGATGATTGCCACATGACGTGGCACTGCTGGCACCCCAGCCTTGACGTTCTTGTCCATGACGATACTGGCCGTCAGACGGCCATCAGGTCCGCTTCTTTCTGCTTCACAGCCACTTCGATATCCGCCACGAACTTGTCCGTCAGCTTCTGGATATCATCTGCAGCACGACGCTCTTCGTCTTCGCTGATTTCTTTCTCTTTGACCAGATCCTTGAACTGACTCAGCGCATCGCGACGGATATTACGCACAGCCACTCGGGCATCTTCCGCTGCGTCACGAGCCTGCTTGGTAAAGCCCTTGCGAGTCTCTTCAGTCAAGGCAGGCATCGAGATAAGAAGGAGCTCGCCCAGGTTCGTCGGGTTGAACCCCAGCCCGGAACTCTGGATAGCCTTGTCGATCGCAGCCAGCATGTTGCGCTCGAAAGCCACCACTTGCAGGGTGCGGGAATCCTTGACGGTCACGTTCGCGACCTGATTCAGAGGTGTGTCGGCACCATAATAAGGCACCATCACCCCACCCAGAATGCTCGGATGCGCCTGGCCGGTACGGATTCGGCTGAACGCATGAGCCAGCGACTCCAGGGTTTTCTTCATGCGCTCCTGCGCGTCCTTCTTGATCTCATTGATCATTGCTCGCCCTCCTCGATCAGGGTTCCTTCGGCGCCACCCACCACGATATTCAGCAGGGCGCCCGGCTTATTCATATTGAAGACCCGCAGCGGCATCTTGTGATCGCGGCACAGGCAGATGGCCGTCAGATCCATCACGCCCAGCTTGCGATCCAACACTTCGTCGTAGGTCAAACGGTCGAATTTTTCTGCATGCGGGTCTTTAAAGGGATCGGCAGTGTAAACGCCATCGACCTTAGTCGCTTTCAACACCACGTCGGCATCGATTTCGATGGCGCGCAGGCAGGCTGCGGAGTCGGTAGTGAAGAAAGGATTGCCCGTACCCGCGGCGAAGATCACCACATCACCCGAATTCAGATGACGGATACCTTTACGACGATCGTAGTGATCGGTCACCCCGACCATGGAGATGGCCGACATGACGATCGCCGGAATGTTCGAGCGTTCCAGCGCATCGCGCATGGCCAAGGCGTTCATCACCGTCGCCAACATACCCATGTGGTCGCCGGTTACGCGATCCATTCCAGCCGCGCTCAAGGCGGCGCCGCGGAATAGATTACCACCACCAATAACCAAACCGACCTGCACGCCGATGCCAACCAGCTGGCCGACTTCCAACGCCATGCGATCCAGCACCTTCGGATCGATACCGAAATCTTCCGAACCCATCAGGGCTTCGCCGCTAAGTTTGAGCAGAATGCGTTTGTAGCGAGGTTGGCGACCACTCACCTGCTGAGCCATGCGTGTCTCTCCTGCGGCGTTTGAATTCTGAGCGGGCTAATGCAGCCTGCATTGATCGAGCGCTTGGACAGCACTCCTGGCATTTGGTGCCGGACAATGCACCAATACCGCTAACACATGCAATTTGTCGCCCTAGTTTGACAAAGAGGCTGCGCGCGTAAGCGGGCAGCCTCTTCGGGGCGACAGCTTGAAACCGTCTTACTGCTGGCTGGCAGCCAGCTGTGCAGCTACTTCGGCAGCGAAGTCGACTTCGCCTTTATCGATGCCTTCACCCACTTCGAAGCGGGTGAAGGACAGGATTTCCGCGCCAGCTTTCTTGGCCAGATCGCCGACCTTGATGCTGTCGTCCTTGACGAAAGCCTGCTCGACCAGGCTGGCCTCGGCCAGAAACTTCTGAATGCGACCAGCAATCATCTTCTCAACGATTTCTGCTGGCTTGCCTTTGATCTTGTCCTCGTTCAAAGCCAGGAAAATTTCTTTTTCCTTGGCAATGAGTTCTTCGGACACATCGGAAGGTTTCAGAACTTGCGGGTTGCTCGCCGCAACGTGCATGGCGATTTCTTTGGCCAGCTCGACGTCGCCGCCTTTCAGGGCAACCAGGACACCGATGCGGTGGCCGTGCAGGTAAGAACCCACCACGTCAGCCTCGATGCTGGTCAGGCGACGGATATTGACGTTCTCGCCCACTTTCGACACCAGAGCCAGACGTGCCTCTTCCTGAGCGGCGATCAGCTGAGCTGCGTCGGCCAGTTTGTCGGCGAAGGCTTTTTCGATGCTGCTGCTGACGAAAGCCTTGAAGTCGTCCTGAAGAGCCAGGAAGTCGGTCTGCGAGTTGACTTCGATGATCACGGCACGCTTGTTGTCTTCAGCAACGCGCACAGCGATCGAACCCTCAGCTGCGATGTTGCCGGCTTTCTTGGCTGCCTTGATAGCACCAGCAGCACGCATATCGTCGATTGCTTTTTCAATGTCGCCGCCAGCGGCAGTCAACGCTTTCTTGCAATCCATCATGCCCTGGCCAGTGCGCTCACGCAGTTCTTTAACCAACGCCGCAGTAATTTCTGCCATTTCAAAATTCCTCTTGGATAGGTTTTCAACCATTCCACCCGACCGAACGGGCGTTCAATTCTTAAAAACCTTTGTTAGCCGCTGCTCATGACAAAAGCTGTATTGGCGACGCTAACAAATGGTTTTTGAGGTGGCAAAAAGGGGGCCTAGCCCCCTTTTTGCGTACCGAGTGACGCTAGACGCCTTCTACTCAGCCTTCAGCTTGCTCAGCAGCCGGAGCCTGCTCGACGAACTCGTCAGTGCCGCCAGCAGCATTGCTGCGACCGCGAACAACGGCGTCAGCCATGGCACCCATGTACAGCTGAATGGCGCGAATGGCGTCATCGTTGCCTGGGATGATGTAGTCCACACCTTCCGGGCTGCTGTTGGTATCGACGATGCCGATAACCGGGATGCCGAGCTTGTTAGCTTCGGTGATTGCAATGCGCTCGTGATCGACGTCGATGACGAACAGGGCATCAGGCAGGCCGCCCATGTCCTTGATACCACCCAGGCTGCGATCCAGTTTTTCCAGATCACGGGTGCGCATCAGCGCTTCTTTCTTGGTCAGCTTGGTGAAAGTGCCGTCCTGGGACTGGACTTCCAGTTCACGCAGACGTTTGATCGACTGACGGATGGTTTTGTAGTTGGTCAGCATGCCGCCCAACCAGCGGTGATCGACGAACGGCGAGCCGCAACGAGCTGCTTCTTCGCGCACGATCTTGCCAGCGGAACGCTTGGTGCCGACGAACAGGATTTTGTTTTTGCCCGAAGCCAGTTTCTCAACGAAGGACAGCGCTTCGTTGAACATTGGCAGGGTTTTTTCGAGGTTGATGATGTGGATCTTGTTACGCGCGCCGAAAATGAACTTGCCCATTTTCGGGTTCCAGTAACGGGTCTGGTGGCCGAAGTGCACACCGGCCTTCAGCATATCGCGCATATTGACTTGGGACATGATAGTTCCTTGATAAGTCGGGTTAGGCCTCCACGCATCCCAATGACCAACCCCCAGCGCTAGCTGAGAGGCACCCAGGCCATCGTGTCGATACGTGTGTGGGTTTAAGCTTTTCAGGCTGGAGCCCGGAAAGCGGCGCATTTTATATCACAGAAGGCGGCAAAACGAAACCAGCAGTGACGAGCAAGCGAGAATGCTCGATCTTTGCCGGCACTAATAAAACAGTCCAAGAACAGCAGCAGTTGCCCGACATAGCACCTCTATATGCCGCGCACCGCTGGAATCACCGAGTTGTGCTTAGTTTCCCGTAGCGGTCTGCTAGAATCGCGCTTTCCAATATTTTTGCCTTGCGCCTGTGTGCGCCGAGAGAGTTTGCATGACCGTCACCATCAAGACGCCCGAGGAAATCGAAAAAATGCGCGTTGCCGGCCGCCTGGCTGGTGAAGTGCTGGAGATGATCGGCGAGTACGTCAAACCCGGCGTCACCACCGAGGAACTGGATCGCATCTGCCACGACTACATCGTCAACGTGCAGCAGGCCATCCCGGCACCGCTCAACTATAAAGGCTTCCCCAAGTCGATCTGCACCTCGATCAACCACGTGGTTTGCCACGGCATCCCGAATGAAAAGCCGCTGAAGGATGGCGATGTGCTGAACATCGACATCACCGTGATCAAGGATGGCTACCACGGCGACACCAGCAAGATGTTCATGGTCGGCAAGGTCAGCGAGTGGGCCGAGAAGCTCGCCCGCATCACCCAGGAGTGCATGTACAAGGGCATTGAGTTGGTTCGCCCGGGGGCCCGCCTCGGCGATATTGGTGAAGTGATCCAGAAGCACGCCGAGAAAAACGGCTACTCGGTGGTCCGCGAATACTGTGGCCATGGCATCGGCCGGGTGTTCCACGAGGAGCCGCAAGTCCTGCACTACGGGCGCGCCGGCACCGGCATGGAGCTGAAAGAAGGCATGACCTTCACCATCGAGCCGATGATCAACCAAGGCCGCGCGGAAACCCGCCTGCTCGGCGACGGCTGGACCGCCATCACCAAGGATCGCAAACTCTCCGCACAGTGGGAACACACCATCTTGGTGACCGCGACCGGCTACGAGATTTTCACCCTGCGCCAGGATGACAGCATCCCGCGCACCTCGGCCTGATCGACCGCTCGCACTATAAGGAAGGCTGCTGCATGCCGCAGGTGGATCCCGAGTTGTTCGACCGCGGCCAGTTCCAAGCGGAACTGGCCTTGAAGTCCAGCCCAATCGCCGCGTTCAAGAAGGCGATCCGTCGCGTTCACGAAGTGCTCGACGCTCGCTTCAAGAGCGGCCGGGATATTCGGCGCCTGGTGGAAGACCGCGCCTGGTGCGTCGACCAGATCCTGCGCGAGGCCTGGGCGCGCTTCGACTGGAGCCGCGAGGCCGAGATTGCCCTGCTGGCGGTCGGTGGCTATGGCCGCGGCGAGCTGCACCCTTACTCGGACATCGACCTGCTGATTCTGCTCGATAGCGCCGATCACGAGACCTTTCGCGAGCCGATCGAACGCTTCCTCACCCTGCTCTGGGATATCGGCCTGGAAGTCGGCCAGAGCGTGCGTTCGATCGACGAGTGCGTCGAAGAGGCCCGTGCCGACCTGACGGTGATCACCAACCTGATGGAAAGCCGCACCATCGCCGGCCCGGAGCATCTGCGCCAGCGCATGCTGGAGGTCACCAGCAGCACCCAGATGTGGCCGAGCAAGGACTTTTTCCTGGCCAAGCGTGCGGAACAGCGCGCCCGCCACGGCAAATACAACGACACCGAGTACAACCTCGAACCCAACGTCAAAGGCTCGCCCGGCGGCCTGCGTGACATCCAGACCATCCTCTGGGTCGCGCGTCGGCATTTCGGCACGCTCAGCCTGCACGCGATGG
Source organism: Pseudomonas sp. 2FE (assembly GCF_005503735.1). Lineage (NCBI taxonomy): Bacteria > Pseudomonadati > Pseudomonadota > Gammaproteobacteria > Pseudomonadales > Pseudomonadaceae > Pseudomonas > Pseudomonas sp. 2FE. The sequence goes on along the minus strand of NZ_SCMO01000001.1, from coordinate 175,640 downwards.
TCGGTCAGGGCTTCCTGCTGGAAAGCGAATACGCCCTGCTCGCCTCCTCCCAGGAGTTCCTCTGGAAGGTCCGCTACGCCCTGCACATGCTGGCCGGCCGCGCCGAAGACCGCTTGCTGTTCGATCACCAGCGCAGCATCGCCGGCCTGCTCGGCTTCGAGGACAGCAACAGCAAGCTCGCCATCGAACGCTTTATGCAGAAGTACTACCGCGTGGTGATGAGCATCGCCGAGCTGAGCGAGCTGATCGTCCAGCACTTCGAAGAGGTGATCCTGCGCACCGGCGAAACCAGCCAGGCGCAACCCTTGAATAGCCGCTTCCAACTGCGTGACGGCTATATCGAAGTCACTCATCCGAATGTCTTCAAACGCACGCCGTTCGCGCTGCTGGAAATCTTCGTGCTGATGGCCCAACACCCCGAGATCAAGGGGGTACGCGCCGACACCATCCGCCTGCTGCGCGACCATCGGCACCTGATCGACGCCGAGTTTCGCAACGACATCCGCAATACCAGCCTGTTTATCGCGCTGTTCAAGTGCGAGATTGGCATTCACCGCAACCTGCGGCGGATGAACCGCTACGGCATCCTCGGCCGTTATTTGCCCGAGTTCGGCGACATCATCGGGCAGATGCAGCACGACCTGTTCCATATCTATACGGTCGATGCGCACACCCTGAACCTGATCAAGCACCTGCGCAAACTGCAATACACGCCGATCTCGGAGAAGTTTCCGCTGGCCAGCAAGCTCATGGGCAGGCTGCCCAAGCCGGAGCTGATCTACCTGGCCGGCCTCTACCACGACATCGGCAAGGGCCGTGGCGGCGACCACTCGGAGCTGGGTGCGGTGGATGCGGAGGCCTTCTGCCTGCGCCATCAACTGCCGGTCTGGGATAGCCGGCTGATCGCCTGGCTGGTGCAGAACCACCTGGTGATGTCGACCACCGCCCAACGCAAGGACCTGTCCGACCCGCAGGTGATCCACGACTTCGCCCACCTGGTCGGCGACCAGACGCGCCTGGATTACCTCTACGTGCTGACCGTGGCCGACATCAACGCCACCAACCCCAGCCTGTGGAACTCCTGGCGCGCCAGCCTGCTGCGTCAGCTCTATACCGAGACCAAGCGCGCCCTGCGCCGCGGCCTGGAACACCCGGTCGACCGCGAAGAGCAGATCCGCCAGACGCAAAGCGCCGCACTGGACATCCTGGTGCGTAGCGGCACCGATCCGGACGATGCCGAACAGCTCTGGTCGCAGCTGGGCGACGACTATTTCCTGCGCCACACCGCCGGTGATGTTGCCTGGCATACCGAGGCGATCTTGCAGCACAGCGCGACCCACGACCCGCTGGTGCTGATCAAGGAAACCACCCAGCGCGAATTCGAGGGCGGCACGCAGATCTTCATTTACGCCCCGGACCAACACGACTTCTTCGCCGTGACCGTAGCGGCCATGGACCAACTCAACCTGAACATTCACGATGCGCGGGTGATCACCTCCACCAGCCAGTTCACCCTCGACACCTATATAGTGCTGGACGCCGATGGCGGCTCGATTGGCGACAACCCGGCGCGGATCAAAGAGATTCGCCAGGGTTTGATCGATGCACTGAAGAACCCGGACGACTACCCGACCATCATCCAGCGCCGCGTACCGCGCCAGCTCAAGCACTTCGCCTTTGCCCCGCAGGTGACCATTTCCAACGATGCGCAGCGCCCGGTGACCGTGCTCGAGCTGATCGCCCCCGACCGCGCCGGCCTGCTGGCGCGGATCGGCAAGATCTTCCTCGACTTCAATCTGTCGCTGCAAAATGCCAAGATCGCCACGCTCGGCGAGCGCGTGGAAGACGTGTTCTTCGTCACCGACGCGCACAATCAGCCCCTGTCGGACCCGGACCTGTGCGCGCGCCTGCAGGCTGCGATCATCGAGCAGCTGTCCGACGCCGACGGCCAGAAAGTCGAATTGTCACGTATCAGCATCTAGCTCCAACCCTAGGGTGCGATCAGGCCAACGGCCGCCTTGCACCGAACTTGATCCACCGGCGGCGCGCTGCGCTGCGCTTATTGACGCCCGACACCATGAATGACGCACTGACGCAACTGCAGCCCTACCCCTTCGAGAAACTCCGCGCCCTGCTGGCCGGCGCCCAACCGCCGGCCAGCAAGTCACCGATCGCCCTGTCGATTGGCGAGCCGAAGCACCGCTCGCCGGCCTTTGTCGCCGAAGCGCTGGCCAGCAACCTCGAACAACTGGCGGTCTACCCGACCACCCTGGGCATCCCGGCCTTGCGTGAAGCCATCGCCCGCTGGTGCACCCGGCGCTTCGACCTGCCAGCCGGCTGGCTAGATGCCGCGCGGCATGTGCTGCCGGTCAACGGCACCCGTGAAGCGCTGTTCGCCTTCACCCAGACCCTGGTGCAGCGCCGCGACGACGCCTTGGTGGTCAGCCCCAACCCGTTCTATCAGATCTATGAAGGTGCCGCGTTGCTCGCCGGTGCACAGCCGCACTACCTGGCGTGCCTGAGCGAGAACGGCTTCAACCCGGACTTCGACGCCGTGCCCGCCGAGATCTGGCAGCGCTGCCAGATTCTGTTCCTCTGCTCGCCGGGCAACCCCACCGGCGCGCTGATTCCGCTGGAAACCCTGAAGAAGCTGATCCAGCTGGCCGACCAGTACGACTTCGTGATCGCCGCCGATGAGTGTTACAGCGAGTTGTACTTCGACGAGCAGAATCCGCCCGCCGGACTGCTGAGCGCCTGCGCGGCGCTGGGCCGCAGCGATTTTGCCCGTTGCGTGGTCTTTCACAGCCTGTCCAAGCGCTCCAACCTGCCGGGCCTGCGCTCGGGCTTTGTCGCCGGCGACGCCGACATTCTGCAATCTTTCCTGCTGTACCGTACCTACCACGGCTGCGCCATGCCGGTGCAAACTCAGCTGGCCAGCGTCGCCGCCTGGAACGACGAAGCCCATGTGCGCGCCAACCGCGACCTGTACCGCGAGAAGTATGACGCCGTGCTGGATATCCTCGGCCCGGCGCTGGACGTGCAACGCCCGGATGGCGGCTTCTACCTGTGGGCGAAAACGCCCATGGACGATGCCGAGTTCACCCGCGAGCTGTTCGCCCGCGAGCACGTGACCGTAGTGCCCGGTTCCTACCTGTCGCGCGAAGTCGATGGCTTCAATCCAGGTGCCGGCCGTGTGCGCATGGCCCTGGTAGCGCCGCTGGCGGAATGCGTCGAAGCCGCCAAACGCATCCGCGCTTTTGTTGAAGGTCTCTGAACATGAGCATCACGCTGTACGGCATCAAAGCCTGCGATACGATGAAAAAAGCCCGTACCTGGCTCGACGAGCAAGGTGTCGGCTATGCCTTCCACGACTACAAGAGCCTCGGCATCGACCGTGGCAGCCTGAATAAGTGGTGCGCCGAACATGGCTGGGAGAGCGTGCTGAACCGTGCCGGCACGACCTTTCGCAAGCTGAGTGACGCGCAGAAAACCGACCTCGACCAAAGCAAAGCCATCGAGTTGATGGTCGCCCAGCCGTCGATGATCAAACGCCCGGTGCTCGACCTCGGCGACAAGACCCTGCTCGGCTTCAAGCCGGAACTGTATTCCGCCGCGCTGGCCTAAGCCCGCGCTATCACCGCATTCGCTACAAGGAAAAAACCATGACCACGACACTATTCAGCTTGGCCTTCGGCGTCGGCACCCAGAACCGTCAAGGCAACTGGCTCGAGGTGTTCTACGCCCAGCCGCTGCTCAACCCGTCCGCCGAACTGGTGGCCAAAGTCACCGAGAAACTGAACTACAGCGGCGGCAACCAGGCGATCGGCTTCAACACCAACCAAGCCATCGAGCTGGCCGATCTGTTGAAGCACGTCGATTCGGCCCAGGCCGCGCTGCTGACCCGCCTGGCCGAAAGTCACAAGCCGCTGGTCGCCACCCTGCTCGCCGAGGACGCGGCGCTGACCTCCACGCCCGAGGCTTACCTCAAGCTGCACCTGCTCTCCCATCGTCTGGTCAAGCCCCATGGCCTGAACCTCGCCGGGATCTTCCCGTTGCTGCCGAACGTGGCCTGGACCAGCCAGGGCGCCGTCGACCTGGCTGAACTGGCCGAGCGCCAGCTCGAGGCCCGTCTGAAAGGCGAGCTGCTGGAAGTCTTCTCGGTGGACAAGTTCCCGAAAATGACCGACTACGTGGTGCCGGCTGGCGTCCGCCTGGCCGACAGCGCACGCATTCGCCTGGGCGCCTACGTCGGTGAAGGCACCACCGTGATGCACGAGGGCTTTATCAACTTCAACGCCGGTACTGCCGGCCCGGGCATGATCGAAGGGCGCGTCTCCTCTGGCGTGTTCGTCGGCAAGGGCTCGGACCTGGGCGGCGGCTGCTCGACCATGGGCACCCTGTCCGGCGGCGGCAATATCGTCATCGCGGTCGGCGAAGGCTGCCTGATCGGTGCCAATGCCGGCATCGGCATCCCCTTGGGCGACCGCAACACCGTCGAGTCCGGCCTGTACATCACCGCCGGCACCAAGGTGGCGCTGCTGGACGATAAGAACCAACTGGTGAAAGTGCTCAAGGCCCGCGAACTGGCCGGTCAGCCCGACCTACTGTTCCGCCGCAACTCGCAAACCGGCGCCGTGGAGTGCAAGACGCACAAATCCGCCATCGAGCTGAACGCAGCGCTGCACACGCACAACTGATCCTCTTGGTGTGGGCCGGCTTCGACCGGCCATGGCGGGCTGCCGCTGTGCGGCGAGACCGCCCTACATGGGAATCCACATGCCGCTTACCTCCCCCTGGCGCGCCGATTTTCCGGCGCTCGCCGCCCTTGAAGCCGAAGGCCAGACCTATCTGGACAGCGCAGCCACGGCGCAAAAACCGCAGGCGCTGCTCGACGCCCTGCTCGGCTACTACGCCAAGGGTGCCGCCAATGTGCACCGTGCCCAACATCTGCCCGGCGAACGCGCGACCCGCGCCTTCGAAGAAACCCGCGCGAAACTCGCCCACTGGCTGAATGCCGCCGGCCCGAACCAGATCGTCCTCACCCACGGCGCGACCGAAGCCTTGAACCTGCTGGCCTATGGGCTGGAGGAGCAGTTCCAGCCTGACGACGAGATCGTCATCAGCGCCCTGGAGCACCACGCCAACCTGCTGCCCTGGCAACAACTGGCGCAGCGCCGCGGCCTCAAGTTGCGGGTATTGCCACTAGCCCCGAACGGGCTGATCGACCTGCACGCCGCAGAGCAACTGATCGGCCCGCGCACCCGCCTGCTCGCCGTCAGCCAACTGTCGAACGTGCTCGGCGGCTGGCAACCCCTGAACGAACTGCTGGCCCTGGCCACCGCCCAGGGCGCGCTGACGGTGGTGGACGGCGCCCAAGGTGTAGTGCACGGCCGCCATGACCTACAGGCCCTGGGCTGCGACTTCTATGTGCTGTCCAGCCACAAGCTCTACGGCCCGGACGGGGTCGGCGTGCTCTATGGCCGTGCCGCGGCCTTGCAGCGGCTCAAGCCCTGGCAATTTGGCGGTGAGATGGTCCTGCAGGCCGACTATGCCTCTGCCAAGTTCCGCCCAGCACCCCTAGGCTTCGAAGCCGGAACGCCGGCGATTGCCGGGGTGATCGGCCTCGGCGCCACCCTCGATTACCTGGGCGGCCTGGATGCACCGGCAATCGCCCGCCACGAGGCGGCGCTGCACGCCGAACTGTTGGCGGGCCTGGCCGCCCGTGACGGCGTGCGTCTGCTCGGCGCACCACAGGTGGCCTTGGCCAGTTTCGTGGTCGAGGGCGTACACAGCGCCGACCTGGCGCATTTGCTCACCGAGCAAGGGATCGCCGTGCGCGCCGGCCACCACTGCGCCATGCCACTGCTGAAAAGCCTCGGTCTGCCCGGCGCGATTCGCGTGTCGCTCGGCCTGTATAACGATGGCAGCGACCTGGAGCGCTTCTTCAGCGCCCTGGATCAAGCCCTGGGGCTGTTGCGATGAGCCTGCCGGCCGCCGCCCAGAGCGCGCTGCAAGCCTTTACCCAGCCCGGCAGCTGGGAACAACGGGCGCGCTTGCTGATGCAATGGGGCGAGCAACTGCAAGCACTAGACGACCACCAGCGCAGCGACGAATACCGCGTGCCCGGCTGTGAAAGCCAGGTCTGGCTGATCGGCGCAGCGCAGGATGGCCACTGGCAGTTCCGCGCGGCCAGCGACGCACGACTGATCCGCGGCCTGCTGGCGCTACTGCTGGCACGGGTCAACGGCTTGTCGGCGGCAGAGCTGGCGACTGTCGACCTGGCGGATTGGTTCACTCAGCTGGGCCTGGCCCGCCACCTGTCCCCGTCGCGCAGCAACGGCCTGAATGCGGTGCTGCAAAGAATGCGTGAGCTGGCGGATGAAGCGTAGGGCGGACATGGCAAAGCCTTGTCCGCCGTCCCTCGGCGCAATGGCGGACTAGCCGCTGCGCGTCAACTCCGCCCTACGTCTACTGCCGCTCCGCCGGCCGGCGCGCGCCGGCTACCAACTTGTCCACCGCCTTGGCCGCGGCGACCATCCCGAAGGTCGCAGTCACCATCATCACCGCGCCGAAACCGCCGGCGCAGTCGAGCTTGACCCCCTCCCCGACAAAACCCTTCTGCAAGCAAATGCCGCCATCCGGCTTCGGGTAGCGCAGTTGCTCACTGGAAAACACGCAGGGCACGCTGTAGTGGCGCCCCGGCGTGCGCGAAAAACCATAATCGCGGCGCAAGGTCGAGCGCACGCTGGAGGCCAGCGGGTCGTTGAAGGTCTTGTTGAGGTCGCCGACCTGGATCAGCGTCGGGTCGATCTGCCCGCCGGCGCCGCCTGTGGTGATGATCTGAATCTTGCGGCGTTTGCACCAGGAGATCAGCGCGGCCTTGGCGGCGACGCTGTCGATGCAGTCGATCACGCAGTCCATATTCGGCGTGATGGTCGCAGCCATGGTCTCGCGGGTGACGAAATCGCCGACCGCATGCACCACACAGGCCGGGTTGATGGCGCGGATGCGCTCGGCCATCACCTCGACCTTGGGCTGACCGATGGCCCCTTGCAGCGCATGGATCTGCCGATTGGTGTTGGTCACGCAGACATCATCCAGATCGAACAGCGAAATCTCGCCCACGCCACTGCGGGCCAAGGCTTCCGCGGCCCAGGAGCCGACCCCGCCGATCCCCACCACCGCCACATGGGCAGCGGCCAGCCGCGCCAGGCCGGTCTGACCATAAAGCCGGGCGATACCGCCAAATCGTTGCTCGTCTGTACTCATCACCCCACCTCAGCGTTGCCTTGCCCGTCATCTGCGCCTTGCTCGTCATCCACCCAGCAGGCCGGCGCGCATTATAGGAAGGCACGCCGGTCAGCCCAAGCCTAACTCGGCTGAATGGTCGGCCATAGATTCGTAAGCAGTTGGCTGCGGCTATAGTCAGCCGATAACTACAAAGGAGCCCGTCATGCGTAATTTCACCTTCTATAACCCGACCAAGATCCACTTCGGCGAAGGCCAGATCGCCAAGCTCAGCCGGGAAATCCCCGTCGGCAGCCGGGTGCTGGTCACCCACGGCGGCGGCAGCATCTTCCAGAACGGCGTCTGGGAGCAGGTAGAAGCAGCGCTGGCCGGCCACAGCATCAGCCGCTTCGGCGGCATCGAAGCCAATCCGCAATTCGATACCCTGATCCGGGCGGTAGAACAGGGCAAGACCGCGCAGTGCGACTTTATCCTCGCGGTCGGCGGCGGCTCGGTGATCGACGGCAGCAAATTCATCGCCGCGGCGCTGTGCTACGCCGGCGACCCTCTCGACCTGCTCACCGGTACCCGCGTGCAAGCCGCGTTGCCGTTGGGTTGCGTGCTGACCCTGGCGGCGACTGGCTCGGAGAGCAACCCGCATGGCGTGGTCACCCACGTGGCACGCCAGGAGAAACTGCCGTTCTCCAGCGCGCTGCTCTATCCGCGCTTCGCCATACTCGATCCCCGCACCACCTTCAGCCTGCCGGCCCGGCAGATCGGCAACGGCGTGGTAGATGCCTTCGTGCATACCACCGAGCAATACCTGACCTTCCCGGTCGATGCACCGCTGCAAGACCGCTATGCCGAAGGCCTGCTGCAGACCCTGATCGAGGAAGGCCCGAAAGCGCTGGCCAACCCCGAGGACTACAACGTCCGCGCCAACCTGATGTGGTGCGCCACCCAGGCGCTGAATGGCCTGCTCGGCTGCGGCGTGCCGCAGGACTGGGCGACCCATATGATCGGTCATGAACTGACCGCGCTGTATCACCTGGATCATGCGCAGACCCTGGCCGTGGTGCTGCCGGCCTTGCTGGCCGAGCGCCGCGAAAGCAAGCGCGCCAAGCTGCTGCAATATGCCGCGCGGGTCTGGCAGATCGAGCAAGGCGACGAGGAGCAACGGATCGACGCGGCCATCGCCGCCACCCGCACCTTCTTCCAGCGTCTGGGGGTGCCGACCAGCCTGTCCGAGCACGGCCTGGGCGCCGAGGTGATTCCGCAGGTGCTGGCCCAGTTGGAACGGCACAAGATGGTCACCCTGGGCGAGCACCGCGATATCGACCTGGCGGTCAGCGAGCGCATCCTCCTGCGGGCGCTGTGAAGGCTGCGGCCGTTAAAGCCGGCTTAACCCTGGCCGCTTGCCGAGCCTGCCGGCGAACTTCTGCGGCCTCGCGCTGACCAAGGCTAGCAGGCCGCTTATCCGTCCAGCGCCGCGCTGCTGGCGGGAGCTATACAGCCCTTTGGCGCCGGGGTAGGATGCGCGCCGACCGGCGCTCGCCGGCATGTCCCCGTTCCACCCTTTGGAACCTGAAACCTCTATGTCATCGCGTAAATTTGGACTCAACCTGGTGGTCTTCGTGGCAATCGCCGCGTTGTTCACCGGTATCTGGGCACTCTATAACCGTCCGGTAACCGCCCCGGACTGGCCTGAGCAAATCTCCGGCTTCTCGTTCTCGCCGTTCCGTCTGGATCAGAATCCGCAGAAGGATCAGTACCCTAGCGACGAGCAGATTCGTCAGGATCTCGAGCTGCTGAGCAAGCAGACCGACAGCATCCGCACCTATTCGGTGGACGGCACCCTGGGCAACATTCCGCGGATCGCCGAAGAGTTCGGCCTGCGCGTGACCCTGGGGATCTGGATCAGTCCGGACGAGGAGCGCAATGAGCGCGAGATCGCCCGCGGCATCGAGATCGCCAACTCCTCGCGCAGCGTCGTGCGGGTGGTAGTGGGTAACGAAGCGCTGTTCCGCCGTGAAGTGACCACCAAGCAGCTGAGCGCCTTCCTCGATCGCGTCCGCGCCGCCGTCAAAGTCCCGGTGACCACCTCCGAGCAGTGGCACATCTGGGAGAAATACCCGCAACTGGCCAAGCACGTCGACCTGATCGCCGCGCACGTCCTGCCCTACTGGGAATTCGTCCCGATGGAGGACTCCACCCAATTCGTCCTCGATCGTGCCAAGGATCTGAAAAAGCTCTTCCCGAAAAAGCCTTTGCTGCTCTCCGAAGTGGGCTGGCCGAGTAACGGCCGCATGCGTGGCGGCGCCGATGCGTCCCAGGCGGATCAGGCGATCTACCTGCGCACCCTGGTCACCACCTTGAACGCCAAGGGCTACAACTACTTCGTCATCGAGGCCTTCGACCAACCGTGGAAGGCCAGCGACGAAGGCTCGGTCGGCGCCTACTGGGGCGTGTACAACGCCGCCCGGCAGCCGAAGTTCGCCTTCGAAGGCCCGGTTGTGGCGATTCCGCAGTGGCGCGTGCTGGCCGTCGGCTCGGTGGTGCTGGCCATGCTCGCGCTGGCCTTGCTGCTGATCGACGGCAGCGCCCTGCGCCAACGCGGGCGCACCTTCCTGACCTTCGTCGCCTTCGCCGGCGGCTCGGTGCTGGTGTGGATCGGTTACGACTACAGCCAGCAATACAGCACCTGGTTCAGCCTCACCGTCGGTCTGCTGCTCGGGATTGGCGCGATCGGCGTGTTTATCGTGCTACTGACCGAGGCCCACGAACTGGCCGAGGCGGTGTGGATCCGCAAACGCCGGCGCCCGTTCATCCCGGTGAGCGGCGACAGCGCCTACCGGCCAAAGGTCTCGATCCATGTGCCGTGCTACAACGAGCCGCCGGAGATGGTCAAACAGACCCTCGACGCGCTGGCCAACCTGGATTATCCAGACTTCGAAGTCATCATTATCGACAACAACACCAAGGACCCGGCGGTCTGGGAACCGGTGCAGGCCTATTGCGAACAGCTCGGCCCTCGCTTCAAGTTCTACCATGTCGCGCCGCTGGCCGGTTTCAAGGGCGGCGCGCTGAACTACATCCTGCCGTACACCGCCGCGGATGCCGAGGTGGTAGCGGTGATCGACTCGGACTACTGCGTCGATCGCAACTGGCTCAAGCACATGGTGCCGCACTTCGCCGATCCTAAAATCGCCGTGGTGCAATCACCGCAGGACTACCGCGACGGCAAGGAGAGCACCTTCAAGAAACTCTGCTACGCCGAATACAAGGGCTTCTTCCATATCGGCATGGTCACCCGCAACGACCGCAACGCGATCATCCAGCACGGCACCATGACCATGATCCGCCGTACCGTGATGGACGAATTGAAGTGGGCCGACTGGACCATCTGCGAGGACGCCGAGCTGGGTCTGCGCGTATTCGAAAAAGGCTATTCCGCCGCCTACGCCTACGACAGCTTCGGCCAGGGTCTGATGCCGGACACCTTTATCGACTACAAGAAGCAGCGCTTCCGCTGGGCCTACGGTGCCATTCAGATCATGAAGGGCCATGCCAGCAGCCTGTTCCGCGGCAAGGACACCGAGCTCAAGCGCGGCCAGCGTTACCACTTCGTCGCCGGTTGGCTGCCCTGGGTTGCCGATGGCCTGAACATCTTCTTCACCATCGGTGCCCTGCTCTGGTCCGCGGCGATGATCATCGTGCCGCAACGGGTCGATCCGCCGCTGCTGATCTTCGCGATTCCGCCCCTGGCGTTGTTCTTCTTCAAGTTCGGCAAGATCGTGTTCCTCTACCAGCGCGCGGTCGGGGTCAACCTGAAGGACGCCTTCTGCGCGGCCCTGGCCGGCTTGGCGTTGTCGCACACCATCGCCAAAGCGGTGCTGTACGGCTTCTTCACTACCAGCATCCCGTTCTTCCGCACGCCGAAAATGCGCTCCAGCCACGGCTTCATGGTGGCTATGGCTGAGGCTCGTGAAGAAGTCTTCATCATGCTGCTGTTGTGGGGCGCGGCGGTTGGCATCGGCATAGTCCAGGGCTTCCCCAGCGCCGACGTGAAATTCTGGGTCGCCATGCTGTTGGTGCAGTCGCTGCCGTACCTGGCCGCGCTGATCATGGCGCTGTTGTCATCCTTGCCAAAACCCATGGAAACACCCGAGGTGGCGCTGCAAGAGTAAGAACCTCGCAGCAGCTTCACGGCGGCCATTGGCCGCCGTTTTGCTTTAAGATGGCGGCCTTTCTGCTTGATGCCGCTCTGGAGCCGCAATGACTGCCCTCTCCCCGACTCTCACTCCCACCCTAGAGCTGGCCTGCGCCCTGATCCGGCGCCCCTCTGTGACCCCAGAGGACGCCGACTGCCAGGCGCTGATGATCAAGCGCCTGAGCGCCCTGGGTTTCGCGGTGGAGCCGATGCGCATCGAGAACGTCGACAACTTCTGGGCCACCCACGGCGGCGAAGGCCCGGTGCTGTGCTTCGCCGGGCATACCGATGTGGTGCCGACCGGCCCGCTGCAGGCCTGGCAGCATGCGCCATTCGATGCCTTGATCGACGAACAGGGCATGCTCTGTGGGCGCGGCGCGGCGGACATGAAAGGCAGCCTGGCGTCGATGATCATCGCGGTTGAGCGCTTCGTGGCCGAATACCCGCAGCACAAGGGCGCCATCGCCTTTCTGATCACCAGCGACGAGGAAGGCCCGGCCCACCACGGCACCAAAGCCGTGGTCGAACGCCTGGCGGCCCGTGGCGAGCGCCTGGATTGGTGCATAGTCGGTGAACCGTCGAGCACCTCCCTGGTCGGTGACGTGGTCAAGAATGGTCGCCGTGGCTCCCTCGGCGCCAAGCTGACGGTGCGTGGCGTGCAGGGCCATGTGGCCTACCCGCACTTGGCGAAAAACCCGATTCACCTGGCCGCCCCGGCCCTCAGCGAACTGGCGGCCGAGCATTGGGACGATGGCAACGCCTTCTTCCCGCCGACCAGCTTCCAGATCTCCAATCTCAACTCCGGCACCGGCGCGACCAACGTGATCCCGGGTGAACTGGAGGCGGTGTTCAACTTCCGCTTCTCCACCGAATCCACGGTGGAAGGCTTGCAGCAGCGGGTCGCCAGCATCCTCGACAAGCATGGCCTGGACTGGCATGTGGAGTGGGCGCTGTCCGGCCTGCCGTTCCTCACCGAGCCGGGCGAGTTGCTCGACGCGGTGTCCGCCAGCATCAAGGCCGTCACCGGCCGCGAGACCACGCCGTCCACCAGCGGCGGCACCTCGGACGGGCGCTTTATCGCCACCCTGGGCACCCAGGTGGTCGAACTGGGGCCCGTCAACGCCACCATCCACCAGATCAACGAACGGGTGCTGGCCAGCGATCTCGACGTGCTGACCGAGATTTACTATCAAACCCTGGTGAAGTTGCTCGCCTGAAAATCCATGACTATGTCTACTGCGCGCACCGATGACTGCGTTGTGTTCGCCATCCCTGGCGAACACCCTGCGGGCCAGCTTGCAGCTGTCCAGATTCGCTCCCGGCGAATCTGTGGGCGGTACTCGCTCCTCACCTATCTAATTGATATGTCTCGTCGCTGCGTTCCGTCCGCCTTGCTCTCGGTGCGCTCGCTACGACTTACTCACGGATTTTTTACATGCTGACCTGTCCGATCTGCGCAGCGCCCTTGAGCGCGGTTGATAACGGCGTGGCCTGCCCGGCCAATCACCGTTTCGACCGCGCTCGCCAGGGCTACCTGAACCTGTTGCCGGTGCAGCACAAGAACAGCCGCGACCCCGGCGACAACCTGGCGATGGTCGAGGCGCGGCGGCGCTTCCTGGATGGCGGCCACTACGCGCCGCTGGCCAAGCGCCTGGCCGAACTGGCCGCCGAACGCGCGCCGGCGCGCTGGCTGGATATCGGTTGTGGCGAGGGCTATTACACCGCGCAACTGGCCGCGGCCCTGCCTGGTGCCGACGGCTACGCCTTGGATATCTCGCGCGAGGCGGTCAAACGGGCCTGCCGGCGTAACCCGCAATTGACCTGGCTGGTCGCGAGCATGGCGCGCATCCCCTTGGCGGATGCCAGCTGCCAGTTTCTCGCCAGCGTGTTCAGCCCGCTGGACTGGCAAGAGGCCAAACGCCTGCTCGCCCCCGGTGGCGGCTTGATGCGCATCGGCCCGACCAGCGAGCATCTGCTCGAGCTGCGCGAGAAACTCTATGACGAAGTCCGCGATTACAGCGATGACAAACACCTGGCCTTGGTGCCCGCAGGCATGCAGCAGGCGCACAGCGAAGTGCTGCGCTTCAAACTGAGCCTGGAAACAGCCCAAGCGCGCGCCGACTTGCTGGCCATGACGCCGCACGGTTGGCGCGCCAGTGCCGAACGTCGCGCCGCGGTAATCGAACAGCCGTTAGAGGTCACCGTGGCGGTGCGCTACGATTGGTTCCAACTCGATTTGTAGGCTGGGTTAGCCGCCCCGCGGCGTAACCCAGCATGGGATACCGAGCCTCGCGGCCCTCCTCCACTGGCCCGACCGGATTGTTCAAAAGATCAAAAGAGGATTGCCATGCGCCAACCGGATATCGAAATCTACCTGAAGGACGCCGACCACAAAGCCATCGCCAGTTGGTTGAGTGCAGCGCTCGGTCCCTGCACGGAATGGCGGCAACAGGGCCAGACCTACAAGTGCGACATCGACAGCGCGGCCGGGGTGATCCCGCTGACCTGGCTGCCCAAAGCCGTGGGCAAGTGGAGCAGCCTGTATCTGGAAAGCGACTCGACGCCCTGGGCCGATGACCTGGCTTGCGCTCGTGCGGCCTTCGCCGCCCTAGGCATCGAGATCCGCTGCGCGCCGGGCGGCTGGAGCGAAGAGGAAAGCGAGGAAACCGCCGACCGCTGGATCAGGGTCAGCGCCGACGGTGAAGAGGAAATCACCTGGCACACGTCCTAGTGGCCTGAATCGCGGTATCTGTAGGCTGGGTTTCGCTCCGCTCAACCCAGCCTACGTGCTTGTGTCGTGCCAAAAACCAAAGGCCCGTCAGAGACGGGCCTTTGGTTTTTAAGAGCTCTTAAGCCTGGGATCTTCAGGCTTTAGCCACATCTTCGGCCTGGGGGCCTTTCTGACCATCGATAACGGCGAACTCGACACGCTCACCTTCGTTCAGGGAACGGTGGCCTTCGCCGCGAATGGCACGGTAGTGAACGAACACATCGGCGCCGCTTTCGCGCTGAATGAAGCCATAGCCTTTGGAATCATTGAACCATTTGACGGTTCCAGTCTCACGATCAGCCATTACCACTTTCTCCAACTCGCATTTTATTATTGCCTCTTAACGAGGTATCGACGGATCAGTAAAAACGCACTTCTGTAACCGCCGATTCAAACCGAACTCAGCTTGCAGCGACTATTACGAAGAGCATTCTTAACGCGACCGCTGCCGGAGTATAAATCAAGCAAAAGTCCTGCAAAGGACTTTTTCGAAATCGGCTGCAAGCCCCGGCGCATAGGTCTTGCAGCATTGTTTCAGTCGATTTTACAGCCACCCGACGTTGCGCTTCGGTCCAACCTTGGATCGCGAAAAAGCTCCAGACGACGGGCCCAATCCGCTTCAGCCGGCGACAGTTCGGCGCTGGCCTTAGAGCGCTACAACCCGCTCGCCGAGAACAGCGAACCTCGTCGTAGGGTGCGCTCTCGACCGGTCAGCCAATCAGGCCTGACGGCGGCGGCGCCACAACCACAGGGCCAACACGGCCAAGGTCAGCAGCAGCGGCACCAGGGCGATATTGATGAACTTCAGCGTACGACCCAGCGCCTCGATATCGGCATTCAGTTGGTAGCGCACTTCACGCAACTCTTTGCGCAGCTTCACCCGCTCCTGCAGGAACTGCTGCACGGTGGCTTGCTGTTCCGGTGTCAGCTCCTGGGTCTTGCTCGGGTCCTGCTTCTGCTGCAGGGCGGCGAGTTTCTGCTCGGTGTCGGCCAAACGCGTCTGCAGAGCCTCTTCCTTCTCGCGAAACTGCACTTCGGCGTCCCGCTGTAGCGCTTCCACCACCGTGAACGGACGGCTGAAACGGCCTCGCGAACGCACGCTGATCAGCGCATCGGAGCCGGCCAGGTTATCCAGCGCATTGATCGCGAAGCTGGCGTTGTCCGCCCAAGGCTGCGGTACACGCTGACCGAACATGTCCTGCACCTGCACCCACATGCGATCGGTCAGCAGGTCGGTGTCGGCGACGGCGATCACGTTGATATTCGCCGCCTCCTTCAGGCCATCCTTACGCCCCTCGATGCCATTTGGAAACGCGCTCTGCGCCGGGCCGCTGATACGCCCGGCGATGGCATAACGCTCACCGGTCGGTTGCAGTTCACGGATCAACTCTTCGGGGTTGCGCAGCATGCCGAAACGCTGGGCATCGAACGGCATGGCGTATTGCGAGCTCTGGATCAACGGCGTGAAGCGGGTCTTCGCTCCTTCCACCGCCTCCAGGATGCCGGCGGTGGCCACGGTGAGGGTTTCCAGGCCGGCGGTGCTCACGTCGGTTTGATCCAGCGCCGTCTGCGGCAGGCTCAGCCAACCGGCATGGCGGACCGCCCGCTGCCCCTCGCCCAGGCTGACCGCCATGGCGTAGGAACCATCGCCGAGCACCTTGCCCGGCAGCAACCGCAGCCCCCAGGCCTTGAACAGCGGCTCGAGGTCGGAAGCCTTGGTCTCGCCCGGCATGTCGCCCGGCAGCGGCATGCCGCTATCCGCCTCGCTGTACGGATCGACGAAGACCAACAACTTGCCGCCGCGCAGTACGAATTGGTCGATGGCGTAGAGGGTCGGCTGCGGCAGCTGCTTGGGATGAACCAGCAACAATACCGAAACCGTCTCAGGGATCTGGTCAATGCCCGGCTGCAGGCTTTCCACCTTGAACTGTTGACGGATCTCCTCCATCACCAGCCACGGCGGAGTCGGCTGGCGCGCCTGCATGTCGAAACCGCCGTTGAGTTGCAGGCTGGAGAGCACACCCACTACCGGTAGCTCGGGTTTGGCCAGGCTCTGCACCAGACGGCTGATGTCGTACTCGAGGAACTCCTCATGATCGAGCGGGAAGAAGGGGATGACTTGCGTACCCTCCGCGCCGCTGGTCCCGGCCAGGCCGAAGTACGCCTGCTCGCCCGCCTGATTCAGCGGCACGGCCTGCAAGCCGTACTGCGCGGCCTTATCTTCCTCTTCCGAGAACGGCTGCGGATCGACTATATGCAGCTTGATCTTGCCAGCCGCCGCCCGCTCGTAAGCCTTGAGCATCTCCTCGACACGTTTGGCGTAGTTGCGCAGCACCACCAGATCCTTGGTGCTTTTGTCGGAGTAGAAGAAGTACAGATCGATCGGCTCATCGATCTCGGCGAGGATCTTCTTGGTCCCGGCGGAGATGGTGTAGAGCTTCTGCTCCGTCAGATCCAAACGGCTGTCGGTCAGGGTCAGGCTGGAGAACAGGTTGAAGGCTAAAAACGCCAGGGCGATCACTAAAAGCCCAGCGCCGGAATACATCAACTTTTTCATGCGGGCGTCCTCAGTCGGCTTTCTTCAGATCGACCACCACCGCGGTGGCGGCCAGCCAGGCGGCGATCAGGGTGACGAAATACAGCAAATCACGCAGATCGATCACGCCTTTGCTGATGGCATCGAAACGGGTCAGGAAGCTCAAAGAAGCCACCGAATCCAGCACCCATTGCGGTGCCCAGCCACTGAACACATCCAGCACCAGCGGTAGGCCGCTGACGATAAACAGGAAGCAGGCACTGACCGTGAGGATGAAGGCAATCACCTGGTTCTTCGCCAGCGCCGACATGCACGAACCTATCGCCAGGTAGGCGCCGGCCAGCAGCCAGCTGCCGATATAGCCGGTGAGGATGGCGCCATTATCCGGTTCGCCCAGGTAGTTGACGGTGAGCACCATCGGCAAGGTCAGCAGCAGCGCCAGACCGGCAAAGGCCCAGGCGGCGAGGAACTTGCCGAGCACCGCTTCGGCGCGGGTGATCGGCAGGGTCATCAGCAGCTCGATCGAGCCGGATTTACGCTCCTCCGCCCACAAACGCATGGCAATCGCCGGCACCAGGAACAGATAGAGCCACGGGTGGAAATTGAAGAATGGCGAGAGACTGGCTTGGCCGCTCTCGTAGAAGCCACCCAGATAGAAGGTGAACACCCCGGACAGCACCAGGAAAATCAGGATGAATACGTAGGCCAGCGGCGTGGCGAAATAGCTCGCCAGTTCGCGTTTGAACAATACCGGTAACTGTGACCCCCAGGGATGGGGGAAATTCGGCAAGGCTGCCGGGAGCAGACGTCGTTTCATACCGCCTCCCCGCGTGTCAGCGTACGGAACACTTCGTCCAACCGACCACGCTCGACATTCAGCTCCTTGACCGCCCAGCCGCGTTGGCTGAGCAGCGTGTTGACCTGCGGGAAGATCACCTGCCCCGGCTGCGCCAGCACCGTCAGGCTATGCTCGAGGTCGTTGACTTCCACCCCCGCCACACCCGGCAGAGCTGCAAGAGCGGCCTGATCCAGCGCCTCGGCGCCGACCAGGGTGACCGCCTGGTGGTAGCGTGAACGGCTTTCCAGCTCGAACGGCGTGCCATCGGCCAGCAGCTTGCCCTGGGCGATCACCACCGCACGGGTACAGACTGCCGTCACTTCCTCGAGGATGTGGGTCGAAATGATCACGATCTTGTCTTTCGCCAGGTTCTGGATCAGCCCGCGCACTTGATGCTTCTGGTTCGGGTCGAGGCCATCGGTGGGCTCGTCGAGAATCAGCACTTTCGGGTCATGCAGAATCGCCTGGGCCAGGCCGACGCGACGCTTGAAACCCTTGGACAGGGTGTCGATGGACTGCTTGAGCACCTGCTCCAACTCGACCTGGGTCACCGCGCTGGCGACTCTCTGCTGCTTCGCCGCGCCCCTGAAGCCGCGCACCTCGGCGATGAACTCGAGAAAGCCTTTAACCGTCATGTCGCCATAGCACGGCGCGCCTTCCGGCAAATAGCCGATCTGCTGCTGGGCCTTGAGCGTCTGCGTCTGGATATCGAAACCGAGGATGCTCGCCGTGCCGGAAGTCGGCGTAAGAAAGCCGGTGAGCATCTTCATGGTGGTGGACTTACCGGCGCCGTTCGGCCCGAGAAACCCCAACACCTCCCCCTCGTGAACGCGGAAGGACAGGTTGTCCACCGCCAGTTTGCCCACCGCTGAGCGCTGGGCGAATCGCTTGGTTAGATTTTTTATCTCGATCATGGTCTCTCACCATTTTCGGTAAGGGCCCAACCGTCCTGACCACGGGGCCCGTAAGGACCCATCTCGACATCCGGATAACCCAGCGGAGACAGGCTGCCAAAATGCCGCCGGACTATATGAAGCCCTCGGCGCCATTGCAAGACAGCCTGCCACCCTGACCGTTGTGCAGAGTGTTTCCGCACATGACCGTACGACTCCCAGGTCAGGGGGTGACCTGATAGCCCCGCCCCTGCAGGCAACTGGAGTAGGCCGCCGAGTCGACCTCACCGGCATTGGCCGAGGCCTCGCGGCGCTCCTGCCGCTGGCGCATGCCGCCGACCACCGCTCCGGCCGCGGCGGTTTCCCGGGCCCGGTTCTGCCGGTACTCCTGCTTCACGTCGTCGTCGACCCGGTCGTACAGCTCCTCGTGCTGGTTGCCGCGCACCTGCGCCCCCACCGCCCCGGCGGCGGCACCGGCCGCCGCACCGCGCAGCCGCCCTCCCGTAGGGGGCGTGCTCGTGCTGCCGGTGGAGCCGGCAGCAATACTCTGGCAATCCGCCACATCCTGCTGGATCTGCTGGGAACTCTGCCCCTGTAGGGGCACTACCGTTTCGGCCTGCGCCTGGGCATAGGCCGCCGACAAGGCAACGCACAGACAGAGCGATGAAAACCTGTTCATAGCAACCTCCTGAAAGACCAAGTGCCGCACACCGCCAACCCGCCCCGCAACCAAGCTACAAATGGCTCGCAGGGCGCAAACGTCAGGCTTAAAGAATAGTTCCCGATCGGCCACAAGTTGCGCCGAAGCCAGGCCAAGGTGCAGTGAACGCAACCGCGGAGGCTTTTGCCGCGGCTGAGCGAATCCGGCACACTAGCCGCCCCGAGCAGACGCTCGTTTTTTTACACCATTAGCAGACGCCGTATGACCCGCTCCCCGTTCCGCCGCCTCGTGTTTGGCACCCTGCGTCGCCTTCTTTATCTCTGGGTTCGCTCGGAAACCATCAATCAGTCGGCCTTCACCTTGAGGCTCGACCGCAGCAAGCCGGTGCTCTATGTGCTGCAGCAGCCATCGCTCAGCGACTTGGCCGTGGTCGACACGGAATGCCGCAAGGCCGGCCTGCCACGCCCGGTGCTGCCAGTTGCCGTCGATGATCTGCTGGAGCCGGCGGCCTTCTTCTACCTCAGCCCGGAGCCCGACTGGCGCGGCCGCCAGGACAAGCGCGGCGCCTCGCCCACCTTGGTTCGCCTGGTCAACGCGATCAACCAGCATGCCGTCGAAGACGCGCAAATCGTCCCCGTCAGCGTGTTCTGGGGGCAATCGCCGGATCGCGAAACCAGCCCCTGGAAGCTGTTGTTCGCCGACAGCTGGGCGGTCACCGGGCGTCTGCGCCGGTTGATCAGCATCCTGATACTCGGCCGCAAGACCCGCGTGCAATTCTCCGCGCCCATTCATCTGCGCGAACTGATCGAGCAGGACAAAGGCCACGAGCGCACCTTGCGCATGGTCCAGCGCCTCCTGCGCGTGCACTTTCGCAACCAGAAAGCCGCGGTCATCGGCCCTGACGTCTCGCACCGGCGCAATCTGGTCAAAGGCCTGATCCACGGCCCCCTGGTGCGCCAGGCCCTCGCCGAGGAAGTCGAGCGCGAGCAGGTCTCCGTCGAGAAAGCCGAGGCCCAGGCCCTGCGCTACGGCAACGAGATCGCCTCGGACTACGCCTACACCGCGATCCGCTTCCTCGAAGTGGTGCTCAGCTGGTTCTGGAACAAGATCTACGACGGCATCCAGGTCAACCACATCGAAGGCGTGCAGGACGTCGCCCAGGGCCATGAGGTGATCTATGTGCCCTGCCACCGCAGCCATATCGACTACCTGCTGCTGTCTTACCTGCTGTTTCGCAACGGTTTGACCCCGCCGCACATCGCCGCCGGGATCAACCTGAATATGCCGCTGATCGGGGGCCTACTGCGGCGCGGCGGCGCCTTCTTCATGCGCCGCACCTTCAAGGGCAACCCGCTGTACAGCGCGGTGTTCAACGAATACCTGCACACCCTGTTCAGCAAAGGCTTCCCGGTCGAGTACTTCGTCGAAGGTGGGCGCTCGCGCACCGGGCGGATGTTGCAGCCGAAGACCGGCATGCTGGCCATCACCCTGCGCAGCTTCCTGCGTTCCAACCGCCTGCCGGTGGTGTTCGTGCCGGTCTATATCGGTTACGAGCGGGTACTGGAGGGTCGCACCTACCTCGGTGAGCTACGCGGCGCGAGCAAGAAGAAAGAGTCGATCTTCGACATTTTCAAGGTCATCGGCGCCCTCAAGCAGCGTTTTGGCCAGGTGTGGGTGAACTTTGGCGAACCGATCAAGCTGGCCGAGTTCCTCGACCAGGATCAACCCGGCTGGCGCGAGCAGGAGCTTGGCCCGCAGTACCGCCCGGCCTGGCTCAGCGACACCAGCAACCGCCTCGCCGAGCGCGTCGCCCAGCACCTCAACGAGGCTGCCGCGATCAACCCGGTCAATCTGGTGGCCCTGGCACTGCTGTCGACCAGCAAGCTGGCCCTGGATGAACGCGCCCTGACCCGCGTGCTCGACCTGTACCTGTGCCTGCTGCGCAGCGTGCCCTACTCACCGCACACCACTCTGCCGGCAGGCGACGGCCAGGCGCTGATCGAGTATGTCCAGGACATGCAGCTGCTCGCCGAACAGAAGGATGCCCTCGGCAAGATCCTTTACCTCGACGAGCAGAACGCGGTGTTGATGACCTACTACCGCAACAACGTGCTGCACATCTTCGCCCTGCCGGCGCTGCTCGCCAGCTTCTTCCAGAGCAGTGCGCGGATCAGCCGCGAGCAGATCCTCCGCTACACCCGCGCGCTCTACCCCTACTTGCAGTCCGAGCTGTTTATCCGCTGGAGCCTCGACGAGCTGGATGCGGTGGTCGATCGGTGGCTGGCGGCCTTCATCGAGCAGGGGCTGCTGCGCTTCGAAGCCGAGGTGTATGTACGGCCGGCGCCCAGCTCGCGCCATTTCGTCTTGCTGACCCTGCTCTCGCGCGCCATTGCGCAGACCTTGCAGCGCTTCTACATGGCCATCGCCTTGCTGCTCAACGCCGGCCAGAACGCCATCAGCGCCGAGGAGCTGGAAGACCTCTGCACGGTCATGGCCCAGCGCCTGTCGATTCTCCACGGCCTGAATGCCCCGGAGTTCTTCGACAAGAGCCTGTTCCGCCATTTCATCCAGACCCTGCTGAACCTCGGCGTGCTGCGCCAGGACGAAGCCGGCAAGCTCAGCCATCACAGGCTGCTGGGCGAACTGGCCGAAGGCGCGGCCAAACGCGTGCTGCCGGCAGAAATTCGCCTGTCGATCCGCCAGGTGGCGCTGGATCGCAGTGAGGATGCGGTGGAGCCGCTTTAACCAGCCCTCCACTCAGCAGTGCTGTGCACGTGCAGCACTGCCCGCATTTTCAGGGACTCAGCCCAGCATTTTTATTTGGCCTGACCACAGGGACCTGTGTGAGTGAATAAATGGCATGCAAGTCAAGTGATAGGCAGCAATCGGCCAGAAGCGATCATTCACCACTGCCTCGGACTCAAGGGAGCGAAAATAAATTTGTCCCCTTTTCGTGTCCCCTTTTCGATAGCCGAAGGGGTCGTCGCTTGTAAGCGATTTTGGACGGTCGACTTTTCCCCCTCGGCCAGGTCGAGCGAAAAAAGCGAATAGTTCAACACAACAGGCCAGGGCCGACCTTGAGCAGTCGGACAGGATGCTACTTCCTTTGTTTGGTTACCTTACGCAATGGGGTTGATATGACGCTCGAAACTTGGGAGCTCCTTTCCTACATCATGACGGTGGTGGCCTTGCCATTCGCCATTGGCGTGTTCCTCTTCGAGCAACGCAAGGAGCGCGAGAATGAAGAGGAGGCCACATGGCAACAGATTTCCGACGCCTACATCAACTTCTTGGAAGTGGTACTGGCCAACCCAGACCTGAAGCTGCGCAGCCAGCCCGCCACACCAGATTTGACTGACGAACAGCGGGAACGCATGTTGGTCATTTTCGACATGCTTATCTCCCTCTTCGAACGCGCCTATCTGTTGGTCTTTGACGCTGAAATGGACGAGAAGAAACGCCGCCGCTGGCATTCATGGGAGGACTACATGCGCGAGTGGAGCCGGCGTGAGGACTTCCGCGGACGTCTGCCGGAATTGCTCCGTGGCGAAGATCCAGATTTCGCCGTTTACATCCAGCGCCTAGCGGCAGAAGAAGTCCGGGGCGGAAAACCCTTACCGTTGCCTTAGTCACCAATGAGTGGCTGCGGTCTGCTAGCGGAACGGCTTACCTATAGTGGGTCGTTTTGAGCCAGTCGGCTGACACTCAAAATGCTTATACCGCATGCCCCAGGATCAAGCCGAATCCCAAGCCCCAGCCGTGGATGCAGCAAGCCCAGCTTCAGCTCTCCCTGCTCGCCACACGGACAGATACAGCTGTGTAAGCTTGGGGTTGCGCCACCGCTCCGCTAAGCTCGCCTGCCCCCCCTGCCACAAGGATGCTGTCATGTTTCGTCTTACCGCCTTAGTCGCCGGCCTGGCCCTCTCGGCCAACGTATTCGCCCTGTCGCTGGCCGACCTGTCGCAGCAGGATGCCAGCGGCGGCCTCAAGGATGCCCTGACCCAAGGCGCGCAGATCGCCGTCAAACAACTCGGCACACCCGGCGGCTTCAGCGATAACCCGGAGGTGCGCATCGAGCTGCCGGGCAACCTCGGCAAAGCCGCCAAGGCCATGAAGATGATGGGTATGGGCGCGCAAGTCGAGCAGTTGGAAACCAGCATGAACCAGGCCGCCGAAGCCGCCGTGCCGCAGGCCCAGGCGCTGCTGGTGGAGGCGGTGAAGAAGCTGACCGTGCAGGACGCCAAAGCCATTCTCAGCGGCCCGGACGATGCGGCCACGCAGTACCTGAACAAGTCCAGCCGCGAGCAGATCCGCGCCAAGTTCCTGCCGATCGTCAAGCAGGCCACCGACCAGGTGGGTCTGGCCAAGCAATACAACAGCTTCGCCGGCCAAGCCGCCAGCTTCGGGGCCATCGATGCGAAAAGCGCCAACATCGAAGGCTATGTCACCGAGCAAGCGCTGAACGGCCTGTTCGAGATGATCGGCAAGCAAGAAGCCAGCCTCCGCGAGAACCCTGCCGGTGCCGCCACCAGCCTGGCGAAGAAGGTGTTTGGCGCGTTGTGATAGCTACCGCAAGGGAAAACGCGATGGTGTGGCGGTTGAACTGTAGGGCGGTCTCGGAGCGAAGCGACAGCCCGCCAGAGCCATGCCACCCACAAGATTTCCGGCGTACTGCCTGCGGCGAGTAGCGCCCTAGTCGATGGCAACCCTGATATCTCGCGTGTGGGCGCGCATCAAAAAGCCCGATCAACTGACCGGGCTTTTTATTGCGTCACGGGGCTAAACAGCCGCTCGCGGCTCCTCCTTGACCCTGAACCAGGCCGCATAGAGCGCCGGCAGGAACAGCAGGGTGAGTGCCGTGGCGACGATCAGCCCGCCCATGATCGCCACTGCCATTGGACCGAAGAAGGTACTGCGCGACAGCGGAATCATCGCCAGCACCGCCGCCAGGGCGGTCAGCACGATCGGCCGAAAACGCCGCACTGTGGCTTCGATAATCGCGTGCCAGCGGTCCAGGCCTGCGGCGATGTCCTGCTCGATCTGGTCGACCAGAATCACCGAGTTACGCATGATCATCCCCGCCAGGGCGATGGTGCCGAGCATGGCGACAAAGCCAAACGGCTGGCGGAACACGAGCAGGAACAGGGTCACGCCAATCAGCCCCAGCGGCGCGGTCAGAAATACCATCGCCGAGCGCGAGAAGCTCTTCAGTTGCAGCACCAGCAGGGTCAGCACCACCACTATAAACAGCGGAACCCCGGCGTTTACCGACTTCTGTCCACGGGCCGAATCCTCGACGGTACCGCCGACATCGAGCAGGTAGCCGTCCGGCAGTTGCGCGCGGATCGGCTCCAGGGTCGGCAGTATCTGTTTGACCAGGCTGGCCGGCTGCTCCTTGCCGTAGATATCCGCCCGCACCGTGACGGTTGGCAGGCGGTTACGGTGCCAGATGATGCCTTCTTCGAAGCCGTACTCGAGCGTGGCGATCTGCGCCAGCGCGACGCTTTGGCCGTTATCCGTCGGCACCGCCAGGCTCGACAGCAGGGCCACTTCCTGGCGCTCGCGCAGGGTGCCGCGCAGCAGAATTTCGATCAGCTCGTTGCCCTCGCGGTACTGGCTGACGCTGGTGCCGGACAGTGAGCTTTGCAAGAAGCGCGACAGATCGGCGCTACTCACCCCGAGAGCCCGCGCCCGCTCCTGATCGATGCTCAGGTGAACCACCTTGCTCGGCTCTTCCCAGTCCAGGTGCACGTTCACCACATGCGGGTTCTCGCGCACCTTGGCGGCGACCTTACGAGCCAGCGCCCGCACTGCTTCGATGTGCTCACCGGAGACGCGGAACTGCACCGGGTAACCCACCGGCGGGCCATTCTCAAGACGCGTCACGCGGGTGCGCAGGCTCGAGAACTCTTCGTCCAGCCGTTCGATCAACCAGCTGCGAATCGCCTCGCGATCCTCGATGGTTTTCGCCAAGACCACGAACTGGGCGAAACTGGCGGCCGGCAGTTGCTGGTCCAACGGCAGGTAGAAACGTGGCGAACCGGTACCGACATAGGCCACATAGTTGTCGATGCCCGGGTGCTCCTTGAGCAGCTGCTCCAGGCGTTTGACCTGCTCCTCAGTCGCCTGCAACGAGGCACCTTCGCTGAGTTTCAGGTCCACCATCAACTCCAACCGGCCCGAGGACGGGAAGAACTGTTGCGGCACGAAGCGAAACACCACCACGGCGGCGACAAACAGGCCCAAGGTCAGCAGGATCACGGTCTTGCGCCGCCGCACGCACCACTCGATCAGCCGCCGTACGCGCCGGTAGAACGGCGTCGAATAGGGGTCATGGCCCTGGGCGCTGCCGCCATGCTTGGCGGCGTGCAGCTTGGCCAGATCCGGCAACAGCCGCGCGCCGATATAGGGCACGAAAATCACCGCCGCAAACCATGAGGCCAGCAACGCGATAGCCACCACCTGGAAGATCGAACGGGTGTATTCGCCGGTGCCCGACTGCGCGGTGGCAATCGGCAGGAAGCCGGCAGCGGTGATCAGCGTCCCGGTGAGCATCGGAAAGGCCGTGCTGGTCCAGGCGAAGCTGGCGGCCTTCAAGCGGTCGAAACCCTGCTCCATTTTGATCGCCATCATCTCGATCGCAATGATCGCATCGTCGACCAGCAGCCCGAGCGCCAGCACCAAGGCGCCGAGGGAGATCTTGTGCAGGCCGATCCCCAGGTAGTACATGGCGGTGAAGGTCATCGCCAGCACCAGCGGAATCGTCAGGGCGACCACCAGGCCAATGCGCAAGCCGAGGGAGAAGAAGCACACCAGCATGACAATCGCCAAGGCCTCGACCAGCACCTCGACGAACTCGCCAACCCCGGTTTTCACCGCGGCCGGTTGATCCGAGACCTTGTGCAACTGCATGCCCGCCGGCAGGGTTTCCTGCATGCGGGCAAACTCGGCTTCGAGCGCCTGGCCCAAGACCAGAATGTCGCCACCGGCCTTCATCGAGACGGTCAGGCCGATCGCATCCTCGCCCATAAAGCGCATCCGCGGCGCCGGCGGATCGTTGAAGCCACGCTGTACTTCAGCCACATCACCGATGCGCAAGGTGCGCTCGCCGACCCGAATCGGGAAGTCGCGAATTTCCTTCACCGACTCGAAGCGCCCGCTCACGCGCAGCTGGATGCGGTCGCTCGGCGTTTCGAAGAAGCCTGACGAGGCCACGGTGTTCTGCGCATCCAGAGCCTGCTGCACGGTGGCCAGCGGCAGGCCGAGGGTGGCCAGTTTGACGTTGGACAGCTCGATCCAGATCTTCTCATCCTGCAGGCCGAGCAGATCGACCTTGCCGACATCCTTGACCCGCTGCAGCTGCAGCTGGATGCGGTCGGCGTAGTCCTTGAGCACGGCGTAGTCGAAACCGCTGCCGGTCAACGCATAGATATTGCCGTAGGTGGTGCCGAATTCGTCGTTGAAGAACGGCCCCTGAATCCCCGGCGGCAAGGTGTGGCGGATATCGCCGATCTTCTTGCGCACCTGATACCAGAGCTCGGGGATCTGTGCCGAATGCATGGAGTCACGGGCGACAAAGGTGACCATGGACTCACCCGGACGGGAGAAGGAGACGATCTTGTCGAACTCGCCGGTCTCCATCAGCTTCTTTTCGATGCGTTCGGTGACCTGCTGCGCGACTTCCTCGGCACTCGCTCCCGGCCAATTGGTGCGCACCACCATGGCCTTGAAGGTAAACGGCGGGTCTTCACTCTGGCCCAGCTTGGTATACGAGAGTGCGCCGACGACCGCCATCAGCAACATGATGTAGAGGACAATCTGGCGGTTGCGCAGTGCCCATTCGGACAGGTTGAAACTCATCCGGGATTACTCCTGCGCCGCCAGTTTGACCGCTCGATTGTCGCGATCCACCGGCCGTACCACCTGGCCTTCACGCAGCACCTGAACCCCGGCGGCGACCACCCAATCGTCGGCTTGCAAGCCTTCCAGGATCGGCACCCGCTGCTCGCCGTAGGCGCCGATGCGCACAGGGGTTCGCACCAGCTTGGAATCCTTGGGATCGACCACCCAGACAAACGGCGCACCGTTTTCCGCACTCAGCGCCGAGAGTGGCACCGACAACGGCACCGCAGCGGCAACCGGGACAAACACCCGGGCGCTCTGCCCCAGTTCGGCGGGCACCTTACCCTCGCTAAAGGCTACCCGCGCGGCAAAGGTCCGCGACAGCGGATCGGCGGCGGGCGACAGCTCACGGATGCGCCCCGGAAAGCGCTGATCCGGCTGCGACCAGAGTTCCACCGTCACCACCTGGCCAATCTTGAAGCGCTCGAAGGCCTGCTCCGGCAGGCTGATCAGCACTTCACGCTCGCCGTCGGCCGCCAGGGTAAACACCGTCTGCCCGGCCGCCACCACATTACCGACTTCGACCAGACGCTTGGCGACCACCCCCGCCTGCGAGGCGCGCAGCACCGAGTAATCCGCCTGATTGTTGGCCACCGCGAACTCGGCCTTGACTTGCTTCAGGCGTGCTTCGCCGGCGCGATAGAGGTTCTCGGCGTTGTCGTACTGCGAGCGGCTGGCCAGTTGGCGATCGAGCAGGGTCTTGTAACGGTCACGCTCGGCCCGCACCAGTTGCAGATTGGCCGTGGCCGCCGCCACTTGGGCACGCATGGCCTCCAGCTGCAGGCGTACATCCTGCGGGTCGAGCTCCGCCAGCGGCTGATCCTTGCGCACCCGCTGCCCGACTTCGACCAGGCGCTTGGCCACCTTGCCGCCGATGCGAAAAGCCAGCTCCTGCTCCAGACGCGCGCGCACCTCGCCGGGGTAGGTGTCCACCACCTCACCGGCCGGCTGCGGCTGCACCACCATGGCCGGGCGCACTGACGGCTGGGCCGGCTCGCCATTACCGCAGGCGGCAAGCAAAACGAGAAGAGTGACAGGCAGGGCGAGCGGCAAGGCATGGCGGAACATGATGAATGACCTTTCGCAAAGAAGGTTTTGAATACTTATACTGATGGGTATAGTAAAAATAGCAAACTCACCAGTCCAGTATTAAAACGCGAAATGTCTAACAAACTATTACCCGCCAGCGGCCCGGGGCGCCCGAAAGACCCCGCCAAACGTCAGGCCATTCTCGAGGCGGCGAAGACGCTGTTCCTGCGTCATGGCTATGACGGCAGCAGCATGGACGCCATCGCCACCGAGGCGGGAGTGTCGAAACTGACGGTGTATAGCCACTTCACCGACAAGGAAACGCTGTTTTCCGCCGCAGTGAAGTCCAAGTGCGAAGAACAGTTGCCGGAGATGTTCTTCGAGCTGCCGGACGCCGTGCCGATCGAGACCGTGCTGCTGAATATCGCCCACGGCTTTCATGCGCTGATCAACAGCCGCGAATCGATCGAGCTGCATCGCTTGATGGTGACCCTGGGCAGCCAGGACCCGAAACTCGCGCAGATCTTCTTCGACGCCGGCCCACAGCGCATCCTGACCGAGATGGAGCGCCTGCTGAGCAAGGCCGACAAGGCCGGCAAGCTGCGCATCGCCAAGCCAGTGAACGCCGCCGAGCACTTCTTCTGCCTGATCAAGGGCGGCGCCAACTTCCGCCTCTTGATCGGCTGCTGCGGCCCGCAGCAAGGCGAAGAAGCCGAGCAGCATGTGCAAGAGGTGGTGGAGTTGTTTATGCGGGCCTATAGGCCCGACTAGCGCGCCGTCTGGTTAATTCGTGGTCTCCGTAGGCTGGCGTAGAGCGCAGCGACGGCAGAGTTGCCAACGCTGGGTTTCGCCAAAAAACGGCTCTACCCAGCCTACGGCCTGCTTATGCCTTGCCGCTTGAGGCTTGCAGCTTCTTCAACGGATAGATGTCGTAACGGCTGGACTTGCCGTCCAGCGCGTAGCTCGGCTTGGGTCCGGCGATGATGGGGGCCTTACGCGGCCGTTTGACCACTACCCGGTGACTGGCCAGGGCCAAGGCCGCCTCGAGCAATGCCGGGGCATCGAGGTCGTCGCCGACCAGGGGTCGGAACAGGCGCATTTCCTTCTTCACCAAGGCGCTCTTGTCGCGATGCGGGAACATCGGGTCGAGGTAGATCACCTGGGGCGCCTCGCCCTCCCAGCCGCTCAACAGCTCGATGGCATTGCCGACCAGCAGGCGCATCTGCGCCACTATCGGGCCGACCTCGGCATCGCGCGCGGCGCGGAGCAGGCCATCTTCCAGCAAGGCGGCGATCAGCGGCTGACGCTCGATCAGCGTCATCTCGCAGCCCAGGCTCGCCAGCACGAAGGCATCGCGCCCCAGACCGGCGGTAGCGTCCAGCACCCGCGGGCGCACGCCAGGCTGCACGCCGACCGCCTTGGCGATCATCTGCCCGCTGCCGCCGCCAAACAGCCGGCGATGGGCGACCGCGCCCTCGATGAAATCCACCCGCACCGGCCCCGGCGCCTGCGGGCCGAGCTCGGCCAACTGCAGGCCCGCCGCGCCCAGTTGCAGGGCAAAGTCGGCCTCGCCCTGCAGCGGTAAGCCCAAGCGTTCGGCCCAGGCGGCGGCCTGCGCGATATAAGCCGGCTCGAGGGCTTCCACCCGGACTCTGGTGTTTTGCAACGCGTCACTCATCGGGAAATAGGCTCAAAGAATGTTCAACCCGATCGATAGTCGGCTAGGGCGGCATTCTGCCAGAGCCGGCGCTTGCCGGCTGCACCGCGCCGCGCAGATCATCGACGCCCTGGCAGGTGCTCAGGCGTAAACTGGAGACCTGAATGCTAGCGCGAAGGAAAGGCCGCCATGTCTGCCCCGCTCTACCAACGCCTGGAGGTTCCGGGCGGCAAGCCCATCAAACTGTGGACCCAGGATCTGCCGGTGGAAGCGCAAGCCTTGCAGCAACTGCGCAACACCGCGCGCATGCCCTTTATCTACGACCACCTGGCGGTGATGCCGGATGTGCACCTGGGCAAGGGCTCGACCATCGGCAGCGTGATTCCCACGAAGGGCGCCATCATCCCGGCCGCGGTCGGCGTGGATATCGGCTGCGGCATGGTGGCCGCACGCACCAGCCTGAATGCCCGCGATCTGCCGGACCATCTGGCCGGTGTGCGCCGCGCCATCGAGGAGGCCATCCCCCACGGCAAGAGTTTCGGCCGCCACGACGTCGGCGCCTGGCAGGATGCGCCGCACCTGGTGGATGACAGCTGGCGGCTGCTGGCCAGACGCTTCGCCCAGATCACCGGCAAATACCCGCACCTGGCCAAGACCAATAACCGCCTGCACCTGGGCACGCTGGGTGGCGGCAACCACTTTATCGAGGTCTGCCTGGACGAGGCGGACAGGGTCTGGCTGATGCTGCATTCGGGCTCGCGCGGGGTCGGTAACGCCATTGGCCGCTGCTTTATCGAGCTGGCCAAGGAGGATATGGGCAAGGCCCTGGGCAACCTGCCGGATGCTGACCTGGCCTACCTCAAGGAAGGCAGCCAGCACTTCGATGACTATGTGCAGGCGGTGGAATGGGCCCAGGACTACGCCCGCAGCAACCGCACGCTGATGATGCGCCTGCTGGTGGAGGCAGTGCGCCACGAGCTGCGGCGCCCGTTCGAGGCGCAGCTGGAGGCGGTCAACTGCCATCACAACTACGTCTCCCGCGAGTTCCACTTCGGCGAAGAGTTGCTGATCACCCGCAAGGGCGCGCTCAGCGCCAAGGCCGGCGAGCTGGGCATCATCCCCGGCAGCATGGGCGCGCAATCCTTTATCGTGCGCGGCAAGGGCAATCCGGAGAGTTTCTGCTCGTGCAGTCACGGCGCCGGTCGCCTGATGAGCCGCACCGAGGCCAAGCGCAGCTTCAGCCTAGCCGACCATCAACGCGCCACTGCCGGTGTGGAGTGCCGCAAGGATCAGGCAGTCATCGACGAAACGCCCGGCGCCTACAAGCCGATCGAGAAGGTGATGGCCGCCCAAGCCGATCTGGTGGAGATCGTGCATAGCCTCAAGCAGGTTGTCTGCGTTAAAGGCTGAGAGCCTGTTCTGAGCGCAGCCGTCGCGACGGCTCGTGCGTCAGGACTTGAACAACGCATTGATCTGCGCAAAAGGAATCGCCTGCTCGGCAAAACTGAAGCGGCCCTCCGTGCGTATCTCCTGCGCCGCCCGGAAAAACGCGCCATAGGCCGCGCGCGCCAATGCCGAGCCGACACTCACCCGTTTGACGCCCAACTCGGCTAACTGCTCCAACGACAGCGATAGCCCGGACAACCCCATCAGCACATTGACCGGCTTAGGTGCCACGGCGCGCACCACGGCGACTATCTCCGCAGGCATACGCAGGCCCGGCGCATACAACACGTCGGCCCCCGCCTCGGCGAACGCCTGCAAGCGCCGCACGGTATCCGCCAGATCGTTGCGCCCATGCAGCAGGTTTTCCGCCCGTGCCGTGAGCGTGAAGGGAAACGGCAAGCTACGGGCTGCCGCAGCGGCCGCTCTTACCCGCTCGACGGCGAGCTCGAACGGGTAAATCGGCGCATCCGCGCGGCCGCTGGCATCCTCGATCGAACCGCCAACCAAACCCACAGCCGCCGCCCGCAGGATGGTTTCGGCGCAGCCTTGCGGCTCATCGGCAAAGCCATTTTCCAGATCGGCGGCGACCGGCAAGGGCGTGGCCGCGACTATCGCCTGGGCATTGGCCAGAGTCTCATCGCGGGAAATCGCGCCTTCGGCATCCGCTCGACCCAGCGAGAACGCCAGACCGGCGCTGGTCGTCGCCAACGCCTCGAAACCAAGGGCCGCGAGCATCTTCGCCGACCCCGCATCCCAGGGATTGGGGATCACAAAAACCCCAGGGCGCTCGTGCAAAGCCTTGAAGGTGTGGGCACGGCTGACTTGCGCTGACATGGCGAGGCTCCGTCCGATCGGCTGTTGGAAGCCAGAACCTTAGCGCAGTTTACAACTAGTAAATGAGCATTTTGAGCCCGATTTCAACGCGGCATGGCCGACACGCAGCAGATCATGAACAGGTTCTTAGTGCGGCGCCTTGGGCGTGGCGACCTTGTCGCGCAAATACACCGGCTGCGCCTGATCCGCCGGCACTGCCTCACCGCGCGCCCAGGCGAATTGCGCCAGGCTCAGGAGGTCTTGCGCGTGCGGCAACATACCGGCGTCCAACCCACTGAGGGCCACGGGGATGCGTGCCGCATAACTGCCCCAGCCAGTACCGGCACCGAACCAATCGCCAGCGGCATCGCGCGGCAGGCAGGCTTGCTCCGGCGGCAGCACCGCTTCCAGCCCGGCCAGACGCATCTCGCCGTGCTCCTGGCGATAGCAACCCCAGTACACCTCATCCATGCGCGCATCGATGGCCGCGGCCACCTGGTTAGCACCCTGCTCACGCAACGCCCGCTGGGCCAGCACCGCCAGGTTGGAAATCGGCAGCACCGGGCGCTCCAAGGCAAACGCCAACCCCTGCACCACGCCGATGGCGATACGCACCCCGGTAAACGCCCCGGGCCCACGCCCGAAGGCGATGCCATCGACCGCCGACAAGGCGACACCGGCCTCTGCCAGCAGATCCTTGATCATCGGCAACAGACGCTGAGCGTGCAGGCGCGGGATCACCTCGTAGTGGCTGAGCACCTTGCCCTCGTGGAGCAGGGCAACGGAGCAGGCTTCGGTGGCGGTATCCAGGGCCAGCAAGGTGGTCATCGGCGGTTCCGGTCGGAAAAAAGGTCGGCAATTGTAACAGTCAAAGGTGCGAGCGAGCGCTTACCAGACCGGTGAAAACGACAACGGCCCGCAAGCGGGCCGTTGTCGATGCAGCAGAACCGACTTATCAGCTCAGTGCTTCAAGTACCTTGTCGGTGATCGCTTCGACCGTACCGACGCCCGCAATGTGGCTGTACTTTGGCTTGCCTTGGGCTGCAGCGAGCTTCTGGTAGAAGTCCACCAACGGCTTGGTCTGCGAATGATAGACCGACAGACGATGACGTACGGTTTCCTCGGAATCGTCTTTACGCTGAAGCAGATCTTCGCCGGTCGCATCGTCCTTGCCAGCCACTTTTGGCGGGTTGTAGACGATGTGGTAAACGCGGCCGGAAGCCTCGTGTACACGACGACCGGCGATACGCTGAACGATTTCTTCGTCATCGACGGCGATTTCGACCACGTTGTCCAGCTCGACGCCGGCTTTTACAAGGGCTTCGGCCTGAGGAATGGTGCGCGGGAAGCCGTCGAACAGGAAACCCTTGGCGCAATCGGCCTGGCTGATGCGCTCTTTGACCAGGTTGATGATCAGGTCATCGGAAACCAGACCACCGCTTTCCATCACGCCTTTGGCCTGAAGACCCAGCTCGGTTCCAGCCTTGACGGCGGCACGCAGCATGTCGCCGGTGGAAATTTGCGGAATACCGAATTTTTCGGTGATAAAGCGAGCCTGAGTACCTTTGCCGGCACCGGGCGCCCCCAACAGAATCACGCGCATCGCTGTGCTCCTCAAGATTTAAATAGAAATCCTTGGATTCGCCTCATGGGGCCAATCTCTGAATAGGTCCCGGCAGCACTGAGCGGCCAAAAGGTTGACCAAGATACACAGCGCACCGATACCGCACAAGTCACCTAAAGTCGGATAAACCGGGGCTTTAACCGGTGTTACGCAGGCCCGCGGCGATGCCTGCCACACTCACCAGCAAGGCCTGTTCCAGAGGGCTGTCGACGGTACTTTCGCGCAGCCTGGAACGGGCCAGAAGCTCCGCCTGGAGCAGGTGCAGGGGATCCAGGTAGGTGTTGCGCACACTGATCGACTCGCGGGTCTCCGGACTGTGCACCAACAGCTCCGACTGCCCGGTCAACCCGAGCACCGCGGCACAGGCCTGCGACAATAGGTCGCGTAGTTGCGCACCCAATGGTCGCAGTTCGGCATCGACAAGCCGCTCGTCATACAGCCGGGCAATGGCGGCATCGGCCTTGGCCAGGACCATCTCGAGCATATCGATGCGGGTACGGAAGAACGGCCAGTGTTCGCGCATCTGCGCCAGCAACTCGCCTTCACCGCGACTCAGCGCACTGTTCAAGGCCGTTTCCCAGCCCAGCCAGGCCGGCAGCATCAGGCGTGTCTGGGTCCAGGCGAAGATCCAGGGTATCGCCCGCAGGCTCTCCACGCCGCCCTCGCGGCGCTTGGCCGGGCGGCTGCCGAGCGGCAGGCGGCCGAGTTCCTGTTCCGGTGTGGCCTGACGGAAATACTCGACGAACTGCGGATGCTCACGCACCACGGCGCGATAGGCCGTTAAACCATCCGTGGCGAGCCGGCCCATCAGCTCGCGCCAGGCGGGCTCCGGCACGGGTGGCGGCTGCAGGGTGGCTTCCAGCACCGCGGCCAGATAGAGGTTGAGGTTTTGCTCGGCGATATCCGGCAGGCCGAACTTGAAGCGAATCATCTCGCCCTGCTCGGTGCTGCGAAAGCGCCCCGCCACCGAACCCGGCGGCTGCGAGAGGATCGCCGCATGGGCCGGGCCGCCACCGCGCCCGACTGTGCCGCCGCGGCCGTGAAACAGCAGCAGCTCGACCTGATGCTGGCGGCAGATCTCCACCAGGGTTTCCTGGGCGCGGTACTGCGCCCAGGCGGCGGCCGTGGTGCCGGCATCCTTGGCCGAATCCGAGTAGCCGATCATCACTTCCTGCGGGCCGTGCAGGCGCGCGCGATAACCCGGCAAACCGAGCAGGCGGTCGATCACCGGGCCGGCGTTATCCAGATCGGCCAGGGTCTCGAACAGCGGCACCACGCGCATCGGCCGCTGCAGCCCGGACTCCTTCAGCAACAACTGCACGGCCAGCACATCCGAGGGTGCGCCCGCCATGGAGATCACATAGGAGCCCAGCGAGGCCTCTGGCGCGCCCGCCACCACGCGGCAGGTGGCGAGCACTTCGGCGGTGTCTGCCGAGGGTTGGAACTGACCCGGCAGCAGCGGCCGACGGTTGTCCAGCTCGCGCAGGAGGAAGGCGAGGCGCGTCTCCTCGTCCCACTCGGCGTAGTGGCCGAGCCCCAGGTAATCGGTGACTTCGTCGAGCGCGGCCGCATGCCGGGCGGCGTCCTGGCGAATATCCAGGCGCAGCAGGAACAGGCCGAAGGTCGCCGCGCGGCGCAGGCAGTCGAGCAGCGGGCCGTTGGCGATAGTGCCCATGCCAGATTCATGCAGCGAGTGGTAACACAGCTGCAGCGGCGCCAGCAGCTCGCGGTTGTCCTGCAGCACCGCGGGCGGCGCCGGCAGCTCGCCATGCAGCGCCGCCTCGGCCCAGGCGCGAGTGGCCCGCAGGCGTTCGCGCAGTTGTTTGAGCAGGGTGCGATAAGGTTCGGGATGTACGCCCACCTGCACCCGCATTTCATCGCTGGCCTGCTGCATAGACAGCTCGGCAGCCAGTTGATCGACATCCCGCAGGTAGAGGTCGGCGGCCATCCAGCGCGACAGCAACAGCACCTCACGGGTCACCCCCGCCGTGACATTCGGGTTGCCGTCGCGATCACCGCCCATCCAGGAGGCGAAACGCACCGGCGCGGCCTCCAGCGGCAGGCGCAGGCCGGTGACCGCATGCAGTGCCTCATCGGCGCGGCGCAGATAGTTCGGCACCGCCTGCCACAGCGAGTGCTCGATCACCGCGAAGCCCCACTTGGCCTCGTCCACCGGGCTCGGCCGGCTGCGGCGGATCTCCTCGGTGTGCCAGGCCTCGGCGATCAGCCGCTGCAAACGCTGTTTGACCTGGTCACGCTCGGCGGCGGACAGGTCGCCATGGTCTTGCGCCGCCAGCTGGGCGGCGATGGCGTCGTATTTTTGAATCAGGGTGCGGCGCGCCACCTCGGTCGGGTGGGCGGTCAGCACCAGTTCGATATCCAGCCGGCCGAGCTGACGGGCCAGCACCTCGGCGCTGTGGCCATCCGCGTTGAGGCGAGCCAGCAGGTCCGGCAACACCCGCACCTCGAAAGGCTCCGGCTCACTCGGCCCACGCCGGCGTACATGGTGGTATTGCTCGGCGATATTGGCCAGGTTGAGGAACTGGTTGAAGGCCCGCGCGACCGGCAACAACTCCTCTTCACCGAGCTCGTCGAGGGTTGTCGTGAGCTGCTGGGCGCCATCGGCAGAGCCTTGCCGAGCCGCCTTGGCGCCTTTGCGGATGCGCTCGATCTTGTCGAGGAAAACCGCGCCACGTTGAGCGCGGATGCAATCGCCAAGCAGTTCGCCAAGCTGGTGAACGTCCTCGCGCAAACGTGCGTCGATTTCCGCCATGACCGCGCTCTCCGCCGAAGCTGAAATTGCAACAACCCTGGAGCCAGTCCGCGGCTCATCCGCCACCGGGATGCAGCGCCGCGGCGAACACTCAGAGCCTGTTCACGAGCTCGCGAGCTAAGGTCAGGCAAGGCCGCGCCCGCTCCATGCGGGCTAGCGGCATTCACCACATCCCTGTGGATCGCGAAATCGGGCGAAAAAGCGCAGTTTACACGTAGTAAATGAGCATTTTGAGCCCGATTTCAACGCGGCATGGCCGACGCGCAGCAGATCATGAACAGGTTCTCAGAGGAGTGGGCTCCGAGATAGAGAATGCCCAGCGCGCCAACTTCTTACAAGTGCGCGACGCAAGGCATTTGCCCAGCCTAGAGCGGACTAGGCTAATAAGGTAAGTCCCATAAGGATTTACCAACCCGGCGGGCTGATGTCCGGGTGCTCAACAACCGCCCACCACGAGTGAGCACAGGAAGAGGTGTTTATGAAGATTCGCGAACTCGTTAGCCATTGGGAACAGAACGCCAAGGGCCGCCTGACCAATAACCTCTACCAGATCCATCTGGATCTAGAATCCGCCGCGCGCCTCGCCGCGCTGACCGAGATGTACCCCAAACGCCACCCCGAGGAGCTCCTGGGCGAGTTGCTCGGCGCCGCCCTGGAAGAGCTCGAAGCCAGTCTGCCCTACGTCAAAGGCAGCCAGGTGGTGGCCACCGACGAACAGGGTGACCCGCTGTATGAGGACATTGGATTGACGCCGCGCTTTCTCGCGCTGTCGCGCAAATACCTGCGTGAGTTGGTCCAGCAACAGGACAGCGCCAAGCATTGAGCCCAGCATCGGACGAGTAAACCGTCTCAGCAGCTATTCGCCCAGCGCCAACAAGCGGCGATAGAGCGCGGCCATCGCCCCTGAAAAAGCCACCAGCACGGCTCTTTGCAGGGAACTGTCGGCGGGGCGCAGACGCTGTAACTCGGCAACGGCGATAGTCGCCGCCTGCTCTAGGGGATAGCCATACACGCCGCAGCTGATCGCCGGAAAGGCGATGCTGCGCAAGCCTTCGGCTTCGGCCAGCGCCAAACTGTTGCGGTAGCAAGCGGCGAGCAGTTCGGGCTCGCCCTGGCGACCACCCTGCCAGACCGGTCCGACCGTATGGATGACGTAGCGTGCCGGCAGTTTGAAGCCCGGTGTCAGGCACGCGGCACCGGTGGCACAACCCCCGAGAGTTCGGCAGTAAGCCAATAACTCGGGGCCCGCCGCGCGATGGATGGCGCCATCGACACCGCCCCCGCCGAGCAGGCTCGAATTGGCCGCATTGACGATCGCATCCACCTCGAGCGTGGTCAGATCGCCCTGCCAGATCTCGATCTTCATTTCACCTCTTGTGGGGTTTCCTGGCCCAGGCACCGCACCGCCTGTTTACGTTTATCCACCAGCACACCCGTCAAACCCTTCTGCTCAGTATCGAACAACACCAGCACGCCGTCGATACACTGCGCCACCTGGGGCGCCGGCGTCAGCGAGACTTTGTAGTCCTCACCCGGCACGGTCTTGAGCATGGTGAAGTCGGCCAGCAACAAGGCGTCTTGCGGTTTGGCGAAGTGCAGGTAGCCGTAATACCAGAGCACCGCGATGGTGCCGAGGATGCTGCCGATACCGGTGATGATCAGGGGAATAGCGTCGCGTTCTTCGCTCATTGGGGGCTCTCGGGATTAGGGACTTCAGCCAACCGCCGCAGACCGGTGAAGCCCTGCGGGTCGTTTAGAAAGAGCAGCATCACTTGACGCCAGACCGGCTCGGCGAAGGTCTGCACATGTCCACCCCGGGTCGGTTGGAACACCCGCGGCGGGCGCGCAGCTTGATACAAGCTCACCCCGTTGGAAAGGGGCACGACTGGATCGTCGATGCTCTGGTAGATCAGTAGCGGCACACCTTTGAGCTGCGGCATCGCATAAATCGCGCTGTCACCATCCGGCACCAGCCAAGCCAACGGCACCTGCAACGGCCAGGTCAGCCAAGCGTTGTTCAGGGTGAACTGGGCGACCTGGCGATAACTGGCCGGCGCACCATCGAGCACCAGCGCCTTGAGGCGCGCCCGCTGTGGCGGATGCCCGGCCAGGTAGTGCACCGCCAGAGCCCCGCCGAGGCTCTGACCGAGCACCACCAGCGGTTTGCCCTGCACCGGTGGCGCCTCTTGCAACCAGGCGAAAGCGGCGTCGATATCCTGATAGACCCCCGGCAGGCTGGGCTCGCCCTCCGAGCGACCGTAGCCGCGATAATCCAGCAGCAAGACTTGGTAACCCTGCGCCGGCAACCACCAGCTACCGCCCAGATGGCTGGCGACATTGCCACCGTTGCCATGCAGGTGCAGCACCGTGCCTTTAACCGCAACCCCGGCCTTGGCCGGCAGCCACCAGGCATGCAGGCGGGTACCGTCAGCCGCCGTCAGGAACTCGTCACGAAACTCCAGCTTGGCGACGCTCGGGATGAAGGGCTGACCTTTTTCGGGGTAGAACAGCAGCGAGCTACAGCCGCCCAGCACCAGCAACGCCAGCAACGCCAGCAGAAACGCTGCGCGCATCAGTTGTCGCCTCGGCCGCGCGCATCCTCGTGCGGGTTAAAGGTCGTCGCGGACAGCCACTCGGCCAGGAGCGGCGCGAAACGAAAGCCAGCGGCCATGGCGTCCATCAGCCCCGCCTCGAGGATCACCTCCACGGTCTGTGCCGAAGTACCGAGAATTTCATAGTCGAGTTGGTGGCTGGGCATGGTCGCTCCAGGGGGTATCTGTCGCTGTAGGCTGGGTAGAGCCGTTTTTGCCGAAACCCAGCCTAGGTGCCCGCTCTTCGCTAGCGGCTACAGAATATTCGCGTAATCGGCTTCGATCCGGTCCAGGCTCAGGTGATTGAGGAAGTTGGAGAAGCACATCCACGCCGACAACGCATTGAGGTCGCGAAACTGCGGCGGCAGGTACTTGGGCGGCACCACCAGCCCTTCATCCACCAGCTGACGCAGGGTGCGCATGTCTTCCAGGGTGGCCTTGCCGCAGAACAACAGCGGAATCTGCTCCAGCCTGCCCTTACGCACCGCCAACTGGATGTAGTTGTAGATCAGGATAAAGCCCTTCAGATAGGACAGATCCTTGGTGAACGGCAGGCCATTCGGGGTTGAGCCGCGGAACCCCCGGCTGGCGTTGGCGTAGCTCTCCTCCATGCCGAAGCCCTGCTCGCGGAAGAACTCGAACACCTGCAAAAAGTCCGCGCCATCCTCGGCCATATGGATGGCGCGAGTGCGGTTGGTCAACTTGCGCAAGCGGGTCGGATAAGACGCGAAGGCGATCACCTCCATCAGGATCGCCAGGCCTTCCTGGGTCACGGTGGAGGATGGCGGGCCCTTGGCGAGGAAGGTACAGATCGGCTGATTCAGCCCATTCAGCGTAGTACCGACATGCACCAGCCCTTCATGGACTTCCAGCGCACGCACATCGCGTTCGTTGAACATCGCATCGGCGCGCACCTTGATGTAGTCGGCGCCGGCGGCGGCATCGGCGAGGATACCGTCGGACTCGAACACCCGAATGGTGCCCTCCTCTTCCCCGAACACCTTGTTCAAGCGGCCTTGCAGCATCTCGACGGCATCCTTGGCGGTCAGGGTTTTCGGCTCGTCCTTGAGGTCGCCACGGTCATCGATATTGTTCAAAAAGTCGGAAAACATCAGGCCCAGGTCGGCCAAGGTCGGGTCGCCGGCGTGGAAGGCATCGGAAGCCGAACCATAGAGCTCCTGGGAGATCAGGCCGAAGTCCGGCGTACCGCGCGCCTCGAGCATGCGGATGACCATGCGATATTCCTTGCACATGCGCCGCATGATCTGCCCGACCGGGTTGAACTGGCCGAGCTGGCGGGTGATATCGCGCTCGATGTTCTGGAATTCCAGCTTCTTCGCGCCGGAATCGAAGGCCAGCGGGCGGGCGTCGTAATAGGCCCGGTCGACCGCTGGCGGCTCCTTGCCTTTGCTATCGAGAAAGCCCTTGCGGATGCTCTCATCCCACTTGACCGCATCCAGTACACGAATCGGCGTCTGCGCCTCGACGAGGCGATCGGATAATGCGCGAATCACCTGTTGGTAGTCGTCGAGCACTCTGTGACTGTTCATCTGTCCCTCACTGGACTGGTCATTACCACTGGCTGGTTACCCCAAGGTAACCTTAGAACTTGTTCAACATCTGCTGCGCTTGACCACGCTGCGTTGAAAACAGGCTCGGACTGCTCATTTACAACTCGTAAACTCCGCGTCCTCGCCTGTGTTCGCCTTGCCTGACCTGCGCTCGCGACGATCTTGAACAGGCTCTTACTCGCCGGAGCGCTGGTAACGCGCCACCTCGATAAACACATCGGAATTGGCCTGATCGTCCAGATAGGCGAACACCTTATCCAGCGTGCTGGTGACCAGCACAGCGTCGCCCTCGGGAGTCTCCACGGCCTTGCCTTCAAGGCCACCGAGTTCCAGCGCTTGCAGCACCCGATCAATATCGAGGTTATAGAGCACCAGCTCGTTGTCTTTGCTCAGCTCGAAACCGGCGATGGCGAAATTGGCGCCCATGCTCTTCGGCAAACCGGCCGAGAGATACCAGCGGCTGCCGTGGTGGGCAACGGTAAAACCGTATTCTTCAAGGCTTTCCAGGTTGTCCGGGCTGTTCACATAGGTCTTAGCCTGGTAGACGTTAGAGCCGGCACGACTGACTTGGAGATAGAGCTGCTCGCCCCACTCGTTTTTGCGCGTCCACTCACCGAGCAGCGGGATCGGCGCCGCTTCGTTGGCGGGAATGGGATCTCTGAAGGTGACCAGGCAACCGCTCAACAGCAGGAAGGACAAGGCGAGCAGCATACGCCAGGCGTTCATTTCGCTCTCCTTGTGAGGACGCTTCTAGACCGCGCCGGCAGGTGCCTATGCGCAATTGAAAGCTGGCTTGGCCCCGCATTGATCCACTCTAAACAGCCCATCACCACCGGTTTTCTCCTGAGTTAACCTGGGTTAAAACCCCGCAGGTTATTCCATATATATGACAAACCCCGCCGCAGCGGGGTTCGATCAGAGGCCCAGCACCAGATACATGTAGCGCTTGAGAATGGCCAGCATGTCGGCGCAATCCAGATGCTCGACCCCATCGATCAGGCCCTGATATTCCATCCGCTCAATGATGCCCGTCAATACCTTGGCATCCTGTTCCGGCTGTTGCGAGCCCAGCACCTGGAAGAAGTGCGTAACGCCCTGCAGCAGGATCTGCCGATGCGAACGCACCAGCTCATGCAGGCGCGGATTGAGCAGCGCCTCTTGCTGAAAAGCCCGTTCGGCCAACAGATGCTCGGGGCGAGTGAGCAACTGTTGCCGCACATATTCCACCGCCAGGGCGGCGATATCGTCAGCCAGACGCCGACGCGACTCGACACTGCCATTCAGTGCGCCGACCTTCGCCAGCAGCAGACCCTCGGTACCGTCCCAGAACGCGGCCATATCGGCCGCGCTACGCTCGACGAACAGAGCGAAGGTGTCGGTGATCAAGTCGTTGATATCTTTGAAGTAGTAGGTGGTTGCCGAGAGTGGCACCTGGGCCTCCGCCGCCACCGCGCGGTGGCGCACCGCCCGCACGCCCTCACGCACGATGATGCGCATGGCCGCATCGAGAATCGCCTGACGGCGCTGCTCGCTACCCTGCCGACTGGCCTTGCGACCTTGATACTGAACACTTTCAGCGACGGCACTGGCCACATTGGCAGCGCTGTCTTGGGGGGGACGGGTCACGACTGAACTTACCTCTCGCGCGATAAAACAAAAACTCAGGTTTTGGAGCTTTCCTTAGCAGAATAGATCCTTGCACAGACAACAAAAAGCCGCCCGAAGGCGGCTGATTGACGACTGTTTAAGCCTGCGGGCGCATGTGCGGGAACAGGATGACATCGCGGATCGACGGGGCGTCGGTCAGCAGCATCACCAAACGGTCGATGCCGATACCTTCACCCGCGGTCGGCGGCATGCCGTACTCCAGGGCACGGACGAAGTCGGCGTCGTAGTGCATGGCTTCGTCGTCGCCGGCGTCCTTGTCGTCCACCTGGGCCTGGAAGCGTTCGGCCTGGTCTTGCGCGTCGTTCAACTCGGAATAGGCATTGGCAATTTCCCTGCCGCCGATAAACAGCTCGAAGCGATCGGTCACGCTCGGATCGTCGTCGTTACGCCGGGCCAGCGGCGAGACCTCGAAGGGGTACTGGGTGATGAAGTGCGGCTGCTCCAGCTTGTGCTCGACCAGCTCTTCGAAAATCATCGTTTGCAGCTTGCCCAGACCTTCGAAGCCCTTCACATCGGCACCGGCTTGCTTGGCGATGGCGCGGGCCTTGTCGAGGTCCTTGAGGTCGTCGGCACTGAGCTCCGGGTTGTACTTGAGGATCGAGTCGAACACCGACAGGCGCACGAAGGGTTCACCGAAGTGGAACACCTTGCCCTGGTACGGCACGTCGGTGCTGCCGAGCACCAACTGGGCCAGTTCGCGGAACAATTCCTCGGTCAGGTCCATCATGTCTTCGTAGTCGGCGTAGGCCTGGTAGAACTCGAGCATGGTGAACTCGGGATTGTGCCGGGTCGAAACGCCTTCGTTACGGAAGTTGCGGTTGATCTCGAACACCCGCTCGAAGCCACCGACCACCAGACGCTTGAGGTACAGCTCCGGCGCGATACGCAGGAACATGTCCATCCCCAACGCATTGTGGTGCGTCTCGAACGGCTTGGCCGCGGCGCCGCCCGGAATGCTCTGCAGCATCGGCGTTTCCACTTCGAGGAAGTCGCGCTGCATGAGGAAGTTGCGGATATGCGCGATGACCTGCGAACGCACGCGGAAGGTCTGGCGCACGTCTTCGTTGACGATCAGGTCGACATAGCGCTGGCGATAGCGGGTTTCGGTATCGGTCAGGCCGTGGTGCTTGTCCGGCAGCGGGCGCAGCGACTTGGTCAGCAGGCGCACGTCGCTCATTTCCACATACAGGTCGCCCTTGTTGGAGCGCGCCAGGGTGCCTTCGGCGGCGATGATGTCGCCCAGGTCCCAATGTTTGATCGCTTCGAGCAACTCGGCCGACAGGGTCTTACGGTTGACGTACAGCTGAATCCGCCCGCTCATGTCCTGCAGCACTAGGAACGAGCCACGGTTGAGCATCAGGCGACCGGCGACCTTGACTGCAATCTTGGCGCCTTCCAGCTCTTCCTTGCTTTTGCCTTCGTTGGCTTGCTGCAGATCGGCGCAATAGCTGTCGCGGCGGAAGTCGTTGGGGAAGGCTTGGCCTTGTTCGCGCACCGCGGCAAGTTTTTCCTTGCGCAGGGCGATCAGACTGTTCTCTTCCTGTTGCAGCTCATGCAGATCGAGTTGTTGGTCGCTCATGTCTTTAAATTTTCCATCACAGGTTCGGTGCCCTCACCAACAGGACGAGGGACTTAAGTCGGGACTGACGGTTACAGCCCTTGCTTGAGGCTGGCCACAAGG
Organism: Pseudomonas sp. 2FE; assembly: GCF_005503735.1. Taxonomy (NCBI): domain Bacteria; kingdom Pseudomonadati; phylum Pseudomonadota; class Gammaproteobacteria; order Pseudomonadales; family Pseudomonadaceae; genus Pseudomonas; species Pseudomonas sp. 2FE. The sequence continues at coordinate 131,750 of NZ_SCMO01000001.1, read as the reverse complement.
TACTCATCGATATCACCGTCGAGCACGTTAACGCAGTCGCTTCTCTCGATACTGGTACGCAGATCCTTGATCCGCGACTGGTCGAGCACATAGGAGCGAATCTGGTGACCCCAGCCGATGTCCGACTTGGTGTCTTCCAAGGCTTGCGAGGCGGCGTTGCGCTTCTGCACTTCCTGCTCGTACAAGCGCGCCCGCAGCATCTTCATCGCGGTGTCTTTGTTGGCGTGCTGGGAGCGTTCGTTCTGGCAACTGACCACGGTGTTGGTCGGTACGTGGGTGATCCGTACCGCCGAGTCGGTGGTGTTGACGTGCTGGCCACCGGCACCGGAGGAGCGGTAGGTGTCGATACGCAGATCGGCCGGATTGATGTCGATTTCGATGTTGTCATCGATTTCCGGCGAGACGAACACCGCCGAGAACGAGGTGTGCCGACGGTTGCCGGAGTCGAACGGGCTCTTGCGCACCAGGCGGTGCACGCCGATCTCGGTGCGCAGCCAGCCGAAGGCATATTCGCCCTTGATGTGCACGGTCGCGCCCTTGATCCCGGCGACTTCGCCGGCGGAGAGCTCCATGATGGTCGCATCGAAGCCGCGCTTGTCGGCCCAGCGCAGGTACATGCGCAGCAGGATGTTGGCCCAGTCCTGCGCCTCGGTGCCGCCGGAACCGGCCTGAATATCCAGGTAGGCGTGGTTCGGGTCCATCTCGCCACTGAACATGCGGCGGAATTCCAGCTTCTCGAGGGAGGCGCGCAGACGCTCGACTTCCGCGGCGACATCATCGACGGCGGCCTGGTCTTCTTCCTCGGCGGCCATTTCCAGCAGGTCGCGGGCATCGCTCAGGCCGCCGGACATCTCATCCAGGGTCTCGACGATCTGCGCCAGCAGCGAACGCTCGCGGCCGAGATTTTGCGCGTACTCGGGGTTATTCCAGACGTTCGGGTCTTCGAGCTCGCGCTCGACTTCGGTCAGACGATCACGCTTGTGATCGTAGTCAAAGATACCCCCGAATGGTCTGGGAGCGCTCGGACAGGTCCTTGATGCTGTTAAGGATCGGGTTGATTTCCATGGTAGGCAGCACTCGCAGGCGGAACTTTCTGAAAAGCCGGCGAGTATACCCCACTCGGCGCCCCCTGGCAGCCCGCCGGCCCGCAGACTGGGCATGGTGTCTGACCAGCGGGGTTGGATATTCGGCAGCGGTCCAAAAACGCTGGCAAGTTTCAGCCGCCCTAGCCACACAGGCCACTAGCGACAGGCCGGCCTAGATCGAGCCGACCTGATTGCGCCCGCTGCGCTTGGCCAGGTACAGGCCCTGATCCGCCGCCTGGATCAGCAGCCGAGAGGACCCACCCTGCTTGGGCGTCAGAGTCGCAACCCCGGCGCTCACCGTCAGACAGGAGTCGGGCAGCGGTGAGATATGGGGGATCTGCAGGGCCGCCACGGCGAGGCGGATTTTTTCCGCCACCAGCCGCGCACCGCCAGGCGAGGTGCTCGGCAGCACCATGGTGAACTCCTCGCCACCGTAACGCGCCGGCAGGTCGGTGGGGCGGCTACCAGCGGCGCGAATGGCGGTGGCCACTTGACGCAACACCTCGTCACCGGCCAGGTGACCGAAGCCGTCGTTGTAGTGCTTGAAGTAGTCGACATCGATCATCAGCAAGGACAGCTGACTCTGCTCGCGCAGTGCCCGACGCCACTCCAACTCCAGGTACTCGTCGAAGTGCCGACGGTTCGACAGCCCGGTCAGGCCATCCGAGTTCATCAGGCGCTGCAGCACCAGGTTGGTATCCAGCAACTGCTGCTGGCTTTCCCGCAGCGCCCGATAGGCCTCATCGCGCTGCAGCAGCATCAGGTAGGAACGCGAGTGGTAGCGGATGCGCGCGACCAGCTCGAGGGCATCCGGCAGTTTGACCAGGTAGTCGTTGGCGCCCGCGGCGAACGCGGCCCCCTTCACCTGAGCTTCCTCCTTGGTCGACAGGACGATGATCGGGATATCGCGTGTCGCGGGATGGTTACGGTAGTCGCGCACCAGCGCCAAGCCATCCAGACCCGGCATCACCAGATCCTGCAGGATCACCGTGGGTCGGATCTGCACCGCCATGGCGATGGCCTGCTGCGGGTCGCAACAGAAGTGAAAGTCGATATTCGCTTCACCCGCCAGCTCGCGGCGGACCGCCTCGCCAATCATGGCCTGATCATCGACCAGCAGCACCATCACGGCATGTTCGTCTGTTGTCATCGCTGACCTATGGTTGTGAAGGTGATTCATCTGCTCCCCCTGGTATCCGCCGGCGCTCGCCCGGCTGTGCCGGCGTTATTCCAGCGTTCAGGCAAAAAAACCTGTCAGGCTCGGCGCGATCTCGCCGAGGGGCCGGATCTCGACGGCCGCCTCGATAGCCGCCGCGGCTTTGGGCATGCCGTAGACGGCACAGCTCTGCTGATCCTGGGCGATGGTGAGAAAGCCGCGTTCGCGCAGCAGCTTGAGCCCTTGCGCGCCATCGCGGCCCATGCCGGTCAGCAGCACGCCGACGGCCTCGCCGGTCCAGAAGCTCGCCACGCTCTCGAAGAACACATCGATGGACGGGCGGTACACATGGTCGCTCGGCTCCGCGGTGTAGGCCAGGTTGCCGTTTTCCAGCAGCCGGATGTGGTTGTTGGTACCCGCCAGCAACACCACGCCCGCTTGCGGCGGCTCACCGTCGCGGGCCAGGCGCACCGGCAAGCCGGACTCACTGCTCAGCCATTCGGCCATGCCCGCGGCGAAGACCTCATCGACGTGCTGCACCAGCACTATGGCCGCGGAAAAGCCCAGCGGCAGGCCCTTGAGCAACTGTTCCAGGGCCGCCGGCCCACCCGCCGAGGCCCCGATCACCACCAGCCGCGGCTTGGACCCGGCCTGGCGCACCGGCGCCGGGGCAATGCCCGCGCGGTCAGCACGCAGGCCGATCAACCAGCCGATGTTATAAATCTTGCGCAGCAGCGGCGCGGCGGCTTCCTGGGCATTGCCAGAGCCGAGTGCCGGGGTAGCGACCACATCCAGCGCCCCGTGGCCCATGGCCTCGAACACCCGCGGCAGGTTGCGGTTGATGTCGACGGTCACCAGCAGGATCGCGCAGGGCGATTGCGCCATGATCCGCCGGGTCGCCTCGACACCGTCCATGACCGGCATGATCAGGTCCATCAGCAGCACATCGGGGGTCTGCACGGCGCACAGCTCGACCGCTTCGGCACCATTGCTCGCCACCCAGGCGATCTGATGCGCCGGCTCGAAGGCCAGCGCCCGCCGCAGAACCTCGACCGCCATGGGTAGGTCATTGACGATGCCGACTCTCATAGGGCCTCTCCAATCAACAGCAGCACCGCATCGAGCAAGGCTTCGTCGTGGAAGCTGGCCTTGGCCAGGTAGTAGTCGGCGCCGGCATCCAGGCCCCGGCGGCGATCCTCTTCGCGATCCTTGTAGGACACCACCATCACCGGCAGGGATTGCAGGTGGTTGTTGCGACGGATCAGGCTGACCAGCTCGATGCCGTCCATGCGCGGCATGTCGATGTCGGTGATCAGCAGGTCGAAGTGCTCGGAACGCAAGGCGTTCCAGCCATCCATACCATCCACCGCCACCGCCACCTCATAACCCCGGCTGAGCAACAGCTTGCGCTCCAACTCACGCACCGTCAGCGAGTCATCGACCACCAGGATGCGCTTGCGCGCGACCACGTCGGCCTGCCGAGCGCTGCGGTCGATACGTTCGAGCCGGCCGCTGCTGAGCAGCTTCTCGACCGAACGCAGCAGGTCTTCGACATCCACAATCAGCACCGGCGAGCCATCGGCGAGCACCGCGCCAGCGGCGATGTCCTGCACCTTGCCCAGGCGCGGATCGAGCGGCAGAACCACCAGCGTGCGCTCGCCGATGACGCGCTCGACGGCCAGCCCATACACCGCCTCACGCTCGCGGATCACCACCACCGGGAGCGCTGCTTGCGCCAGTTTGCCCTCCGGGCACTGCAACAGCTGACTGGCCGAGACCAGACCGACATGCCGCCCTTCGTGCCAGAAATGCTGGCACCCTTCCAACTGCACGATGTCCTGCGCGTCCAGCTCGCGCATCCGCTCGATATGCGCCAACGGAAAGGCATAGGCCTCGCCGCCGATCTCGACCACCAGGCTGCGCACCACCGAGAGCGTCAGCGGCACCTCCAGATGGAAGTGGCTGCCCCGCCCCGCTACCTGCCGGAGCTGTATCCCGCCATGCAGCTGGCGGACCCCATGCTGCACCGCATCGAGGCCGACCCCTCGCCCGGAGACCTCAGTCACCCGCTCGCTCAGGCTGAAACCCGGCAGAAACAGGAAGCTCAGCAGCTCCGCCTCGCTCAACTGCGCGGCGGTTTCCGCCGGCGCGAGCTGACGCTGCACTATCGCCTCGCGCAGGCGCGGCAGATCGACACCGGCGCCATCGTCGGCCAGTTCGAGCACCAGCGAGCCCGCCTGCTGACGAGCCTTGAGGCTAATCACGCCCTCGCCAGGCTTGCCCGCCAGCAGGCGCTGCTCGGGCAGTTCCACCCCATGACCGACGGCGTTGCGCAGCAGGTGCAGCAGCGGCGCTTCAAGCTTTTCCAAGATCTCGCGGTCGACCTGGGTCGTCTCCCCTTCAAGCTCCAGACGCACCTGTTTGCCCAGCGAACGCCCGAGGTCACGAACCATCCGCGCCTGACCGACCAGGACATCGCTAAAGGGCCGCATGCGGCAAGCCAGTGCAGTGTCGTAGAGCCGCTGGGCGCGCTGAACGGCGTGCCAGCCGAACTCGTCCAGCTCGACAGTCTTTTCGCTGAGCAACTGCTGTGACTCGCCGAGCAGCCGTCGCGCATCCGCCAGCAACGCTTGCGTCTGCGACTCGAAGCCGGCTGCTTTCAGCGCTTGCTGGACCGTCTCGAGCGCCCTGTCGACACCGCGCTGCCGACGCTTGATGCGCTGCAGCGAACCGAGGAACGGCTTGATCCGCTGCGAGCCGACCAACGACTTGCTGGACAGATCGAGCAGGCTGTTGAGGCGCTCGGCCGTGACCCGCAGCACCCGCTCAACGCTCTGTGCCGGGCGGTTCTCGCTACGCGACAGCTCCGGCTCGAGCATCTCCAGCTCTGGGGCAGCCGCCAACCCCGGGGCGACTGGCCCAGGCGCAGCGGCTGACACAGCGGGCTGCAGCAGCGCCGCCAAGCGCAGCACGCAAGCCTCGATGTCCGCCGGCCCGACCTCGCCGTCCTGCCCACTGGCGATGCGCAGCAACAAGTCACTGCCAGACAACAAGCCATCGATATGTTCGGGCAACAGATACAGGCGCCCTTCCTGGGCGGCAACCAGGCAATCCTCCATGACATGCGCCACCCGCACCCCGGCGTCGATCCCGACAATCCGCGCGGCGCCTTTCAGCGAATGGGCCGCCCGCATGCAGGCCTCCAGGTGCTCGGCCTGCGTCGGGTTGCGCTCCAGGGCCAGCAGCCCGCTGCTGAGCACCTGGGTCTGCGCCTCGGCCTCCAGACCGAACAGCTCCTGCAGCGAGGCATCGCGCATCTGCTCCGGGCTCATGTGAGGCTCCGTGTCACCGCCAGCAGGAGTTGTTCGTCATCCAGCAAGCGGATGCTGCGACCACGCCACTGGATGACGCCACGGGTATATCTGGCCGCCGTCAAGGCGCTGGTTGTCGCCGCTGCGGCCAGGCTCGTCTGCTCCAGGGCATGAATCCCGTCCACCTCATCCACCGGGGCCACCACCTGTCCACCCGGCCCACCGATGATCAGCATGCGCGGCAGCGCCCGCCCCTGCACCGCAGCCGCCGGCGCGCCGTCCAGCCCGAGCAGTTCGACCAGCGACAGGCACGCCACCAGCGCGCCGCGCACATTGGCGACCCCCAGCACGGCAGGTGAGCGTTGGTGCGGCAAGGAGTGGATCGCCGCCAGTGGCGAGACCTCGACCAGGGTGCGGGTCGCCAGAGCCAGCCACTCCTCACCGAGGCGGAAAATCAGCATCGAACAGGTGGCGGCGGCTTCTTGTGGGCTTTGCGCGGCTGCCTGGCGGTCATCCTGATGCAGCGCGTAACGATCGAGCAGTCGGGTCGCCGCCGCGGAATACCGCGCACAGTTACGGCAATGAATGTACTCGACCAACTGCGGGCAGGACTTGTCGCCGCGAATGCCGACGCGGTTCCAGCAGTCGTCGACTTGCTGCGCACCCTCTTCTTCCGTCATCGGCGACGGGGCGTACTCAAGCATCTTTGCTCACTCCACGCGCGGCCCTGTCCTGCAGGCGCCGAGCACCCGCCGTATCCCCCTGAGCGGCCAGCAGCGCCGCCAGATGGACCAAGGCTTCCGGATGTTGCGGCTGCACATACAGCGCCTTGCGGTAACAGCCCAGCGCGTCGAGCGGCTGGCCTTCGGCATCACTGAGCAGCCCCAACCAGTAAAAGGCCTCGGCGGCCGGCCCATGCTGCGCGAGATAGTCAACGCAGCGCTGCCGTGCTTCAGCGATCCGCCCCGCGTTGGCCAGGCTGGCGACCGCCTGCAGTTGCTCGGCCGCCTGATCCGCCACGGCGCCGGCCGGGCCTTCGCTGTCGAGCACCTGCAGGCGGCGCGCAGGAGCGGGCCGAACAGGCGGCGGGCTCTGGCTCGGCGCACTCGGGGTTACGCCCGGGTGCCTGAAGGCGAACGACAGTGGTACACCGAGCGGCTGCATACCCAACCGCGACAGCAGGCTGGCCTCCGCCGGGCCGATAAACACCACGCCATCGCTGCGAGTCAAACGCTTGAGTACTGCCAGCGCCGCCTCCTGGGTCGCCAGATCGAAATAAATCAGCAGGTTACGGCAGAACACGAAGTCATAGGCCGGCTCGCCGGCGAGCAGCGCCGGATCGAGCAAATTGCCGCACTGCAGGCGCACCTGCCGGCTGACCTGCTCGGCGAGGGCATAACCGTCCGCGACCAGCGAGAAATACCGGGCACGAAACTCGAGCGCGGCACCGCGAAAGGAGTTCTTGCCGTAGATGGCGCGCTTGGCCCGCTCGATCGAGAGCGGGCTGACATCCAGCCCATCGATCTGAAATAGCTGCGCCGGGATGGCCGCCTCCAGCAGCGCCATGGCAATCGAATAAGGCTCCTCGCCGGTTGCGCACGGCAGGCTGAGAATTCGCAGTGGGCGGGCGCCGTTGAGTTCCGCGAGGCGCTGAGAAGCCCGCTTGCCGAGGGTCGCAAAGGACTCCGGATAGCGGAAAAAGCAGGTCTCGGGAACTATCACCAACTCGATCAGCGCCTGCAGCTCCTCGGCCGAGCCGTGCAGCCGCGCCCAGTATTCGTCGGCGTTGCGCGCAGCCAGCAGGGCGCTGCGCTGGCTGACGGCCCGAGCGATGAGCGCAGGGCCGACGCAGCCGGCATCGAGCCCGATTTTTTCTTTAAGGACGCGCTCGAAGCGCTCATCACCGCTCATGGCCCGGCCTCACCGCCCGGCTCAGCAAGCGTCGCCGGCGGAAACAGAATTGCCCGCACGGCAGCGGGCAGCAACTGTTGCACGCGAATCCATTGCACCAGACCTTGCGCACCCTCGAACACCGGGCCGAGGTAAGGCGCGCCCTGGTTGTCCAGACCATAGTCACGAAAGTCGCCTGGGTTGCAGCGCAAGGTGTCGGTCGCCTGCTCCAGGATCAACCCGAGCGGATGCGCCTGGCCGTCTTCGCCGGCGCGGTAGTGAACCAGGACGATCCGCGTGCTGGTACGCGCCGCAGCCGGCTGAGCGAAGGTCAGCGCGCCGAGGTCGAGCACCGGCACCAGCCTGTCGCGGTGGGCGAAGACTCCAGCCACCCAGTGCGGCGCCTGCGCAATCGGCTTCAAGCGCAGCAGCGGCAGCACCTCGATCACCTCACAGGCGTCCAGCGCATAGCGATCGGCACCGAGCCTGAACAGCAGGAACAGCTTGTTCACTGGCGCCAAGGTGCCGCCGCGGCCAGCCTGCACGGCTGACAGGCCAGGGGCGCCACTCTCAGACTTTGAAGCGGGAGACGCCACTGCGCAGTCCATTGGCCACCAGATTGAGTTCGTCGATGGCGAAGCTGGCCTGGCACAGCGATTTCACTGTCTGCCCGGTCGCTTCACCCAGTTGCACCAGCGCCTGGCTGATCTGCTCGGCCCCGCTGGCTTGCGCCTGCATGCCCTCGTTGACCATCGACACCCGCGGCGCCAGGGCCTGGGTCTGCTGGATGATCTGCGACAGCTGCTCGCCGACCTGCTGCACCTCGGCCATGCCGCGGCGCACCTCTTCGGAGAACTTGTCCATGCCCATCACGCCGGCCGATACCGACGACTGGATCTCGCGGACCATCTGCTCGATGTCGTAGGTCGCCACCGCCGTCTGATCCGCCAGCCGGCGCACCTCGGTGGCCACCACGGCGAAGCCACGACCATATTCCCCGGCCTTTTCCGCCTCGATGGCGGCGTTGAGCGAGAGCAGGTTGGTCTGGTCCGCCACCTTGACGATGGTGGTCACCACCTGGTTGATGTTGCCGGCCTTCTCGTTGAGGATCGCCAGCTTGGCGTTGACCAGCTCGGCGGCGCCCATCACCTGCTGCATGGTCTCTTCCATCCGTGCCAGCCCGAGCTGGCCGGAGCCGGCCAGGGCGGACGCCTGTTCCGCCGAGTAGTAAACCTCGGTCATGGTCCGCACCAGGTCGCGCGAGGTGGCCGCGATCTCCCGCGAGGTCGCGCCAATTTCCGTGGTGGTGGCGGCCGTTTCGCTGGCAGTGGCCTGCTGCTGCTTGGAGGTGGCGGCGATCTCGGTGACCGAGGTGGTGACCTGGATCGCCGAGCGCTGCGACTGGGAAACCAGCCCGGCCAGCTCGGCCACCATGGCATTGAAGCCGGTTTCGATGACTCCGAATTCATCCTGCCGCGCCTGTGCCAGCCGCGCGCTGAGGTCGCCGCGGCGCATGGCCTCGAGGAGGTCGACGATGCGCCCCATGGGCTTCAGGATCGCGCGCATCAGCAGATAGCCGCAGAGGGCCGCGGCGAGCAGGGCGAGGGTCAAGGAAACCACCAGGCTGACTTTTGCGGCAGCCACGGACGAGGCAATCTCTTGGTTATTTTCTTCCAAGTGACCCCTGTTCCACTCAATCAACTGGGCTAAAAGATCCTGCCCATGCCGCCAGGCCGGCAGCAATTTCTCGCTCAGTTGGAGGTGCGCCTGATTCGCTTGCTGTTGCTCATACAGATCGAGCACCGCGGCCTGCAGCTGGCTGTATTCCAGGTGGTGCCGCTGGAATACGGCGAAAGCCTTGCGATCCTCCTCGACATGGATGGTCTGCTCGTAGTTAGCCATCTGCACGCCGAGCTGCTCATCATTGATGCGCAGCTGCTCCAGCTCCGCCTGACTGAGCCCCTGGTCGCCGTGTCGCCCCACCAGCTGCTGGGCCAGCACGAGGCGCTCCATCCAGGCGCCTTGGATCATGGCGCTGTAAAACAACCCCGGCAGGGCATCGCCCTGCATGTCCCGCCCCTCCTCCTCGATCATCAACAGATGCGAGTAGGAGGTAACGACCATCAGCAACATGATGGCGATGATCACCGCAAAGCTCGCCAGGATGCGTTGGCGTAGAGTCCAGTTGTTCAAATCATCCCCCCAGGGACTAACCGTCCAGATGGTCTTATTCGGCGCCAGCAGCGCAGTACCGGGCCCGGCGACGGTAAAGGCCAAGCTCCAAGCTCCAAGCTCCACTCCAGCTTAGCAGCGGGGATTTATAGCGACGGATTATCGCTACCCGCGGGCAAAGTCTGCTGACGCTCCCTACCAGCACTCCGGCCATACAACTGCAACCCAGAGTCGGGCCGGCCTGACCATCTAAATAAAAGATACAAACCATCAACAATCTATAAAACTCATTAAAATCACTTCCTCACGCGGCATTGCCAGCGGCTTTCGCACCAGAGCATGAAGATCAAACCATGATGACCCTGCGCCAGATCCGCCATTTCATCGCCGTGGCCGAAACCGGCTCGATTTCCGCGGCCGCCCAGGCGGTGTTTATCTCGCAATCGACCCTGACCCTGGCGATCCAGCAACTGGAGCAGGAGATCGGCGTCAGCCTGTTCAATCGCCACGCCAAGGGCATGACCCTGACCCACCAGGGTCACCAGTTCCTGCGCCAGGCACACCTGATCCTGGCCACTGTGGATAATGCCAAACGCAGCCTGCAGCAGAGCACCGACCAGGTCGCCGGCCAGCTGACCATTGGCGTAACCAGCCTGGTCGCCGGCTATTACCTGGCGGATTTGCTGACCCGTTTCCAGCGTGCCTACCCCAACGTGGCAATCCGCGTGATGGAGGATGAGCGCCCCTATATCGAACACCTGCTGGTGAGCGGCGAGATCGATGTCGGCGTGCTGATCCTCTCCAACCTGGAAGACCGCCACGCCCTGCAAACCGAGGTGCTGACCCACTCGCCACTGCGCCTCTGGCTGCCACCGCAGCATCCACTGCTGGAGCACGACAGCATCAGCCTGGCGGATGTGGTCGGCGAGCCACTGATTCAGCTGAACGTCGATGAGATGGGCCTGAACGCCCAACGCATCTGGTCGCGCGCCGGCCTGCAGCCACACATCACCCTGCGCACCGGCTCCACCGAAGCGGTGCGCAGCCTAGTCGCCGCCGGCCTGGGCCTGTCGATTCAACCGGACATGACCTACCGCCCCTGGTCGCTGGAAGGCGACATCATCGAAGCCCGCGCGCTAGTCGACCTGACCCAAACCCTCGACGTCGGCCTGGCCTGGCGCCGCGGCACCGCACGCCCGGCACTGGTCGACCCGTTCCTCACCGTTGCCCGCGAGCAACCCGCCGGGCGCAGACCATCTATTTAATCGAACGCTGCGTTCAGTATTAAGAATTTGTAGACCTCACGCCCGCCCTCTAGTCTCTCTTCGCCTATAAGCGGACAGCGTCAAGCTTTAGCTCTGCCTAGAGAAACCCGATGCCCCAACAACAAAAGAGAGCACACAAGATGGCCGGCGCCGCGACTTCCACGCCCCTCTTCAGCGAACTGTTGATCGATGGCCAACTGCTCGCGGGTGCAGGCTTGGTCGAACCGATCCTCAATCCGGCCACCGGCGAGGTCCTGACGCAGATCGCCGAGGCCTCCAGCGAGCAGGTCGAGGCCGCCATCCTCGCCGCGCACCGCGCCTTCGGCAGTTGGTCGCGCACCACCCCGCAACAACGCTCGCTGATGCTGCTCGGCATCGCCGACGCCATCGAACAGCGCGCCGATCAGCTCGCCCGTCTGGAAGCCCTGAACTGCGGCAAACCGCTGCATCTGGCCCGCCAGGATGATCTGAGCGCCACGGTGGATGTGTTCCGCTTCTTCGCCGGCGCGGTGCGCTGCCAGACCGGCCAGCTGTCCGGTGAATACCTGCCGGGTTACACCAGCATGGTGCGCCGCGACCCGATCGGCGTGGTCGCCTCCATCGCGCCGTGGAACTACCCGCTGATGATGGCCGCGTGGAAGATCGCCCCGGCGCTGGCCGCCGGCAACACGCTGGTGTTCAAGCCGTCCGAACACACGCCGCTGTCGATCCTCGCCCTCGCCCCGGTGCTCGCCGAGCTGCTGCCGCGCGGGGTGATCAATATCGTCTGCGGTGGCGGTGAAGGCGTCGGCAGCCATCTGGTCGGCCACCCGAAGGTGCGCATGGTCTCGCTGACCGGCGATATCGTCACCGGGCAGAAAATCCTCCAGGCCGCGGCCAAGACCCTCAAACGCACCCATCTGGAACTCGGCGGCAAGGCGCCGGTGATCGTCTGTAACGATGCCGAGCTGCAGGCGGTGGTCGAAGGCGTGCGCGCCTACGGCTACTACAACGCCGGCCAGGATTGCACTGCCGCCTGCCGCATCTATGCTCAAACAGGTATCCATGACCGTTTAGTCGCGGAGTTAGGTGATGCCGTGAGCAGCCTGCGCTTTGCCCGCAAGCGCGATGCGGACAACGAGATCGGCCCACTGATCAGCGCCCGTCAGCGTGATCGGGTGGCCAGCTTCGTCGAGCGCGCCCTCGGCCAGCCGCATATCGAACGGATCACCGGCGCCGCCGTGCATTCCGGCCCCGGTTTCTATTACCAGCCGACCCTGCTCGCCGGTTGCAAGCAGGGCGACGAAATCGTCCAGCGCGAGGTCTTCGGGCCGGTGGTCACCGTCACCCGTTTCGATGAACTGGAGCAGGCGGTGGCCTGGGCCAACGACTCCGAATACGGCCTGGCGTCCTCGGTGTGGACCCAAAACCTCGACAAGGCGCTGCAGGTCGCCGCCCGCTTGCAGTACGGCTGCACCTGGATCAACAGCCATTTCCTGCTGGTCAGCGAGATGCCGCACGGCGGCCTCAAGCGCTCCGGTTATGGCAAGGACCTGTCCAGCGATTCGCTCCAGGACTACAGCGTGGTACGCCACATCATGGCGCGGCACGGCCAGCAACTGAGTTAAGTCACCGAGTACCACAAAGGAAGTAGTCCGCAACACGACGTTTAACTGCCCCGACCCCAAAACAGAGAAGAGGGAAACCCAATGTTCGTGCAAAAAACCGCTTTATTGAGTGCGTTAACCATCGCACTGCTGGCCAGCGCCAGCCTGCAAGCCGCCGAAACGCTGAAGGCCGTCGGCGCCGGCGAGGGTCGCCTGGACATCGTCGCCTGGCCCGGCTACATCGAGCGCGGCGAGACCGACAAGAACTACGACTGGGTGACTCAGTTCGAGAAAGACACCGGCTGCATGGTCAACGTGAAGACCGCCGCCACCTCGGACGAGATGGTCAGCCTGATGGCCAAGGGCGGCTACGACCTGGTCACCGCCTCCGGCGACGCCTCGCTGCGCCTGGTCTACGGCAAACGCGTACAGCCGATCAACCCCGCCCTGATTCCCAACTGGAAAAACCTCGACCCGCGCCTGAAAGACGGTCCCTGGTATGTGGTCAACCAACAGACCTATGGCGCGCCTTATCAGTGGGGTCCGAACCTGCTGATGTACAACACCACGGTATTCAAAACCGCACCCGACAGCTGGAGCGCCGTGTTCGACGCGCAGAACTTGCCGGATGGCAAACCCAACAAAGGCCGCGTACAGGCCTACGACGGCCCGATCTACGTCGCCGATGCCGCGCTGTACCTGAAAGCGACCCGGCCTGAGCTGAAAATCAACGACCCCTACGAGCTGAACGAAAAACAGTACGCCGCCGTGCTCGATCTGCTGCGTAAACAACACAGCCTGATCCACCGTTACTGGCACGACACCACGGTGCAGATGAGCGACTTCAAGAACGAAGGCGTGGTCGCCTCCAGCACCTGGCCGTACCAGGCCAACGCGCTGAAAGCCGAGGGTCAGCCGATTGCCACCGTGTTCCCCAAAGAAGGGGTCACAGGTTGGGCCGACACCACCATGCTGCATGCCGAAGCCAAGCACCCGAACTGCGCCTACAAGTGGATGAACTGGTCGCTGGAGCCCAAGGTTCAAGGCGATCTGGCCGCCTGGTTCGGCTCCGTGCCCGCGGCACCGGCCGGCTGCAAAGCCAGCGAACTGCTCGGCGCACAAGGCTGTTCGGTGAACGGCTACGACCAGTTCGACAAGATCGCCTTCTGGAAGACGCCAGAGGCCAAGTGCAAGACCCAGGATCAGTGCGTGCCGTACAGCCGCTGGACGCAGGACTTTATCGCGATCATGGGCGGCAGGTAAGGATGATCGTTCCCACGCTCCGGCGTGGGAATACCTTCCCCGGACGCTCCAGCGTCCATTCGCGCAGGCTGACGCAGAGCGTCGCAGGCTGCATTCCTTTGCGGCGCGTGGGAACGATCAACGTTTCAGATTTTTCAGAAGTCCAGGCAGGGCCGCTGCGACGGCCTTCGCCTTTTTGGAGCAACGCACCATGACTCTTGCAGTCCAATTTACCCAAGTTTCCCGTCAATTCGGCGAAGTGAAGGCCGTAGACCGGGTTTCCATCGATATCGAGGACGGCGAGTTCTTTTCCATGCTCGGCCCATCGGGCTCGGGCAAAACCACCTGTCTGCGCCTGATCGCCGGCTTCGAGCAGCCCAGTGCCGGCTCCATTCGTATTCATGGCGCCGAGGCCGTGGGCCTGGCGCCCTACCAGCGCGACGTCAACACCGTATTCCAGGACTACGCGCTGTTCCCGCACATGAACGTGCGCGACAACGTCGCCTACGGCCTGAAGGTCAAAGGCATCGGCAAGACCGAACGCCTCAGCCGTGCCGAAGAAGCGCTGAGCATGGTCGCCCTCGGCGGCTACGGTTTACGTAAGCCCGCACAACTCTCCGGCGGCCAGCGTCAGCGCGTGGCCCTGGCCCGCGCGCTGGTCAATCGGCCACGGGTGCTGCTGCTGGATGAGCCGCTCGGCGCCCTGGACCTGAAGCTGCGCGAACAGATGCAGGGCGAGTTGAAGAAGCTGCAACGCCAGCTCGGCATCACCTTCATCTTCGTCACCCACGACCAGACTGAGGCGCTGTCGATGTCCGACCGCGTGGCGGTGTTCAACAAGGGCCGCATCGAGCAGGTGGACACCCCGCGCAACCTCTATATGAAACCGGCGACAGCGTTCGTGGCCGAGTTTGTCGGCACCTCCAACGTACTGCGTGGCGAGTTGGCCGAACAGCTGACCGGCAGCGCCCAGCCGTTCTCGATTCGCCCGGAACACATTCGTTTAATAGAGAGCCGTTTCGCCGATAGCCCGGGCGCCAGCGGCGAGGTGCAAATCAGCGGTCTGCTGCACGACATTCAGTACCAAGGCTCGGCCACCCGCTACGAGATTCAGCTGGAAAACGGCCAAAACCTCAGCATCAGCCATGCCAACAACCAGTGGCAGGAAACCACGCTGGCGCACCAGCCCGGCCAGCGCGTCACCGCACGCTGGGCGCGCGAAGCCATGATCCCACTGCAAGAAACCGCGCTGGGCGAGGGCGTGTGAGATGGAACTGTCGCTGAATGCCCAGGCTCCGCGGCCCAGCCATGGCCCGCTGCACCGCCTGTCCAACCTGCTGTATCGCAAGCCGAACCTGTACCTGGCGCTGCTGCTGGTACCGCCGCTGCTGTGGTTTGGCGCGATCTATTTCGGTTCACTGCTGACCCTGCTCTGGCAAGGTCTCTACACCTTCGACGACTTCACCATGACGGTGACGCCGGAGCTGACCCTGGCCAATCTGGTGGCCCTGTTCAACCCGGCCAACTACGACATCATCCTGCGCACCCTGGGCATGGCGGTCGCCGTGTCGCTGGCCAGCGCGATGCTGGCCTTCCCCATCGCCTACTACATGGCGCGTTACACCACGGGCAAGACCAAGGCGTTCTTCTACATCGCGGTGATGATGCCGATGTGGGCCAGCTACATCGTCAAGGCCTACGCCTGGACCCTGCTGCTGGCCAAGGGTGGCGTGGCGCAGTGGTTTGTCCAGAGCCTGGGGCTGCAACCGCTACTCGAATTTATCCTCGGCATTCCCGGCGTCGGCGGCAGCACCTTGTCGACCTCGCACCTGGGGCGCTTCCTGGTGTTCGTCTACATCTGGCTGCCCTTCATGATTCTGCCGATCCAGGCCGCGCTGGAGCGTCTGCCGCCGTCCCTGCTGCAGGCTTCCGCCGACCTTGGCGCGCGCCCCTGGCAGACCTTCGTGCAGGTGATTCTGCCGCTGTCGATCCCGGGCATCGCCGCCGGTTCGATCTTCACCTTTTCCCTCACATTGGGCGACTTTATCGTGCCGCAACTGGTCGGCCCGCCCGGTTTCTTCATCGGCAGCATGGTCTACGTCCAGCAGGGCGCAGTCGGCAATATGCCGATGGCCGCCGCGTTCACCCTGGTGCCGATCGTGCTGATCGCCATCTACCTCGCCATCGTCAAACGTCTGGGGGCCTTCGATGCACTCTGAAAAAGCTTCTCTAGGCCTAAAACTGGCCGCCTGGGGTGGGTTGCTATTCCTCCACTTCCCGATCCTGATCATCTTCATCTACGCCTTCAATACCGAAGATGCCGCCTTCAGCTTCCCGCTCCAGGGCTTCACCCTGCACTGGTTCAGCGTGGCCTTCGCCCGCGCGGATGTGCTCGAGTCGATCAAGCTGTCGCTGCAGATCGCCTGCGTCGCCACCTTGATTGCCATGCTGTTGGGCACCTTGGCCGCCGCGGCGCTGTACCGCCGCGACTTCTTCGGCAAGGAAGGCATCTCGCTGATGCTGATCCTACCGATCGCCCTGCCCGGCATCGTCACCGGGATCGCCCTGCTCTCGGCATTCAAGACCCTGGGGATCGAGCCGGGGGTGTTCACCATCATCCTCGGCCACGCGACCTTCTGCGTGGTGATCGTCTACAACAACGTGATCGCACGCTTTCGCCGCACCTCATACAGCCTGATCGAAGCCTCGATGGACCTCGGTGCCGACGGCTGGCAGACCTTCCGCTACATCATTCTGCCGAACCTCGGCTCGGCCTTGCTGGCCGGCGGCATGCTGGCGTTCGCCCTGTCGTTCGACGAAATCATCGTCACCACCTTCACCGCCGGCCACGAACGCACCCTGCCGCTGTGGCTGCTGAACCAGCTGAGCCGGCCGCGTGATGTGCCGGTGACCAACGTGGTGGCGATGCTGGTGATGCTGGTGACCATGCTGCCGATCCTCGGCGCTTATTACCTGACCAAGGGTGGTGAAAGTGTCGCCGGCAGCGGCGGCAAATAACCAAGTACTCCCTCTCCCTTCGGGAGAGGGCCGGGGTGAGGGATGCCTGACGAAACTCGGTGTTTCCCTCACCCCAACCCCTCTCCCAAGAGGAGAGGGGCTTAAACAACAGAATTCGTAGAAACCCTAACCAGAGGATTTCGCAATGCAAAGCAAACTGCTGATCAATGGCCAACTGGTCGACGGTGCAGGCGCCAGCCAGCCGGTACTCAACCCCGCCCTCGGCGCCCCGCTGCTGCACATCAATGAAGCCAGCAGCGAGCAGGTCGATGCCGCAGTGCGCGCCGCCGACGCCGCCTTCGACAGCTGGTCGCAGACCTCCCCGAAAGACCGCTCGCTGTTGCTGTTGCGCCTGGCCGACAGGATCGAAGCGCATGCTGAAGAACTGGCCAAGCTGGAATCTGACAACTGTGGCAAGCCCTACGCCGCGGCGCTGAACGACGAGATCCCGGCCATCGCCGATGTGTTCCGCTTCTTCGCCGGCGCCAGCCGTTGCATGAGCGGCTCCGCCGCCGGTGAATACCTGCCCGGCCACACCTCGATGATCCGCCGCGACCCGATCGGCGTGGTCGCCTCCATCGCGCCGTGGAACTACCCGCTGATGATGGCCGCCTGGAAGCTCGGCCCGGCTCTGGCCGCGGGCAATACCGTGGTGCTCAAGCCGTCCGAACAGACGCCGCTGACCGCCCTGAAACTGGCTGAGTTCGCCGCGGAAATCTTCCCCGCTGGCGTGGTCAACGTGATTTTCGGCCGCGGCCCAAGCGTTGGCAGCCCGCTGGTGACCCACCCGAAGGTGCGCATGGTGTCGCTGACCGGCTCGGTGGCCACCGGCTCGAACATCATCTCCAGCACCGCCAGCTCGGTGAAACGCATGCACATGGAGCTGGGCGGCAAGGCGCCGGTGCTGATCTTCAACGACGCCGACATCGCCGCAGCGGTGCAAGGCATCCGCACCTTCGGCTTCTACAACGCCGGCCAGGACTGCACCGCGGCCTGCCGGATCTATGCGCAGAAAGGCATCTACGAGAAATTCGTCGCCGAACTGGGCGCCGCAGTCGGCAGCCTCAAATACGGCCTGCAGAACGACCCGAGCACCGAGCTCGGCCCGCTGATCACCGCGCAACACCGTGAGCGCGCCAGCGGCTTCGTCGAGCGCGCCAGCGCGCAAGCGCATATCGAGGTAGTTACCGGCGGTAAGGCAGTCCCTGGTGCCGGTTTCTTCTTCGAGCCCACCGTGTTGGCCGGTGCGCGCCAGAACGACGAAATCGTCCGCCGCGAAGTGTTCGGCCCGGTGGTCTCGGTCACCCCGTTCGACGATGAGGCGCAGGCACTGGCCTGGGCCAACGACTCCGACTACGGCCTGGCCTCCTCGGTGTGGACCGGCGATGTCGGCCGCGCCCACCGCCTCGCCGCCCGCTTGCAGTACGGCTGCACCTGGGTCAACACGCACTTCATGCTGGTCAGCGAAATGCCCCACGGCGGGCAGAAGCTCTCCGGCTACGGCAAGGACCTGTCGATGTATGGCCTGGAGGACTACACCAGCATTCGCCATGTGATGTTCAAGCATTAAGCACCACCAGTAGGGCGTACTCGCCGAAGGCAGTACGCCACCGACAGATCGGCGGACTGCCGCTGCGCGGCGAGTCCTACGACTCTCAGGCCTCAACCACGAGTGGCCCATTTCGGGCCAGTCATTCCGAGCAGGAGCAATAACAATGAAAAATGCACTCCGTAGTTTCAGCTTCTTCATGCTATTTGCCGCCGCCGGCCTGGCCCAGGCCGCGGACGATGCTAAAGCCATAGTCGACGGCTATATGGCCGCCTGGAATGCCCACGATGTGGACAAGGCGGCGACCTTCCTCGCAGAGGATGCCGAGTACCTCGACATCACCGTCGGTACGCCACAGAAAGGCAAAGCCGCCGCCCGCGACAACGTAATCAAGGTGTTCGTGACTGCCGTGCCGGACCTGACCTGGAAGATGACCGGCGCGCCGATCGTCAGTAAGGATGGGATTGCCTTCCAATGGGTGTTCAGCGGCACCAACAGCGGCGCCTGGAGTGCCGAGTCACCGGCCACCAACAAACCACTGAAGTTTGAAGGGGTCAGCTTCATCCGCATCAAGGACGGCAAGATCGCCTATCAAGGCGACTACTACGACGCCCTCGGCTTCAACAAGCAGCTGGGCTGGTAAAACCTGCAGCCGCAGCCTTCGCCAGTGATTGGCGGAGGCTAGCCGATTCCCGCCCCCTCATTACGTGCCGACCCGCCCAACCCGACTGTTCGTCGGCTAAGGGGCGCCATTCAGTGCTCAGCATCACAAACCTGCCCCGGTATTGGCGATTTGTCGCCTTGCACGCCCCACAGGAAGCGGAGTTAAGGTTATAAAGGCCGCCGACCGCTCGATCCCTTTCCCTGTAAAGACCATGACCCCGCCACGCCTCCCGAAAAAAACCGGCGCCCCTTTGTTTGCCCTGCGCGGGCTGCAGACGACGCTCGCCTTGTTCTGTCTGGCTGGCAGCCTGAGCCATGCCGATAGCACGACCCAGCAGCCATCAGCCCTGAGCCTCGCGGTCGGCGAAGCGACGCTCACCAGCTGGAACGCGCTGATCGAGCACGGCACGGCGCTCGACGAGCGTGCCAAGCTGGTGGAAGTGAACGGCTTTATCAATCGCTCGGTCGTTTATGCCAGCGATCGGGCCATCTGGGGCGAGCACGACTACTGGGCGACGCCGGCGCAAACCCTGAGCCGCGGCATGGGCGACTGCGAGGACTTCGCCATCGCCAAATACTTCAGCCTGGTGCGCATGGGCGTCCCCAGCGAAAAACTGCGCCTGACCTCAGTCAAAGCGCTCGAACCTTTCCAGGAAGGTCAGGCGCATATGGTGCTGGCCTACTACCCGAGCCCGACAGCCCAGCCGTTGATCCTCGACAACCGGCAGGCGCAGATAAAACCGGCCAGCGAACGCCGGGATCTGCTCCCGGTCTACGCCTTCAACAATCGGGGGGTCTTCCTCGCCAAGGCGCCCCAGAGGGTCAGCCAGCCCGCACAGCGGCTGAGCCGCTGGCGCGATGTCAGCGAACGCGCCCTGGCCGATGGTTCACAAGTACCCTTGGCCGCTCTGACCAACTAAGAACCTGCTCAATATCTGCTGCGCTTGATCATGCTGCGTTAAAAACCCGCGGGCTCAGCGCGGGACGATATGCGCGATCAGCAGTTGCACGCTTTCATTGCCGCGGTATTCGTTGACGTCGAGTTTGTAAGCCAGCTCGACCCAGCGCACCGTCGGGTTCGGCCACAGCTCGCGGTCGATACCGAAGGCGATACCGTCCAGCTGCAGCGCCCCGCATTCGCTTTTCAGCACGACTTTCAGATGCCGCTCGCCGACGATGCGCTGCTGCACCAATTGGAACACCCCGTGGAACAGCGGCTCCGGAAAGTGCTGCCCCCACGGGCCGGCATTGCGCAGAGCGCGGGCCAGCTCCAGGTGAAACTCTTCCACCGCCAGGGCGCCATCGGAAAGCAGCCGGCCGGTCAGATCGTCCTCATCGAGCTGACGCCGCACCTCGGCATCGAAGGCCGCGGCAAAGGCCCCGAAGTTCTCCTGCGGCAGCGACAGGCCAGCCGCCATCGCATGCCCGCCGAACTTGCTGATCAACCCCGGATGCTTGGCCGCCACCGCGTCCAGCGCATCGCGCACATGGAAGCCCGGCACCGAACGGGCCGAGCCTTTCAGCACGCCGTCACCGGCATCGGCGAAGGCGATGGTCGGGCGGTGGTAGCGCTCCTTCATCCGTGAAGCGAGGATGCCGATCACGCCCTGGTGCCAGTCCGGCTCGAACAGACAGAGGCCGAACGGCATGGCCTCGAGCGGCAAATCTTTGAGCTGGGCCAGCGCTTCGCGCTGCATGCCTTGCTCGATGGCCTTGCGATCCTGATTCAGTTGATCGAGCTGCACCGCCATCTCGCGCGCCAGCACTTCGTCGTCACAGAGCAGGCACTCGATGCCGAGACTCATGTCGTCCAGCCGCCCGGCCGCGTTCAAGCGTGGGCCGAGGATGAAGCCAAGGTCGGTGGCGGTGATGCGCTCGGGCTGGCGCCCCGCCACTTCCAGGATCGCCCGCAAACCCGGCCGCGCTCGCCCAGCACGAATACGCGCCAAGCCCTGATGCACCAAGATGCGGTTGTTGGCATCCAGCGGCACCACGTCGGCAACGCTGCCGAGCGCGACCAGATCGAGCAGCTCGGCCAGGTTCGGCTCTTGCAGCTGAGTCCGCTTGAACCAGTCCAGCTCACGCAGCCGCGCGCGCAGCGCCAGCAGCACATAGAAGATCACCCCGACACCGGCCAGCGCCTTACTCGGGAAGTCGCAGCCAGGCTGGTTGGGGTTGACTATGGCATCCGCCGCAGGCAGCTCATGGCCGGGCAAGTGGTGATCGGTGACCAGCACGCTCAGGCCTGCGGCTTTTGCCGCCGCGACTCCTTCGACGCTGGAAATACCGTTGTCCACGGTCACCAGCAGTTGCGGCTGGCGCTCCAGCGCCACCGCGACGATCTCCGGGGTCAGGCCGTAGCCGTACTCGAAACGATTCGGCACCAGGTAGTCGACATGCGCCGCACCGAGCTGGCGCAGGCCGAGCAGGCCGACCGTGCTGGCGGTGGCACCATCGGCATCGAAGTCGCCGACGATCAAGATGCGCTGACCCTGCTCCAGCGCCAGCACCAGCAAGTCGATGGCAGCGTCGATGCCTTTGAGCTGCCGATAGGGAATCAGCCGCGCCAGGCCTTTATCCAGCTCAGCGGCCGACTGCACGCCCCGGGCGGCGTAGAGGCGGGTCAACAAGGGCGGCAGATCGCCAAGGTTGGGCAAGATTTGCGGCAGCTGGCGAGGTTCTATACGCATTGTTTTCCTAATAGACAGCTATTCACAGATCACTGAAAGCGTAGCGAGCGAAGGGAAGACAAGGCAAAAACAGGCGAGGAAGCGGAGTTGACTGCAGTCAATGAGCATGACTCGCTTCGCTCACCCCTGCGGGGCCGCGCTAAAGCGCGTTGGCCGCAAGCGGCCTGCCGACCTTGGCTGTGCAGTATTACGCGCGCAGCCCGCAGTAGCTTTCAGCCGCGATCACCCATCAGCCATTCGAGTTGCACTTCATGCTGGCCACGATCGTCGGTGACGAAAATCGTGCCTTCGCTGATCATCACCGCCCAGCTGATGCTGCGCGGCATGTCTTTGGCCAGCGCCTCCAGGGCTTCCTGCGGCACGGTGGCGATATTGACGTTTTTCAGCGTCTTGACCGCATCGACCACCTTGCTCTGCCACACGCGCACGCTGCCATAGGCCAGCAGGCTGGTGCGCTCGGTGCGGCGCGAGCACCAGGTCAGGCGGTCGACATCCGGCAGGCCGACTTCGATCCAGTGCAGCACGCGCCCATCCAGGCTCTTTTCCCACAGCGCCGGCTCATCCACGTCGGACAGGCCGCGGCCGAACGCCAGTTGCTCGTTGTACCAAAGCGCATAGGCCAGCAGGCGCACGGTCATACGCTCTTCGGTTTCGGACGGGTGGCGGGCGATGGTCAGACGCGACGTCGCATACACCCCGCGGTCCAGGTCGGTGAGATTGAGGTCGACTTTATAGGTCGTGGAAGGCTGGGCCATGAACGGGCTTCTAGATGCGGGGAAAGGCGGCAAGTCTACCCCAAGCGACCCGTGCAGGTTAGAGTCGCGGCCACTGTCTGATGCACGGGTACACCCATGAACCTTGCCACCAAACCCCTCGCCGGCCTGAAAGTCATCGAGCTCGGCACCCTGATCGCCGGCCCGTTTGCCTCGCGCATCTGTGCCGAATTCGGCGCCGAGGTGATCAAAGTCGAATCGCCGGATGGCGGCGACCCGCTGCGCAAATGGCGCAAGCTCTACGAGGGCACCTCGCTGTGGTGGTTCGTGCAGGCGCGCAACAAGAAGTCGCTGACCCTGAACCTCAAGCACCCGGCCGGCCAGGCCATCCTCAAACAGCTGCTGAGCGAAGCGGACATCCTGATCGAAAACTTCCGCCCCGGCGTGCTGGAAAAGCTCGGCCTCGGCTGGGATGTGCTCCACGCCCTGAACCCGAAACTGGTGATGGTGCGCCTTTCCGGCTTCGGCCAAACCGGCCCGATGAAGGATCAACCCGGCTTCGGTGCGGTCGGCGAAGCCATGGGCGGACTGCGCTATATCACCGGTTTCGAGGATAGGCCGCCGGTGCGCACCGGCATCTCCATCGGCGACTCGATTGCCGCCCTCTGGGGCGTGATAGGTGCTTTGATGGCGCTGCGCCACCGCGAAGTGAATGGCGGCCAGGGCCAGGTGGTCGATGTCGCGCTGTACGAGGCGATCTTCGCCATGATGGAAAGCCTGGTGCCGGAGTTCGACGTGTTCGGCTTCGTGCGGGAGAGGACGGGCAATATCATGCCCGGCATTACCCCCTCCTCGATCCACACCAGCTTGGATGGCAAGCATGTGCAGATCGGCGCCAACGGTGACGCGATCTTCAAACGCTTTATGCTCGCCATCGGTCGCCAGGACCTGGCGGATGACCCGACCCTCGCCAGCAACGACGGCCGCGATGCGCGCCGCGATGAGCTGTACGGAGTGATCGACCGCTGGGTCGGCTCGCTGCCGTTGGACGCGGTGTTGAGCACGCTGAGCACCGCTGAGGTCCCGGCCAGTCGCATCTACTCAGCGGAAGATATGTTCGCCGACCCGCAGTTTCTCGCTCGCGAGATGTTTCTGTCCGCCAAGCTGCCGGATGGCAAGCCCTTCAAGATGCCGGGGATAGTGCCCAAACTGTCGGAGACACCGGGCTCGGCCGACTGGGTGGGGCCGGAATTGGGTGAGCACAATGCCGAGGTGCTGGAGGCACTGGGTTACAATACAGAACGAATCGCCGCCCTGCGCAGCGAAGGCGCCATCTAACAGCCGATCCGCGTTTTCTTGGGAAGCGAATAACCCGTAGGCTGGGTAGAACGCAGTGACAAAACGGCAGGAAAGCCGTTTTGCACAGCTTTAGCTGCCCGCAGGGCGAGGTGCATGGATGCACCTCATGAAACCCAGCTGGGTTTCGCCAGAAAAACGGCTCTACCCAGCCTACGCACTGAACCACAAAAAAGGCCGGCACCTTTCGGCAGCCGGCCTTTTTTGTGGTTCAGGTACTGCTACTTACAACGGCTTGCCGCGGTTGCCATGCTGGCTGACGAAGGCCTGAATCGCCTTCAGGTCATTGGCCAATACGGTGCAACGCTCTGCCCGCTCGAACAGGTCGGTCAGGTGCGCCGGCAGTACCGGGGCCTGGCCGACGCCGGCCTTAACCACCGCTTCGGGGAATTTCACCGGGTGGGCGGTGCCGAGCACCACCATCGGGGTGGCCAGGCTGCGGCGGCAATCGCGCGCGGCTTTGACGCCGATGGCGGTGTGCGGGTCGAGCAGCTCGCCGCACTCGGCATAGACCTGGGCGATGGTTTCGCAGGTTTCTGCGTCGTTGACCGCCAGGGAATCGAACAGCTTGCGCGCCTCGACCCAGCGATCTTCCTCGACACTGAAACCACCGCCCTGTTTGAACGTCGCCATCAGCTCAGCGATAGCGGCGCCGTTGCGGCCGTGCAGGTCGAACAGCAGGCGCTCGAAGTTCGACGACACCATGATGTCCATCGACGGCGACAGGGTCGGGTGCAGGGTGTCCTTCACGTACTGATTGCCGCTCATGAAGCGGTGCAGGATGTCGTTGCGGTTGGTCGCGACTATCAGCTGGCTGATCGGCAGGCCCATGTTGCGTGCCAGGTAGCCGGCGAAAATGTCGCCGAAGTTGCCGGTCGGCACCGAGAACGCAATGGAGCGCGCCGGACCGCCGAGCTGCAAGGCGGCATGGAAGTAGTAGACGATCTGGGCCATGATCCGCGCCCAGTTGATCGAGTTCACCGCCACCAGCCGCGTGCCTTTGAGGAAGCCTTGGTCGGCGAAGCTGTCCTTGACCATCTCCTGGCAGTCGTCGAAGTTGCCTTCGACGGCGATGTTGTGGATGTTCTCGCCGAGGATGGTGGTCATCTGCCGGCGCTGCACGTCCGAGACCCGGTTGTGCGGGTGGAGGATGAAGATGTCAACGTTGTCGCAACGACGGCAACCTTCGATGGCCGCCGAGCCGGTATCACCGGAGGTGGCGCCGAGGATCACCACGCGCTCGCCGCGCTTCTCCAGCACGTAATCGAGCAGGCGGCCGAGCAGCTGCAGGGCGAAGTCCTTGAACGCCAGGGTCGGGCCATGGAACAGCTCCAGCACCCATTCGTTGCCATTCAACTGGCGCAGCGGCGCCACGGCGTTGTGGGCGAACACGCCCCCGCCTGAAGAATAGGTTTCTTCCAGGATCTTCTTGAAGTCGGCATCCGGGATGCTGCCGGTGACGAACGGGCGCATCACCCGGAACGCCAGTTCGTGGTACGGCAGACCGGCCCACGAGGCGATCTCTTCAACGCTGAAGCGCGGCAGGTTCTCCGGCACATACAGGCCGCCGTCGCTGGCCAAGCCAGCGAGCAACACATCTTCGAAATTCAGGGCCGGAGCCTGGCCGCGGGTACTGATATAACGCATGACCTTTCCTCTTAAACAGAGCGTCTCTTAAATCAAGTGCCGCTTAATTCAACTGCTCGACACGGATCCGTACCACGCTGCCGACCACATCGCTGAGGGCTTCCAGGGCGGCGATGGCATCGTTCATGCGTTGTTCTTGCACGCGATGCGTGACCAGGATCATCGGCACCAGGCCGTCGTGCTCTTCGACCTCCTTCTGCATGATCGATTCGATGTTGATCCCGCGCTCGGAGAGGATGGTCGCCACCTGGGCCAGCACACCCGGGTGATCCTTGGCCTGGATGCGCAGGTAGTAGGCGCTTTCGCAGGCCTCGATCGGCAGGATCGGGTGGTCGGACAGCGAATCCGGCTGGAAGGCCAGGTGCGGTACGCGGTTTTCCGGGTCGGTGGTCAGCGCCCGCACCACGTCGACCAGATCGGCCACCACCGACGAAGCGGTCGGCTCCATGCCGGCGCCGGCGCCGTAGAACAGGGTGCTGCCGGCGGCGTCGCCATTGACCATCACCGCGTTCATCACGCCGTTGACGTTGGCGATCAGGCGGTCGGCCGGAATCAGGGTCGGGTGCACGCGCAGCTCGATGCCGGCGGCGGTGCTACGCGCCACGCCCAGGTGCTTGATGCGGTAGCCCAAGGCTTCGGCGTAGTTGACGTCGGCGGTGGTCAGCTGGGTGATGCCTTCGGTGTAGGCCTTGTCGAACTGCAGCGGGATACCAAAGGCAATCGAGGCGAGGATGGTCAGCTTGTGCGCGGCATCGATACCTTCGACGTCGAAGGTCGGGTCGGCTTCGGCATAGCCAAGTTCCTGAGCTTCTTTCAGCACGTCTTCGAAGGCGCGGCCCTTCTCGCGCATTTCGGTGAGGATGAAGTTGCCGGTACCGTTGATGATCCCAGCCACCCAGTTGATGCGGTTGCCGGCCAGGCCCTCGCGAATCGCCTTGATCACCGGGATGCCGCCGGCCACCGCGGCTTCGAAGGCGACTATGACGCCCTTCTCGCGGGCCTTGGCGAAGATTTCGTTGCCGTGTACGGCGATCAGCGCCTTGTTCGCGGTGACCACGTGCTTGCCGTTTTCGATGGCCTTGAGCACCAGTTCGCGAGCGATGGTGTAGCCACCGATCAGCTCGATGACCACCTCGATCTCGGGGTTGCTGGCGACCTCGAAGACATCGTGGGTAATGGGTGTACCGGTAATGTCGCACTGGGGGTTCTGCGAGCGCAGGGCAATCTGCGCCACTTCGATGCCACGCCCAGCACGCCGTGCGATTTCCTCGGCGTTACGCTTGAGCACGTTGAAAGTACCGCCACCGACGGTACCCAGCCCACAGATGCCTACTTTGACCGGTTTCACACTGAACTCCCCATCTGCACTGCGTAAAACGGCCGGAGCAAGCTCCGGCCGTAGAAAAGAGCCGCACCTTACGAAGCGGCTCTCTATTAGTCAATCCAGCGCCTAGTCAATCCAGCGCCAGGCGCGGATCACTTAGCCTCTAGCGCTATTTTGGCCAGTTGCGGGGCTGGCTGATAGCCCGGAATCAGTTGGCCGTTAGCCAGGACGATGGCCGGAGTGCCATTCACCCCGATCGTCTGCCCGAGCTGGAACTGCTTGGCCACCGGGTTTTCACACTGCGCGGCAGGCAGCTCGTTGCGCCCCTTGGCCAGGTTCATCGCCGCTTGGCGATCCTTCGAGCACCAGACGCTCACCAGGGTGTTGTAACCGTGGCTACCCAGCCCCTGACGCGGGAAGGCGACATAACGCACTTCGATACCCAGACGGTTCAGCTCCGGCACTTCGCTATGCAGCTTCTGGCAGTAGCCGCAGTCGGTATCGGTGAACACGGTGATATGGGTTTTCGGAGCTTTCGGCGCAAACACCACCATCTCGCTCAACGGAATCGCATTGACTTCCTTGGCGATGGAGCGGCTTTCGGCTTTTTCCGTCAGGTTGACCGCCTCACCGTCCTTGAACTGGAACAGATAGCCTTGAATGATGAACTGGCCATCGGCACTGGCATACAGCAAACGCCCGCCCTTCAGTTGAATCTGAAAGAGACCGGGCATGGTGCTTTCCGCAATCGCCTCGATTGCCATGTCAGGTTGCAGCGACTGCAGGGTCTTGCGGATGGCCTGATCGGGATCGGCAGCCAGAGTAAAGGTGCTGGCCAAGCCGAGGGCTACGGCGGCGAAAATTCGGGTCACGCGCATGGGTACTCCTGTCGAGCGGCGGACGGTACAGCAGTGGACGAAGCCTACCATAGAAGCCTTTGCAGGCCGACCGCAGCAGGTCGGACGGGCGTCTCAGCCGCGTGGGTGGTGTTGCGCGTGCAACTCCTGCAGGCGTGCCCGGGCGACGTGGGTGTAGATCTGCGTGGTCGACAGATCGCTGTGGCCGAGCAGCATCTGCACCACGCGCAAGTCGGCGCCATGATTGAGCAGGTGCGTGGCGAAGGCATGCCGTAAGGTGTGCGGCGACAGCGATTTAGCGATCCCGGCGACCTTGGCCTGATGCTTGATCCGATACCAGAAAGTCTGTCGGGTCATCTGCTCGCCTCGCTGGCTGGGGAACAGCACATCGCTCGGCTTGCCATCCAGCAGAAAGGGCCGCGCCTCGCGCACATAGCGCTCGACCCAGACGATCGCCTCTTCGCCCAGCGGCACCAGCCGCTCCTTGCTGCCCTTGCCAAACACCCGCAGCACCCCTTGGCGCAAGTTGACCTGCTCCAGAGTCAGACTGATCAGCTCAGTCACCCGCAAGCCGCAGGCGTAAAGCACTTCGAGCATGGCACGGTCGCGTAGACCGATCGGCTCGCCCCAGTCCGGCGCCGCCAGCAGCGCTTCGACATCGGCCTCGGATAAGGATTTAGGCAGCGGCCGCCCCAGTTGCGGCATTTCCACCTGCAAGGTCGGATCGCTCGCGATCAGGTTTTCCCGCAGGAGAAAACGGTAGAAGCCGCGCAACCCGGAGAGAAAGCGCGCAGTAGAACGCGCCACATAGCCGGCATTCAGACGCCAGGCCAGGTGATCGAGGATCACTTCGCGGCCGGCAGCCGGCAATTGCAGGCCACGCTCCTGCAACCAGCCGTTGAAGTGCGCGAGGTCGCTGCGATAGGCCGAACGGGTATGTTCTGACAGACCCTTCTCCAGCCATAGGGCATCGAGAAAGTGGTCGATCAGGGGATGGTCGATAACAGGCATGCGAACCAGACGGCGGCATTCGGTTTGCTAGTCTTTCATACCCCGCTAGCCTTATGCCAGGGCGCCGAGTGGAATGGAAACAACCTGGGTAACAGCGCTCAGCCCCAAACGTGGCAAGGCTCGTCACCCTACCCCTGGGTGGGTGACAGCCATCTGCCGCGGGATCGTGACTGCATCACGCCACTACAACTGGATGGACCCATCCCATGCCCAATCAACAGCGCTCACGTCTTGGTCAGATCCTGCTCAACAAGGGACTGATCAGCCCCGCCCAACTGGAGGGGGCCATTCAACTGCAACTCACCAGCCACAAGCGCCTCGGTGAGATTCTGCTCGAACAAGGTCTGCTGACCGAGCGGCAGCTGACTAAAGCCCTGAAGAAACAAAGCAATCTACGCATCGCCGCCACGCTAGTCGCCGCCCTGCTCAGCCCTTTCCAAATGGCCAGCGCGGATATTCATCGCCAACCACCCAGCAGCATCAGCCGCCAGGAGATCCCGCGCGGTTTGCAACCCTTGAGCGACCTGGAGATGAGTGATGTCAGCGCCCAAGGCTTGGACGCTGTCTTGCCGGGCTTGTTTATGCAGGCCGAAAGCGGCGACGGACTTGGCACCGTCAGCCAATTGGCCAAGCTGGTGATGCCGGTGCTGAATAGCCTGGAAGCGGAAACCTCGATGGCTGATGTGCGCTACGACACCAGCAAACTCACGTCGATCATCAATGCGGATGGCTCGCTGAATGTGCGCCTGCCCAGCTCCATCGGTGAGTTGCGCTTCGACAATATCCGCATAGCCGGCGCCCCCCAGGGGCAGAGCTTCGGCAACCTGAGCCTGCAGGACATCGACTTGTCACAGGCCTCGCTGAAGATCAGCCTGCGGCCCTGAAGCCTGCTTTACTCCCTCTCCCTTTAGGGAGAGGGAAACCCCCTCAAGCCGCCACGCTGGGCTGCGCCGCTGGCTCCGGCAGCACCGGCACCGGCTTCTTCTCTTCATCGATGGCAACGAAGCTGAACAGACCACCGATGGCCTTTTCGCGGCCGTCACTGGACATACTCTCGACGAACACCTCGACCTCGACCTTGAGGCTGGTATTGCCGACCTTCGCCACCCGGCCAACCAGCTCGACGATGGAGCCGGCGGGGATCGGATGCTTGAAATCGATGCGGTCGGAGGACACCGTTACCAACGGCAGACGGCAAAACCGCGTGGCGGTGATAAACGACACTTCATCCATCCAGGCCAGCGCGGTGCCACCGAACAAGGTGTTGTGATGGTTGGTGGTCGGCGGGAAGACCGCCTTGGTGACGCGGGTTTCCGACAGCTCAGTACGCCGAAGGATTTCTTGCTCTCTGGAGGTCATGCCACTACTACCTGAATGAATCACTGTGGCCGCCACTGTGCTGCGGATATTGTCGTTGTTATGCGCTGCCGCCCGGGCAGGTATTACTCACTGGGAAACATGCCTTTGGCAAACCCCAGGCAAGAAAAAAGCAGCCCTTGGGCTGCTTTTTTCGCAAAGAAAACTGGGATTAAACCAGTTTTTCCTTGATACGCGCTGCCTTGCCGGACAGGTCGCGCAGGTAGTAAAGCTTGGCTTTACGTACGTCACCGCGACGCTTCACAGCCAGGCTATCGACCAGCGGGCTGTAGGTCTGGAAGGTACGTTCTACGCCAACACCGTTGGAGATTTTACGAACGGTGAAAGCACTGTTCACACCACGGTTACGCTTGGCGATTACCACGCCTTCGAACGCTTGCAGACGCGAACGATCGCCTTCTTTCACTTTAACCTGAACGACTACGGTGTCGCCCGGAGCAAAAGGAGGAATCACTTTGCTCATCTGCTCTGCTTCGAGTTGCAGAATAATTTTATTAGTCATGCTGTGCTCCTAAGACAAACCAACTGGTTTGCCATCGATACGTTAACTATCGTCCCGTTGCCGGAGATACTCCGCCAACAGCTTTTTCTCTTCTCCAGAAAGCGAGCGGCTTTCCAGAAGATCGGCGCGCCGTTCACTAGTCCGACCAAGGGACTGCTGCAAACGCCAACGCCGGATATGTGCGTGATTGCCACTCAGCAACACGTCGGGAACGCGCTTATCCGCATACACCTCCGGTCGGGTGTAGTGCGGGCAGTCGAGCAAGCCATCCATAAAGGAGTCTTCCTCGGCCGAATCCGCATGACCCAATGCACCGGGCAGCAGACGCGTCACCGCATCGATCAGAACCATCGCCGGCAGCTCGCCACCGGAAAGTACATAGTCACCAATCGACCACTCTTCATCGACATGCGCTTCAATGAAACGCTCATCGATGCCTTCATAACGCCCGGCGATGAGGATCAGAGCCTCCTCTTTCGCCAGTTCGCGGACCGCCGACTGCTTCAGTTGACGGCCTTGCGGCGACAGGTAAATCACCTTCGCCTTCTCTCCGGCGGCCTGCTTGGCATCCGCCAAAGCGCCTTCCAGAGGCTTGATCTTCATCACCATGCCCGGACCGCCACCGAAAGGCCGATCATCCACCGTCTGGTGGCGATCTTCGGTGTAGCTCCGTGGATTCCAGCAGGTCAGCTGTAATAGCCCCTGTTTCACCGCGCGGCTGGTAATGCCGTATTCGCTGATGGCAGCAAACATTTCCGGGAACAGACTGATGACTTCGACGCGCAGGCTAGCCATGATTCCTACTAACCAGTTGCTTAAAAGTCCGCATCCCAGTCAACCCGCATCTCGCCGGCCGCCAGATCAACCGTCAACACACAGTGCGCCGTGTAGGGCAGCAAGCGTTCACGATCATCCAGGCTGTCTGCGCAGGGCTTGACCACCATCACATCATTAGCGCCAGTTTCCAGCAGGTGATCGATGCGCCCGAGCAATTGCCCGGTCTGGTCGATGACCTTCAAACCTTTCAGCTGGTACCAGTAGTACTCGCCGTCGGTCAGATCTGGGAGCAAGCTGCGGAGCACACAAATTTCGAAACCCGCGAGAAGGCGTGCCTCTTCACGGTCATCGAGCCCCTTCAGCTTTGCCACGAGGACCTTGTTCTGCAAGCGTCCACTGGCCAGCTCAACCTGTCGAACCTCGCCGTCACGCCTAAGCGTCCAGCGCTGGTAATCCAGCAGGTTGTCAATCGGATCGGTAAAGGAAAAGACCTTCACCTCGCCGCGAACACCGTGCACCGAAACAATCTTACCGATGACGATCAAATCATCGGCGGGAGCTGGCGTCGCGTTCATGCTGCTTAGGCTGCTGCCTTAGCGGCATCCTTGAGCAGCTGAGCAACGCGCTCAGACGGCTGTGCGC
The DNA here is from genome assembly GCF_005503735.1 of Pseudomonas sp. 2FE. Taxonomy (NCBI): domain Bacteria; kingdom Pseudomonadati; phylum Pseudomonadota; class Gammaproteobacteria; order Pseudomonadales; family Pseudomonadaceae; genus Pseudomonas; species Pseudomonas sp. 2FE. The sequence goes on along the minus strand of NZ_SCMO01000001.1, from coordinate 99,917 downwards.
CCTGGCCGAGCCAGTAGGTAGCGCGCTCTTGATCAACGGACAGACGCACTTCACCACCAGCGGCAACCGGGTTGAAGAAGCCAATACGCTCAACGAAACGACCGTCGCGCGCATTGCGGCTGTCGGTCACGGTCAGGTGGTAAAACGGGCGCTTCTTGGAGCCGCCACGGGCAAGACGGATGGTTACCATGTGAACATCGTTCCTGTAGTCGGTGCTGCAAAACTAAAAATGCATGCTGGGCACTAGGCCCGAAAGGCCGCATATTCTAAGGATTATCAGGCTTTTTGCAAATCTCTTTTTCAGCCGCGTATCGACAGCCCCCCTTAGAACCTGATCAAGATCGTCGCGAGCGCAGGTCAGGCAAGGCGAAAACAGGCGAGGACGCGGAGTTTACGAGTTGTAAATGAGCAGTCCGAGCCTGTTTTCAACGCAGCATGGCCAAGCGCAGCAGATATTGAACAGGTTCTTACATCTTCGGCATGCCGCCAGGAAGCATCCCGCCCATGCCGCGCATCATCTTGGCCATACCGCCCTTGGCGGTGACCTTTTTCATCATTTTCTGCATCTGTTTGTGCTGCTTGATCAGCCGCCCAATGTCTTGCACTTGAGTACCGGAACCCATGGCGATGCGGCGCTTACGCGAACCGCTGATCACATCCGGGTCACGCCGCTCGCCAGGGGTCATCGAGTTGATGATGGCCTCCATCTGCTTGAACTGCTTCTCCGCCGCGCCCTGGGCATTACCCATTTGCGCCAGGTTGACCCCACCGATATTCGGCAGCTTGTCCATCAGTCCACCGAGGCCGCCCATGCTTTTCATCTGCTGCAGCTGATCGCGGAAGTCTTCCAGATCGAAGCCTTTGCCTTTCTTCAGCTTCTTCGCCAGCTTGTCGGCTTTTTCACGATCGAGGTTCTGCTCGGCCTGCTCGATCAGGCTGAGCACATCGCCCATGCCGAGGATGCGCGAAGCGATACGATCGGGATGGAAGGGTTCAAGCGCGTCGCTCTTCTCGCCCATACCGATGAATTTGATCGGCTTGCCGGTAATCGCCCGCACCGACAGGGCTGCGCCGCCACGAGCATCACCGTCGACCTTGGTCAGCACTACGCCGGTCAGCGGCAGTGCATCGCCGAAGGCTTTGGCGGTGTTGGCCGCGTCCTGCCCGGTCATGGCGTCCACCACGAACAAGGTCTCGATCGGCTTGATCGCGGCGTGAACCGCCTGAATTTCGGCCATCATTTCGGCATCGATATGCAGACGACCGGCGGTATCGACGAGCACCACATCGATGAACTTGAGCTTGGCTTCCCTGATCGCCGCCTCGGCGATAGCCACCGGCTTCTGGCTAAGATCCGAGGGGAAGAAGGTCACGCCAATATCGGCAGCCAAGGTTTCCAGCTGCTTGATCGCCGCCGGGCGGTAAACGTCCGCCGAGACCACCATCACCGTCTTTTTTTTGCGCTCTTTCAGAAAGCGCGCCAGCTTGCCGACCGTGGTGGTCTTACCCGCACCCTGCAGGCCCGCCATCAGCACGACCGCAGGTGGCGTTGTGTTCAGCAGCAGATCTTCGTTGGCCGCACCCATCAGCTCTTCGAGCTCGGCGCGGACGATCTTCACGAAGGCCTGCCCCGGCGTCAGGCTTTTCGATACTTCTGTGCCGACTGCGCGGTCTTTGACCTTATTGACGAAGTCTTTGACCACCGGCAACGCGACGTCGGCTTCGAGCAAGGCCATGCGCACTTCGCGCAAGGTGTCCTTGATATTGTCCTCAGTCAGCTTGGCCTTGCCAGTGACATGGCGCAGGGTCTGGGAGAGGCGGTCGGTAAGATTTTCGAACATGCGCGTTCCTTTCAGGCTCTCTAGAGCCGAGGTTGAGCTTGTGGCAAGCGGCAGATTATAACCAAGACTCAGCAACGCCGACACCGCCAGCGGTCTTTCGTGAAATGGCGGTTTTATGCCACACTCACGCCCTTTCGGGCTCGCCTTACAAGGATTTATGCACCCTCTGCTGCCCAGCCTCGCTGCCGCCTGCCTATATGCCGGCGCCACGGCCTACCAAGGTCTTCGCCTGTCTCAGCGCGTAGCGCCGGACAAACGTTTGCTGACCCTGCTCGGCGTCCTCGCCCTGCTCGCCCATGGCTTCAGCCTGTTTATCCAGCTGATCACCCCGGCAGGTCTCAACCTCGATTTCTTCAGTGCCGCTAGCCTGATCACCGCCGCGGTGATCCTCTTGACGCTGCTGGCGTGCACGCGGATTCCAGTGGAAAACCTGCTCCTGCTTCTGTTCCCGCTGGGCTGTTTAACCGTTTTGCTAGCGCTCTTCGTTCCAGCCGGCACGGTGCAAGTGATCGACGAGGAGCCCGGCATCCTCGCGCATATCCTCTTGTCGATCCTGGCTTACGGCATGCTCACCATCGCCGCGTTCCAGTCGTTGCTGTTGCTGCTGCAGGATCACCAACTGAAAAATAAACACCCGTCTGGCCTGAGCAAAAACTTCCCGCCGCTGCAAACCATGGAAAGCCTGCTGTTCGGCTTTCTCTGGGCCGGCTGGGGGCTGCTGTCGCTGTCGCTGCTGTCCGGCTGGCTATTCCTCGAAGACCTGTTCGCCCAGCATCTGGCACACAAAACCTTGCTCGCCTGCGTGGCCTGGGTGATTTTTGCCGTGCTGCTGTGGGGCCGGCATCAGCGCGGCTGGCGCGGACACCAGGCCATTCGCTGGACGCTGGCCGGCTTCTGCCTGCTGATGCTGGCGTATTTCGGCAGCAAGCTAGTACGCGAATTCATTCTGCACATCTAGGCTCTGTTGACGTAAGCGAGCATGCCGCGACGGAGGCCGTTTTGCCGCAGGGCAAGGCGCGAGGAGAGAAGTTTGGTTATTCCAAATGAACGACGAGTAACGCAGCCCTGCGGCAAAACGGCACCGTCCCTTCGGGTTGCGCATCAAAGCTCGCCATGTGTCGTTGCAGGCCTTGCCAAGGGAGTGACCATTGCCGGCGGCCCGCGCCTAGCCTGGCGAGCTTTGATGCGGCAACGCGGCGCGTTCGCTTACGTCAACAGAGCCTAGTAGCCGCCTGTGTACGATTTAAATCCTGCGTTCCTGATTGGCTTGCTGGTCTTCCTGATTGCCTGTTCGGCGTTTTTCTCCAGCGCCGAAACCGGCATGCTCAGCCTCAACCGCTACCGCCTGCGGAGTTTGGCCAAGCAAGGGCATCGCGGCGCCAAGCGTGCCAGCACCTTGCTGAATCGCCCGGATCGCCTGCTCGGGATCATTTTGGTCGGCAACACCTTCGTCAACATTTCCGCCGCTGCGATCGCCACCGCGCTGGCCATGCAGTTGTGGGGCGAAGTCGGTATCGCGATTGCTACGGTGGCGCTCACTATCGTCCTGCTGATCTTCGGTGAGATCGCCCCGAAAACGCTGGCCATCCTGCGCCCGGAAGCGGTCGCCTATCCTTCCAGCCTGCCGCTGATGCTGCTCTTGAAGATCCTTTCGCCGCTGGTGTGGCTACTCAATGGCGTGAGTATTGGCCTGCTCAAGCTATTGGGTGTCGACACGACCAGCAAACCTAATGACGGCCTGAGCACCGAGGAGTTGCGCAGCGTGGTGCGCGAATCCAGTCAGGAGTTGCCGCAGAGCCGCCAGAGCATGCTGCTCGGCATTCTCGACCTGGAAACCGTCACGGTGAACGACATCATGATCCCGCGCAACGAAGTCGCCGGGATCGACCTGGAAGACCCCCTGGAAGACATCATTACCCAGCTGCGCACCACGCCCCACACGCGCTTGCCGGTGTTTCGCAACGACATCAACCAGATCGAAGGCGTGGTCCATATGCGCCAGATCGCCCGCCTCCTGACCCACGACCAGTTGACTAAAGAAGCGCTCAGCCAAGCCAGCCACGAGCCCTATTTCGTCCCGGAAAGCACGCCGCTGTCGACCCAGTTGGTCAATTTCCAGAAGCACAAGCGGCGCATCGGCATAGTCGTCGACGAGTATGGCGACGTACTCGGCATCGTCACCCTGGAGGATATCCTCGAAGAGATCGTCGGCGACTTCAGCAATCAGGACGCCCTGCGCAGCCCGGATATTCATCCGCAGGACGACGGTACCCAGGTCATCGACGGCGCCGCCTATATCCGCGAAGTGAACAAGGCGCTGGGCTGGAGCCTGCCCTGTGACGGCCCCAAGACCCTCAACGGCCTGATCACCGAGGCCCTGGAAAGCATTCCGGACAGTGCCGTGTGCCTGAAGATCGGCCCTTACCGCTTGGAAATCCTGCAGTCCACGGACAATAGGGTGAAGAGCGTGCGGGTCTGGCGGCCCACGCCAATCGCCCAGTCCCGACCGCACAGCGAATCAGACTGAAATCGGGCTTGCCGAGCCTGACGCGCACAGCCTCATAGTCGTGTCGCGCTTACCCCGCCGCTCAGCCAGAGCGCTCGCCAGCTGCCCCGCCAAGGCAAAGTCCAGACAAGAAGCGCCACCCCCCGCTACCGTCGACTCGCCGAACAGCAACAGACGCAACGGCGCAGCTGGGAACGCGACCGCCCACCAGGCCCAGCCGCGCCAAGGCCTCAAAACGCAACTGCCACCGCCTGCGCCGCGCGAGTCGCCTTGGCCCGGGCGGCCTCGATCGACTCATCACGCGCGAGGGCTACGCCCATGCGGCGCTGGCCGTTGACCTCGGGCTTACCGAACAGACGCAGCGCGGTATCCGGCTCGCTCAGGGCGGCGCCCAGGTTGGCGAAACTGGTTTGCCTCGATTGGCCTTCGACCAGCACCACCGCAGAAGCCGAGGGCCCGAGCTGACGAATCGCCGGAATCGGCAGGCCCAGAATGGCTCGGGCATGCAGGGCAAATTCGGAGAGATCCTGGGAAATCAGCGTCACCAGCCCGGTATCGTGCGGGCGGGGCGAAATTTCGCAGAACCACACCCGATCACCCTTAACGAACAGTTCGACGCCGAACAAGCCTCGCCCACCCAGCGACCCGGTGACGGCCAGGGCAATCCGCTCGGCCTCGGCCCGCGCCTTCGGACTCATCGCCTGCGGCTGCCAGGACTCCTGATAATCGCCCTTGGCCTGGCGATGGCCGACCGGCTGACAGAAGGTGGTACCGCCGACATGCCGCACGGTGAGCAAGGCAATCTCGTAGTCGAAGTCGATAAAACCCTCGACTATCACCCGCCCCTTGCCCGCGCGACCACCGGCCTGGGCGTAATCCCAAGCGGTTTGCAGATCATCCAGGCTTTTCAGCAGCGACTGGCCCTTGCCCGAGGAGCTCATGATCGGCTTGATCAGGCACGGAAAGCCCAGCGCCTCAACCGCCGCCTGACACTCTTGGAACGAGTCGGCAAAGCGGTAAGGCGAAGTCGGCAGGCCCAGCTCTTCCGCCGCCAGCCGGCGAATACCTTCACGATTCATGGTCAATTGCGCCGCACGCGCCGTGGGAATCACGGTGAAACCTTCGGCCTCCAGCTCGGCCAGGGTGGCGGTGGCAATGGCTTCGATTTCCGGAACTATGTAGTGCGGCTGCTCCAGCTCGATCACCGCACGCAGCGCCGCCCCGTCGAGCATGTCGATGACATGGCTGCGGTGCGCCACCTGCATGGCCGGCGCATTGGCATAACGGTCGACGGCAATCACTTCAACGCCCAGGCGCTGCAACTCGATCACCACTTCCTTGCCCAACTCGCCAGAGCCACAGAGCAAGACGCGCGTCGCACTCGGCGACAAAGGGGTTCCGATACGGGGCATGGGAGCATCCTTAGACATGAAAGGGGTCGGCAATCAAAGAGGTTTTGTCGGCTCAAGCAACAACTGGCCATTGGCGCGGGCGCGCTCCAGGCAGCGGCTTAGCACGTGACGCCGCTCGCGGTTATCCATGCGGTTCCAGCGGGTGATTTCATCCACGTTGCGCTGGCAGCCGATACAAATATCCGCCTCGTCCAGCGCACAGACACTCACGCAAGGCGAGGCCACTGGGCGCTCGACGGCCATCAAGCGTCCTGCTCGGCCAGATCGCGGGCGTAGCGCTGGGCGTTATGCACGTAGTGCGTGGCGCTGGCTTCGAGCATTTTTTTCTGCGCCTCGGTCAGCTCGCGTACCACCTTACCCGGCGAGCCCATCACCAGAGAGCCGTCCGGGATCTCCTTGCCTTCGCCAATCAAGGCGTTAGCACCGATGATGCAGTACTTGCCGATCTTGGCGCCGTTGAGCACCACGGCGTTGATCCCAATCAGGCTGTAATCGCCGACCGAGCAACCATGCAGCATGGCGTTATGGCCGATGGTCACACCCTTGCCGATGGACAGCGGATAGCCCATGTCGGTGTGCATCACCGCCCCGTCCTGCACGTTGCTGTTCTCGCCGATATGGATCAGTTCGTTATCGCCACGCAGCACCGCGCCGAACCAGACGCTAGCCCCCGGCTCCAGCTTGACCTTGCCAACCAGGGTGGCATTCGGCGCAGCCCAGCTGTCCGGATGTACCTCGACACTCGACTGCCCCAGGCGATATTTCATGCTGTCGTCCTCAAAACTGCGACCCTTCAGCCCAACTTGATAAAGGATTCGGAAGGCTGATGCAGGGCGATCCCGGCGTCGTAAAGCAGATTGACCAGCTCCACCACCATGATCGCGGTCAGCCCCCAGATTTTATATTCACCGTAACGATAACTCGGCACATACCAACTGTGTCCGAGGTAGTCGATGCGGTGGGTCATCTCCCGCGGATCGTCGCGAAAGAACGCCAGCGGCACAGTGAAGACCGAGGCGATCTCGCCATCGTTGGCCTGGTACTCGACGTAATCGGGGACGACGCCGACATAAGGCGTGACCCGAATGCCGTGCCGCGACACCAGGCTACTGAGCGGACCAATCACTTCGACCAACCCCGCCGGCAGACCGATCTCCTCCTGCGCCTCACGCAGCGCGGTGTGGATCAGATCGCGATCTTCCGGGTCACGCCGCCCACCCGGAAAGGCGACTTCGCCACCGTGGGTCGACAGACCACTGGCGCGCAAAGTCAGCACCAGTTCCGGCGCATCGCTGCGGGTGATGGGCACCAGCACCGCCGCCTCTGGGAAGCTATGGTCGGTCTCCAGAACGCGCGGCGTATAGCTGCGCACCCGTTGGAGTAGCTCATCGAGCATGGGCATTCTCGGTCTCTTGTTCTGCCCGGCATCATGGCATGAAAGAACCGGCACGCCCAAGCCCTGCGCCACCCGGTCGCAGCATTCAAGCGCTTGACTTTGCCCCCTCGACAACTTGCCGCCAAGGCCACGCGCGCGCCAAGATAAGCGATGAACACAGAGGATCCGGCATGAAATTTTGTAGCCAGTGCGGCAGCCCCGTGACGCAGCGCATTCCGGAGGGCGATGACCGCCCACGCTTCGTCTGTGCAGAGTGCCAGACCATCCATTACCAGAATCCGCGAATCGTCGCCGGCTGCGTGCCGGTGTGGGGCGAGCAAGTACTACTCTGCCGCCGCGCGATTGAGCCGCGCCGGGGCTACTGGACGCTCCCCGCCGGGTTTATGGAGAACGGCGAAACCATGCAGCAAGCTGCCGCCCGGGAAACGCTGGAAGAGGCCTGCGCCCGCGTGCAAGGGCTGAGCCTCTACACCCTGTTCGATCTGCCACATATCAGCCAGGTGTATGTGTTTTTCCGCGCCGAGCTGGTCGACCTGGACTTTGCCGTCGGCGCTGAAAGTTTGGAGGTGAAATTGTTCCACGAACGCGACATCCCTTGGTCAGAGCTGGCTTTCCCGACGGTGGGCCGTACCTTAGAATGCTTCTTTGCCGACCGGGTAGCGCAGACCTACCCCGTGCGCAATGAGCCTATTGAGGCCTTGCGCGCGCACTACAAGAAAACCTGACCGCCATGGCGGCTCCGAAGACCTGGGATATAGCTCCGATGCGCTGGTTGTTAGCGGTTCTCTGTTTATCTTTTGCTGCTTTATCTCACGCCAATGCCGCGCCGACCCTCGATGGCAAAGCCGTGGACAAGGTTTTAGTGGTGAAGTCCGAGCGCAAACTGCTGCTGCTGGGCCGCGGCGAAGTACTGAAGGCCTATCGCGTGTCTCTCGGCAAACAACCCGAAGGCGCCAAACGGCGCGAGGGCGATCGCCGCACTCCGGAAGGCTTCTATTGGATCGACTGGCGCAAGAACAGTGACAAATACAACCTGGCCATGCACATCTCCTACCCCAATATCCGCGACCAGGCTAACGCGCGCAAAGAAGGGGTTCCGCCTGGCGGCATGATCATGATCCACGGCACACCACTGGATGAAGAATACCCGGAGTGGTATTTCCATACCCTGGATTGGACCGAAGGCTGTATCGCCATGAAGAACAGCGACATGCGGGAAATCTGGAGTCTGGTCAAAGATGGCACCCTGATCGAGATCCGCCCCTAGGGTGGGTGAAACCCACCATCCAGCACCATTGGTGGGTTCCCCCCTACATCGAACAGCAAAAAAGGCGCCCTCGAGCGCCTTTTTTTGCCTGCACCTAGTTCAGAAAACCAAGTCCGACAAGCGCCACACCTCGAATGCCGGCGTCTCGTAGGGATGCGCCATGCGCAACGCCTTCACCGCGCCGTGGATCAGCTCGTCAGCCACCACCAACTCGACTTTCCACTCCGCCACGTGCTCGACCAGACCGGCCTGACCGAGGAACGGCTGACTGCCCGCCAGCGGCCGGAACTGCCCTTGCCCAAGGGTCTGCCAACAGCAACTGTCATAGGCGCCGATATGCCCCGCGCCAGCGGCAAAAACAGCATTCTTAACAACGTCCAGATGGGTTTCCGGAACATAAAAACACAGTTTGTACATCAGGGTCTCCGCAGGGTAATGGCAGGGTGAACGGCAACCGACAAATAATGCTGCCTTGCCTTAATCCTACCAAGCGGCGCAGTTCACAAGTCTGCAATTGGACTCACCGACAGCCGCAGCGTTCAGCCAAGCATAGAGCGCTTAGCCATAAGCCGCCACGACCTAATACCCTTTTAGCCAGGGGCCAGCGGGTTGTGACTGCCATCGCAATACGGCAGACGCTTGGATTGGCCGCAGCGACAGGGCCATAGATGCTGCTCACGCACGCTCGGCAGGCTCAACCCCTGCGGGCAATCGGCAGAACAGTCCGGCAATTGCAGCAAGCGGCCGCGGGTAGACAGCCGTAAGGTCGCGCCCGGCTGAACCAGGCGCACCTCAGGAAGGATAGGGAGAACGGCGGGCGCTACAGACCGGCGGCTTGCGCCTGCCGGCGCCTGTTAACGGCTTAGTTCACCCAGACGCGAGCGTTGCGGAACATCCGCAGCCAGCCGCCATCTTCCTGCCACTCTTCCGGGCGCCAGGAGTTCTGTGCGGCGCGGAACACCCGCTCCGGGTGCGGCATCATGATGGTGACGCGGCCGTCGCGACTGGTCAGGCCGGTAATCCCGCGCGGCGAGCCGTTCGGGTTGGCCGGGTAGGTTTCGGTAACCTTGCCGTGGTTATCGATGAAGCGCAGGGACACGCAGCCGGACAGATCGGCCTCAAGCAAGGCCTCCTCGCTTTCAAACTCGGCATGCCCCTCGCCGTGAGCGATGGCGATCGGCATCCGCGAACCGGCCATACCGCGCAGGAAGATCGAGGCCGACTCCTGCACCTGCACCATCGCCACCCGCGCCTCGAACTGCTCGGAACGGTTACGCACGAAGTGCGGCCAGAACTCGCTGCCCGGGATCAGTTCGTGCAGATTGGAGAGCATCTGGCAGCCGTTGCACACCCCGAGGGTGAAGCTGTCTTTGCGCTCGAAAAACGCGCTGAACGCATCACGGGCGCGGCTATTGAACAGGATCGACTTGGCCCAGCCCTCACCGGCACCGAGCACGTCGCCGTAGGAGAAACCACCGCAGGCAACCAGGCCCTTGAACTCTTCCAGGCTCACCCGACCCGACAGAATGTCGCTCATGTGCACATCGATCGCGTTGAAGCCGGCGCGGTCGAAAGCCGCCGCCATTTCCACCTGGCCGTTAACACCTTGCTCACGCAAGACCGCAATCTGCGGACGGAGGTTTTTCTTGATAAAGGGCGCCGAGATGTCCTGGTTAACGTCGAAGCCAAGTTTGATGCTCAGGCCAGGATTGTCTTCGTCCAGCAGCCCATCGAACTCCTGCTCGGCACACTCGACGTTATCGCGCAGGCGCTGGATCTGGTAGCTGGTCTCAGCCCACTGACGCTGCAACAGACGACGCTGACCGGCGAATACCGGCTGGCCGTTGAAGCTGATAGCGACCTCAGCGTTATTCACCGGCTGACCGATCACCGCAACGCAATCACCCAGACCCGCCGCGCTGAATTGCGCCAGCACTTCCGGGGTCGAGTCCTGACGCACCTGAATCACCGCGCCGAGCTCTTCGTTGAACAGCACGGCAGCCAGCGCTTCGCGGTTGTCAGCCAACGCATCGAGATAGATGTTCAAACCGCAATGCCCGGCGAAGGCCATTTCCAGCACGCTGACCAGCAAGCCACCGTCGGAACGGTCATGGTAGGACAGCAGGTGGCCATCGGCATTCAAGCCCTGGATCACGGCGAAGAAGGCCTTGAGGTCTTCGGCATCGTCGACGTCCGGCGCCTGGCGGCCCAGTTGACCATGCACCTGAGCGAGGATCGAAGCGCCCATGCGGTTCTGCCCACGGCCCAGGTCGATCAGGATCAGATCCGTCACGCCCTTGTCCATTCGCAGTTGCGGGGTCAGGGTCTGGCGCACGTCGAGCACCGGGGCGAAGCCGGACACGATCAGCGACAACGGCGAGGTCACGCTCTTCTCCGTGCCGGCATCCGTCCAACGGGTCTTCATCGACATCGAGTCTTTGCCGACCGGGATGGTGATGCCCAGCTCCGGGCACAGCTGCATGCCGACCGCTTTGACGGTGTCGTAAAGACGTGCGTCTTCACCGGGGTGACCGGCGGCAGACATCCAGTTGGCCGACAGTTTGATGTCGGAAATCTTGCCGATTCGCGCCGCCGCGATATTGGTCAGCGTCTCGCCTATCGCCATGCGTCCGGACGCCGGGGCATCCAGCAGCGCCAGCGGCGTGCGCTCGCCCATGGCCATCGCCTCACCGCTATACACGTCGAAGCTGGTGGCGGTCACGGCGCAGTCGGCCACCGGCACCTGCCAGGGGCCGACCATCTGATCGCGCGCGACCAGACCGGTGATGGTGCGGTCGCCGATGGTGATCAGGAAGCTCTTGCTGGCCACGGCCGGGTGGCGCAGCACGCGCTCCACGGCCGTGTCGATGTCCAGGGTCGCGGCATCGAAGTCATCGCCCAACTCGGCTTCGCGGTTCGCCGACCGGTGCATGCGCGGCGCCTTGCCGAGCAGCACTTCGAGCGGCATGTCCACGGCGTTGTTGCCGAAATGGCTGTCGGCCACGGTCAGCTGCGGCTCTGCGAGGGCCTCGCCGACCACGGCAAACGGGCAACGCTCGCGCTCGCAGATCGCCTTGAAGCGCTCGAAGTCCGCCGCATCGACCGCCAACACGTAGCGTTCCTGGGATTCGTTGCACCAGATTTCCAGCGGGGCCATGCCCGGCTCGTCGTTGGGCACCGCGCGCAGCTCGAAGCGACCGCCACGGCCGGCATCGTTGACCAGCTCCGGGAAGGCGTTGGACAGACCACCGGCGCCGACGTCATGGATAAAGCTGATGGGGTTGTGCTCGCCGAGCTGCCAGCAACGGTCGATCACCTCCTGGCAGCGGCGCTCCATCTCCGGGTTCTCGCGCTGTACCGAGGCGAAGTCCAAGTCTGCCGAGCTGGTGCCGGTGGCCATCGAGGAGGCCGCACCGCCACCCAGGCCGATCAACATCGCCGGGCCGCCGAGCACGATCAGCTTGGAGCCCACGGTGATCTCGGCTTTCTGCACGTGTTCGGCGCGGATGTTGCCCATGCCGCCGGCCAGCATGATCGGCTTGTGGTAACCACGGACTTCTTCGCCGCGCGGGGTCGTGATCGCCTGTTCGAAGGTACGGAAGTAGCCGGTCAGTGCCGGGCGACCGAATTCGTTGTTGAACGCCGCGCCGCCGAGCGGGCCTTCGAGCATGATGTCCAGCGCCGTGACGATGCGCTCGGGCTTGCCGTACGGAGTTTCCCACGGCTGTTCGAAACCCGGAATCTGCAGGTTGGAGACGGTGAACCCGGTCAGGCCGGCTTTCGGCTTGGCCCCGCGCCCGGTGGCGCCCTCGTCGCGAATCTCACCACCGGAGCCGGTCGAGGCACCGGGGAACGGCGCGATGGCGGTCGGGTGGTTATGGGTTTCCACCTTCATCAGAATATGTACCGGCTCCTCGACCGCGCCGTACTGGCGAGTCTCTGGATTCGGGAAGAAACGTCCGGCGACCGAGCCTTCGATCACCGCAGCGTTGTCCTTATAAGCCGACAAGACCCCTTCACCGTGCATCTGGAAGGTGTTCTTGATCATGCCGAACAGGCTTTTTTCCTGATTCTCGCCGTCGATATCCCAGCTGGCATTGAAGATCTTGTGCCGGCAATGCTCGGAGTTGGCCTGGGCAAACATCATCAGTTCGATGTCGTGGGGGTTGCGCCCCAGGCCGGTGAAGCTGGTCACCAGATAGTCGATCTCGTCTTCCGCCAGGGCCAGGCCCAGCTCGACGTTGGCTTGCTCCAGCGCCGCGCGGCCGCCGCCGAGCACGTCGACCAGGGTCAACGGCTTGGGCTGGGCATGGCTGAACAGACCAGCCGCCTGTTCCAGGTTGCCCAGTACCAGCTGGGTCATGCGGTCATGCAGGCCGGCGGCGATCAGTTCGGCTTCAGCCTCGCTGAATTCACCGGTGACGTAGTAGGCGATCCCGCGCTCAAGCCGCTGAATCTTCGCCAGGCCGCAGTTGCGGGCGATATCGCTGGCCTTGCTCGACCAGGGCGAGATGGTGCCGAAACGCGGCAGCACCAAAAACAGTCGGCCGCTCGGCTCTTGTACCGGCACGCTGGGGCCGTACTTGAGCAGGCGGGCGAGCACTTTCTCTTCTTCACCGGTCAATACGCCGGTGACCTCGGCAAAGTGGGCAAATTCGGCATATACACCGCTAACAGCGGGGACCTTCTGGGTCAGTTGCTCGAGTAACTTGCCGTGGCGGAAGGCAGAAAGGGCAGGAGCGCCGCGCAGGATCAACATCTTCGGGACAGCCTCGGGAAGGGGGATGCTTTGAGGCCGTGCATTCTAGCGCAAACCGCCCGCCAAGGCACTCGCGACGGGCGCTCCGCCGGCACTTCAGCGCTAACAGAGAAGCACCCCGGCTGTCGAGATATGGTGACCTCGGTCCTTTGCGTATACTGCGCCGATGTTTGCACAAACTAAGCTCCGCAGGCGCGGCCCGAAATGGCTGCTGGCGACCGGAATCCTTCTGCTGCTCTGGGGCTGTAGCGAGCCACAGCCCTCGGCCCTAGAGCGCATCCAGAAGGATGGCGTGCTGCGCGTGGTTACCCGCAACAGCCCCGCCACCTATTTTCAGGATCGCAATGGCGAGACCGGTTTCGAGTACGAACTGGTCAAACGCCTTGCCGACGATCTCGGCGTCGAGTTGCAAATCGAAACCGCCGACAACCTCGACGAGCTGTTTGCCGGGCTAAACCAAGAGAACGGCCCCGTCTTAGCCGCCGCGGGCCTAGTCAGCAGCAGCGGCCGCCGGACCCAGGCGCGCTTTTCCCAGCCGTATCTGGAAGTGACCCCGCAAGTCATCTACCGCAACGGCCAGAGCCGCCCAACCCGCCCGGAAGACCTGTTCGGCAAACGCATCCTGGTACTCAAAGGCAGCAGTCACGCCGAGCAACTGGCCGCGTTCAAGGTGCAGTTTCCCAAACTGAATTACGAGCAATCCGATGCGGTGGAGGTCGTCGACCTGTTGCGCATGGTCGATGAAGGCGAAATCGACCTGACCCTGGTCGACTCCAATGAACTGGCGATGAACCAGGTGTACTTCCCTAATGTACGCGTGGCCTTCGACCTCGGTGACACCAGCAGCCTGAGCTGGGCGGTGGCGCCCGGCGTGGACGACAGCCTGCTGGTGGAGGTCAACGCCTTCCTCGAGCGGGTCAAACAGAACGGCACCCTGCAACGCCTGAAGGATCGCTATTACGGCCATGTCGACGTACTGGGTTATGTCGGCGCCTACACCTTCGCCAAGCATCTGCAGCAACGCCTACCGCGCTATGAGCGGCACTTCCGCCAGACGGCCCAGAGCCATGAAGTGGACTGGCGCCTGCTCGCCGCGATTGGCTACCAGGAATCGCTCTGGCAACCCAACGCCACCTCCAAGACCGGCGTACGCGGTCTGATGATGCTGACCCAGCGCACCGCCCAGGCGATGGGCGTGGCCAACCGCCTGGACGCTAAACAAAGCATCAACGGCGGCAGCAAGTACTTCACCCTAATCAAGCAGGACCTGGCCCCCGAGCTGGAAGAGCCGGATCGCACCTGGTTTGCCCTCGCCGCCTACAACATCGGCATCGCCCATCTGGGTGACGCGCGCAAGCTGGCCGAGGCCGAAGGCCTCAATCCGAACAAGTGGCTGGACGTGAAGAAGATGCTGCCGCGCCTGGCGCAAAAGCAGTGGTACCGCAAAACCCGCTATGGCTATGCCCGTGGCGGCGAGACCGTGCACTTCGTACAGAACATCCGCCGCTACTACGACATTCTCACCTGGGTCACTCAGCCACAGCTGGAAGGCAGCCAAGTGGCCGAAAGCGGCCTGCATGTTCCGGGCATCGACAAGCGCAAGCCAGACGAAACCACGCCACCGCTGTAGGCTGGGTAGCGGCGTTTTTTTGCCGAAACCCAGCGAGGACAGCGCTGGGTTTCACGAGGTGCATCCATGCACCTCGCCCTACGGACAGCTAAAGCTGTGCAAAACGGCTTTCCTGCCGTTTTGTCACTTCGCGCTACGCCAGCCTAGCCGCGGCGCGCCTTGAAAAACTCGCTCAACATCGTGCTGCACTCCTGCGCCAGCACCCCACCCTCGACCACCACCCGGTGATTGAGAAAGTCCTGGGTGAAGAACTGGCCGCGGCTTTGCACCACGCCTGCCTTTGGCTCGGTCGCCCCGTAAACCACCCGCTTGATCCGGGCATGCACGATCAAGCCGGCGCACATGCTGCACGGCTCCAGCGTCACATACAGCGTACTGCCAAGCAGGCGGTAATTCTCCAGGCTCTGCGCCGCGGCACGGATCGCCACCATCTCGGCATGGGCGCTGGGGTCATGCCGGGAAATCGGGCAATTGAAGCCGCGCCCAATGATTTCACCGTTCTGCACCAGCAGCGCGCCGACCGGCACCTCGCCCAGGCTCGCGCCCTCGGCAGCCAACGCCAGGGCCTCGCGCATAAAGCACTGATCCTGGCTACGGTCGATGATCTGCGGCTGACGCATCAGCCAAGCCCAACACAGCTATCGAGTTGCGCAAAGTTATTCACGAGCTCACCTCGATGCTGGCCATCAGGCCGGTTTCCATATGGTCGATCACATGGCAGTGGAACATCCACACACCCGGGTTATCCGCCACCAAGGCGACGCGTGCGCGCTCGTTTTTGCCGAGCAGATAGGTGTCGGTGAAGTACGGAATGATCTTCTTGCGGTCCGAACTCAGCACCTTGAAGCTCATGCCATGCAGATGAATCGGGTGCTGGTACTGGGCCATGTTGCGCAGCTCGAAGATGTAGCTCTTACCGAGCTCCAGCTTGGCGATCGGCCGATCGGCGCAGGTCTTGTCGTTGATGTCCCAAGCCTTGCCATTGATCTGCCAGAAGCTCGGCGCCGTGCCATTGGCCACATTCACCGAGACCGCCCCGACCCACTCGAAGTTGAAGCGGAGGGTTTCGGCATTGGCCAGATCCGGCTCGGGCAGCGGGTTGGCCGGCAACGCCGGCGGCCAATCGCCCGCCGCGTCTGTGCAAGCCTGCGAGCGCAGCGTCGCCAGACGCACCGGACCATTGCGCAGCGACAGCTCCTGCCCCGCGGCCGGCACTCGCAAGGCCAGATCCATGCGCATCCCCGGCCCCAGCCAATATTCCTTGCCCAGCGGCCGTGGCGCGACCGGATTACCGTCGAGCGCATAGATCCGCGCCTGCGCGTCCGGCAGGTTGAGCCGATAGGTCAAGGTGTTATCGAGATTCAGCAGGCGCAAGCGCACGACCTGGCCGGCCGGCAGCTCCAGAGTCGGCAGATGCTGGCCGCTGACGGTGGAGAAGCTCCCCGCCGTGCCACCGCGCGCCGCCTCCCGCGGGAGGCTGAACGAGGTGAAGGCGCCCTGCTCGTCGATATGCCAGGTCTTCAGGCTGAGCGTGCGCTCATGCAGGAAACCGCTTGGCTCACGCTCTTCGACAATCAGCGGCCCGACCAGGCCGTGACCCAACTGCTGGCTACTGGAAAAATGCGGGTGATACCAGTAGCTGCCGGCATCCGGGGTCTTGAACCGGTAGTCGAAATATTCGCCCGGCAGCACCGGCAGTTGCGAGACATAGGGCACGCCATCCATCTCCAGCGGCAGACGGATGCCGTGCCAGTGAATGGTGGTCGGGTGATCGAGCTTGTTGATAAAGCGCACCCGCAACCACTCGCCCTGCTTGGCGCGCAATTCCACGCCCGGCGCCTGGCCGCCATAGGCCCAGGCCGGGGTGAGATGGCCGGGTACCAACTCGAGATCCATGGGCGCGGCGATCAGTTCGTAGTCATGGTTTTGGCCATCCAGCGAGCGGCCCAACCAATAGCGCGCGCCACCGGCGCCGAACCCGACAACGGCCAGCCCGGCCAAACCACCGAGAATCTGTCGACGGGAGAAAGACATGGGTTCAGGCACCTCAAGGAAAAGGACTTCGCTGGCCCATCAGGTAATAGCGCCAACCTCTTACGGGCGGCTCACACGGGGCGGACAAGCTACACCTGGTCGCAGACAGCGATGAGGGCGATCTGGGCCGCCCTCACTGGCTACATCATTCCCACTCGATGGTAGCCGGCGGCTTGCTCGACACATCGTAAGTCACGCGGGAGATACCTTCGATTTCGTTGATGATCCGACCGCTCACCGTTTCCAGCAGCTCGTAGGGCAGGTGCGCCCAACGGGCGGTCATGAAGTCGATGGTCTCCACCGCACGCAAGGCCACGACCCAGGCGTAACGACGGCCATCGCCGACCACGCCCACCGATTTCACCGGCTGGAACACCACGAAGGCCTGGCTGACCTTGTGATACCAGTCGGCCTTGCGCAGCTCTTCGATAAAGATGTGGTCGGCACGCCGCAGTAGGTCGGCGTACTCCTTCTTCACCTCGCCGAGGATGCGCACGCCCAGGCCCGGGCCCGGGAACGGGTGGCGGTAGACCATGTCGTAAGGCAGGCCGAGCTCGAGGCCGAGACGACGGACTTCGTCCTTGAACAGCTCACGCAGCGGCTCGACCAGCTTGAGATTCATCTCCTCCGGCAGGCCACCGACGTTGTGGTGCGACTTGATCACGTGGGCCTTGCCGCTCTTGGCGCCGGCCGATTCGATCACATCCGGGTAGATGGTGCCCTGGGCGAGGAACTTGATGTTGTCCAGCTTGCAGGACTCGGCATCGAACACATCGATAAAGGTGCGGCCGATGATTTTGCGTTTCTTCTCCGGGTCGGCTTCGCCGGCCAGGTTGCCGAGGAACTGCTCTTCGGCATTGGCGCGAATCACTTTGACGCCCATGTTCTCGGCGAACATGGCCATCACCTGCTCACCTTCGTGCAGGCGCAGCAGGCCATTGTCGACGAACACGCAGGTCAGCTGATCGCCAATCGCCTTGTGCAACAAGGCCGCCACCACCGAGGAATCCACCCCGCCGGACAGGCCGAGCAACACATTGGCGCTGCCGACTTGGGCACGCACGCTGGCGATGGCGTCATCGACGATATTCGACGGCGTCCACAGCGCTTCGCAGCCACAGATCTCGAGGATGAAGCGCGACAGAATGCGCCCGCCCTGCTTGGTGTGGGTCACTTCCGGGTGGAACTGCACGCCGTAATAACCGCGGTGATCGTCGGCCATGGCGGCGATCGGGCAGCTCGGAGTGCTGGCGAGGATATGGAAACCTTCCGGCAGCACGGTGACCTTGTCGCCATGGCTCATCCACACGTCGAGACCGAGCACGCCATCGTCGTCCACATGATCTTCGATGCCATTCAGCAGGCGGGCCTTGCCGACCACATCGACGCGGGCATAGCCGAACTCCCGCAGCTGGGAACCTTCGACCTTGCCGCCCAGCTGCTCGGCCATGGTCTGCATGCCGTAGCAGATGCCGAACACCGGCACACCGAGGTCGAACACCGCTTTCGGTGCGCGCGGGCTGTTCGCCTCGTGTACCGACTCAGGACCGCCGGCGAGAATGATGCCGCGCGGGGCGAAGGCGCGAATGTCGTCATCGCTCATATCGAACGGATGCAGCTCGCAATACACGCCGATTTCGCGCACACGACGGGCGATCAGCTGGGTGTACTGGGAACCGAAATCGAGGATCAGGATGCGGTGGGCGTGGATATCGTGGACCATGGCCGTCTCTCGTAGCGGAATTCACAAACAACGCGGGGCTGCCCTGTCAAATAACAGCCACAGCCCCGGATCGAATTTCAGCGGTGGGGATTAGCCCACCCGGTAGTTCGGTGATTCTTTGGTGATCTGCACATCATGGACGTGCGACTCGGCCATGCCAGCGCCAGTGATGCGGACGAACTCGGGAGTCGTGCGCATTGCTTCAATAGTGGCGCAACCGGTGTAGCCCATGGAGGCGCGCAGGCCACCCATCAGCTGGTGGACGATGGCACTCATCGCGCCCTTGTACGGCACGCGACCTTCGATGCCTTCCGGCACCAGTTTCTCGGCACCGGCCGAGGAGTCCTGGAAGTAGCGGTCGGAGGAGCCTTGCGCCTGCGCCATGGCGCCCAGCGAGCCCATGCCGCGGTAAGCCTTATAGGAACGGCCCTGGAACAGTTCGACCTCGCCCGGTGCCTCTTCGGTACCGGCCAGCATGGAGCCGATCATCACACAGGACGCACCGGCGACTATGGCCTTGGACAGGTCACCGGAGAAGCGGATGCCGCCATCGGCGATCAGCGGCACGCCGGTGCCTTGCAGCGCGGCGGCAACGTTGGCGATCGCGGAGATTTGCGGTACGCCAACCCCGGCGACGATGCGCGTGGTGCAGATCGAGCCTGGACCGATACCGACTTTCACCGCATCCGCGCCGGCTTCGGCGAGAGCCTTGGCGGCGGCGCCAGTGGCGATGTTGCCACCAATGACCTGCACGTCCGGGAAGTTCTGTTTGACCCAGCGCACGCGCTCGATCACGCCCTTGGAGTGACCGTGGGCGGTGTCGACCACCACCACATCCACGCCGGCAGCAACCAACGCCGCGACACGATCACCGGTATCGGCACCGGTGCCCACCGCCGCGCCGACCCGCAGACGACCTTGGTCATCCTTGCTGGCGAACGGATAAGCCTTGGCTTTTTCGATGTCCTTGACGGTCATCATGCCTTTCAGCGCGAATGCCTCATCGACGATCAGGACTTTCTCGATGCGGTGCTTGTGCAGCAGCTCGCGCACCACATTCTTATCGGCACCTTCACGCACGGTGACCAGACGCTCTTTCGGCGTCATCACTTCGCGCACCTTGGCATCCAGGCGGTTTTCGAAACGGACGTCGCGGGAGGTTACGATGCCGACCAGGTCGCCATCGGACAGCACCGGTACACCGGAGATGTTGTTCTGCCGGGTCAGTTCGAACAGGTCACGCACCGTGGCGTCAGCTTCGATGGTGATCGGGTCCTTGACCACGCCCGCCTCGAATTTCTTGACCTTGCGCACTTCGGTGGCTTGCTGCTCGACGGTCATGTTCTTGTGGATGATGCCGATGCCGCCTTCCTGAGCCATGGCAATGGCCAGACGGGCTTCGGTCACGGTATCCATCGCCGCGGAAAGCAGCGGGATGTTCAGCTCGATGCCGCGGGTCAGTCGAGTCTTAAGGCTGACGTCTTTAGGCAGAACTTCGGAATAACCTGGAATAAGAAGGACGTCGTCGAAGGTTAGAGCTTCTTGACTGATACGCAGCATGGCGGGGGCTCCCGGGCGGGAAAATGGAAGCGCGCCATTATACCCACGCAGCCCCCGTGGCTCAATGCAAACCGTTAATTAGATAGCCGCCTCACCATTTAATGCGCCAACCAAGACGCTCAGCCCTGGCATAGCAGGAAAAGCCCCGGAGTGATTTGCCTAGTTACGCACCTGCACCACAGCCATCGGATAACCCAGGCGCTCGGCAAATTCCTTCAAGAAGCTTTGCTTGAAATAAGCGCCGGCCCAATTGTTGAAGATGAAACCCAGATCGGAAAAGCCGCAGGCCTGCTGGAACGGGAACGCATTGATATCGTCCTCGTATTCGCACGCTGGGCAGATGAAATTATCCGTCTCGGCCGGCATCCAGTTTTCCAGATGCTCCAGCAACACCTCGCCCACCTCCGCCCGGCATGCGGAGCAGCTCGCCAACCCGTTGAAACCCTGCATGGGCGTGAAGATGCAGCGCTTGGTGACAATCTCCAAGCCATTCACCGGGAGGCCAAACGGCAGATACTGCTCAACCGCAGCCCCGGCGGGAATATCCATGACCTGAATAGCCCCGGCGGCCACGGCATAGCCCAGCTCGCCAGGGCCCAAGCCGCATTTCGACAGTTGCCACTCGACAATATTGTTGCTCGCCAGCCAGCGCAGCACTTCCCGCGCCTTGGCCTCATGCCCGGGATAGCTGGAGATTTGCGGAACGATGATGGTCTGTTGATCACTCATGGCACAGCCTTGCTTTATCCGAAGAGAGGGCGGCGAAAAAACCAGCAGCTTAATCGCCCGCGCGGTCGGGTCAAGCTATTGCGGCCATGAGTGGCTCGCAAGCAGCCTGTCCACGCGCCGACGACCACTACGCAACGCAGCGACCTTTGGCCTGGCGCACAAAGCCTTTATGATGCCTTCCATGATTAAAGACCCCTTCCAGCGTCTCGGCCTCGATCGCGAAGTACTTACTGTCAGCCAACTCAACGGCCGCGCCCGCGTGTTGCTGGAGGACGTGTTCGCCAATATCTGGGTCGAGGGCGAAATTTCCAACCTGGCCAAACCCGCGTCTGGCCACATTTACTTCACCCTGAAAGACAGCCAGGCGCAGGTACGCTGCGCCCTGTTTCGGCAGAACGCCGCGCGCGTGCGCCAGGCATTGCGTGATGGGTTGGCGGTCAAGGTGCACGGCAAGGTCTCGTTGTTCGAAGGCCGTGGCGATTACCAGCTGATTCTCGACAGCGTCGAACCCGCCGGCGATGGCGCCTTGCGCCTGGCGTTCGAAGCGCTGAAGGAGAAGCTCAGCGCCGAAGGCCTGTTCGCCGCCGCACAGAAGATCCCGCTGCCTGCCCACCCGCAAAGGATCGGTATCATCAGCTCGCCGACCGGTGCGGTGATTCGCGACATCATCAGCGTGTTCCGCCGTCGCGCACCGCACGTCCAGCTGACCCTGATCCCCACCGCCGTGCAGGGCCGCGAAGCCACCGCGCAGATTGTCCGCGCCCTCGAACTGGCCGATGCCCGCGGCTTCGATGCACTGATCCTGGCCCGCGGCGGCGGCTCGCTGGAAGACCTCTGGTGCTTCAACGAAGAAGCCGTCGCCCGTGCGGTAGCTGCCTGCCAGACGCCGATCGTCAGCGCCGTCGGCCACGAGACGGATGTTTCGATCAGCGATTTCGTCGCCGATGTTCGTGCGCCCACCCCCTCCGCCGCCGCCGAGCTGCTGGCACCCGACTCCAGCGACCTGCAGCAGCGTCTGAACAGCCTGCAGCGCCGGTTGATCTTGCGCATTCAGGATCGTCTCGGCCGCGAACGCCTGCGCCTGGAGGGTATCACCCGTCGCCTGCGCCATCCCGGCGAGCGCCTGCGCCAGCAAGCGCAGCGCCTCGATGATCTGGACATGCGCCTGCGCCGAGCCTTCGAACGGCAGCTGAGTAATCGCCGCGAACGCCTGACCCAGCTCGATACGCGCTTGGCGGCGCAGCACCCGGGACGCGTCCTGACCCTGCTGCGCCAACGCCTGGACAGCCTGGCCGAACGCCTGCCGCGGGCGATTCGTGAAAGCCTGAAAGAGCGCCGCCTGCAGTTGCAAAGTCAGGTGCAAACGCTGCAGGCGATCAGCCCGCTGGCCACCCTTGGCCGTGGTTACAGCATCCTCCTCGACGAACGCGGCCAGGCGATCCGCAGCGCCGGGCAAACCCGCCCCGGCCAACGCCTGAAAGCCCGTCTGGGCGAAGGTGAACTGGACGTGCGCGTCGAGGACAATCATCTGACGCCGGTGACCCTTTCCCTGCTCGATTGATACGCCGTCGGCGGATGAGAAAAGCCTCATCCGCCCGACCCAGGCCTGAATTCAAGAAGAAATCCATGCGCTTACTCATCGCCCTGCTGCTCTGCCTTGCCCTGCCGGTTCACGCCGAAGGCTTCATCGGCCGCCTGCTGAACAAGCCGGTGCCCGGCGGCGTCGCCGTGGTCGATCTCGGCACCGGCAGCAGCGCCCCTACCGCCACTTATCAAGGCAAACCGGTGCTGGTGGTGCACGAGCAAGCCAGGCGCTGGATTGCCATAGTCGGCCTGCCGCTAACGGTCAAACCCGGCAGCCAGCAACTCAGCGCCAAAGATGCCAGCGGCACACGCAACCTGAGTTTCAAGGTCGGCAGCAAGCATTACGCCGAACAGCGCATCACCCTGAAAAACCAACGCCAGGTCAACCCGAACCCCGCCGACCTGAAGCGCATCGAACGCGAACTGAGCGAGCAGACCCGCGCCTACCAGAGTTTCAGCCCCGGCACGCCGAGCAACCTGCTGCTGGACAAACCGGTCAACGGCCCGCTCTCCAGCCGCTTCGGCCTACGCCGCTTCTTCAATGGCGAGGAACGTAACCCCCACGCCGGCCTGGATTTCGCCGTAGCCGCCGGTACCCCCATCAAGTCCCCGGCGGCGGGCAAAGTGATCTTGATCGGCAATTACTTCTTCAATGGCAACACGGTGTTCGTCGACCACGGCCAAGGCTTTATCAGCATGTTCTGCCACCTGTCGAAAATCGACGTGAAGCTCAGCCAGCAACTGAGCCGTGGCGGCGTGATCGGACGCGTCGGCGCAACCGGCCGGGCGACCGGCCCGCATATGCACTGGAACATCAGCCTGAACGACGCCCGCGTCGACCCGGCAATCTTTATCGGCGCCTTCCAGCCCTGAAGGCCGCATGGATAAACCCGCTATCCAGACTGCGTGAAAACTACTGCGGGCTTCGCGCGTTATACGGCGTTGAAATCAGGCTCAGACTGCTCATTTACAGCTCGTAAACTCCGCCTCCTCGCCTGCTTGACTCGCTACGCTCGCCCTGCGGGCCAGCCTTTGGCTGTTACTCCGCTTCGCTGCGTTGCGCCTTGTGACCCACATGGATGTGGGGAATGCCGTTACCCGTAGGGAACGGGTGCGGCCCTGACCTGCGCTCGCGACGATCTTGCACAGGTTCTGACGGCCGCATGGGCAAACCCGCTATCGAGCACTGAAAGACCGCGCAATTTGCGCGGCCTTTTGCGTGCCCCTCCAGAATAAAATCTCAATAAACTCACAGAAACGAACACTTATTCCATTTTTACAGCAATGCTTGCCAGCTTTAACCTAGATCGCTAGGGTTGGCAGCATGAATCTAGCCCACCGCCTCATTCTGCTGCGCCCGCGACTGCAGTGCTAAACAGCACGGCTCGCCCCTCTCTCGTTGCATAGGCAGGCCGCCGTTATCCGGCCACGACTAAAAGGATTGCCCCATGAGCATGCTCAAAGACCCGTCGAAGAAATACCGCGCCTTCCCGGCCATCGACTTGCCCGACCGCACCTGGCCGGCGAAGACCATCAGCGCGGTGCCGATCTGGTGCAGCTCCGACCTGCGCGACGGCAACCAGTCGCTGATCGAACCTATGGATGCGGTGAAAAAACTGCGCTTCTGGAAGACCCTGGTGAAAGTCGGCGTGAAGGAAATCGAAGCGTCTTTCCCGTCCGCGTCGCAGACCGATTTCGACTTCGTGCGCAGCCTGATCGAAGACGGCCATATCCCGGACGACACCAGCATCCAGGTTCTCACCCAGGCCCGCGAGGACTTGATCCAGCGCACCTTCGAGTCCCTGCGCGGCGCGAAAAAGGCCATAGTCCATCTGTACAACGCCACCTCGCCGTCCTTCCGCAAGATCGTCTTCAATCAAGACAAGCAGGGTGTGATCGACATCGCCGTGAACGCCGCCAAGTTGTTCAACCAACTGGCCGCACAGCAGCCGGAAACCCAGTGGACCTTCCAGTACTCACCGGAAACCTTCAGCGCCACCGAGCTGCCGTTCGCCGTGGAAGTCTGCAACGCGGTGCTCGACGTCTGGCAGCCGACGCCTGAGCGCAAGGTGATTCTCAACCTGCCGGCCACAGTGGAAGTCGCCACGCCGAATATCTATGCCGACCAGATCGAGTGGTTCGGCCGCAACATCAGCCGCCGCGACAGCGTGCTGATCAGCCTGCACACCCACAATGACCGTGGCACCGGTGTGGCCGCCACCGAGCTGGGGCTGATGGCCGGTGCGGATCGCGTGGAAGGCTGCCTGTTCGGCAACGGCGAACGCACCGGCAACGTCGACCTGGTCACCGTGGCGCTGAACATGTACACCCAGGGCCTCGATCCACAACTGGATTTCTCCGACATCGACGCCGTGCGCAAGGTGGTCGAAGAGTGCAACCAGATTCCGGTGCACCCGCGCCACCCCTATGTGGGCGACCTGGTGCATACCGCGTTCTCCGGCTCGCACCAGGATGCGATCCGCAAGGGCTTCAGCCAGCAGCAGGCCGATGCGGTGTGGGAAGTGCCCTACTTGCCGATCGACCCGGCGGATATCGGCCGCAGCTACGAGGCGGTGATCCGCGTCAACAGCCAGTCCGGCAAAGGTGGCATCGCCTATCTGCTGGAGCAGGAATACGGCATCAACCTGCCGCGGCGCATGCAGATCGAGTTCAGCCAGGTGGTGCAGCGGGAAACCGATCGCCTGGGCCTGGAGATGAGCGCCCAGCAGATCTACCACCTGCTCGACCGCGAATACCTGCAAGCCACGGCGCCTTACGCGCTGAAGAGCCATCGCCTGCAGGAAGAGAACGGCACCAGTGCGGTGGATCTGGAAGTCAGCGCCCATGGCGAAACCCAGCACTGGCGCGGTATCGGCAAAGGCCCGCTGGAAGCCATGGTGGCCGGCCTGCCGGTTAGCGTGGAGATCATGGACTACTCCGAGCACGCCATCGGCGCCGGCACCAACGCCAAGGCCGCGGCCTACCTCGAACTGCGCGTCAACGGCGGCCGCGCCCTGCATGGCGTCGGTATCGACGAGAACCTCACCACCGCGAGCTTCCGCGCGCTGTTCAGCGCACTGAACCGAGCCTTGAGCCAGGCCGAAGCGCAAGCCGCCTGAAGCTGACAGCGCTATAAAGCAAAACGCCGGGCAATGCCCGGCGTTTTGCTTTATAGCGCGCGTCAAGGCCTCAGATCGAAGCCATCGGCATCCAGATTGGCCGGGAAACGCTGACGGTAAGCCGCCAGCTCGGCAGCCGACAGGTTGACCTGAAAGACCCCATCGCCCTGCGCCACATCCAGCAGCGTCTCGCCCTGGAAATCCAGCACCTGGCTGTCGCCGCTATAGGCGAAACCCTTGCCGTCGGTGCCGACCCGATTGACCGCGGCCACATAACAGAGATTCTCGATCGCCCGCGCCGGCAACAGCCGGTTCCAATGCTGGCGGCGCGCGGCCGGCCAGTTGGCGGTGTAGAGCAACAAGTCGGTGTCATGCGGATCACGGCTCCACACCGGGAAGCGCAGGTCGTAGCAAATCAGCGGGCGAATCCGCCAGCCTTTCAGCTCCAACTGCACCTGCCGTTCGCCCGGGCTGTAATGCTTGTGCTCGCCGGCCATGCGAAACAGATGACGTTTGTCGTAGTGCAGCACCTCGCCATCCGGTCGCGCCCACAGCAGGCGGTTGCGATGGCTGCCGTCCGCCGCCCGGATGATCACGCTGCCGGTCAGCACGGCGTTCAAGCGCTGCGCCTGCTTACGCAACCAGGCGTAGGCGGCGCCCTCTTCCGGCTCGGCCAGGGTGGCCGAATCCATGGAGAAACCGGTGGTGAACATCTCCGGCAGGATGATCAGGTCCGCGCCACGCGCCTGCTCCAGCAAGCGCTCGAAATGCGCAAAGTTCGCCGCCGGGTCATGCCAGGCCAGCGTGGTCTGGATCAGCGCCAGTTTCAGATCGGGCAAAGCACTCAGATCGCGCATAGTTTTTCTGCCGCCTGACCCAGAGTCTCTTCGCGCTTGGCAAAACAGAAGCGCACCAGGCGCAGATCCTTGGGCGCTTGTTGATAGAACACCGAGACCGGAATAGCCGCGACCCCGTGTTCGCGGGTCAGCCACTCGGCCATCGCCAGGTCATCCAAGTCTGGACGAATCAATGAATAGTCGACCAACTGGAAGAAGGTCCCCGCCGCCCGGGTAAAGCGAAACTTCGAGCCGGCCAACAGGTCGCAGAACAGGTCGCGCTTGGCCTGATAGAACGCCGGCAACTCGCTGACATGCTCGGGGTGCTCGGCCATAAAGTCCGCCAGCGCCCACTGCAGCGGGGTCACGCCACAAAAGCTGACGTATTGATGGACCTTGCGCAGCTCGGCACTCAAGGCCGGCGGCGCCACCACGTAACCGGTCTTCCAACCCGTGACGTGGTAACTCTTGCCAAACGAGCTGACCACGAAGGCGCGCCGATACAGCTCTTCATGGCTGAGCACGCTGTCGTGCTGGGCACCGTCGAACACCAGATGCTCATAGACCTCATCGCTGAGCAGGTAGATATCGCGCCCACGGATCAACTCGGCCAGGCGATCCAGATCCGCCCGACTGATCAGCACCCCACTGGGGTTGTGCGGACTGTTGAGAATGATCAGGCGTGTGCGCGGGCTCAAGGCATCGCTGAGGCGCTGCCAGTCGAGCGCGAACGCCGGCTGGCTCAGCGGCACATGCACGCAGCGCCCACCCGCCAACTCCACCGCGGGCTCGTAGCTGTCGTAGCTGGGGTCGAAAACGATCACCTCATCGCCCGGCCGAATCAGCGCCTGGATGGCGCAGAAGATCGCCTGGGTCGCTCCCGGCGTGATGGTGACCTCATGCTCGGCGCTGACGCTGCGGCCATAGCAGCGGGCAATCTTCGCCGCCACTTGCTCGCGCAGCGCCGGCAGGCCGGTCATTGGCGCGTATTGATTATGGCCGGCCGCAACATGCCGGCAGACCGCCTCACGCAGGGCCTGCGGGCCATCGAAATCGGGAAAGCCTTGAGAGAGATTCAGCGCGCCGACTTCTGCGGCGAGCTGGGACATGCGAGTAAAGATGGTGGTGCCGACATTTGGTAACTTGCTGATGATCATCGCGCCTTCCTTTTTAACCCATCGCCGCAGCGCTTCGACCCGCGACCGCAGCGCTTGGACACCGCGCCAGTCAACGACGCGGGTCTGGCAGGATAGCGGATCGTTCGCCCATGAAAAAGGGCGCCCGGGGCGCCCTGTTCAACTGCTCACGAGCCCGGCTCGCGGTCTCCACCGACTGTCAGCGCTTGTCTTTGCGCTTCTTGTCGGCTTTTTTATGGTGCGACATCAACCGGCGCTTCTTGTTGACCTGGCGATCGGTCAGGGTGTTCTTGTTGCCTTCGTACGGGTTTTCACCGCCCTTGAACTCGATACGAATCGGCGTACCGACCAGTTTCAATACGCGCCGATAGGTGTTCTCCAGGTAGCGGACGTAGGACTTGGGCACCTTCTCCACCTGGTTGCCGTGGATCACGATCAGCGGCGGGTTGGCCCCGCCCAAGTGGGCATAGCGCAGCTTGATCCGGCGGTTGTTAACCATAGGCGGCGCGTGCTCACCGACCGCATCCTCGAGGATCTGGGTCAGGCGGCTGGTCGGCCAACGGGTGATCGCCGACTTGAACGACGCCTGCACCGACTGGTACAGATTGCCGACACCGGTACCGTGCAGCGCGGAGATGAAGTGAATGTCGGCGAAGTCGACGAAGAACAACCGGCGTTGCAGCTCGGTCTTCACATAGTCGCGCTCGCCCGGCTCCATGCCGTCCCACTTGTTCAACGCGATGACCAGCGCACGGCCGGTTTCCAGCGCGAAGCCCAGCAGGTTGAGGTCGTGGTCGACCACGCCTTCGCGGGCGTCCATGACGAAAATCACCACGTTGGCATCTTTGATCGCCTGCAGGGTTTTCACCACCGAGAACTTCTCGACCTCTTCCGAGATCTTGCCGCGCTTGCGCACCCCGGCGGTGTCGATCAGCGTGTACTTCTCGCCGTTGCGCTCGAAGGGAATATAAATACTGTCGCGCGTGGTGCCGGGCTGGTCATAGACGATCACCCGGTCTTCACCGAGCATACGGTTGACCAGGGTCGACTTGCCGACGTTGGGCCGGCCGATGATGGCGATCTTGATGCCATCCTTCTCGCTCGGGCCGGGGATACGCTTGGCTTCTTCGCCTTCGGCAACCACCTCGCCCTCGAGCGGTTCATCCTCGAGCGCATCCTTGGGGAATTCGGACAAGGCCGCTTCGAGCATCTGGCTGATCCCACGGCCATGGGCGCCGGCGATCGGCAATGCATCGCCCAGGCCCAGCGGACTGAACTCGGCGCGAGCCAGGTCCGGGTCAATGCTGTCGACCTTGTTCGCCACCAGGAAGCAACGCTTGTTGCGCTTGCGCAAGTGCTCGCCAATCATCTGGTCGGCGGCCGACATGCCGGCTTTGGCATCCACCAGGAACAGCACGGCATCGGCCTCCTCGATGGCCAGCAGCGACTGCTCGGCCATTTTCGAGTCCATACCGTCTTCGTCACCGGAAATACCGCCGGTATCGATCAAGATGTAGGTTCGCCCTTGCCACTTAGCCTCACCGTACTGGCGATCACGGGTCAGACCAGACAGATCGCCGACGATAGCGTCGCGACTCCTGGTCAGGCGGTTAAACAGGGTGGACTTGCCGACGTTCGGGCGGCCCACCAGGGCGATTACGGGAACCATACGGCCCCTCCACTCAATTTCAGAAAACACAAAGGCCGCTGCCGTCAAACGGCAGCGGCCGGACACTAGATCACAGCCTAGCGGATGGTCAGTGCGACCAGATCTCCGCTATTGCCGAAGGCATACAGCCAATCACCGACTACCAGCGGACGTGCACGCAACCCGTCGCTGTCGATACGTGTGCGGCCAACGAAACGACCATCCACCTGGCTGACCAGGTGCAGATAACCTTCAAAATCGCCGAAGGCTACGTAACTGGAGAACACTTCCGGAGCCGACAGCTGGCGACGAGCCAGAGCTTCGTTACTCCACAGCGCCGAGGCGGAGCGCTCGTCGACACTTTCAATGCTACCGTTGGCCAGGCTCACGTAAACGTTGCCGAGACCCTGGGCCAGACCGACGTTACTGGAGGCCTCGCGCTGCCAAAGAATGCGCCCGCTTTCCAGATCCAGCCCGGCAACGCGGCCCTGATAACTCACGACATAAAGCGTATTGTCGGCAAGCACCAGACCGCCGTCGATATCGACCACGCGATCCAACTCGGAACGGCCTTGCGGTACAGCCACACGCTGCTCCCACACCGGCAGACCACGCTGAGTATCCAGTGCGATCACCTTGCCGCTGGACAGACCGGCAAACGCCAAGCGGCTGGTAACGATCGGCGCACCGGTGCCACGCAGGGTCAATACGGCCGGGGTATTTTCATAGATCCAGCGCTGCTTGCCGGTGGCCGCATCCAACGCGATCAAGCGGTCATCCTGGGTCTGCACGACAACCACGTCACCATTGGTAGCCGGCGGCGCCAGCACTTCACTGGTGACCCGCGCGCGCCACTTTTCCTCACCGTTGGCGGCATCCAGGGCAATTACTTCGCCCTTCAACGTGCCCAGCAGGACCAGGCCATAACCGGCACCCACGGCACCCGAGACCGGCAACTCGAGGTCTTGCTCCCAGAGCTTGTCGCCACTGAAGCGGTTGAGTGCCAGCACTTCGCCGTTTACGTCGGAGGCGAAGATATGATCGCCATCCACCGCGGGCACCAGCATATTGAAGGAGTCGCCCTGGCCGTCGCCCACCGAGCGGCTCCACTCTTTTTTCAGCTCGACTTCTTCGGTGAAGTCGGGCAGCTCGGCCGGTGGCAGTTCCTTCTTGCTATTGCTGCTGCAACCCGCGGCCAGAACGGCCAGGGCCAGCAGTGCGGCATATTTCCAGCGCATCACGTCACGCATCCCCTTTCGCCAGGTCGTCGAGCTTCATTTGTAAACCACCCACCGCAGCTTCGTCCGACAGCGCTTCCTTGGCCTTCTCGTAGGCGGCATGTGCCTCATCGCGACGGCCCAGCTTGACCAGCAGATCACCTTTCAGTTCTTCGCGACTGGCCAGGAAGGCCTTATCCGCCTCGCCTTCCAGCAGCTTGAGCGCATCTTCGGCCTTGTTTTGCGCGGCCAACACACGGGCCAAGCGTTGGCGAGCCAACTCGCCCAGGGTGTCATCGGCCGGCTTGGCGACAACCGCTTGCAGCTCAGCCGCCGCATCGTCCAGCTTGCCCGTGTCTACCGCGACTTTAGCGACAAACAGGCTGCCGTACTGGGCGTAATGGGTGCCGCCGAAGTCTTTCTTCAGTTTGTTCGCCAGCTCAGCCACTTGGCCCGCATCCGGCTGGCCACTCGGGTTAAACGCGGTTTCCAGCAGTTGCTGGTAGACCAGCGAAGCACCTTGAGCCTGGTTGCTCTGGTACTTCTGCCAAGCCTGCCAGCCAAAGACCACCACCAGCGCCAAGGCGCCCCCGGTCAGCAGGGGTTTGCCATTGCGCTCCCACCAGTCCTTGATCAGCGCCAGCTCTTCATCTTCAGTACGCGACGTCACCCCAATACTCCTTATTCGCTGAATGCTCAAACCTGTCTCAGGCAGGCTACCAGATGCTCAGACAGAGCATCCCAGGCAATATTTTGTTGTTCGCCCTGACCACGAAGGGGCTTGAAACCTATCACTTGCTGAGCCAGCTCGTCCTCGCCCAGTACCAGGGCGAACAATGCAGCGCTCTTATCGGCCTTTTTCAGCTGACTCTTGAAGCTGCCAGCCCCGGCATTCACCTGTAAACGCAGCCCCGGCAACTGATCGCGCAAACGTTCGGCCAGCGCGAGCCCCGCCAACTCGGCCGGCTCACCGAAGGCACAGAGGTACAGATCGACCTGGCGGGAAATTTCGGCGGGTACCTGCCCCAGGGTTTCCAGCAGCAAGATCAGCCGCTCGATACCCATGGCGAAACCAACACCGGCGGACGGCTTACCGCCCATCTGCTCGACCAGGCCATCGTAACGACCACCGGCGCACACCGTGCCCTGGGCGCCGAGCTGATCGGTGACCCATTCGAACACGGTCTTGCTGTAGTAATCGAGGCCGCGCACCAACTTGGGATTGAGCACATAGGGAATGCCGGCGGCATCCAGACGCGCCTTGAGGCCGTCGAAGTGGCTCCGCGACTCTTCGTCGAGATAGTCCGCCATCTTCGGCGCATCGGCCAACAGGGCCTGGGTCTCCGGCACCTTGCTGTCGAGGATCCGCAGCGGGTTGCTGACGAGACGCCGCTTGCTGTCTTCATCCAGCAGCTCGAGACGGGCCGACAAATACTGCACCAGGGCTTCACGGTAATTCGCCCGTGCAGCGCTGCTGCCGAGGCTGTTCAACTCCAGCTTCACCGCATCGCGAATGCCCAGCAGGCCCCAGAGGCGCCAGGTCAGCAGGATCAGCTCGGCATCGATGTCCGGACCGTCGAGGTTGAATACCTCCACGCCGATTTGGTGAAACTGGCGATAACGACCTTTCTGCGGCCGCTCATAGCGGAACATCGGGCCGATGTACCAGAGTTTCTGCACCTGGCCGCCGCCGGCAATACCGTGTTCCAGTACCGCGCGAACGCAACTGGCAGTGCCTTCCGGGCGCAGGGTCAAGGAGTCGCCATTACGGTCGGCGAAGGTGTACATCTCCTTCTCGACGATATCCGTGACTTCGCCGATAGAGCGCTTGAACAGCTCGGTGACCTCGACGATCGGCATGCGGATCTGCCGGTAGCCGTAGCCATCCAGCAGGTTTGCCACAGCACCTTCGAAGTAGCGCCAGAGCGGCGTCTGCTCGGGCAGGATGTCGTTCATGCCACGAATGGCTTGTAGAGACTTGCTCACACTGAATCCTTAAAAAATTCGCTATCAGCCACGGGCGATCAGCGCCGCGTCGGCCTCGACCTTTTCGGCCGCCTTCTGGCGAATCAGTTTTTCCAACTGGTCCACCAGATTGTCATTGGTCAATTTCTGCGCCGGCTTGCCGTCGATATAGATCAGGTTATTCGGGGTACCACCGGTGAGGCCGATATGCGCCTCCTTGGCTTCCCCGGGGCCGTTGACGATACAGCCGATCACGGCCACATCGAGCGGTACCAGGAGATCTTCCAGACGCCCCTCGAGCTCGTTCATGGTCTTGACCACATCGAAGTTCTGCCGCGAGCAACTCGGGCAGGCGATGAAGTTGATGCCCCGGGAACGCAAGCGCAGCGACTTGAGGATGTCGTAACCGACCTTGACCTCTTCGACCGGATCGGCGGCCAGGGAGATGCGGATGGTATCGCCAATCCCATCGGCGAGCAGCATGCCCAAACCAACAGCCGACTTCACGGTACCCGAACGCAGGCCACCCGCTTCGGTGATACCCAGGTGCAACGGCTGCTCGATCTGCTTGGCCAGCAGCCGATAAGCCGCAACCGCCATAAATACATCGGAGGCTTTGACGCTGACCTTGAAGTCCGGAAAATTCAGGCGATCCAGATGCTCAACGTGGCGTAGTGCCGACTCGACCAAGGCTTCCGGGGTCGGCTCGCCGTATTTCTTCTGCAGGTCTTTTTCCAGGGAGCCGGCGTTAACGCCGATGCGGATGGAAATGCCCCGGTCACGCGCCGCATCGACGACCGCTCTGACGCGGTCTTCGCGGCCAATATTGCCGGGGTTGATCCGCAAGCAATCGACCCCCAGCTCGGCGACGCGCAACGCAATCTTGTAGTCGAAGTGGATGTCGGCCACCAGCGGCACCTGCACCAACTGCTTGATCTTGCCAAAGGCTTCGGCAGCATCCATATCCGGCACAGACACCCGCACGATATCGGCGCCGGCTTCTTCCAAGCGACGGATCTGCGCCACAGTGGCGGCGACATCGCAGGTGTCGGTGTTGGTCATGCTCTGCACAGCGATAGGCGCATCGCCGCCCACCGGAACAGAGCCGACCCAAATCTTGCGCGATTGGCGACGGATGATTGGAGATTCGCCGTGCATAGTTTATTGCCCCAACTTCAAGCGCGCAGTTTCGCCACTGGTAAAGAGCGCGACATCCACCACCTGACCGTTGTAACGAACTTGTGCGCCGCGCGCATAACCCAGACGCAACTCCAGAGGCGCTTTACCGCTCAACGCCAGCTTCTCGCCCCTGCGCTTCAGGCCGCTGACCAGCACTTTGCCACTGGCATCCGTCAGTTGGATCCAGCAGTCGGCGCTGAACTCAAGACCCACCATGCCTTGACCCACCGCCGCTGGCGCTGGAATTGAGGCAGGAGTAGCGGCAACAAGCGCTGGAGGGGCGACAGGAGTCACAGGCGCTGGAGTTGCGGCGACGACGGCGACCGGCGCATTAGGCACAAGCAAAGGGCTGCTAGCGGCCGGAGGTGTAGCTGCCGTGCCCGGTAGTTCCGCCTCGGGCTGCGCAGCCAACTCGGGAGACACCTCAGCCAGGCCAGGTTCGCCCGCGCTCTGAGCATCGGCTACGGCCTGATCTTCCGGCTCGTCCAGCGGGTGAATCTGCGTAGTGCCGTCGGCGCTCTCTACTTCAACGTGCTCCAGGCTGACCCCGGTCGGCTCGCCTACGCGGCCTGCCGACTGACCCTGCCACCAGAGAAAACCGACACCGGCCAGCGCTAGCAGTAAGACAAAGCTGACCAAACGCAACACGCTCTGCGACAAACGCACAGGCTCTTCGATGCGCCCCAGACCATGCACGCTACTGCCAGTGGCATCGGTCCCGGTGTAGTGGTCGAACTCCTGCACCGCCAGGCTCTGATCCATCCCGAGCAGCTTGGCATAAGCGCGCACATAACCACGGGCAAAGGTATGCCCCGGCAACTGATCGAACGCACCCGTCTCGAGTTGGCTCAGACGCTGAGTAGTCAAATTGAGCTGCGCGGCCACTTCGGCTAACGACCAGTCCCTATTTTCGCGGGCCTTACGCAGAGTCTCGCCTGGATTGCTGCGAGTCACAGTTAGAGCTTCGGGATGCACCGCTTTCATCATTGCTCCGACAGGTATTGCTGATATTCCGGCGTACCGGGATAAAGGCGCTTGAGTTGCAGGCCTAGGCTGGCGGCTTTATCCCGATCTTCGAAGATGTTGGCGAGGCGCGAGCCGAGCAGCAAGCTGCGCGCATTCTGCTCGCTCAACGCACTGAAATTCTCATAATAATCACGCGCGGGCACATACTCTTTGTTCGCAAAGAACAACTCGGCCATCTCTAGCAAGGCTCGTGGCTGGCGCTTGTTCAGCCGCAGAGAGCGCTCAAAGTATTTCTTCGCATCAGCGCGCTTATTCAGCTTGAGCGCCGTCATACCCAGATTTTCAAACACCCGCGAACGCTCGGGGTAGAGGTTATCTTGGGCCGCTTGCTGGTAACGCTCAAAAGCCTCTTGGTAGCGCCCCTGCTCAAACAGGAAGCTACCGTAATTATTCAGAAACCGCGGGTCGTTGCTGCGCTGCGAAAGCGCTTTGCGGAAATGCTCGTCAGCGAGCTCAGGCTCCATCTCGATCTGGAACAGCAGCGCGAGTGCCGCGTGCGCATCGGCATTTGAAGGATCAAGCTCCAGGGCTTTCTTCAGGGGAACCTTTGCCTGCTCGGTAGAACCTTGCTGCAGGTAGCCAATCCCAAGCTGGATATAGGCATCACGCGCTTCGTCGCGGCCTTTATCGGTTTTCATCGGATCGACGTTGCCCGTGGACACGCAAGCTACCAGTAAGCTGGCGAAAAACAGAAGCAGCGCGGCGCGCAAGGTCATAGAGATACTACCTTCAGGTTCGGTTTACAGCGGTACGGGGCGCGTCAGCCTCGTTGCTCAGCTCGCGCACGGCAATGTAGCGCTCGCTACGCCGGGTACGGTCCATGACCTGACCGACCAACTGCCCGCAAGCAGCGTCAATATCTTCGCCGCGCGTAGTGCGGACTGTGACATTGTGCCCGGCTTTATACAGCAGGTCTTGGAAGCGGCGAATGGCATTGTTGCTCGGCCGCTCATAACCTGAGAAGGGGAAGGGATTGAACGGGATTAGATTGATCTTGCAAGGCACATCCTTGAGCAGTGCGATCATCTCCTCGGCATGCTCGGGCTTATCGTTCACATCCTTAAGCAAGGTGTATTCGATCGTCAGCACACGCTTCTCGCCAAGCCGCGCGACGTAACGCTTGCAGGCCGCCAGCAAGATCGCCAACGGGTACTTCTTGTTGATTGGCACCAGCTTATTGCGCAGCTCATCGTTAGGCGCGTGCAAAGACAGCGCCAGAGATACGTCAATGACTTCGCCCAGCTTGTCGATCATCGGCACCACGCCCGAGGTGGACAGGGTCACCTTGCGTTTGGAGATGCCATAACCGAGGTCGTCCATCATC
Source organism: Pseudomonas sp. 2FE (assembly GCF_005503735.1). NCBI lineage: Bacteria > Pseudomonadati > Pseudomonadota > Gammaproteobacteria > Pseudomonadales > Pseudomonadaceae > Pseudomonas > Pseudomonas sp. 2FE. Next base: position 64,026 of record NZ_SCMO01000001.1, on the reverse strand, counting down.
AGGTGCATGGCGGCGACCACGTTATCGAAGTTCAGCAGCGGTTCGCCCATGCCCATCATCACCACGTTGGTGATGGCGCGATCGATCTTCGCCGGCACACTGCCGAACGATTTGTTGGCAATCCACACCTGACCGATCACCTCGGCGGCAGTGAGATCGCTATTGAAACCTTGTTTACCGGTGGAGCAGAAACTGCAATCCAGCGCGCAACCGGCCTGCGAGGAGACGCAGAGGGTGCCGCGATTGCCTTGCGGAATATACACGGTCTCGACACAGCTGCCAGACGCCACGCGGACCACCCACTTGCGGGTACCGTCGGTGGAAATGTCTTCGCTGACCACCTCGGGACCGCGAATCTCGGCACAGGCCTTGAGCTTCTCGCGCAAGGCCTTGCCGACATTGCTCATGGCGTCGAAATCATCGACGCCAAAATGGTGAATCCACTTCATTACTTGACCGGCACGGAAACGCTTCTCCCCGATAGAGTCGAAGAACTGTTCCATTTCAGGCTGGGTCAGACCCAGTAGATTGATTTTGCCGGTAGCTTCAGTCATGGCCTCACCCTCGCACGTTCGCCTTAGCGAATGCGCGCGCACACTTCGGTAGCGGAGAAGAAGTAAGCGATTTCACGAGCAGCAGCAGCTTCGGAATCCGAACCGTGGACAGCGTTGGCGTCAATGGATTCGGCGAAGTCGGCACGAATGGTGCCGGCAGCAGCTTCTTTAGGGTTGGTAGCGCCCATCAGTTCACGGTTCTTAGCGATTGCGTCTTCGCCTTCCAGTACCTGGACGACAACCGGGCCGGAAATCATGAAAGCAACCAGATCGCCGAAGAAGCCACGGGCGCTGTGCTCAGCGTAGAAACCTTCAGCTTCAGCCTTGGACAGCTGCTTCATCTTCGAAGCGACGACGCGCAGGCCGGCTTTTTCGAAACGGGTAGTGATTTCGCCAATGACGTTTTTAGCAACGGCATCAGGCTTGATGATGGAGAAAGTGCGTTGAACAGCCATGTGAAACTCCAGAAACAAGGATTAAAGCCAAAAATTAAACCCGCGAATTATACGCGGGTTCAGGTTAAATGCGTAGGGCTGACGCCCGAGGGTTGAACGGGCTCAGTCGGCCTCTTCGATCCAGGCCGCCTGAATCGCCTCGAGCACCTTCTCGCCGCCGTGCTGCGGGTCATCATTGAATTCTGGCAGTGCCAGCACCCAACTGTGCAGATCGACAAAATTGACGTAACGCGGATCGACCTCCGGCTTGCTTTCCGCCAGCTGGATAGCGATTTCCAGCACATCAATCCATTTCAATGTCATACCGGAACCCTCAGTGCCTTTCCGAAACCTGGTTGATGTTGTACTTGGGAATCTCGACCACCAGATCGTCTTCCGCCACTACAGCCTGACAGGAGAGACGCGACTCAGGCTCCAACCCCCAAGCCTTATCCAGCATGTCTTCTTCAAGCTCATCGCCTTCGGCCAGCGAGCGGAAACCCTCACGCACCACGACATGACAGGTAGTACAGGCACAAGACTTCTCACAGGCATGCACAATATCAATACCGTTGCGCAGCGCGGCATCGAGGATGGTCTCGCCTGGTTGCGCGTCAATCACCGCCCCTTCAGGGCAATGATCGGCATTGGGCAGAAAAACGATCTGCGGCATCAATTATTCCTCAATTTCATTCAGACGGCGTCCAGCCAGCGCAGCCTTCACCGTGGCATCCATACGGCGCGCGGCAAAAGCATCGGTAACCTGGGATAGGCGCTTGGTTTGCTGCTCGATAGCCGGACCATCGGCCCCCACCATCAACTCGCGCAACTGCTGCATGTGCAGGTCGATCACAACGCGCTCTTCCTCACTCAGCAGACGCTGACCATCGACTTCCAACGCCGCCTGCACGGCTTCGAGCAGACGCTCGGCATCCACCTGCTGCTCACGCAGAGCGCGCGCAAGCTTGTCATCACTCGCGTTACGGAAAGAGTCCTGCAGCATGCGAGCGATTTCGCCATCGGTCAGGCCATAGGACGGCTTCACCTGAATGCTCGCCTCCACACCCGAACCGAGCTCGCGCGCAGCGACACTCAGCAGTCCGTCGGCATCCACCTGGAAGGTCACGCGAATCTTCGCCGCGCCCGCCACCATTGGCGGGATTCCGCGCAATTCAAAATGCGCCAGGGAGCGACAATCACTGATCAGCTCGCGCTCGCCCTGCAGCACATGGATCTTCATGGCCGTCTGGCCGTCTTTATAGGTGGTGAAGTCTTGCGCCCGCGCCACCGGGATAGTGGTGTTGCGCGGAATGACCTTCTCCATCAGCCCGCCCATGGTCTCCAGGCCGAGCGACAGCGGAATCACATCGAGCAGCAACAGCTCTTCGCCCTCACCACGCTTATTGCCTGCCAGGGTATCCGCCTGGATCGCAGCCCCAATGGCCACCACTTGATCCGGGTCGATATCGGTCAACGGCTCGCGCGCAAATAGCTCAGCCACCGCCGAACGCACACGCGGCACGCGGGTGGAGCCACCGACCATCACCACCGCCTCGACCTCTTCAAGCTCGATCCCAGCATCGCGCACCGCTCTGCGGCAAGCCTTGAGGCTGCGTAGCAGCATCGGCTCGAGCAAGGCTTCGAAATGCTCACGCGTGAGCACGCCGCGCCATGCACCATGCGCCACCTCAACCGACGCCGCGGTGGTCAACGCCTCTTTGGCGGCACACGCACTGTGCAACAAGCTGCGCTGGGCAGCCGGCTCGATATCCGCGGAGAGCCCGGCCTCCTGCACTATCCAGCCGGCGATCGCGAGATCGAAGTCATCGCCACCCAGCGCACTATCGCCGCCAGTCGCCAACACCTCGAAGACCCCGCCCGTCAGACGCAAAATCGAAATATCGAAGGTGCCGCCGCCCAGGTCATAAATCGCCACGACGCCTTCGGCCTGCTGATCGAGACCATAAGCCACCGCCGCCGCCGTCGGCTCATTGAGCAGGCGCAGCACGTTGAGCCCGGCCAGCTTCGCCGCATCTTTGGTGGCCTGGCGCTGGGCATCGTCGAAATAGGCGGGAACCGTGATCACCGCACCGACCAACTCGCCACCCAGCGTGACTTCGGCGCGCTGACGCAACACCTTCAAAATATCGGCCGACACCTCTACCGGGCTTTTCGGCCCCTGCACGGTGTCGATAAACGGCATATGCGACTCACCACCGACGAAGCGGTAAGGCAATTGCTCGCCCAGTTGCTTGACGTCAGCCAGGCCACGCCCCATCAGGCGCTTGACCGACAACACGGTGTTGAATGGGTCACTGGCAGCTGCCGCCTTGGCGGCCTGCCCCACCTCCACGCGATCCGCGTGGTAGCGCACCGCGGACGGCATGATGACCCGACCCTCGGCGTCAGGCAAAGGCTCGGACAAGCCGCTGCGCAATGCAGCGACCAGCGAATTGGTAGTCCCCAGGTCAATCCCCACCGCCAAACGACGCTGGTGCGGCTGCGGGCTCTGTCCGGGTTCAGCGATCTGCAGTAGGGCCATGCTTGTCTGCGTATCAGGCGCGCCGCCGAAGCAGCGCGGAGGTTAATCGTCGAGGCGCTCTTCCAACTGGCGCACTTCGTAGCCGAGCTTGTCGAGGAACTGCATGCGTCGCATCAGGCGTTCGGCCTCTTCACGGCGCGCAGCGTCATCCCAACAGGCTGCAAAGCTTTCGTTGAGCTCATCCTGAGCAATCTTCAGGCGGCGCTTGAAGGTCGCCACGCCAGTCAGATCCGCGCTGTCCTGCAGGTCTTCCAACTCTTCACGCCAGTGCATCTGCTGCAAGAGAAACTCAGGGTCTTGCACCGTCACTTCTAGCGGCAGCTCACGACCGCGCAAAGCCAATAAATAGCGCGCGCGCTGCGGAGCATTTTTCAGCGTTTGATAGGCTTCATTGAGGCTGGCGGAGTGCTCCAGCGCAAGCCGTTGCTCGCGCTCGGAAGCATCCGCAAAGCGATCCGGATGAACACTGCGCGCCAGCTCGCGATAACGCGCGGCCAGCTGCTCAAGATTCAAACGGAAGCTCGGCTGCAAATCAAATAAGGCGAAATGACAAGGGGTACCCACAGCAGCCTCAGATATTGAAGCTCTCGCCGCAGCCACATTCGCCGCGCACGTTGGGGTTATTGAACTTGAAGCCTTCGTTCAAACCTTCCTTGACGAAGTCGAGCTCAGTACCGTCGAGGTAGACCAGGCTTTTCGGGTCGATGATCACCTTGACACCGTGACTCTCGAACACCTGATCTTCACTCTGAGCCTCATCAACGAACTCCAGCACGTAGGCCAGGCCAGAGCAGCCCGTGGTACGAACACCCAAACGAATGCCCTCGCCCTTGCCCCGCCCGTCAAGGGAACGACGCACGTGCTGAGCAGCTGCTTCGGTCATGCTGATAGCCATCGGAACTCCTTATTCGTAGAGCGGTTATGCATAGAACCCTTTACTTAGAGCAAACCTTTCTTCTGCTTGTAGTCATGCACGGCCGCCTTGATGGCGTCCTCGGCGAGTACAGAGCAGTGGATCTTCACCGGCGGCAGCGCCAGTTCTTCGGCCAGCTGGGTGTTTTTGATGGTCTCAGCCTCATCCAGCGTCTTACCCTTCATCCACTCGGTGGCGAGGGAGCTGGAAGCGATCGCCGAACCGCAGCCGTAGGTCTTGAACTTGGCATCTTCGATCACGCCGTGCTCGTTGACCTTGATCTGCAGACGCATCACGTCGCCGCAGGCCGGCGCACCGACCATGCCGGTGCCGACATTGGGGTCTTCCGCATCCATCTTGCCGACGTTGCGCGGGTTTTCGTAGTGGTCAATGACCTTTTCACTGTATGCCATGGTGCTATTCCTCTCTCATCAGGTGCCGCTCATCGGCAGCGTTAGTGTGCCGCCCATTCGACCTTGGACAGATCGACACCCTCTTTGAACATGTCCCACAACGGCGACAATTCGCGCAACTTGGTAACCGCCTCGCGAACCTTCTGCGCGGCGTAATCGACCTCTTCCTCAGTGGTGAAGCGGCCGAAAGAGAAACGGATCGAGCTGTGCGCCAGCTCATCGTTGCGGCCCAAGGCGCGCAGCACGTAAGACGGCTCCAGCGAGGCCGAGGTGCAGGCCGAACCGGACGATACCGCCAGATCCTTGAGCGCCATGATCAGCGACTCGCCTTCGACGTAGTTGAAGCTCAGGTTGAGGTTGTGCGGCACACGGGCAGTGGTACTGCCGTTCACATACAACTCTTCAAGGCCATCAACCTGCTTGAAGAAACGATCACTCAGAGCACGAATCCGCTGGTTTTCCTGCACCATGTCTTCCTTGGCAATCCGGAAAGCTTCACCCATGCCGACAATCTGGTGAGTCGCCAGGGTGCCGGAGCGCATACCACGCTCATGACCACCACCGTGAGTCTGGGCTTCCAGGCGCACACGCGGCTTGCGACTCACATAAAGTGCGCCAATGCCTTTCGGGCCGTAGGTTTTATGGGCGGAGAAGGACATCAGATCGACCTTGAGCTTTGCCAGGTCGATCTCCACTTTGCCAGTGGATTGAGCCGCATCGACATGGAACAGCACGCCACGGGAGCGCGTCAGCTCACCAATGGCCGCGATGTCGTTGATGGTGCCGATTTCGTTGTTGACGTGCATAACCGACACCAGAATGGTGTCTTCCCGCAGGGCCGCCCCGACCATCGCCGGCGTGATCAAACCATCTTCGCCCGGCTCGAGGTAGGTAACCTCGAAACCTTCGCGCTCGAGCTGCCGGGTAGTGTCCAACACGGCCTTGTGCTCGATCTTCGAGGTGACCAGGTGCTTGCCCTTAGTCGAGTAGAAGTGCGCAACCCCCTTGATCGCCAGGTTGTCGGACTCGGTAGCACCGGAGGTCCAGACGATCTCGCGCGGATCGGCGTTGACCAACTCAGCCACCTGACGACGCGCATTCTCCACCGACTCTTCAGCCTTCCAGCCAAACACGTGGGAGCGCGACGCGGGATTACCGAAGTTGCCATCGACTAACAGGCACTCGCTCATCTTCTGCGCAACACGCGGATCGACCGGTGTCGTCGCGGAATAATCGAGATAAATCGGCAATTTCATTGATGCTCTCCTATCAGGTATAGGCCTATCAGCCAGGCGCCCTACTCAGTCAACGGCGGACGCTTCAATCTTATCTAGGCGCGGCGCCCTGCCATGGCAGTGCCGCTGATCCTGGCGCTGGGCGACTTCTTGCACCTCATGACGGGTAACAAGGTCAGCCAAGCTAATGCCACTCAGAAACTCATGAATCTGCTGGCTGAGGTCGAACCACAGGTGGTGAGTCAAGCAGGTGTCACCGGCATGGCAATCGCCCAACCCCTGGCAACGCGTGGCATCGACCGACTCATTGACAGCATCAATGACCTGCGCAACCTGGATACTCTGCATGCCTCGCGACAGCTGATAACCGCCACCAGGCCCGCGCACGCTAGAGACCAAATTGCCGCGGCGCAGCTTGGCGAACAACTGCTCCAGATAGGACAGGGAAATGCCTTGGCGTTCGGAAATATCAGCCAAGGACACCGGTCCATGCTGCGCGTGCAGCGCCAAATCGAGCATGGCGGTAACGGCGTAACGGCCTTTGGTAGTCAGTCGCATGGCTTGTACCGCGAGGTCACTGGTTGGGCGCGAGTATGCTATTTCCGAGTATTTAGGTCAACTATAAGACCCATCAAGACACTCGGGATTAGCCACAACGGGGTCGCGCAGCATAGCAAAACGGGCATAGCGCCGCATTAAGCCGCCGGCTTGTCGCCCGACTCCTTAACGTCCGCGAAATCCTCGTCACGCAAGGCCGGCAACTCTTTTGCACAGTAGTCACTGCCCAACGCTTTGAGGGCCGCGCACATTCCCTCCAGACGGCCATCTACGGCTTGCAGATGATCGAGCAACTGACCAATGGCCTTAGCTATAGGATCCGGCATGTCCTGACTGACGCCATAGGCATCGAAACCTAGCTTTTCGGCGATAGCCTGGCGCTTAGCCTCCAGCTCATCATCGACCTTAGCAATGATCCGCCCCGGAATCCCGACCACGGTCGCGCCGGCCGGCACCGCCTTGGTCACCACCGCATTGGAGCCAACCTTAGCCCCCGCACCGACAGTGAACGGCCCCAGCACCTTGGCTCCCGCCCCCACCACTACGCCGTCCTCCAGCGTGGGGTGGCGCTTGCCTTTATTCCAGCTGGTACCGCCAAGCGTCACGCCCTGATAGAGCGTGACGTCATCACCGATTTCCGCAGTCTCGCCAATCACAATGCCCATACCGTGATCGATGAAAAACCGCCGGCCGATCTTCGCCCCCGGATGAATCTCAATCCCGGTCAGCCAACGCGCAAAGTTAGAGACCAGTCGCGCCAGCCATTTCCAACCCGCCAGCCAAAGCCAGCCGGACAGGCGATGAAACCAGATCGCATGCAAACCGGGATAGCAAGTCAGCACCTCGAAAGCATTACGCGCAGCTGGATCGCGATGGAATACGCTCTGAATATCTTCTCGCACGCGCTCAAACATCATCATCTCTCCGCTTATGGGGCTCACCGCGGGCAGTCTTCTGGGTTTCAGTCAAAATGCCGCGCAGGATGTTCATTTCCGACTTATTAACCGCACTGCGACCAAACAAGCGACGCAGGCGAGACATCAAATGCCGCGGCTTCTCCGGATCCAGAAAGCCAATATCCACCAGGGTACTCTCGAGGTGCCCGTAGAACAGCTCCATCTCATCCATGGTAGCCAACTGCCCACTGCGCACCGAGGTCACCTCGAACTTCTCCACCTTCGTCGGCCGCCCCTGCGCAGCCAACCAGGCCATGCGCACCTCATAGCCCAACACCTGCACCGCAGCAGCAAGATTGAGCGAGCTGAACTCAGGGTCAGAAGGAATGTGCACATGGAAATGACAGCGCTGCAGCTCGTCATTGGTCAACCCGGCATACTCACGGCCGAACACCAGCGCCACCTCGGCGCCCTGCCCAGCATGCTCACAGGCAGCCGCCCCGCACTCACGCGGATCCAGTAGCGGCCAGGGAATACGCCGGTCCCGCGCACTGGTACCCAACACCAAACTACAGCCGACCAAAGCCTCTTCCAGCGTGGCGACCACCTGGGCGCCATCCAGAATATCGTTGGCACCGGAAGCCCGGGAGACAGCCTCGGCGCTGGGAAAATCTTCCGGATCCACCAGCACCAAACGCGACAAACCCATGTTCTTCATGGCGCGCGCAGCCCCGCCGATATTGCCGGGATGGCTGGTATTGACCAAGATCACGCGAATATTTTGCAGCAACGCAGGCGCTCACACAGACGGCAAAGGGGAGCAAATCTTACAGAACCCCCCCAGCAAACGCCATGCAAGGTACAGGCAGGCCTTCTTACTTGGGGGTTTTCTGCTAGAATGTTCGGCTTTCTTTAACGACCCAGGTGAAACCTCCATGCAGCCCATGCTGAATATCGCGCTGCGCGCAGCCCGCAGCGCCGCAGAACTGATTTTCCGCTCCATCGAGCGCCTGGACGTCATCTCGGTCGACGAGAAAGATGCCAAGGACTATGTGACCGAGGTCGATCGCGCCGCCGAACAAAGTATCATCGCCGCCCTGCGCAAAGCCTACCCCACCCATGGCTTCCTCGGCGAAGAAGGCGGCCTGATCGAAGGCAGCGGCGATGGCGCCGACTACCTATGGATCATCGACCCACTCGACGGCACCACCAACTTCGTGCGCGGCGTGCCGCACTTTGCCGTCAGCATCGCCTGCAAATACCGCGGCCGCCTGGAACACGCCGTAGTGCTCGACCCGGTTCGCCAGGAAGAATTCACCGCCAGCCGCGGCCGTGGCGCCGCCCTTAACGGTCGCCGCCTGCGCGTCAGCCCACGCAAAAGCCTGGAAGGCGCCCTGATCGGCACCGGCTTCCCGTTCCGCGACAGCCAGATCGACAACCTGGACAATTACCTGAACATGTTCCGTAGCCTGGTCGGCCAGACCGCCGGCATCCGCCGCGCGGGCGCCGCCAGCCTGGATCTGGCCTACGTCGCTGCAGGACGTTTCGACGCCTTCTGGGAGTTCGGCCTGTCCGAGTGGGATATGGCTGCCGGCGCACTGCTGATCCAGGAAGCCGGCGGCCTGGTCAGCGACTTCAGCGGCGGCCACGAATTCCTTGAGAAAGGTCATATCGTTGCAGGCAACACCAAGTGCTTCAAGGCCGTGCTGACAGCCATCCAACCGCACCTGTCACCCTCGCTGAAACGCTAGATCCGGCAACTTACAAGAAACCCGGCCTGACGCCGGGTTTTTGCTGCCCACAAAAAAGCGCCCCGCAGGGCGCTTTTCTATTTGGATCCAAGCCACCTACTGAGCAACCTGCCCCAGCACCAGCTGACCTTCTTTGGTGACCGGAATCTGGGCGCCCGGGTCGTGATCCATACGGACCTGCCCGACCTTACCGTCCAACTCATATTTAACGTTGTAACCAACCAGCTTGTCACTGGTATCGGTCACCGTATTGCAGCGCGTTTCGGTGGTGGTGTAAGTGTCGTTGGCCTGCATGTTTTCCTGGACTTTGTTGCCGGCATAGCCGCCGCCCACAGCACCAGCAACGGTGGCAATCTTCTTGCCACTGCCACCACCCACTTGATTCCCGAGCAAACCACCAGCTACGGCACCCAGCACGCTACCAACGACCTGATGCTGGTCCTTGACCGGTTTTTGCCGAGTCACGGTGACATCTTTGCAGACCTGACGCGGAGTCTTGATGGTTTCCTTGATCGGCTCTACAGCAAGCACCTCTGCATACTCGGGGCCGCCACTAACCAAACTGTAAGTAGCTACAGCACCACCGGCGGTAACTCCTACCGCACCCAGCACCGCACCAACGAGCATCGACTTGTTCACTTGAACCTCCTGACTGCACTCAAACAGGTATTTACACACCTTAGTCCCAGGGTTTGAGCGCAATAACACTCACCAAGTTCCCTACCCCTGCCCGCCGCTACGCCACCAGCGAGTTAAAGATCACAATCCTAGGGGCGCTCATCGACTTCCTCGGCGGCAACCGGCGGAATCAGATCCTCAACACCCAGACTCAGCCAGATCAGCACCACGTTGGCGATATAGATCGACGAGTAGGTACCCGCCATCACCCCCACGAACAGCGCGATGGAGAAGCCGAACAAGTTATCGCCACCCCACACCAACAAAGCCGCGATCGCCAGCAGGGTGGAGATCGAGGTCGCCATGGTCCGCAACAACGTCTGGGTGGTCGAGATATTGATGTTCTCGATCAGGTTGGCCTTGCGCAGCACGCGGAAGTTCTCGCGCACCCGATCGAATACCACGATGGTGTCGTTCAGCGAGTAACCGATGATCGCCAGCACCGCCGCCAGCACCGTCAGGTCGAAGGTGATCTGGAAGAATGAGAGGATACCGAGAGTGATCACCACGTCGTGTACCAGCGAGACGATGGCGCCGACGGCGAACTTCCACTGGAAGCGGAACGCCAGGTAGAGCATGACGCCGCCCAGGGCCAGCAGCATGCCCAGACCACCCTGATCGCGCAGCTCCTCGCCCACCTGCGGGCCGACGAACTCGGCGCGCTTGACCTGCGCCGGGTTGTCGCCATCCACCCGCTGCAACGCCTCGGCCACCTGACTACCCAGCTGCGGGTCGTCGCCCGGCATCCGCACCAGCACGTCGGTAGTGGCGCCGAAGCTCTGCACCACGGCCTCCTCGAAACCGGCCGCGACCAGCTGCTCACGCACCTGGCCGAGGTCCGCCGGCCGCTCATAGGTCAGCTCGATCAGCGTGCCGCCGGTGAAATCCAGGCCGTAGTTCAGCCCCTTGGTGAACCAGCTGAACAGCGCCAGCAGGGTCAGGAACAGGGTCACGGCGAACGCAAGATTGCGCACGCCCATAAAGTTAATCGTACGTTTCATGTTGGCCCCTTAAATCCACAGCTTCTTGAAGTCACGACCACCGAAAATCAGGTTGATCATGCCGCGGGTCACCATGATGGCGGTGAACATCGAGGTGAGGATGCCGAGCGACATGGTCACCGCGAAGCCTTTCACCGGGCCGGTGCCCATGGCGAAGAGGATGCCGCCGACCAGCAGGGTGGTCAGGTTGGAGTCGAGAATCGCCGAGTAGGCTCGATCGAAACCCTCATGGATAGCGCGCTGCACCGACATGCCGTTGGCGATCTCCTCGCGGATCCGCGAGAAGATCAGCACGTTGGCGTCCACCGCCATGCCCATGGTCAGCACTATACCGGCGATCCCCGGCAGGGTCAGGGTGGCGTTCAGCGCCGACATCAGCGCCAGCAGCAGGACCATGTTGAAGGCCAGCGCCAGGGTCGCCAGCACACCGAAGAACCGGTAAATGGCGATGATGAACAGGGAAACCAACAGCATGCCCCAAAGCGACGCATCGATCCCCTTGGTGATGTTGTCCGCACCCAGGCTCGGGCCAATGGTGCGCTCTTCGGCGAAGTACATCGGCGCCGCTAGACCGCCGGCACGCAGCAGCAGAGCCAGCTCAGAGGACTCACCCTTTCCCTCTAGGCCAGTGATGCGGAATTGGCTGCCCAATGGCGACTGAATAGTGGCCAGGCTGATGATCTTCTTCTCTTCCTTGAAGGTCTGTACCGCAACCTCCTTCTCGACGCCGTCGACCACCTGCTTAACGTAACGGGTCAGCGGTTTCTGCTCGATAAAGATCACCGCCATGCTGCGCCCGACGTTATTGCGGGTCGCGCGGTTCATCAGCTCGCCACCATGACCATCCAGACGGATGTTCACTTGCGGACGACCATTCTCATCGAAGCTCGCCTGGGCATCGGTGACCTGATCCCCGGTGATGATCAGACCACGCTCCAGCGGCACGGCCGGCCGGCCAGGCTCACGAAATTCGAAGGACTCGGTGGTCGCCTTGGTCGCATCCTGGCCAGCCGCCAGACGGAACTCCAGGTTGGCGGTCTTACCGAGAATCCGCTTGGCCTCGGCCGTATCCTGCACGCCCGGCAGCTCGACCACGATGCGATTGGCGCCTTGGCGCTGCACCAGGGGCTCGGCGACGCCCAGTTCGTTGACGCGATTGCGTACGGTGGTCAGGTTTTGCTTGATCGAGTACTCACGAATCTCCGCCAGCTTGGCCGGAGTCATCTCCAGGCGCAGCACCTGCAGGCCGTTACGCTCGCTCGACGTCAGCTGAAAGTCGGTGAAGTCCTTACGGATCAAGCTCTGCGCCTTTTCCAGCGTCGCCTCATCGGTAAAGCCCAACTGAATCGCACCGCCCTGCTCCGGCAGGCTGCGATAACGCAGACGCTCCTTACGCAGCAAGCTCTTTACATCACCCTCGTAAACCTTACGGCGCGCATCGAGCGCCTTGTCCATGTCCACTTCCAAGAGGAAATGCACACCACCGGACAAGTCCAAGCCCAGCTTCATCGGGCTCGCACCCAGACTACGCAGCCAGTTCGGCGTGGTTTGCGCCAGGTTCAGGGCCACCACATAGTCGTCGCCCAAAGCCTTACGCACGACATCCTTGGCCGGCAGCTGATCTTCTTTCTTGAGCAGCCGCACCAGCCCGCCCTTACCTTCTTTGGCCAGGGTCGCGACCTTGACCGCGATGCCGGCGTCATTCAGCGCCTTGCCCACGCGGTCCAAGTCAGCCTGCTCGACCTGCAACGCCGTGCTCGCCCCTGTGATCTGAATGGCCGGATCGTCCGGGTACAGGTTGGGCGCAGAATAAATAAAGCCGATCGCCAGCACTGCCAGGATCAGCAGGTATTTCCACAGAGGGTATTTGTTCAGCATGACGCCGCCCGCTTATGACGCGGGGCGCCTTTAGCGCCCCGTCGAATGGTAAAAATGTGAAGTTAGATGGCTTTCAGCGTGCCTTTGGGCAGCGTTGCGGCAATCGCCGCTTTCTGAATCTTCAGCTCGACGGTGTCGGACACCTCAATCACCACAAAGTCATCGGTAACCTTGTTGATCTTGCCCGCGATGCCACCGGAGGTGACCACTTCGTCGCCCTTTTGCAGGTTGCCCATCAGGCTCTTGTGCTCTTTGGCGCGCTTAGCCTGCGGGCGCCAGATCATCAGATAGAAGATCACCAGGAAGCCAGCCAGGAAAACAAACGACATGTAATCGGGAGCGGCGGCAGCGGCAACCGGCGCAGCAACATCCGCATAAGCGGCGGGAATCAGAAAGCTCATGTAACACTCCTGTTAAAAGGTCTTGGAAAGGTTGATTTATCAGTCCAGCGGCGGTGTGCTAAGGCCGCGTCGGGCATAGAAGGAATCGACGAAGGCGGCCAATGTACCCTGTTGAATAGCCTCACGCAAACCAGCCATCAGGCGCTGGTAATGGCGCAAATTGTGGATGGTATTCAACATGCTACCGAGCATTTCATCGCATTTATCCAGATGATGCAGATAGGCGCGGGAGAAGTGTTTACAGGTGTAGCAATCACAGGTCGGATCGAGCGTCGAGTCGTCGTGCTTATGCGCCGAATTACGAATCTTCAACACCCCGGTATCGACGAACAGGTGACCGTTACGGGCATTCCGGGTCGGCATCACGCAGTCGAACATGTCGACCCCACGACGCACGCCCTCGACCAGATCCTCCGGCTTGCCGACCCCCATCAGGTAGCGCGGCTTATCGGCCGGCATCTGTCCTGGTAGATAGTCCAGCACGCGAATCATCTCCTCCTTCGGCTCCCCCACCGACAGGCCGCCGATCGCCAGACCGTCAAAGCCGATCTCATTGAGCCCGTCGAGCGAACGCATGCGCAGATCCTGATGCATGCCCCCTTGAACGATCCCGAACAGAGCAGCCGTGTTGTCGCCATGGGCTATTTTCGAGCGTTTGGCCCAGCGCAGCGACAGCTCCATGGAGACTCGCGCGACCTCCACATCGGCGGGGTACGGGGTGCACTCATCGAAAATCATCACGATGTCCGAGCCCAGCTCGCGCTGCACTTGCATCGACTCCTCCGGCCCCATGAACACCTTGCTGCCATTCACCGGCGAGGCAAAGGTCACGCCCTCCTCCTTGATCTTGCGCATGGCCCCCAGGCTGAACACCTGAAAACCACCGGAGTCGGTGAGGATCGGCCCCTGCCACTGCATGAAGTCATGCAGATCGCCATGGCGCTTGATCACCTCGGTACCAGGCCGCAACCAAAGGTGGAAGGTATTGCCCAGAATGATCTGCGCTCCGATCGCTTCGATATCGCGCGGCAGCATGCCTTTGACGGTGCCGTAAGTACCGACCGGCATAAAGGCCGGAGTCTCGACAACGCCCCGCGGAAAGCTCAGGCGGCCACGACGGGCCTTGCCATCAGTGGCCAACAACTCGAAGGACATACGGCTGGTGCGAGTCATGCTTGATCCTCGGGTCCGCGTGGCGCGGGATTGCGGGTAATGAACATCGCATCACCGTAACTGAAGAAGCGGTAGCCGTGCGCCACGGCCGCCGCATAGGCGGCCATGGTTTCCGGGTAACCCGCAAACGCCGAGACCAACATCAACAAGGTGGACTCGGGCAGATGGAAGTTGGTGACCAGGGCATCGACCACATGAAAGGGTCGCCCGGGGTAGATAAAAATATCCGTATCGCCACAGAAAGGCTTGAGCTGACCATCCCGCGCCGCGCTTTCCAGCGAACGCACACTGGTCGTACCCACGGCAATCACCCGCCCACCGCGCCGACGGCAGGCAGCAACCGCATCCACCACGTCCTGGCCGACCTCGAGCCATTCGTTATGCATGTGATGGTCTTCGATACGCTCGACGCGCACCGGCTGAAAGGTGCCCGCGCCCACATGCAGCGTGACAAAGGCGGTCTCTATACCCTTGTCGCGAATCGCCGCCAGCAACGCCTGATCGAAGTGCAGCCCGGCCGTAGGCGCAGCGACAGCGCCGGCCCGCTCGGCATACACCGTCTGATAGCGCTCACGATCCGCCGCGTCGTCCGGACGGTCTATATAAGGAGGCAAAGGCATATGGCCGACGCGCTCCAGCAGCGGCAATACATCCTCACTGAAGCGCAACTCGAACAACGCATCGTGCCGCGCTAGCATCTCAGCCTCGGCACCGCCCTCGAGCAGAATCAGCGAGCCAGGTTTGGGGGATTTGCTCGAGCGCACATGCGCCAACACCCGGCGCGTATCGAGCACCCGCTCGATCAGTACTTCCAGCTTGCCGCCAGAGGCCTTCTGACCAAACAGCCGCGCGGGAATCACCCGGGTATTATTGAACACCATCAAATCGCCAGGACGCAGATGTTCCAGCAGATCGGTGAACTGGCGATGAGCCAGCGCGCCAGTCGCGCCATCGAGGGTCAGCAACCGACTGGCATGACGCTCGGCCAGCGGGTGGCGTGCGATCAGGGACTCAGGCAGCTCGAAGTTAAAATCGGCAACACGCATGATGGGAGGTCATTTTGCAGGGCCGCGAAGTTTAACGGAAATACCTAAAATTGACCACGCAACACGATTGACCAAGGGCAAACCTCTCCCTATACTGCGCGCCCATTGTGCCCCGGTGGCGGAATCGGTAGACGCGGCGGATTCAAAATCCGTTTCTTCACAGAGTGGGAGTTCGAGTCTCCCCCGGGGCACCATTAATCTCCCAGCGACTTTTTTACAGCCGCTCGCCAGACCCGCAATACCCCTCTCAAAAATGCAATTTTGCCCTCGCTGAATCGGCTCGAAAGCAGCGGAAACAGGCGCAAAATCACGCTCACAACTCGCCGTTTTCGGGGGTTGTTTTTCATCCTGAAGTTAGCGTAGAGTTCGCCCACTGTGTTTGCATGGGTCGCTTTGAATCGTGACCTGGTGCAGTAGATCCTTAGATTTGCTACATCCCGCCCGACTTCTCTTACTCTCTGCAACCAGTCCAGCCCTCTATTTGTAAGAGGCTGTCATCAACTCTAGTTCCAAGGAAATAAGATATGTCGAATCGTCAGAACGGTACCGTCAAGTGGTTTAACGACGAGAAAGGTTTTGGTTTTATCACTCCAGAAAGCGGTCCGGATCTGTTCGTGCACTTCCGCGCTATCGAAGGTAACGGCTTCAAGAGCCTGAAAGAAGGCCAGCGCGTTAGCTTCGTTGCGGTACAAGGTCAAAAAGGCCTGCAGGCTGACCAGGTTCAAGTCCTGGCCTAAGCCTCCGCCTGAACGAAAGAGCCTCTGATGGCAACATCAGGGGCTTTTTTGTGCCTAGGCTTTTTGTCAATCTGAGCCAGTAGAATCGCGCACCTCCTTGCGCAGCGAGCCCGCCATGCCGAACCATCAGCTACGCCCACAAGGCGACTTCCCCATTGCCGGCCTACCACGCCGCCTGGCGGCAATGTTTTACGACTCGCTGCTCTGCGTGGCGCTGTTAATGGTCGTGACCCTGGCCTACCAGCAGATTGTCTTGAGAATGCTCTTCGGTGCAGAACGCCTAAGAGAAATGGCCGACAGCGGCGCCTTGAACGGCGACCCGATTCTTTCCACCCTGCTGGTTTTCAGCCTGTTCGGCTTTTTCAGCAAGTTCTGGACTCACTCCGGCCAGACACTGGGCATGCAGGTCTGGGGGGTTCGCGTGCAGAACGCCGACGGTACTGCGATTAGCCTGTGGCAGGCGCTACTACGCTTCATCGTTGCCATCGCCTCCTGGCTGTGCCTGGGCCTGGGCTTCTTCTGGATGCTCTGGGACAAGCAAAAACGTAGCTGGCACGACATTTATTCCGACTCGCGCCTCGTACAGCTACCGAAGAACTCGCAGAAGAAATAAACACAGCACCCATGAGAAAGCCGGCGCAATGCCGGCTTTCTCATATCAGCACCAATCAACCCGCGCGGCGCAGCATCCAAATCCCCGCCAAGCCGCAGATCGCACTCGGGATCAGCACCGCCAGCAACGGCGGGAAGCCAAATACCAAGCTCGAAGGCCCCAACAGATCCTGGGCAATCCGAAACACAAAGCCAACCAGCACACCGGTGAACACCCGCTGCCCAAGGGTTACCGAGCGCAGCGGGCCAAAGATGAAGGAAATCGCCATCAACACCAGCGCCGCGGTCACCAGGGGTTGCAGCACCTTGGTCCAGAAGGCCAGCCAGTAACGGCCGTTATTCAGCCCTTGCTCGGCCAGATACTGGATGTAACGCCATAGCCCAGTGACCGATAACGCCTCTGGCTCCAGCACCACGGTGCCGAGCAGTTGCGGGCTCAACTCGACATCCCAGCGCTCACTAGGCGACTCGACCACCTCTGTAGTGCGCTCATGGAAATGCGTAGTCGCCACATCCTCCAACTGCCAATGATCACCCTGATACAGCGCGCGCTTCGAGAAGCTGGAAGAGAGCAAATGCCGCTGATCATCAAACCGGTAGCGTGTCACCCCGTAGAGCACGCCATTCGGCTGCACCGCGTTGATATGTACGAACTCATCACCTTGACGGTGCCAAAGGCCGCGCTTAGCGCTCTGTGCCGCCCCGCCACCCTGCGCCATGGAGCGACTGGCCTGCCCCAGATTCTCACTCCAGGGTGCCAAGTATTCGCCGATCAGGATGCCCACCAGCATCAACACCAGCATCGGTTTCATCACCGCCCAGACGATGCGCCCGACCGAGACACCCGCCGCCCGCATGATGGTCAGCTCGCTACTGCTCGCCAGATTGCCAAGACCAATCAAGCAGCCGATCAAGGCCGCCATCGGCAGCATGTCGTACACCTTGCGCGGCGCCGTCAGCAGCACATACCACGCCGCATCTGACAAGCCATAACCACCCTCGACATCACCCAACTCATCGATAAAGGCAAACAGCATGGCCAAGCCGACGATGATGCCCAGCACCGTGAGAATCGCGAAGAACACACTGGTGCCGATGTAGCGATCCAACCTAACCATGAGCCAGCTCCCGCGCAGCGCGACGACCCGCCCACTTCAGACGCAATGGCTCCCAATACAGCAGCGTAAGACCAATCAACAAGAACACCCCATGCACCCACCATAGCCCTAGATCCAAAGGAATCTTGCCCTTATCCAGCGCCCCGCGCGCGGCGATCAACAGAGACAGGTAAGCCATATAAAGAAGAATCGCCGGCAGCAGCTTGAGGAAGCGCCCTTGACGCGGATTGACCCGGGACAACGGCACCGCCAGCAAGGTGACGACAAAGACCAGCAACGGAAGTGAGAGACGCCACTGCAACTCTGCCTGGTACTTCGGGTTATCGCTGCCGATCAGCTCAGCCGTCGGAATCGCCTCGCGCTCACTGATCTCGCTACTGACCTCCGGCTTGAGCAACAAGACGCCGTAGGTGTCGTACTGAATCGCCCGGTAGTCGGCCTGGCCAGGATTGCCATCGTAGCGGTAGCCGTTTTCCAGAATCAGGTAACGACTGCCATCCGCCTGGATCTCCTGACGGCCCTTCTGCGCGACCAACACCGTGATGCCGCGCTCCTTGTCACCGGCCTTGGAAAGGCGCTTTTCCGAGATAAAGATACCGCCCAACTCACTGCGATCGTTCGACATGTCCTGGGTATAGGTGACCCGCGAACCACTCTTCATGGCCTGGAAGCGCCCAGGCACCAGCGTGTCGAACTCGGTCAGGGCATCCTGCTCATTGAGGATCCGCGCCACCTGAGTCACCCCTTGCGGCGCCAAGCCCAGGCTCAACCAGGCCACCAACAGCGCAACCAGCGTCGCCGGCACCAAGCTGTAGGCCAGCAGGCGCTGCCGGCTCATGCCGGTTGCCGACAGCACGGTCATTTCGCTGTCGAGATAGAGCCGGCCGTAAGCCAATAAAATACCGAGAAACAAGCCCAGCGGCAGGATCAACTGCAGGAAGCCTGGCAGTCGGAAGCCCATGATCAGGAACAACACGCCCGGATCGAGAGCCCCTTGCGCGGCCTGGGCCAGATATTTAATGAAGCGCCCGCTCATGATGATCACTAAGAGCACGGCACTCACCGCGCTCAAGGTCACCAGCACCTCGCGAGACAGATAACGGAAGACGATCAAACCAGACACTCCAGGGTTGTCAGGCTCAGGCGGCTAAGCTCAAACTAGCCGCCTGTTGCCGGCCCGCCTGAGGCGGGCCACCGAAAAAATACGCGGCATTATCCTGCAATACCGACCTGTTGTCTTGGGGACACCTCGCCATGGAATTTGTTGTCAAAAGCGCCCGCCCAGAATCTCTGAAAACCGCCACCCTGGTTGTCGCCATCGGCGAGGGCCGTAAACTCGGTGACGCCGCCAAGGCCGTGGACAGCGCCAGCGGCGGCGCCCTCACGACCCTGCTCAAGCGCGGCGACCTGGCCGGCAAGCTTGGCCAAACGTTACTCCTGCACAGCCTGCCCAATCTCAAGGCGGAGCGCGTACTGCTGGTTGGCACCGGCAAAGAGAGCGAACTCTCTGACCGCCAATTGCGCAAATTGATCACCGCCGTACAAGGCGTGCTGAAAAGCTTAGGCGGTAATGACGCGGTACTCGCCCTCGATGAGCTGCAAGTCAAAGGCCGCGACGCTTACGCGAAAACCCGCTTGCTGGTGGAAACCCTGGCCGACGGCGAATACGCCTTCGAACGCTTTAAGAGCCAGAAAAGCGAAGCCTGCGCCCTGAAGAAGCTGACCCTGCTGACCGAAAAAGTCACTCAGGCTGACGTCGAGCGCGGCGCAGCCCAGGCCCAGGCGATCGCCGCCGGCATGGCCTTCACCCGCGACCTCGGCAACCTGCCGCCCAACCTCTGCCACCCGAGCTTCATCGCCGATGAAGCCAAGGCTCTGGCCAAGGCGCACAAGAACCTCAAGGTCGAAGTGCTCGACGAGAAGAAGCTCAAAGAGCTGGGCATGGGGGCATTTCTCGCGGTAGCCCAGGGCAGCGAACAGCCGCCACGGCTGATCGTGCTCAACTACCAGGGCGGCAAGAAGGACGACAAGCCCTTCGTCCTGGTCGGCAAAGGCATCACCTTCGACACCGGCGGCATCAGCATCAAGCCGGCCACCGGCATGGACGAGATGAAGTACGACATGTGCGGCGCCGCCAGCGTACTCGGCACCTTCAAGGCCGTGCTCGAACTGCAGTTGCCGATCAACGTCGTCGGCCTGCTGGCCTGTGCCGAGAACATGCCGAGCGGCGGCGCCACCCGCCCCGGCGACATAGTCACCACCATGAGCGGGCAGACCGTGGAAATCCTCAACACCGACGCCGAAGGCCGCCTGGTGCTGTGCGACACCCTGACCTACGCCGAGCGCTTCAAGCCGCAAGCGGTGATCGACATCGCCACCCTCACCGGTGCCTGCATAGTCGCGCTGGGCAGCAACACCTCGGGGCTGATGGGCAATAACGACGCCTTGATCCAGCAGCTGCTCAAGGCTGGCCAGAGCGCCGACGACCGCGCCTGGCAACTGCCGTTGTTCGACGAATATCAGGAGCAACTGGACAGCCCCTTCGCCGACATCGCCAACATCGGCGGGCCGAAAGCCGGCACCATCACTGCTGGCTGCTTCCTCTCGCGCTTCGCCAAAAAGTACCACTGGGCGCATCTGGATATCGCCGGCACCGCCTGGGTCAGTGGCGGCAAGGAAAAAGGCGCGACTGGCCGCCCGGTTCCGCTACTGACCCAGTACCTGCTGGACCGGATCAAATAATGCTTTTTGGCCTTCAACGCAGCATAAGCAAGCGCAGTAGCTTTGAGGGCCAAAAATGACCCGCGTCGAGTTCTACGTCCTCTCCTCGGCCAACCCGGCGGATCGCCTGCGCGCGGCCTGCCAGCTGGCGAGCAAGGCCTGGCGCCATGGCCTGCCGGTCTTCCTGCGTTGCGCCGACCAGGCTCAATGCGCCGAGGTCGACGAACTGCTCTGGCGCTTCAAGGCGGAGACCTTTGTGCCGCATGGCCTGTATCGGGATGACCCACTGGCGCCCGTCGTGCTGGGGCTTAACGATGAGCCGGCGGCGCAGCAGGGCCTGCTGATCAACCTCGACCCGAGCCTTTCGCCGTTCATCGAGCGTTTCAGCCGAGTGATCGAGATCGTCAATCAAGAGCCCGAGCAATTGCACAGCTCGCGCGAGAATTTCCGTACCTATCGTCAGCGGGGCTATGACCCGCAACGAGTCGAACTGTAGCCTTACCCCATGGACACGCCAAAACCACCGCACAAGCCCACCCACTTGCTGGATGACCTCGAGTCGATCCGCGAGTTTCTGGCCGGCGACGAAAGCCTGGAACCACCGCTGCTCACCGACTCCATCGAGTTAGGCGAAATCCCCCTGTTGTCCGATATCGTCTCGCCAGGTGAAACGCCAGCGCCAGCGCCACCGCCCAGCGCAGCAGCCATCCCCACACCTCTGCCGGCAACGCTCGCTTCGAGCGTGCAACAGGCGGTGCTTAGCGACAGCTCCAGCGAACTGTCGCGCCTAGATAACGAACTGCGCGCCGCGGCGCAGTTGATCCTGCAGGATGTGATCGACGATTTCGTGCCGCAGATCGAGGCCGAACTCCAGCGCCGCCTGGAGCGTCTGCTGCCCCCGCGCAAGTTCTGAACTACGCCCCCCTAGGCTTGCTTGCCTGGCCAGCCGTCGCGACGGATAACGCCAGGCGTTATCCGTCTTACGCCCCGAACGCCATCCCCGTTATACTTGTCGGCTTTCCGATTAGCCGCCAATAGGGTCCCGCCCCGCATGGACAAGACCTACCAGCCGCACGCCATTGAAACCTCCTGGTATGAAACCTGGGAGGCGAAGAACTATTTCGCCCCGCAAGGCGCCGGCGACTCTTACACCATCATGATTCCGCCGCCGAACGTCACCGGCAGCCTGCACATGGGCCATGGCTTCAACAACGCCATCATGGACGCGCTGATCCGCTTCCGCCGCATGCAGGGTCGCAACACCCTGTGGCAGCCGGGCACCGACCACGCCGGTATCGCCACGCAGATGGTGGTGGAGCGCCAACTGGGCGCCGAAGGCATCAGCCGTCACGACCTCGGCCGCGAGAAGTTCCTCGACAAGGTCTGGGAATGGAAGGAAGAGTCCGGCGGCACCATCACCCGGCAGATTCGTCGCCTCGGTTCCTCCGTCGACTGGTCGCGCGAGCGCTTCACCATGGACGACGGCCTCTCCGAGGCGGTCAAGGAAGCCTTCGTCCGGCTGCACGAAGACGGTCTGATCTACCGCGGCAAGCGCCTGGTCAACTGGGACACCCAGCTGCACACGGCGATTTCCGATCTCGAAGTGGAAAACCACGACGTGGCGGGCCACCTGTGGAACCTGCGTTACCCGCTGGCCGATGGCGCCACGACCGCCGATGGCCAGGATTACCTGATCGTCGCCACCACCCGTCCGGAAACCATGCTCGGTGACAGCGCCGTCGCCGTGCATCCGGAGGACGGGCGCTACCAGGCGCTGATCGGCAAGTTCATCGAGCTCCCCCTGGTGGGCCGGCGCATCCCGATCATCGCCGACGACTATTGCGACCCCGAGTTCGGCACCGGCTGCGTGAAGATCACCCCGGCCCACGACTTCAACGACTATGAGGTCGGCAAACGGCACAACCTGCCGCTGATCAACGTGCTGGATAAAGACGCCGCCCTTCTCGCCACCGCCCAGGTGTTCCACCTGGATGGCAGCGTCAATGGCGCCTTCGATGCCCGCTTGCCGACGGAATACGCCGGGCTGGATCGCTTTGTCGCGCGTAAGCAGATCGTTGCGGCGCTCGACGCCCTCGGCCTGCTGGAAAAGGTCGACGACCACGCATTGAAAGTGCCGAAAGGCGACCGCTCCGGCACCGTGATCGAGCCGTGGCTGACCGACCAGTGGTACGTCTCCACCAAGCCGCTGGCCGAGCCGGCGATTGCCGCCGTGGAAGATGGCCGCATCCAGTTCGTGCCCAAGCAGTACGAGAACATGTACTTCTCCTGGATGCGCGACATCCAGGACTGGTGCATCAGCCGCCAGCTCTGGTGGGGCCACCGCATTCCGGCCTGGTACGACGAAGCCGGCAATGTCTACGTCGGCCGCGACGAAGCGGAGGTGCGTGCCAAGCACAACCTCGGCAACATCCCGCTGCGCCAGGACGACGACGTCCTCGACACCTGGTTCAGCTCGGGCCTGTGGACCTTCTCCACCCTCGGCTGGCCGGAACAGACCGAATTCCTCAAGACCTTCCACCCGACCGACGTGCTGGTCACCGGCTTCGACATCATCTTCTTCTGGGTCGCCCGGATGATCATGCTGACGATGCACCTGGTGAAGAACGACGACGGCACCCCGCAGGTGCCGTTCAAGACCGTGTATGTGCACGGTCTGGTGCGCGACGGCCAGGGCCAGAAGATGTCCAAGTCCAAGGGCAACGTCCTCGACCCGCTGGACCTCGTCGACGGCATCGAGCTGGAAACCCTGGTGCAGAAACGCACCAGCGGCATGATGCAGCCCAAGCTGGCCGAGAAAATCGCCAAGCAGACTCGCCAGGAATTCCCGGAAGGCATCGCCAGCTACGGCACCGACGCCCTGCGCTTCACGTTCTGCTCGCTGGCCTCCACCGGCCGCGACATCAAGTTCGACATGGGCCGCGTCGAGGGTTATCGCAACTTCTGCAACAAGTTGTGGAACGCCGCCAACTTCGTGCTGGAGAACACCGACAATCAGGACTGCGGCGTGAACGGCGAAGCCGTCGAGCTGTCCTCGGTCGACCGCTGGATCATCTCCCAGCTGCAACGCACCGAAGCCGAAGTGACCCGCCAACTCGACCAGTTCCGCTTCGACCTGGCCGCCCAGGCACTCTATGAGTTCATCTGGAACGAGTACTGCGCCTGGTATCTGGAGCTGGTCAAGCCGGTGCTATGGGACGAAAGCGCGCCTATCGAGCGCCAGCGCGGCACCCGCCGCACGCTGATCCGCGTGCTGGAAGTCATACTGCGCCTGGCCCACCCGTTTATGCCGTTTATTACGGAAGAAATCTGGCAGCGCATCAAGGCGCAAGCTGGCGTCAGCGGCGAAACCATCATGCTGCAAGCCTGGCCGGTGGCGAACGAAAGCCGCATCGATGCCGCCGCCGAAGGCGATATCGAGTGGGTGAAGGCGCTGATGCTCGGCCTGCGGCAGATCCGTGGCGAGATGAATATCTCCATGGCCAAGCGCATCGACGTGGTGTTGAGCAATGTCAGCGCCGAAGACCAGCGCCGCCTGAGCGAAAACGAGCCACTGCTGAACAAGCTGGCCAAGCTGGAATCCGTCAGCGTACTGGCCCAGGGCGACGAAGCCCCGATGTCCGCCACCGCCCTGGTTGGCGAGATGCACGTATTGGTGCCGATGGCCGGGCTGATCGACAAGGACGCCGAATTGGCCCGACTGGACAAGGAAATCCAGCGTCTGAGCCAGGAAGTCCAGCGCGTTGGTGGCAAGCTGGGCAACGCCAGCTTCGTCGACAAGGCGCCGCCGGAAGTGATCGCCAAGGAGCGCGCCAAACTCGCCGAAGCCGAACAAGCCGTCGGCAAGTTCAACGAGCAACGCGAACGTATCGCCAGCCTGTAACCCGCCACGAGGCCCGCATATGCGGGCCTCGTGCTTTCCGGGAAATGGAGTTCGTCATGCCATTGTCGTTACGCTTCGAGTCCACCCTCAAGGCCAGCCCGGAACAGGTCTGGCGCTGGATCACCGATGTGCGCTGCCTGCGCGCCGAAATGCGCCCATGGCTGTGGATGAGCATTCCCAGGGACATCCGCAGCCTCGAAGACCTCGACATCCAGCCCGGCCAGCCGCTGTTCACCAGTTGGCTCTGGTTGTTCGGCATCCTGCCACTGGGCACCTCGCGCCTGACCCTGCACGAACTCACCCACCACAGGCGTCGGCTTCATCGAACAATCACCGATGACCGGCATGCGCCTCTGGCGCCATGAGCGCAGCCTCGAACGCCTCGCCTGCGGCACCCGCGTCGTCGACCAGTTGACCGTTGAACCGCTGTTCGCCGCCCTGTTGGTCAAAGGCTTCCTGCGCCTATTCTTTGCCAGCCGCCACCGCGTCCTACGCCTGCGCGATGCACGCCTGACCCACTGACTCGAGGAGCGAAAATGGACGTCAGCAAAACCAAAACCAGCTTCTACCGCCGCCTCTACGTGGCCTATCTGATCGACACCGACGTGGCCAGCGTGCCCGCGCTGATGGACGCCACCGGCATGCCCCGGCGCACCGCCCAGGACACCATCGGCGCACTGGCCGAGCTGGATATCGACTGCGTGTTCGAACAGCAGGACGGCGCGCGCAATCATGCCGGGCGCTATGTGATCCGCGACTGGGGCGCCATCGATAAGCGCTGGATCGAAGCCAACCTGAAACAGATCAAAGCGGTGCTTGAATACCCCTGACAGGCATCACCCCGACGCAAGGGGGCTCATGCAGGGGAACGTGTTCAGCCCTTAATTCAACACCTGTGTTCCCCGAGCACTCATTGGCGAGAGCGAGACCGTGCACAAATACAAGCGACTGCTTATGGTGCTGCTGTTTCTCGTGGTGCTGCTCGCGGTGTTCCAGCTTTCCGGCCTGCGCGAACATTTCAGCCTGCAGTTCCTACGCGAGCAGTTGCTGGAAAATAAACTCAGCGGGCTACTCATCTTCATCCTGCTGTTCGCCCTGGGTAATCTGATCCAGCTGCCCGGCTGGATCTTCCTCGCCGCGGCAGTGCTGGCCTTCGGCCGCACCTGGGGCGGGCTGGCGACCTACGTGGCGGCTACGTTCTCCTGCACTGTGACCTTCTTCACCATCCGCTGGATGGGCGGCGATGCCTTGCGCGAGCTGAACAACCGCTTCGCGGTTAAAATCCTCAGCCAGCTCGACGCTCACCCAATCACCAGCATCGCCTTGCTGCGTGTGCTGTTTCAAACGGTGCCAGCGCTGAATTACGCCCTCGCCCTCTCCGGGGTAAAGTTTCACCAGTACCTGCTCGGCACCCTGCTCGGGTTACCCTTACCGATTTTTTTGTACTGCCTGTTTTTCGATTATCTGGCTAAAACGCTGCATCTGGTTTAGCCACACTCAAGCTCAAACTAAAGCTCAACAAACGCCTCAGGTTGTTATGCGAACTAAGCACCAAGGGAAACACCCCGCGAAGAACACCGCCGCCGTTGCGCCGGCCGAAAAATCTAGCCTGCACCCGCGCAACCGCCATCAGGGCCGCTATGACTTCCCGCAACTGATCAAAAGCAGCCCGGAGCTGGCTGCCTTCGTGATCATCAACCCGTACGGCAAAGAGAGCATCGACTTCGCCAACCCGGCGGCGGTGAAAGTCTTCAACCGCGCCCTGCTACAACAGTTCTACGGCATTCGTGGCTGGGATATTCCTGATGCCTACCTGTGCCCTCCTATCCCCGGCCGCGCTGATTACCTGCACTACCTAGCCGACCTGCTGGGTATCAGCCATGATGGCGTGATACCTCGCGGCCCAGCCCTGCACGCACTGGATATCGGCGTGGGCGCCAACTGCATCTACCCGCTGATCGGCCATCACGATTACGGCTGGCGCTTCGTCGGCGCGGATATCGACGCCGTCTCGCTGGCCTCGGCCGCGGCCATCCTGAAAGCCAATCCGCCGCTGACAGACGCCATCGAACTACGCCGCCAGACCGACGCGGGGCATATCTTCCAGGGTCTGATCGGGGCCGATGAGCGCTTCGATGTCACCCTCTGCAACCCACCCTTCCATGCCTCGCTGGACGAAGCCCGGCGCGGCAGCCAACGCAAATGGAAGAACCTCGGCAAGCTCGACCCGAGCCGCAAGCTGCCAGAGCTGAACTTCGGCGGTCAGGGTGCTGAACTGCATTGCGCAGGTGGCGAAGCCGCCTTTATCGCGCGGATGGCCGAAGAAAGCGCAGGTTTCGCCCAACAGGTGTTCTGGTTCAGCACCTTGGTCTCCAAGGCCAGCAACCTGCCAGCCATGCAGGCCACTTTGAAGGCCTTGGGCGCCAGCGATATTCGCGTAGTCGACATGGCTCAGGGACAGAAGCAGAGCCGCTTCATCGCCTGGACCTTCCTCGACAAGAATCAGCGCCGCGCCTGGCGCAAAGCACGTTGGGCCACGACTAGCCAGGGCTGACCGCTAGACCAGCAAGCTCGGCGCCTGATCAGGCTGCCAGCGTGGAAACGTGCGCATTGCCGCGGCAAATAGCGCCGACTGCAAGAATTCATCGATGGCTCCCGAGCGGGAACCCGCTTGGGACGCTCTGCGTCCGCTGGTAGAGCAGACGCGGAGCGTCTTCGGCTGCATTCCCGCAGGCGCGTGGGAACGATCAACTGCAGGCTAAAACCCGGCGGCGAGGGTCGGAGTGGACGCATCGGCGGCCGCTTGAACCGGCCACACCGCCCTGGCTACTGGGGCGCCTGCCAGACCGGGTGCTTGTGCATGCTGGCGAGAAACACCGGTGATGCCAGCCACACGGCCAGCCAACGCTGCAACCGTGGATAGGGGCTTTGCGCAAACCAGGCCGGGTCCACGCCCGCGAACTGGCGGACGAAGGGCATCAGCGCGCAATCGGCCAGGCTAGGCTGCGGGCTAACCAGGTAGGCCTGCCGGGTCAATTGCGCCTCCAGCGTCGCGAGAAAGCCGGCGCCCTGCTCGCGGTAGTGCTCGGCCGAGTGCTGGGGAAAACGCTCGGGGTACTTGTAGCGATCCAACTGGGCCTTGAAGACCTGGTCGTTGAGTCGGATCAGCGCATTGGCCTGGGCCTGCCCCGCCACGTTGTTGCTCAGCAGCCAGTCGTCCGGATCATCGCCGGCCAAGGCCCAGCGCATGATGTCCAGGCTTTCTTCGATCACCTGGCCCGCGCCCGTGACCAACACCGGCACCGTGCCTTTGGCCGAGCAGGCCAGCAGCGCGGCCGGCTTGTGCTTGAGGCTGACTTCGCGCAGCTCCACCGCGCAGCCCGCCTGGTGCAAGGCCATGCGCGCGCGCATGGCATAGGGGCAGCGGCGGAAGGAATAGAGGATGGGCAATGGCATCGGTCGACAGACTCAAGGGTTGAGCCCGCCAGTGTACGGCGCGCGCGCCAATGATCGGCTGACAGAGCCCGCTGTTGCGCAATCGAAGGGATTGTCGAACCTGTACACTCGCAGCTTTTTTCACTTACGCCCTGCGCAGGCCATCTCCCTATGAGCACCCGATTGGCACTACCCAACACCCTCAAAGGCTGGGCGCGCGAAGCGCTGCAGGCCCTCGACGAGGCCGAGGCGATTCGCCTGGAAAGCCCACAGCTGGAAGCCGAATCCCTGTTCAAGCTGGCCCCGGCGATCGCCGCCATTTATCGCGGCATCGAGGACCCCCTGCTCAAGGAGAGCATGCTCAAGCATGCCTGCGGCACGGTGTTTATGATCCAAGAACATATCCCCGGTTACAGCGCCCTGTATAAACGCTGCTTCGTGCACTGCTACCTGGACACCATGATCCTGATCAAGGCCATGAAGCTGGGCAAGGCCGAACAGGTGATCGACTACCTGGAAACCAAGGGTAAGGTCGAGGCCTGGCAGGTTTGACCGGCCCCTTGAATCCATCACTTCCCATGCTCGAATAGGCCACGCTCATGAACCCCTCGCACGACCCCGTCATCGCCGAGACCCGCGCCTGGGTCGATCGCGCCGTTATCGGCCTGAACCTCTGCCCTTTCGCCAAGGCCGTGCAGGTCAAAGGGCAGATCCGTTATCTGCACTGCCCCGCCGGCGATGCCGAGGCCCTACTCGCCGCCCTGTGCGAGGAGCTGCACTTCTTGGCCGAGGCCAAACCCGAGCAAGTCGACACCACCCTGCTGATCCACCCCGGCGTGCTGCAGGATTTTCTCGACTTCAATGACTTTCTCGCCGTCGCCGATGCGGCAGTGGACGAGCTGGGGTATGCCGGCATCCTGCAGGTCGCCAGCTTCCACCCGCACTTCCAGTTTGCCGACACCGCGCTGGACGACGTCGGCAACGCCACCAACCGCTCGCCCTACCCGACCCTGCATATCCTGCGCGAAGCCAGCATCGACCGCGCCGTCGCCGCCTTTCCCGACGCCGAAGTCATCTTCGAGGCCAATATCCAGACCCTGGAGCAGCTCGGCGCCGACGGCTGGGCGGCGCTGCAAGCGCAATGCCGCCAGGATGCCGAGCCCCGCTGAGACCTGCTCACGCTACCCGTCGTAGGGTGCGCCGTGCGCACCGAAAACCCAGCGTGAAACTGTGGTGCGCACAGCGCACCCTACGAGTGGCGCTGAAGCCCCCCCTGACCTTCGCCGAGCAGGTGTTCGACGCGCGCGCCTCGGCGAGCTGCTGGCCCAGGGCTGTGCAACAGTAATGGTGACAGCCTGCTCGCCCAAGGTGCCGGCCCGCACGCCAAGGACGCCAACGGCGCGACGCTGATGGGCGCGGCGGATACCCAGGCGCTGCTGAGTCGGCTCGGCGGCTAAGCCTGGGCGCGCGGGGCCGGGGGCACCGCATAGCGGGTGTCCAACGCGCTATAGCCCATGCCCACCGCCTTATGCACCTTGAGCTGCACCGGAATGCGCTCCTTCAGCGCCTCGACATGGCTGATCACGCCGATCATCTTGCCGCTGGCGTTCAAGGCATCCAGGGCGTCGAGGGCGACTTCCAGGGTTTCGCCGTCGAGGGTGCCGAAGCCTTCGTCGAGGAACAGCGAGTCGATGCTGGTCTTGTGGCTGACCAGGTCGGATAGGGCCAAGGCCAGGGCCAGGCTGACCAGGAAGCTCTCGCCGCCGGAGAGGGTCTTGCAGTCGCGGGCGACGTCGCCCTGCCAGGTGTCGATGACCTCCAGCTCCAGCTCGCCGGAGCTGCGCCGGCCCAGCTGGTAGCGCCCGTGCAGGCGCTCGAGCTGTTGGTTGGCCAGGTAGACCAGGTGATCGAGGGTCAGGCCCTGGGCGAACTTGCGGTACTTGGCGCCGTCGGCCGAGCCGATCAGGCCGTTGAGGTGCTGCCAGAGGTCGTATTCGCCCTCCTTGGTGGCGATCTCGGCGAACAGCGCTTGCTGGTTCTGCCGGCGCGCCTGGTCGCCTTGCAGTTGGGCGTGGAGTTCGCCCTGGCGCTGGCCGAGTTGGCGCAGTTGGGTCTTCAGCTCCTCCAGTTGTTCGTTCAGTTGCTCCAGGCCGAGATCGCTTTGCGGCGCGGCTTGTAGGGCGGCCAATGCCTGTTCGGCGGCAGCCTTCAGCGCCTGGGCGGCGGTGAGGGCTTGCTCCAGCTGGGTTTTCTGGCGCTGCAGGGCGCTGCGCTGTTCGTCGCCGAGCAAGGCGGCGTGGAAGGCGGCCTCGTCGGCGAAGGGGCTCTGCCCCAGGGCCAGGGCCCAGGCGCTGGCTTTGTCGCCGAGCTGGGCCTGTTCCTGTTGCAGGCGCTGGCTGAGGTTGTGTTGGGTGCCGGTCAGTTCGTCCGCGCGTTTTTGCGCGGCGGCCAGTTGGCTTTGCGCTTGCTGCAAGGCGCCTTCCGGGTCGGCCGTTGGGCTGGGGACGGGGGGCGCGCTCTGCTCCAGGGCTGACCAGCGTTGTTGCCACGAGGCCGCCTCTTTCTGCGCGGCGGTCAATGCGGGCTGCAGTTGGAATTGCGCGCGCTCCAGTTGCTGGCGTTGCAGCTGCGCCTGTTGCCAGTTGTGCCATTCCGCTTCGCGCTCGCGCAGCCAGCTCGGCCCGTCCGCCGGCAGGCTGTAGTCCAGGGCCGCGAGCGCGGCGGCCAGCTCGCTGTCGCGCCGATGCTGTTGCGCTTGCAGCTCGTTCAGCCGCTGGCCGCTCTCGAGCCGTTGCTGCTGGCGGTTGAGCAGATTCTGCTGCATCAGTTCCAGCTGCTGGGCGGCCTCGATGCTGGTTTTTTCGATAGTCTGCCGCGCCGCGCGGGCCTGTTCCAGGGCGGCCTTGAGCGCATCCAGCGCGCTCAGGGTTTGCTCGCTGGCGGCGAGCTGGGCGCCGTGCAGCCCTTGCTGGGCGGCCAGGGCGTCGTCGTCGGCCAGCTCGAGGCCGAGGCTGCGGCAGCGCTGCTGCCACTGCTCGGCCTGTAGGCCTTGCTCGCGCTGGTCTTGTTCCCACTGCCGCTGGTGCTGCTCGATTTGCGCGGCCAGGGTCGCCAGTTCGCCGCCGAGCTTCTGCCCCTGGCCGGCCAGCGCCTCCAGCTCGACCTTCTTGCCGTCGAGCGCGCGCTGCGTGGCGGAACTATCCAACACCTGATAAGCGCCGATCGCCGGATGCTCGTGGGAGCCGCACAGCGGGCAGGCTTCGCCGGGCTGCAAGGCGGCGCGATAGGCCTCCAGCGCCTGGATGCGCCGCTCCTGCTCCAGCAGTTTTTCCTTGTCGCGGATCTGCTGTTGCAGGTCCTTGTACTGCACGCGCAGGGCGCTCAGCTCAAGCTCTTTGGCGGCGTGCTGGCGGCGTTTATCGGCCAGCTGGGTGTCGATCTGAGCCAACTGCTGGCCGAGCTGCTGGCGTGACTGGCCGAGCTGCTGCAATTGCGCCAGTTCGTTGCCCTGGCCGTGCAGCCGCTGCCAGTGGGCACGCAGCTCGGCTTCAGCCTGGCCGCCCAGCAGCGCCTCCAGTTGCGCCTGCTGCGCGCTTTCCTGCTGCTGCGCGTTGCTCAAGCGGGCTCGCTCAGCGTTGAGCTTGGCTTCTTGCTCGGCCAGTTGGGCGGCGAGGCCGTGCGCGGCCTGGTCGTCCTGTTGCTGCTTGGCGATCAGCACGGCGATCTCCTGGCCGAGCCGTTGGCGCGCGTCGAGCTGGCTGCGCCAGACCTCGATTTGCCCGCCCAGCTGACTGCGCTGCGGGTGTTCGGCCAGTTGCGCGTCGAGTTGCCGGCGCTGCCGATCGAGTTGTTCCAGCTGCGCCTGCTGGGCCTCGGCGATCTGTTGGCTAAGCTGACTGGCCTGCCACAGACAGTGGCTGACCTGTTGCGCGGCCTGCCGCTGCTCGCTTTGCGCCTGGGCCAGGCTCTGTTCGGTATGGCTGAGCGCCTGTTGCGCCTGCTGCCAAGCCTGATGGACGGGCTGCAATTTGCCGGCCGGCTCGCTGGCGGCCAGCCGCTCCAGCTGCGGCCCGGCCTCGGCCAGCGCCTGCCGGGCCTGCTGCTCCTGCTGCACGGCCGCCTGCTGCCGGCTTTGCGCCTTGCCGAGCTCGGCGCGCCATTGGCGCTGCGCCTGCACGGCCGCTTGCTGGCTGTTGAGCGCCGCTTCCTCGCCGGTCAGTGTCGACGCTTCGGCTTCCAGGCTGGCACGTTGTTCGTCGCTCAGCAGTTCGACGCCGGAGGCCTTGGCGCGTAGTTGATCCAGCCCGGCCTTGACCTCACGGGTTTGCTCGAACACCCGCTGGGAAATCTGCCCGTAGATATCGGTGCCGGTCAGCTCCTCCAGCAGCTCGGCGCGCTGATTGGCGTTGGCTTCGAGGAAGGCGGCGAAACCACCCTGGGCCAGCAACATGGATTTGGTGAAGCGCTCGAAATCCAGCCCGGTGAGGCTTTCGGTCAGCTTGAGTTTCTCGCTGAGCTTGCTGGTGAGGATCTGGCCCGCGCCGCTCTCCGAGTCAATCTGCACCAACTCGGCCTTGGCCGGCTGCAAGTCGCCGGAAGCCTTATCGCGCGCCCGGCGCTGGCTCCAGAAAGCGCGGTAGCGCTGGCCTTTGACCTCGAACTCGACCTCCGCCAGGCAATCGGCGCAGTGTCGGGTCATCAGCTCGTTGCTGCTGGCCGACAAGCTGTTCATGCGTGGCGTGCGGTGGTACAGCGCCAGGCAGATGGCATCCAGCAGCGTGGTTTTACCGGCACCGGTCGGCCCGGTGATGGCGAACAGGCCATTGTCCTTGAAGGGTTCGGCATTGAAGTCGATCCTCCATTCGCCTTTGAGCGAGTTGAGGTTCTTCAGGCGCAGGCTGAGGATTTTCATGCCTTGCCCTCCTGCAACTCGCCGACCACCTGGCGGTACAAACCCCGCAAGCGGGTTTGCAAGGCCTCGTCCAATTCCTCACTGCTCAAGCGCTGGGCGAATACGTCGTCGGTGCTCAGTTCATCCAGGGTTTCTTTGGCGCTGACCTGCAAGCTGGCCTGGGCCGTGCCGCGTTCGCGGCGAATGCGCAGCACTTCGACCGGCAGACCTTCGGTAAAAGCCTGAATCCGCAGCTGCAAATCGCTCAGGTAATCGTCGGCACTGACCAGCACTTCCAGCCACACCGGTTGCTCCGTGCTGCCCTGTTGCGCCGCTTCGGCGATGGCACTTTGCAGTTCGCTCAACGAGCCGCGCAGCGACACCAGCGGCTGAAAGCGTGGCACCGTTAAGGCCTCGATGCTCTCTAGCTCGCGGCCGGTGAACGCCACCAACAGCACTTCCTTGCTCTGCTTGGCCTCATCGAAGCTCAGCGGAATCGGCGAGCCGCAGTAACGGATGTGTTCCAGGCCGCCGACTTTTTGCGGCCGGTGGATATGCCCGAGGGCGATATAGGCCGCCGGCGGAAAGGCACTGGTGGGGAAGGCTTCCAGCGCGCCGACGTAGATCTCCCGCACCGACTCGTTGGCACTGGCGCCGACCGTGGTCAGATGGCCGGTGGCGATGATGGGCAAGTCGCCGCCCAGCTCGTCACGCTTGGCCTCGGCCAGGGCATAGAGATCGAGGTAATGCTGCTGGATCGCCTGCTGCAGCGACAGCTGCTTGTCCTGCGCGCTCTGCCCGGCCTGGCTGTGCAGCACGTCGCGCGGGCGGATGAAGGGGATGCCGCAGAGGATCGCGCCGGGCCGGCCATCACGCCTGTGCAGCACCAGCAGTTGCTCCTCCAGCTGCGCACTGACGCCGGGGATCACCCGGGTATTGAGGTGGGCCAAGAGGCTTTTGCTCTCGCCGAGCATGGCCACCGAGTCATGGTTGCCGCCGAGCACCACCAGCTCCGTGCCGCTATCGCGCAGGGCGACGATGAACTCGTTGTACAACTCGCGGGCATAGCTGGGCGGCGCGCCGGTATCGAAGATATCGCCGGCGATGATCAAGGCATCCACGCAATGAACTGCACATTGTTCGATCAGCCAGGCGATAAACGCCTGGTGCTCGTCCTGGCGGGTTTTGCCCATGAAGTGCTGGCCAAGGTGCCAGTCGGAGGTGTGCAGAATGCGCATGCTCTGGCTCACATCAACCAATCTTTGACCAGCATGTGGGTCTTGACCTTCTGCATGCCGGGGAAGTTTTCGATCGCCCCGCGAACCTCGCTGAGCCGGGCCATGGAGGGCGCCTCGATATACACCAGCATGTCGGTCTCGCCGCTGATGCCGCTGCACCGACGGACCTCGACGAAAGCGCGCATGCGCTCGACGTAGTTCTCGCACCGCCCACCTTGATAGAACAGCTCCAGGTAGGCCTTGACCGCACTGCCGGCGGGCTCGACGACGCAGGCATGGTAGCCCTGGATGATGCCGCTCTGCTCCAGTTGGCGGATGCGCTCGCTGACCGCGGAACGCGACAGGTTCACTTCACGGGCGATCTGGCTGACGGCCAGTCGGGCATCGGCGCGCAACAGGGCGATGATCTGTTGATCGAACTTGTCCACTCGGGGATCTCACGCAAAACAGATTGACGGGTATTTCCGCCGCTTTGCCGGGTGATGCCGGCAATTCGCCGGGAACGCTCGGCCGGCGGGCGGCTTAACATGGGTTACGACGGATCGCACGAGCATACATCATGAGTCGCCTGAACCAAGAACTGAGCCTGCTACAGGGCATCGGCCTGCTGAGCACGTCGCTGCTCGGCACCGGCATTTTCGTCGTACCCGCCCTCGCCGCCACGGTCGCTGGCGGGGCTTCGCTGTGGGCCTGGTTGTGGCTGATTCTGCTGGTGCTGCCGGTGGCCTTCACGTTCGCCCAGCTTGGCCGTCATTTTCCCCACGCCGGCGGCGCGCCACACCTGATCGGCCGCGCCTTCGGCCCACGCATGGAACGCGTCAGCGCCTTGCTGTTTCTCGCCGTATTACCGGTCGGCCTACCGGCTGCGCTGAACATCGCCACCGGCTTCTGGCAGGCGCTATTCGATCTCGGCCGTGGCCAGGCGCTGGCCATCCAGCTCGCCACCTTGGCCGCCATGCTGCTGCTCGGGCAACGCCCGGCGAAGGCTTCGGGTCTGGTGCAGGGCGCCATCGCCCTGGCCATTATCGGCACCGTCGGCTTGATCTGGTGGCTCGGTGATCTGCCCCATGCCAACCAGCCGTTGCTGCCGCCCTTGCAGGGTTCCTGGCACCTGCTGCCCGCCGCGCTGGGGGTGATGTTCTGGTGTTTCGTCGGCATCGAAGCCTTCACCCACCTGGGCGAAGAGTTCAAACGCCCCGAGCGCGACTTTCCCCTGGCCCTGCTGCTCGGCGTGTTGCTCGCCGGCCTGGTGTATTGGGCCTGTTCGGTCGCCGTACTGAGTTTCCATGCCTATGGCGATGTGCACACCGATGCCGCGTCGCTGCCGCGCATGCTCGACCAATTGCTCGGGGCCAAGGCCCGCTGGCTGAGCGCGCTGATCGGCTACCTGGCCTGCTTCGCCTCGATGAATGTCTATATCCAGGGCTTCGCCCGGCTGATCTGGAGCCTGGCCGACGAAGGCAAACTGCCGCACAGCCTGGCCCGGCGCAATCATCATGGCGTGCCGGCTCGCGCACTGCTGCTGGTAGTGCTCTGCTGCGCCCTATGCGCCAGCCTGGCCGCGGGCTTGTCGCTGTCGGTCGACCAGTTGATCCGCTATGCCAATGGCAACTTCGTGCTCATCTATCTCTTCAGCATGGCCGCCGGCTGGGTGCTGCTCAAAGGGCTGTGGCGCTGGCTGGCCGGCTTCAGCGCCCTGCTCTGCGGACTGGTGTTGATGCTGCTGGGTATCGATGCCTGGTATGCCCTGGGCTTGCTGGGCGTTCTCGCACTGCTCGACTACGGGCGCACGCTGCGCTCGCGGCGGCTGGCGAGCGAGCCGCCACCCGTAAGCTGAAGCTGAGGCCCAAGCCCGCGCCCGGCCGATTCCCGCTGTTCAAAGCCATAGGCCCGCTGTATCGCTGGCGCATCCGCGCGCGGATCTATCGCTGATACAAGTACCTGCGCGAAGTCGACCGGCAGATCGACGCCGGCACGCTACCAGAACAGCTCGACGCCGAAATCGAGAGGCTGGAACAGTTGGAGGACAAGCTGGCCAAGGTCGAGGCGCCGCTCCCCTACTCCAACGAGCGGTACAAACTGCACGTGCACCTGCGTTATATGAGCGAACGCCGGCAGGCGTTGCAAAAGCGACGGGCGACCAAGGGCGAGCAGGTCGGGTAAACTGGCGCGCCTCGCCCTGTCCGCCCCGATATGAGAACACCATGCCGATCCGCCACTGCATCGTCCACCTGATCGAGAAAAAACCCGACGGCACGCCCGCCGTGCTGCACGCCCGCAGCACCGAGCTGGCCGAATCGCAGGCCATCGAGAACATGCTGGCCGACCTCAATGAGAGCTATAACGCCAAGCAGGGCAAGGCCTGGGGCTTCTTTCAAGCGGAGTCCGGCGCCTACCCGTTCAGCGGCTGGTTGAAGGACTACAACGAGGGCGACCAGGACTTCACCCAGTTCAGCCGCCAGGCGGTCGAGCATCTGCAAAAGCTGATGGAGGAGTCCAACCTCTCCACCGGCGGCCACGTGCTGTTCGCCCACTATCAGCAAGGCATGACCGACTACCTGGCGATCGCCCTGCTGCATCACAGCGAAGGGGTGGCGGTGAACGCCGCGCTGGACGTGACCCCGGCCAAACACCTGGACCTCGGCCAGCTGCACCTGGCGGCGCGGATCAATATCTCCGAGTGGCAGAACAACAAGCAGTCCAAGCAGTACATCTCGTTTATCAAGGGTAAGAACGGCAAGAAGGTCTCCGAGTACTTTCGCGACTTCATCGGCTGCCAGGAAGGCGTCGACTCGCCAAGCGAGACCCGCACCCTGCTGAAAGCCTTCAGCGACTTCGTCGAAAGCGAAGACCTGCCCGAAGAACAGGCCCGGGCGAAAACCGACACGCTGGTCGACTACGCCACCAGCCAGGCCAAAATTGGCGAACCCATGACCCTGCAGGAGCTCTCCGGGCTGCTCGACGAGGAGCGCCCGCGGGCCTTCTACGAGCATATCCGCAACAAGGACTACGGCCTGTCACCGGAGATCCCGGCGGATAAGCGCACGCTGAGCCAGTTCCGCCGCTTCACCGGGCGCGCCGAGGGCCTGTCGATCAGCTTCGAGGCGCACCTGCTCGGCTCGAAGATCGACTATGACGAAGCGCAGGACATCCTGACCATCCGCAACCTGCCGACCCAGCTGACCGATCAGTTGAAAAGACGCAAGAGCTGAGCCGCCCGTCCCTTCTCCCTCCGCCGGAGGCCCCACCTTTCGGCGGATCGCCCCGGCCGACGGGCAGTGCCCTGCTAGAGTCATTGGAGGCATACCCGTTCGCCCCCTCGCAGGGGAGCCGCTCATGCAGCGACCGGCCGACCGCTTCTCCGCTCCAGCGCCTGCCCCCGCAGGCATACTCGGCGCACGCCCATGAGTCCCCTGTGCCGCTGGCTGCCCCTGCTGCTCCTGCTCGCCGGCCCGTTGCCGGCCGAGCCGCCCCCCGAGAGCAGCCTGCCCCCCGACGTGACCCGCTTCATCCTCGCCAACAGCGAGTTCACCGTACTGCATGAGATGGGCCATCTGCTGATCGCCGAACTGGACCTGCCCGTGCTCGGCCGCGAGGAGGACGCCGCCGACCAACTCGGCCTCATCGGCCTGTTCCTGCTCCATGGCGAGCAGCGCGATGCAGACTTCTACGCCAAGCTGTTGGACATCGTCGACTTCTTGCGTCTGGAGTGGCAGCGACCGAAACCGGCCGCGGAGGAGGTGCCGGCCTGGGACTCCCACGGCCTGGATGCCCAGCGCTTCTACAACATCGCCTGCCTGGTCTACGGCAGCGACCCGGAGCGCCTGGAGTGGGTGCCGGAGCTGACCGGCCTGCCGATGGAACGCGCGCTCTACTGCGATCAGGAATACCAGCAGGCGCGCAAGGCGGTGGACTGGGTCAGGAGCCGTTACCGGCGCGCCGCGATCCAGACGACGCCGCGCTTCCAGGTGATCTACGACCCACCGCCGGTCAATGTGCCGGACGCCGAGCGGCTGATCGCCCAGGTACGAGCCGGTGGCAACCTGGAGACTCTGGCCCGGCGCGCCAGCGCGACCTTCGCCCTGCCCCGCACCCTGATCCTGCGCCTGAGCGGCTGCGGCACGCCGGACGCCTGGTACAACCGCAACACCGGCGAATTGACCCTCTGTTACGAGCGCCTGCAGCACTTTCGCCAACTGGCCGAGACCCTGCCGCGTCTGCGCCAGCCCGCAGCCCCCGGGCAGTGAGCCCGGGTGGCGCGCCCCTTGCTCATAGGGCCTGGATGTGGAAGCCCAGGCGCGGGAAATGCACGTGCAGAGTGCCGGCGCGCTCGTCTTCCCGGCGCAGGATCAGCTCTTCGCTGCCGGCAA
Organism: Pseudomonas sp. 2FE; assembly: GCF_005503735.1. Classification (NCBI taxonomy): domain Bacteria; kingdom Pseudomonadati; phylum Pseudomonadota; class Gammaproteobacteria; order Pseudomonadales; family Pseudomonadaceae; genus Pseudomonas; species Pseudomonas sp. 2FE. The sequence goes on along the minus strand of NZ_SCMO01000001.1, from coordinate 25,530 downwards.
AGACCAACTCCCCGGCCACCGGATCGATGCCATAGTCGGTCGCGGCCACAGCCACCTGCTGACCGACCTGGAAACCGTTGGGCTCATGGAATACCTCAACCGGCAGCGCCGTCGGAGTCGCCGCACGGGCGATTTCGATGGCCTCATCGGCCACCAGCTCACTGGCCGAACCGTGACCGAAACCCAGTACGCGACCGAGCCAGACAGCCACCGCCGGATAATCGTCCACCAACGGCGCGGTGACCGGCGTGGCCTTGAGGAACCACAACGGGTGCGCCAGGGCGAAGTCGGCCAGCGACGGTGCGCCGAACAGGAAGTCACCGTCTTCGCGGGCCAACTGCTGCTGCAGACGAGCCATCAAGGTCGGCCATTGGTGCTTGGCTTGCTCCAGCGGTAGGCGGGTTGCCGTGCCGCCACTGAATAGCCCGGCGCGGTCGGCCATGAAGCCTTTGACCACCTCGGCCGGCAGTTTGCCGAAGCGCGCGGCGATGGATTCCGGCTGGAACGCCAGGCTCACCGCATGCTGGAACACCAGCGAGTCGGCCCAACTGGCAAAACTGGCGACGTTGAACTCCTGGCCCTCTGGAAACAGCGCTGGAGTGGCTTTTTCGGCCTCCAGGCGGCGGGCGATCAGCGCGCTGTCACAGTAAATGTCAGCGCCGACTTGCAGCACCGGGGTCTTGCGGTAGCCGCCCGTCAAAGCCGTCAGGTCGGGCTTGGGCATCACCGGCGGAATCATTACCGAGCGCCAGGACAGTTGCTTGAAGCCCAGCATCAGCCGGACTTTCTCGGCGAACGGCGAGGTAGGGTAATGGTGCAGGATCAACTCGTGCATGCTGGGCTCCGCGACGGTGAGGGAAGCACCCAGCTTACTCGCCAGCGCCGCGGCGGCCTACCCGATCAGTCTGATAGGGCGCTATCAACAGCCCCGATAACGCCCACCTCGTTAACGAGGATTTCCTTGGCGCTTTTCTTCAGCTGTTTGATCGCCCGTTCGCGCCGTAGCGCCTCGCCCTTGTCCGCGCAGGCCTCCACATAGACCAAGGCCTGGGCCGGGCTGGAATGGAAGAAACGCGCGCCGCGGCCGCTCTGGTGCGCGGCGAAACGCCGCTGCGGATCATCGCTGATACCGCAATACAGCGCGCCGTTGGCGGCCCGCACCAGGTAGACAAACCAGGGCTTGGGCTCTACTGCACTCATGCCCAAAACTTGTCCCGCAGCCGTTCGCAATAGGCCACCAACGCGGGAAACTCGCGCGCCAGCCGGTTCAGCGGAGTGTCCAGGCTGCACAGGATCAAGTTGGCCAGCAAACCATAGGCCGCGGCGTCCGCACTGCACGGCTGCACGCCACCGAAGAACGGCGCAGCGCCGAGCAGGTCGCTGAGCGCCTGCAGGTCCTCGCGAGCGAAGGTCAGCGCCTCCTCCCGGTTATGCCGGCCGAGGCCTTGGCCGTGCAGGGCCTTGCGTATATTGCTGCGCGCCAGCCCCGGCACCAACCATTTGAGCGGGGCCGGCAGCCCACCGAAGAAGACCGGTTTGATCTGGTGCCAGCCCTCATCCTCGAGCCAGCGGAAATACACCAGCAGGAAGTACAGGTGCTCGTCGCACAGACGGGTAATCGCCAACGCCCGGCCACGGCCCGCGGCGTCCAGATGCCGATCCAGCGGCAGTTCCAGGCGTTCGCTCAAGGTCCGCAGGATCACCGCCGAATCGGCGATCAGCTCACCGTCCAGCTGAATAAACGGCAGCTTGCCTTTCGGCCCCTTACGCGGATCGAATAGGGTTTTCACCCGATAGTCCAAGCCGCACAGACGCAGAAAGGTTTCCACCTTGAGGCAGTACGGGCTGGGGTTGGGTACATTGAAAGCCGCGGGGAATTGGCACAGCGTGATCATCGGCAGCATCCTGCATGGAGTTCGTCGCCGAGCTTAGGCAATATTCACCCCCTCGGCCACAAGCCACCTTCGCAAATAGGAGCCTTGCATGAATATTCAGATCTTCACCACCGGCGGTACCTTCGACAAGGTCTATTACGACGCGCTCTCCGACTTCCAGATCGGCGAACCTATGGCCCCGGAGATTCTTCGCGAGGCCGCGGTGACCTTCGACTTCCAGGTCGAGAGCCTGGTGAAAAAGGACAGCCTGGAGCTGACCGCTGAAGACCGCGCGCTGATCCGCGCCAAGGTCGCCGCCTGCCCGGCCAAGCACATCCTGATCACCCACGGCACCGACACCATGACCTTGACCGCCGACGTGCTGAAGGACATCCCCGGCAAGGTGATCCTCTTCACCGGCGCCATGCAGCCCGCCCGCATGCGCAGCACCGATGCGCCGTTCAACCTCGGCGTGGCCATCGGCGCGCTGCAGTGCCTGGCCGAGGGCATCTATGTGGCCATGAGTGGGCGCATCTTCGAGGCCGGCAAGGTCAAGAAGAACCGCGCCGCCGGCCGTTTCGAGGACAGCGCCGACTGATCCCGCATCCTCCAGGCGCAAGGGTTTTGCCTGTACCCGCAGGGGCAACGCACCCTAGGGTTTTGTTGACGCTCTAGTGTGCTGTCTCAGAAATAACGGCCAGCACACAGGGCCTTTGCTCGCTCCTACATTTCCGGGCGCGGCAAGCGGCCTGCTACAAGACCAAATAAGGTGTGGCTTGAGCGCATACGGAAAAGAGAGCGTTATTCAGAGACTGCACTCTAGGCTCAACGTCCGGCCCGATAGACCTCCAAGCCCTTCATCGCCTGCTTACGGATCGCCGCCTGCACCGGCGGCAACCAACCCAGCAGCACGCCCTTCATGCCCAATGCCTGACGCGCCCAGCGCCACAGGTCGAAGTGGTCGTGATGCTCGATAATCTTGCCGTCACGAAAGACGAAGCGCGCCTGGATCTGATTGACCACGATGCGTCCGGTCTGGCTGAACAGGTAAGTCGCGACCCAGCGCGCACTGCCCTGCTGGTCGTCGGCCTGCACGTCGGAGTAAGTCAGGGAAAAGTTCTGCGCTCGGCTAGCCAGCATGCGCCACATGTCACCGGCCTCACGCCCCTGCAGATCGCTGAACACCGGGTCGCTGAAGCGCACATCTTCGGCATAACAGGCCGCCATGGCCTCGCCATCCAAACGCTGGAAGGCCTGGTAGAAACGACTGATCAACTCGGCGTTGGGGTGGCTCATGGAAGACTCCGACTCATGGGATGTTGGCCATTGTGGCTAGATAAGCTGTAGCCGACGATTGGCTATATCGACAGCTTTGTGTCAGAAATAGCCAAATCTCTTGATTGGCTGCCGAGCATGCTGAACGTCGCTATTTACGTGTGTCCGCAAACGGTTTGCTCCAGCCTGAGCATGGCCAACGATGCGTTTGTGCTGGCCAATCAACTGGCCGGACAAGCGTTGTTTAAGCTGCAGCGCTTCAGCCTGGACGCGCAGCCGGTAGAACTGGGCTTTGCCAGCATCCGGGTGGACGGTGGCTTGAGCCTGGCCGAGCACGCCGACCTGATCCTGCTGCCCGCGACCGGCAGCGCTATCGGGCAAACCCTGGCCGCCAACGCTGGCCTGCTGCCCTGGCTTGCCGCTCGTGGGCCAAACCAACAGCTGGCCAGTCTGTGCAGCAGTGCCTTTCTGCTGGCCGCCGCCGGCGTGCTCGATGGCCGCCGCGCCACCACCCACTGGGCCTTGGCTAAGCCATTCCGCCAGCGCTTCCCGCAGGTGCAGTTGGCGATAGACGAGCTGCTGACCCATGACGGCAACCTGCTCTGCTCGGGCGGCGCGCAGGCCGGCCTGGATCTGTGCCTGTATCTGATCGGCTGGCACGCTGGCGACTGGCTGGCTCAGCGAGTCGCCGCGGCGCTGGTGTTCGAAACCCAGCGCGGTCGCCAGTCACGCTTCGCCCCGCTGCTGCCGGAGCCGAACAGCAGTGACAGCCAACTTAATCCGCTGCTGCAGTGGTTACAGCGGCACTACGCCGAACCCATGGATTTACAGCGCCTGGCCGAGCGTGCGAACTGCTCGTCGCGTACCCTGCTGCGGCGTTTTCGCGCCAGCACCGGGCTGACGCCCAACGACTATCTGCAACGGCTGCGCATCAGCGCCGCGCAAACGGCCCTGCGTCATCCTTCCCGCTCCCTGGAACAGATCGCCGCCCAGGTCGGTTATGCCGACCGCGCGGCCTTCGCCAAGCTGTTCAAACAACTCTGTGGGGAAACACCAGGGGCGTTTCGCCGGCGCTTGCGCGATAGACCTGTAGGGGCGAATTCATTCGCTGCCCCGAACAACTCGGCCACGCCAGGTGAATAAATTGGCTCTGTCGGAGTTGGCTGTTACGCAATTGCCTGATAACAAGGCCGAACCCAGCTCCGGACAATGCTGGGTTTCGCCAAAAAACAGCTCTACCCAGCCTACCTTCTACCTGATAACAACGCCGAACCTGTAGGAGCTAGCTCTGCTAGCGAACACAGGCTTACGAGCTTCGCTAGCAGAGCTAGCTCCTACAAAGAGCTGCAGTTACGCCGGACAAAAAAAGGGAGCCGTTCGGCTCCCTTTTTCGACTCAGCGTTACTCAGTGCAGGATCTGACTGAGGAACAGCTTGGTCCTCTCGTTCTTCGGGTTGTTGAAGAACTCGTTCGGCGGCGCCTCCTCGATGATCTCGCCCTTGTCCATGAAGATCACCCGGTTCGCCACGGTGCGGGCGAAGCCCATCTCGTGGGTCACGCAGAGCATGGTCATACCGTCCTCAGCCAGGCTGACCATGGTATCCAGCACCTCCTTGACCATCTCCGGGTCGAGCGCCGAGGTCGGCTCGTCGAACAGCATGATCTTCGGCTTCATGCACAGTGCGCGGGCGATGGCCACCCGCTGCTGCTGGCCGCCGGAGAGCTGTCCCGGGTACTTGAGGGCCTGCTCGGGGATACGCACGCGCTCGAGGAAGTGCATGGCGGCTTCCTCGGCCTGGCGCTTGGGCATCTTGCGCACCCAGATCGGCGCCAGGGTGCAGTTCTGCAGCACGGTGAGGTGCGGGAACAGGTTGAAGTGCTGGAACACCATGCCCACCTCGCGACGGACCGACTCGATGTGCTTGAGGTCGCGGGTCAGCTCCACCCCGTTCACCACGATGCGCCCCTGCTGGTGTTCCTCCAGGCGGTTGAGACAGCGGATCGCCGTGGACTTGCCCGACCCCGAAGGTCCGCAAATGACGATGCGCTCGCCCGGCTTCACATCCAGGTTGATGTCCTTGAGCACATTGAACTGGCCGTACCACTTATGCACGCCCTGCATCAGGATCATGCTCTGATCGGCGCTGGCCGACTGCTTGATTGCTTCACTCATAACAAACTCCTAATTAAGCGTTTGGCTAACGCTTGTGGCCGGTGTCCAGCTTGCGTTCCAGGTGCATGGAGTAGCGGGACATGCCGAAACAGAAGATCCAGAAAATCAGGGCGGCGAACACATAGCCCTCGGTGGCCATACCCAGCCAGACGGGGTCGGTGGTAGCTTGCTTGATGCTGTTCAGCAGGTCGAACAGACCGATGATGATCACCAGACTGGTGTCCTTGAACAGGGCGATGAAGGTGTTGACTATGCCGGGGATCACCAGCTTGAGCGCCTGCGGCAGAATCACCAGGCCCATCATCCGCCAGTAGCCGAGGCCGAGCGCGCCGGCCGCTTCGTACTGGCCCTTGGGGATGGCCTGCAGGCCACCGCGCACTACCTCGGCGATATAGGCCGACTGGAACAGGGTCACGCCGATCAGTGCGCGCATCAGCTTGTCAAAGCTCAGCCCTTCCGGGAGGAACAGCGGCAGCATCACCGAGGACATAAACAGCACGGTGATCAAGGGTACACCACGCCAGAACTCGATAAAGGTGACGCTGATCACCCGGATCGCCGGCATGTCCGAACGCCGTCCCAGGGCCAGCAAGATGCCCAGCGGCAAGGCCCCGGTGATACCGACCGCGGCGATCACCAGGGTAAGCATCAAGCCGCCCCATAGGCTGGTGGACACAGTGCTCAGACCGAAGAAGCCACCGTGCAGCAGCCAGTAGGCCAGCAGCGGATAGACCACCAGGAAGCCCAGCCCATAGACAGCTTTGCGCGGCATCGCCGGAATGAACAGCGGCGCGGCGCCGATGACCGCCAGCCAAGCTGTCAGATCCACCCGCCAACGCAGCTCGGACGGGTAGAAGCCATACATGAACTGGCTGAAGCGCTCCTTGATGAACACCCAGCAGGCGCCCTCGCTGGTGCAGTCGGCACGGCTGGTGCCAGTCCAGTCGGCCTGAATAAACGCCCATTGCAACAGCGGCGGGATGATCAGCCAGACCAGGTAGATGGCGAACAGGGTCAGCAGGGTATTGAACCAACTGGAGAACAGATTGGCACGCAGCCAGCCGAGCACGCCGACACTCAGGAGCGGTGGCGGTAGATCCGGTTTGAAGGTATGAATCGTCATGCGCTTTTCCTCACCGCTCGATCAGCGCAATGCGCTTGTTGTACCAGTTCATCAACATTGAAATGCTGAGGCTGATGGCCAGGTACACGCTCATGGTAATGGCGATCGCCTCGATCGCCTGGCCGGTCTGGTTGAGCACCGTGCCGGCGAACAGCGAGACCATATCCGGATAACCGATACCGGCGGCCAGCGAGGAGTTCTTCGCCAGGTTGAGGTATTGGCTGGTCAGTGGTGGGATGATCACGCGCAGGGCCTGCGGGATGATCACCAGACGCAGCGTGGTCCTCGGCCTTAGGCCGAGGGAGCGGGCGGCCTCGGTTTGCCCGTGGCTGACCGCCTGAATCCCGGAACGCACGTTCTCGGCGATAAAGGCCGCGGTGTAGACCGTCAGCGCCAGGACCAGCGCCATCAACTCGGGAATCATCACCCAGCCGCCGCGGAAGTTGAAGCCTTGCAACTCGGGCACGCTCCAGGTGAAGGGGTTGCCAAACAGCAGCCCGCATAGCCCCGGCACCACCACTAGCATCGCCAGAGCAACCCAGGGCGTGGGGAAAATCGCCCCGCTCGCCTCGCGCCGCGCCTTGGCCCAACGCACCAGCACGACGATGCCGACCAGGGTCAGCAGCAGGGCGATCAGGAACGGCCAAAAGCCCTCGGCCGCCCCCGGCGAGGGCATATTGAGCCCGCGGTTGCTGAGGAAGAAGGTCTCACCGATGCTGATGCTCTGCCGCGGCCCCGGCAGCGGCAGCATCACCGCGAAGTACCAGAAGAAGATCTGCAGCAAGGGCGGAATATTGCGGAAGGTTTCGATATAGACGGTGGCCAGTCTGCTGATCAGCCAGTTCGGCGACAACCGGGCGACCCCCAGGATGAAACCGATAATGGTCGCAAAGACGATGCCGATGACCGACACCAGCAAGGTGTTGAGCAGACCGATGACGAACACACGGCCGTAGGTATCGCTTTCCGTGTAGTCGATCAGGTGTTGGGCGATGCCAAAACCGGCACTGTTCTGCAGGAAACCGAAGCCGGAAATAATCCCCCGTTGGTCCAGGTTGTGTTGCGTGTTGTCGAACAGGTACCAGCCGAACGCCACGACGGCGATAACGGCAATAATCTGGAATAGCCACGCGCGCACCTGTGGATCGGTCCAGACCGAACCTCTAGGACGCGAGGCATTAGTAGTAGTTTGCATAGCAGCCCTCTTGGAAGCCCCACGCCCGCAGGAGCGGGCGCAGAGTTCACGGAATCAAGAACAACAGCAGCGCTCCAGAACCGGAGTGCTGCTGCAGAAGGTCAACGCACCGGCGGTGCGTATTGCAGACCACCCTTGTTCCACTGGGCATTAAGGCCACGTTCGATCTTCAGGTCGCTGCCGGCACCGACGTTGCGATCGAAGATCTCACCGTAGTTACCGACTTGCTTGACGATCTGTACCGCCCAATCTTTCGGCAGTTTCAGATCCTTGCCGAACTCACCTTCGGTACCGAGCAAGCGGGCGATGTCCGGGTTCTTGGTGGATTTGGCCATTTCCTCGACATTCTTCGAGGTGATGCCCAGCTCTTCGGCGTTCAACTGTGCGAACAGCGACCAACGCACAATTTTGAACCACTCATCATCACCCTGACGCACTGCCGGGCCGAGCGGCTCCTTGGAGATCACTTCCGGCAACACCACGTAGTCGTTCGGGGACGCCAGCTTGATACGCTGCGCATAGAGTTGCGACTGGTCCGAGGTCAGCACGTCGCAACGACCGGCTTCCACAGACTTGGCGCTCTCATCGGAGGTGTCATAGGTGATCGGGGTGTACTTCAGGCCATTGGCGCGGAAGTAGTCGGAGAGGTTCAGCTCGGTGGTGGTGCCGGCCTGAATGCAGACGGTGGCGCCATCGAGTTCCTTGGCACTGGAGACGCCCAGTTTCTTGTTCACCAGGAAGCCCTGGCCGTCGTAATAGGTCACACCGGTAAAGCTCAGGCCCATGGCCGCATCACGCGAGCTGGTCCAGGTGCTGTTACGCGAGAGGATGTCGACTTCACCAGACTGCAACGCCGTGAAGCGTTCCTTGGCGGTCAGTGGGCTGAACTTGACCTTGCTGGCATCGCCGAACACCGCGGCGGCCACCGCACGGCAGACATCCACGTCGATCCCCAGGTAGTTGCCCTTGGCGTCGGCGTAGGAGAAGCCCGGCAAGCCATCGCTAATACCGCACTGCACGAAGCCTTTCTTCTTCACTGCATCCAGGGTTGCGCCCGCCTGAGCGAAGCTGCTGACGCCGAGCACCGCTGCAGCGGTCAGCACAGCCAGGGTGGATTTCACCATCTTCATTAAAACCTCCAGTTGCTGTTGTTGTGTTTGGAGTCTCGGCCCCACCGCCGTACCCTTATGAGGCACGCTCAACCCTCTCGATAGCAGCAGGGTCAACCGGGGTGCAGACCTAAGGAGTGAGTCTAGCTGGCGATAGTCCTCTCGGCCAAAAACTCACCCCCGCCCATTGTTCGAATGGACTGGAGAGGGATCATCTCGTTCGCTTGTGCGCCAAACTGCAGCGCTTGACGAATCTGTTGGGAATCTCCCATCGCTTGTTTTGTCTGTGGCAGCGCCCAGAAATCCGCAGTGTTACCGCCGCTGGGCCTTGCGATCAGTCAGCGCAAGACTTAGCAAAGCCCGTACCAACGCCTCTTGAAAAGCACTATTCGGGCAGGTCAAGGGCAAAACTTGTAACCTTGCGACAACTTCTTCACTGATTCGCCAAGCCCTCGGCGAATCCACGCCCTGTCTGAGGGCGCTCGCACCGTACCGGAGTCGCTCATGCACGAAACCCTGATACTTCAGCCCACACACGCCGCCGATGCGTGCGTCATCTGGTTGCACGGCCTGGGCGCCGACCGCTATGACTTTCTGCCGGTGGCCGAGGCGTTGCAGGAACGCCTGCTCAGCACCCGCTTCGTGCTGCCGCAAGCACCGACCCAAGCGGTGACGATCAACGGTGGCTATGCCATGCCCAGCTGGTACGACATCCTCGCCATGAGCCCGGCTCGGGCGATCAACCGCGAGCAGTTGGAAGCCTCGGCACAGAAAGTCATCGACCTGATCGAAGCGCAACGCGACAGCGGTATCGATCCGGCACGGATTTTCCTCGCCGGTTTCTCCCAGGGCGGCGCAGTCGTGCTGCATACCGCCTTTTTGCGCTGGCAGGGGCCGCTGGGCGGGGTGCTGGCACTGTCCAGCTACGCACCGACCTTCAGCGCCGAACTGCAGCTGCCGGATACAAAAAAACAACTGCCGGTTTATTGTTTGCATGGCACTTTCGATGAGGTGGTGCTACCTGCGATGGGCCGCGCCGCCCATGATTGCCTGGTCACCCAGGGGGTGCCAGTGACCTGGCAGGAATACCCGATGAGCCACGAGGTGTTGCCGGAAGAGGTGCGCGATATTGGCACTTGGCTGGCGGCGCGCTTGGGCTGAAACCTTTAGAGTCTGTTCACGATCTCGCGAGCTAAGGTCAGGCAAGGCGAAGTCGGGCGAAAAAGCGCAGTTTACGAGTTGTAAATGAGCATTTTGAGCCCGATTTCAACGCCGCATGGCCGACGCGCAGCAGATCAGGAATAGGCTCTTACAAACAGGCCAGCAAAAACCACCATGAGCCAAACCGCCGTTGCCGCTATCGGTTCGCTGCGCGATACCGAGTCGATCGAACAGGTCTCCCTCCAAGATCGCGCCATGCCGCCCAGCACTTACGAGCTGCTGCGCCGCAGTGCGGCACGCAGCCCAGATGCCACGGCGTTGACCTTCCTGTTACAGGGTAATAATGAAGAGACGCCCTGCCGGCTGAGCTACGCCGAGTTGTTCGGCAAAATCACCCAGACCGCCAACGCCTTCCATCGCCTCGGCGTACGCCCAGGCAAGGCGGTGTCGTTCCTGTTGCCGAACCTGCCCCACACGCACTTCACCCTCTGGGGTGGCGAGGCCGCGGGGATAGTCAATGCGATCAACCCGCTGCTGGATGCCGAGCACATCGCCGAACTGATCCGCGCAGCCGATTCCGAGGTGCTGGTGACCCTGGCGCCCTTCCCCGGCACCGATCTGTGGGACAAGGTCGCCGGCCTGCGCGAGCAACTGCCGGAGCTGCAAGCGATTGTCACCGTCGACCTGGCCAACTACCTGCCGGAGCCGCAGCGCAGTGGCTTGCAAGCCCAGCGCGGCGGGTTACCGACGGGCGTGCTGGACTTCGACGACTTGATCGCCGCCTGCCCGGACGATCACCTGGAAAGCGGCCGGGTGATTCAGCCCGACGACATCGCCTCCTACTTCCACACCGGCGGCACCACCGGCACCCCCAAGCTGGCGCCGCACAGCCATCGCAACGAGGTGGCGATGGCGATGATCCTCGCCATGGCGATCGACCTGAACGAGCAGGACATTACCCTCTGTGGGCTGCCGTTGTTCCACGTCAACGGCGTGATGGTCACCGGCCTCGCACCTTTCTATGTCGGCGCCGAAGTACTGCTGGCGACCCCGCAGGGCTATCGCAACAGCAGCCTGATCGAGAACTTCTGGAAGATCATCGAACGCTACCGCGTGAGCTTCTTCAGTGGCGTACCGACCATCTATGCCGGCCTCTTGCAAGTGCCGAGCGCCGGCCACGATCTGTCCAGCCTGCGCTATGCCCTGTGTGGCGCGGCGCCGATGCCGGTGGAGCTGATTCGGCAGTTCGAAGGTAAAACCGGGCTCAAACTCATCGAAGGTTACGGCCTCACCGAAGGCACCTGCGGCAGTTGCGGCAACCCCCCGGCGGGCGAGCGACGGCCCGGCTCGATTGGCCTGCGCATGCCCTATTGCGAAGTGAAGATCGCCGTACTCGACGAGCAGGGCCAGTACCTGCGCGATGCCGCAGAGAACGAGATCGGCAACCTCTGCCTGCGCGGCATCACGGTGTTCGGCGGCTACCTGCAAGCCGACAAGAACCAAGGTATCTGGGTCGACGGCGACTGGTTCAATACCGGCGACCTCGGCCGTATCGACGCCGATGGTTACATCTGGCTGACCGGCCGCAGCAAGGATCTGATCATCCGCGGCGGACACAACATCGACCCGCAGATGATCGAAGAGGCCCTGCACAAACACCCGGCCGTGGCCATGGCCGCCGCCGTGGGTAAACCCGACGTGAAGGCCGGCGAGTTGCCGGTGGTCTACGTCCAGCTCAAACCTGGGGTGACGGCAAGCGAAGCCGAACTGCGCAAGCATGCCGCCGCGCATATCCCAGAACGCGCGGCGATCCCGAAAGAGGTGTGGATCATCGACGCGATCCCGGTCACCGCGGTGGGCAAGACCTTCAAACCGGCCCTGCGTTTCGATGCCATTCGTCGCGTCTTCGAGGAGTCTCTGCGCCACCTTGATCCGACTATCCGGGTCGAAGTCATCGCCGATGATCGGCATGGGCAACTGGCCCGGATCCATGTCACACAGCTGGATACGGCGCGGCGGGCGGCTATAGAAAGCTGCTTGTCCGGCTTTGCGGTGAGGTGCGAGCTAGTGGACTGAGCGGTTGATTCGTTTCCCTATCGCGGTATCCGTAGGCTGGGTAGAGCCGCCCTCTCCCCCGGGCCTAGCTCCGCCCCATAAATGGGAGCGGGGAGACAAGTAGGCTCCGCGCTCGTCAGAAATCCGCTAAGCGCCTGAGCGACCACTGGTCGGCCCGACTTTGCGCGAGGATTGTCAGCCTGACACGGCTCGAATACTGTCGGGCCAGGTGTTCGCCCAAACGAAAGGAAGCGTACGCGATGCCCCCCACCTCTCGCAGCCAGCCCGGCCAACCACCCTCCTTGCGATGAAAACCGCGCATTGGCAGGCAGACCTGCAGCAAATACGGCAACTGCGACTGTTTCACAACGTCGCTGCCAGTAACCTCGCACTGCTCCTCAAGGAATTTCGCGCCTGCAAATTAGAGGCCGATGAAGTCCTGCTTTCGCCGTTCAAGCGCAATCAGCACCTCTATCTTCTGCTCGCAGGCCAGCTCCAGGTCTACCTCGGCTCGCTGGATAACCAGGCGGTCAGCACCCTAGAAGCGGGGGAGTGCGTCGGCGAAATCAGCTTTATCGACAACGACCGCCCCTGCGCCTATGTGGTCGCCGCGGTGCCGAGCCTCGTGCTGCGCCTGCACCGGGAATCCTTGCTCAAGCTGCTCACGCAATCGCCGCAACTGCTGCAGAACCTGCTGGAGCTGCTCTGCGAGCGCGTGCGCCAGGGCAACCAAATCATCCTCGACCGTGAGCAAAACGCCAATATCGACACCCTCACCGGCTCCTTCAACCGCCGCTGGTTGGAGCCTGTGTTTGCGCGCGAGAACACTCGCTGCGCCTTCAACGGCCAACCGATGTGCCTGTTGATGCTGGATGTCGACCACTTCAAAGCCTACAACGACCAGCATGGCCATCTGGCCGGTGACTATGCCTTGTGCCTGGTCGCGCATACCCTGCGTAACCAGTTACGGCCGAAGGACAGCCTGACCCGCTATGGCGGTGAGGAGTTCGTCATCCTGCTGCCGGAAATTGCCGCAGAGGAAGGCCGCAGCATCGGTGAACGGCTGCGCCGGAGCCTGGAACAAGTCAGCGCCTTCTACTCCCCAGTCGGCGTATTGCCCGGTGTCACCATGTCCATCGGGCTGGCGCAAGTGCGCGCCAAAGATAGCCTGCAAAGCCTGATCGCCCGCGCCGACAGCGCGCTTTACCAAGCCAAGCAACAAGGTCGCAACTGCCTCTGCGGCTAAAAACGTGCCTATAGTGGCTGCGCCGAATCGATGCTGCGTCGCGTTTTTAACTCATTCCTATGCCCGTAGCTTTGCTAGAGTGCCCGGCATAACAACAAGCTCGGATGCTACCCATGCGCAAACTCTCGATGGCCCTGATCACCCTGCCAGTCATCGGCCTCGCGATCTTCTTCAGCCTGCCTAACCTGCTCGACCGCAAGCTCAATAGCGTTGCTACGCCTGCGCCCTACCCGGCCAGCGCCGATGCAAAGCAGTTGCACAACAGCTTGTTTATCGCCGACCTACACGACGATGCGCTGCTCTGGGAACGCGACCTGCTCAAGCGTGTGGATTACGGCCACTCGGACCTGCCGCGGATGCTCGAAGGCCGGGTGGGCCTGCAGGTGTTTTCCACCGTGACCAAGACCCCGCGCGGCCTGAATTACGAGAAAAATGCCAGCGACAGCGACAACATCACCCTGCTGGTCATGGCCCAGCGCTGGCCGCGCGCGACCTGGACCAGCCTACTCGAGCGCGCCCTCTACCAAAGTCAGAAACTGCATCAGGCCGCTGCCGATAGCGCTGGGCGCCTGGTGCTGGTGAGAAATCGCGCTGAACTGGCCGCCTTTATCCAAGCCTGGAAACAGGACCCACAGCGCCTCGCCGCCATTCTCGCCACCGAAGGCCTGCACCCGCTGGAGGGCCAGCTGGCGAACGTCGACCGCCTGTATGACGCGGACTTTCGCATCGCCGGGCTCACCCACTTCTTCGACAACGAAGTCGGTGGCTCCGCCCACGGCCTGGAAAAGGCTGGGCTGACGCCCTTTGGTCGCCGCGTGATTGCCCGCCTGGAAGAGAAAGGCATGCTAGTCGACCTGGCCCACGCCTCGCGACCACTGATCGACGACGTGCTGGCCATCGCCACACGCCCAGTACTGGTCTCCCACACCGGCGTCGAAGGCACCTGCCCAGGCACACGCAACCTCAGCGACGAACACCTCCAGCGCATTGCGGCCACCGGTGGGGTGATCGGCATCGGCTACTGGGACACCGCGGTGTGCGCCACCTCAGTCGCCGCTATCGTCAAAGCGATTCGTTACACGGTCGATAAAGTCGGCATCGAGCATGTGGCCCTGGGCTCTGACTTCAATGGCACCATCCACGCGCCCTTCGATGCCACGGGCCTGGCCCAACTGACCGAAGCTCTGCTGCAGGCGGGCTTCAGCCGCACGGATATCGCCGCGATCATGGGCGGCAACGTGCAACGCTTGCTCCTGCAAAGCCTGCCGCAAGGCTGAGCAGCGCCGGAGCTTAAGGGCTTCTGGCACGCAAGCAGCCGCAACATTTCGCCACACCGGTTTCTTGCTTTACACTGGCGAGCGTTCATTCCTTAATCAATTGAAGAGATTCCCGTGCTCAAAGCACTCAAGAAAATGTTTGGCAAAGGCGAGGGCGAACTGCCCGCGTCTGGCCCCGTTGCAACCTCTTCCGCCGCCACTACCGCCGCCGAGGGTGCCGCCCACCAGCGTCAACCTAAGCCTGCGCAAACCGCCCGCGAGCCGCAAGCCGCCCAAACCGACCGCCAGCCACGCAGCACCACGGCCAAGAGCGACAGTCCGAAAACCGAGAAGCCGCGCCGCGCACGCCCCGCGAAAGCACCGGTCAGCACCTGGAAGCTGGAGGACTTCGTCGTCGAGCCGCAAGCCGGCAAGACCCGCTTCCATGACTTCCAGCTCGCGCCAGAGCTGATGCACGCCATCCACGACCTCGGTTTCCCTTATTGCACGCCGATCCAGGCGGGCGTTCTGGGCTTCACCCTGCAAGGCCTGGACGCCATCGGCCGGGCGCAGACCGGCACCGGAAAAACCGCGGCCTTCCTGATCTCGATCATCACCCAACTGCTGCAAACCCCACCGCCAAAAGAGCGCTACATGGGCGAACCGCGCGCGCTGATCATCGCGCCAACCCGCGAGCTGGTGGTGCAGATCGCCAAGGACGCGGCCTTGCTGACCAAGTACACCGGTCTCAACGTGATGACCTTCGTCGGCGGCATGGACTTCGACAAGCAGCTCAAACAGCTGGAGGCCAAGCACTGCGACATCCTGGTCGCCACTCCCGGCCGCCTGCTGGACTTCAACCAGCGCGGCGAAGTGCATCTGGACATGGTCGAAGTAATGGTGCTGGACGAAGCCGACCGCATGCTCGACATGGGCTTTATCCCGCAGGTACGGCAGATCATCCGCCAGACCCCGCACAAGGGTGAGCGCCAGACCCTGCTGTTCTCCGCGACCTTCACCGAGGACGTGATGCACCTGGCGAAGCAGTGGACCACTAACCCGGCCATAGTCGAGATCGAACCGGAAAACGTCGCCAGCGATACCGTTGAGCAGCATGTCTACGCGGTGGCGGGCAGCGACAAGTACAAGCTGCTGTATAACCTGATCGCCCAGAACGACTGGGAGCGGGTGATGGTCTTCGCCAACCGCAAGGACGAGGTACGGCGCATCGAAGAACGCCTGGTCAAAGACGGCGTCAGCGCCGCGCAGATGTCCGGCGATGTGCCGCAGCACAAGCGGATCAAGACCCTGGAAGACTTCCGCGAAGGCAAGATCCGCGTGATGGTCGCCACCGATGTCGCCGGCCGCGGTATCCACGTCGACGGCATCAGCCACGTGATCAACTTCACCCTGCCGGAAACCCCGGACGACTACGTGCACCGCATCGGTCGGACGGGTCGCGCCGGCGCCAGCGGCACCTCGATCAGCTTTGCCGGTGAGGACGACGCCTACGCCCTGCCGCCGATCGAAGCGCTGCTGGGGCGCAAGATCAATTGCGAAACCCCGCCGACCGAGCTGCTCAAGCCGGTGCCGCGCAAGCACTAAGCGTGGCGCTAAGGAGAAAGCGGCGCAGGGCAACCTGCTCCGCTTTTTTTATGGCCGTGGTTCGGGCCACGAAGCCTAGGCTGGGTAGAGCCGTTTTTTAGCGAAACCCAGCGAGGCCTGGCTGGGCTTCGCTCTACTCCAGCCTACAGATACCGCGACAGCTATCCCCTAACCTTGCAGGGACGCGTCATTCCCTTACAAGCGTCCACCTGTCCGCTTGCCGAAAAATACTTAAAAGTCCAATATGGACAAATAAGTTTGTTTTTCAGCCCCGGAGCGGAACTATGTCCAGCGCCACACCCTATGTGATCCAGCACGCCGAGGCCGAGCAATTGCTCGCCAGAGTCGACGTGCGCCAGGCCATGAGCAAGATGTTCCGCGACCTGGCCGCCGCTACTGCCGTGCAACCGGCACAGCAGTTGGTGGAGTTCCCCAACGCCGCCGGCGACTTTATCAATTACCTGGGAGTCCTGGCGGCAGAGCGGGTCTACGGGGTCAAGACCTCGCCCTATATCAAGGGCGAACAGGGTGCACTGGTCACCGCCTGGACCCTGCTGATGTCCATGGACAGCGGTCAGCCCTTACTGCTCTGCGATGCCGGCGCACTGACCACCGCGCGGACGGCCGCCACCACCGCCGTGGCGATCGACGCCTTGGCTGCACCGCAGGCCAAACGTCTCGCGGTGATCGGCAGCGGTCCCGTGGCGCGCGCCCATGTGCGCTATGTGCAGGGCCTGCGTGACTGGCAGAGCATTCACCTCTACGCCCCCGGCCTCGCCCTGCAAAGCGCCGCGGCGCACACAGAACTGAGCCGCCTCGACCCACGCCTGCACCTGAGCGCCAGCCTGGCAGAGGCGGTCACAGACGCCGATGTGATCATGCTCTGCACCTCGTCGGCCAGCCCGGTACTGGACCCGAGCACGCTGAGCAAACCGGCGCTGATCACCTCGATCAGCACTAATGCCGTGCGCGCTCACGAGGTGCCGCCGCAGGCGCTGGCGCAGATGGATGTGTACTGCGACTACCGCGCCACCACCCCAGACTCTGCCGGTGAAATGCTCCTGGCCAGCAGCCAGCATGGCTGGAGCAACAGCGCCATTCTCGGCGACTTGCCGGAACTGCTGAGCGGCACGGCGCGGCTGCCCGACTACCAGCGCTCGGTATTCTTCCGCTCCATCGGCCTGGGCCTGGAAGACATCGCGCTGGCCAATGCGCTCTACCATCTCAAGCACACCCACAACCTATAGGGAGCCCTGCGATGCAACAGGTTGATTTCCTCATCATTGGCGCCGGTATTGCCGGGGCCTCCACCGGGTTCTGGCTGTCCCCGCATGGCCGGGTACTGGTCCTCGAACGGGAGTCGCTGCCCGGTTATCACGCCACCGGCCGCTCCGCCGCACTCTATACCGTGGCTTATGGCAGCCCGCAGGTACGCGCCCTGACCGCCGCCAGCCGCGCCTTCTTCGATATGCCGCCGGCAGGCTTCAGCGAACACCCGCTCCTCAGCCCCCGCGGCGAGATGGTGGTGGATTTCAACGGTGATCCAGAGGAGCTGGAGCGCCAATACCTGAGCGGCAAGACCAGCGTCCCCGAGATGCAATTGCTCAGTGCCGACCAGGCCTGCGCCATCGTGCCAGTACTGCGCCGGGAAAAGGTGCACGGCGCCATGCTCGACCCGAGCGCCGCCGATATCGATACCGATGCCTTGCATCAGGGCTACCTGCGCGGAATCCGCCGCAATAACGGGCAGATCCACTGCGACAGTGAAGTCACGAGCATCGAGCGCCTAGACGAGGTCTGGGAAGTACGCACGGGCAAGGAGACCTACCGAGCGCCGGTGCTGATCAACGCCGCTGGTGGCTGGGCCGACAAACTGGCCGAACTGGCCGGCGTGCTGCCCCTGGGACTGCAACCCAAACGCCGCGCGGCGTTCATCTTTGCGCCGCCGGAAGGTCTGGATACCCATACCTGGCCGTGCCTGGTGAGCCTCGACGAATCCTTCTATTTCAAACCGGACGCCGGCATGCTGCTCGGCTCGCCCGCCAACGCCGACCCGGTCGAACCCCATGATGTACAGCCGGAAGAGCTGGATATCGCCATGGGCATCTACCAGATCGAAGAAGCCACCACGCTGAGCATCCGCCGGCCGACGCGCACCTGGGCCGGCTTGCGCTCCTTCGTCGCCGATGGCGATCTGGTCGGCGGCTACGATCTGCAAGCACCGGGTTTCTTCTGGGTGGCGGGTCAAGGCGGCTATGGCATCCAAACCTCCGCGGCGATGGGCGAAGCCTGCGCCGCGCTGATCCGCCAACAACCGCTGCCCGAGCACCTGAGCCGCTTCGGGTTGAGCGCGGCCATACTCTCCCCGGCGCGCTTGCAATGACGCTCACAACGCTTTGCGGCACACTAACAACATCCACCGCGCTTGATGCGCGGCTGCCGCAATCACCTGGAGCCCCGCCCCGCATGAAGCCAGCGCACCACCAAGACCCCGCCCTGGATAACTTCAGGGCGATTGCCGACGCCATTGCCACCTTGTTCTACCCCCATGCCGAGGTGGTGCTGCACGACTTGCGCAGCCAACGGGTGGACTACATCGCCAACAATATCTCCAAGCGCGAAATCGGCGACGACGCAGCGCTGGAGGATTTGCTCAGCGAAGAGCGCGGCGAGCGCAATATCGGCCCCTACGAGAAGCTCAACTGGGACGGTCAGAAGATTCGCTCGGTCAGCAGCGTGCTGCGCGATGCCCAGGGCGCTCCGCTGGCCGTGCTCTGCATCAACCTGAACATCTCCCTGTTCGAGAGCGCCAAGGCCGCGCTGGACCTGTTCCTCTCCTCCAGCAAGCTGATCCCGCAGCCGGACGCACTGTTTCGCGACGACTGGCAGGAGCGGATCAACACCTTCCTGCACAACTGGCTACGCCAGCGTCAACTCGGCCTCAACCTGCTCACCCGCGAGCACAAGCGCGAACTGGTCGAAGCCCTGTACGGCGAAGGTGCGTTCCGTGGCAAGAGTGCCGCCAACTACGTGGCGAATGTCCTGAATATGGGCCGTGCCACGGTCTACAAGCATTTGAAAGAGATCAAGGGCGAAGGCTGACGAGGTGTTTGCCTGGCGGGCTGGGCTATGGATTGGATGGCAGATTTCGGCCAGAAGCGGCCGCTCAGCAGCGCGAATAGCACCAGATCGACTTCACATACACCGGCGAGTTTAGTATCAGGCACCATGTGGCTCTAAAAATCACTTCAATGAACCGGCGGATAGCATCTTCCTATTTTTTCCGGTACTTGGTGCCGCCGCGCTGAGTGCCTTCCACGGGTTCAAGTAGCTGCTGTTGCACCATCCTCTGAATGATTGCCCTCATCCGGTGCTGTGTTTCAACGGGGTAGAGCTTCCTCGCTTGTTTGTTAGTAATCGTGTCGTTTTCACCCAGGTATTCGAGGATCATTTCCTCAGCCGTAGCGAGCGACTCATGAGGAATGGTCACAAGAAAAGCCGTCTCTAGCTCTCGGAACATTGGATCCTTCAGTCTTACGCTTCGCATTGCTTCAACAGCGGTGTTCAATCCTTCTCCCATGTCCTTATTAGGTGGGTCAGGGAATTTATTAATCAGACGATTGATCTGGCCATTACGAATGGCCCGAGCATCCAGAATGTTATCGATAGTGACCTGACCTGCTAGGCGCCCAGGGCTCTCTACTTCAATTCGATTGTCGAAGACTCTGATATGCACATGATCCGGACGGCTGTAGTCGCGGTGAATAATTGCGTTCGTGATGATTTCGTGGAGGGTTTCATGGGGGTATTTAGCAAGCTCAAGGCCATCTCGCCCCTGAACTTGGTGCGCTTCCACCATTCTCTTGGTTTTCTCAACCGCTCGGTGGATCAAGTCGTAAAGTGGCCCCTCAATCGTCTCGGCAGCGTCAATCAGTGCCTCGCGCTGGGCAGCTCCAGAGGTTCGGTATCTAGCCAGCTTTACGCTGCTTCTATCTGGTAGGGCCGCTTGCGGTAAATCGGAGAAAAGGAGGACGCCTGCAACCTTCGGTAATCCACGACGGATTAATAGCTCCATGCGCAGAAAGTCCAAGGACTTTCGCTTAGGAATATTGGCTGTGAGAAAACGCCCAATGATTTCTGAGTCGGAAATTAGCTCGACATCTACGTCGACTGTTTCACCTTCGAAAGAGTAAATCCCTTTGTCGAGTTCAAGTCTGCGCCGTAGCTCTTCCGTATCGATCTTAATCTTTTGAGCATTTCTTCTGAGATAAGGAAAACCATCGCTCGCGATCACAATTCGCGAAGTCTTTCTTGCGGCTACGTGCAGTACAAGCCCATCGCGTCCAGCACAAGAAAGGAATTCATAGGTGAAGTCATCGCCTATGGGGAACAGTTGCTCGAAAACGTGAATGAACGGATTGGCGTCTTCAGCGTCATTGAAGCCCCGCCACGAGAAACCAGCTTGACTCTCAGCAATGCCGATGTAGATGTCACCGCCTTCTGCGTTAGCAAATGCAGAGATCGATCGTGTCAGTTTGGCGGGCGCAATTTCTTTGGCCTTGAAGTCGAGGAAGTGGCCCTCACTTTGCGCGAGAAGGCGTTGCGCTTCCTCCTCGCTGATCTCCATGGTCTGCATTGACTGAATTCCCTTATCCCGGCTGTCAAATGAGCCCAAGGGTACCTGAATCGCTAAGTTAGAAGAAACTCTAGTAAGTGCGGTCCCTTTAATAACGAGCAGAGCCCTTGAGCACGGCTGCTGAAGGGGGCTGCAACTGACCGCTTAGGGTCGAAAGCAGCCACTCACCTTCCCCCAACAAATAGCCCCGCAGATGCGGGGCTATTTTCTTCCTGCAGGCTTACTTGCCGTAGATATCGAAGTCGAAGTACTTACTCTGAATCGTCTGATATTTACCGTTGGCGCGGATCGCCTTGATTGCATCGTTCAGCTTATTCAGCAGCGTGGTATCGCCTTTACGCACGGCGATACCGGCGCCTTCACCGAAGTAATGCGGATCGGTGAAATCCGGGCCGACGAAGGCGAAGCCCTTACCACTGTCGGTCTTCAGAAATCCCTCATTCAGCGGGATGGCATCCGCCAACACGCCGTCCAGTCGCCCGGACAGCAAGTCCAGATAGATCTCGTTCTGCGTGCTGTAGCGCACCACCACCACGCCCTTGGGCTGCAGCACCTCGGTGGCGAAGCGATCGGTGGTGGTCGAGCGTTGCACCGCGATGCGCTTGCCCTTGAGGCTCTGGAAGTCGGCATCGACCTCAGTGCCGGCCTTCATCGCCAGGCGCGCCGGGCTGTAGTAGTACTTGCCGGTGAAATCCACCGACTTGCGGCGCTCATCGGTGATGCTCATCGACGACAGAATCGCATCGACCTTGCGCACCTTGAGGGACGGAATCAAGCCATCGAACTCCTGCTCGACCCACTGGCATTTGACCTGCATCTGCTCGCACAGCGCATTACCAATATCATGGTCAAAGCCCTCGATCTCCCCCGCCGGCGTTTTATAGGCGAAGGGTGGATAGGCCGCCTCGATGCCCAGCCGCAAGGGCTTATCGGCGGCGAACAGGCTGGAGGCCATCAGGCCGAGGGCGATGCTGCCCAGTAGTGCGATTTTTCTCATGGTTGCGACTCCCGCTGTACGTAGACGTATAGGACTACTCGCTGCCGGCACGGGCCTAGCAGTTAAGTTCGGTTTGGGTATTACGTTGCAAGGCAGAAGAAAGGGCACCAGCGGTGGGCAGGTGCTCAAACAGATTGGCTGATGACTGACGGTGAGGGTTCATGGCTCGCCACTGTATTGTACTTGTGAGTCCATACTGGACTTAAAAGTACATATCGTCAACAGTCCAAAACCTTCCCGCATTCCGCTGCGGGATCCTGGGCAATAGCGCTAAACAGTGAGGTGGGGTCAGGCGCCAGAGTGCCAAGACTGGCGCCGCTCGCCGCCACGCTGGAGCGGCGCTGCGAGGCGGTGAGTCAAACGGCAGCGAAGCCAATGGACAGCAGTTCTAGGAGGCCTAGAAATAAGACTGTTTCCCTAGTTTTTCTGCCAACGCTCAGCTGCTTGCTGATCGCTGCACCGTCCCTCGACCCAGCGCGGGCCGTCGGCGGTGTCTTCCTTCTTCCAGAACGGAGCGCGGGTTTTCAGGTAGTCCATGATAAAGGCGCAGGCATCGAATGCCGCCTGGCGATGGGCGCTGGCGGTGCCGACAAAGACGATCGGCTCGCCGGGCTCCAGCCGGCCGATGCGGTGCAGCACTTCAATCTTCAGCAGCGGCCAACGCTGTTCGGCTTCGCTGGCGATCTTGGCCAAGGCTTTTTCGGTCATACCGGGGAAGTGTTCGAGGAACATCCCGGCCACCTCGCGGCCCTCGTTAAAGTCGCGCACATAACCGACGAAGCTGACCACCGCACCGACGCCGACGTTAGCTGCGTGCAAAGCGTTGACTTCAACACCCGGATCGAACGCTTCGAGCTGCACCCGAATGGCCATGCTCAGCCTCCAGTCACGGTGGGGAAAAACGCCACCTCGTCGCCATCCGCCAGTGGCTCATCGAGACTGCACAGCTCCTGATTGCGCGCGCACATCAGGTTCTGCTCGGCCAACACCGCCCAGACGCCGCCGCGGGCCAGCAGGTGCTGACGCAACGCGTCGAGGCTGGCGAACGTCTTGTCGCCGCCCAGTTGCTCGGCGTCTATACCCAGCGCCTCACGATAGCGGGCGAAATACTGCACGCGAATCATCATTGCTCCTCGGCCTTGGGCTCGTCCACCTTGAAGGCGCCACTCTTACCACCGAGCTTTTCCAGCAGGCGCACGCTTTCGATGACCATGCCGCGATCCACCGCTTTGCACATGTCGTAAATGGTCAGTGCCGCAACGCTGGCCGCAGTCAGCGCCTCCATCTCGACCCCGGTCTGTCCGGCCAGCTTGCAACGGGCGAGGATACGCACCGCATCCGTGCCTTCTGCCGTCAGTTCGACTTTGACGCTGGTCAGCATCAACGGGTGGCAGAGCGGAATCAGATCCGCGGTTTTCTTCGCCGCCTGAATGCCGGCGATGCGCGCCACGGCAAACACATCGCCCTTGGGGTGGCCGCCGTCCTGGATCAGCTGCAGGGTTTCCGGGCGCATGCGCACCCAGGCTTCGGCGACGGCTTCACGGGAAGTCACCGCTTTTTCGGTGACGTCGACCATATTGGCGCGGCCTTGGGAGTCGAGATGAGTTAACACTGCCTTACTCCTGATGAGGAGTGGCGATTGTAAACCCGCGGGTCAGATTCCGGCACGCCTGAATAACGGCCAATTGACGAGAAGGGGGCGGGCGGCGCCTAACCGCCCGGCAATCGACAGATTTACATATTGGCTTCGGCGTACTCCGCCAGCACCGAGCGCGGCACCCCTTGCAGGGTGATGTGCACGCCGTGGGGGAAGTCCTTGAAGCGTTCGGTGAGGTAGGTCAGGCCTGAACTGGGCGCCGACAGATAAGGCGTATCGATCTGCGCCAGGTTGCCCAGACAAACCACCTTAGAGCCGGTCCCGGCGCGGGTGATGATGGTTTTCATCTGGTGTGGAGTGAGGTTCTGGCACTCGTCGATCAGGATCAGGCTCTGTTGGAAACTGCGACCCCGGATGTAGTTCAGCGATTTGAACTGCAACGGCACCTTGCTGAGGATGTAATCGACGCTGCCATGGGTGCTTTCATCATCCATGTGCAGGGCTTCCAGGTTATCGGTGATGGCGCCGAGCCAGGGTTCCATCTTCTCCGCCTCGGTGCCCGGCAGAAAGCCGATCTCCTGATCCAGCCCCTGCACGCTGCGGGTGGCGATGATGCGCCGGTAGCGCTTGCTGACCATGGTCTGCTCGATCGCCGCGGCCAGCGCCAGAATGGTTTTACCCGAACCGGCAGCGCCGGACAGGTTGACCAGGTGGATGTCCGGATCGAGCAAAGCGAACAGCGCCAGGCTCTGGTATACATCCCGCGGACGCAGCCCCCACGCCTCTTGGTGCAGCAGCGGCTCCTGATGCAGATCGAGGATCAGCAGTTCGTCGGCCTTGATACCCTTGATCCAGCCGACAAAGCCCTGCTCATCGACGATGAACTCGTTGATATGCACCGCCGGCAGGTTGTCGGTGAGCTGCACACGGTGCCAGGTGCGACCATGATCCTGACGGGTTTCCACCTTGCTCACGCGGTCCCAGAACGAGCCGTTAAGCGTGTGATAGCCACGCGGCAACAGCGAGATATCGTCGACCAGCTGGTCGGTGTGATAGTCCTCGGACTCGATACCGCACGCGCGCGCCTTCAGGCGCATGTTGATGTCCTTGGTCACCAGCACCACGGACAAACCGGGCTTACGCGATTTCAGCTCCACCAGCTGATTGATGATTTTGTTGTCGTTGAGGTCTTCCGGGAGCCAGGTGATGGGCTCGGCACGCCGGCTCATGAGGATCGACAAAAAGCCACAAGGCCCACTCTTGTCGCGCTGAATGGGTACCCCATGCTCCACTTGTTCCGGTGAGGCTTCACCGAGAATGTTATCGATCAGGCGAATGGCCTGACGGCACTCGGCGGCGACTCCCAGCTTGCCGGTTTTCAGCTTATCCAGTTCCTCCAATACGGTCATCGGGATGGCAACGTGGTGTTCCTGAAAGTTGAGCAACGCGTTGGGATCGTGGATCAGGACGTTCGTATCGAGGGCGTAGAGGGTTGGAGCGGTAGGGCTGGAGCGTCCGTGGTCATCCATACTCGGTCACCTTCTTATAGGAGCCAAGCGACGGAATGCCAGAACGGCGCTCCGCCGCGGAGAGGCCGCCGGCTTCTCGGGCCGCGGCGCGAGAAGCTGCAAACGAGGTATGGGCCAATGGCCGCCACCTGTGTTGCAGGGTTCGACGGTCTGTCTTTTAGATACTCCAAAAAACGTGACAGGAAAAAGTAATTTTTGCGTTTTCAGGGTTTATTTGTCGGCACGACGAAAAGCGCTTGGCGCCACCCGGGTAGCTGGTTAAAGTCAGAAGTCCTACCGCCTCGCAGCAGGCTCCTCCGCGCGGCAACGATTCACCTCCACGGTCACATGCACCAGCTCGGTAAAGCCCGCCAGGCGCGCCTTATAGCGATCTGCCGAGGTGTCGCCATGGGTCACCAGACTCAAGATACAGGCGTATTGCCCCTGACCGACTCGCCACAGGTGCAGATCGGCCACTTCGGTGTCCGCTTCCCGCGCCAAGGCGCTGCGCACACGCTCGACTAGGGGGCTGTCCATTTCCCGGTCGAGCAGCACCTTGCCGGTTTCGAGCAGCAGGCCTTTGGCCCAGACCCCGATGATCAGCGCCCCGACCAGGCCCATCATCGGATCCAGCCAGCTCCAACCCAACAGCTTGCCGCCGAGCAGTGCGACAATCGCCGCGACGGAAGTCAGGGCATCGGCCAGCACATGCATAAACGC